>NZ_FNWI01000004.1:0-1200000 GCF_900106855.1 Varibaculum massiliense | reverse complement strand
TAGGGCCCCCTCCCGGTACTATCACCGATCAGCAGCAGGTAGGAGGGGCTGCGAGCGGGGGAAACCCCTACACTTTGGCGGGGACAGATTATGAACACTACCGTCCCGCCTATCTGCCAGCAGCTGTACGCGCGGGACTTTCCGGATTACAAGATCCCCAAGTTCTAGATGTAGGAGCTGGTAGCGGCAAGTTTACCCGGGCGTTGGCGGCGCAGGGAATAAAGGTTAGTGCCTTGGAGCCGGCGGCGAGTATGCGGGAAATGTTCCGCGAATCCCTCCCCCAAACCCCTCTTTATAAGGGGAAAGCCGAGGACGTGGGTGAATTGTTTGCGCCCGAAACTTTCGATGCGCTCTGCTATGCCCAATCTTGGCATTGGGTCGATAAGGAAGCTGCGTGCGTTGCCGCAGCCAAAGTGTTGAAACCCGGTGGACGCCTAGTGATTATTTACAATCAGATGAACGTATCTTTCCCCTGGGTGAAGCGGCTTTCACGGGTGATGCGTTCCGGGGATGTGCACCACCCGGACCGAGTGCCAAAAGTGGGGAAGGGATTTCAAAAACCGGAACTTCGGCTCTTTCAATGGGGAGTATCGCTGCCGGTAACCGCCCTTTTCGCCCTGGCTAAGACGCGCTCTTCCTATCTGAAAGCTAGTGAGCGAGGGAAACAACATATGCAGAGTAATCTGCGATCGTATTTGTGGGGCGATTTGGCTTTAGACCCCAGCCAAAATGTCACTTTGCCCTATTACACGCTGGTATGGATTTCTCTCAAAATTAGCTAATAATTTCTATCTACGCAGGTAGAATAGTTTTACCGGGTAATTTTTCTACTTTGAATCACTGTTAACTAAAAGTTAACGTGACTGTCAAGCTGACGTTAACTTCTTCGTTTACTTTGCAAGTGTCAATGAAAAATCTAAAAGAATCGAAGGAAAGATATGCGCAAGAGCATCAAATCTTTAGCGGTTATCGCTGGTCTTGCCTTGACAGCAACCAGCTTGGCCGCCTGTGGCTCCGATAATGCCACTGGAAGTGCAGATAACTCAAAGAAAATGGAAACTGTCGATATTTCCGGCAAGTTGGCGGGCGCGGGCGCGTCCTCGCAAAAAGATGCAGTTGACGCTTGGAAAGCAGGATTTTCCGAGGTCGCGAAGAATGTGGAAGTAACCTACGACCCCACTGGTTCCGGGGCAGGGGTGACCACCTTCCTACAAGGTGGGGTGGCCTTCGCTGGTACCGACCAGGCGCTCTCGTCTGAAGAGGTCGAAAAATCAGCCGCGGTTTGTAAAGACTCCAAAGCGATTAACCTGCCGGTTTATGTATCCCCAGTGGCGGTGGCCTTCAACTTGGAGGGAATCAAGACGCTGAACCTGAAGGCAGAAACCATCGCCAAGATTTTTCGCGGGGAAATCACCAAGTGGAATGATCCGGCTATCGCTGCAGACAATGCGGATGCCAAACTGCCGAATGCCAAGATCGTGGCGGTACACCGCGCTGACCAGTCCGGTACCACCGAGAATTTCACTGATTACCTGCACGCGGCGGCACCGGATGCTTGGCCGGATGAGCCATCGAAGGATTGGCCGGTGGCCGGCGGAGAGTCCGGAGATAAAACCGCAGGTGTAGTGGATAACCTAAAGAAAACTGTAGGCGCGATTGGTTATATCGATGCTTCCCAGGCCGGTGACTTCGGAACAGTAGCGCTCAAAGCAGGCGATGGTTTCGTAGAATACTCGGCCGAGGCAGCGGCAAAGGTAGTTGAAAGTGCCGAAGTTGAGGAAGGACGAGAAAAGAACGACCTGGCGCTGAAACTAAACCGCACCCCGGATGATCCCGAAGCCTATCCGCTGGTACTGGTCTCTTACTACGCGGTTTGCCCGCAGTATAAAGACGCCAATACCGCCAAGTTGGTGAAAGCCTGGGTTAACTATGTGGTATCCGCTGACGGACAGAAGAAAGCTGCCGAGGCAGCCGGATCTGCTCCCCTAGGTGCGGAAATCACCAAGAAAATCACTGCCGCGCTTGACGAAATCAAGTAAGAATCCCCCAAGTTTGGGCTCTGGTGACCAGGAGTATCGGTAAAAACCGGTACTCCTGGTCTTAACCACCTGGAGGAAACGTGAGTACAAAAACCCGCCTTCAAAAGCGAGAATCTGAAAAATCCACCTCCCGAAAAAGCATCTTTAACTGGGAAGGATTATTTTATCTAGCCACCAAGGGATCAGCGGTAGTCATTGCCGCGGTATTAGCCCTGGTAGCGATGTTTCTAACTTTGCAAGCCTGGCCGGCGATCTCTAACCCCGATCTGCGACTACGGATGCGCGGACGCACCGAAATGGTCAGCATCTGGGAATACGTGGCACCCCAGCTTTTTGGAACCGTCCTGGCAGCGGCAGTTGCCTTGGCGATTGCGGTGCCGCTGTCTATGGCGCTGGCAGTGTTTATAAACTTCTATGCTCCCCGGAAAGTCTCCGCAGTTATCGCGGGATTGATTGACGTAATGGTCGCGATTCCCTCAGTTGTCTACGGGCTTTGGGGCGGACTGATTTTACTGCCTATCTTGCAGCCCATAATGGAGTTCCTTGCCACCTATTTTGGCTGGTTCCCGTTGTTTTCAGGGCCAGTTTCCCCGATTGGGCGAGTAATTTTCTCGGCCTCGGTGGTGTTGGCGATTATGGTGATCCCGATTATTACCGCACTTTGCCGAGAAGTCTATGCCCGTACTCCCCCTCTGGAAATGGAAGCGGCGCTAGCGTTGGGAGCTACCAAGTGGGAAATGATAAAAACCGTGGTGTTGCCGTTTGGGCGCTCCGGTACGGTTTCGGCAGCGATGATCGGGCTAGGTCGGGCTCTGGGAGAAACTATGGCAGTGGCGATGGTACTTTCTCCCGGAGCATCCTACGTGTGGTCGCTGTTTAGAGCAGGAGCGCACTCTACGATTGCCTCTAATATCGCCCTCCAGTTCCCGGAGGCCGACTCCAATATGGCGGCAGCGCTAATTTTCACTGGTCTAGTGCTATTTGTTTTGACGTTACTGGTCAACTCGGGTGCGCGGTGGATGGTAGCTCGCAAGGAAAGTTCAGGGAAATAAATGAGTGCAGAAAATCAGAATCAGGGCGACCTGAAAATAAAACAAGAATCCTTAGGCGGCGGGCAGGCTCCCGCCAGCACCAGGGCAACCGGTCTAGGAAAAAGCGATAAGCTAGCAGCTCTTGCTACCTCGGATAATACTTCTGCTCTGCAGGCAGTAATCCTAGAGAAAAAGCTAAAGTACCAGGAAAAACTGGAAGAAGCAGAGCCGAAAACTGAGGTAAAGCACGCCCGGCTGGGCGGAGATAAAGCGTTGAGTTTTCGCCGCAGATTCACCAATAACGTGATTGCGGCTTCGATGTGGCTGTGCGGTCTGTTGGTACTGGTCATCTTGGGTTCTATCGGATACGAACTTATCCGTAGGGGTATCGGGATTATTTCCCCCTATTTCTTGAGCGTTTCTATGAAAGGCGTCTACGGAGGAATGGAGGCTGGTGGCATCTACCACGCGATGGTGGGTACCCTACTGATCACCCTGGTAGCAGCGATTATCTCCGTTCCCCTGGGGCTGCTGGTAGCCATCTACCTGACCGAATACGCGGGCAACACTAAGTTTGCGAAACTAACCACCACTTTGGTGGACGTAATGACTGGTATTCCCTCCATAGTTGCTGGTCTATTCGCGGCTGCCTTGTTCACCATGGTTATTGGTCCGGCGTACCGCTCCGGTCTGATGGGAGCAGTTGCCCTTTCGGTATTGATGATTCCGCTGGTAGTACGTTCATCAGCAGAAATGTTGCGATTGGTACCCAATGAATTGCGGGAAGCATCTTATGCCTTAGGGGTGCCTAAATGGCGCACCGTGATCTCGGTGGTACTGCGCACTTCGGCGGCTGGGTTAGTGACCTCAGTGGTGGTAGCAATCGCTCGGATTGTGGGGGAAACTGCGCCCTTACTGATTACCGCGGGGATGTTCGATGCGATCAATAACAATGTGTTTTCCGGGCGCATGGAAACCCTGCCGGTCTATATCTATCAGCAGTACACCTCCACGGTTTCTTGCGCGGCTCACGCAGTGAACTGTAACCCTACTATCAATGTGGATCGCGCCTGGGGTGCGGCCTTGGTGCTGGTATTCGCGGTATTGGTTTTGAATCTAGGAGCCCGGTTCGTAGCCAAAAAACTCTCGATTGGTAAATAGCTAGCTCGCCCTAGCCGAGGCAGGGATACAAGAAGCAAAGCAGATAGGAAAAGAAAATGGCAATCTGTTTAGAGACTAAACATTTAGACGTTTACTACGGAGATTTCAAAGCCGTAGAGGACGTAAATATGGCGATTGAAAGCCAAACGGTAACTTCCCTGATTGGACCATCAGGGTGTGGCAAATCTACGGTGCTACGGACTTTGAACCGGATGCATGAGGTTACCCCCGGAGGGCGCATTGAAGGCGAAGTCCTGCTCAACGGGCATAACCTCTACGGCAAAGACGTTGACCCGGTGGAGGTGCGGCGAATGATTGGGATGGTATTCCAGCGTCCAAATCCCTTCCCCACCATGTCGATTAAGAACAACGTGCTAGCCGGCTTGCATCTAAATCGGGTTAAAATCAGTAAATCCGAGGGCGATCAGATTGTAGAAGAATCCCTAAAAGGCGCAAACCTGTGGGAGGAAGTTAACGACCGGCTAGATAAACCGGGCGCTTCCCTGTCCGGAGGACAGCAGCAACGCCTTTGTATTGCGCGGGCGATTGCAGTAAAGCCCGAGGTACTGCTGATGGATGAGCCCTGTTCGGCGCTTGACCCCATCTCCACCTTGGCGATTGAAGATTTGATTGCCCAGTTGAAGGAAACCTACACGATTGTGATTGTTACCCACAATATGCAGCAGGCGGCGCGGATTTCTGACCAGACCGCGTTCTTTAATATTTCCGGGCCGCGCCAACCCGGGAAACTGGTGGAAATCGGACCGACTGAATCCGTCTTCCTCACCCCGCACGAAAAAGTTACCGAAAACTATATTGCGGGACGTTTCGGATAGGGTGCCTGCGCGGCGGAAATCGGCAGAAGTTCAGAGCCCGCAGTGTCAGGAAAAACCGTTACCCAGGGTTAACAGTTGGTTAACAAAGTCCCTGCAATTAGTTTCTCAGAGATTGACCCCCCTAAAATGTTAAGTATGGAAAGCCAAAGCGACCAGCCACATTGGGATGGCTCCGGCTGGAAAGTCGAGGATTTATCCAAGATTCTTGATGCCCTACCCGAGGCGTCGGTAGTACTTAATCCCGATAACTCTTTCGCTTATATTTCGCAGTTGGCGCGCATCGTTCCCCTGTTTCATCACGGGAAAATCGAATACCCGCAGCTGTTAGCGCAGATTGACAAGGCGCGCAGCGCGGGACGAATAGTAGAGGAAGACTATGAACTGGTGCATCCTGATGCTGCCGTTCCCTGGTCAGTGCGGGTGCGGGTGGCTCCCATCTCGCCCCGGCACACCCTGGTGTTGCTAGAGGATCGCACTCGCGTCCTCCAAGCTGATGCCACCCGTCGTGAGTTCGTGGTTAACGCTTCCCATGAACTGAAAACCCCGGTGGGAGCGATTTCCTTACTGGCAGAAACGATTCACGACAATGCCGACGATGTGCAGGCGGTGGAAACCTTTTCCACTCAGCTAGTAAAAGAATCGCGGCGGCTAACCAAACTGGTTTACGAAATTATCTCTTTAGCGCGGCTGCAAGACGGGCGTCTGCCAGCCAAGCCGCGTCCTATGTTGGCAATTGAAGCCATTAACGATGCCCTCGATCAGGTGCGTACTGCCGCCGAGGATGCGAATATCACTTTGAACACCGATTTCCCGCAAGGGGAAGATATTTTGGTGCACGCCGATTTAGAGCTGCTGACTTCCGCCCTGCAAAACCTGCTGGAAAACGCGATTCGTTATTCCAATCCCGGAGGTCATGTGAATGTAACGTTGCGGGAAAACGACAATGTGGTGATGGAAGTTGCCGATGATGGTATCGGAATTTCCGAAGAGGACCAAGGTAGGATCTTTGAACGCTTTTACCGCGTCGATCCCGCGCGTTCCCGCTCCACTGGCGGAACCGGATTGGGGCTTTCGATTGTAAAACACGTGGTTTCGGATCTTAATGGCTCTATCCACGTGAACTCTAAACCGGGGGAGGGCGCTACTTTCATCATTACTTTGCCCCGGCACACCGCGCACCATCCAGATGCTAAGCAAATAGCGTTGACAAAGGAACAGGAATGACCACCATATTAGTAGTTGAGGACGAGGAAGCTTACCGTAAACCTCTAGAGTATTCCCTGAAACGTGAAGGTTACGAAGTAATCGGGGTAGCTGACGGTGACCAGGCGCTTTCGATGGTTAAAAGTAACCACATCGACCTGATTTTGCTGGATCTGATGCTTCCCGGGATTCCTGGCACCGAGGTTTGTCGGCAGGTGCGTGAAAGCTACGACACGCCCATCATTATGGTGACGGCTAAAGATGACGTGGTTGACGTGGTAATCGGTTTGGAGCTGGGCGCGGATGATTACGTGACTAAGCCCTATCGTTTCCGGGAACTCTTGGCGCGAATCACCGCAGTCTTGCGCCGCACCCAGGATCTTCCCGAGGTAGGAAACATCTTGGAGGTCGGTCCCGTAACAATGGATGTTGACCGCCATGAAGTGCGGGTACATGGGGAGCTTAAAGAGCTGCCGCTGCGTGAGTTCGAACTGCTGGAGTATTTTTTGCGTAACCCCGAACGGGTGCTTACTCGCGGACAGGTTATGGATCGGGTGTGGGGCGAAAACTGGTTCGGAGACCCCAAGACCCTGGATGTACACGTCAAACGGCTGCGTTCCAAGATTGAGGACGACCCGCACTCGCCGAAGATTATCGTGACTGTGCGCGGGCTCGGCTACCGGATTATGGGTCCGAAATAGCGGCTGTTTTCTTTTAAACACTGAGGGCTTATTTTTTTAAGAACTGCCCGTTTCTTTCCGAGAATGCCGACCATTTCTGTCTTAAAGCCCTGCCCTCGCCTGTCCTCACGCGATACCCAGCTCTTTTCGAGGTTGCTTCCTCATTTCTTCTAACCCCGGGCGCGTCCTCGAAAAAATTTGCCTCTAACGCACCGAAAGTAAAAAAGTGACTTTCCCCCGAAAACTAGGGTGAAGCCGTAAAATGTGGGTTTTTGGGGCTTTCACGGTAGAATAGAGTCAGTGAGCGCCGGATTTTCGGCGTGAATGCCCTGGGGCAGATGGTGCCCAGCGGTCGGAAATATCCGGCTCGGGGCCAGCGAACTAGACCAAGGAGATCCAGCAGGTGGCTGACCTGGGTGACCAACAAGTCCAGCACGAATACGGTGCGGACGACATCACAGTTTTAGAGGGGCTAGAGGCAGTACGCAAACGTCCCGGCATGTATATCGGTTCTACCGGGGAGCGCGGTCTGCACCACCTGGTATACGAGGTAGTCGACAACTCTGTCGACGAGGCTCTGGCCGGCTATTGCGACCATATCGAAGTTGCCATCCAGGCAGATGGGGGTTTGCGGGTCAGCGATAATGGCCGCGGAATCCCAGTGGATATGCACCCCACCGAAAAACGCCCCACAGTGGAAGTGGTAATGACTATCTTGCACGCCGGTGGCAAGTTCGGATCTGGCGGTTACGCAGTTTCCGGCGGTCTGCACGGGGTTGGGGTTTCGGTAGTAAACGCCCTCTCGGTGCGGATGGATACCGTGGTAAAACGGCAAGGCTACGTCTGGCGACAGTCCTTCGGTAACGGCGGACATCCCCTTACCGAATTGGAACGTGGGGAAGAAACCGAGGAAACCGGTACCCAACAGACCTTTTACCCGGATCCGGAAATCTTCGAGACCACTACTTTTAGTTTCGAGATTTTGCGGCAGCGTTTCCAGCAGATGGCCTTCCTGAACAAGGGGCTGCGGATTACTTTAACTGATGAGCGCCCCGAGGCTACCGATGCCGGCGATTTAGTGACTGGCGATGCGCAAGGTACCGCCGATGATCCGGTTCCCGGTTTCCGGCAAGTATCGTTCATGTACGAAAACGGTCTGCGCGACTATGTAGAGTTCATTAACCACTCCAAGAAATCCGAGGTCATCAACCCCGAGATCATCGATTTTGAGTCAGTTAACGAGGACGCCTCCATCAGCCTCGAAATCGCGTTGCAGTGGACCACCGCCTATTCCGAGTCCGTGCATACCTACGCGAACACGATTAACACCACCGAGGGCGGCACCCACGAGGAAGGTTTCCGCTCGGCACTGACCAGCTTGATGAATAAATATGCCCGGGATAAAGGGATCCTCAAGGACAAGGATCATAACTTGACCGGTGACGATATTCGGGAAGGTTTAACCGCCGTTATTTCGGTTAAACTCACCGAGCCGCAATTCGAGGGGCAAACCAAAACCAAACTGGGAAACACCGAGGCGCGTACCTTTGTGCAGCAGCAGGTTTACTCCAAACTGGGTGACTGGTTAGATGCCCATCCCATGGACGCGAAAGCGATACTGGTAAAGGCACAGCAGGCGGCAACCGCGCGGGTGGCTGCTCGCAAGGCTCGGGAAGCTACCCGGCGCAAGTCGGCTCTGGAATCTGTATCTATGCCTGGGAAGCTGCGGGATTGTTCTTCCCGCGATGCCTCCCAATGCGAAATTTATATTGTAGAGGGCGACTCTGCAGGTGGCTCGGCTGTGCAGGGGCGCGACCCGGCTCACCAGGCAATCTTGCCGATTCGTGGCAAAATCCTAAACGTAGAGAAAGCGCGGCTAGACCGTGCCCTGTCCAGTCAAGAAATTCAGTCTTTGATTACCGCCTTCGGTACTGGCATTGGCGAAGACTTCGATATTTCCAAGCTGCGTTATAACGCGATAGTGATTATGGCGGACGCGGATGTGGACGGCCAGCATATCGCCACTTTGTTGCTGACTTTGCTATTCCGCTATATGCGTCCCCTGATTGAAAAAGGGCACGTATTTATCGCCTGCCCCCCGCTTTACCGGCTGAAATGGTCGAATGCGCCCCACCAGTTCGTGTTCTCGGATCGCCAACGCGACGAATATCTAGAGGACGGCAAAACCGATGGCAAGCGCCTGCCGAAAGAGGGCGGGGTACAGCGCTACAAGGGACTCGGGGAAATGAATCCCCAGGAACTGTGGGAAACCACCATGAACCCCGAAGATCGGATGCTCAAACAAGTGACCTTATCCGAAGCAGCCAGCGCGGATGAAGTTTTCTCCATGCTAATGGGCGAGGACGTGGAGTCGCGGCGCGCTTTCATTCAGCGTAATGCCACTGACGTGCGGTTCTTGGATATTTAAGGGACGGGAAAAATGAGTGAAATAGACAACCAGGATCAAAATCAGCAAACAGGCGCCTCGGAAAACTCTCAGCACTCCGGCGCGGCTTTTGGGGGCGGGGATACCGCTTCGGCAGACGCCCTCGAAAATAATTCCGGTCTTTTCCAGGCAAAAGGGCATATTAATCAGGTTGACCTAGAAACCGAGATGCAGCGTTCCTATCTGGATTATGCGATGAGCGTGATCGTAGGGCGCGCCCTGCCGGAGGTGCGGGACGGTCTCAAGCCGGTACACCGGCGGATTCTGTATGCCATGTATGACGGTGGCTACCGCCCCAACGCCGGGTTCTCCAAATGTATGCGCGTAGTCGGCGACGTGATGGGGCACTTCCACCCCCACGGTGACGCCGCGGTTTATGACGCTTTAGCGCGCCTAGTGCAGCCTTGGTCGATGCGTTACCCGATGGTGGCTGGTCAAGGTAACTTTGGCTCCCCGGGTAACCTGGGGCCGGCCGCTCCGCGTTATACGGAATGTAAAATGGCACCTTTGTCGATGGAAATGGTGCGGGACATCGATGAAGACACCGTTGATTTTATGGACAACTATGATGGGCGCACCCAAGAACCCACGGTCTTGCCTGCCCGCCTGCCCTACCTGCTGCTTAACGGGTCAGAGGGAATCGCAGTGGGGATGGCCACCCGGATTCCGCCCCACAATATGCGGGAAGTTGCTGACGGGGTGCAGTGGGCGCTAGCGCATCCCGAGGCTTCGCGCGAAGAATTAATGGAAGCCCTGATCGAACGGATTAAGGGACCGGATTTCCCCACGGGCGCCACTATTTTGGGGCGCAAAGGGATTGAACAGGCATACCGTACCGGTCGCGGTTCCATTGTGCAGCGAGCGATAGTCAACGTAGAGGAAATCAACTCCCGGGTCTGCCTGGTGGTTACCGAACTTCCCTACCAGGTAAATCCGGATAATCTGGCGGCAAAAATCGCTGGACTGGTGAAAGACGGGCAGATCGAGGGGATTGCGGATATCCGCGACGAATCCTCGGACCGCTCCGGGCAGCGCCTGGTGATTGTGCTCAAGCGGGACGCGGTTCCCAAGGTGGTTTTGAATAACCTCTATAAGCGTACCCAGTTGCAGGATT
This sequence comes from Varibaculum massiliense, assembly GCF_900106855.1. Lineage (NCBI taxonomy): Bacteria > Bacillati > Actinomycetota > Actinomycetes > Actinomycetales > Actinomycetaceae > Varibaculum > Varibaculum massiliense. The sequence goes on along the minus strand of NZ_FNWI01000004.1, from coordinate 1,189,490 downwards.
CCTTCCCCGCCAATATGTTGGCTCTGGTAGATGGGGTTCCGCGGACGCTTTCTATCGATGGGTTTATTTCTAACTGGATTACCCATCAGCTTGAAGTAATCGTGCGCCGCACCAATTTCCGCTTGAAGCGGGCGCAAGATCGCCTCCATATTTTGCAAGGCTACCTGATGGCGCTGGATGCCTTGGATGCGGTGATTGCTACTATCCGTAAATCACCCACAGTTGATGAAGCGCGCAGCGCCCTGATGGAGCTGCTCGGGGTAGATGAAGTCCAAGCGGATGCGATTCTGGCTTTGCAGCTGCGCCGCTTAGCCGCCCTCGAGAGGCAAAAGATTCTCGATGAACACACCGAGTTAGAGGCGCGGGTAAAGGATCTACAAGATATCTTGGCTCGTCCGGAGCGGCAGCGGGGAATTATTTCCACCGAACTGGGCGAGATCGTCGATAAGTATGGTGATGAGCGGCGCACCAAGATTATGCCGTTCGCCGGGGAAATGTCGATGGAAGACCTGATTGAAGAACAGGACGTGGTGGTCACCATTACCCATTCCGGGTATGTCAAACGCACCCGCCTGGATCAATACCGCAGCCAAAAGCGCGGCGGCAAGGGTATCAAGGGTGCGCAGCTACGCGAAGATGACGTGGTGGATCACTTCTTTACCACCACCACTCATCACTGGTTGGCGTTCTTTACTAATAAGGGTCGGGTTTACCGGGCGAAAGCTTATGAACTGCCCGAGGGAGGACGCGACTCTAAGGGTCAGCACGTAGCAAACCTCTTGGCGTTCCAGCCGGAAGAAAAAATCGCGCAGGTTTTGGCGTTTAGTTCTTATGATGATGCCGAGTATTTGGCGCTGGCTACCCGCTCGGGGCTGGTGAAAAAGACTCGCTTTACCGAATATGATTCCAATCGTACCGGCGGTTTGATTGCGATTAACTTGCGGGAAATGCCTGATGGTGCCGCTGATGAAGTGGTGTCTGCGGAACTGGTAAATGGTGATGATGAGCTGCTATTGGTTTCCCATAAGGGGCAGTCGCTGCGTTTCTTAGCCACTGACGAGGCTCTGCGTCCTACTGGTCGCGCTACCTCCGGGGTGCGGGGCATGAAGTTCCGCGAGGGGGATCACTTGTTGGCGATGACGGTTATCCGTCCTGATAGTGACCTTTTGGTGGTGACTGAGGGTGGATACGCGAAACGCACATCGGTAGAGGAATACCGGGTACAGGGACGCGGCGGCCTGGGGATCAAGGTCGCTAATCTGGTGGCTGAGCGCGGCGGCCTGGTGGGAGCCTTGATTGTTAATGACGATGATGAGGTCATGGTGATTATGCAGTCCGGGAAAGTACAACGTTCCCGGGTAGACGAGGTTCCCCGTACAGGACGTAACACACAGGGAGTAATTTTCACTCGCCCGGCTGAAGGGGATGCGGTTTTGGCTGTGGCGTTAAATAATGAGAAGTCAGATGATGATGAATCGTCAGAGGCTACGGACGAGGAACTCGATCAAGAAGTGGCCGCTTTAGAAACCGAAACAACTGAGCTCTAGTGAGAGGCTGACCAATGACAACTGATGGTAAAGATCAAGATAAGGCTCCCCTAGGGCAGGGAGAGGACGCTGCCCCGGAGGGCGGCTCAAAGAAGCCGGGCGCGGAAGCAGAAAACAGCGCCCGCAAGCCCCAGAAAGATAAGGTAGCAGGAGCTGCTGATACCCAGGGTGGCGAGGGTAAGAAGACCGGGCAGGATAAGACCGGTCAAGGCGATGGCGGTCACGATAAATCGGGGGAAAGCCCGGTGAACAAGGGTGGCAAATCGCCCCAGTCTGCGGGGAAAAAATCCGCGGGAAAGTCAGGTTCTAAAGGCGGAAAAAATATAGCGATTCCGCAGGTAAAATCGGATTCTGCTACCGGGGGTAAGGCTGGACAGTCAGAGAAAGTTGGCGCGTCCTCGGCGAAGATAGGTGAATATCAGCCGCGCCAAATCTCCTTGGTGGTTTCCCGGATTGACCCCTGGACGGTGATGAAAGTTTCCTTCCTGCTGTCGGTGGCGCTGGGAATCGCGATGGTGCTGGCGGGTTTGCTAGTTTGGTTGCTGTTGAACTCGATGAACGTGTTTAGTTCGGTAGAGAACTTTATTAACGATATTGATCCTACCGGCTCAATTGCTTCAATGATTGACTATCTGCGGTTACCGCGGATGATGGCGATGAGCACGATTATCGCAGTTTCTAACGTGATCTTGATGACCGCGTTTTGTACGGTGGGGGCGCTTATTTATAACTTGGCGACTTCGCTGGTTGACGGAATTAAGTTGGCACTTACTGACGAGTAGTATTACTGCATTCTGTGCCTGGTGGGGGCGCTGGCGGGTGGCGTGACGGAACGCACCTAGGCAGGGTTTGAAAGCCGGGTTAGGAATGTTGTAATCTGCAATGGTGTTCGTGATGGACACGATGGGCCTATAGCTCAGTTGGTTAGAGCGCAGTCCTGATAAGACTGAGGTCGCTGGTTCGAGCCCAGCTAGGCCCACTGCGAGGGAAGTTTGTTCAGCAATCAACCAGGTAGGTAGATTTGAAAAAGATTCTAAAACTGCTGTTTGTCAGCGTCTTTTTCGTCTGGTGTTTGAATGCCGCAAATGACTTACGCAATGATCCCGGAGTTTGGAAGTACCTGTAAACAGGTTTTCTGGCTCAAAAGGGGCTATGGCGCAGCTGGTAGCGCATCTGCTTTGCAAGCAGAGGGTCGCGGGTTCGAGTCCCGCTAGCTCCACAAACACTGATACCCCGGTCTTGCGCCGGGGTATCAGTGTTTTAAGCTGAGGGGCTCGAACCCGTGAGGGCTGGCGCGGGGTGGTAGCGAACGCGGGTTGAGTGTTCGCCCGCGCCAGTGGTTTTCGGGGGCTGTGCTCCGAAAACCCTTGCTGGTGCGTAGCACCGCCGAGTCCCGCTAGCTCCACTTCGTTGGCGCAATCCCTTAGGGTTACTGGCACAAATGAGGAGCCCCAGGTTTACCCTGGGGTTTCACCATTTTATAAGCGAGGGACGAGAACCCGGGAGGGCTGGCGCGGGGAGGGCTCGGCGTGGGGGGCTAGGTTTTTCCTCCTGCCCAAGAATCTGGAAAACGTAGCGACGTTTCCCAAATTCTTATGCCCACCGCGTCTGCTCGGATAAAACCTAGCCCTCGCGCTCTCTGACAGTCGTTCGTACAGCTCTTACCGGTCGTGACCCTTCCGATGCCAGTAATATCAAAGAAGTAAAGTTTCTTTAGGGGGATTGCCAGTGAAGATTTATGAATTTGGATGCTTGGAATATCTTGCACGAGATCTCTGCCGGCAGTTGCGCCCTGGTCGCAGTATTGTGGGTATCGCCGGAGCTCCTGGTGCTGGAAAATCTACGTTAGCGCAGAAACTTGTTGCTTATTTAACTGATGTTTTAGACATTAATAGTGCGTACCTGCCAATGGATGGATTTCATTTTTCGAATGCGATATTGCGGCAAAAGCAGCTGCTAGACCGGAAAGGCGCTCCGGAAACTTTTGATGTGAATGGATACCTTAATGTATTGCAACGGTTGCGGGACATAGTGGATTACCCTGTGTTCGTCCCTACCTATTCGCGCTCGCTACACGAGCCGATTGCGGCTGCTATCGAGATTAAGCCAGACACTCAGGTTATTGTCACTGAAGGGAATTATCTGGCCGCCCAGTATGGCGGTTGGGAACATGTTAAGGAAATACTGGATATCCTGTGGTATTTGGATACTGATAGTTCTTTACTTAAAGATAGGCTTATTGAAAGGCAAATGGCTGGGGGACGGTCTCGAAAACTCGCGGTTAAATGGGTAGAGGAAGTTGATTCCCCCAATAAAGATATTGTGGAAAAAACCAAGCTCGAGGCCGACGCCCTAATCAGATTACTTTTCGATATTTCGGTAGAAAATAGCTAGTTTTCTGCCAGCCACTTCCGAGTGCCGAAGGATTGGATTGATAAGGCTGCGATCCGGCTCGCTTTGGCAAGCGCATTTAAGAAAGTTTCTGCGGTAAGCGCTTGCTTGCCCAGGGCTTTCACGAAACCTCCGTGGAAGAAATCCCCGGCACCAAGAGTATCTACAACGGTAGTCTTACAGGTTTTTAGGGTTCCGGTAATTCCCTCCACCGAATATAGGATCTCTTTGCTACCTCGAGTAATCGCTGAATATTTGACCCCGAAGTTCGCCAGATAGTCAAAAAGTTCTGCGGAGCTGTGGCCGCTGGCAAATGGTTCCGAGACGATAGCAACATCAATGTAAGGTAACAGTTCCTCGGTGTAGCTCTTTACGCTCCCTCCATCTAAAACCGTAGTTATTCCCGAACTGCGAGCCCGCTTCAACACCTCTAAAGTGAGATCAGTTTCGTAACCATCGGTTTCCACAATGTCGAAATTTTCGACCTCGATATCTAGGGCGTTATAGGCAGGAGCGAGGTTTCGCTGGTCAGTAGCAGAAATAACCGCTCTATCGCCGGTTGATTGGGTTACTAAGATCGTGGCCACGGTCGAGGACGTGTTTCCAGGCAGCGTGGATGCCTCAAGGCGAACATGATTTTTTTCGAGGTCTTCGCGAATCAGCTCGCCGATTCTGTCATCGGATATCCGGGTTACCAGAACTGCATCGCCCCTATCTTCTAGTCCCGCACCTAGTTTTGAATATCCGTGTGCGAAGGCCACTGCGGCATTGCTGGCTGGCCCTCCCGCGGCGAATGTGAAATCAAGGGCTCTGATTTTTTCATTTTCGGCCGGGAGCTTTTCCACTAACTGGATAACATCTAAGGTTGCGAGACCAACAAATAACCCTTTTGTCACTTTTCCCCACTTTCTCGCCGACAGCGCGTTTTAATCGCAGCCTATCGCCTTAAACCAACCATGAAGTCTTGCCCTTTCGTAACTCTAACAGGCGTGTTTTCCTGGTTACAGTACACCGTTAGAGCCTGCGATATTAGCTCACCTGTCAGGTAGTGGATGGCAATGGTTTGAAAATAAATTGTTTGACGTTTCCGTCTTGGACTTCTTTGGCGCTTACGCCATAAACATCGTGGATGAGTTCAGGAGTGAGAATATCGTCCGGGACACCTTGAGTGTGTACCCGGCCATTTTTAAGAATAATTGCCTGGTCGCAGTAGCGGGTTACCAGGTTAAGATCATGTAAGATTATGACAGCGGTGTCGCTAACATTCTTGATGATACTAAGAATTTGATGTTGGTATTTGATATCTAGATGATTTGTGGGTTCATCTAGCAGGATACATTTACATTGTTGGGCGAGGGCGCGGGCAATAAGAACCCGTTGACGCTCCCCACCGGAAAGCGTATCCACATAGCGCTCTTGCGCATAGCTCATACCAACAGCGGCAAGAGCCTCTTGACAGATTTTACGATCAGCTGCGCTATATCCTTGAATATCCTTACGATGCGGGGATCGTCCCAGAAGAACAATATCGAGTACGCGGGTTCTTTCCATGTCGTGCTCGAATTGGGAAACCACTGCGATACGTCGGGCAACTTGACCGGGGCGCATTTGGTCTAAAGGCTGCCCACTGAGGAGGATTCTCCCCTCCGATAGTTTTTGTGCAGCGAACATAGCCCTCATAAGGGTAGTTTTCCCGGAACCATTAGGGCCGGCGATACCTAAAATTTTGCCTTGAGGTACCTCGAAGGAGACCCTGTCAAGAACTTTGGTGTCACCGAAATGGACGCTAGCTTTGTCTATCGTGAGGGGAGAATCATTCATCCGTTTACTTTCCTAGTTTCTTAAGCTGATCAGCCAGTTCAAATGTTCCATAAATCGCGGTGGGGGAAGCATAGGCTACTGCGGATTCCGCGTAGATAATGTTGCCATTTTTAACCGCTTTCATGTCCTTGAAGCCAGGAATCTTTTCAAGTCGTTGCATTGAACTTTCTTTGGTGGCACCCCCCATTCCGGTGAGCAAGATGATTACATCGGGGTCTGATTTAACAAATGCTTCTGGCGCAATGGGACCTTGGTGCGGATGATAGTTCGGGTCGATAGCATTAACAAGGTTAAGGGTCTTATTTATTTCCCCCATGACCCCTTTGTTTCCGTAACTAAATAGGTCGGCATCTTCTCCGTAGTAGTAGGCGTAGGAAACTTTGCGGTCTTTACCGATTTTCTCATTACTAACCTGCTCTAGTTTCTCTTTAAGTTCCTTGACGGTGGCATCCGCTTTTTCGGAGGTGCCCATGATCTTGCCTAGCTGAGTAATCTCCGCCAAAGTAGTATCGAACGATTCATCGGATTTTTGATCCGGATAGAAGTAGTTGCACTCGGTAGCATCTACAACGGCAGGGATTCCCTTTTCTGCTACCGCTTTCGGAGCGGTAGTTTCGGAACTGAATCCGCCACCATAAGCAAGATCAGGTTTCAGTTTCATGAGGGCTTCCATAGAAATGGATTCCGTTGACAGCACTTTGATTCCGTCTGCTTTTTTACCTATCCAGGAGGGTGGTTCTTCACCCCATTCATTGGCGCGACCAACAATGGATTTTTCTGCTCCGGCAGCAAATAGGTACGCCAAACCGGTAACTCCCATTGAAACAACTTTCTTAGGATGGGTAGTAAACTTCGTTTCCACCCCACAGTTCTTTACGGTAAGGGGTTCGTCAGCAGCAGCGTTAGAAGAATCCTTTGTCCCGGAGCAGCCAGTGAGGGCGGCGACCGCAAGGCATGCGCCCAACGCGCCAGCCACAATTCGTTTCTTTATCATTCTTTTTCCTTTCTATTTGGAATATTTCTTGATGAGAGCCATTAGCATAGGGGTTCCTACCAGGGCTGTTAGTATTCCGATTGGTAGTTCCGCTGGTCTGATAGCCACGCGGGTGCAGGTGTCGGCAATGACGACAAGCAGTGCGCCTCCCAGGGCAGCGATAGGTAATGCTGCCCGGGTGGTGGAACCTACCAGCTGCTTCGCGGCATGAGGAACGACCAGGCCGACGAATCCGATGGCGCCGGTAAGAGAAACGAGCACCGCTATAGTCAGTGCCACTACGAGGAATAGGAGGTTTCGGTAAAGGCGGGGGCTTGTTCCTAGCGAGATTGCTGCATCGTCTCCCAAATTAAGAATATCGACTCTTCTACCCCAGATTGTGAAGCAGATTATTGCAACAGTTACCACGCTGCCGGCGATGAAGGTGTCATGCCAGGTGGCGTTAGATATTGATCCGAGCGTCCAGAACATTACGGATTTGGTTCCTGCAGCGTTTTTAGCCATGAGGGTTATTAGGCTGGTGATCGCGGAAAAAAAATAGGTTACCGCCATACCTGCAAAAATGATGCGTGTGGGAGTGATTTTTCCTCCGGCAGAAGCTAGCAGGGTAACGAGTAGAATGGAGGCTATTGCTCCCAGGAAGGCACCGAAAGTGATTCCCAATGCAGATAAGATATTGCTGGTTGTTCCGAAAACTATGACTGCTGCTGCGCCGGTGGAAGCCCCGGAGGAAATACCTAGAATATAGGGATCGCCCAACGGGTTGCGCAGTAACGACTGAGTTATCAGGCCGCATATACCCAAGCCGGCACCTACGATTGCTCCCAGAACAGCGCGGGGAAATCTGACCTCCCCAATAATCTGAGTGTCAACGTCAGCGTCAGCAGTTCTTCTCAGGGTGGCATTGATGCCCTCAAGTGCGGCCGATAGTGAAATATCAGTAGCTCCCACAATGACAGCCACTATCAACGAGCAAGCTAGCGTTATCGCTAAAACGATTGCCAGAATTAGGCGTTGCTTTCTATTCGTTAACATGGTGAACCTGTTGCTTCCGGTTTTGTTTCAGATGCTTTTTGGCTGAGATAGCTCCACAGTCTGCGTTCGTGGGCTATCCTCTCGCTGGGATCAAATGCCCCTTCATGTCCGCCTTTGCTGGAATAACGCCAGTACGTTACTTCCCCTCCCAAATTTTTCACCCGTTCGACTAGGGAATCTGCATGAGAAATAGTGGTGACTGCATCGTGACAGTAGCCAATAATCAGCCAAGATGTGGTGCTTAAACTTCGGGGTGTGGCTTCACAGGCTAGGGGATCTTCCTCTTTCATAAAGTTCTCCCAAGCAGTGGTTCGAGGATCCCCGTACTCGTCTAACCATTGACGGCCTAAGGTTGTTTTTGGCAGGTCTTTCGTGCTGCTGATCGGGACGCGACATATTACATGGGATACCAGTTCCGGATGGTGAATGGCGGTATTCGCCGCCAGCAATGCTCCATGAGACATGCCGTGTACAAATGTAGTCTCGGGGGTGCAAATATTTTGACGATGCAATTCACGAATAGAGGAGGCTATATCTGCCCTGACTTTACGTCTTCCTGCTTTAACCCCGGCTTGATGCCAAGCTTTCCCGAATTCAGCGCCTCCTCGGGAGTGAATGACGGCAACGCTGTAACCAAGGGTTAACCATTTTGAATAAATGTCTGGACTATAGAAACTGTGATTGTTCCTCCCGAATCCCCCGTAAATGAATACGATTGTCGGCTGTTTTCCGGCTAACGTTCCGAAGCAGTCTATAGGGATTCGAGTTCCGTCCTCGCTATGAGCCCAAATTTGTCTGCAGGTAAATGTGTTGGCGTTTTCGGAGGTGTCATTCTTGGCGAAAGTTAGTTCTCCAGTTTTCCGATCAAGGCGGTAAAGGCGGGGAGCATTAATAAAGGAGGAGCCTTGTAAATAGAGCTCCTGGTCGAGCACTTTTATCGGTTTAATGTGCTGTCCTAAGGGGAATGATTTTCCAGATTTGTGGGTGATGACATCAAAAGTTTTGGTGTCATAAACCAGAGTTTCGCAAGCATCTTGGTAACCGCCATATACCGGGTTAGATCCAGAGGTTTTCCACTGTGGGTAGAAGACACTGCCTTCGGGTAACCGGATCTCACCGCGCACTTTGATGATGTTTTCGCACTTAGGCGGGGATAGTTGCGATATCTGTTTCACCTAACCTCCTTCATTTGTTCCGTAGTTTTATTTCCCTCTTGTGTAAAAGAAGAAACCATGTAAACTGTGCTTAGGTTAGCATAACCTAAGTAACAAGTTAAAGGCTAGCCTCTAAAGTTTCTATCGCTTGAAAGGAGGGGAAATGAACACACTCGAAATCGTAGAGATTGAGGAAGTGAACACCGATCAAATCACTGTTCCTCACTGCCATCACGGTGCCACCCAGCAGAGCTTTGCATGGAGGTAAGTAGATAGGCATCGGGTAAAAGATAGTGCTAAGACGCACTTTACCCAATATTTCATATAGGTAAGAGGATCAGGGGTTATGTGGAAGATTTGTGCGCAAGTAAGGCCTTTGGATACGAATAGATGCGTTCTTACATGTGCAGATGGTCGTGATCTGGTGCTCTCAACGGATGTCAATAGCATCGTGCGCGTCTTAGATGCGGCGCAGGATGTCCAGTCCACTCACCCTTTGGGCACTCCGTTGAAAAAAGCATTAGAAAAACACAGTTGTTTTATCAACACGCATGACCTAGTCTTCCAGACCCCTGATCCTCAATCTAAGGCCAATGCAGAGGTAATTGTCTGCGGTGACCCCACAATTGCGCGTTTAATAACTTCAGAGCTCCAAAAGATTGATGTCACGGCGCGCCTGTCTTCCCAGTCAGTTCGCGAATGTGCATACCAAGTCTTCAATCGCGGCGCCCTGGTGGTGTGCCGCGGAGATGAGCCTGCTCCCGTATTTGCGCAAACTATTGAAGACAATCTCGGACTAAATATTTCAGTGATCACGGTGGATCACACCCCCGACCAACTATTGGTTGGCCCAGCAGTACTTAAAGGGCAAGGTGCAACTTATAGCGACAGTCTTGCTCGTCTCGCCGGAAATGCAGTCAATAGTGCAGTATTTCAAGCAAAAATGGGTAGCCCCGTATGGGGAAGTTTCTTACCGCGCTTAGGTGCAGCCACAAATATGGGGCACAAAGCAGCGGAATTAATTAAAGCTATTACTCGCAATGAAATCGATAACCAGAAATCAACCCCCCTTGACACTATTTGGGCAATTTCGTTGGACGGGGAGCTCGAAGTTCACGCGGTGTTTCCCACGAATTTTATGATGGGCCCTCAGCCTAAATCCCCGATTCACCCTCCCACCTTTGTGGTTGATAAATGCTATGGAATCGTAAAAGAGCTCACTCGGGTACATCACAGTGCCTATATGCCACCTACATTGCATACTACCCAGGCGCGAACATGTGATTTACGTAGAACATCAACTTATATCAACACTGTATTTTGCCAAGGCTCAACGTTAATCCCCAATGAGCTTGGAGAAGAAGAAAAAGAAGCGCAGGTCCACGACACTGAACTAGCGGCTATTGGTGAATCGGTCGAGCGTTATTGCTCTAACCTAATCGATCTCAAACCGGTATTGCATGGTTCTTATCGGGAATTAACGAGAAAAGGATACCCGCTTCTTCATCCGGAAGAACTGGTGCTATTCTCTGCAAACCAATACCAGCAGCCCGGATTTCCTTTTGTACCTTTGACCCCTGACCTGCCCGTAGGGTGGGTGGAAGGTACCTATTATGAGAATGAAGAGCCAGTTTTCGTTCCCGCCTCCTTGGTGTATGTCAACTGGTATACCAACCAGTATCGGCAAGAACCGAAAGTTAACTTTCCAGCGTTTGCTGGAGTAGCTGCAGGAACCAGCAGTGAACAGGCAATATTATCGGGTATCAGTGAAATTATTGAACGGCATGCCACCATGGTGTGGTGGTTGAATACCCAGCCGCTTCCGCACCTGAAATTACCACAGAAATATTTAGATCTTTTTAGCGGGACGAAAGAGCCACTCCGCCCCGCTTTGATCAATCTAGACAACACATTCAATATTCCGGTGCTAGCCGGGGTAGTTCACAATGATGTCTCTAAACTGGTCCACGTTGGTTTTTCTTGTCGCTCGAGCGTTGAACAAGGCGCCTTAAAAGCCTGGAGCGAAGCGCTAACCTTACAAGAGGGAGCTCACGACCTCGCAAACCCCGAAGGGGCACATTGGACAGCAATCCGTAAAGGTCTACTTCCTGGACGTTCATATAAGAAATGGCGCCGTGACCGCCGCTATCTGGATGATTTCCGTGAGGATCTCAAAGATGTAGATGACCTCCTAATTCAGCAAGAAGTCTTTCTAGATCCTCGCGCGGTAGACAGAGTGAAATCACTGTTAGATATACCAGCAACCCGCAGTATTTCATCTGTGCCACAGCTGAAAGATAGCCAACTAGCTAGTTATATAGAGCGTATCCACGCCCGGGGTATGCGGGTAATAACCGTTGATATCACTTCTCGCGATGTTGCTTCTTGCGGACTGCATGTGATCCGCACATTAATTCCCGGCACGATCGGCAATACTCCTGCCGCATTTCCCTACCTGGGGCGCAATATGGTGGCAGAGGAAGCAGTACGGTTAGGATGGGTGGATTCGCCAAGGCCTGAAGGTAGCATGAATCCCTTCCCAATGCCGCACGCGTAAAACCGATACCGTTGTTGAGAAAGGATAGGCGATTGTGTTCGCAAAGCAGCGTTTAGTTATGCGCGCCGCCGGAGTCTCCGTGTGGCTGCTGGCCCCCGCCATGATGCTGGGTGTCCTGGTGTCTTGCTTATATATTGCAACCGCGGTGTGCAACGCCATGCTTTTCAATGAGCTATTGAGCTCTCGCCGGGTCTTCACGGTGGTGGGACTAATCATAGCTATCGCCGGTTTGCTCTTAATCCGTCCGTTACTTGAGGTCAGGGGACAGCTTCTACAAAATCGAGCGGGACTAGTGGTGAAAAGCCGCTTACGGCAGGCGCTTCTAGAGCAACTAGATGCGCGCGGACCTATGCGGGGAGGACTGGGGCGTTCTGGACAAATACAGTCGGTTCTCACTGATGGGGTTGAGGCGATCGAACCCTATTTCGTCAAGTATTTCACCCAACTGGCGGTCACTGCTCTAACCGCGATCGGTCTAACAATTGCTATTGCCAGCATTTCTCCCCTGATTGCGGGAGTTCTTTTGGTCTGTGGAGTCGCGATTATTGCTATCCCCCGATTATGGGATAGAGCTCTTGCTGATCGTGGACAATCGCATTGGGTAGCGTACGAAAATCTCAATGCCGATTTCGTGGATTCTATGATGGGAATGTCCACTTTGAAATCTTTTGGGGCGGCCAAAGATCATGGCAGCCAATTAGAAAAACAGTCGAGCCAGCTGCTGAAAACTACTATGGGGCAGCTACGGCTTTCATTGGGAGAAACGGGCCTATCAGGAATGATGAAAGTGCTCGGTCCTGCTCTCGGGCTCGTGATCGCAATTTCTTTGATTACTTCCAAGTCGATGCCGATTAGCTCGCTATTTGTGGTTACGCTGCTAGCTATCGAACTTTTCCGCCCGTTTACTGCCTTATCGGCATGTTGGCATGAAGCGTTTTTCGGTATTTCCGCGCTGCCAGCTATGAGCGAGTTATTTGAACAGGAGCAAACTTCTGCCACTACCCGCAAATCTCCGCAAAACATGCCTCGCAGTAACGAAGTATCTTTCGTGGATATCTCCTACACTTATCCGGGAGCTGCCGAGCCGGCTCTTGAGCAAGTCACTTTCGTTGCACCTGCAGGTAAAACAACCGCTTTGGTGGGGCTGTCAGGTTCCGGAAAATCCACTGCGCTCGGGTTATTAATGGGTTTCGATCACCCTGATAGTGGAAGTATCACAGTTGGAGGGGTTCCAGCTGACAGTTTGGATATTGCCCGTACCGTCACCCTGGTTCCGCAAGACCCGATTATTTTTCCAGGAACAGTAAGGTCAATTTTGGCCGAAGCTAATCCCAAAGCGGATGAAGCAGAGATGATGACGGCTCTCAAGCTAGCCTGTGCTACAAATCTGCATCCCGATAACGATCCTGATTCTGGTGACAATATTCTTGATTTAAAAATTGAAGAACATGCTTCGAACCTCTCCGGAGGGCAAAAACAGCGACTTGCAATTGCTCGGGCCCTGGTTCGTAAATGCCCGCTCCTCGTACTTGACGAATCTACTTCTGGTTTGGACACCCAAACAGAAACAACGGTTCTGACGAATATTCGCAAGGCGTACCCGAATCTCACTTTATTACTGGTTACCCACCGTATTGACGCTGCTGAGCAAACAGATCATGTAGTGGTAATGGGACATGGGAAAGTGCTTTGTAGCGGGAATCCCTGTACGTTAAGCCAGGAAGATAATGCCTGGTCAAGATTGATTAGTGCACAGATAGGAGCCTAGTCGACTATGACCTTAGTTTTCAGTAATTTCCTTGCACTGATGAAGCGGCTACGCGAATGTGTTCCCCTCTTCGTAGCCGCCACTATTGTGACTGCACTTGCCCAAATTAGTGTAGTTGGGGTTGCGGTTAGTTCTGTATGGATATCTACGCAATTCATATTAAACCGTACAAACAATCTGACCCTGCTGTTCGTTATGATGTTTACCCTGGTGGTCGTGCATGCCGTGAGTACCCTCTTTGAGGTTTGGTGGTCACATGAAGTTGCTTACCGGATTCTACATACCTTGCGGGTGCACATTTATAACGCTATCGAGCGAATCGCGCCCTTAGGGTTGCAAGGAAAACGCACCGGTGATGTGGCATCGGCTGCCATGAATGATGCGGAACAGTTGGAATGGTTTTATGCGCATACGGCCTCTACTGCCATCTGCGCCATTCTCACTCCAACTTTATTCACCGGGGTGCTGGTGAGTTTTATTGGTCCGATTGGACTGATAATGCTGCTACCAACTGCAGCTATGATTGCATTCCCTTTCGCCCTTATGTCCATACAACGCCGGCAAGGTAAAAAATTACGTTATCAACTAGCCCAGTTGCGTATTGCAGTTCTGGATTCTATTCAAGGGCAAAGGGAACTGCGATCCTTGGGGATGGTGGATAAACAAAATGCGCAGATCTTGGATCTAACACGAAAAGTGCAGGTAACTAAGAATTCGCAAACGATAAGAAAAGCCTGGGAATCAGCTTTTTCTACGATTGCAACCACAGTCGGATCCACGATTTTGCTAGTCATTCTAACTGGATGGGTACTGACCGGACATTTAGATTCGGCTTTGTTACCAGTTGCGGTGGTGCTAGCGGGTCTCGTACCAACCCCCGCGACAACGCTAGTGGGCATGCTGGGAAGAGTAGGAGAAATTGGGGCATGCGCACACCGGATTAATACCATTCTTAACGCTAAGGATCCCATCCCCTCCATCCCCGAAACCAATCATGTCGAATACGAGGCAGAAACAAATCATTTAGTTAGCGACAATACGGTTTTTTCCTATCAGGCAGGTACGCCAGTTATTAACCAAGTTAACTTAACCGCAACTCCTAAACGTTCGATCGCGATTGTTGGAAAATCAGGGGCGGGGAAAACTACCCTAGCCAATCTGGCTATGCGTTATCTTGATCCTCAGGAAGGCGAACTGCGTTTTGATGGGAAAAATCTTCGCTCCTATCAACCGAACCAATATCGCGAAAGACTGGCTCTTGTTCCCCAGGACTGCCATATTTTTGCCGGAACTGTGCGAGACAATCTTGTTTTAGCTAATCCGCAGGCCTGCGATGATGATATTTGGGCAGCTCTTGCCCAAGCTGATATCAGTGAGCTGATTACTTCTTTAGGAGGATTAGACGCGAGAGTCGGGGATCGGGGAACCACGCTCTCGGGTGGGGAACGTCAACGTATCGGGATTGCCCGTGCTTTTCTTCGGCGTCCCGACATGCTCATCCTCGATGAGCCGTTAGCTAATATCGATCCCTTCCTTGAAGCCTCCATTGCCAAAAATATTCGTCACGCGAGGGCTGACCGTACTACTATCGTCATTGCCCATAGGCTGGCTTCTATTCGTATCGCGGACCATATCGTAGTTCTTGATGGTGGGTGCGTGGTTGCAGAAGGGACTCATCAGGAGCTTAAAGATCAGCCAGTTTATAGAACGCTTTTAGGGCAACAAATAGCTTAGTTACCACATAAATCAGTAAATAGGCGAGCTGGCAGTTCGCATTTATCAAGGTTCGCCTATAAGCGCAGCAAGGTGCTGGCGTGAGCATTTCCTTGCATTGCTCGGCACGCCAGCACTTGACTATTGGCAAACTATGCCGCGACTAGTTTGCGGCGATTTAGCCGTAAAGTTACGTCGGCGCTGCGGGCGAGTTGGCGCGAATGGGTCACCACAATAACGCATTTATCCTGTTCATGCGCAGCTCGCTGCAAAATCTCGATTACTTCGCGGGCGGTATCCTCATCCAGGTTCCCGGTAGGTTCATCCGCCAAAATAATCGGAGCCCCCGACACTAGCGCCCTCCCGATAGCTACCCGCTGTTGCTGACCCCCCGAAAGCGCCATGACGCTGCGCCGCGCCTCCTTTTCAGACAGCCCCAGCTGGGTCAAAGTATCGATCCCGGCTTTCCCGTTCACCAGCCGCAAGTTCTCCAGCGGCGTTAAATAATCAATCAAGTTATAGTTTTGGAAAACCAGCGAAATCTGCTTCTTGCGGTGCTGGGCATAGCCAGTTTCCGCGATATCGGTACCATCAAAGCGCACCGCCCCGGAAGTGGGTTTATCTAATCCGGCCAGCAGGTTCAACAAGGTGGATTTGCCGGCTCCCGAAGCACCTACAATCGCATAAAATTTCCCAATCTCGAAGTCGGTGCACACGTCCGATAGAATCTGGGTGCTGGTTCCCGGATACACATATTCAAGGTGGTCTAACTGCAAAATACTCATAATCTTTCCTAACTTATTTTGGCGAGAATAGCTCGCGGGGTTTGACGAAGCAGGGGAACGGTCGCTAACAGTAGCGCCGCAAAAGTAATCACATATCCGAGGACGAGGGCGGCCAGGATACTCCCGGCGCTCCCGCTCGCAGACAGGGCAGATAGGGAGGGACTGGCGGACTTGGCAAATACCAGGGAAGATACCTTACCTGACAGCAGGAATCCCAGGACCGCTCCGATAACGCTACCGACTAGCGCCAAGAAAGCGCTCTCCAAGGCAAGTTGCCCCAAAATATTCGCCTTAGTTTTTCCTACCGCCAGCAGCACCCCGATTTCGCGGGTGCGTCCACGGATCCAAAAGATCATAATCAGGGCGAGGGCGGCTAGTCCGGCTCCCCCCACTCCCACGGCCAGCGCGGTGAGCAGCTTATTTACCCCCGACAGGGTTGCCAGCACCCCCGCAAATTGGGCGGCATTAGATTCGAAACTGAGCTGCGAATCCGCCTGTTTGGCCGCTCGTAACGCGGCAGGTAGCGCGTTCGCGTCCTCGGTAAAGTACCTAGCGGTGGTCAGTTCTTTCCCGCCCAGGCGCTGACTGCTAGCCAGATCCGTGAAAATCTGATTCTCCGAAGCCCCGGCAGGTAGTCCTCCCGGATTTTCGGTTTTTCCGCTGAAAAGCCCCACTACCGGCACTCTGACTGCATTTCCGTTAGCGCTCAGGCGCAACTGGCTGCCAACATGCAACCCGTTACGCTGGGCAAACTCGCGGTGAATCAGCGCGCCCTGCCCTCTTGGAGCCAGGTGTTTGCCGTCCTCTAGCCGATACAGCCTCCCCATAAAAGACGGATGCAGCTGGCTATTAGTAGTCCCGATAATTCCGGCGTCCCCGGCAAACTCGGCATCAAGTTGTACCCCGGAAGTACTGGCTACCAGCTGCGCGCCCTCGGGTTTAGCTAGAGTTTCTTTTTCGAAAGCCGAGCGTTTTACCTGTGGCAAGGCGCTCAGCTTTTCTGCTTGCGCTAAAGAGATAGTGCCGCTATTGCTGTGAGCAGTGAAGCCCGCGTTTACTCCGGAGTTAATCGCCTCGGAAATCCCGGCCACCTGCGCGCGCACCCCTGACTGGGAAATCAGCGCGGTAAACACCACCGTCATAATCAGCGTGAGCAGGATCGCGCGGCGCGGGCGGCGGCTTAGCGAATACCAGGCGCGCCGCCAAATACTAAGCGACCTCATTTGATATCCACCAAGAGGGCGCGCGGGGGGCGACGTAGCATCGGGAACGATGCCGCCAAGACGCAAAGCAGTCCTACCAGCAAAGTTAATAACACAGCAGTTACCACTGAGGGGGTAGATAGAGACACTGCTAGAGCATCCAGGGTTTTAGTAGCGGCCGAAGATTCCATATCGGCGCCTGCCTGCCCTGTCTGAGCCAATTCTTGCATTAGCGAACTATTCACCGAGGCTAGAGCGGAATTACCCAGCCATTGAGCGACTGCGCCAGAGATAAAGAACGCCAGCACAAACGCAGGAATTGCGGTAATCACCAGTTCACACAGGTATTGCGCGAAAATACTGACCTTGGAAGTACCAACGGAAAGCAGCACCCCGGTTTCCTTCTTGCGTTCATTCATCCACAGGAACAGCACCAGCGTTAAAATCAGTAACGCAAACCCGAAAGCGACCATTTTAGTAGTGCTCATCAGGGAATTTATCCCGCTCAGGGCTCCGGTGATTCCTGCTAAATACTGGGTGGCGGGCGAGAGTTGGTAGTTGCGCCAATCAATCTTGAGGGAGCCTGCCTTCTTTTCAACCTGCTCTAAATCCTTTTCGGAAGCGACGAAAAAGTTAGCGTCCTGATAGATCTCGTTGTCTTTACCCATCTGGTAGAGGGCGCGGGTGGTGTCCAAATCCGTGTAAACGGTATTTGCAAACAGCTCGCTGCGCTGAGCTGCCTGCCTGGTATTGGATCCGCGCACCAGCCCCACGATTTCCGTTTCGGTTTCCGCAGTGGACTGCCGCATATTATCTACGTCATAGGGGTTGCCTTTTAGTTTCAGCTTGCTGCCGAGTTTCAGGCCATTAGCTTTCGCTAAATCTTCGTGGATAATCGCCTTGTGGTGATCGCTGGGCCGTAAATGCCTCCCCGCCACCAGGGTTAATGCTCCAGAACGAAAGTTATTGTCGATATCGGTGCGGTTGACTCCCCACACGTTTACCGCATTACCAAACTGGGCTTCTTTCTTTTCGTCGTAATCATTGGTTCCCAGCTTCTGGGTCTGGGCGCCAACCAGATCGGCAGTCACGTTTTGCCGAGCCACATAGGTTTTAACCTCAGGTAGCTTCGCGATTTGGGCGATATCTGCGGGTTTAACAGTTCCGGCTCCTCGCGGGGTTCCTTGGTTGAACTGGGGATTATTTCCCAGGACGAAACCGGCACCCGCCTTGGCTTCTACCTTTGCGCTCTCGCGGGCACTCGCCCTCTCGATGGCATCCGCCGACATCAAAACGGTAGCCACCAAAGTGAGCACCGCGAATACAACAATAGTTTTAACTGGTTTCCTGACGACGTATCGCCATGCTCTTCCCGCGAAGGACAAGTTCCGATCCTTTCAAAACAACCCAAGCACAACTTAGGTAACCCAAATAAACAAAAGTTAGCTTTTCGGGCAAGGCTGGAAGAAACCTGAGTCTAGGACAGTAAAATTCTGGAAAGGCGAAAAATGGAAGGGGAAAAATCCGCTTACCAGGGATATTGTTTCGCAAGTATGTTAGGTCACAAAGACTTAGTAGCGGTTCCCAGGAAGTTAGTCGAGAAGATTAATCCCAAACGGGTAGCGGTAAAGCTCGTTGTTGGAGGCTTTTAAAGCACCTTTAATCGAGTACAGCAAAGTCATCACGAAAACCACAATAAACGCGATGATGGACACCGGAATCAAAATGATAGTGAAACAAAGTATCCAAGCCACTACGGAGGTGATAGTCATCGCCAGGTTAAAGTTAAAGGCACCCGCGGCGGCGTTACGCACAAATCGGCTTTTATCTTTATAAATAAACCAAACGACGAGGGGACCGACAAAGGTGAGCCAGCCGGCCGAAACCACCATAGCAATCACTGCCGCTAAATGAGCCAGGATTGCCATAGTGCGCTCGTCTGTCGTGACAGCATTAGAAGCATTTAGGTGGGGAAGGTTCGGCAGGGGCGCCGAATATGAGGAGCCACTTGGGGGAGCATACTGTGGGTAAGAAGGATTGGGGGATTCAGTATGTCCCCCAGGATACTGCTGGTTGCTGAAGTTGTCTGCTTGAGGTTGATTATTACTCATGTTTTCATTTTCCCATGCGAGTACAGGCAGCAACAGTAGAGCTAGCAATAATTTTTCTACAGCGAAAAGCGCAGGTGAAAGTGGAGCGGGTGGGGCTAGCGCGTAGCTTATTTGGCAGCAAGGTCGGCAGGAGTTAGGTTGACTCTGAGGCGCGGTTGGCGGCGCTGAGCGATTAACCAGTGATGCAAAAGTACCGTTGAGCAGCAGTCATACTCGTTATAGAGGGCGAGGAGACGCAGCTGCTCTGCGTCCTCAGCGCTAAGCTCTGCTCCCGGATCGAGGGCGCCTGCTCGCGACAGCTCGTCATAGACGATTACCGAATCGGCGCCGTTATCCAGGTCGGTAGAGCGCATCCAAGATCCCATATAGAACGGTTCCATCTCTTTCAGGGAATATCCGCCTTGACCGGTGCGAATAGCTGATTGCACCACTTGCTGCAAATCCCTCATCGGCCCGTCGCTGGTTAGCAAGTCGCGCACCTCGCCCTTCAGTAGACCGTGGCGAGAAGATAGACGTTGCAGGTAGAGGCGTTCTTGCGGGGAATAATGGTAGATATGCATTTGCGGGAACCGCTGGAACCGTTGGCGCAAGAAATCCAGTAAGTCAATCAGCAGCTGGCGTTCTTGGGCGCGATTATGCGCCCAAAAGCTCCGATATTTTCCGCCGATGCGCGTTGATAGTTCCCCCACTTCCTCCGCCACGTTTGTGCTATCTGCTGCCAGTAGCGCTTCTTGACCGCGAATAGGTAGCGCCGGGGTTAAAGATTTTTGCTCGCCCCAAGAATCTTCATCACAGCAGACCAGCCCGCCCAGGTAAATCAGCCCGGTGTGATCTTTTAGGGTCCAGCCCCACAGGGAGTCGTTCTCAAAATCCAAATACACGTCCCCCGGATGGGGGTCGGGCAGATCCATTAGCGCGGGGGACAGGGGATTAGTTTCTAGCAGCAATTCTCCTGGATGTTGTCCCACCTGCAACTGGGCTTGCCGGATTAGTTCCGGGCTATATCCACTAGGAGGATGGGCAGCGAAACCGCTGGCAGTGAAGATATTTTCTGCCCGCAGCTCCCGGCGCAGACCGGGACCGACCCCGCTGATCAGCAGGGGATCATCATAGCGCGCCAAAGCCCAACGGCAGTGCGAACAGGCACCGCAAACCGTGTCGAGGGCGCGCCAAGCCTCCCCGGGGGTAGCGGCAAGTAAATCCTGGTCACCTGCTAATTCCCGTGCCTGGTCAGCGATGGGTTCCCACAGCTCTTCCAGTTCGTCCAGAGGAAAATCTACGGTCTTGCCATCCGCCAAGAGAATCTGGGCGTAAGGGGTGAGTTTTGCCGCTAAAGCGGGAAAATCTGCGTTTAGTAATCGCTGATTAGCTACAGCTAGATGGGCGTAACCAGCCAAGAGATTTACCGAGTCTTGGCGGGCATGGGCGGAAAAGCGCGCCATTTGCAGCACCCAAGCAGCGTCCTTGTAAACCAAGAACGGCAGAGTTCCGGTCAAATCTGCACTGGTTAAGGTGAGGTTGGTTTGGAAAACTCTCCCGGCTGCCCGATATTTCGCCGCTAGTTTTTCATCCTCGGCGCTAGTTAAATCCCCAATGTAGCGGTGAAAAACATCGGGGGATTCCAGCTGAGTATTGTCAGTGAGGTAGCACCAAAGCCGCCACTGACAGTTAGCGGCATGCGCCACCTCGGAGACTGCAAGCAGACGGGAAGAATCAGGCATTGACTAGGCTAGTTGGCTCGCTGTGCGTACTCTAGCGCCCAATAGGTGAGCACCGTATCGGCTCCGGCACGCACAATCGCGTGCAAAGATTCGTCAATGGCGCGCTCGCGGTCAATCCAACCATTAGCGGCTGCTGCCTCTAACATGGCGTATTCCCCGCTGACCTGGTAGGCCGCGACTGGAACCGGCGACATTTCTGCCACATCGGCCAGCACATCCAGATAGTAACCGGCAGGTTTGACCATCACCATATCGGCGCCCTCGGTTAAATCTAGCTGGGTTTCAAACATGCCCTCCCGGCGGTTACGGGGATCTTGCTGGTAAGAGCGACGATCACCCTCCAGCGAGCAGGCCACTGCATCCCGGAAAGGACCGAAGAAAGCGGAGGCGTATTTCGC
Source organism: Varibaculum massiliense (assembly GCF_900106855.1). Taxonomy (NCBI): domain Bacteria; kingdom Bacillati; phylum Actinomycetota; class Actinomycetes; order Actinomycetales; family Actinomycetaceae; genus Varibaculum; species Varibaculum massiliense. Next base: position 1,168,293 of record NZ_FNWI01000004.1, on the reverse strand, counting down.
GGAGTAAGCCAAAATCACGGTGTCGGTGAATCCGGCGTCATCAAGCGCCTCGCGAATCACCGCGATTTGACCATCCATCATCCCGGAAGGTGCCACTATATGGGCTCCGGCCCGCGCTTGGCTGAGTGCCATTTTCGCATATAGCGGCAAAGTGGCGTCATTATCGACTTGACCGTCGGCGGTGACCACCCCGCAATGTCCGTGGCTAGTGAACTCATCCAGACAAGTGTCTGCCCCCACCACCAGGTCGTTTCCTACTTCTTCGCGCACGGCGCGGATGCCGCGATTTAAAATTCCATTCGGATCCCAGGCGGGACTGCCTTGCGCGTCCTTGTCGGCGGTATTGGGAATCCCGAATAGCATAATCCCGCCTACGCCAGCTTGCACACACTCGGCGGCCAGTTCGCGTATCGACTCGACTGTATACTGGAAAACCCCTGGTAGAGAAGGAATCTCTATCGCTTCCTCAATCCCGTCTCGCACAAACGCGGGCAACATTAGCTGGGCGGGACTGACTCGGGTTTCCGCGATCAGGTTGCGCATCGCGGGGAAAGAGCGCAGGCGGCGAGGACGAATAGTTGGTTTCAGCAAAAGGTCATCTGTCATTTTTTCTCCTAGGTATCTGCAATGATTTTAACCCACCTGCCTGCCGCTTTCCGAAAGAGCGCTCGCAGCGTTCGCTTCCACCTGCCGAATCTGGTTTTAATCTCCCAGATACTCAGAGAAAAAGCGGCGAAATATTCGGTAATAAGCCTTAATATCTCCAGCTACCGAGGGTTATAAGTATTATTTTTCTGTGGGTGCGATATTTAAGGTTCTGGGCTCGTATTTATATTTTGATCGGCAGACTCTAGGGAAGAAGTTTGCACGTAAGGTTTTATTACTGCGAGCCATCATTATTACGGTCGCGGTTTTTAACTGCCTGTTCTTACTGTATGACGGGATATTAACCCAAGAATTTGATATCGGGTATCTGCTGGCGATCGAGGCATTAGTCATGGCCTTACTGGCGATACGTTTCCCGGTTTTCTGGGTCGGTTACGCGCTGACTTCGGTCGCGTTGATTGGGGGAGATGAGATTTACTGGGCGCCGATTTTTCCCGCCTCCAATATTGCCCTCTTAGATACTTTTTCTTTTTCCCCCAAGCGCTTGGGGCTCGCAGTACTCATTCCTACGCTAATCAATGTCTTTTTCTTTTTCGTCTGGGCAAACCCGGTAGATTTTGAAGCTATAGGTGCTTTTTCGGATGTGGCCTGTTTCTCGGTTGCCGGAATCCTGATCAAAGTTTGGATGGATCGTTCTTTTCAGGTAGGACGTGACGAACAGGTAGCCCGGGAGGCGGAGCGGCGGAACCTGAATGTTCGCCTCCACGATAATGTTTTACGGCACTGCACGCATATTGCACTCGCTGCGGAACAAAGCCAGCGGGACTTGTTATCTCTAGACCAGTTTAGGAACACTGCCGCGCACGAAGCCGCAGAAATATCGCAGGCTATCCGCGCCCTCATCAATTCGGAAAAAACCTTGCCGGAAAAGGCAGAGATGGTGACCCAGAGTTTAGCGGAGGTGCTTTCCAGCTCAGTCACCCGGCTTAAAGAGCAGGGGTTCCAGGTTTTCTATCAGTGTGAAAAAACCGGAGAAATTGAGTGTTCCCGGCAGCAACAGAGCACAGTTACACAAGTAGTGGCAGAACTTTTTGAAAATATTTTCCGTTACGGCGATCCCCAGTATCCAGTAAGTGTCAATGCGCGGATTTCTGAAAATAGCTTCCGCCTAGAAACCAAGAATCAGATCCGGGGCAGGACAGTGGATTCTTCGAAGATGGGGTTAGGGCTGGCCAGTAAACGGATGCTGGAGATCGGCGGCCTGCTCACCTATGGTAAACGCGCTGACCAGTGGCAGAACCTATTACAGCTTGAGGTTGGTAGCGACTAGGTAGACTTCAGCTATTGTCGCGTCCTCGTTACCCCAAGCTTAGGGAAGGTTATTTGGGTAGCTGACTGCTCCGTCTTGCACCAGGACAGCCACTGCGGCTGTTCGCGAGGAAGTATGGGTTTTTTCTAGCAAAACGGTTACGGTTTCTTTCACCGTGGACAGGGAGTAACTCATTTTTTCCGCGATCTCCCGGTTAGACATTCCCTGCAAAATCAGCTTCGAAACTGCTTGTTCGCGCTGGCTAAGAGCAATTTGAGAGGGGGCAGGGATACTTTGGAACAATCCCTGTACTACCGCGTGGGAGACCACCACGGAGTCTTGCATGATTACCGAGAGGAAACTGGGTAAGTCTTTTAAAACATCGGCTTTATTTAGGAATCCCCGCGCACCTGCGAGCAGAGCGGTGCGGGCTACATCTGCCACTTCCAGGCTAGAAATAATCACCACTTTTTGCTGCGGGTTTTGCTGGGTGATCTGCTTGCAGATTACGTCCCCGGTGGTCTCTCCCAAGAGGTAATCCAATAACACCAGGTCTACGGAATCGCGGTGACAGTATTCCCGGGCTTGTTCAGGATTGGAGGTTGCCCAGGAGACCGCACAATTGGGGGTACTATTCAAAATCGCTGCCAATGCTTGCAGTGCAAAAGGATCGTCATCAACCAACCCGATAGTGATTTCTTGTTCGCTCACGGCCACCTCCTCGTTGTTTTTTAGAATATACGTTTCGACGCCACTATAGCTGCAAACCAGCCGGCAGCAAGCACCCCGGTGAAAAATGTAACCACCGAGTAGCCACCCGGATATTAATCCTGGCCACCTGGCGCTAATATCCAGCCACTTGACCATTGAATTAGCCAGTTGACCTTCGGAAACATGGAAGTGTAGCTATCAAAGATTGACTGAATTCAAGAAAGGAAACATGAAATGAACAAGTTTTTGCGACGTTCAGTTTTAGTGCTTCTAGGGATTGCTTTTCCCTTGGGGATGAGTTCTTTATCGTATGCCTCCCCGGTAAATTCCCCGGAGGGGTCTGAAAGTGAAACTGGAAGCAGCGTTGAGGCCTCGGATCCTAATGGTTCCAGTGATCATTTGTTCGATTCCTCAGCTGAGTTGCCTAAGCCAGGTAATAATGATTCGAGTACTAATGCGGAAGGCTCTACGCAAGGAAACGTTAATAGTTCAGCCTCCCCGTATGCACTGGAACCCTTCACTACAGAGCCGGGGATGCATGGAAAAACAGAAATTAATAAAGTGTCGGTCAAGTTTAGGGCGCCTGAAAAGATCTATAATCTTGCCCTTTATGACGAGTTTGTAGATGAAGCATCCGCGTGGAATCTGATGCTGCGGGATTATCAGCCAGAGATTACCTGGTTGCAAAAAGATGCGAAACTGCCTCCTTTGTCCAAATCTACGGTTAGTGAATGGGTTGACGCTTCCGATGCATCGTTGGTAAGTGCAGATCCCAGTCTGAAGATGAGTGAACTCAATTGGTATCTTTTTGGATTTAAAGCCCATAGCTGTAACCAGGAAATTGTTAGAAATTTAGAAAAGGCGGTTGCAGGATTAAATCAGGGTATCCCCCGCGAGAAGAATTCGGCTCTCGATGAAGCAAACGGCTTGTTAAGTATGGAGGGTGATAACAATCTTTTTGATGCCTCATACGGAATGCACGCTCCTGAACTTGAAACCCGGGCAGCTTTTAACGTCAAGGCGGCTAACGCTTATGCCACGAAATGGCGTAATTCACCTAATCCTGCTTACATTTATTTTTCTGGTAACGATTGCGCTAATTTTGCTTCTCAGATTAAACGAGCAGGAGGTTCGGCAATGACCAAGGGTTGGTTCTACCGCTCACGGAATAACTATAGGAGAAACATTAGTGAATCCTGGCGAATTGCCACCAGTTTTGCCAAGTACTGGGGCTTAACGAATAGAACTACAAGTTTGGCTACTTTTGCATCTAGGGTTCATGTAGGTAGCTTCGTTGGGATATCGAACGTCCGAGGACAAGTTTCACACATAGGTTACGTTCACATCGTGAGCTCCCAAAAGACAAAGTACCATAACACTTGGTATCGCTTATTCGGCATTACCCAGCACACAAAAAACTATGCTGGCTGGGTTCGCCCAGGCTATAAAGGGGCAGGGTGGCTATCTCAAAAAGGATGGGTTACGCAGTGAAATTAACCAAGAAGGTGGGGGCGGTTGTTTTAGCTTGCGTTTTGACGTGCATAACTTCAGTCGGGGTGGGGTACCTGTGGGGTAGTCATGCCCAGGAACATGCCGCCGTGAAAGATGTAGCAGATCTGCCCATGTATAGCTGGTGTTCACTTTCTACCTTGCGAGATGCGACTGATGCCGGCTATGGGGTAGAGGGAAGCGAAAATCAGTGCTATCAACCAGTAGTTGGCACTATGGAGTTTCAGAAAAAACACTATAAAGTCTTGCTGTATCCGGAATATCTCAACAAAGATAAGGCTTTCGAGGCTTTCAGTACCATGTATAAACCCTGGATTGATAACATCCAGAAAAAGCTACGTTTACCTGCCTTCAAACCGGAAAATTTCTCCGCCTGGAGGAATTCCGGCAATAAACAAAACAGATACCTGAACTCGCTCGATGACTTATCAGCCATGCGGTTTTCAAAAGAACTCAATATTATTCGAGAGTTCCTCGAAGGCTATCAGGCAGCGGAAACCAATGCGCAACTGCGTAAAAGTCTAGACGAGTTCGATAAACTCGCCATTCCATATTTTAAAGAGGGTGCTCCTGATCAACTTGCCATCGCGAAGGAAGAAGCATCCGATGAAGATGAGGAAGTCAAGATGATAAGAAGAAATAGATACGAAGAAAAAGCAGGTGAGCTTTGTACTGCATTAGCCAGAACCAGGGAAAGTTATCGGCCAGAAATATCTAAACAGTACGATAATAAATCTCTAGAAAAACTACTTATGGCCGACGGCGTTTGCTAGAGTAACCAAAGCTGTGGGCAGCATGAAAGGAACGGCGGGATGCTGAAAGTTTTTGCCTGGATATTCACTATCCTATGTGCAGTGTTGGCGGCTGTAGGGGCGCTGATTCTTTATGTGATTGACACTGACAGCAGTTTCCCTTTTGGCGGCGGAATCATGGTGATGGCCGCCCCGATTTTCGGGGTGATTGGCTGCGTATTGTGGGGAGTGGAAATCACTAAAACCAAACGCGACCAAAAGTAATAGTTCTGATAGTAAAAATCCGCCCCCGCGGCATCGGAAATCCTTTGGGTAAAGCCATTATTTTTCCGAGGACGCGGGGGCGGGATTTATTTAGCAAACAGACCTAAATGTCGTAGTAAAGCTGGAATTCATAAGGATGCACCACCTGCCGCAGCGGGGCGACCTCATTTTGTTCCTTGTAGTTAATCCAAGTCTCCAGCAAGTCCGGGGTAAATACCTCGCCCTCAGTCAAGAAGTCCTGGTCGGCGCGGAGTGCCTCTAAAGCGGCATCCAGGGAACAAGGCAGTTTCGGAATGTCATGATATTCGGCCGGTGGCAGCTCATAGAGATCCTTATCGATGGGAGCTGGCGGCTCTAGCCGGTTTTGAATCCCGTCAATCCCCGCCATCAGGCAAGCCGCAAAAGACAGATAAGGATTCGCGCTGGGGTCAGGAACCCGGTACTCCACCCGTTTAGCTTTCGGAGAAGTACCAGTCACCGGAATCCGGATGCAGGCAGAACGGTTACGCGCCGAATACACCAGGTTAATCGGAGCCTCAAAACCGGGAACCAGACGCCGGTAAGAGTTAACCGAAGGGTTGGTGAACGCCAGCAGCGCCGGCGCGTGTTGCAGCAAGCCCCCAATAAAGTAACGAGCCAGGTCAGAGAGGGAACCGTAACCGGTTTCGTCATAGAACAGCGGCTCGCCCTCTTTCCAAAGCGAAAAATGGGAGTGCATCCCCGAGCCGTTATCGCCCGCCATGGGTTTCGGCATAAAGGTGGCGGTAACTCCTGCTTCCTGCGCGGCGTTCTTAATCAGGTACTTGAACTTCATCATGTCGTCGCCCGCCGCCATCAGCGAGTTGAAACGATAGTTGATCTCGTGTTGCCCCCCGGAGCCGACCTCGTGGTGGGAGCGCTCTACCTTTAACCCGGAGTCACTGAGCAGTTTCACCATGTAATCACGCAGGTCACAGAACTTATCGGAAGGTGCTACCGGGAAATATCCCCCCTTTAAAGGCGTCTTATAGGCGAGGTTTCCGCCCTCTTCTTGCCGACCGGTGTTCCAGTAGCCTTCCATAGAATCCAGTTTCACGAAAGTGTCATAAGGCTGGGTTTGGTAACGCACCGAATCGAAAAGATAAAACTCGGCTTCGGCACCAATAAAGCAGGTATCGGCGATTCCCGTAGAGCGCAGATAGGCTTCGGCTTTAGCGGCCACCTGGCGCGGATCGCGCGGGAAAGGTGCATCGGTGAAAGGATCCACAATAGAACAGTTAATCGCCAGAGTGGGGCAGACCCGGAACGGATCCACATAGGCATCAGATACATCGGCTATCAGTTTCATATCCGATTTCTCTATCGAGGTGAAACCGCGAATCGAGGAACCATCGAACATCAACCCGTTTTCCAGGGCATCCGCAAACTGGTCAGCGGGAATCGTGAAATGCTGACTGGTGCCTATTAGGTCGCAAAAACGGATATCAATCAGCTCAATATCCTGGTCAGCAACAAATTTGAGGGCTTCTTCGTGGGAGTTAAACAATCGTTCCTCCTTGGGTAAACCGTGCGGCTTTCGGATAAGAAAACTAAAAAAAGCATACCGCGCCGAGGCTCTTTAGCGAGATTCCCGCCCAAAAGCGTGAATAGTTTCGCAGATATTTCCCGAGGGCGCGGTGCGGATTCCCTAGGGTTGTTGTCGCTTTCTCTAGCTGCGATGTTCAAAATATTGGCAGGACAGCGCGGATTGACAATCACAAGTACCGCAATCCGAGGCTAGTATCCACATTTTTTATGTGGAGCAGTTGCCGAGGAGGTAGCTGCAGGCAACTACGGAAATCAGTAGCTGTTACCTGCCGAAATGGGTAGTCAGCAATCCCTACTTGCCGATATCTTTCAGTTTGACGTTCCTCAGATCAAAGTCGAACTTGATGTCTTTACCCGAAAAGTCTACGTTCTTGAGGACGAAAGATTTATTCAATTCCATAGGAATTTCTTCCTTTTCCATTCCCATATCAGCAGGATTTAGCTTTTGTCCCAGGAACTCGTCACTACCGTTAATCAGTAATTTTTCCGGGGTCATGAAAATCTTTCCTGATTCTCCCGGCTTTCCGGGTTTAAACTGCATACTCATCACGACCTGGAACCTTAGTCCGTCCTCATTACCCTCGGCAGTGATCTTGTTCCCTTCACGTTTCATGGTTACGTCGGGGGCCGCCATCAGTTTTTCTAGCTCTTCTCCAGGCACGCTAAAAGATAAATTCCCTTTTTCAATCAGGGGATTGTCACCGCCTGTGAGTCCGAAGATTTCGAGCTTAAAATCTTTTATCTTTTGTGGTCCGTCATTTTTCTTATCTGTTTTCTGCTTGCCAAAAGATCCTTGTTTAAATTCTCCTTCAGCGGCAGTAACCTTCGCGTGCCGGTAATAGTCTTTAAAATAGCTAATCAGCATGGGAGAGGAATCTATCTCCGTCTGCACCTTAGAAAAGCCTTCACTGGTGAAACTTTCTTTGAGATTATCCTCTTGGGTTCTGGCAACTACCGCATTAGCGATAAACAGTCCGATCAGGGCGACAACCAGCACCGCCACAATCACGATGGTGACAATCAAACCAGTCTTACGCTTCTGGGGAGGTACAGCCGGCGGCATGGGTGAGGCGGACATTTGCGGGTTCACCGGCGAAAATTGGGAGCTTTGAGGTATCGGGGAACCTTGGGTAACGGGGTTTTCACTATTAGGTTGGGGTGTATAACTCATGCTTTATTTTAACAGTTGTGGTCTAGCTAACGCCGCTAGTTAAGGTGTTTTCTGAATACGTTACCCAACGGTTTATAAACGTTAACCAAAATTTCACACCTAAACTGTCAGCTGCTTCAATCCGCAGTTATCGTTCGAGGCAGGAACGTAGCGCCGTAGCCAGCCCGTCTGCATCCGGAGTCTTAGCTACCGCGGCAACTGCTAACCCTAACTCTCTTGCCACCTGGGCAGAAGGCTCGCCGATGCAAATTAGGTGAGGGAGGGCGCGGGCAAGGTCAGCGAAATCGGAACTAAACACCCCGAAATCAGCGAGGGCGCGCAGGTTAGAACCAGAAGTAACCGCCACCGCATCGGCGCGAAAATATTCCTCCGGACAGGTTGAAACCGGAGCCATCGTGTAGAGGGGACAGGTATCGACCTGGTAACCCAGTTCGCTTAAAGCTGCCGGCAACTCGGGTTTACTGAGGGCAGATCCCGGCAAAAATACCCGGCCAGGGGAGGGCTCATCCGGAATTAAGTCCGCAAAGCGGCGTGCCAAATCGGTGGCGTTGCCACCCGCCTGCAAAGTGACATTCCAACCGGCCTTGCTCGCGGCCTCGGCACTAGCCTTACCCACCGCGGCTACCTGCGGAAAGGTAGTTAAAGACGGTTCGGTAGCCAAAAGTTGCTGCAAGTACTTGACGGTGCGGGCAGAAGTAATAATCACCCAGCTATATTCCCCGCGCTGTAATCGCTGCCGACAGACGGGAAGTTGCGGAGGCGAAACCGGGCGCGAACGGGTAACCGGAGCGCCAATTACTCGGCACGCAGGCAATTCCGCCTGTAAATTTTTTGTAAGCGGGCGCGTAGCCGCGGCAGTCAGTGCCACTGTAAACGTCATCGTCGCCCTCCGAAAATAGTTTCCCGTTGCCGGTTCTTAGCCGCGCGCCTTAGCAGCGCCCAGGTCGGCGAGCTCGCCGCCGCCTGCCTCCAAGAGGGCGCGCGCCACGCTCTCACCGAGTTCGCGTGCCTGGTCAAGCATCTCGGCAAAAGTTTTCTCCGGATCCGCCTGCAAGGAATCACTGATGCGCACCTCGCGGGTGCCATCCAGGGAAATAATCGCGGCAGTCAGAGTGAGTATCCCTCGCTCCATCTGCGCAAACGCCCCCACGGGTGCGGCGCACCCGGCGTTTAGCTCCGCTAAAACCGCCCGTTCCGCCGTAGAGGTAAGCGCAGTTGCCAGGTCGTTAACTTCTTCCAGGGCAGCCGCTAAATCGGGGTGAGCGTCCAGCGCCGCCTCCGATGCCTCCACCGCCAGTGCCCCCTGCGCCGGCGCTGGCAGCACCTGCTCAGGATCGAAACGCTCACTGGCGTAAGCGCCGAGTCCGATCCGATCCAAACCGGCGGCCGCCAAAATCACCGCATCCAAGTCGTGCGCGCCCTGCGAGATTTTGTCGCGCGTCTCCCGGCCATCAGTGAAATCGGCCTGCGGAGCGCTAATACCTTTTACTCTGCCCAGGCGGGTAGGAACATTTCCGCGAATATCCACAATCTTCAGGTCAGGACGCAAAGCCAGGATTTGGGCGGCGCGGCGCGGGGAACCAGTCCCCACGTTGGCGCCTGGCGGCAAAGTTTCCAAAGTTACACCGGGAGCGGCGCACAGAGCGTCCCGGGCATCAGCGCGGCTCGGAATCGCCGCAACTTTTAGACCCGGCGCCGGCTGGGTAGGTAAATCTTTAAAGGAATGCACTGCTAAATGGCAGTTTCCCTCCAGGAGCGCCAGGCGTAGTTGCGCGGCAAATACGCCCACTCCTCCTAGTTTTTGTAAAGAGGCGCGGGAAATATCGCCGGCGGTGCGCACTTGCCGCAGCTGCACATTTAACCCGTGTTTACGCAAAGCGCTAGCCACGGTTTCTGATTGGGTAACTGCTAGGCGAGAGGCGCGAGTACCCAAAACTAAAGCATCGTCCTCCGCCTCGTTAATCCAGCCGGTACCGCGCAATTTAATAGTTTGCGCCTGGCGCACTACTGCGGCAATCCCGGAACCGGCAACCCAGGAGCCCGCCAGCTCCAGACCGGGGTAAGCGCGCACATCTTCCAGTAGCTTGGCGGTCATTTCCCGATGCTTGGGGGTGAAGGGCGGCAGGGAGCCATCCCAGTGAATAATCATTGAACCCAGCAGCTGATCCGGGGAAATCTGAACCCCTAGTAGCCGGGAAGCATCCTGCAATGCCCCCTCAACCGATACTGGAATCTCCGGTCCATTCGCCCAACCATAAGACACGCGGAGCAGATGGCGACCTTTACCGGCAGCTTCCTCCGCCCACGGCCATTTAGAAGTGTAGTGGGTGATCGCTTTCGCCCCCACGCAACCATTTTCAATATCTTCACTGCTCGGACGCTGGACTAACATTCCCGAACCACGCGGATGAGCATCTAAGGCCGGGCAGTCCACAAACAGAGTTACGTGCGCGATGGGCCCGCCCTGCGGGAGCTCACCGACTGCAATACCCGGTACTTTGCTAAGCATCGGCGCCGCTAAATAGCCTGGTAGTGCTACTACTACCTGCGGCACGGTGACGGTGACCGCCTCTCCGATATTTATAGGGCTCGCCCCCGGGGTTGGCCCCGATTTAGTGTTAGAAACCGTTACCTTCCAGCCTGCTGAGCCGGGCTGATCCGATCCCCCGGCAACGGATCCGGCAGCGGCGTCAGGTTCATTTGCAACCGGTGCCAGGTCGAGGGCGCGCACATGGGGCAAAATCAGCCCCCCGCCCTCTTCAATACGCTGCGCTAAGGTTTCTACCAGGCGGAACATTCCTCCCTCAGGGGCAAGTACCGCCGGTTTACCCGGCTTCAGTCCGCGCAAAGCTGCGACTGCCTTCACCAGGGAACCGTGTTCTTTGAGTGCCGGGCGCAGACCGCGCAAGGTGGTGTCGGCGTTTAAGCGGTCGGTGCTGGCAGAGTGGATTCCCCCGGCCACGGGCGCGACTACTTTCTCTAAAACTGCCTGACCTAAGCGGGCAGTTACCAGACCGGAGACGGTGGCTTCTTCTGCCCCCACCTCCGGACCCATAGTTAAGTCCTGGCGGGCGCGCTCCATTTCTGCTTCGCTAAGCGCCCCCACAATCCCGGGATCATCCAGGCTGGCAGGAATCCCCAACATTCCGTGGGGAATCGGAAGGGCACCCTCGGGAATGCCTGCACGTTCATGGTGGAAAATCCAAGATTTACCGCGGGGAGCGACCAGCGGCAAATCTAGTTCGCCGCACAAATCTTTAACTTCTTGCGCCCCTGCCGCGAAAGCCTCAGCGCCAATATCGAAGGTGAAGTCCCCGAAACGTCCCGAGCAGATTAGGCCGCCGGGGCGTCCTCGTTCCTCGATCAGCGCCACCCGCGCGCCCTGTTTTTGCAGAGTATAGGCGCTGGTTAATCCAGCCAGCCCCCCTCCGATAACCAGAACATCATAATCGGCTAATCCAGCTAGGTCGTGCATTGCATCTCCGATATCGTGGGTTGCTACTTAATAAAACTAGCTTAGCGGTAGGTCAGACACCAGTAGGTAATAGTCAGAATGCTTGCCCCAAGAACTGGAACAATAAAATATCTTAATGAATAAACAAATAAATCATATGGAAAGTAAAAAATTACTATTGACATCAAGCCAAAAAAAATAGAATGTAGACATATATTCGCGGAGCTTGCAGCGTTGATCCGAGGTTGGAGGGTTAAAAATGAAAAACTCTACTGCGAAGTGGGTGGTCGCCTTTAGCGCAGCGGCCAGCGTATTAGTCATACTTTCAGCGGTTGCCGAATACTTTTTGGTTGGCGAACTATCGGAAGAAGTGGGATTTAAAGACGGTACTATTTGGGGCATCGTGGGGTGGATAATTTTACTACCCCTGGTATTAGCCTGCATTTTCACCTTTAATTTTGCCCGCAACAGTATTTCTCAAAAGCAAAGCAGCCTTGCGGTCACTAAATATCTGCGCACTCTGGAAGTTACCTTTTGGATTTGTGCAGCGCTATTTCTGGTAGTCCCCGGCATCTATTGTGTGGTACACGATATTGGCCAGGCAGCTATCATCCTCGGTCAGCTAGTGTCCTTTGTGATGTTTGGGTTGTTGGCGTTGGTTTTTCGCCTGTTGCGAGGGTTTATCCAGGTTAATCGGGTTTAGCGTTTAACGCGATTCATGTACCTGGTCGACGATTTCTTGTAAAACCGCCGGGTCAGCGTTCGGGGGTACCCCGTGTCCCAGGTTGACGATATGGGTGGCGGCTTTCTTGCCTTCCGCTAAAACCTGATTGACGTGGTCGCGGCGCACCTGAGCAGAGGCAAACAAAATCGCAGGATCGATATTTCCTTGCACCGCAAAGCGGTCGCCGGGGCCGTGTTCGATTAACTTTACGGCTTCGCCGAGGGGCAGTCGCCAGTCTACCCCGATGCATTCGGCGCCTACGTCACGCATTAAATCCAGCAAGGAGGCGGCCCCCACCCCGAAGTGAATCACCGGTACCCCGTGGGCATGGGCGGAATCAATAACCACCCGGGAATGCTCTGAGCAGTAGGTTTGATAGTCAGCGCGCGAAAGGTCGCCCACCCAGGAATCAAAAACTTGGGCAGTGCGCGCCCCGCCGGCAATTTGGGCGGCAATGAAAGCCGCTGACATATCGGCGCACCAGCGGGCGAGCCGGTTCCAGGCATCCGGATAGGAATGCATAAAAGCCCGCGCTTCCAGGTGATTTTTCGAGCGGGTTTTCCCAATTAGATAGGACGCCAAAGTGAAAGGCGCAGCCGCAAAAGCAATCAGGGGAGTTTCACCCAGCTCGGAGCAGGCAATCTGGGCAGCTTCGGTAATACAATCCGGATCAAAACCTTTGTGGCTGGTGAGGCGGTCAACGTCCTGAGGCTCCAGGATAGGCTCGGCAAAAACCGGGCCTTTACCGGGAACAATCTCTACCTCTAAGCCCGCCAGATAAAGCGGGGTAACAATATCGGAAAAGAAAATCGCGGCGTCCACCCCGTAGCGGCGAACCGGTTGCAGGGTGATTTCGGCAGCCAGGTCAGGGGTGGTGCAGGCGGTGAGCATATCGTTATCAGAGCGCAGGCGGCGATACTCCGGCAGGGAACGCCCGGCTTGGCGCATAAACCAAACCGGAGTTTTCTCGGGGCGCAGGCCGCGAACTGCTTTTAGAAAAGAATTTTGCTCAGACATATTTCCATCATCGCCGGCATTTTCGGCTGGCGCAAGCAAGTGCAGCAAACGGCGGAAGGCGGGCTATTACCCGGGACCGGGAAACCGGAAAGAAGGTTTTTCTGACACATTTTCCGCATCTGTCTGTTGCGAAAAACGATGTTTCTTAGTGACACTCTGGCAGATTATTTTTCCTTGCTAATCCTCTGGACTGCGAAAATAGAAAAAATTGGGGCGTGACTAGGGGTAAACTGGGCGGTTCTTTTAGAAAAATAAAAACATGGTCTAATGAGCCCGTGGGTCTTTCTTCCTATTCGGTACATCATCTCCGGCACGGGCTTAGCGCCGTGGCGGCAGCTGCTAGTACCACCGAGGGGCTTCCTCAAGATCTACTCCAGCGCCTACCCGAGGTGTTGGGAGTTATGCCCCTTTCGACCTGCAACCGGGTAGAAATCATTATCGAAACCGCGCCTTCGCTCTCCGATGAGCAACAAGCTGGGGTAGATCGCTATATCCAATCCCGACTCGGCACCGTCTGTGAAATCCGCCGTGACCGCCAGGTATTGGAACATTTATTCCGGGTAGCCTGCGGACTGGACTCCATGGTGGTGGGAGAGCGGGAAATCTCTGGTCAGTTGCGCCGTGCCCTGAAAGTTGCCACCCAGCAACGCGTATCCTCGGCAACTATCACCCGCGCCTGCCAAGGAGCGCTCAGTACTTCCCGTCGGGTTGCGCAGCTAACCGGAATCGCCTCCCAGGGGCGTTCGGTAGTGGCTTGCGCCCTAGAGATGGCGACCACCCGCATAAATCCTCTGGCAGGTACCCCTACGCTTTTGATTGGCACCGGCTCCTATGCAGGAGCAGCAGTGGCGGCCCTACGCGCCAAAGGAGTCCAAGATATCGCGGTTTATTCTACTTCTGGGCGAGCTGAGCGTTTCGCCTCTGGGCATGACTTGCAACCGGTTGCCAAAGATCAGCTGGTGGCGGCTTTAGAAGCTGCGACTTTGATTGTTGCCTGCCGTGGCATGGGCTCGCCGGTACTGACCAAAGAGGAAGTGCAGCGAGCTTTAGCGCTATCAAGCGGCGAAAAAACCATTCTGGATTTGGCCTTACAAACCGATATCGAGGACGGGATAGCCGATTTAGAGCGGGTGCGGGTAATCGACCTAGAAGAAATTAGCGCCCACGTACCTGAAGCGGGGAAAGCACAGGTAAAACGGGCAGAAGAAATCGTGACCGAGGGAGTAGAGGAAGCCGAAGCGCTGCTCGCGGATCGACAGATGGATTCGGTAGTGGTGGCGCTGCGCGATAGTTTCCGCCAGGTGCTGGCCGATGAGGTCGCCCGCCTGCCGAAAGGGGAAAGCATTCCCCGCGAAGAAGTCGAATACGCGCTGCGACATCTGGCGGCGCGCCTGGCACATATCCCCACTATCAACGCCCACCGCGCCGGACGCGAGGGCATGGGGCGTGAATACGTAAACGCCCTCCAGCAAGTGTGGGGATTAGATTTGGATATTCCAGCGGGATCGGGAGATACAGAACCTGCCTGTCCGGTAACCGGCTTGAGCGTTGATGATTTGAAACAGGAAACCCCCGGTAAGGAGGGACAGTGAGTCAGGTTCTTTCCCAATACGATGCGGTGATGGTGGTCAGTTATGGCGGACCGCGACAAATGGAGGACGTGTTGCCGTTTATGCGCAACGCTACTTCCGGGCGGGGAGTTCCCGATGAACGCTTGAAACAGGTTTCCACTCACTACGGACGTTTCCACGGAATTAGCCCCATAAATGCTCGTAACCTGGAAATCCGCCGCGCCCTCGAGTTAGAGCTCAGCCGGCGCGGAGACGAAATCGAAGTCGTGATCGGTAACCGCAACTGGCACCCCTTTATTCACGACACCCTTTGTGACTTAGCGATGCGGGGGCTTACCCGGGTACTCTGTATTTTCACCTCCGCCTATGTTTGCTATTCGGGATGCCGACAGTACCGAGAAGACTTAGCCGCTGCGAAAGCCCAGCTGCAAGCCCAGGATTTATCGTTGGAACTGGACAAAGTGCGCGCCTACTACACTACCGAAGGCTTCGTGAGCGCCTATACGAAACGCCTGGTAAATGCGGTGCGCACTATGGAAGAAAGTACTGGACGGATTCCTTACGTAGCGTTCGTGACCCATTCGATTCCCCGCGCCATGCAGGAATGTTCCGGTCCTACCGATCACTCCCGCCCTGATTATCACCGACAGCACCAGCAAGTATGTGCCGAGGTGGTGGCGCGAGCCATTAAAGAACTAGGGCGCGAGCTGCCTTGGGATTTGTCCTTCTGCTCCCGCTCGGGGCCACCCCAAATGCCCTGGCTAGAGCCCGATATTAATGACCGGTTGACGCAGCTGAAAGCAGCGGGAATAACCGACGTTGCCTGTGTACCTATCGGGTTTATCTGCGATCATATGGAAGTGGTCTATGACCTGGATACTGAGGCCAAAGAAACCGCAGCCCAGCTGGGGCTTAATTATTTACGGGTGCCCACGGTGGGCACTGATTCCGATTTTATAGGAGCACTCGCGGACTTGGTGACCGAGCGCGCGGGGGAAAAGGCCGGTGGCGAGGTCGTCTACGCCCCAGATGCCCTGGAACCGCGGTGGCCGGCATGGGCTCCGCCAGGAGATTCCCGGGTCAGCAAACACGGCGCTGACCTGCCAGTAGAGTTTGAAATAAAACAAAATTAGAAAGCCAAAGGAGAAAATTATGGCTCATCCGATGCCCAATGATGTGTCCCCCGATCCTCGCGATCATAAGGTGGATCCGGACGAAGTAAATGCGCGCAATAACTTTTCTATGCACGCGGTTTTCGAGCTGGCCTTGCCGCTACCTGCCGAGGAGGCAGAGCGGGCAGCCATGGCACGCGAACTAGAGGAAACCATCTCCGAATTGGGAGTAACGGTGCGTGGCTGGTATGACGTTGCCGGATACCGCGCCGACGCGGATCTGATGTTCTGGTTCCTGGATGAATCCAATGACAAACTGCAAGATGCCTATCACGCGGTGTTGAATTCCCGCCTGGGAGCTCACCTGGTGCCGGTGTGGTCAATTATGAGCGCTCACATGACTGCTGAGTTTAATAAACCGCATCTGCCGGCCTGTTTCGGGGGTTGGGCCCCGCGTGCCTATGCGGCGGTTTATCCCTTTGTGCGTTCCCTGGAGTGGTATTACCTGCCGAAGGCTAAGCGCAGCGCTATGCTCGCTGAACATGGTCGCAATGGTGCCGGCTACCTGGATGTAGCGGTTTCCACCTTGGCGACTTTCGCGCTTAACGATTACGAATGGTCAGTGACCTTGGAGTCCGATGATATTAATCGAGTAATGGGGGTACTGCGCCAGCAGCGTGATTGTGAAGCTCGCCTGCATGTACGTCAAGACACTCCCTTCTATACCGGCAAGCGAATGGAACTATCCGAGTGGGTGCAGCGCCAGACCATCGCCCAGTAAACTGTTTTTAAGAACATTTAGAAACTGCTTTTCCTGCCTATTTAATCTGTTAATAAGGATTGAAGTCCCAGGTGTGGCAGGTATTTTAGAGAAAAGAAAACTTTTTTCTCGGCACGCCGTTTCTCAGGTGGCATAAGTCACAGCAAGCGGGTACTGTTATATCGGTATGTACTGTTTTATCGGTATCAAGAGTTTTGTGTAAGGAGTGATTGGTTTGGATTCGTCCTTTATAGCTAGAATTCCCCTATTTGAGGGGCTTGACCAGGAAGCACAGATGCGTCTGTTCTCAATGATGGGGCAAACCACGTTGCGACGTGGGGAAAACCTATTTGAAGAGGGCGATGATGGCGATCGCTTGTACATCGTGGCCGAGGGGAAAATAAAACTTTCCCATCAGTCCGTAGATGGGCGCGAGAATCTGCTGGCAGTGCTAGGTCCCGGGGAAATTCTGGGTGAGCTCACCCTTTTTGATCCCGGTCAGCGTTCCACTACCGCTACTGCGGTTTCCCCTGCCCGCTTGGTTTTCTTAAACCATTCAGATTTGATGGCGTTCCTGGAGGATAACCCCTCTTTGGCGAAGCACATGTTGAAAGCCCTAGCGAAACGCTTACGGCGCACCAATGGCACGCTCGCGGATTTGGTGTTCTCGGATGTACCCGGCAGGGTAGCCAAAGCGCTACTGGATCTGGCCGATCGTTTCGGGATTCGCACCGAGGACGGAATTCACGTACCTCACGATCTCACCCAGGAAGAACTAGCTCAGCTGGTGGGGGCATCGCGCGAAACCGTAAACAAGTCCTTGGCCGAGTTTGTATCCCGTGGATGGATTAGGCTCGAAGGGCGGGCAGTCACCTTGATTGATGTTGACCGCTTGGCGCGGCGTGCTCGCTAGCAGCTGGGAAACATATCTAAAATCTGACGCTTAATAACGCTTGGGGGCGGCAACCATATTGGTTGCCGCCCCCAAAACATTTGCTAAAACACTTTTCTTACTGGCGCTGCCGCCCTAAAGGGAACCTGGTTGTAATCCCCCGTTTATAGGAAGGGATTACTCCTAGGTAGACAAAACACCGTGTAGGTGCGCTGGCTGTTAGCTAGTCCTCTTTATTCTTATCGCTTTCTTCTGCGGCTTTAACTTTTCGCTCAACTAAGTAGTCTTTGCGACCGGCACGCCGCGCGGTGTGTGAAAGCAAACCCATCCCTAGCAGGGCAATACCCGCAAATAGCAGCATTCCCGATCCGCCTGACCAAGCTAAGTGGTGGGCGATATTAGAGGGCAGCGCCTGATAGAAATGCTCTTGCTGTCCCGCATTATCCAAGGCGGTAAGCAGCGGTTTTAAGGCATGAGCGGTACCGGAGGGATTCACCATAAAGAATCCACCAGCCACAGTAAGTGCCAATCCAGTAACGAAAGCCCCCAGAGAAGAGAACCTGGCCACCAGAATCAGTAAGAACACTACGATTACCGCCGCTACCAGCTCTACCCATTGTCCAACATTCAAAGTGGAAGCTGGCAGGAGCATATCTTCGTTGCGGTTACTTAAACGGGTAGCCACATCAAAAATTAGGTACCAACTGAGCGGTACTAGTACCAAGAAAAGTAGTAATGACCAAATATGGGCTGCTGCCCGCGAAGGTACGGTGGGTTTAACTGTCGCGCCCTCGAAAATTGTGTCCTCGAAACTCTTTTCCCGCTCGGCAGTGGTCAGCACTTCCTCCGGTTCGGTTTCCTCTACGGAATCCCAGTGGGGAGCCTCCTCCGCGGCCGATTCTGGAATGTCTTCTGAACTGTTCAGTAAGGAATAACGCCGGTCAGCGGTACTTTCAACCTCGCTTTCAGTGAGCGTTTCAGGTTGGGGAGTATCAGTAGTATCCTCCTCAAGCTCCACGGCACGTTCGCTAAGCGACTTACGTTCTAACGGTTGGGGAGTCACATTTTCGCCCTCACTGTCCGGAGTTGCCGGTACTTCCGGGGTCGGAGTCTTAGCGACTGGCTCGGCAGCTACCTCGTCTGCCTTCCCGGCTGCTAAATCATCGTGTTTCTCGTCAGTACCAGCAATTACGCTATCTGTGTGACTGAGCTGGTCGGAGGGTAACTCTTCCTTATCCAGGGCAGGGGGAGCTGCGCTCAGCCCATCGCCCGCAATCAAAGAATCGTTGCCAGAGGAAGCAGCAGCCGCCTGCTCACCGGGGATTAAGGTATCTTCGGGAGCCTGCTCCTCATCACCTGCTTCTCCCACGAACCAGGTGCGGGTAGTGAAGTCATTATCCGGCTCGTTCTTACTCATCTGACCTCCAACGAAATCGCGTAGTCTATACAACAGCCACGATAGATTATGGGAGCGGTTTTCAGCGCAAACCGCGCCGCGCTACCTAGAAATAGCCGTGTCAGATGAGCAACTTAATGCCAGTGAAAACTAATCCAGCAACTGATGGCGCACGATAGTTTCTTCGCGGTCAGGTCCTACCCCGACTACGCTAATGCGGCATCCGGAGAGCTCTTCTAGGCGATGAATATATTCCTGTGCCTTTACCGGTAAATCTGCGAAGGTCTTGCAGGCGCTGATATCTTCGTGCCAGCCTGGCAGCATTTCGTAAATCGGCTGGGCATGGTGGAAAGCAGTCTGATCCGCGGGGAGATCATCAAAACGCTGACCATCAACGTCATAAGCTACACAAACCGGAATTTCGTCATACCTAGAGAGCACATCCAGCTTGGTAATCACCAAGTCAGTAAGCCCATTGACCCGAGCGGCGTAGCGAGCAACTACCGAATCGAACCAGCCAGTACGCCGCGGACGTCCGGTAGTTACCCCGAACTCTCCGCCTGATTGCCGCAGTTCTTCGCCCTCTTTACCAAAAAGTTCCGTAGGGAAAGGTCCTTCGCCTACGCGAGTAGTGTAGGCCTTGGCAATCCCGATAACTCTGTTGATGCGAGTCGGCCCGATTCCCGACCCGGAGCAGGCACCGCCCGCGGTACAAGACGAGGAGGTCACGAAGGGATAGGTGCCATGATCAATATCCAACATGGTGGCTTGACCGCCCTCTAAGAGGATAGTTTCCCCGCGATCTAGAGCCAGGTTGAGCTCTGTGGTGCAGTCAAAAACCATGGGGCGTACTTTATCGGCATAAGAAAGCAGCTGGTCAGAAATAGTTTCGGGATCGATAGGTTCTTCACCGAACTGTTTTTCGATTACAAAGTTCTTACCCGACAGAGCGGAGCGAACTTTCTGCCGCAAAATTGATTCGTCAAATAAATCCTGGATGCGCAGACCAATCCGGTTCATCTTATCTGCATAAGTTGGACCAATCCCGCGTCCGGTGGTACCGATCTTGCGCTCCCCCAAGGAGCGTTCCGCCAGTCCATCCATCACCTTGTTGTACGGGGGAATGATGTGGGCGTTGAGCGAAACCTTTAGCCGGGAACAGTCGACCCCGGCCTCTTCCAACATCTTGATTTCGGCGAACATTACTTCCAGGTCAACTACCACTCCGTTACCGATTACCGGGGTGACCGTGGGGGAGAGGATGCCGGCAGGAATCAGGTGTAAACCAAACTTTTGATCCCCGACTACAATGGTGTGACCAGCATTATTGCCGCCATTAAACTTCACCACCCAGTCAACGCTCTGGCCAACTAGGTCGGTGACTTTACCCTTTCCTTCGTCTCCCCATTGGGCTCCGACAACAATCAGTGCGGGCATGAACTATTCCTCTCGAATAAGGATTTTTGCAAGGTCGCGGACGAGATTTACTCGGCAGCGTTTGCACTCTTACTATCCGAGTTTATCCGTCTTGCGCTCGAGTTGGTAGCCGCCGGCGTATCCGGTGAAATCTTGGCGAGGATTAAAAGATAAGGACGCGGGTAGGAAAACCGGGGGAAACTTCGGGCAAGGGGGTGCTTGCCGATACCATGGGAACATGAGCCTTCGAATTTATGATTCCGCCCGTCACCGCATCGTGGACTTCGAGCCGGTCAAGGCCGGACATGTAGGAATTTACCTGTGTGGAGCCACCGTGCAAGGGTCTCCCCATATTGGGCATGTGCGTTCGGCAATTGCCTTTGATGTGCTGATTCGGTGGTTGCGTCGCAGTGGCTATCAGGTCACTTATGTGCGTAACGTGACCGATATTGACGACAAGATCTTAAATAAATCCGCGGAGGCCGGTTGGGATTGGTGGGCGTGGGCCTATCGCTTCGAGCAAGAGTTCGCCGCTGCCTATCGCGCCCTGGGAGTGCTGCCTCCCACCTATGAACCGCGTGCCACCGGGCAGATTCCTGAACAAATCGCTCTCACCCAGCGTCTTATCGATGCTGGTCACGCCTATAGTGACGGGAACGGAAACGTCTATTTCGATGTTAAATCGTTAAAGGATTACGGCTCGCTTACCCGGCAAAAGCTCTCTGATATGCGCACTACCGAGGACGAGAGCCAAATTGATAGCCAAATAGAGGCGGGCAAACGCGATCCGCGCGACTTCGCCCTCTGGAAAGCAGCGAAAGACAGCGAACCTGAAACCGCCAAGTGGGATTCGCCCTGGGGTAAAGGACGTCCCGGCTGGCATTTAGAGTGTTCAGCGATGTCGCGGCGCTACCTGGGTGAAGCCTTCGATATCCACGGGGGCGGCATTGACCTGCGTTTCCCGCATCACGAAAATGAGCAGGCGCAATCTCATGGTGCCGGTTGGCCTTTCGCTAAATACTGGATGCATAACGCCTGGGTAACTATTAAAGGTGAAAAAATGTCGAAATCGCTGGGGAACTCCCTGGTGGTGTCGGAGATTTTGAAGACCACGCCGGCGGCGGTGCTTCGCTTGGCCTTGGGAACTACTCACTACCGTTCGACTGTGGAGTATTCCCCAGAAACCTTGGAGCAGGCGGGTGAAACCTGGAACAAGTTTGCCTCTTCCCTGGCGCGCTTTGCCCAGGTGGCTCCCGAAGTCGGTCAAGCGAGCCCTCAAGAGTTAGCAGCTGCCCTCCTCCCGGAAGCTTTTTGTGAAGCTATGGACGATGATCTAAATATCGCGGCTGCTCAAGCCGTGATACACGAGAAAATCAAGCAGGCAAATACCGCTTTTGAAGGCGGGAAAACTGACGAGGGCGCAAAGGTTGCCATCCAAATTCGCGCCATGCTAGAGGTCTTGGGACTAGATCCTCTCTCTGAGCAATGGTGGGAAGCAGACAGTGGTAATGATTCTGCCGCCGCCGCTGCCTTAGAAAAACTGGTCGCTGACCAGCTGGAACAGCGAGTTCAAGCACGCAAAGAAAAAGATTGGGCGCGCGCGGACGGGATCCGCGACCGCTTAAGCGCGGCCGGGATAGTCATTGAGGACGGAGCTAGCGGCTCCACTTGGCATTTAGGTTAGGGGTTGACATGGCACTTCGCGGAGATCACCACGGCAGAATGAAACGCAGTGATAAGAAGGGCGCTCCTAAAGGTAGCGGCGGCAATAAACGCGGGTTGCGGGCGAAAGGCCCCACGCCGAAAGCAGAGAATCGCCCTTACCACGCGGCTTATCGCGCCCGTATCCAAAAAGAGCGACGCGAAGAAACGCAGGCAGCCCAACGTAAGGCACGTGCCAAACGTTCCCTAATCCAGGTGCGACGCGGGCATCAACTGATTGCCGGACGCAACCCGGTGTTGGAAGCCTTGGAATCTGATATCCCCGTGACCCGGGTGTTCGTGGCAGGTAATCTGGCGGCTAATAAAAAACTGTCCCTGCTACTCGCCAAAGCCAGTGCGCAAGGGGCACCCATCGTGGAAGTTCCCCGCTCCGATTTGGATCTAGCTACCGAGGGCGCAGTCCACCAGGGGGTTGCTCTGGAAGTGCCCGAGTTTGAGTACACGGATTTAGCTGCGCTTTTTGAAAATTCCGAAAAAAATCACACTAAGCCGTTGATTGTGCTGCTAGATGGGGTAACCGACCCACATAACCTGGGGGCGATTGTGCGCAGCGCCGCTGCCTTTGGAGCTAGCGGGGTAGTGATTCCCGGTCGGCGCAGCGCCTCGATGAACGTCACTGCTTGGAAAGCCTCTGCCGGAGCCGCTGCGCGCCTGCCGATTGCCCGGGTGTCTAACCTGGTAAACGCGATTAAGCAGTGCAAAGAGCAAGGTTGTTTTGTGCTGGGGCTTGATGGTGGCGGCACCTCCTCGGTGCGCGAATCCGGTTTGGCAGACGGTCCTTTAGCGCTAGTTACCGGAGCTGAGGGTGAGGGGATTTCCCGCTTGGTGAAGGAAAACTGCGATCTGCTTACCCGAATAGAGATTTCCTCCGATGTGGAATCCTTAAATGCCGCGGTCGCCACGGGAATTGCCCTATTCGAAGTGGCGGCAGTGCGCCGGGAAAAAGCCGCAGAAAACTAAGAATCGTAGCCGAGCAACCGCAAGGTAGCGACCACGGTACAGACAATCGCAAACAGGGTAGCTAAGGCGCAAAAAATTCGCGGCCACAGGGGTGTAATCCGCTTGCGCCAAAGGTAAATTACTAGCACCAGGGCGAAGATTCCTAGGAAGAACCCCAAGGGGATCAGCAAGGCAGTGGCGATGCAGGCTACGCCGAAGGCAATCGGTAAGAAATAGGCGAAGAAGTTATGACGGACACTTTCTGAGTTAATTAGGGACTCAATTTTGCTGTCCAGCAAATCTGGTTGCACCGGTGCCGCCGGAACGGTTTCCCCCCAACCTATTAGTTGACCATATTTTTGCAGCCGCCGCGCATCCTCGGAGCGAACCAAAGCGCCAGCCTTACCCCAAGGAACCCCGGCAACGCTGGCAGCCTCCGCCGCTTGAATAACTTGCGCGCCATTGCCAGCTTTAATCACGGTTAAATCCGCATCCGCTATGGCCACCACCTGTTCGGGAGTGCCCAGATAAGCATGGAGTTGCTCGCGGGTATAGGGTGCAGGCAGCGCAGCGGTTTCTTCCATCTGTTCCACTGCCAGACAGACGGCGTAGATTACTTGATTACGGCGCAGAATCGGGGCAAGTGAGAGCAGAGCCGATAGCTGCTGGAAATACTCATCAAGTGGGGAAAGCTGCGTCTCGGTTTGCAAGCACCTCACCTCACCCGCTCAAGAAAATGTGCCAAGTCCGCGCAATTGTAAACAAGTTGCTCAAATTATGGTAACCCAGTATTCCAGTATGGAAGATTATTTTGAATCAAAGCTGGTCTTTGCGACACTAGAAAAGTTAAAAAAGTAAGAGTGGAGATTACTAAGCCATGAATAGTAAGACAAGTGTTCGCAATGTGGTAGTTACCGGGTTGGCATTGTTTGCCATGTTCTTTGGTGCTGGCAACCTGATTTTCCCGGTAATGATTGGAGTGCAATCAGGGGTTGAACAGGTACCGGCTACCATCGGCTTTATGCTTACCGGGGTGCTGCTACCGATGGCCGGGATGATTGCGGCGGCAACTTCCTCCTCAGGGGTATTGGGGATTATTGAACGGATTGCTCACTATCCCGGCCTGGTGTTTTGCTGGCTAATCTTCCTCTCCACCGGGATGCTGTATGCGATTCCACGTACTGCCGCCGCCTCCTACTCGATGTCATTCCAGGCTACTGCAGGTGACTCTCATCTGTGGTTATTTGTATACACTCTTATCTATTTCGGAATTGCTGGGTACCTATGCCTGAATCCTCGAAATGTTTTGGATCGCATCGGAGGTCTGCTAACCCCGGCATTGTTGATTCTGCTGGCAGTAACGATTATTGCTGCGGTGTTCACCATGTCCCCTTCGGAGGCGGCTCCGATTGAAAAGTATGCTGCCACCCCCACTTTGAAAGGAATCTTTGACGGCTACAACACTTTGGACGCTATCGCTTCCTTCGTGTTCGGGGTGGTAATTATTCGAGCTTTGCGGCAAAAAGGCTTCAAACCGGGTCGGCAGCTTTTTGGGGTTACTGCACTTGCGGGGGTAATCGCAGCCTTCTTCCTCGGTCTGGTCTATTTTGGATTATCGATGGTGGGATCGCGTGTGGGTAGGTTAAACCCTAACGTTAAAGACGGTGGAGAAGGACTGGCTTTTGCAGCTAAACACCTATTTGGCTCCACTGGTAGCGTAATTTTGGGGGCCATTGCCGTTTTGGCTTGTTTAACTACCGCCATCGGGCTAGTTGAGGCTTCGACTCAGTTCTTTAGAGGATTGTTCCCCCAGGTTTCCCGTCCGGTGTGGGTAGTGCTGCACGTAGTGGTTTCTTTAGCGATTGCTAACCTGGGGCTAGAGGCATTGGTAAACGTGATTGTTCCGGTAATGATGTTCTGTTACCCCATCACCATCATGCTTACTGTTACCTGTATCCTGGACATCTTTATCCCTGGCCATATGTTCTGGGCTTACCGTCTATCGGTCTGGGTAGCGGGCATTTTCGGTCTCTTTGATGGTTTGAAGGCTGCCGGGGTATTGGAGGAGTGGATTGACACCACCATTCCGTTGGCCTCGCTAGGGTTGGGTTGGCTAATCCCCTCCTTTATCATGTTGGCGCTCGGTCTGATTATCGATATTGCGCAAGGTCGCATGAAACAGCAATATGACTATGATGCGGTAGCGCGCGAGCGTAACCAGTCCTTGGTCAGTGCCGGTTTGGCTCTTAACGAGGACGAGCTAGACGAATCGGGTAAGCAGCAGGCTGCCGCAGAGAAATCCGATTCGAACAGCTAGAGTTCTTCTAGTCCCGCCAGAATTACCGGCACTATTCCGAGGAGGATAAATGCCGGTAACTGGCATATCCCTAAGGGAACCACCAGGCGGACTGATAGTTTTTGGGCGGCCTGGCGAGCGCGCTGGTCTTTGCCGGCTCGCACCCTGACTCCGGCACCTTTCAGCAAAGCTTCGGGGGAAACCCCATCTTTCCAGGCTGGCTCTAGCGCCTGGGATAGGTATCTTGCCCATTCGGGACTCTGGTTGTTTTGCCTTAACAAGCTCCACGCTGCCTCCCAGGCAACCCCGAAAATCAGGGCGCGAGAAACTTGGGCTAACCGCGGCTCCCGACAGGCTGTAGCCAGGGCAGAAAGTACTCGCGGAATCGAAGAACCGGCAGCTAGCCCGGCATTTGCCAAATCCAGGATTACTGCCGGATCAATAGGTGCTGTGCGCTTAGGGCTGGCGGTAGATTCGGGGCAGAAACGCTGAGGTAGAAACCAGGGTAGGGCACCTAGGAAAATCCAGATAGCTAGGTAAAACATGGTTACGCCTTTTCGGCTTGGGCAACCAGGTGAAACATCCACAGCATCCCGCCACAGAGGAATATAAGACCAACTAAGGCGCTAATAGTTCCCAATCCACCAGCAAAAATAGCCCGCAAAGGATTGGCTCCTAGCGCCGCGCCGAGAGCGATTCCTCCTAAGGGTAAAAGCCCCAAAATGGTTGCCGAGGCTTTCGGGGCGGTCAGGGCGAGTTTGCGGGCGCGCGCCGCCCGTGAAGCCTCGGTCAGCGAGTCAGCACAACCGGTTAGTACCTCGGACAAGGGAGCACCAACTGCCTCAGAAAAGCGCAGCGCGGCGAGTAAACCGGTAAGCGCAGCCTGTTCCCAAGAAGTTAAATAGGGTTCGATAGCGACCTGCAGATCAGCGGTGCTCGCAGTTTTTGGACGAGCAAATCCGTGTCGTGGCAAGGTTTTGATCCAGGCGGAGGTGGGGTCAGCGCCTGCATTTAAGCGGCTAGCAACTTCGATTACCGCCGCTGCCAGGTGCGGTTTTGCCCCAAAGCGGCGCCGGAAGAAAGCGGTGGCACGCCCGAAAAATACGTTAAGTCCAGGTAGAGAGGGATTCTTCTTTTCTGATGCCAGTGCATCCGGTAAATGCCAAGGTAGCCCCGCAACCAGCAGTAAAAGCGCTAATAAAATGGTGGTTCCCCAGTTCATACTGCCTCCGCAAACTGGGTTAAATCCATATTGACCAGCTTAGATAATGCGCGCCACCCCGGCGCGCGCAGCAGTTGACCCTCGGGGGTAACTTTCAGTGCTAACTGTGCTGACAGGCGAGAATGACTCCAAACCGGAATCCCCACCTCGGAAATATAGCGGCGAGTTCGCCCGCGCTCAGTTACCCGGCAAATCTGCACGAAAGCGTCAACGCCGGCAACCACTTGCGCCCCGATAGTAGCTTCCGGCATGAGCGCTAGGGCACCCAGTGCCACCAGGCGAGCAGGAATATCAGTGACTGCATTGGCGTGAACGGTCGCCCAAGTACCTTCGTGACCGGTATTCATAGCAGAGAGTACTTCGCGTACTTCTGCGCCCCGACATTCGCCTAACACGATGCGATCTGGACGCATCCGCATTGCCGCGCGCACCAAATCCGACATGGGAACTGCCCCTACCCCTTGCACGTTCGCGGAGCGTTCTTGCAGGTGAACCAGATGAGGGTGGGCGGGGAATAGTTCGGAGACTTCCTCGATACATACAATCCGTTGATTAGGGGGCACCAGTTCTAGCAGGGCAGACAGCAAAGTTGTTTTCCCGCTGCCGGTGGCTCCCGCTATGAAGCAGGAGGCGCGCCGATGGACTAAAGCTGCAACTATCGGCGCTAACGCCGGGGCTACCGTTCCCGATTTAACCAGTTGAGCAAAGTTTAGCCCGCGGGCGCGGGGACAGCGCAGGGAAATAACCGGGAAGGGAACTGCTAGCGGAGGCAGTATCGCATGTAGACGAATCCCGCCGGGGAGAATGCCATCGGCAATCGGCGCCGCATCGTCCAGGCGTTTCCCGGCCGCCCCGGCCAATCGCACCGCTAAAGCCCGTAAATCTGTTTCAGAACCAAAGCTAATCTCAACTTTGCGCAGACCGCTACCGTTGTCGACCCAAACTTGCTGGGGACCATTAATCAATACATCGGTCACCAAGGGGTCTTGTAACCGAGGAGCAAGTTGCGGACCGAATCCTGCCAGTTCAGAATTTATCTTCGCTAGATTCGCCAGCAGCTGCCCTGTCCCCGCACTAGCGGGACTTTCTTTTCTAACCACCTCGGCGGGGCTATCGCCGGCTGCCACTTGCAAACGCGGATCCGTGCTGGAAACAACTTCTTCTGGTTGCGCAGTAAGGGTATTTATTACGCATCGCAGTCTTGTTCGAAAGTGATTCATCATCGGTCCTCTAAAATTTCTTGCAAAAGCCGAGCTAGGTGTGTCTTGAAGTTAGGTGGCCAGAGAGAACCTAAGCCTTGGGCTTGCAGGCGTTTTAACTCGCGGCAATGGGGCAAAGATAAGGTTTTTTCACCGCTTGTAGATAGCGCTTTTGGTACACGATTATTTACCAGCAGGATTCCGTGGCGATGAAGCTGGCGTAAGAGCTGCGAGCTTTGTAGCGAAGTCTGATAATCGCTAACTACCAGGGTTTTCCCGGGTAACTCAAGCGGAATTCCCGAAGCAGGAAGCTGTCCCCAATCCACTACTACCAGTGAAAATGAGCGGATAAGTAACGAACAGACATAGGAGATATGGCGAGGCTGCGAGCTATCGAGCTGCAGAAAACGAGTTTTATCTAGGGGAGGTAAAACCCTCCGTAAACGCGAAGCTAGCAGGTCGTCAGCAATATCTAGTGAAGAAAAGTGCTCAATAGCGGGAAATCCTAGTTTGCTCGGTCCCTTCGCATATTTTGGACGCTGGGCGGAAGTGGACTGGCTGGTGGCATCCACATAGACCGAATCTTTGGCACTGTTTGCTAAGCCAAAAGCAATCGTGGAGGTACCAATTCGCGGCTTTATCCCGAAAATGTTAAGCACCTGTGCGCGTGGAGGATAGCAACATTGGTCTAACTGCGTCAGTAAAGGAGCAATTTGCCGGGGTAGCTGGAAAATGGAGGTTTGATTCCAGGTTGTCTTCGGTGTGCCACCCCCGCGGACTACAGCGTATCTTTGCGACACAGTAGCTGGTGGAGGATTACCTTTTGGTGGCGGGATTATCCCGGAAAAGCTGGCTTGAATTATCTGCAGATTCTGCGGGAAATCCTTTGGGAAAACGTTTTGGGCAGTGAGCGCCACTCGCAAGGCAGGGGCGGCGGGGGAAAGCGAAGTAGTGAAATGAAAACCGGCCAGAGTTAGCATCTGGGATAAAAAATATATTTCCGCGGGTTTAAAACCCCAGATTAAACAAGTAGGGTGCGGGTGAGTAGCGTGCGAAGTGCGCCCGGGACTTGTTTGTAGAAGTTTCGGCACCACTGGCTCCTTTGGGTGAGGTTAGGCGAGTTACCTCAGGTTGGAATTAGCCCGATATTTTGGGCAAACCGGCCAGGGCTCCCGCAAGGAAATCGCGGAATTATCTACCCCTGGGGACACCCCCGGTTTTGGAGAGCCAGAAAAGAATTTTTGGGCTAATGCCCGATTTTTTCAGGGATAAAAGCCCCTTAGCGTGGGAATTATTTTGTGGCGCGTCCTCTACACCTGCCTATATAGCTTTAGCGCCAGGGTTAGGCAGAGGAAAAACGTTACTTGCGTCCTCGTCTCCGAGAGCGCTTGGTTCGCCGCCCAGTCGAAGAACCGCCTAAATCCAGATAGCTTAAAACGCGGAAGAAAAGATTACGGCAGGCCACAGCGAAAACCCCTAGAGCTTGCGTTATCTTGTTCCAAATTGGAGCAATGCGCGGGTGTTTGCGGAAGACTACCAGTGCCACTACTAGAGCTACCAGTATTACCAAGAATCCGATTCCCCACTTTTGGTTCATAGTGATGCCGGGGTGATCTTGTCCTCGCACTTCAAACCCTTTTACCAAGGCTTGTGGGGTAGTCCAGGTGACGGTATTATCCTTTACTTGCGCACCCGAATTAGCGTCAGTTTTCAACACGGGACCGGGGAAAGTAATTGTCAGGCGGAATTGATCCGTTTGTGCATCCAAGAAATCTAGGCTCTGCACTGGTTCCAATTTCACCAGGTAAGTGTCACCTATATGTTTAATGGTCACAAAGGGCTTCTTCGCCTGGGAAATGTGCTGCGCCTTTACCGTAATCGTGCAGTCAGAGACCTGATCGGTAGATTTATCCTTAATCTCTACTTGCGCAGTTTTTAGGTAATTCTCGATTCCTGGAATCTGGTCTTTGCATTTTATGTCTTGCGCAGTCCGTGGCTGAGTTAAATGGGTACTGAACGAATAGGTGTCGTTGTTGTAAATCTGCATCTGGGTGCTGGCTTCGCAGCCGGACAGCAACAGCGCCAGGGGCAGTAGCGCTAACGCTAAAAGTCGCTTGCGTTTCACTTCACTGCCTCCTTGAGTGCCGGTTTAAACACCCGCCGCCTCTGTTTGCTCACTTTTCATCATACTGTAAAGAGCCTGCAATGCCGGCGCCAAAGATTTTAACTATCTTGCTAGCTACTAAAAATAGTTTAGGGAGGTGTCCTACGGCCTAAAGTTACCTTTAATATGAGCCAGGTCATAGTCATTTTGAGGAAGTTTTAGACTTCTGCAGTAGAGAATGCGGCGGCGATGAAGGACAATGGAAGAGCAAGAGCAACCAAGTGTTGCCGTGTCGAGTGCCGCAGGAGGCAAGAGATAAATGACAGTGACTGAGAAAGATGTGCTAGCTGCCGCCCCGCAGAACGCCCCGAAAGAGGTCGTTGATTGGGTAATTAAAGTTGCAGAACTGGCGAAGCCGAAAGCGATTGAGTTTTGCGATGGTTCCGAAGAAGAATGGACTCGCCTAACCGATTTGATGGTAGAAACCGGGATGTTCACCCGTTTGAATCCCGAGAAGCGCCCTAATTCCTTCCTAGCTCGTTCGCTACCCTCCGATGTGGCGCGGGTAGAATCGCGTACTTTCATTTGCTGCGAAAAAGAAGAGGATGCTGGCCCCACCAACAACTGGGCAGATCCCAAGCAGATGCGCGAGACCCTGCACGAAAAGTTTGACGGCGCGATGGCTGGTCGCACCATGTACGTAATCCCCTTCTCCATGGGACCGCTGGGAGGACCGATCTCTCAGCTGGGTATCGAGCTTAGCGACTCCCCTTACGTGGTCTGCAATATGCGGATTATGACCCGCATGGGTGCCAAAGCCATGGATCTCATCAACGAGGGACGTCCCTGGGTTCCCGCGGTTCACTCCGTAGGCAAGCCCCTGGCCGAGGGCGAGACTGATGAAGCCTGGCCTTGCAATGACGAAAAGTACATCACCCACTTCCCCGAAACCAACGAAATTTGGTCCTTCGGTTCCGGTTACGGCGGGAACGCCCTGCTGGGCAAGAAGTGCTACGCCCTGCGTATCGCCTCCACCATGGCTCGCCGCGATGGCTGGATGGCAGAGCACATGCTGATTCTGCGTCTAACCGATGAAAAGTCCGGTGAACAGTTCCACGTGACCGCGGCCTTCCCGTCTGCTTGTGGCAAGACCAACCTGGCTATGCTGCAGCCGACCATCCCCGGCTACAAAGTCGAAACCGTTGGTGATGACATCGCCTGGATGCGTCCGGGCGAGGACGGCACCCTGCGCGCCATTAACCCCGAGGCTGGATTCTTCGGGGTAGCCCCGGGTACCTCCTACAAGACCAACCCGATGGCGATGGAGACCATGAAAGAAAACTCCATCTTCACCAACGTAGCCTTGACTGACGATGGCGATGTCTGGTGGGAAGGCATCGACGGAGACACCCCCGATCACCTGATTGATTGGCATGGTAAAGACTGGACTCCGGAATCTGGCGAAAAGGCCGCCCACCCGAACTCCCGTTTCACCACTCCGGCTGCGCAGTGCCCGATTGTTTGCCCCGATTGGGAAGCCCCCGAGGGCGTTCCGGTCACCGCGATCCTCTTCGGTGGACGCCGCGCCACCAACGTTCCGTTGGTAGCCGAGCAGTACTCCCCGGCACACGGCGTGTTCATTGGTGCGTCCGTTGCCTCCGAGCAGACTGCTGCCGCTGAAGGCGCAGTCGGCTCCCTGCGTCACGACCCCTTCGCGATGCTGCCCTTCTGTGGTTACAACATGGCTGACTACTGGGGTCACTGGCTAGAAATGCAAGAAAAGGTAGGCGACAAGTTCCCGCGGATTTACCAGGTTAACTGGTTCCGTAAGGACGAGGACGGCAGCTTCTTGTGGCCGGGCTATGGCGACAACGCTCGCGTTCTGGACTGGATCGTGCGCCGCGCCTCCGGCAAGGTTGACGCCATTGAAGGCCCGACCGGCTACTACCCCAAGTTCGAGGACTTCAACCTGGAAGGCACCGGAATGGGTCGGGAAGAATGGGACAAGATGTTCGCCATCGATCCCGATGCCTGGTTGGCGGAGACCGAAGACACCGAGAAGTACTTCTCGCAGTTCGGTGACAAACTACCGAAGGCGATTGCTGATGAGCTCACGAAGCTGCGTGAGCGTCTGCAGGCGTTGAAGTAACCTCCTAGTCGGAAGTTACCTCTTACTTTTGTGAGAATATAAGAGGAAGGCGACCGGAAACGAAAGTTTCCGGTCGCCTTTTTCGTATTTAGTGTCATTCACTGTGATTTCTGCATGGTAGCGGTCTTAGTTTTTGGTTGCGACCGGATGTAGGCGAGAATTTGGGTTACCAACCGTGTGAAAAGCTAAAATAATGGATAGAGAGTTGCTTGCTGAAAGATGAGGCCTCCGGTCCCGAAAGACAACCGTCTTTTAAATCAAATCAATTTCCGATTATGGGGTAATAATGGTTGATCACCGTCGCGTAACAATGAAAGATATTGCCAATTCCCTAGGTGTGTCGGTATCAACTGTTTCCCTAGCATTAAGGGATGATCCTAGGATCTCAATCTCGGTTAAACGAAGAGTGCAAGCCGAGGCAAAAAAGCTGGGGTATCGTATCAGTTTAAGTGGAGCACTTCTGTCTCAATCCAAACCCAAGATTATTGGGGTAGTCGCCAATTTCGAGCAGGAATTACATTCAGCTTATGTAAAAGAAATGCAATCATTAGCCTCGCAGAATGGGTATTGGATGATGGCTGAGAACGCGTCATCTTACAAAAATCCCATTGATGCTTTGAAAAAATTATCGCAGTTTAGGGTGGAAACGATTATTGCAATTGACCCGCCTATTTCCTTGTATTCCAACGATCTAAAACCGACTGTTGTAATCGCTCAAGGCTGTGACTCTCCGACGGCAAGCTTGGTGATTAGCGATAGCTTCCAAGGAGCTAGAGATCTGGCAGACCACTTATATTCCCTAGGGCACCGTTATGTAGTATATCTGGACGGTCCCAAAGGAGTATCTGCAGATGCTAGACGGAAAGTAATTCGTCTAGCTATGGAGCAAAAAGATATTAGCTTGAAGATATGGCAGGCTGGCAACAGCTTAGAAGCTGGATTTGAAGCGACGCAGGAGTTGCTGACAGAAGTTTGGTCTGGAAAGGAAAGACTTACCTGTAAGAGTTTTGGGGAAAGACGAGGCGTGCTAGGTAGGACGACTGCGATAGTTTGTTACAACGACCAGTGTGCTGAGGGCGCGTATATTGCCCTTTTGAAAGCCGGGATATCGGTGCCACGGGATGTGTCCCTTGTGGGTTTTGATAATTCAGAGATTGGGGCAGGAAAGGCGTTCCGGCTGACCACTATTGATCGTAATCGCAACGAAGTCGCTATTCTAGCGTTTGAACTAGCTTGCGCTCAACAGGAAGGAAAGCTGGGAAAATCAATAACGAAGAGCGTTCCCAGTCGCTTAATTATTCGTGAATCAACGGCATGCGCTAATTATCTAGCTGTTAATTAAATGATTGAACTCGCAGTTCATGGCTTTATTGTTTCTAAAATGATTCTTTATTGATTCAAATTATGCACCAAAATAAATAATTTTCTTGACAATTGTCAAACGTTTGAACTAATTTAATAAAACATAGCGCTATGTAATAATAAATCAGTGAATAAACGATGGAGTTTTTATGAGCTTTGTATCCAACTATCTGAAGCTTACGCAGGCACCTCCCACTTCGCTAAGCTTGCAGGAACAGCGGAAAAAGTGGCCGATTGAGTTTTTCAAGACCTACTTAGTGTTGATAGTGGCCTATGGTGCCTTCTACTTATTGCGTACAAATTTTAAGGCTGCTCAACCAGAATTGATCAGTCAAGCAGGGTTTACCACCACGGAACTTGGTGTCATCGGCTTTGCATTTTCCTTGACCTACGGGTTCGGTGGTCTCCTATTAGGCTTCTACTTCGATGGCCGCAACACTAAAAAAGCGTTGGCTACCTTGGTTACTATGGCCGGCGTTATTTCGGTTATCATCGGTATTGTCCTGATGAGTGCACATCATCCGTACGGTTTCTTAATTCTGTTGTGGGCAATCAACGGTCTTTTCCAAGCACCTGGGGGGCCATCTTGTAATTCAACTATGAATAGATGGACGCCGAGACGGCTGCGGGGTCGTTTTATTGGCTGGTGGAACGCTTCGCACAACCTCGGAGCTATGATTGCTGGTATTTTGGCAGTTTGGGGTGCAAATACATTCTTTGGTGGTTCTGTTGCCGGCATGTTTATTGTTCCTGCTCTGGTGGCTATTCCTATTGGCATCTGGGGTATTTTTTGCGGAAAAGACGATCCTAAGGAATTGGGATGGAATACTGCGGAAGAGATCTTTGATGAACCCTCAGCAACCAACGATGTTAGTTCTGCAACGATGCGAAAGAGCGAGATATTGCTTAAGTACGTTGTTAAGAACCCGGCGGTGTGGTTACTGTGTATAGCTAACGTTGCGGCATATTGCGTACGTATCGGCATTGATAACTGGAATGTTCTCTACACGTCTAGTCACCTTGGTTTTTCCCAATACACTGCGGTAAATACGACTTTTGCACTGGAAATAGGTGGCCTCGTTGGCTCGTTATTGTGGGGATATTTCTCAGATCTTTTAGGTGGAAGACGGGCGCTTGCCGCATCTATTGGCATTGGACTTGTAATTATTCCTATCTGGGTATACTCAACCGCTACTACCGTTCCTGTAGTCTATGCCGCACTCTTCTTCATAGGGTTTTTGATTTTTGGCCCGGTTACACTAATCGGAATTTGCGTTATTGGATTCGCTCCGAAAAACGCTACAGTTGTGACTAATGCCGTTCCAAGAGCCTTTGGTTACGTTTTCGGTGACTCTATGGCGAAAGTCTTGCTCGGGCGAATTGCAGATCCCGAAAAGGAAGGCGTAAAGATTTTTGGTCACGTCCTGCACGGGTGGGGCTCAACATTTACGGTACTGATTTTTTCTGCGATTGTTGGTCTAGCATGTCTGATATTGGTGGCATTCTTAGAAGAAAAAATGCTTCGTGCAGATAAGAAATTAAGTAAAGCTTAGAAGTAAGAGGAAGGATAAAGATGACCACGGAATCTATTTCACTGGATGAGCTGAGCGCGGTTGTAATCCCGCTTCTAGAGCAAGCAAGGCAAATTGCGCTAGCACCAGAAGAGTTAGAAATACAGACGAAATCAGATCGTAATGATTTGGTGACTCAAGTTGATAAGCGAATTGAACAATTTCTGGCGAAAGAGCTCACCGAAATCACTGGTTATCCTATGTTGGGAGAAGAGGGTCATACCCTGGATAGTTTTGCCGGTCGAGTTTGGGTGCTAGATCCCATCGATGGGACTATGAATTACGTTGCTACTCACCGGGATTATGCGATTTCTCTGGCTCTAGTGGAAGATGGCATTCCCGCTCTGGGGATAGTTGTTGATGTTACTAAGGGTTTGTTTTACGTTGCGCAGAAAGGTAAAGGAGCCTATTGTAACAATAAGAAGATAGACGTTGTTCCGGATAAACTCCCCTATCAAGATGCCGTATTAATTACCGATATCAAGGAAATCTGTGCGATCCCTCGTCTGAAACAAGCATTGGTAGATTCCAGGGGGCACCGACGTTACGGTTCCGCCGCCTTGGAGCTAGTAGAAGTTGCATGTGGAAGGGCAGGAGCCTTTGTGCACCTGTGGGTATCACCTTGGGATATAGCCGCAGCGACTCTAATTTGTGAGGAAGCTGGCTGCACGGTAACCCGCCTTGATGGAACTAACATGGATGTTAGACAAAAAGGATCCATTCTGGTTGGTTGGCCTAATGTGCATTCCAGCTTATTAAAACGCTTGGTTCAAGATCCCCGGTAATAATACGGGGCGAATGCCCATAATACCCGCCACCATTAGTTCCGGGAACGATTATCTATTGATCGTTCCCGGAACTTTTTTATTAATACGGCTATTAAGGTAACTGAAACAGGTAACGGAAAATAATAGCCACGCAGCTAGTGCTTTAGGGTTTCGTGGGCGGCGTGGCCTTCGGGTTCAATCTGCAGGGTGCAGTGTTCGATTCTGCGCGGGAAATGGTTCTTCATACACTTTTCTACCTGGTGTAACACTTCCAGGGCGTGTCCGTCTTGATAGCATTCCTCGGCGATAACGATATGAGCGGAGAGCAGCACAGTGTGGGAGTTTAACGGCCATACGTGCAGGTCATGAATCCCCGTTACGTGTTCCACCTCCAAAATATGCTCACGAATGTGGTCGGCGTTCAGTTCGCTGGGAACACGATCAAGTAAAATCGAGCCTGCTTCTTTCAACAGTTTGTAGCCTCGAGGCAACATTGCCCCCGCAATCAGCAGGGAAATCACCGCATCAACGCGGGTGATGCCAGTTAGGCGGGTGATTATCCCCCCAGCGATAACCCCAACCGAAGAAATCGCATCAACGGACACCTCTAAGAAGGCGGCACGAATGTTTAGGTTATCGCGGTGTCGTCCTAGCATCACCAGCATCGAAGCCAAGTTACCAATCAGTCCAGCTAGAGCCCAGGCCGCCATTTGAGTACCGTCAACTGGGGCGGGGGTGATGAGGCGAAGAATTCCGTGATAGCCAATAACCGTGCAGATGATAATAATCATGCCTGCCTGCAGACCACCGGCGATTGCCTCGAGGCGCGCGTAGCCGTAGGTCATCGTTCCACTGGCAGGGCGGGTCAACAAAGTGGCGGTAAATGCAGCTACGAAAAGTCCGATAGAATCTATAGCCACATGACCAGTGTCAGCAGCTAAAGCCAGGGAACCAGACAAAATCGAGCCGATAAGCTGGGCGACCAGAATCGCCAAAGTTATCCCGGCGGCAATCAGCAGACGATTACGAGTAGAGTCGGTGGCAGGAGCATGTTGATGCAAAGCGGGACACCTCCAACTTAGCTATACCTAAATTTCTTATGGTGCTCCCTATTCTAGCCACAAAAACTTTTATAAAATTTGCCTTCAGCCCTCCCAAATCTAAATAAAAAGTGTAAGAATGATAAATATGTCGTCAAGTGATACTCCGGCGCTGCGTGGATGGCGCCATTTATTTTCCGGTAAAGAACGAGAAATCTATTATCCTGCGGGACAGGCAGCTTATGATTCCGACACGGTTTTAATGGTAGCTACTGACCGTTTCAGTGCTTACGGTCAGGTATTTCCCACAGAAATTCCGGGTAAAGGTATTGCCCTTACCCAACTAACTACCTGGTGGCTAGAGCAGTTGGGGGATTCTATTCCCAACCACTTCCTATCCACTTCCTCGGTACCCGAGATGGTAGCTGGACGCGCGATGATTTGTCGCCGCCTCGATATGTACCCTCTGGAATGCCATGTTTCCGGTTACTTAGCCGGGGCGGCCTGGCGAGAGTATCAGGCTAAAGGTACCATCGGGGGCGCCCGGATGCCCGAGGGGTTGCAGCAGGATCAAAAGCTAGAGGAACCAGTTTTTAACCCGGTTGCGAAAACCCAGATGGGGCGCCATGACAGTAACGTTTCTTGGGAAGCGTTACAGTCTTTAGTTGGCAGTGGCCGGGTGGATCAGATTATCGAGTATTCGTTGGATCTGTACGATCGGGCAGCCGAAATTGCCCTGGAACGCGGGGTAATTTTAGGATCCACCAAGTTCGAGTTTGGCTCGGCTCTGCCTTATGGCGGTGAAGCCGTGGTCTTGGGTGACGAGGTACTGACCCCGGATTCTTCTCGTTTCTGGAATGCGGATAGCTACGAACCTGGTAAACGTAATCCGCAATTGGATACCCAGATTCTGCGGGACTGGGTAGACTCGGATGCCTGTGATTGGCAACCCTACAAGTTGCAGGATCCGCCAGAGATTCCTGCAGATGTGGTGAAGCAAACATCCGATCGCTACAAAGAAATCTACGAAACCCTAACTGGACGCACTCTTAACGAGTAAGACGCGTAATCATCCACAGATACTATCCACAGTTTTTGCTGCGGTTTTATCACCGCTCACAACCCTGTGGATAATATCTGTGGATAACTATTTTAACGAGAGTCTTAAAGATAGGAATGTCAAATTTTTTTCGATTACCCTCAGGTAAACCTTGAGGGTATTAAGGGTTTGGACTGGTCATAGTGGCATTGAGGCTTTGACCTGCTCGAGTACTTAAGTATGCAGGGTACCTGGGGATAACTTGCGGAAAACTCTGCACCAAATGAAGAAGCTCCGCCGTAATGTAAAGGTTTTTAACAATCCAGACCTCGGTGCATGGCAAAAAATGTTTATAGCTCGCACGCGACCCCAAAACCCTCAAGTAACTACTCAAGGGTTTTGAGGAAGCTTGCAATATCCCAGAGGGCAGGTAAGAAAAAAGCTGCTGCTCGGCAAAGAGTGTGCCGAGCAGCAGCTAAAATTAGATAGATGTAGGCAGCCGGAGCCACCTAAACAGTATGGTAGCCGGGACTACTTCTATTTCTTGTTTGTGATTCCCAGGTAGGCGCTAATCAAGACCACAGCGACTACGATGGCTCCCACGAACTGCAAGAATCCGTTCGTGACTCCTACCTTCATCAAAAGCCAATCAGCCAGAGCTGCAGATGCCATCCCGATGATGATGGTGATGAGCATCCCCATGTTCTGCTTGCCCTTCATAAAGAACCGAGCCAAAGCGCCAATGATGCCGCCACCAATAATCGAACCAATTAAACTCATTATCTTCTCCGTTATACTCTCTCTAGTTATTTTCCGTACTTTTCTTGTTTAGCATTCCAGGACGGTATTGCGCAAAAGCCACCGCCAACGAAATACACAGCAATCCCACGATTTCTCCCACATTTGGCAGGTGGCGGAGGGCTATCATGGTCACCAGCTCACTAATCGCCGGCATTAAACAAGCTAAGAGCGAAAAGATATCGGGCCCTAAACGGCGCAGCGCCACCTGTTCTAACGGGAATGGTAAAGCAGTAGAAAGCACTCCCACCGCAATACAGCAAGAAAGTATCCAGCTACTTTGCCACCCCTTAGCAATCTCTAAAGGCCCGACAATCGGCACAGTCAAGAGGGAGGCCATAAACAAACCCATGGCTAAAGAATCTTGGCCATGACCGGCGGCAGCGAGTTTTTGCCCCACTACGATATAGCCTGCCCAGCAAAAACCGGCAGCAATCGAAAACGCTAACCCGATTCGTGCCGCGGAAGTAGAAATATCCAGACCAATCCCGGAAATAGAAGCCACCCCCACCCCCGCAAGGATTGCCGCGATGCGAGTGCGCCAGCCACGTCCTCTAAAAAGTGCCACCACCACCGGTCCCACAAATTCAATTGACACGCAGGTACCCAAGGGAATCCGGGAAATAGCCTGGTAAAAAGTCATGTTCATAGTGGTGATAAACAGCCCTAGAACCGTAGCGGCTACCAGCGCGCGCCAGGTGAGATCCCGGCGGAAAGGACGGCGAATCAGCACTAAGATAACTGCCGCTGTCGCTACCCGCCACCAGGCCACTGCAGTCGGAGTCATTACCGTAAACAACCAGATAGTGGCGACTGCCGCGCCTGAATATTGCGACAATCCGGAGCCCACGAAAATTAGGGGTGCGGGAATCCGGTCAGAAAATCTCCGCGTGCTACCCATCGCCACCCCCCACGGTTACGACTGTAATTCCACAAACAATGCCCGGTGATCAGAGACCGGCATTTGGATAGTGTCGATATCCAAGACCCGGCAAGTGGGGGGTGCAAATAACTGGTCAATCTGGGAGTAAGGCTTGCTAGCTGGGAAAGTGGGGGAGCTCGCGAAGGTTAGATAGGGGTAGAGGGCGCGAGTGACGTCCTCACGAAGATTCATATCTCCTACCAGCAGGGGAGTTGCCTTCCCCGCTAACAAAGACAGCCCCTCCCAAGATCGGATTAGTTGCCACTTTGCGGTGGTAACCCCCAACTCTAGGTGGGTATTGCCCAGTAAAAAACGTCCCCGAGCAGTAACAATTTCTGCCCCCAGCAGGCTGCGGGTTTGCCCACCATAGAATTTCCAGGTGCGAGGATCTGGGCCGGGAATCCGGATTCGCGGGGGAGCCGCCCCCAGTTTGGAGCTCACCCAGCGGCGCACCGGATGCGGGGTTAATATCCCCACTCCGAACCCGCCCAGTAGGGGACGATTAGCCGAAAAAAGGGGATGTTGATTAGCGAGAGCGCGGGAAGTTAGCGTCACTGGCAGTCTCACTCCCAAAGCCACCTGACCGGCGAAAAAACTTAAGAATCGATGCTGCCAGTCCTGCCCGGTTACCTCCTTTAAAGCAGTGGCGAGGGCGCGGGTCTGGTCTTGAAAACCCGAGCGCGCCTGGTAAAAGTCAACTTCTTGCAAGCAGATAGCATCGGGGCGATAAGCGGCAAACAGTCGGGCTAAATCCAGCCAGTTATCCCCGGGGGAGATTTCGCCCTCAGCTGGGGTGCCGTGTTGCAGATTCGCGCTGATTATCC
The DNA here is from genome assembly GCF_900106855.1 of Varibaculum massiliense. NCBI lineage: Bacteria > Bacillati > Actinomycetota > Actinomycetes > Actinomycetales > Actinomycetaceae > Varibaculum > Varibaculum massiliense. Next base: position 1,128,109 of record NZ_FNWI01000004.1, on the reverse strand, counting down.
GCATACTATTCGGCCTGAAAATCCAGGCAGATTGAGTTAATACAGTAGCGTTGCCCGGTTGGCATATCCGGCGCATCCTCGAAAACGTGTCCTAGGTGGCAGCCACAGTTAGCGCAACGAACCTCGGTCCTGACCATTCCGTGTGAGGAGTCGCGGTGATAGCTGACAGCGGCGTCCTCGGGTTGGAAAAAAGCTGGCCAGCCACAGTGAGAATCAAACTTGGTGTCCGAACGGAACAACTGCTCCCCGCAGCCTCGGCAACGGTAAATCCCCTGCCGGTTTTCGTGGAGATGTTCCCCGGTACCTGGGCGTTCGGTGCCGGCCTCGCGCAAAACGTAATATTCGGCAGCGTCTAGTCGCCCCCGCCACTCGTCCTCGGTGGCAGTGCGGGGATTAAACTCACTCATCATTTAGCCTTTCTCTGGTTGATTTTCGCCAACCAACTTGCGTGCCAAGCGGTGAACTTCCTCGTCAGAACGATTACGGTTGAGGTAGCGAACTTCTTGCGGCTGAATCCGACGGGAAACCAGCGCCCAGGGAACCTCTTTCACCAGCCATTGAATAATTTGTTCCCGCAGATAGCAGCGTAGTACCCATAAATCATTGCTATCGGCTGCAGACACCGCAATCCGCACGGTTTGGCAATCAGCATTCATATCGGAGACATCTACGCTGGCGCTGCGTCCATCCCACAGTTCAGTGCCCGACAGTAGCAAATCCACTTGCGCGCGGATGGAATCGATAGGTGCGGAATAGTCCAGATAGAGTTCCACCATTCCGACTTGCTGGGTGTGTTTGCGGGTCCAGTTCTCGAACTTTTGCTGAGTGAAATGGGTGGACGGTACAATCATGCGTCGCTCATCGTAGAGATTCAGCACCACGTAGGTGAGGGTAATTTCCTCTACCGTGCCCAGTTCTTTCACACTGTCTAGACCAGGAACCTGCACTTTATCGCCTACACGCAGCGCGTCCGAGAGCGCAATCTGCATCCCGGCAAACACATTTGCCAAAGTCGATTGCGCGGCCAAAGTTGCTACAATCGAGGCCACCCCGGCTGAAGCCAGCATAGAACCCATTGCCACCTGGGCAGAGGGGAAGGTTAAAATCGCGCTGGCGATACCCACCACTACTACTACGGCTTGTAGGACACGCCGAATCACCTGCGCTTGGGTGAGCATTTTTGAACGGTTACGGGAGGGTTTCTCCTGGTTGGCCTTGACCGCCACGTCCTCAATCAGATAGCAGATACGGGTGGTGAAGAAAGTGAACGCCAAAATCACTGCGATAAGCAATCCATGGCTGAAACGACCGATACCGGTAGAACTTTCAATTTCTAGACCTGAGGTGGTGTATTTCCAGCCCAGATAGGCCCCTAGGATAATCATGGTCAGGAAGAAGGCGCGGGTGGCACGTTTCAGAATTAGTTTCGTGAGCGGCTCCCGCCTAGCCACCAGTTTTAAAGTGGCAGTAGCGATTAACGCCAACACGATCCCGGAGACTACCCCTACGCCCATACCGGCGAGGCTAGTTAACCAGTCGAATACTTTTTCGACGGTTTGATCAGATGATGATGTTCCCCAAGGTTGCAGCTGCATACCACTAGACTACGTTTCACCGGCAAAAAATGCAGTTATTAAACCGCCGAATAACGCGGTAAACCTTAGTTGTGAGAGGCTTCATAGCTGATTACTTTGCCTTTACTGACCTTCGCCCGGTAAGCTAATTCAAGTCTGAGCCGAGGCCTTTAGGCCAGGCCGCAAGGCCCCCATCGTCTAGAGGCCTAGGACACCGCCCTTTCACGGCGACGGCACGGGTTCGAATCCCGTTGGGGGTACGATCTGCCGAAAGGTGGAGCACAATAAAATATGGCCCAGTGGCGCAGTTGGTTAGCGCGCCGCCCTGTCACGGCGGAGGTCGCGGGTTCGAGTCCCGTCTGGGTCGCAGGTCTTTTTAGACCCCCAGGCTCTGTAGCTCAGTTGGGAGAGCGTTCGACTGAAAATCGAAAGGTCACCGGATCGATGCCGGTCGGAGCCACCACTGACAGTTTTTCACCTTAAACACTGTTTATTGCCTCTTGCTTTAAGAAGTAAAATGATCCCAACCTTGCTGGCAGTGCGGTTTTCCATCTAGCAATAGCGGAGCTTGCCCGCTGTCTTTGGAGGAGTCGGGGAGATTAGGGTTACCTGCGCCCTCGCTGCTACTGTCGCTGCATTCTGTATGCCCAGGCGAGTTTGCCGGTAGCACTCGTCCGATAGGGGAAAACCCGCCAAGCAAAAATCCTGCGGGGGCGGTACAAAGTAACCCGTGATCCTCGCCGCCGCCCAGCACCCAATCCCAACAGTTAATCCCCAAGGCATCAGCAAGCCCCGATAGTCGTTTCGCATACTTTTCCAGCAGTTCACTCCGCAAATCAATGACTACTCCAGAGGCGGCAGCAATTTTTGCCCCATCCCGGGTAAGTCCATCGGAAACATCCATCAGAGCATGAGCTCCTGCCCTCGCTAATTGAGGTGCGAGGTCGGCAGGAACTTGCGGGACTTGATAGCGGGAAACCACTTCTTTTACGAGGCTGCGTAGAGCCTCAGGGAGGACGAGATTATTAATTGCCGTCTGGGGGCTCTGGAAGCGTTCTAGCAGCGTTAAACCGGCGGCCGAATCTCCCAGATTACCCGCGAAATACACTAGGTCACCAGGCTTTGCCCCGCTACGCAGCAGAGGGCGGCGCCCTTGTAAATCCCCGATAACCGTAACTGCCACTTGCAGGCATTTCCCCCGGGATAAATCTCCTCCTACCAGGGAATACCCGTAAGTTTCTAATCCTTTTGCCAACCCGGCAGCCAGGGCATTAATCTCGGATTTGCCCATTTCTTTGGGAATAGTCACCGCCGCAACCGCGCTATGGGCGCTGGCTCCCATAGCCGCAATATCGGCGGCGTTTTGGGCGGCGGCGCGCTGACCGATTTGTTCCAGGCTCATCCAGTCGCGGCGAAAATGAACCCCCTCTACCAGCACATCGGTGGAAATTACGGAGCGGGAATCCGGGTGCGCCAAAACCGCACAATCATCTCCCGTACCCACTAGCACTCGGTGGTCAGTATGCAGACCGGAAGTAAAATCAGCGATTAAACGGTCTTCGGCGGTAATCGGGGTGGCTACAACTTTAAAGGCAGGTTGGGAGGGAGAAATAGATGAGGAAGTGTTCTGACCGCTCTTGGCGGAACGCGGCATACTCATGGCTGTTAGCTTACCTGCAGCCTGCGAGCACCCCTAACCCTGGTCTTACCCCCTGTATTGGCAAGGTGAGAGCAAATCCTATTTAATCACGTTATCTAACTGGGCTTTGCGAGTGAGTTTCTGCAAGAAACGATCTTCAGTTTCCTCGAAGAGATCCCGCCAATAGCCGCTTTGGGTAATTTTTCCGTGTTTTAGCACTACCACTTGGCAATCTAGAGCAATCACATCAGTTAGGTCGTGGGTGACTTGGATAGTGGTGGCACCCCCAATGCGTTCGCGCAGCAGCAGTCGTAACTGGTCGGCTACTTCTACGTCCAAAGAGGCCATCGGTTCGTCCAGTAACACCACATCCGGTTCAATCGCCATTGCGCGGGCAATCGCGGCACGTTGCTTTTGACCCCCCGAAAGCTGATTAGGACGGCGTTGTTCAAAAGAACGCATCCCCACCGCCGCCAGTTGCGTGCGAGCCAACTGGCGGGCGCGCCGCTTATCAATCCCCAGGCAACGTAACCCGAATACTACGTTAGCCAGCACGGATATATGGGGAAACAGTGCTGGGTCTTGGGCGAGCAATACGATTTGAGGCTGATCTACGCTCCATTTAATGGAACCGGAATCGGGCACCAAGGTACCTGCCAGCAGAGAAATAATCGTGGATTTTCCGGCTCCATTCGGACCGAGCAAGGCAGTGGCGGAGCCGGGGACAAAATCTAAATCCACATCCAGGTTACGAACCGCGATTTTTGCATCCAGATGTACCCCGGGCCCTGTCTGCTTTTCGCGGGGTGCTTGCTTTGGAAACCCGCTGATTGCACCAGCTGCCCCGGTGCTTTCACCTTGCTTATGCTTGCCCATCAGACGCGAATACCAATAGTCAGAAAGCATCTGGGTGCCACCCATCATCACTATCGCCAGGGCAATAATCACTAAAGACAAGGAAAGTGCCAGGTCAGTATCAGTTTCTCGCTGCAGATACACCTCTAGGGGAAGGGTGCGGGAAATGCCTTGTAGGGAGCCAGCAAAAGTAATGGTCGCCCCGAACTCCCCTAGGCAACGGGAAAATGCCAAGGCGGTTGCAGAGACAATCGCCGGCGCTGATAAGGGCAAAGTTACCTGCAACAAGGTACGGGTACGGGAGGCGCCTAACCCCCTAGCCGCGGCCTCATATTGGAAACCGCGAGTACGTAGCGCGCCCTCGAGGGAAGTAATCAGGAAGGGCATAGCCACGAAAGTTTGGGCGATGACTACTGCCAGGGTGGTGAACCCAATTTGAATCCCCAGTAAATCCAGTTTCGACCCTAAAATCCCCATGCGTCCCCAGGTAATTAGCAACACCAAACCGGCAACTACCGGCGGTAACACCATCGGAAGGGTGACGAAGGTGCGTACTAGGCGGGGGAAGAAACTGTTTTGCGCCTGGGCGAGCCACAGCGCCAGGGGCACCCCAAAAACGATGCACAGTCCGGTAGAAATCAGGCAAGTTTTTAGCGACAACCAAAGGGCCTCTTGGCTTTCGGCGGTGGCAAGTAGCTGCGGAATCTGTCCCCAATGTACCCGCACTACCAGGGCGGCGAAGGGTATTAGCAGAAAAAGTAACGCCAAGGTGGCGGGGCCCCACAGCCAAGCTGGAGATCCCGCCGCTTGATTAGCTCCGAAAGACTTACGCAAGGGAAGTTTTAGCTCTTATCTTTTGACAGGGGAGCAGAGAAACCATAGTTTTCCAGGATCTTTAGCCCCTTGTCAGATAGGACAGCATCGATAAACTTCTTCGCCGCGTCCTGGTGCTTGGAAGCCTTAATCAAAGCAATCGGATAGGCGTTAACCACCTGATCGATGCCTGCAACCTTGATAATTTCTACTTTGTCGCCGGCAGCTAGGGCGTCGGTTTGATAAACCAGTCCCGCGTCAGCCTCACCACTTTCCACCTTGCCGCGCACATCGGTAACTTTCTGTTCCTCAGATACCGGCTTTAGTATGACCCCCAGTTTTTCTTGAAGTTCCTTGGTGGCATTGCCGCAAGGTACGCCCTCGGCGCACACTACCAGTTTCTTTCCGTCCAAGGAGGCATCCAGTCCGGTGACCTTAGCGGGGTTTCCCTTGGGAACGATTAGCGCCAAAGTGTTAGAGGCGAAAGGCTTAACCTCGGTAACTAGATTCGCATCGGTTGCCTTGGTCATGTTCTTTTCATCCGCAGAAGCAAATAAGTCCGCCACCGCGCCGTTTTTTAGCTGATCTACCAGGGTAGAGGAACCCTCGAAAGAGAACTTTACTTCGATATTAGGATCTGACTTCTTTAGTACTTTCTCTACGATTTCCGGGAAAGCTTTATTTAGGGAGGCGGCCGCAAACACCGTTAGCTGGGTTTTTTCTGCCGGAGCTTTGCTGTCTTCGGCCTTACTACCGCCGGAGGACGAGCAGGCACCGAGCGCCAGGGCAAGCCCGGCTGCTAAAGCAACCAGACGAAATTTTTTCACAGTTTATCTCCTTCAGGAAGTTGCACCGAAACATTGGTGGCTTTTACCTGGGCAGTAGCCACTGAACCTACCTCTAAGTTCAGTTCTTCTACCGCCTCGGTAGAAACCAGGGATACTACCCGGTAGGGGCCGCATTGCAGATCTACCTGGCTCATCACCTCGCCTTTTTTCAACGCAACCACTAGCCCCTGGAAATGGTTACGGATGGATTCACTAGGTTCTTCCCCCAGTAGCCCCCCGACAGGTCGCTCCTGCAGAAAACGAGCTACTGAGGCACCGTCGACTCGCTTGGGGCCAGATCCAGTAACTGCTTTGATTAGGTTTTCATCAAGCCAACGGCGAATGGTGTCATCACTGACTCCCAGCAGGTTGGCGATAGTAGATATCCGATAATTTGGCATAGATATAGATTATCGTAAATTCGAGGAAAATACCGCGAAAGCCTCGATAAAGCGGAATAAATAGGAGGAAAACTACGAAAAGGTTAAACATGTAATCAAAGTTAACGATAAGGTGACACTCGTTGGTATTCGAAGAATTTCTCGCACAAATACACGACTAGGCTGCCGGCATCGCAAAAAACACTCCGACAGCCTAGTAAAAGTTCCCCGAATTAGGCTCCCTGGGCGGGCGCCCCACCAGCGTCCTCACCACCGGCGACAGTAGCCCGCACCGGAGTCCAACCCGGCTTTTCCGGGCTTGCGGCAGTCGCAGGACGCCGCGACCGGTAAACGATCGGAGGACGGGTAACGTAACCTACCGGAGCCGAGAGCACGTGCACCAAGCGGGTGAAAGGCCAGACTGCCAGTAGCAACAAACCGGCAATAATATGCAGTTTGAAGCTCAGGGGCACATTAGCCATCAGATCCACCCGAGGCTGTAGCATGAACAGGGATCGCAGCCACACCGAAATGGTTTTGCGGTAGTTGTAACCGCCATCAGCTCCAAAGAGCTGGTTGACAGCAGTTGCTATTGCTCCCAGCGCCAGGGGGATAGCCAAGAAAATGTAGGCAACCAGGTCGCGACCGGTAGTAGCGAAACGTACCGAATGGTTAACGAAACGCCGCCACAGTAAACCGACAAAACCCACTAACGCCGCAATCCCCGCGACGGTACCCCCCACGGTGGCTAGCAGGTGATATTGATGCTGGGAGACCCCCATAGCTTCGGTCATCCAGTCGGGGATAATCAGCCCCATAAAGTGTCCCAACAGCACGAACAGGATTCCGAAATGAAACAGGGGAGAAGCCATTCGCAGGATTTTAGCTTCCCGCAACTGCGAGGACTGGGAAGTCCATCCATACTGGTCAGAGCGGTAACGCCAAATGAGACCGCCAACTAGTAGCGTAATGCAAATATAGGGAAATACTCCCCAAAACAACACGTCCATTACTTCACCCTTCGCTCGCGGTGTCTGATTGAACCGGGGCTAACTGCGGCCACGGCAAGTTATTACTGTCATCCAAGCCCACCAATTCGGTAGGCGGACCTTGACGGATTAGGCGCTCCATACGCTCGGTGGTTTCCCTATCGGCTTCGCCCAACACCATGCGTAGGGCAGCGACCACTTTCTGCCAGGGAGAATCCAGCGAGCACAGCGCAGCGTGCAGCACTTCGATCCCCTCGCGGCTGGCGGCGATTGCCCCTAAGACTAAGGACAAATCTTCGCCCTCACAGCGGGCGGCTAACTCTAAAACCCGCGGTAGATAGTCAGGTAGGGATTCGCGGTGGGGAGGCTCGAAACCTACGGCGCTAAATAAATCCGAAAACACTGTCAGCGCGATCCCGCGTTGCCGGGTATCTCCGGTGGCGTAATAGGTCAGCTCCAGGGCGCAGCGACGTTTGCGGTCAAAAGTCTCCACGTAGTCCTCTTGGACTCCACGTACTCCGCGCATCCGTGCCCATGAACAAAATTCCCGTAGCTCTTGCCCGATAGCCTCGGGTAGCAGCTCAGATTCTGCCTTCACCTGAGAAAGGATTTCCTCCAGGTTATCGCCAGGGTAATCCAAAAGCAGCGCGCACGTCATAAAGGCAGCCGAGCGCTGCTCCGGCGCGAGTGCCACCGCACTTATCGGGGGGGCCTCCTGTCGGGTAGGAATAAAAGAAACCTTAGCGCTCACCGCGGCGCCCTCCCAATTTCCACCGGGACTTTACCCGAGGACGCGCCCTGACCCACCGGACAAATATATTCGCTGGGGGTGCGCGCAGTTTCCGGATGAGTGGTGGGAATGACGTAGCGATCTTTATGTTTAGCGATCGATAGTAAGCGGTACATGGCTCTTACTTGTTCTTCACTCATGCCCACCGCAGCCGGGATTTCTGGATTCGGTTGGTCACCCAGGTTGATATCGCGCATATAGGAACGCATAGCCGCTAGGCGTCGCAAGGAGCGCTCCACCGGCCGCGGATCTCCGGCAGCGAACAGGTCAGCTAAATATTCCAGAGGAATACGCATAGTGGCGAGCGCGGTCAGTAGAACCTTATGGTTCTCCCCATCGGCTCCCGAAGCGGTTACTGCCTCTACTACCGGCGATAGCGGGGGAATGTACCAAACCATCGGCAGGGTGCGGAACTCCGGATGCAGCGGCAGCGCCAGAGAATATTCCACGATCAACTTATAGACCGGAGACTTTTGTGCCGCCTCGATAAAGGACTGCGGAATCCCGCTTTGCCGCGCAGCCGCAATCACTTCCGGATCGGAGGGATCCAACATTACGTCACGCTGTGCCTGGTAGAGATCGGTTTCGTCCTTGACTGCCGCCGCTTGGCTGACCCGATCCGCGTCATAGAGGATAACCCCCAGGTAGCGGAGTCTACCTACACAGGTTTCAGAGCAAACCGTGGGGTCACCGGCCTCAATCCGGGGGTAGCAGAGGGTGCATTTTTCGGCTTTTCCGCTCTTATGATTGAAGTAAACCTTCTTATAGGGACAACCCGAAACACACATACGCCAACCACGACAAGCGTCCTGGTCAACCAGCACAATCCCGTCCTCGGTGCGTTTATACATCGCTCCCGAGGGGCAGGCAGAAACGCAAGTGGGGTTCAAACAGTGGTTACAAATCCGCGGCAGGTAGAACATAAATGAACTCTCTAAATCCGCTTTTACCTGCTGGTTCATCTTTTTGAGGGTGGGATCGTCCTGCATGGTTTCGGTAGATCCGGCCAGGTTGTCATCCCAGTTCGGCCCCCACTCAATGTTCTTTAAGGGCTTGCCGCTCATCTGGGAGCGCGCCTGCGCCACCGGTAGTGCTTTAGAACCCGCCGGAGCCGACAACAACTTGTCATAGTCATAAGTCCAGGGCTCGTAATAATCGTCTATCTGCGGCATATTGGGGTTGGCGAAAATTTTAGCCAGTTGTGCTAGTTTCCCCCCAGAACGCGGAACTAACTTGCCGGAGGCCGTGCGCCGCCATCCGCCTTTCCACTTTTCCTGGTCTTCCCAGGTGCGCGGATAGCCGAGTCCGGGGCGGGTCTCCACATTGTTGAACCACATATATTCAGTGCCGGTACGGTTAGTCCAGGCCTGTTTGCAGGTCACCGAGCAGGTGTGGCAACCAATGCACTTGTCCAGGTTCATAACCATGACCACTTGGCTCATTACTTTCATGACTGGTCTCCTTTAGAGAAAATGCAAACTGCCACTGACATTTAGAACTCCACCTCCTGGCTGCGGCGACGAATATAGGTGACTTCGTCGCGTTGATTGCCGGTAGGACCGGTGTAGTTGAAGGCGTACGAGAACTGCCCATAGCCGCCCAACAAATGGGTTGGTTTAATAAAGATGCGGGTCAGAGAGTTATGGGTGCCGCCCCGTTTACCGGTTGACTGGTTAAGCGGAGTGTGGGTAATCCGTTCTTGTGCGTGGTACATAAATACGGTTCCCTCCGGGATCCGGTGGGACACAATTGCGCGGGCGCTAACCACTCCGTTGCGGTTATGGGCCTCAATCCATTCGTTATCGCGCACCCCAATCTTGGCGGCGTCCTGCGGCGACATCCACACGGTTTGTCCGCCGCGACCCAGAGTGAGCATATAGAGATTATCGAAATACTGGGAGTGAATCGCCCACTTGTTATGGGGAGTGAGGTAGCGGACTGCGACCTCGGCGCTGGGGGTGCCGTCCCCGCGCACCATGCCCGGTGCCGGTTCCCCAAAGAGGTGGTGTAAATCCAGCGGAGGACGGTAGGTGGGCAGGGATTCCCCGTAGGCACACATCCAATCGTGATCCAGGTAGTAGTGCATCCGGCCGGTCAAGGTGTGCCAGGGTTTGAGGTACTCTACGTTTTGGCTAAACGCGGTGTAACGCCGCCCTCCATGCTCACTGCCGGACCATTCGGGGGAAGTAACCACGGTCTTGGGAGCCTGTTGCACATCGGCCAGAGTGATCTGGTAATCAGCGTGCCCGCGCGACATTTCAGTCATATCTCCAGCGGCGCCCACCTTTTCGGTGAGGGTCTTAAAGCCCTGGGTGGCGAGGCGTCCATTGGTGGTGCCCGAGAACTTTAAAATGAACTCGGCAGCAATCTGATCGGTGTCTAGGCGCGGACGCGGCCCGATGGCAGTCTCGATTTCTCCAAACTGTTCGCGCATTTCGCGCAGCTCTTTATCGGGGGTGAAAGGCACGCCCTTGGTACCCATCCCCATTTTTTCGATAACCGGACCCAGGGAATTAAATTTCTCCCCAATCTTGGTGTAGTCGCGCTCGATGGGAATAATCTTTGGCATATTGACCCCTGGCACCCAGCCACATTCCTCGCGGGGAATCACTACCCCCGCGGGATTAGCCAGCTCATCCGGGCTGTCGTGGTTCAAAGGAGCCGCCAGGAGATCCAGTTGGGTGCCCAGGTGATTGCCTGCCATCTTGGAGACCAGCTGCGCTAAATCTTGGAACAACTGGAAATCGGTGCGGGCTTGCCAAGGCGGCAGGATCGCGGCGTTGAAGGTATGCACATAGGGGTGCATATCGGTGCTGGACAGGTCATGTTTCTCGTACCAGGTGGCAGCTGGCAGCAAAACGTCAGAATGCAAAGTGGTAGAAGTGTTGCGGAAATCCGCAGTCACCACCAAATCCAGCTTGCCTTTCGCGGCCTGCTCGCGCCAACGCACGTTACGAGGACGCTGTTCTTCCGGTACTTCCTTGGCCTGGACATCGTTATCGGCACCAATCATGTGCCGTAAGAAGAACTCGGTTCCTTTGGCAGATGACCCCAACAGATTAGTACGCCAGTTAAAGAGGACGCGCGGGTAGTTCACCGGGTTATCCGGATCTTTCGCCGCGAACTCTAGCTTTCCGGCAGCGAGCTGTGCGGCCACGTAGTCAGCGGGTTTTTGCCCGGATTCTTGCGCTTGCCGCCCCAGCTCCAGAGAAGACCGATTGAACTGGGGATATGCGGGCATCCAGCCGCGTTCAGTAGCTTCCAGTAAAGAATCCGCAATGTTTTGCTTTGGCACTGAGGCCACAGACGCAGGCGAAGTTAAGCGGTCGGTGGTCAGCGAATCGTAACGCCACTGATCAGTGGTTAAATACCAGAAACCGGTGGAGATCATTTGCCGAGCGGGACGCTGCCAGTCCAAGGCGAATGAATATTGGGTCCAACCGGTAATCGGGCGTACCTTCTCCTGACCCACGTAGTGCGCCCAGCCGCCCCCGTTAACCCCCTGGGTACCGCACATAGAAGTCAGTGCCAAGATAGTGCGATAGATCTGGTCAGAGTGGAAATAGTGGTTAGTACCGGCACCCAAAATAATTTGGCTGCGTCCTCTAGAATCTAGGGCGTTTTGCGCGAACTCGCGGGCAATCCGGATAGTGGCATTAGCCGGCACCCCGGTGATTTCTTCCGCCCATGCGGGAGTCCCCGGGTTGGAAGAATCCTGGTAATCCTCGCCCCAAATGCCCGGGAGACCAGCACGTTTGACTCCGTACTGAGCTAGCAAAATATCGTAAACCGTGGTCACCAGGTGCCCGTCAACTTTGCGGACTGGCACCCCCCGGTTAATGGTGCCGGCACCCACGGAGCTACCTTTACTTTCTCCGGCCACCAGGTCAAAGCGGGGCAGGGTAATTTCAGCGCTTTCCCCGCCCTCTTGATATAGGCTGAGCTTGGCGTTTACCCCCTCCATCTTCAGGTTCCAATGACCTTTACCTTCCGGAGTGAAACGGTCAGCCAAGGTGCCACCCGGATCCTTCACGCTGTCGTCGGCATCCATTACTAGGAAACGGAATTCTGGTTTTGGTTTTTCTTTAACTTCTGCCGGCAGGCTAGACACATCAGCGGCGCTTAAGAATTTGCCCGGCACCAGCCCTTCGGGGGTTTCTTCTAGCTTTACTAGGAAGGGGGCGTCAGTATAGCTACGCATATAGTCCAAGAAATAGGGAGACTGTTTACCCACGTGGAACTCGTTTAGAATCACGTGTCCCATCGCGGTCGCCAACGCCCCATCGGTACCGGGATTAACCCGCAGCCATTCATCCGCAAACTTGGTGTTATCGGAATAATCAGGGTTAATCGACACCATCTTTTGCCCGTGGTAACGCGCCTCGGTCATAAAGTGCGCATCCGGGGTACGGGTGAGCGGTAAGTTTGAACCCCAAACCAGCAGATAGGAAGAGTTAAACCAGTCTCCGGCCTCGGGAACATCGGTTTGATCTCCGAATACCTGGGGGCTGGCGACCGGAAGATCGGCATACCAGTCATAGAAGGACAGGTTCACCCCGCCAATTAACTGTAGGTAGCGGGCACCTGCCCCGAAGGAAACCATCGACATGGCGGGGAGCACCGAGAACCCGGCAATCCGATCCGGACCGTAGTCTTTAATGGTGGCCACATTGGCGGCAGCTACGATTTCTAGGGCTTCCTCCCAACTGGTACGCACCATGCCACCTTTACCGCGCGCCGATTTATAGGCGGCGGAGGCTACCGGATCCGAGGCGACTGCCCGGAAGGCCTCTACCGGGTCAGGATGGGTTTGCTTCGCTTTGCGGTAGGCATCTAGCAGCACTGAGCGTACATAGGGATGACGAATCCGGGTGGGGGAATATTCGTACCAAGAGAAGGCGGCGCCGCGCGGACAGCCGCGGGGCTCATAGTCGGGCATATCCGGGCCGGTAGACGGATAATCGACTGCCTGCGCCTCCCAGGTGATCAGCCCGTCTTTTACGAATACTCGCCAGGAGCAAGAACCGGTACAGTTCACCCCGTGAGTAGAGCGCACCACCTTGTCATGGCTGAAACGTTGCCGGTAGAACGCATCCGCTTCGCGCCCTCCCACCAGGAACATTTGACGAGCATCCTGGCTTACCTGCCCGCGCCTAAGCTTCGCACCTAGTTTTAATAACGAAGAACCAGCCATTTTATTTTCCTTTAAGTTGTGTGCTTACTAAGTTTTGCTCCCGAGGACGACGCTGCGCCCTCGGGAATAATTGGTTATCCGGGGAAGGGAGCGTTCTTGCGGGCGTACTGCCACCAGCAAAGCGCCGATCCGATAATGCAAAAGACGGTGCAGCCATAGAAGAAGACCGCCGGAGAAATCATAGTGAGGGTTACCGACACTACGAAGGGGCCGAAGGAGGCAACCGAGGCAGTAAATCCTATGGCGCCGCCTGCTTGGCGAGCCGGCATAATCATCGGCATCTGTTTGAAGGTGCCAGCATTGCCCAGGCCAGAGAAGAAGAACATCACCAGCATGGCAATCAAGAAGCCGTAAAAGTCGCTCATGCCGCGGGGATTGTTTAGGTAGAAGCCGGCGATGGCCAGAGTAACCGCCATCCCTACTCCAGAAATGAAAGTCCAGATCGCCCCGCCCATTTTGTCGCAGAACGGCCCCCAGGCCATGCGGACCACCGAACCAATCAGTGGCCCCAGGAAGGCGAAGGAGGCGCCGGCAACCGCCAGTTTCAGGGGGGACTCGGCGCCGTAGTTGTCATTAATGAGCAGACCGAACACTGCCGATAGCCCCGAAAATAGTCCGAAAGTCATCACATACAACACCGTCATGTACCAGGTGTTGGGGTTAGTGAAGATGTCTAGTTGCTGGCGGATATTGGCTTTAATCGGTACGTCACGCAGCAGGAGGAAAGACAAAATGGCAGCTACGATGCACCAGGGTACGAAGAAGATTGCGGCGTTGGATACCCAAATACTTGCCCCATCAGCGGTCTGTTGGGGGGTCATCCAGGTGAGACCGAATAGCGAGAATCCCATTAGCAACGGGCCGACCAGCTGGATAATCGACATCCCCAGGTTGCCGATCCCGGCTTGCAGTCCCAAAGCAGTCCCCGAAAGACGCTTGGGGAAGAAGTAGCCGGTAGAGGGCATATAGCCGGAGAAGGAACCGCCCCCGATGCCGCACATGAAAGCTAAAGCTAGCAGCCACCAATAGGGGGTGTTCGGGTTTTGTACCGCAAAGAACCATCCCAGCATGGGAATCATATAGAGGATTGAAGACCAGCCCACCAGTTTGCGGGTACCCACGATGGGCGGCAAGAAAGTATAGATTAAACGCAAGAACCCGCAGGACAGACCGGGCATCGAGGTCAGCCAATAAAGCTGCGCCTTGGTGAGGTCGAATCCGATCTCGTTCAGTTTAGGGGCGATTGCGGAGACCAGGAACCATACGGTGAACGCCAGGATTAGGGAATAGGTGGAAATTGCCAGGGTGCGCCAGGCAAGACCAGAATTCCATTTATCCGGGTTGTTCGGTTCCCAGTCAGAAAGTACATACTTAGACTTCTTTGTAGCTTCCATAGCTAAAAACTTCCTTCGATACTGGGTAACGCTATTAGCTTGTCAGATTTTTTCTATCATTTCCGTGTTATGATACTTCGAGAAAGTATCTGCAGGTTAAAGCGGTATTTTTATCGGTGATAGTAGCCCGTTTTTAGGGAACATATCCAGGTAATCGCAAGCTTTTATTTGCGTAATTAGTAGGAGGATTTTGCCTTGCCAACGGACCCGCATGCGCATTTAAAAGAGAAAAAACTGCAAAAATTACGTGATCGCGCCGCAGGTGCGGTGATAACTGTGTCGGATCGTTGTAAAAACGGAGAGCGTCCAGATAAGTCGGGACCCTTGGCGCAAGAACTCTTGGCTGGGTACGGAATCGACGTAAATCGGGTGCGGGTAGTAAGCGATGGAATCGAATCCGTCCAAAACGAGATTCGCGCGGCCATTGCTGAGGGGGCACGGGTAGTAATCACTACCGGAGGCACCGGGATTACCGAACGGGACTTGACGCCGGAAGCCACTGCCCCCTTGCTGGAGGCACGCCTGGATGGGATTGCTTGGCAAATCTGTCAGCAGGGTCTAAAAGCCACCCCACTAGCTTCGCTTTCGCGTGGCCTGGTAGGAATCACCGCTCGCGGCGCCGAAGGTGCGATCGTGGCCAATGCACCCGGCTCACGAGGCGGAGTGCGCGACACCCTAAGCGTCCTCGGCCCGCTCTTGCCCCACCTATTAGAGCAGCTAGATCCGGTATCCTTCCCCCTGGATTAACCGGTAAGCCAATCATCCAGAGACGCGGGGAGAAGTTTTTCCTCCCGCCCAAAAAATAGGAAAATGACCAAGTCATTTTCCTATTTTTACGCCCGCCTAACCTGATCGGATAAAACTTCTCCCCGCGCAACGGATGCCTTCGGTAACCGAAAAGGGAAAAATACGCTTAGCTTGCAGAGGTGGGTTTCTACCGAGGGATAACAAGCTGTAGCGGGGGAGTAGATTGTTCCGAGCAGGCGCGGTGGGCATAAGAAATCGGAAAACGGCGCTACGTTTTCCGAATTCTTGGGCAGGAGGGACAATCTACTCCCTCGCTCGACCTGATCCGGTGTCCTTGCCTCGCTAGCGGGAGATGCGTAGCAGCTCGGTTACCGGGGGAATATCTGCCGGCGTATCGACGTCGTGGGCATAGTCAGGGGAAATCTCGCGGGTGGCAAACCCGATTTCGCCTAGCAATCCGCGCACTGAACGGTTTAAGGGATTCGCTCGCGCCATCTCCATCAGCGCCCGCACGGTAAACACTCCCAGAACGTATTGGGTAACTTCCCCCACCTGCCCTAAGAGTATTTTTTCTTTTTCGTCTGCTTCCTCATTATGTTCCTTCAGTTCTCTACCTAGCTGCCGCAGGGCGAAACCCGCCAGGGGAGCGTCCACGGGGCAAACCCCGATAATATCGGAGGGAGAAAACACAAAAGAGTTAGCTAACCTGCGCCAACCAGCAACAATGCCGGCGGCAGGACCAGAGCCGGGAGGCTCCTCCATGGTTAGGAAAACCTGCTCGGGAACTTCAACATTATTGGGGGCTACCACTACTGTGGGAACTTCCGGCAGGAAAGATAAAGTCCAGCTAATTAGGCGATTCCCGGCGATTAGTAAATCGGGTTTGCTGCGTCCGCCTAGGCGTTTGCCAGTCCCGCCCGCCAGCATAATCACCCCATTTAGATACTGCGAGGAACTAGCCATGACTCACGTCCCGACTCGCCACTTCCTGCTCGCATCCGGGACGCACCCAAGTGCCGGAGCGTCCTCCCCGTTTTTCCAGGACGTAACATTCGCGGATAGAAACCATTTTGTCTACCCCTTTCACCATGTCGATCAGGTTCAAAGCGGCGACAGATGCCGCGGTAAGTGCCTCCATCTCGATTCCGGTGCGATCGGCAGTCCGGCAGGTAGCGAGAATCTCGACCCCGTCCTCAGCCAGTTGAATATCGACCGCGCAATAATGCACCCCAATCGGGTGCGCCAAAGGCAACAACAGGGGGGTACGTTTGGAGGCGGCGATTCCCCCGATACGTGCCACCGCTAAGGCATCCCCTTTCGGGACTTCATCGGCGCGCAGGGCTGCCATGATCTGGGGTGAGCACTGCACAAAGGCGCGCGCCCGCGCCTGGCGCACCGTCGGTTGTTTGCCAGTAATATCCACCATGTGCGCCTGACCAGCCGAGTTTAGGTGGGGTAAAGCTTGCGGGTCCTCGTTTTTCATTACTGCTCCTTGTTTTCTGGTGTCCAGACCGTGATACTTCAGGATAAATGTGTCCCTAACAGGGCAACACATCTACCAGACTCCATTGATCCACTTCAGTCACGTCTTCCGGCACGATAGCCAGCGCATTCGCTTGATGAAGGGAAGCCACAAAGTGTGAACGCGCCCCCAGACGGTGGGTAGGGGTAACCGTGGGGGTGTCCCCAACCCGCCCTGCCTCGGTTAAATGTACCGGCACGAATTGGCGTTTACCGGCAGGGGATTTCCAAGCGACTGTAGTAGTGGCGGCGCGAGTTTGCAGCGCGGCGCGTCCCTCTTTACCAGCCAAAGCCGCCAGAATCGGGCGTACAAACACGTGGAATGACACAAACACACTTACCGGATTGCCCGGCAAAGTTGCCACATAGACATCGGCCCCATCAGGAGCTGGAATCGTGCCGAATCCTTGTGGTTTACCCGGCTGCATCGCAACTTTTGTGAACTCTAATCCTCCTGATAAGCCAACCTCTTTGACCACGTCATAGGCGCCAGCGCTCACTCCGCCAGTGGTGACAATTAAATCCGCACCTTGGGCGGCCTGCTGCAAGGTTTTCGCAAACACTTCCGGTTCATCATCGGAACTGTAAACCCCCGATACGACTACGTCTTGGCGGCGTAGTAACGCCTCTAGCAGCACCGAATTCGAGTCCGGGATTTGCGCTCCCTTTAGGCTGGCTCCCGCCGGACGCAGCTCCAATCCGGTAGAGATTACTGCTACTCGCGGACGGCGATAAACCGGCAGCTCCGAATAACCAATCGAGACTGCAGAGGACAGCCCTGCGGGAGTAAGGACTGTTCCGGCCGCTAACACCAGGTCTCCCACCGCAGCGTCCTCGCCCGCCTTACGCACGTTCGCACCCGCGCGCGGGCAACGCTCAATCGTGACCTCTTTCGGCAGGTCAAGCGGGCCAGCCGGCAGAGTAGTGTCCTCCACTTTAATCACGGTATCGGCGCCAGCCGGCATCCGCGCGCCAGTCATAATCCGGATAGCATGCCCGGGACTAAGCTGATAATCCCCATTATCACCAGCGGCAATATCGGCTTGAACCGGCAAAGTTAAGGGCAAAGTTTTTTTGGCCCCATCCTCTCCCGGGGCGCTGGGCAAGTCGTTCTTGCTCCCCGCCCCCGGGGAATCGTCCTCAGCACGGTTTTCGCCCCCGCAAGCTCCTGGCGTTTCATTATTTTCGAGGACGCTCGGCAGGTCGAGGGCGCGCACCGCGAACCCGTCCATGGCGGAGTTAGTAAAAGGCGGCACCGGGAAACGGGCAAACACATCCTCCGTCAAAGTGGCTCCCAAAGCCTCGGTCACCGTCATTACTGTGGGCGGAAGCGGCTTTACCTGCGTTAACACTTGCCCGAGGTATTCATCTACCGGTTTCATGATTATTCATCCTTTCCGGAGGAAGTATGTCCATTAGCCTTTGATCCCCCAAAATGTACTACGTTCCATTTCCCGCTGGCCGCATCCACGATTAAAAGTTTGCCGATGAGCGGTTCGCCTACTCCCACAATCATCTTGATAGCTTCAGTCGCCAAAATAGATCCGGCCTGCCCGCAAACCGCTCCTAGCACGCCGTTTACTCGAGAAGTGGGGGTTGTTCCCTCCGGAGGCGCCACCGGATACAGGTCGCGCAGGGTAAGTCCGTTTGCGAATACCGAAATCTGGAAGTTCATGGCCACTAGAGTTCCCCACAGGTGCGGCCGGCCCGCCGCGGCGCAAGTATCCGACAACAGATATTTTGCGGAAAAATTATCGGTGGCATCAATCACCAGGTCATAAGCGCTAATAATCGTGCGGGCATTGTCGGCAGTGATCTTCGGTTCTAACTGCACCCGCACATTTGGGTTCAAAGTATGTACGGTGGCCGCGGCGGACACCGATTTCACCTGGCCCAAGCTAGAAGCGGGATGGATCACTTGACGCTGCAAATTAGATTGTTCCACCCGATCAGGGTCAGATATCCCCAGGGTACCCACCCCGGCGGCACTTAAATACGCTAAGACCGGAGAACCCAGACCCCCTGCGCCTACTACCAAAACCCGCGCGGCCTGCAAAGAATCAATCCCGCACTCACCTATCCCGTCCACAGTGGCGGTGAGGCGATCACGTTCGGAAACCATCCGCGTCCTTTCCCCTAACTACTGCTTTATACTCTACCGGGAGAGCGCTTCAGGAGGGTGACAGATGCTATTGGACGTAAAAATTACAGAAAAATCCCTGGTAGATCAAGGTTTGTTCCCGGGGGTAGCGGATATTCCCGCCACTTCCGGCGCCCGAGTGGTGTTCAATGGCTGCGTCCGTAATCATGATGGTGGTCAAGAAGTGACCCACCTGATTTATTCCGCGCATCCGGAGGCCGAAAAATTTCTGCTTAAAGCCGTCCGGGACGCCATCCAGATTGTCCTTTCCGAGGGCGAGGACGCGCTTTCCCCGGAGGCTGCTGGCACTAGCGTTGAAAGTTTGGATGCGGTTTTCGTGCGCCACCGGATAGGGCGCCTAGAAATCGGAGAAACCGCGCTGCTAGTAGTGGTGGACGCACCCCACCGCGCCGCTGCTTTCAAAGTGAGCGCCGAAATCGTTGACCAGATTAAGGCGCAGGTGCCGATTTGGAAGGATCAATACTTCACCAATGGAAGTAACCACTGGTCAAACTGTCCCTAAGTTTCGGGTCTGGCTCGGTAAAAGCACTCCGGGGACCCCGTGAGCTTCGCGGGGCTCAGCTCAAGCCCCTCTCGTATCTTTTACCGGCCGCGACCCTTGCCGAGGACAGGTTGACCAGTCTCGAAAAAAGAATTAGTTGTAGATTGGTGAGCTGGTGCGTATCCGAATCCTTGGAATGTGATTTTCCGTTTGTCCTGAGGCATAAATCCGCCCGGGTGCTAGCGCTGTTAGCGCAGCTTTTACGGTTTAACCCAGAGTTCCGGATGGTTAAGGAAGCGCTCAAATCCCATCAGGCACGCTCCCTGCGCGGCGGTGAAAGTTCCATGCTGTCCCGGTTTTACGGTTATGCTGGACCACCTGGAGGATAGTAATCGGTATTTCAGCTCCGACATGAGGATCACTTCCATATAGTCAAAGAGCTGGGCGAAGTGACCACCCATGACCACAGTGTTTAGATCTAAAAGATTTAGTACGTTCGCGATCGTGGTTCCCAGGGATTTCGCGCATAAATCAACAGTCTTTCGAGCTTGAGTGTTTCCCCTAACCATCTGTTCGATTAGGGGATCTACCGACTCATCCAAGGGGAGATTCGCGCGAGTAAGCATCGCGTCTAATCCGGCGTATTGTTCTAGGCATCCATTGGAACCGCAACTGCACTTTGGGCCACTGGTATCTACGCATATATGACCGATTTCTCCTGCCCATCCGTGCTGTCCACTAAATAAACGACCTTCATATATCAATGCCGCACCTACCCCTACACCAGCCGATAAATACAGGAAA
This sequence comes from Varibaculum massiliense, assembly GCF_900106855.1. NCBI lineage: Bacteria > Bacillati > Actinomycetota > Actinomycetes > Actinomycetales > Actinomycetaceae > Varibaculum > Varibaculum massiliense. The sequence continues at coordinate 1,107,940 of NZ_FNWI01000004.1, read as the reverse complement.
TCGGAGGTATCGCCAATTTGACCAGGATTTTTATACAGCACTGAATACGCGGAAGCATCCGCCTCATTTACCACTGTTAGCGGGGTAGCAGCATATTTGTGGGAGGTAAAAAAATCTGTAATTTCAATGTCAATCCAGCCCAAGTTTGGCGCGGTTACAATTCGATGTTTAGCGTCTGAAACTAGACCCGGGATAGCCATTATTATTGAAGCAATACGAACTTCTGTGGGTGCTTTCCACTCTTCTAGCATCTGCACACAGCGCCCTAGTATTACTTTTGGATCAGATAATCGAGCGTTAATCGGTTGTGAAACTTTATAGAGTTCCGCGCCAGACAAATCTGTAACCACTACCGAAATATATTGCAAAGCAACTTCAATACCCACAACGCAAAAAGTGCCACTTTTAGCAACCAGTGGTGCAGATGGTCTCCCGATTGTGGTGCGAACCGGATCGAGTTCAGTAAGAATGTCTAAACCAATTAACTCATCTACTAGGCGAGAGACCGTGGCTCGAGTTAATCCTGTCCTTTGTGCGACCTGCGCTCGCGATACGAATCTGTCTGCCCCCAAAACATTTTCCAGAATAAGAAGCAGATTTTCTTTTCTGATTGTATGAGCGTTTTTCCCAGGTCTCATTTATCACTCCTTGAAATAGAGCATAGGAAAAATGCCACCGAACTGGTAATACTTTGCTTCACAGCTATATTTATTCTGCCAGTTCGGTGGCGATTGATAAAAATTTATTTTGTTTTATGCGACTCCTATTTTAGGTTGCCCTTGCGTAGACCATCTTCAATCTCCTCCAGGGAGCGATTGCGGGTTTCGAAAACCTTGCTGTGTACAAACCAAATTGCCAGTACACAAGCCGCCGCGTATCCGAAGAACAAGCTACCGGTCCCAAAGAAGTTGAGGAGGAAGGGGAAGGTTAGCGACACCACGGAGTTGGCACCCCAGTTAATGACCGCTCCGAAGGAGTTTCCGATACCGCGGATATTTAGGGGGAACATTTCCCCAATCATTACCCACATGACCGGTCCCCAAGTTGCTGAGAAAAAGGCGATGTAAATCGTTAACGCAATCGCGCAAATATACGCTGCGGTATGCGATTGGCTGGAAAAATGCATGCCGATGCTCATTACTAATAGAGAAATCGCCATGCCGACAGCTCCTCCAATAAGCATTTTCTTGCGGTCAATCTTGTCCATTAACCAAATTCCGATTACGGTCACTATCACGTTGAAAACGCCGATTCCGATATGTGCAATTAACGCCGCCGAAACCCCAAACCCGACATCAGTGAAGATAGTGGGGGCGTAATAAAGTACGGTATTACAACCCATTATCTGTTGGAAAATCGCCAAGCCAATGGCTGCTACCAGGGCTGGACGGGCAGTCTTGCCAAACAGTTCGCTCCAGGTACCTTCTTCCATATCAACCTGGTGCTGAATTTCCTTAATTTTTGTCTCGACTTCGGTTTCGTCGCCTTTATACATAGCGTTCAAATAGCGCCTTGCAACTTCAGGGCGACCTACTTTAACTAAGTAGCGAGGACTTTCAGGTAGGATCAATGCCCCAATGAACAAAATGGCCGAGGGAAGCGCTGCGATACCGAGCATCCAACGCCAACCGGTGTAGAAACCAGCAAAAGCGTAGTTGGTAATGTATGCCAGCAGAATCCCGGTCATCACCATCAGTTGGAACAAACCGGTTATGAAACCGCGCTTGGAAACTGGCGACATTTCCGATAGGTAGGTGGGAATTAGAGCGGAGGCGGTTCCTACTCCCAAACCGAGGATTAGACGGGAAATAATCAGCACCGCAACCCCGGATGCGATGCCGGATCCAATGGCACCAACGAAGAAAATTATGGAAGCCAGGAGGATGAGGCGACGTCTCCCATAGCGGTCAGATAGGGGACCGATTACGGCGGCCCCCACTACTGCCCCTAGTAAGACGGAGCTAACTACCCAACCTTGACCCCAGGCATCAAGGTGGAGCTGGTCTTGAATAAATAGAATTGCACCTGAAATAACGCCGGTATCATATCCGAAGAGTAGTCCTCCTAGGGAACCGAACAGGTACACGAAAGTCATAGAAATTTTATTTTTTCGCATTTTTATCACCGATTATTTGCCGCATCTTCGCAGCTTGTAGAGCTATTTTAGTAAGTTCCTTTTGGGAACTCGGTTATTGAGAGTGGGGTTGGGTTCAGACATTTTGTCTGAACCCAACCGGCGTGACTAGATGTCAGTTAATAACTAGGCGTCAGCGAGAGCTTTTACCAAGTAGTTGTTCAAAGTAGCCTTGATGGTTTCTAGTTCCCCAGGTTCGTTAGCATTCATCAGTTCAGATTGCGTCTTGTCTAGGGAATACTCCTCCAAATCGGCCAAAGTAAACTGACCGTCCTCAATCTTCTTGCCTATTCCCTGGTCAAAGGAGGAATAGCGTTTTTGTAGGATTTCATCGATGAAGCCATCCTCTTTTAGCTTGGCGGCAACCAGTAGACCAGCCGCATAGGAGTCCATCCCCACGATATGTGCGGCGAATAGATCTTCCTCGGTGTAAGAGCTACGCCTTGGTTTCGCGTCGAAGTTGAGACCGCCGCGAGGACCGATGCTTCCTTCGGAAAGTACTTCCCACATTACTGCAGTAGTTTCGTACAGGTCGGAGGGAAATTCATCCAAATCCCAACCTAATAGTTTGTCCCCTTGGTTGGCATCCAGAGAGCCGAGCATCCCGGCAGAACGCGCAACTCGGACTTCGTGCTGATAGCTATGCCCTGCAAGGTTAGCGTGGTTGCCCTCTAAGTTAAGTTTGAAGCTGTCGTCCAAGCCGTAGGTCTTGAGGAACGCAATGCTGGTGGCGGCATCGAAATCGTACTGGTGAGTGGTGGGCTCTTTCGGTTTCGGTTCAATCAGGAATTGAGAGTCAAGACCTATCTCTTTCGCGTAATCCACAGCGGCATGGAAGAAGCTGGCCATATGGTCTTGTTCGCGCTTTAGATCTGTGTTCCACAGGTTTTCGTAGCCTTCACGCCCACCCCAGAACACGTAGTTTTCTGCTCCCAAACGTTTTGCAATTTCTAAACTGTGTTTAAGCTGGGCGCCCGAGTAGGCGAATACATCTGCAAAGGGGGAAGTAGCTGCCCCGGCTTGGAACCGCGGATTAGTGAACAAATTGCAAGTGTTCCAAAGAAGTTTTATTCCGGTTTCTTGCTGACGTTTTTCAATCCGGTCAACTACTTTGTCCAGGTTTTGATTAGTTTCCCGTAAGGTGTCGCCTTCGGGAGCGATGTCGCGGTCATGGAAGCAGAAGTATTCAACACCCAGTTTTTGATAAAACTCGAAGGAATAATCAACTTTGGCTAACGCCAGCTCCAGGGGGTCAGTAAGAGAGTCGTAGGGGCGTTGCGCGGTTCCCTCGCCAAAGGGATCCACCAACCGCTGTTGGAAGCTGTGCCAATAGGCGACCCCGAAGCGTAGCCATTCTGACATTTTCTTCCCCGCGACAACCCTGTCCGGTTGGTAGTAGTGGAATCCTAGTCCTTGTCGTGGATCGTCGTTTCCAACAAAGGGAATAGTATCCGTTTTCCATAAATCTGACATTTAAGTACCTCCTCGTACGAGCCCATCGGTAAGTGTGTTTTATTTACACCCGAACCAGAGATCGACTATTTGTTTTATGACAAAACAAAGGCTAGCACATTAATAAAATGCTTAGCAAAGTGAGTTATGTCATATAGCTGTACTGCGTAAATAGTCTTGACCAACTTTCGGTACCCAAATAGACTATGTTTGAAACTAAAACAAAGTAAATGTAGACGGAGTTGTCTAGCCCAGTGAAGGGCGAATATGCACGCTCCATACTCTGTAGGAGAAAAATGACTTTAGTAGCTGGGATAGATTCTTCAACTCAATCTTGTAAAGTTCTGGTAATCGAAGTAGAAACTGGGAAAATTGTCCGACAAGGGAAAACGCCTCATCCCGAAGGGACTGAAGTAGCACCTAGTTCCTGGTTAGAAGCATTTCGTGAAGCATCTGCCCAGGCTGGCGGTCTCAATGATGTCACCGCGCTCGCGGTTGGAGGACAACAGCATGGCATGGTGTTACTTGATGAAGCCGGAAAAGTGATTCGACCAGCGCAGCTTTGGAATGACACCAAGTCAGCAGCAAGCGCAGCGGCATTAATCGAAGAAAAAGGGGCGGATTTCTGGGCTCAGGCGGTAGGTTCCGTTCCGGTTGCTTCTCTTACGGTTTCCAAGTTGCGGTGGATAGCTGATCATGAAAAAGAAAACTTAAACCGGATCGCGGCAATTTGTTTGCCCCATGATTGGCTGACCTGGAAAATTCGGGGGTCGGGTGATTTACGTGACCTAGTAACAGACCGCTCGGACGCCTCTGGAACCGGTTATGTGGATTGTGAGGACGGATCCTATCGCTATGACATTTTGGCTCATGCGCTGAGATTATCCGAAGAAGAAGCGCGAAAAATAATCCTGCCGCGCATTGCAGATCCCTTCGAAAAAGTAGGTAACGCCAGCGCAGAGTTCGGTGGGGGTATTTTAGGGCCTGGGTGTGGGGATAACGCCGGTGCGGCTTTGGGGCTTAACCTTCAGGAGGGAGAGGCTTCGCTTTCTTTAGGAACATCCGGGGTAGTGGCGGCAGTAGCTGGCCATCCCCTCCGGGATTCGAAAAGCGGAGTTACCGGTTTCATGGATGCCACCGGAAAGTGGTTACCACTCGCCTGTACTATCAACGGTTCGCAAATACAAGACTACTTCTGCCGAATCTTAGGGATTAACTACCTTGAACTCGATGAGCTCGCCGCCAAGGGTGAAACCGGATGCGGAGGAATGACTTTATTGCCCTATTTTGCCGGGGAACGTACCCCGAATCTTCCTGAAGCAACAGCCAGTATTTTCGGGATGACTCCCGGGGCAATGACTAAAGAGAATTTCGCCCGTCTTGCATTTGAAGGTATAGCCTGCCACATGCGTGCTGCGCTGGAATCTGTGCGAGCTGGTGGGGTCACAGTAAATAAAGCGATGCTGATTGGGGGAGCGGCAAAATCAACGGTTTTAGCGCAGATACTTTCTGACATTTTGCAGATTCCGTTACGTCTACCAGAACCCGGCGAATATGTTGCCAAAGGAGCCGCCCGTCAGGCGGCGATTGTTGCTGGGGAAATACCCGGGCAAAATTGGGAACCACAATTCAGTGCTGAAATACAGCCGAAAGAAGAAAATCCGGCGTGGGAACGCTATCTGCCCCTAATGGAAAAATTACTGTAGGTACATCCGCTTGGGCACTGTCATTGCTGCCGTGTCTTTTTCCGGTTCCGACCCTTGCGCGGAAAATAAGTTTTTCCTCCCGCCCAAAAAATCGAAAAATAACCACGTTATTTTTCGATTTTTACGCCCGCCTAACCTGATCGGATAAAACTTATTTCCCGCGCACATTCGGGTGCTACTCCTAACCCCCTGCGAAGGGCGGGAGTACATCTAGCTGTCCATTGGCGGCAGATTCGCCGAGGGGAGTGTCGCCATCGGCGAGGGCGCCATCGACTAGGAAAGAACTAACCTCCAAAATCGGGGATAAGTCGTTACTGCTGGCTGCTTGGGCGATTTCCCGCAAAGTTTGGTTGGCAGCTGCCGTAACCTGTGCGCTATCAACTCCTGCTGCCTGGGCAGCGCCAGCGAAAAAACGTACCGTGACCACGGATTATCCTCCTATCTGAGAAAGGGAATAGGTTCTGCGTCCCGCCGATATTTCGCGGTGACCAGCAGGTTTATCTGCCTGGGCAGCGAGCCAAAGTTGAGCCAGCTCGCCATTAGAGGCACCTTGGCGCAAAGGAGCAAGTAAATCGACAAATGCCATAGAAAACAGGCAAGGATAGACTCTGCCATTAGCTGACAGGCGGGTGCGGTCGCAGGTCGCGCAGAAAGGCGCGGATTCGGAGGCAATAATCCCGATAATCCCGGCGGGGTGGTCACTGCTGGCCGCCACGTTCCAGCGCCGCGCCGGAGCCGCCGGGTCAGTTTCAATCGGGGTAAGCGAAAAGCATTCTTGCAGGCTTCGCCAGATATCGCGGGCGTTAGGGCGCGAAGCTGCCGAATCCCCCAGGGGGCCAATGGGCATGAACTCTATTGCCCGCCATTGGAAACCGCGCCGCAGCGCAAACCGAACCAGATCAGGTATTTCCTCTAGGGACTGTTGATTTAAAATCACCGAGTTAAGTTTTATAGGCTCTAAGCCGCTACCGGGAAGCTTTTCCAAAGCCGCTGCCACCTCGGAAAAACGGTCACGTTTTGCGAGCGCGTGATAGCGGTCGGGATCCAAGGTATCCAAAGAAATATTGATGCGCCCTAAACCTGCATCGACCAGTGAATCTATCCGGGGAGCTAGACCGATAGCATTAGTAGTGAGCGCGATATCGGCAGGCACGCCCGCCTGCGTAAACGCCTGGTGAATCTGGCGGATGATTTCCTCTAAATCGGGGCGCAACAGGGGTTCGCCTCCGGTCAGGCGAACTTTACGAATCCCTAGTGACAGTGCCACTTGCGCAAGACGCCCAAACTCGGTGGACGTCAGTAAATCCTGGCGGGGAATCCAGGTGGCGGCGTCCTCGGGTAGGCAGTAGCTGCATCGTAAGTTACAGCGGTCGGTAACCGATAGGCGGAGGTCTGCGGCTGCTCGTCCCCAACGGTCAAGCAGGCGCGGTGAAGGCTCATTCCTCTCGGAATTAGCGTGCATCATCCCTCCCTCCGCTATGAGTTACTTGCAAAATATCTAGTCTTGCCAGTTTTTCGCTAAATTTTGTAACTGCGCAATAATTTCCTGGGCGTTAGCGCCTTTACCGGTCATATATCCGGTTAAAAAGGCGGTTAAAGGTGCCCCCGGGCGGGAAGGGCCATGCGCTACCGTTCCAATCAAAGAAAGCAGCTCTGATTCCACATCCTTAAGCGGATCCTCCTGGAGTTGCAGCTGGGTGCGCACCGCTTCTAACCAGCGATGCATTTGCGCCATCTTTTCGGGGTCGTCCTTTTTGGTGTGGCTGGACATCAGCTTCCCCTTTCGCTTATCCGTGAATGGTTCAAGGTTCCTCTTTCTGCCTCAAACCTTAACGATACCAGGGAAGATAGCCTGGGTTAGAGCTTTGTTTTCCGAGGGCGTAGGGCAGGAAAAACACACGCGGAAATCCTCCCCAGATTATTGCTTAGGAGCGGAAGTAGCATCATTGTCTTTCCGCTTTCGCCGAATTTTGCTGAAGCTGCCGCGCAGACTACCTCCGGCTCGAACCCAGTCGTTGATAGCGGAGATTGCTACCGCTAACAGATAAAGACCAATCAACGCCATCATCTGCACAATCATCGGCCAGGCAGTGGGGAGGGGATTGGCGACTGCCGAGAACACCGCGGCAATTACTACTGCCCAACGCCAACCTTTCAACATGGTTTTGGCTTTCATTACTCCCGCAAAGTTGAGCGCCACTAAGATTTCGGGCGCGAGGCAGGAAAGACCGAACGCCAGCACCATGCGCATAAAGAAGGTGATATAGGAGTCGGCTCGCAGCAGCATGACCGAGCCGTTCGGGGTGAAAGAATTCAGAATCGAAACCGCTTTGGGAATCACCCAAATTCCGGAGAGGGCGCCCCCACTGAAAAGTAGGATTCCGACTAAACCAAAGCTGGTGATATAGATTTTTTCTTTGCGTTTTAATCCCGGAGCGATAAAAGCCCCAATCTGGAAAATCCACCAAGGCGCGGAAATCAATACCCCGAGCCAGAGGGAAACCTGAATCCGCATATCAAAGGCGGCACCAATCGTCTGGAAGTTCAGTTGCGGGGCTTGCCCACTTACTTCCTGCAGCGGTTTTTGCATCCAGTTCAAGGTAGGAGTAGCTAAGAACCAGCCGCCAATCGCGGCGACAAAAATTCCTGCCAGCGCCAGTAGTAAGCGTTTTCGCAGTTCTAGCAGGTGTTCAGTTACCCGCATGCGGGCTTGCGGGTTGTTCTTTTTTTGTCCCGGCATCGGGTTAGGGAACTATTTGGTTTCCGGCGAATCCGCGGTGTCGGACTGTCCGCTAGCTACTTCCGGTGAGGAAGTCTGGACGTTACCCTGCGTCGGTGCCGGAGAAGAAGGAGTAGCAGAAATTTGGGGGTTCTGAGTCCCTGCCGCTACCTGCTTGGTATTGTCATCTTCGCTGAGATCAGAAAGTTCAGACTTCAAAACTTTCGCAGATTTACCGATATTGCGGGCAATGTCGGGCAGCTTCGAGGCTCCAAAAACAATGATTAACACCAGGAGCAGAATCAGAATATGTACTGGCCTCACGGTGGTGCCCTTCCTTTCTTGCAGACGGCATCTAAAATTGCCTTCCCCAATTGTAGCGGGGTTAGGCGGCAAATAGGTTACTCCTATTGACAATAGCTAAAACTTACCCAGTTAACCAGCAAATTTTTAGGGTTATATAAAGCGCACGCCCCGTTAATGCTGGTTGCGTCCTCGGTAATCGCCCTCTAAACGCGGTAGTCTGAGGGCGGGAGGCAAAACGTGAGCGAGTTCATTGAGGAAGAAAAAGCGGGAGCCCGCGCCATAGCGGATTTAATGGCGGAGAAGAAAACGATTGTGGTGGCGGGAGCCGGAATGTCCACCGATGCCGGGATTCCGGATTATCGCGGCACCGGTTCTTCCGGGATGCCCACCGTCGATATGGATCAGTTCTTAGGCGAGCTTTATTGGCAAAAATGGGTGTGGCGGCGCAATCAAGAAACCTGGAAAACCGTGGCGCGGCTGCAGCCCACCCCGGGGCATCGGGCTTTAGCGCGTCTGGAGGAGGCAGGGCTAATTAACTGTATCGCCACCCAAAACGTAGACGGCCTAGACCGCAAGGCAGGCTGTAAGAATGTGCAGCTGCTGCACGGCACTTTCGAGGAAGTCCAGTGCCTGGGCTGTGGAGCAGTGTTTTCGCGCGAACATATTGACCAGGAGCTACGTAAACTTAATCCGGACGTAAAAGACGACCCTGATCCTAAAAACGTGGCAGTGTTAGCGGCAGCCGATGAGCAGGCAGCGCGTGCTTGCCAGTTCAACCTGCTGTCTTGTCCGCGTTGCGGTGGGATTATTAAACCGGGAATCGTGTTTTTCGGGGAAGCCTTGCCAGGTGAAGCGATGGATCGTTCTTTCGCGGCTGCGCGGGAAGCGGACGTAGTGCTGGCAGTGGGAACTTCCCTGGCGGTGCTAACCGGGCTATGGGTGTTGCGGGAGGCCTGGGGAACTGGCGCCAAGGTAGCGGTGATTAACCGGGGACCCACGGCCGCCGACTCCCTTGCGGACGTGCGGGTGTCTGGCGGCGCTTCCCAGGTATTAACCCAAGTAGCAGAGATTTTACTGGATTAAATGCCTAGAGCCGGTTCCGCGCGCTCCCTCCTGCGCTTTTGCGAAACCGACTCTAGGTTATCGTTTAGGGGTTATCTTGACACACGTTCCCCTAAAATAGCCGGAGCGACCGGCTCCCTTCATTATACCTAAAAAATGGAAGAAACCTAATCTTTTTTATATGTCACAGGTAGCATTTTGCTACGTACTGCAGCTTTAATAATAATTTTGGTTAGGCTGCTTTAAGAACTCTAAGCTGATGACAGGCTAGAATAGCATTCGACACTACTTTACTTTCAGGAAGTCGCAATGGAAATCCTTTCTCCTTTTCATTACCTGCCGATAGGTGATTCCTCGGCGGATGTCTCTACGCTGCTTTCGACACTGGCTAAATATATGGGAAGCACGGATGATTCCCCGCAAAATCTGCGCAACCCGCGGCTAAGAGGAAAACAAATCCTCTTCCCCTTCCCCCAGGTCAGCGGTTTTCCCCAGGAACTTAAAGAGTACGAAACCCTTCGCCGACAAGTACCGGAAGCAGCTGCTATAGCGTTGCCGGCTCCCGCAGGAGGGGCGGTAATCTGTTACTCCCAGCTGACTATAAAAGGTATGGCAGAAGCGGTGAACTCTGCAGTTGGCAGACCAGGACGTTGGATTCTCACCGCTCCGGTCACCGAGATAGACGGGATTATGACCCTGGCGCGAGCAATCGCGGTCAATATCCCGCCGATAATCGCCGCGAAGACCCAACCCGCCAGCGCCGTGGAAATAATTCGGGCAGTTCAAAGGGCGCAAGATCGTTCCCAAAAAGATGATGCCCCTATTTATCTACAGATTTCTAAGAAACAACTGGCGGAGTTACTGGAGGTTCCCCCCGCTCAACGCACTGAGCTAAGTGCAGTTTCCAAACTGATAGTTACCGGGTTGACCAGCCGCGATCACTTGGCACGTACCGCACAGCAGGCGGGAATAAGTATCGTGCAAGGCTACGGGATTCCCGAATCCTGCGGTCTTTGCGTGCTAGATGGCAAACCGGTGGCGGGCGTACACGTGGCCACTATCGGGGATCGGATTTGGCTGTCCGGAATCTGTATGATGACCGGCTATTTGGCAGATCCGGGAGAAGTAGAATTTATTTCCCGAGGACGCAAGCGTTGGTTACGCACTAAAGACGCCGGACATATACGCGGGTCACAGCTGGTAGTTGATGGGCGCGTACGCGATGTGATTGCCACTGCCGGAGTGCGGATTCAGGCCTCCCTGGTAGAGCGAGTGATTCAGGATCTGCCCCAGGTGGAACAAGTGGTAGTGGTGGGGGTACCCGACCCCAAGTGGGGTTCCCTGGTTACTGCAGTCATCAAGCCGGCACCCGATGTTGCCGAGCAGCTACTTAACCCGCGGCATAACCTAGAGGTTAAAACCGAGGATAAACCGCTATTTCCCCAGTTAAAACCGGTGAAAATTGATCCGGAGCGGGTGCGGGAACTAGCCGGACTGCCCGAGGAAGACGAAGAAGAACCCAAGTTGACTCCCTTGGAAGCCGCAATGGCGGCAATGGCGGCGAAGATTAGGGGAGCCAAAGTGGATGTGGTTGCCGCCGCAGAAACCGGGGAACTGCCGGCCGGAATCTATGAGGTAGCGCGGGGAACCGCTAACCCCAGCGAAGAGGGTGACATTGTCCTCCCAGCTCCGGGCACCTCGGCGCTGGAGCCAGTATCTTTACCGGAGGATCTGGACGGAGATTTAGAGCAAATGGAAATCGCGGCAACTGAGATTACGGGGGGACGCAAACGCCCTGACAGTGGCGACCAACCCCATAGCGCCACGGTGCCTACCGAAGATGAATCCGAACCGTCCACCGATTTAGCGATGTTGGTGCGTTCCCTAGTTACCGGGCAACTGGATCGGGCACACGCCCCCCGAGCCCTCGTCCTCGTAGATAAAATCCCCACTGACCTGCAAGGTAACCTAGATAGGGCGGCTTGCCGCGACTTGGCAGCGCGCCGGGTAGCAGCCGGGGAAGCCTGGATTCGCTAGGTTAACACCAATAACCGGGCTGCCGGTAACAAGTTAGTGAAGACCTTAAGACGAAGCTAACAAGCAGGTAATAAGAAGGGGGAGCATCCTTAATGGCAACTGGTTCGCAGTGGATTGAAGCTGCACGTCCGAAAACTTTACCCGCTTCCTTGGCGCCGGTGATTATGGGGATCGGAGGGGCAATCGGCCTGGGGCAGGCCTCGGTAGGAAAATCGGTACTCGCCTTGCTGGTTGCGCTGGCCTTCCAGGTGGGCGTGAATTTCTCGAATGATTACTCCGATGGGATTCGCGGCACCGATGCCAAAGGAAAACGGGTTGGGCCCCAACGCCTGACCGGGGCAGGATTGGCGGCTCCCCGCACAGTGCTGGTGGCGGCGCTTAGCTGCTATGCGTTTGCGGGAATCTGCGGAATTGTGCTTTGTGTCTGGGCAGGAAGTTACGCTTTGATTGCCCTGGGGGTGCTAGCTGCCCTGGCGGCGTGGTTCTATACCGGGGGCAAACACCCTTACGGTTATCTGCCGGGAGTAGCCGAAGTAATGGTATTTGCCTTCTTCGGCCTGTTGGCAGTGCAGGGAACGATTTGGGTACAAGCCCACACGTTGCCTTGGCGCACCTGGACAGCGGCCAGCGGTATCGGGTTGCTTTCTTGCGCCCTGTTACTGGTCAATAATCTGCGCGATATTCCCGGAGACCGCCAAAGCGGAAAAAATACGCTAGCGGTGAAGTTAGGGGATAAGGGCTCGCGCTACCTGTTTGCCTGCTATCTCTATGCGGCATTGGTATTGGGGGTAGTATCCTTTAATGTTCGTTGGGAAGCCCTACTGTTTGGCGTGGCTATGGCGGTTTGGGTGTGTTTTCCGTTGCTAAAAGTATTGCAGGGCGCCCGCGGTAAAGCCCTGATAAAAACCCTGAAACAGGTGGGGCAAATCACCTTAGGGTATGGGCTGGCTATCGCGGTTCAGTGGGCTTTACAGGGTCTTTAGGCAAGCCAAAAAATTTATAGTTGTTAGGCTGGGAACATGGCTGCGGTAGTTATTGCCCTCGTACAGATTCTGCTAGCGGTATATGCGCTAGTGGATTGCTTGCGCACGGAAAAATCGGATTTACCCGGACGCCTGCCACGCGCTTTTTGGCTGTTAATTATTATCGTATTGCCGGTTTTCGGCCCCCTGGCCTGGATTGTGATTTCTTGGGCGAGTAAAGCTGAAAGCCCCGATGGGCGGGTCGAGATTCCCCGCAATCCCCTCGATATTCTCCGAGGGAGCAGCCAGAGCTCCCAGCCGCAGGAAGTAGAGATACCAGAGGCTCCCGACGATAACCCCGATTTCTTGTTCTCGTTAGAGGCGAAGATGCGGCGGGAACGGATGGCACGCGAGGCCGAGGAAGCAGCCAAAAAACGAGCGGAAAAAAAGCAGAAAGATGCTGCTAGTGGGGAAAAAGATGCTGCCGGTGAAGGCAAGAACAGTTCCGCCGCGGAAACCGGCGAGGACGAAGCCAATCCGGACGCGAATCCTTCGGAAGACCCCTCCTCTCAGGACTAACACTCTTTAGGTTCCGCCGTTTGGAACGACCGCTCTGATAAGGCAGTTGCTGAGGGAATACTCCTGGAGTTTCCAGCTAGCTGCATCCCTTAGTGTCCTTGATTCAAGGCGGCCGCGGAAGTACCTGGCACCATATCGGAAGCCTGAGCTAGGAGCGGAGCTGCCGGTTCACAATAATCCAAACTAATCAGGGTATCCCCTAAGAAAGTAAGGGAAGTCAGCGAAGCCAGGGCGCATTGGCGGCGGGTAGGCAGATGCGCCAGCGGGCGCCCCTCCACAAATAGCCGGAAAGACCAAATCGGCAGCTGGTGCGAAACCAATAAAATTTCACGAATCGTAGAGCCATCGGCAGAGCGTCCCAGGCGGGAAGCATCCTGAATTGGCAGGTGCAAAGCAGAACGCACCGCCTCAGTAACCCGGCTGGCCTGGACTGCGTAAGGCTCACACCAAGAAGGACGGAAAACATTGCGGTAACGCGACCAGTTGCGCGGGTGGAACAAGGCGGCGCGGTTACCGTTTACCACTTCGCCCTCGAACATATTCATCGACTCTAAAAGGCGCTTGTCAGTGCGAATAGGCAGATCAAACAGCTGGGAGGCCGGAGTTGCCGACTCGACTGCCCGCTCTAGAGGGGAAGAAACAATGGCATCTAAATAGGCGCCTTTTTCAAAAAGATATTCCGCGCTCATCTGTGCCATTTGGCGGCCAAGCTCGGTTAGGTGATAGCCGGGGAGGCGTCCGTACAAGACCCCATCTGGATTATCAACTTCCCCGTGGCGCATCAGATGAATAGTGGTTAGGTTCTGCATGGTCTCCACCCTAGCAAACCATTTTTACCTACCGGCGTGCGAAAATCGCACCTAGACCGCTAGGCTAGAAGCGTGAATGCGGAAACGAAGGTAGCAGCCTTCTTCGATCTTGACGAAACCGTAATTAGGGGAGCTAGCTCCTGGGTGCTCACGCGCGAACTTTTCCGACACCGGTTTTTTGGTGTCCGCGACCTATTCTTTGCGGCGCGCCAAGCGTTCCTTTATGTAGTTCTAGGAGAGGATCAAGCCCGGGTTGAGCAGGTAAAAACCCGGGCTTTGCAGGTGATGGCGGGGCATTCCCAGCGCGAAATCATGGAGATTTCCGAGCAGGTGTGCGACCTTTTAGAAAAGAAACTGTTTCCCCAGGCGCAAGGTTTAATTAAACGGCATCAGGCAGCGGGACACGATATTTGGTTGATTTCCGCCGCCCCCTCGGAACTTCCCCAGATGTTGGCGCAGCGTTTGGGGTTAACCGGAGGTATCGGTACTGAGGTTGCGGTGAAAGACGGGATTTACGAGGCGCGCCTAGCTTCCGAACTTATGCACGCCCAAGGCAAGCGAGATCGGGTGGTGGCGTTGGCGAGCGAGCGGGGCTATGACCTGGCATCCTGCTTTGCTTATTCAGATTCCGATAATGATATGCCGCTGCTGACCCTGGTGGGTAAGCCTTCGGCTATTAATCCCGATATTTGGTTGCGGGTGCGCGCCTTGCAGCGGGGGTGGCCGGTGATTGATTTTCGGCGTCGTTCGCGGATTAGCAAAGCCCTGCAAAAAGCTAAAGCTAGGCGGCGCGGCTTTAACCTGGTTGGATTGGGGCAGCGTTTCTGAGTAACCTGGCAGTTGCCTACTTAGAAGGAGCCATTTTGAGCGAAAAAAATCCGCCGGCAGCCGCTGGTTTAGATAAACAACCCGAAGAAGTTTCTGGAATGTTTGACCAGGTGGCCGCCCGTTATGACTTGACTAATGATGTGATGACTTTCGGTCAGCACCGGATTTGGCGGCGCTGCCTGCGGCAAGTGGTGGCTCCCCGTCCGGGGCAAAAAATCCTAGATATCGCCGCCGGTACCGGTACTTCCTCGCTTAGTTTTTACCGCGCCGGAGCCGAAGTTACCTGCTGCGATTTTTCGCCGGGGATGGTTGCGGAAGGGCGAAAGCGCCATAGCGAGTTGAATTTTGTTGTCGCTGATGCCCACGACCTACCTTTCGCGGATCAGTCATTCGACACCGTTACTTGCTCTTTTGGCTTTAGGAATATGCATGACCCGGCGAAGGCGCTGCGCGAATTTGCGCGGGTAACCAAACCGGGAGGCAAACTGGCGATTATGGAGTTTTCTACTCCGCCCTCCCCCCTGATAGCCCGGCTTTACCAGCTCTATATGCGCCAAGTATTGCCTACCGCGGGTCGCCTGGTTTCCTCAGATTCGGATGCCTATACCTACCTGTTTGATTCCATTTTGGATTGGCCAGATCAAGAGACTTTGGGTCACCTAATCCAAGCGAACGGATGGGGAGAAGTTTCCTACCGCAATCTCACCTTGGGGGTTGTAGCGATTCACCGCGCCTTTAAAGAGGATATTTAGGCAAAACGACCGCTTGCGCCGAGGGTTGTAGCAGGAAAATACGAAGGGTTTCCTTAAATCCGCTCGGAATTAAGTAAGAAAACCCTTGCTTAATCGCTGAGGGATTTAGGTGGACTTAAGTCCCAGGATATTTCGCTTGCCAGCAGAAACCACTGTGACTTTAGATAAATAATAAAAGCAAGTTAGCCTGGGGTAGGCGCGAGGATTGTGCCTAAAAATCCTCGTTATTACTTGCTGAGGCAACGGCTTCGGCAAGAACCGATGACTAGCTAGGGAGGGGCGTCCAGGCATGACGGATCAGCTTGCAGACAATCAATGCCAAGTGCTGGTTATAGGTGCCGGTCCTGCGGGCGCTGCTACCGCCTACCACCTGGCTCAAGCTGGCGTTGACGTCCTGGTCCTTGAAAAAGGAATCTTTCCCCGCGACAAAATCTGTGGTGATGGTTTAACCCCGGGAGCGGTAAAAGAAATCCTGGCAATGGGGATTAATCCCCTGTCGGAAGGCTGGCAGCCCAATTACGGATTGAGCGTAATCGGGGGTGGACATCGGATTGCCTTACCCTGGCCGAAAACTGGTTCCCTGCCCGCTTATGGTCTTACCTGTCAGCGCAAAAAGCTCGATCAACGTTTAATCCAGCAGGCGGTGGCCGCGGGGGCGCGGCTGGAAGAAAACACCGTGGTTCAGGATCTACTCACCGATGACGCTGGCTATGCTAAGGGGGTGCGCGCTATCCAGCGTGACCGCGAAACCCGGCAGAAACGCGAGCTCAGTTTCCATGCCCAATACGTAGTCGACTGTACCGGGGCAAACGCCCGCTTGGCTTCCCGACAAGGACGCACGCCCCTGAAGAATCGTCCGCTGGCAGTGGCGGCGCGAGCCTATTTCCGTTCCCCCCGTGGTAACGAAACCATGATGGAATCTCACCTGGAACTGTGGGATGGCAAGCCCGGCAAATCAAATCTGCTTCCCGGGTACGGCTGGCTGTTCCCGATGGGCGAGGGGATAGTAAACGTAGGGTTAGGGTCAGTTTCTTCGGGAGCACAATCCACTAAGTTGCCCTATAAAGAAATCTTTCACCGCTGGGTGGCCAATCTGCCGGAAGAATGGGGTCTGAGCGAAAAAAATATGCTCGGACCCCTACGATCTGCCCCTCTACCGATGGCATTTAACCGCAAACCGGCTTACGAAAATGGGCTACTTTTGGTCGGTGACGCCGCCGGAATGGTTTCGCCTTTTAATGGCGAGGGGATCGCCCCGGCGATGTTTGCGGGGCGGCGTGCAGCTGCTGCTTTAGTACAGGCTTTAGGGCGCACCTCTCGGGCGCAAGCCGAACTCGCTCTCCGGGAATATCCCCGTGACCTGGAAGATCAATACGGGGGTTACTACAGTTTGGGGCGAGTTTTTGTGCGCTTAATCGAAAATCCCCAGATTATGCACGCCTGCACCAAGTACGGGTTAGATAAACCCTCCTTGATGCGTTTTGTTCATAAAATGCTTTCTGATGGTTATGAACGCCGCGGCGGAGTAGCCTCCGACAGAGTGCTACAAATTCTGACTAAGGTGGTAATACCGTCATGAGGAACATCGGTCAGAAAGAACAACTGAGCCGGAAGAAAACCGGAAACTACCGCAGTTGCCACGCCAGTGATGGCGGGGCAACCAAGAAGGATGTGGAGGCCAAATGAGTCCATCGGCATCACTGTTAATCATGGGCGCAGTCGCGATTGTACTAGCCGTAGGCGGTCTGGCGATGTCAGCCGTTCTCGGCCCGAGTCGCAAGACTCGCACCAAACTGGCGACTTACGAATGCGGAATTGATCCCAATGTTCACGAGGATGCGCGTGGACGTTTTCCGATTAAGTACTACTTGATTGCGATGACGTTCATTGTCTTCGATGTGGAAATGGTGTTCCTATACCCCTTCGCGGTATCTATCGGACACTTCGGTCGCGTGATGGCTATTCCGGTATTGATCGACATCCTGTTATTCATTGTGTTAGTGCTGGTGCCCTATATTTATGAGTGGCGCCGCGGCGGACTGGACTATTAGGAGAGAGGTACAGCATGTCTTTTGATAATGAGCTGCCGGCAGGAGTCGCCCTCACTAGCCTAGACAAGTTTATGGGGCTTAACCGCAAAGCTAGTGTTTGGCCGGTGACTATGGGGCTAGCCTGCTGCGCTATTGAAATGATGGCCACCGGCACCCCGCGTTTCGATATTGCGCGCTTCGGGATGGAAGTCTTCCGCGCCTCTCCCCGCCACGCAGATCTGATGATTGTATCTGGGCGGGTTTCCTGGAAGATGGCGCCAATTGTTCGCAACGCCTACGACTCCATGCCCGATCCCAAGTGGGTTATTTCTATGGGGGCGTGCGCTTCTTCTGGCGGGGTATTCAATAACTACGCGGTGGTGCAAGGCTGTGACCATATTGTCCCAGTTGATGTGTATCTGCCCGGATGCCCTCCGCGCCCCGAAGCCCTAATTCACGCGATTATGGTGCTGTGGGATCAGATCCATTACCGCACTCCTCTTACTCAAAAGCAACGGTTGGAGATTGCCCGTAAGGCCGAGAAAGCAGCTTTGGAAGCGACTCCTACTTCCCAGATGAAAGGACTGTTGGCGTGAGCGAAGATGACAAAACGGTAGTCCTCCATTCCGATGTCGAGGATGGGCCAGTAGCAGTAGAGGTAACTGCTCCGCGCGGTTTCACAGCTGGCTCTGATTTTGGTACCCGTCACGGTTTGTTCGGGGTACACGATGACGGGGACACCACTGGTTTTACTGAAATCCAGATTGAACGGCAGATGCCCGGCGAAAGCGGGCGTCCCTACGGTTCCTGGTTTGATGAGGTCGTGGAAGTCCTAGAAGAACTGATTCAAAACGCTGACCTAGAAATAGGTGCGGTAATTGAGCGGGTAGTGGTCGATAATGACGAATTAACTATTTTCGTTGCTCGCGAGCATCTACCTCAGGTTGCTCGCTGGCTACGCGATGACCAAGATTTACGTTTCGAACTGTGCCTCGGGGTCAACGGCGTGCATTATCCCCAGGATAAAGGTCGCGAGCTACACGCGGCCTACATGCTCTTTTCGGCAACCCACAACCGTCAGCTGCGCCTAGAAGTTACCTGCCCGGAATCTGATCCCCGGATTCCCTCGATAGTATCCACTTATCCAGGAAATGACTGGTGGGAGCGGGAAACCTGGGATTTGATGGGCATTATCTTTACCGGTCATCCCGGTCTGACCAGAACTGCTCTACCCGATGACTGGGTAGGACATCCGCAGCGGAAAGACTATCCGCTAGGTGGTATTCCGGTGCAATTTAAGGGCGCTACAGTCCCGCCCGCCGATTCGCGGAGGTCATACAGCTAAATGAAATACACTGACGAAAAAAACAGCCCGCTACTTAGGGCTGCCGGTCCCGCCCTCGACAATCTAATTACCGAGGACACCCCGCAATATGATTTGCACGGTGGGGACTGGGAAGAAATGGCTTCCGAAGTTGAAAAACTCGCCAACGAGCGAATCGTAATGAATATCGGTCCAGTACACCCCTCAACGCACGGGGTGCTGCGCCTGATTGCGGAACTCGATGGAGAGTACGTGCGAGATTTGCGGGTTGGTACTGGTTACTTGCATACCGGTATCGAAAAGAACATGGAATACCGCACCTGGACGCAGGGTGTTACCTACTGCACCCGGATGGACTATGTAGCTCCCTTCTTCCAGGAAGTTGCCTACTGCCTGGCAGTAGAAAAAGTGCTAAAGAAAACCGCTGAAATCCCGGAGCGGGCAAACCTGATCCGCATCCTCATGATGGAACTCAACCGGATTGCCTCGCATGTGGTGGCGATTGCTACCGGCGGCAACGAGTTGGGTGCCACTACCATGATGACCATCGGGTTTAGAGGCCGCGAAGAAATCCTGCGGATTTTCGAACAGATCACCGGTTTGCGTATGAACCATGCTTATATTCGTCCGGGCGGAGTGGCACAGGATCTGCCCCCGGGGTGCACCGAATATATTCGTGATCTGCTACCAAAAACTCGCCGCGACATTAACGAGCTACAGGATCTGACCTTGCAGAACCCGATTTTCAAGGCACGTTTTTGCGATACGGCGGTCATGCCCATGTCGGCCATTATGGCAATGTCGCTGACCGGTCCCTCGGTTCGCGCCGCTGGCTACCCGTTGGATATGCGTAAAATGCAGCCCTACTGCGGATATGAAAACTTTGATTTTGATGTTCCAGTCACCGATCAATCCGATGCCTATAACCGCACGGTAGTTCGCTTTGATGAATGCTATGAATCCCTCAAGATTATCTACCAGGTGCTAGAGCGCCTAGATGAAACCGAGGGTGAGCCGGTAATGATTGCTGACCCGCAGATCAAGTGGCCGGCGCAGCTGAGTGTAGGTACCGATGGTCAAGGGAACTCCCCTGAACACATCAAAGAAATCATGGGTAACTCCATGGAATCCCTAATCCAGCACTTCAAGCTGGTAACCGAAGGCTTTAGAGCCCCGGTCGGTCAAGCCACCCAGCTGGTGGAACACGCCAAAGGCATTATGGGGGTACACGTAGTCTCCGATGGAGGCACTCGCCCCTACCGGGCGCACTTCCGTGACCCCAGCTTTGCTAACCTACAGTCCTTGTCTCTAATGGCTCAGGGCGGCACGATCTCTGACCTGATCGTGGCGCTAGCCAGTGTGGATCCCGTCCTGGGAGGTGTCGATCGCTAATGAGTTTTTACGATCCTGAGGTCGAGCAAAAATTCCGCGCCGAAGCAGCGGAAATCATTGCCCGCTATCCCGAGGGGCATGAACGTAGCGCCATGATTCCTCTGCTGCACCTGGTGCAGAGCATTGACGGGTACGTGACTGCCAACGGCATCGGACTAATCGCCGATATCCTGAACTGCCAGCGCGCAGAGGTTAGCGCAGTTGCCACCTTCTACACTCAGTTCAAACGTCACCCTAACGGCGAATACACCGTGGGGGTTTGTACTAATGCCCTCTGCGCCGTCCTCGGCGGGGACAACATCATGGAAACCCTAGAAAAAGAACTAGAGGTAGGCAATGATGAGACCACCGCTGACGGCAAAATCACGCTGGAGGCGTTGGAATGTAACGCTGGCTGCGACTATGCACCGGTAGTCATGGTTAACTGGGAGTTCTTTGATAATCAGACACCCGAATCTGCCCTGCAGCTGGTGCGCGATATTAAAGCTGGAAAACCGGTACATCCCACGCGGGGATCCGAGGCGGCACCTACTTTTAAAGAAGCTAGCCGCATTTTAGCGGGATTCCCCAACCCCGAGACCGCCAACCAGGGAGTGGCTGCCGGTCCCGCCAGTTTGTGGGGACTAAAAGTGGCCGAGGAAAAAGGCATGGAAGCCCCTGACCCGCAGCAGTTTGAAAAGTCTGAGGCTGCCCAGGCTGGGGAAACAGCTTCGGGTGCAGCTGCTAATCAGGCTGGGAAAGATCCGGTAGGCAAGGAACATTCCTCTGCTGATCACAAGGAGACAGACAAGTGAGCGAAAACGAGAAGTCTGAGATCCACCGGGTTCCGCTAACCCCGATTATCACTAAACAGTATCAGGAACCCGAAAGCTGGACGCTAAAGGCCTACCAGAAAACTGGTGGCTACGTGGGGCTAGAAAAAGCCAAGCAGATGGAACCGGCGCAGATTCTAGATGCTGTCAAGCAGGCGGGAGTGCGCGGACGTGGCGGTGCCGGTTTCGGTACCGGTCTGAAATGGTCGTTCTTGCCACCTGCTGATGGCGGTCCGCGTTATCTGACCGTTAACTGCGATGAATCTGAGCCGGGTACCTGTAAAGATATTCCGATGATTCTGGCTAATCCTCACGCGGTTATCGAAGGGGTGGCGATTACCTGCTTGGCAATCGGTTGCGATCACGCTTTTATCTATATCCGCGGCGAAGTCGTTCACGCCTATAACCGTCTGCTAGTAGCGATTAAAGAGGCCGAAGATGCCGGTCTGCTGGGAGATTTGAAACTGATAGCCCATGCTGGAGCCGGTGCCTACATCTGCGGGGAAGAAACCGCGCTTTTAGATTCTTTGGAAGGCAAACGGGGTCACCCCCGTCTGAAACCGCCCTTCCCGGCGGTCAAAGGGCTCTATGCCCGTCCTACCGTAATCAATAACGCCGAAACCATCGCCCAGGTGTCTACGGTGTTCCGTAATTCCGCGGAATGGTACGCCTCGATGGGGCAAGATAAATCCCTAGGTTACGGGATGTTTAACCTGTCGGGTCACGTTAAACACCCCGGTCTTTATGAGGCGCCGTTTGGGATTACCATGCGCGAACTGCTGGAGTATTCCGGCGGGATTCGTGAGGGCCACACCCTGAAGTTCTATACCCCGGGTGGCTCTTCAACTCCGCTATTTACTCCCGAAGACCTGGATGTCCCCCTAACTTACGAGGACGTAGCAGCCGCCGGTTCTATGCTGGCTACCCGCGCCCTGCAGGTATTTGATGAAACCACTTCCGTGGTGCGGGTGATTAGCCGCTGGACGGACTTCTACCAGCATGAATCTTGCGGTAAATGCACCCCCTGCCGCGAGGGTACCTATTGGATGAAGCAAATACTGCACCGCCTAGAGGCCGGCAAAGGTCAAGAGGGCGATGTAGACCTGCTTTACGATATTGCGGGCAATATCGCCGGACGCAGCTTCTGCGCCCTCGGTGATGCGGCGGCTACCCCGGTGCGCAGCGGAATCGACAAGTTCCGCGAAGAGTTCGAGGCCGGATATACCACTCCCTGGTGGGAGGCCTTCCCGCCCGCCGCCTCGGAGGTTTTTAACGAAGGAGGCGCCCTGTGAGTGAGCAAGTCCAAATCAACATTGACGGCCAAGATATCGAGGTCGCCAAAGGTACGCTGCTAATCCGGGCAGCCGAGAAACTGGGAATCCATATTCCTCGCTTCTGTGACCACCCGCTGCTAGATCCGGCAGGTGCATGCCGGCAGTGCCTGGTAGAGGTAGCGATGCCGGGGCGCGACGGCGTAGTTCGTCCCATGCCGAAGCCGCAACCGGCCTGCACTATGACCGCGATGGCAGGGATGGAGATAAAAACTGCCGCCACTTCGGAAGTAGCAGAAAAAGCCCAACACGGGATTACCGAGTTCCTGCTGATTAACCACCCCTTGGATTGCCCGATTTGCGACAAGGGCGGGGAATGTCCGCTGCAGAATCAAGCTATGTCGCATGGCACCTTGCATACCCGCTTTAGTGATGAAAAGCGGTTGTGGCCGAAACCGGTAGAGCTAACCAGCCAGATTTTGATTGACCGGGAACGCTGCGTGCTGTGTCAGCGTTGTGTACGCTTTGCCAACCAGGTTGCTGGCGATTCCTTCATCGCCTTGCAAGGACGCGGCGGTGGTTCCTCTCCCCGTGACGACCACGACTTCATGGGTGAAAACGTGGGCGCGTTTGACCAGGAAATCTTAGGGATTTCCGATTCTGACGGCTCTAAGCCGACCCTGCGCCTCGACCCCGATGCTCCGGCACTTTCGGATTCTCACGGTAAACCGGCACCGCTTTCTTCTCCGGCTGCCGTTGGCGCCGGCGTAGACGAGAAAGACCAGGCTGGCAGGCTGTTCAGCTCTTACTTCTCGGGTAATATCATTCAGATTTGCCCGGTGGGGGCGCTAACTTCTAAGAGGTATCGCTTCCGGGCGCGCCCCTTTGATTTGGTTTCTACCCGCGGGGTCACCGAACAGGATGCCTCCGGTTCTGCTTTGCGCACCGATATTCGCCGCGGGGTAGTTACCCGGCGGATGGCGCAAAAAGATCTAGAGGTAAACGAAGAATGGATTACCGATAAGGATCGTTTCGGTTACCAGTGGCAGTTCCAGCCTTCGCGGATTAAGACTCCGCTGGTGCGCGAGGACGGGAAACTGGTGCCTACCTCCTGGTCGGATGCTTTTGATCGCGCTGCTAAGGGGTTGGCAACCGCCGGAAAAGGTAAAGTTGGTTTCTTACCTGGTGGCAGGCTAACTTTCGAGGACGCCTACACCTGGTCGAAGTTTGCTCGCGTTGTATGCGGAACTAATGACATTGATCAGCGCACCCGCGCGGCTGGTCGGGAAGAAGAAACTTTCTTAGGTGCCTATTTCGCGGGTGCCGGAATGCCGGTAACCTACTGTGACCTCGAAAAAGCTGGTCAAGTACTATTGGTTGGTTTCGAGCCTGAGGACGAATGTGGCGCGGTGTTCCTGCGGTTGCGCAAAGGGGTACGCTCCGGAAGCGTAAAGGTGGCCACGGTGGCTCCCTTTGCGTCGCCTTCTTCTCTAAAGACAGCCGCAACTGTGCTTGCCGCGGCGCCGGGTACCGAACCAGAAGTAGTAGCCAATGTTAAAGCCGATGCCGCAGGAGATTTCGGTGCGGTCTTTGCGGGACTTAAAGCAGAGGACGCAGTAATCGTAGTTGGCGAACGCGCCGGTACGATACCTGGTCTTCTCAGCGCAGTTAATGATTTGGCAGCTCGCACCGGAGCGCGACTGGCTTGGATTCCCCGCCGCAGCGGCGAACGCGGGGGAGTAGAAGCCGGTGTGTTACCCGGTTTGTTACCTTTCGGACGCGACGCGCGTGACGCGGAAGCCCGCAGCGACCTGGCGGCTGCCTGGAATGCGCAGCTCCCAGATACTCCCGGACGCGACACGGGGCAGATATTAGAAGCTGCCTGCTCCGGGGAACTATCTGCACTGGTGCTCGGCGGTTTAGACCTTCGTGACTTGCCAGATCAAGAGTTAGCGCAAAAAGCCCTGGATGCGGCCTCCTTCGTAATCTCCCTGGAGGTCAATTTAACGCCTGCAGCACAGGCAGCCGATGTGGTATTCCCGGTAGCACCAGTTTCAGAGAAGCCTGGCACCTTTATTAACTGGGAAGGGCGCTTACGTCCCTTCGGGCAGGTCTTGGTTTCTCAAGATATGCCGGATTGGGAAGTGCTAAACAAACTATCCGAAGTAATGGGATGTGAGCTGGGGATTGACTCCCTAAAGTCCCTGTATGCAGAAGCTAATGAGCTGCTCGATTGGGATGGAAAGCGCCTGGCGTTCGCGCCGGCTAAACCAGCGGCACTGCTGGCTCCCGGCAGTGACCAAGTGGTGCTTAGCTGCCATAAGACTCTGATTGATGAGGGACTTTTGCAGGTGGGAGCCACCGATATGCAAGCATCTGGGCGTGCCTCCTTTGCCCGCATCAGCCCAGAAACTGCGAAAGAGTTTGGTATCAGTGCCGGTGGCAAGGTAAACCTGAAAACAGATAAGGGAAGCATCCAGCTCCCAGCGGTGCTAACCGATATGCCAGAGCGCGTTGTCTGGGTTCCGGAATGCTCAAACCGCTCTCACGTGCATGAATCTTTGGGCGTCACCAGTGGCGCCTTAGTCCAGTTGGAGCCTAATGCGGAGGTGCAGCAGTGAATACCGCAATCCTGCTAAGCGCAAACAGTACCGGCGCCGCTGATTTCAGCAATGACACTTGGTGGATAACCCTGATTAAGGCGGTATTCATCGTGGCATGGCTGATTATCAGCGTGATTATGGCCCTGTGGGTAGAGCGGCGCGGCCTCGGGCGGATCCAGACTCGACCGGGACCGAATGTTCACGGCCCCTTGGGGTTATTCCAGGCACTGGCTGATGCCGTGAAACTCTTGACCAAAGAGGATATCTTCAAACGGCACGTCGATAAGGTGATTTATCTGCTGGCGCCGATTATTACCGCCGCCTGTGCATTCTGCATTTACGCGGTCATTCCTTTCGGACCGGATCTGCAGATTGGCAGCTTCTCAACCCCTCTGCAGCTGACCGATTCCAATGTGGCAGTGCTGTATATGTTGGCCGTTGCCGGCATGGGGGTCTATGGCATTATCCTCGGTGGCTGGGCATCTAACGGACACCTGCCGCTTTATGGCGCCACCCGCTCCGCTGCCCAAGTAATCAGCTACGAACTGGCGATGGGAATGTCCCTGGTATCCGTATTCGTAGTCTCCGGATCGATGAAAACCTCCGAGATTGTGGCGGCACAAAGTCCCATGTGGTGGTGCGTCGCCCTCTTCCCGGCTTTCGTAATCTACGTAATCTCGATGATGGGTGAAGTTAACCGTTTGCCCTTCGACCTGCCTGAATGTGAAGGCGAGATTGTGGCCGGTCACATGACCGAGTACTCTTCGATGAAGTTCGCCTGGTTCTACCTGGCGGAATACATCAACATGTTCAACGTATCCGGGATCTGCGTAACTCTATTCCTGGGAGGCTGGCGCTTCCCCGGGGGTGACGCCATTCTCGGAGGCGCGCTTAACAGTGGGCTGTGGCCGTTCCTTTGGTTCGGAATCAAAGTTTGGGCAGTCATGTGGTTCATGATTTGGGTACGCGGTACCCTGCTGCGTGTCCGCTATGACCAGTTGATGATGCTGGGCTGGAAAGTGTTGTTGCCGGTTTCGATCGCCTGGATGGTGATTGTGGTAGTCATGCGGGTAGTCAGCGTCTACGGCATTGGCTCCATTTCACAAAGAATGATGGCGATTGCTGCTGTCTTTGTCGTCGCCCTCATTATTATCTGGATAACCGGAGGCAAAGCGGATCTGCGGGCACAAATCAAGCAAGCAGAAAAAGAAGCCGCCGCCAGCGAGCCCTTTGATGCTTTCAAAGACGGTTATCCGGTGCCACCCATGCCGGGACAAGTATTACCTCCAAGTCCGCGCGCAGTAGTGCGGGCGGGTGCCGGGGAAGAGCACCTGGTAGCCAAAGAAGGGGAATCAGATGAGTAAACGTAATCCCACCAGGGAAGATATGAGTTTCGAGCCGGATGAAAAAGGTCCGGTAGGCGAGTTCTTCGCCCCGGTTGCCGGCTTCGGGGTAACCTTCCGCTCGTTCTTCCGTCCTACGGTTACCGAGCAATACCCTTATGAGGCACCCCACGTACAACCACGTTTCCATGGACGCCACCAGCTCAATCACTATCCGGACGGCCTAGAAAAATGTATCGGATGTGAATTGTGTGCCTGGGCATGTCCGGCAGACGCCATTTATGTAGAGGCCGCCGCGAATACTCCCGAGGCGCAGTATTCTCCGGGTGAACGTTACGGCCGCGTCTACCAAATCAATTATCTGCGCTGTATTTTCTGCGGCTTGTGCATGGAAGCATGTCCCACGCGCGCGCTGACCATGAGTAATGATTTTGAGATGGCAGACTACCACCGGGAAACTATGATCTACGAGAAAGATCAGATTCTCGCTCCTCTCGAGGACGGGATGCTGGCAGCGCCGCATCCTATGGTGGAGGGAACCGCCGATGTTGACTATTACCGAGGAAAGGTGACCGGCGTGACCCAAGCGCAACGCGATTGGGTCAGCGAACACCGCCCAGATGACCCGACTTTGAAGCAGTCGGGGGTTAAGGAGGTTCAGCAATGATATTGCTAGCCCAAGCCACAGCGGCAGCCACAGATTTTACTGCGGGTCAAACCGTATTTTTCTGGGTGGCCGCAGTACTTATGGTGGCGCTGGCGCTCGGCGTACTATTTTGCCGGACTGCAGTTCACTCTGCGGTTTGCATGGTGGGGGTAATGCTCCTCTTAGCAATGATGTACGCCTCGCAAGGAGCCTACTTTATCGGGGTTGTGCAGGTAGTGGTATATACCGGTGCAGTTATGACCCTGATATTGTTCATCATCATGATGGTGGGGGTCGCTGCCTCCGATAACTACCTACGCACCCGGCGTTACTTGCGCTGGAGTGCCTTTTGTGCCGGTGGTTTCGGGGCGTTGTTGATTGCGGTGATGCTGGTTAAAGCCTATTTGCCCAAGTATGGGGAAGTTCCAGATATGCCCACCGCCGCTGCCCAAGGCAGCACCGATTCTAACCCGGTTAAAATCGCAATGAGCCTGTTCACCGAACATATTTACACGATGGAAGTTATCGGCTGCCTGCTGATTATCGCAGTAGTTGCGGCGGTATCGCTCACTCACGGCGACCGCCTCCACAGGCTATTTAAGCAGCCAGAAACAGCGCAGGCACGAATGGAAGATTACGCCAAGCGGGGAATCCATCCTGGTCAACAGCCAATCGCGGGTGTCTACCAAACTAGCAACGCGACCGATGCTCCCAATATCTCCGGCGAGGATCAGCGCACGATTACCGCTTCGGTATCCCCGGCGCTGCGTGCTCGTAACGCTGACCGTTCGCTAGGTGAAGTCGCACCGCACCTGGTAGAGAAGATTCGCGCCGACCAGGGTGGGAACGCTTCCCAGGGTGTACACTCTACAGCGGCCTCCCAAGCTGTGGTTAAATCCGGAGCCTGGGGGATGTCCGGTGAGGACGCGCCTAGTGGTTTGCAGGCTTCCAAGACTCGGGTAATCACGCCTAAAATCCCGGGGGAGCCACCCAGTGATTCCCCGGTAGCAGCCAACTCAGATGCCCCAGAAACGGAGGTCAGTGAATAATGTCTTTGACTTCATATCTTGTATTGGCAGCCATTCTCTTCTTCATTGGCGCGGTAATCGTGCTAACCCGACATTCGGCGGTAATCGCCCTGATGGGGGTGGAACTGATGCTGAATTCCTGCAACTTGATGCTGGTGACTTTCTCAAATATGCACCAAAACATCGAGGGGCAAGTGATGGCTTTCTTCGTAATGGTGGTAGCCGCTGCAGAAGTGGTGGTAGGCCTAGCGATCATCGTTTCAATATTTAGGACGCGCCGTTCGACCTCGGTTGATGAAGTGCGCCTGATGGGACGCTAGGGGGTATAGAAAAATGAACTCATTCTTGCTAAGCGCTGAGCAACAGCAAATGGCAAATGTTTCAGCTACGGGACTGGCAGAGTATGCCTGGCTAATGGTGGCAATACCGCTTTTGGTATCGGGTCTGTTGTTGGTATGTGGTCGCGCTACTGACAAATGGGGACACTGGTTGGCGGTTGCTGCCTCCTGGAGCTCCTTCCTAATCGGATTGGTGATTTTCTGCCAAATGATTGCGCAGGCACCAGGGGAAAGATCAATTGTAGCCCCCGTATTTACCTGGTTTAATGCGGGTAGCGGTAACGAGCAAATCACCCTTTCCTGGAATATCTTGCTCGACCCGCTCTCTATGACCTTCGTGTTGCTGGTAACCTTCGTGGGCTCCCTGATTCACGTTTACTCCGTGGCCTATATGGAACATGACCCTGACCGGCGGCGTTTCTTCGCCTACCTGAACTTCTTCGTAGCCTCGATGCTCACCCTGGTGCTCTCGGATTCCTACGTGGCTTTGTTCTTTGGTTGGGAAGGCGTCGGTTTAGCGTCCTACCTGTTGATTGGTTTCTGGAACCACGAACTACCGAATGCGGTAGCCGCCAAGAAAGCCTTCGTGATGAACCGCGTTGGTGACCTGGGATTGCTCCTTGCCATGATGTCCATGTACGCCGAATTCAACTCTATGAAGTTTGTGGACGTGCTGGGAGCTTCCCGCTCTGGAGATATGACCGCCGGTTGGGCAACCGCCATCGGTCTGTTCTTGCTGCTAGCTGCCTGTGGTAAATCCGCGCAGTTCCCGCTGCAAGCCTGGCTGGGTGACGCCATGGCCGGTCCTACTCCGGTGTCGGCTTTGATTCACGCAGCCACCATGGTTACCGCCGGTGTCTACTTGATTGTTCGTTCCGGGGCTATCTTTGTGGCCTCCCCGACAGCCCAACTTTGTGTGGCAATCGTCGGGGCGATTACCCTGCTATTCGGGGCAATCGTGGGATGTGCCAAGGACGATATGAAGAAGGTACTGGCTGCCTCCACCATGTCTCAGATCGGGTACATGATGCTGGGTGCGGGTCTCGGACCCATCGGCTGGACCTTGGCTATCTTCCACCTGTTTGTGCATGGATTCTTCAAAGCCCAGTTGTTCCTGGGTGCCGGCTCGGTGATGCACGCTATGAACGAGCAGGTTGATATCCGCCGCTTCGGCGCCCTAAATCAGGTAATGAAAGTTTCCTGGATTTGTTTCGGTATCGCCTGGCTAGCTATCTTGGGGATTCCCCCGTTCTCGGGATTCTTCTCCAAAGAACCGATTATCGCGGCAGCTTTTAATGCGGCAGCTTTTGGAACCGGGGGAGCTTGGATCTTTGGTCTAGTTGCCATGATTGGTGCTGGAATTACCTCCTTCTATATGTCGCGCCTGTTCTTTATGATTTTCCATGGGGAAAAGCGCTGGACCACCCAGTTTGATGGTGGCAGCGATGTACATCCGCATGAAGCATCCTGGTTAATGAACGGGCCGATTGTGGTGTTGTCAGTATTCTCCGTGGCTATGGGGATGGTGTTGGGCTTCACTGACAAGTTCAACCAGTGGTTAGAACCAGTTACCGGAACGCAATCTGCTACCGAAAAGGCCACGGTTTATGTGTTGCCGCATACTGCGATTTCGGTTATCACCTTGGTCTTGGTGCTTTGTGGCTTGGGTCTGGCATTCATGATGTACGTTCGCCGACCGGTACCGAAGGTAGCTCTGGCTTCTAACGTCCTAGTAGAGG
The DNA here is from genome assembly GCF_900106855.1 of Varibaculum massiliense. NCBI lineage: Bacteria > Bacillati > Actinomycetota > Actinomycetes > Actinomycetales > Actinomycetaceae > Varibaculum > Varibaculum massiliense. The sequence goes on along the minus strand of NZ_FNWI01000004.1, from coordinate 1,078,068 downwards.
CAGCCCGGGTGGATCTTTATCAGGACACCGTTAATGAATCGGTGGCCATGCTACCGGCGCAGCTGCTCACTAAAGGGGTGGGTGGCGCTGACCGAGGCGTGATAGACGGTATTGTCCGTGGTATTGCCTGGTGTGCCCAGGCGTTTGGTCGCGCGGTCAGCCACGCACAAAACGGCTACATCCGTGCATACGCCAGTTACATTCTTGGCGGGGTGCTTTTAGCCCTGGTCCTAGTTGTCGGAAGCCAATTGGTTTAGGGCAGGAGGAAAAGATAAATGGAAATTACAGTCCTGAACTCAACTTTCCCGGTGTTAACGCTGTTGGTAGCGCTACCGGCGTTGGCGGCACTGGCTCTGTGGCTGATTAAACCGACTCGAATCGCCGCGCGTCAGATTGGACTAGCAGTATCGGCTCTGGTTTTGCTGGGCACCATCTACCTGGCGCTGAACTTTGACTACACTAAAGCCGCTGCCTACCAGTTCGCGGAAACCCATAGCTGGATTCGCGCCCTGGGAGTTTCCTGGGCGCTGGGGGTAAACGGTCTGGGTCTAGCGATGCTAGTACTCTCCGCCCTACTCACGTTGATTGTGCTGATTGCTTCAGCTCGTGACCTCGAGGGCGAACAAAAACCTTATGATGATGCCGGATATGTGGGTCTGACTTTGGCCACTCTGGCCTTTATGATGCTGATTTTTGCAGCTCGTGACGTATTCGTCTTCTACTTGGCGTTTGAAGCCATGTTAGTGCCGATGTACTTCTTGATCGGACGCTACGGAAACGGAGCGAAACGTAAAGCTGCCGCCATGAAGTTCCTGCTATATTCCCTGGCAGGTGGATTGGTAATGCTGATTGGTATTGTCGGGGTTTACGTCTATTCGCCTAACGCCGCTGCGACCAGCGAAAAACACGCTAGCCTGTTCCTGCTGGAAAACTTGGCGGGACAGCTGAAAGCTAGCCCCGGGGTAGAAATGGCGCTGATGATCAGCTTCTTCATCGCCTTCGCAGTTAAAGCGCCGATGGTTCCGGTGCATACCTGGTTGGCAGACACTGCCGAAAATGCGCGTCCCGGGACATCCGCCCTCCTGGTGGGAATCTTGGACAAGATTGGTACCTTCGGCATGATTACCTTGTGTTTGACCATCTTCCCGGGTGCATCTCAGCGAGCCGCTTTAGCTTTCATTATCCTGGCAGTGGTTTCGGTAATCTGGGGTTCGCTCGCGGCTTTGGCGCAAAAGGATCTGATGCGCCTGATTTCCTTCACCTCGGTAGCCCACTTTGGTCTGATGGTGCTGGGTATCTATGTTGGTAACACGGTGGCTTTGGCTGGTGCCATGGTTTATATGGTGGCGCACGGCCTGTCAATCGCCGGTATGTTCCTGATTGGTGGGTTCCTCACCGAGCGGGGACATAGCCAAGACATTGAGGCTTACGGCGGTATGCAACGGGTGACCCCCCTGATTGCCGGTACCTTCCTAATCTCTGGTTTAGCGGCAATCGCCCTACCTGGTCTGTCGGGCTTCGTACCGGAACTGATGGTACTAATCGGTACCTTCCGGCTCTACCAATGGGCAGCGGTGCTTTGCCTGGTGGGAGTAGTCGCGGGCGCGGTTTACGTGCTGTTGCCTTATCAAAAGATTTTCACTGGCAAGGCCCCCGAACATCGTAAGTCGATTAAAGATTTAGATAACCGGGAACGTTGGGGAGTTGCTGCCCCGCTGATCGTGCTGATGCTGGTGATTGGTTTGCATCCGCAACCGCTGGTTGAGCCGATGACACAAGTGGCCAAACAGGTGGTTGTCACCCAGGATGTGGCTTTTCAAGTAGAAGGGAGCGGAAAGTGAGCTTAACCAACGCTACCGTGATAAACGACTTCAGTGAACTAGGTTTCAACTGGGCGCTAATGGCGCCGGTAATGGTGGTACTCTTCGGAGCGATTATCGGAATCCTACTAGAAGCATTCGTATCTGCTAAGCATCGCTGGAGCGTGCAATGCGCCTGGTCGATAGCCGTAGTAGCGATTGCGCTTTTAACCTTTGCTCCTTCTTTCGGAGCCTTCGATTTGCAAAGCGGTCAGCGGCTAGTGCGCGGAGAACTCATCGTGGACGGATTCTCGATGTTCTCGCAGATGCTGATGTTAATCGTGGGATTGTTAGCTCTGTTGCCGATGGTCGATCGCACCGGCAGTCGGGTATCTGCTTTTGCGGGACAGCCCTCGGATATTCCCGGATCTTTCCAGGAAGAACAGACTGAAAGGCGTGGCTACCAGCGCAGTGAGGTATTGCCACTGAGTCTATTCTCCCTGGGGGGTATGATGCTATTCCCCATGGCGAACTCGATGCTGACTCTGTTTGTAGCGTTAGAGATTATTTCGCTACCCCTATACGCAATGACCGCTATGGCACGTTACCGCCGCCTGCTGAGCCAGGAAGCCGCCCTCAAATACTTCGTACTTGGGGCGTTTGCGTCTGGCTTTATGCTGATGGGTATTTCTTTGCTGTATGGCTATTCCGGATCGCTATTGCTAGATCAACTGGCGTTGGCGATTCCCTATCGGGTAGCTTCCCCGGCACTTTTGATGACCGGAGCCGCCTTAATGATGGTCGGCCTGCTGTTTAAGATTGGTGCGGCTCCCTTCCATGCTTGGACGCCAGATGTGTATCAGGGGGCGCCTACCCCGGTAACCGGTTTCATGGCTGCGGGAGTAAAAGCTGCGGCCTTCCTAGCCATGTTGCGCTTCTTCTCCACCGTAGTGGTGCAGTTCGAAGCTAACTTCAAGCCGTTCTTGTGGACGGTCGCTATTTTGACGATGGCAGTCGGTACCTTCTTTGGTCTGGTGCAGGACAACATTAAACGGATGCTGGCGTACTCGTCTATTGCGCATGCCGGCTTTATTTTGATTGCCTTCACCAAGGGCGCACTGAACGCTAATGGGGCAGTCCTGTTCTACCTGCTTACCTATGGGGTGGCTACCATTGGGGCGTTCGCGATTATTTACCTGGTTCGGGTAACTAACGAAGACGGTATAGCTACTGCCGAGCAACATTCGATGCCGGCCTGGGCGGGTTTCGGGAAAACTCATCCGGTGCTGGCAGGATGCATGATGCTGTTTTTGCTCTCTTTTGCGGGTATCCCCCTGACCGCCGGGTTTATGGGTAAATTCATGGCGTTTAGCGCCGGTGTGCAAGGAGGGGCAACAGCCTTGGTTATTTGCGCGGTGATTGCCTCAGCGATTACCGCCTTCTATTATTTCCGCCTCGGTAAGATTATGTTCTTAGATCCGGTGGCGGAAAATACTACGGTGGCTCCGCATGCCGAAATCACTTATGTGGCGATTGGGATTTGCGCCCTCTTAACTGTGCTTCTGGGGATTTTCCCGGGGTCAGTTCTAGATATTCTACAAAACACCGCTATTGTTATTCCGTGAGTAACTTAACCCAGCAGCGCCTCGAGGAGCTCGAAGATCGGATTTCCGAGAGCCTAGTTCAGGTAGAGAACCGCCTGAATTCAGTGCTATCGGACGATCGCGGGGTACTTGACGATATCATCGGACACTTGGCGAAAGCCGGCGGCAAACGGATGCGTCCCGGTTTGGTACTGCTATGTTCCAACCTGGGATCGCGTCCTTTTTCCGAGGAAGTGCTGCGCGCTAGTGTAGTGGTCGAGCTTACCCACTTGGCAACGCTTTATCACGATGACGTTATGGACTCGGCTCCCACTAGGCGCGGGGTAAACGCAGTCCAGCGGGTGTGGGGTAATAACCGCGCGGTACTGGCAGGGGATTTGGTCTTTGCCCGCGCCTCGCAAGTGGTTGCTACTTTGGGGCCTCAGGCAGTTTTGCAGCACGCGGTAACTTTCGATCGTCTGTGCCGCGGGCAGCTCAATGAAACCTTCGGACCAGAAGCGGGGCAGGACGCGGTACAGTTCTATATCCAAGTGTTGGCAGATAAGACCGGCTCTTTGGTGGCGCAATCAGCACGATTTGGGGCAGAACTTTCCGGAGCTCCCGAGGCCGTGACCAAAGCGGTCGTGCAGTTTGGGGAAAAGATTGGGGTAGCTTTCCAGCTGGCGGATGATGTGATTGATTTGTCCTCTGACAGCGCAGATTCCGGGAAAACTCCGGGAACGGATTTGCGTGAGGGCGTAGACACTATGCCGATTCTGCTGCTGCGGCAAGATGCAGCGCGCGGGGTGCTTGATGAGGACGGGCAAAAGATTTTGGCGGAACTCAGCCGAGGAACTTTGGTGAGTGAGGATGCGGCTTTAGAGCGAGTAGTGCAGATGCTGCGCGCACATTCGGTGCTGGAACGTACCCGACAATTAGCTTTTTCCTGGTGTGAGGACGCGAAAGCGGCGATTTCCTCGCTGGAGGATAAAGAAGTGAAAGCAGCACTGGAAAATTTTGCCGACACCCTGGTTAATCGTATTGCCTAGAGGCGGTCAATAAACTCGGTGGCGACCTCTTCGGGCACTCCCTCTTCCCGCATTACGTCCCTAATCGCGTCCCAACGCTGCAAACGTCCTTGATCTCGCATCTGGCGTAACTTATCCCGATCGGCTTGTGAAGATGCCAATAAATTATCTACGCTGCCGATTTCTTGCTCAAAGTGGTTCTTACGGGCGCGATCACGCGCATTTAAAGCCCCTACGCTGCGGGCGACTAAGAACACCAGCCCGGCTCCACACAGTAGGAAACCGATTGTTATTAATGCACTCATAGTTTGATTCTTCCTGAGTTTCCTGAAGTACTCCTGAACGCCACCTCAAAATAAGCTATCGACAAAGAGTTAGGGATTCGCCCAGCCGTTAGGAATACACCCGAGGTTGTCCCCGCCATCTGAGCTTTGCTGTTGCATTACCGGAGCGAGGTTCCCAGGTTGCGGGCAAAACAGGTGCCCGTGTCCTAGCCAGTGTCCGGTTTCGTGAGAGACTTCGTAAATGCGGTAATCAGTCATAGTTTTACCTTTTTGAAACCACATTCCCGCGCCACCAATCCAGCGGTGAGCATTGAGCACTACGTTATCTCCATTTCGGCAGTTAGAAACTCCCTGGGTGGTTAGGGGGGCACACAGCCTGTCGGTTAGGGAAGGGCTGGCAATAACTATCCGAAAATCAGCTTGCCCATCGGTGCGGGTAAAAGACATTTCCCCTTGTTTTCCTCCCCATCCGCGCGGATCGTTCAAAATGGCGTGGATGCTCTTCGCGGCAGTTTCCCCGTCAATCGGGAGTCCGTTTTCAACTTCTACTCGATAAAGGTAAACCTTTCCGGTACCGCGCCCAGGCCAGGTGCCGGGAACTACTGAGGTCGTCCCCGAAGCGGATTGAGGAACTTTAGTAGAAGTTTCTCCTCCTGGAAGTTCCCCGCTAACCTCCAGAGCTATCTTGCCGGCGTTTTCCTTGTTGTTTGAGGTTACCTGAGGAACCGCTGTCCAGTGCAGAGTGGGGGCGGTTTGTGTTGCCCGCGCTGTGGCTTCTGGAGATCTAGGCATCGCCGAAAGAATCAAAATAAAAGTTATCGTCAATGCAATCGCGAGAGAGGAGGCACGAATTAGTAAATTCCAGTCCGAACGCCGCCGCGCACGACTGGCGCGTGAATGCAGGCGCTGCCTCCTAGGTGGATACACTGACACACTCACCAGTGTAAGCGATTAGGAAAGCCTACTTGACCAACTGGCTGTTTAAGCGGCGTTTTCCCAAGAATACAGACAGATTGATAGAGAAAAGAGCTGAAAAATCGCGTCTTTGTCCCCGGCAAGTAGGTCGGAAAAGTTGGGTCAATCCTACATGGGGGACTCAAGACCTAGGGTTTCATTTTTAGCTGGTAGCATTAGAGAGGAAAGAATCGCTTTTGAGCGCAGTCAAAGAATAAATGGAGGCCATTAACTTATGGCAAAGTATGTCTATATGTTCGCCGAGGGCAACAAGGATATGAAGGATTTGTTGGGCGGCAAGGGTGCCAACCTGGCAGAAATGACTAATCTAGGTTTGCCCGTTCCCCCCGGTTTTACAATCACCACCGATGCCTGCCGGGCGTACCTCAAACATAACGAGGTCCCCGAGAGTTTGGTTCCGGAAGTGACCAAGGCATTGCGTGGGGTTGAAGATCAGATAGGGCGCACCCTGGGAGATGAAGAGGAGCCGCTGCTGGTATCAGTGCGCTCGGGTGCGAAGTTCTCGATGCCGGGAATGATGGAAACCGTCCTCAACGTGGGGCTTAATGACCGTTCGGTTGCCGGTCTGGCTAAAATGTCGGGATCAGCGCGTTTTGCTTGGGATTCCTACCGTCGTCTGGTGCAAATGTTTGGCAAGACAGTTTTGGATATTGACGGTGACCTATTTGCTGATGCGCTGGATGCCATGAAAGAGAAGGTCGGCGCTACCGCTGACGTAGATTTGACTGCCGAAAACCTGCAGGAGCTAACCGACCAGTTCAAGCAGATTGTTAAAGAACAAACCGGCAGTGATTTCCCGCAAGATCCCCGCACCCAGATGGATATGGCAGTCGAGGCAGTCTTCCGTTCGTGGAATACGGAGCGGGCTGCGATTTACCGTCGCCGGGAACGGATCCCGAACTCGCTGGGTACTGCGGTAAATATCTGCACCATGGTGTTCGGAAATATGGGTGACGATTCCGGCACCGGCGTGGCCTTCACCCGGGATCCTTCTACTGGTAAATCCGGTGTATACGGTGACTTCCTGATGAACGCCCAGGGTGAGGACGTGGTGGCAGGGATTCGCAACACTGAACCTTTGTCTCACCTGAAGACGGTTAATGAGCCGGTCTATAAAGAGTTGGTCAAGATCATGCGCCGCCTGGAAACTCACTACCAGGATATGTGTGATATCGAGTACACCATTGAAAAAGGTAAGCTGTGGATGCTGCAGACCCGGGTGGGTAAGCGGACCGCGGCTGCGGCTTTCCGGATTGCTGTCCAGCTTAACGAGGAACGGCTGATTACCAAGGATCAGATGCTAGAACGCGTAACCGGTGAGCAGCTCACCCAGTTGATGTTCCCGCAGTTTGACGTGGATTCGACTCGGGTACGGCTAACTACCGGTATGGCTGCCTCCCCAGGGGCTGCCGTTGGGGGAATTGCTTTCAATAATGAGCAGGCAGAAGCAGCTGTACAAGCCGGTAAAACCTGTATTTTGGTGCGCCGGGAAACTAACCCGGATGACCTGGCAGGAATGGTTGCTGCCGAGGGAGTACTGACCGCACGCGGCGGAAAGACTTCGCACGCAGCAGTGGTTGCTCGCGGTATGGGCAAGACCTGTGTTTGCGGAGCGGAAGCCCTAGAGATTGACCCGGAAGCCGGGACTTTGACCGTTGACGGCAAGACCTTCCACGAGGGTGACGTAATTGCTATCGATGGTGCTACTGGTGAAGTTTTCGAGGGCGATGTTCCAGTTCAGGATTCTCCGGTAACCACTTATCTGGAAGCTGGTTTAGAAGCCGGGCTAGAGGCTTGTGGCGATGATGAAGACCTGAAAGATCTGGTGCGCTGTGTTGATCGCATGATGGAACTGGCCGATGCCCGGGCAAGACTGCAGGTTCGCGCCAATGCGGATAACCCGAAGGATGCCAAACTGGCTGTGGAGTTCGGGGCAACCGGGATTGGATTGTGCCGTACCGAACACATGTTCTTGGGTGATCGTCGTCCGCTGGTGGAACATGCGATTTTATCTGGCGAAGGTTCTAAGGACCGTAAGAATGCGCTAGATAGGCTAGGTGAGCTGCAGGAGCGGGATTTCTCGGAAATGCTGCGGGTTATGGACGGCAAGCCAATGACTGTGCGGCTGATTGACCCGCCGTTACACGAGTTCCTGCCGGATCTAACCGGCTTGGAAGTTAAGGTGGCTTTGCAAAAAGCGCAGGGTGAAGTCAACCCGGAGGATCAGCGGATGCTCTCTGCAGTGCGCAGGATGCATGAAGCCAACCCGATGCTTGGTCTGCGGGGAGTACGCTTAGGGATTTGGATGCCCGGTCTGTTTGAAATGCAGATTCGCGCCTTGGTGAGCGCGGCGGCTGAGCTCAAGAAGCAGGGATTAAATCCCCGTCCAGAGATTATGGTTCCGCTGGTCGGTTCGATTACCGAGCTGGGGCTTATTCGTAGCCGCGCCGAAAAAGTTATTGGTGAGGTTTGCGGGAATGCTCGCGTTACCTTGGATATCCCGATTGGCTGCATGATCGAATTACCGCGGGCAGCGATCACCGCCGAGTCTTTGGCGAAAGAAGCTGATTTCTTCAGCTTCGGCACTAACGATCTAACTCAAACCACTTGGGGATTCTCTCGAGATGACTGCGAGGGTGTTTTCTTCCCCGAGTACATCGAAGAGGGCGTGTTTGGGACTTCCCCGTTTGAGACCATCGACACTCACGGCGTAGGTCGCTTGGTGAACGAGGGGGTAACTCGCGGTCGTTCCACCAATCCGGGAATTAAACTGGGTATTTGTGGTGAGCATGGTGGCGATCCGGAATCTATCCACTTCTTCCATAAGACCGGCTTAGACTACGTGTCTTGCTCGCCTTTCCGGGTGGCAGTGGCGCGTCTAGAGGCGGGTCGTGTGGTGGCTTTGGAAAATATTGAGGGATCCGGAGAGGACGCTACCGCTTAGCTAGCGTCTAAGGGAAAGCCGATTGCTATAAGTGAGCATCCGGCCGACCTGGTGGACTATTTGCTGGGAAAACCGGGGTTTACCACTGTGGATAACTGTTACCCTGAAAGTGGAGGCGCCTGGTTTCCCTGCTCTGGCGGGCAGGGATGCCTGGCGGGTTCGCCCTAGACTATTTTCATAACACCCCTGGGGGTCGGCGGGATTTTCCCGCCGACCCCCTTTTATTTCTTTTAGCTATCCCCGGTTAGGGTCCGGTCTGCCCTATTTCCGGTTATCCCTTTAGGTAATTTTGGGTATTAACCCTAATTTTCGGGTGAGCTGCGGAAAGGATTGGTGGGAGCAAGACTCTCGTAAGGGTTTTTCTCTAGACTCATTGTTAGGAGGTGGACAAGGTGAATTGGATTAACAGCTTCGAAATTATCTGTTACCTGCTTACGGCATTATTGGTTACCGACATCGTAAGGAAGAAAAACTGGGATGAATTGAGCCTGTTTTTCTCGGCGGCACTGGCAGGTTTCGCCCTCGAATTGTTGGCAGTTAGGCTTACCGGAATCTATCACTACAGTTCACAGTATTTTATTAGCATTGGTTGGGTTCCTAACCAGTTCCCTTTCTTTGGGGGGCTAATGTGGGGCGGAGTGGCGGTTGCGGCGCTTAGACTTGCGAAAAAAATCAGGTTATCGCAGGGCTTGACGGCACTGCTCGCGGGCTGGCTAGTGGTTTCAATGGATTTTCTCCTGGATGTGGCGGCTATCAGGTTAAACGGGGGATTTTGGGTTTGGGAAGGTCGTCCAATTACGCTCGCCATCAACCACCATATGTTCATGAGTGTAATCTGGGTGAACTTCTTGGGATACCTCTTTGAAACCCCGATGATCGTCTATTTAAACCAGCGCTTTTGGCAGCGTCAGCTCCGACCAAAGTCAAAACTACTGATTGCCGTGGTTACCGTAGCCATTGGCCTGGCAGGCGTGGCTTTTGTAGGAATCGCCTCCGCCGCCTCCTTAAAACTCAATCAACTAACCGATGAGTGGTTCGCGCCCCTGGTCTTCCTGACGCTCTGGGGTTTCATTTTCTTAATTTCACTGTGGCAGGTAGTGACTAAGAGGACGTGTCTTACTTTTAAGGAACCCAAGGACTGGATAATATTTATTTTTTGGGCAGCAATTTATGGCTACTGTCTGGTAGCGCTCGAGTTCCTGGGTATTTTTAAGGCAGTACCCGCCTATAGATTTTTCGCGTATTTTCTGTGTCTGCTCACTTTGGCTTTATCTCTGGCAAGCGAGCGACGTGAGCTGACAGTTAAGGAGCAGTGTCTACCTGGGTAAATGCTACAAGTGTCAGCCGTAGACCCCCTAAGTGTCAGAAATAAATAATCCTGACACTTTGTTTGCTAAGGTAGAGAAATGAAAACTCCTGTGACCCCACCTGACTATTTTGAGGAGTTTATTAGCGCCTCAAAAGTTCTCGGTGGCGATCTGGCTTCAGTCCTAAGACAAAGTACTCTTGACTCCTATGATCCATGGGGTAAATTTAGGCACCAAATCCCTCCGGCGGGTTTAACTATTTCGCAATGGTGGGGGATTGTCCGGTTGCAAAGGGTAAACAACGCGATTCCGGTCGCCCTGAAGCAGCAGTCGGGAGAACCTTTCTGGTATTGCCTGCCACCTTTGATTTCTAGGGAATGCTACTTTTTAAGCCAGAAGTTATCCAGTTTGGATACGACCATATCTGCGTACCAACGCCACAAGTTTATTTACAACGGATTAACGGACGAAGCCATTTACTCTGCCCAGTTAGAGGGAGCATCTACCTCTCGGAGGGTTGCCAGGCAGTTACTGGAGCAAAACCGGGAGCCGCGAGATTTAAGTGAACGGATGATAGTTAATAACTATTTGGCAATGGAGAACCTACAGGACTTGCTGGGAGTTAAAGCTACCCCGGATTTTATTAAAGAACTGCATCGTACGGTAACGGAGGGGACCTTAGACATAGAAAGCGATGTGGGAAAGATACAGTCTGACCAAGGCGATCGGGTAAAGGTATTTGGGGACTCGGAACAGATTATTTACGTTCCGCCGCCGGCAAGGGAGTTGTCTGCCCGTATGGAAGCACTTTGTGATTTCATAAATGAACCTGAGCCGTGGATGCACCCCTTGTTAAAGGCGATGGTCGTACATTTTATGGTGGGGTATGATCACTATTTCGCAGATGGAAACGGTAGAACTGCGCGTTCTCTGTTTTACTGGATGCTGCTGAAAGCGGGTTTTCCGGCAGCCAGGTTCTTGGTGGTATCGGCGTTGCTAAAGGAGGCGCCCGCTCAGTATGCGCGCGCATTTTTGAATGTGGAATATGACGGTGGGGATTTGACCTATTTTCTCATTTACCAGCTGAAAATTTTACGGCGAGCAGTAGCGCAACTGGAGGAGTATCTAGCAGATGACCGCCGACAGGCAGCTGCGCTTAAGGAAGGCCTCAAAGATCGGGTAGAACTAAACAATCGACAGATCGATATCTTACTGGAATCTAGAGGCGAGCCGGAAAGGCTATGGACTGCGCAAATGGTAGCTGATAGATTCCGGGTATCCCGTCCTAGTGGGTACAGCGACTTAAATAGTTTGGAGAATATGGGGCTACTCCGCAGAGGACGCGAAGGGCGCCGAGTTGTTTGGCGGGTAGTGTCGGGTTGGGAAGATTGGCTCCAGTCAGTTCCTAAGAATGGAGCTGACGGTTAAGGAGCAGTGTCTACCTGGATAAATGCGGTAAGTGTCAGCCGTAGGCTCCCTAAGTGTCAGAAATAAATAATTCTGACACTAATGGGGTTTAAGGGCGGAGCGAGGAACAGATAGGATTGAGCACATAAGCAAGGAAAGGCGAGCTATGGGTATCAGGGCAGGTGACTACCACACCTTTCGCTCGCTCTTGCGCGACAAGTTCCGCGGGGAAGTGCTAGATTCTCGCGCCGATCGCGCCGTTTATGCCACTGATTCTTCGAACTACCGGATACCTCCAAAGCTTATTGCTTGCCCGAAAGATCAAGATGACCTGCGGGTGTTACTACAGGTGGCACGGGAATGTAGAGTGCCAGTGACTGCCCGGGGGGCAGGGACTTCCTGCGCGGGAAACGCGATTGGTCCGGGGGTAGTAATCGACTATTCACGCCATCTAAATCGGATCATAAAAATTGATCCCGAAAAGCGCTACGCGATTGTAGAACCGGGGGTAGTGCAAGCCCAGCTACAGCAGGCAGCAGCCCCTTATGGGTTGCGATTCGGTCCGGATCCTTCTACCTCTTCACGCTGCACCATTGGCGGCATGATTGGCAATAATGCCTGCGGCCCCCACGCTACCGCCTACGGGCGCACCTCCGATAACGTTTTAGAGCTACAGCTTATCGACGGCTTAGGACGCGAGATTATCGCCGGGCAAACCCCGCAAGACCTGGCAGAAACCCCGCAAGATACGCCCGCGCCGGAGAAACAAATCCAACAGATTCCGGGACTGAAATCCCTGGTAGCTGCCAATCTGGCTACTATCCGCACCGAGTTTGGACGTTTTGGGCGCCAAGTTTCCGGTTATTCCCTGGAACACCTGCTGCCCGAAAACGGCTCCGCGCTCGCGCCTTTCTTGTCTGGAACCGAGGGTACTTTGGGGGTTATTACCCAGGCGACCGTGCGCCTCGTTCCCCTACCTAAAGCTCCCGTGCTGGTGGCGCTGGGTTTCCCGGATATGATCGCCGCTGCTGCCGCTGTGCCGCGGATTCTTCCCTCAAAACCCTTAGCAGTGGAAGGAATGGATGCCCGGCTAGTGGAAGTGGTGCGCCAGCATAAAGGTCCGGGCGCAGTCCCGGATTTGCCTCAAGGAAGCGGTTGGCTACTGTGCGAGGTGGGCGGGGAAGGCCTAGATGAGGACGCGACCTTGCAGCGTGCGCGGGAACTGGCGGCCGCCTCCGGGGCTAGCGGGGATGCGGTCATGATTTATCCGCCGGGAGCTGATGCGGCTGCTATCTGGAGGATTCGTGCAGATGGTGCCGGGCTCGGTGGACGTACTCCCCAGGGGGATCAAGCCTGGCCTGGTTGGGAGGATGCGGCAGTGCCGCCTGAAAATCTGGCAGCTTACCTGCAGGATTTTCAAAAGTTGCTAGAAAAGTTTGGATTGGACGGACTGCTGTATGGGCATTTCGGGGACGGATGCGTGCATGTGCGGCTAAATATGCCGCTCGGAAGCGCCACGGGATTGGGTAAATCGCGGGACTTCTTATTTGCGGCTGCCCAACTAGTTGGAAAATATGGCGGTTCAATTTCTGGGGAACACGGGGATGGGCGTGCCCGCTCTCAGCTACTACCAAAAATGTATTCCTCGCAGGCTGTGGATTTATTTGCACAGGTAAAAGCGTTATTTGATCCGAAAAATCTGATGAATCCGGGGGTACTGACCGGTCCGGCAGGCCCGGACGGGGTAGAGGAAAACGTACGCCGTGCCCAAGCGCGCGGCCTTAACGCCCACCCGGAAGGTTTTGCTTTTTCCGAGGACGGCGGCAGCCTAACCGACGCTTTTCATCGTTGCACCGGGGTAGGTAAATGCCGCGCCGATAACAGCGGTGCCGGCGGGTTTATGTGTCCGTCCTTCCAGGCAAGTGGGCGTGAACAGGACGCTACTCGCGCCCGTGCGCGCATCCTGCAAGAAGCCACCAATGGCGGGTTGATTCATAATTTATCCGACCCCGAAATTTGGCAGGTGTTAGATTTGTGTCTGGCGTGCAAGGCATGTTCTGCCGACTGCCCCGCCGGAGTAGATATGGCCAAGTGGCGCAGTGAAACCCTGTTCCGGCGCTACTGGGGACGACCGCGTCCACTGTCGCATTATGCTCTGGGATGGTTGCCCCGGTGGCTGCGGCTAATGGCAAAGGTGCCGGGAGTAGCGCGGCTGGCCAATATGGCTACCAAGATTCGCCCGCTAACCCAGGTGGCATTAAAACTACTCCACTTGGATACGACGCGTACCCTTCCGCGTTTTGCCACCCGTTCGTTAGAGAGGCAATATCCCAATCGCTTGTTTTGGCCGAAAAAAACAGAGATTTCGCCCTGGGGACAGGATTATTCCAACAAGCCCGCAGTGGTAGCGGATAAAAAAATTGCAGTTAAAGCTGGAAAGCGAACCCGCCAAGCCGCGCTTTCAACCTCTAAATCTGTGGTTATCTGGGCAGATTCTTTTTCTCGAGGACTAGATCAACGCGGGGTTAAAGCCGCCATCAAGCTACTTTCTGAGGCGGGTTGGCAGGTGTTTTTAGCACCCCCAGATACCTGCTGCGGCTTGACGTGGATTACTACTGGGCAACTTAAAGGAGCGCGGCGACACCTCGAAAATTTATTGGCTCGCCTGGCACCCCCGGCCGCCAATGGTCTTCCCATCGTGGGAATCGAGCCGTCTTGCACCGCGGTACTTCGCGATGACCTCCTAGAGTTACTCCCCTCCGATCCGCGCGCCCTAATGGTTAGTGAAGCAACCTTTACCCTCGCTGAATTTATTAACGCTTACTGCCCTGACCTGCCACTACCTGATTTAAGCGGGGTGAGCGTGGTGGCGCAGCCCCACTGTCACCACTATTCAGTGATGGGGTGGGAAGCTGATCGCACCCTAATTAAGAAAACTGGTGCAAATCTGGTGGAACTGCAAGGTTGCTGCGGGATGGCGGGAAACTTTGGTATGGAAGCCCATCATCGTCCCATGTCATTGGCGGTTGCCGAACACGCCCTCCTGCCTGCTTTAAAAGATAATCCCGAGGCAATTTTCCTAGCGGATGGGTTTTCTTGCCGCACCCAGGCGGAAACTTTGGCTGGGCGCCACGGCATACATTTAGCGGAATTGCTGACTAATTCGGATCCCTGCACGAAAAAATAATCCTTAAAATCGCCACCGGCGCTAAAACCAGCGTCTTTAGGGGTATCCGTGACACAATAGGAGAAAGATCTTTAAAGAATAGGAAACGGTGAATCGATGGCACTTTTTGAACTGGAATCTGGTCGCCTCATACCTGCACAATTTGGAACCCCGGTGGGGCATGGCCTGGAAACAGATGTGCTGGAATCTATCCGCTCACAGGTGCTAGAGGTTATTGACCGGCCTCTTTTCCCCGTCGCTTGGGCGGGTACTGTTGAGCAGGAAGAAACCGCTGCTGGACCGCATTCTTTAACCGCCCTAGATGCCTCCGGTCAAGTGGTTTCAGTGGAAGTGCTTTCCCGTCTGGATCCAGTCAGCCTAGTAGCCGCGATGTCTCGCCTGGGGCAAGTCTCCGGTCAAGGATGGATGGATTTAGCCGCGCAATACCCCGGGGGAGTACAAGCCTTCCAAACTGGTTGGGCAGAGTTCCGGGAAGCCATGCCACCTACCACTCAACCAGGTCCCCGGTTAATCCTGGTTGTGGGGGAAATCGATCAGTCTTGCTATTCCGCTCTGGGAGTGCTGTTTGCTTCTGGTCTGGAGATTCATCAAGTTTCTTCCCGGCAGATGTCTAATGGGCGGCGCTTCTTAGAGGTTGCCCAGCTTACCTCCACCTCGATGAGCTATGCGCGTCCGCAGATTGGGGGGCATCGCGCCCCGACTCCCCAGATTTCCTGGCACGTTGACGAGGCCGCTTCCTCCCCGGAAGAATCCGAGATTTCGCTAGTTCCCCCGGCTCCTCCCGAGTATGCAGAGGAGGAATCCACAGAAAGTGAGATACCGGATGCGGAGCAAGGGCAAGAGTCCCCTCTTCAAACGGAGGAAGAAGTTGATGCAAGTCAGGGGGAAGTCCCCGAGGAATCACCGGTAGCAGAAGCGGAAAGCGCCTTTGGCGAGGGCGAGGCAGAAAGTGAAGAGACCTCCGCTGAAGCCGCGGTTGAAGCAGAGGAATCAGAGTCGGTAGCTACCCCGCAAATGCTACAAAAAGACCCGGAAGGGCTGCAATCTATTTCTGCCCTAGTCGGTCAAGACGCGGTGTTGCTGTGGTCAGATGAGCGCGGGCGGATTTGCGAAGCCTTGTTAAAGCAAGAGGGCCTGATTGACCCCGGTGACGGGCAACTTACTGATCAGGTGCAAGTTGCATTCGAGCAGGTAGGGGGCAATAACGAAGTTGACGGTTGGGAAGCGTTCCGGATTGGGAATCTGGAAGGCCCCACCTTGGCGGAAGCTATTGCGGAAGTAAATGCGGAGATTGAACGCAACAGTGGGCTGCACCAGGGAAAACACAGTAACTAGAGGAAAGAAAATGGGGAAAGGGAGATCATCAGCTGCTTCTTTACCGACGCAGCCACCGGCCACACCGGCACCGGTAGGGCGTTGGGTACCAGATATTCTCGGCAAGGGATTTCAGGCACGCACAGTGGAGCTACCGCGCGATGAAGAGGGAGAACTGTGCGCCACTTTGGTGCGGCACCTGCCTTCCGAAGATCCTTGGGCAATTTCAGGCACCCCGGATGAAAGTACTTTTACCTGCCTGTTCATTCATGGTTGGAATGATTATTTCTTCCAGCGGGAATTGGCTCGTCACGTTTCCTTAGCGGGGGGCGCCTTTTACGCAATTGATTTGTGTAAATATGGGCGCTCGCTGCGCAAATGGCAGACTTTCGGCTGGACTGATGACCTCCTGTCTTATGACCTGGATATTTTCGCAGCGCTGGAGGTTATTCGCGCAGAACATCCCGGTTTGCCGCTAGTATTAGCCGGTCATTCCACCGGCGGACTGACTGCCGCCTATTGGGCTAATCGTCACCCCGACCAGGTGGATGGTCTCCTGCTCGATTCTCCCTGGATTGAAATGGCGGGGGGAACTTCCCAGCGGTTCGGAGCCCGCGCCCTCGCGGAAATTTTTTCACGCCGCGCAGCCAAGAAAGAAGTACCGCTGCAGTCAGCGGACTCTGCCTACGTTGATTCCTTGATGGGTTGGGACCCCAAGGTTGATGGCACTTTACCTAAACGTCTGGAAACCTGGCAGCGAGATCCGTCCTTACAGGGGTGGCCTCTGGTTTCTCAGTGGAAAGGTACCCCGGATGCGCTAGTGCGTTTCGGATGGGTACGCGCGATAACGATTGCGCAAAAGAATCTTTTGGCGGGGGAAGCCACTCAGGTTCCCACCTATTTCCTGACTTCTACTGCTTCTTCCACCGGGAAACGCAAGCGGGAAATGATGTTTACCGATTCGGTGCTCAACGTGCAAACCATGTGCGCTAATGCCTGGCGGCTTTCTCGGCGGTTGACCATGGAACGTTACCCCGGTAAACACGACCTATTCTTATCTTTCCCGGATGTACGCCAAGAGGTGTGGTTTGGTATTCACCGTTGGTTAGGCCAGGCGCTACCCGGACAAGCTCGCCCGGTTTCGGATATTGGTGATACCGCTGCCCGCGCCATCTGCCCCTAAAAGCTTCTTGCCACCGGGGATTGCTGTAGGGGCAGGTACTGCGGATTCGCGGGCAAGGAAAACTTGGATTTGGCTATTTCACCGACAACAATGGCGTAGATGAAGGCTGCTAACGCCAGGGTTTCTAAAAGAATAGCGATGGTCATGCCGGCGCTGGAAGCTATTGCCGGATGCAGTGCCTTTAAAGCCAGGGGAATCATATTCTCGCCCTCGTCACCGCCATCAGGTACAAAGACTAGCCCCAGGGTTCCCCAAAACCAGGTCAGGTAGTAGCCGGCCGCAAGATTAGCGGGATTCCAAAACTTGGTTTGCGGAAAACCTACTGGAAGCTTACGACTGAGAATCAGGAAAACTACATTTATCACTGCCAGTATCGGGAAAACGATTAGCACCATGGACAGGGTCGCCCACCCTACCGTGCCTTGTAGGTTTCTGAGTACCAGTACTAAAATCGGCATCCCCATTATGGCTATCGCAGATATAACCGTTAAGGTTGTCCGCCAGGCAGTTTTGGGGGCAGGTAGGTCAGGATCAATCGCGGGGGTAGCTATCTCGGAGGGATTATAAGCAGGTTGGAAGTTATTTCCGGGATTCGGAACCGCGGTATTTAAAGTGTATTGGGCAGATCCTGGAAAACCAGCAGGGGAGGCTAACGGCTGATTTTGATAATTGGCGGGCGGGTAGCTGCCTGCCGGGTAAGCAGCCTCCGTGTTGAGAGGGTCGGTTGAAGCCATGTCAATAGGATACGCCGTGAATAACCGCAGGAAAAGCCCTGGTTTTCTCTTGGGGATAGGTAAAACTTGTTGCTTATAGCGGTGGGTTCCCGTTGAACTTAAATGCCGGCGAGCTCTCAAGTTACCCCCGATCACTGGGAATAACTTGAGAGCTCGCCGGGTTACTTTTTATCGCTAACTGGATAACATACCAACCTTTTGGGTTAGCCAGTTAAAAATGTGGCGACAGGTTAGTAACTAAGGTTTTTCTACTCCTGCTTGGAGGAAGATTGCTCTTCCAAGGTCAACTTCTCGATGGCCTCCACATCCGGTTGTGGAGTATGCGGGAACTCTTCCTTTACCTCAACCGAGGGGTTCTTTAGGTCAACCTCAACGTCATCATCTTGGGGATGGTAAGGAATCTTGCCGTTAAGCACATCGGAAACCCGCTGCCGGTCAACAGTTTTCGTCCAGGTAGCGACGAGCAAGGTGGCAACGGCATTGCCGGTGAAGTTAGTCAGGGCACGCGCTTCGGACATGAAGCGGTCAATACCCACGATTACCCCTACGCCGTCCAATAGTTCGGGGCGATGCGACTGCAAACCGGCTGCCAGAGTGGCAATCCCAGCTCCGGAAACCCCCGCTGCGCCCTTAGATGCGATCATCATGAACAGCAACAGACCTATTTGCTCGCCCAATCCCAACGGCTTGTTCATAGCGTCAGAGATAAAGATAGCCGACATGGTCAGGTAAATAGCGGTCCCATCCAGGTTAAATGAGTAACCGGTAGGAACCACAATCCCTACTGTGGCCTTGTGAATCCCCAGGTGTTCCATCTTGCGCATCAGGTTGGGGAGGGCGGATTCCGAGGAGGAGGTGGCCACAATTAGCAAATACTCTTTACCCAGGTACTTCATAAGTTTGAAGATGTTGAAACGCGTGAAAATCGCCAGCACCGAACCTAGCACGATGCAGATGAACAAGATACAGGTTATATAGAACGCCAACATCAAAAGCATCATCTGCCCCACGGCTTTGGCGCCGGTAGATCCCACTACCCCGGCCATGGCTCCAAACGCACCAATCGGAGCCAGCCACAGCACCATATAAAGTACCTTGAAAACAAGCTTTTGGATGGCGGCGATAGCGCGTAAGATTCCATCCCCAGTTTTACCTAAGCTCTGGACGGCGAAACCTACCAGCAGCGCAATGAACAAAGTTTGCAGCACTGACCCGGAGGTTAAAGAGGAGAAGAAGGTGTCCGGGATAATCGACTGGATAAAGCCAACGACCCCCTCGCCCTCTTGCTTGGCTCCCGAAGTAAACTGGGCAACTGCATCTTTGCTGGCCTCAATATTTAAATCACTGCCCGGCTCGATTAAATTGCCTACTCCCAGGCCGATTGCTAGGGCGAAGGTTGACATAGCGATGAAGTAAGTTAGGGCGATTCCGCCAGCCTTACCTACCGAGGCAGCGGCACGTACCGACCCGATACCCAACACGATCGTGCAAAATATGACCGGCACAATCATCATGGTAATCAGACGGACGAAGGTAGTGCCTACTACCTTGAACTCTTTTGCTACGTCGGGGGCAACTAACCCGAAAACGATCCCGGCGACTACCGCGATAATCACCCCGATATATAGCCAGTGGGTATTATCTTTCTTCGGTTTCTTACTCTCAGGTACGTAGGGTTTACTGGCAGTTAGATCAGTAACATCCAAATCAGTTTCGTGACCTGCTTCTATTTTATTTTTATTGCGTTTGAGCATAGCCATAGCGGAACTCCTGCTGACACGTTTTCTCTGCGAAAAATTCGGGGACTAAATGACTAGGTAGAAAGTAACAATTTATCTTCTTAACCCAGTGTAAAAAGTAGAGTACAACTAATAAAACCTTGATGCAAAGCTAAAACTTTACCTTTCGCAATAGTTTGGTAATGTATTCTTCAACGTACACAGCTACAGGCATTTGTGAGGTTACTCACTTATTGTATTGCGGTAAATTATGGGTATACGTCTGGGGAAAAGTTACTTAAGGGGGTTGTAGTGACCAAGTCAGTGCTTGCAAAGCTGAAACAGGGCTACCAGAAACAGTCAACTATAAAACGCGCTTTGTTGAGTGGAACGTTTAACGCTCTGAGCACTTTTTCCTGGTATGCATTGCCTGATTACCTACGTTCCCGCAAGTCTCGCAGTGGCATAAAAATATTGTTGCTTGCCGGGGAGGTAACTTGGGGATGGTTTACGAACGTGATTCCCTCTTTGCGAATCGGTCTTCAAGGTGCAGATAATGAGGGATGCGCGGGGCGTGGGGGCGCTTGCGAATGTTACCGGGATGCCGAAGCGGGCAAAACTAAAAATAGTCAGCAGAGGGGATCCGCGAAAGAAAATAATTCGTGTGAATGTTGCAACCCGGAAAATATTGCTGAAAATGAAGAGGAAGATACGGTCAACACCATCCCGGCACCAGTCGCCTTTACTTTTGCTGCCTTCCTGCTTTCGATAATCTTCCTCGGAGAAAAACTGATCTTTTCGAGGGGAGAAAAGCGACGCCAGGCAGGTCAGCGTTATGCTCATGCTAAGCAAGCAATGTGGTTAGTAATCTTTACGGGAATATTGAGCGCTATCAGTGAAACAATCCCAGATTCAGAAGATGCGCTGGCCAATAAAACTTAATTGAACTCTCAACTAACTCTGATATGGAGTTCTCAAAAGTTGAGAGTTGAGTCGAGAGTTCGGCGGGGTCGCCGGTCGACGCCCGACCTAGGATGCGTCTGCATTATTGCGCCTATCACCAAGCTGTTTCCTCGTTGTTCTTTACTCCTCTTGTCAGCGGTGCCGCTATAGGATGGTGCCCAGGTTCCGATGAAGTTAAATAACCCACAAAAGCGGTTTATTCACGGCTTTGGCTTTGACCAGTAAATAAAGGGGCTGTTAAATTAGCTATTGCCCAAGATCGCCGGTGCCCACACCAGTGGGTTTAAGTTCCAGATCGGAAGCCTGTGTAGGTTGAACGATGCGTAACGTATCGAAAATAGTTGCGCGTCCTCGGGAAAGAGGACGTCCTTCCCCTGGGGAAGGTGGCTACTAGGATCGATAGGTTTATTTTCGCCCCGTGCAATCTGCACGGGGTTTTCTTGTTCTGGCCCCCGGCACGGATAAACGGAAGGAGGGCCTAATGGCGAAAGCTGATAAGCAAGCCATGATCGCTCAGCTGGAAGAAAAAATCAGCTCGGCATCGGCCCTGCTGCTCACCGAATACCGCGGGTTGACCGTGGCTCAGATGACTGAGCTGCGCAAAAACCTGGCAGGAACGGCTACTTATTCCGTCACGAAGAACACGCTGGCAAGGATTGCCGCCAAGAACCAGGGGATTGACTTCCTGGAAGAGGAGCTAACCGGTCCGACCGCAATCGCGTTCGTAACCGGAGAGGCCGTGGACGCGGCCAAAGTGCTGCGCGACTTCGCCAAGGAAAACGAGCAGTTGGTGATTAGAGGCGGTGTCCTGGACGGTAAGTTCTTGTCTGAAGAAGAAGTCAAGAAACTCGCTGAACTGGATAATCGCGAAACTACGCTGGCCAAACTGGCCGGTGCAATGCAAGGCAAACTGGTACAGGCTGCCTTTATGTTCAAGGCGCCCGCCTCCAAGGCGGTTCGCACCGTGGACGCCCTGCGCGAAAAGCAGGAAAAAGCGGCTTAGTAAAGCCGCATAGATTGACAAGAAAAAATCTGCCTCGCGTGGGCAAAAATAGGAAGGAATGCCAATATGGCTAAGCTCAGCAAAGAAGAGCTAATTGATGCTTTCAAAGAAATGACTCTGTTGGAACTGTCCGAGTTCGTTAAAGAATTCGAGGACGTCTTCGATGTAGAGGCCGCGGCGCCTGCCGCTGTCGCTGTTGCTGCCCCCGGTGCTGCCGGTGGCGAAGAAGCAGCCGAAGAAAAGACCGAATTCGACGTAGTGCTCGAAGCCGCTGGCGACAAGAAGATTGCCGTAATCAAGGCTCTGCGTGCGCTGCAGCCCGGACTGGCTCTGAAAGAAGCCAAGGAAAAGGTTGATTCCGCTCCCACCACCGTTCTGGAGGGTGCATCCAAGGAAGACGCCGAAAAGGCCAAGGCTGATCTGGAAGGCGCGGGTGCTTCTGTCACCCTGAAGTAAGGCTAAATAGTCTTTTACTTTTAAAAGGCGGTGCGGGGAAAATATTCCCCGCACCGCTTTTGTATAAAGAAACTAATCTTAATAAGAGGGAGGTGCTAGATAATGACCGTGCTACGGCACTTCGGGAAGAGAGAGTGGCTGCTCAGCGCGCTGGCAATCATCACCATTATTTGCCAGGTATTCTTGGATTTGCGTCTGATCGACTATATGCAAACCATCACCGAAATGATTGTGGAGCCAGGGGCTACCGTCAGCGGGGTGCT
The DNA here is from genome assembly GCF_900106855.1 of Varibaculum massiliense. Classification (NCBI taxonomy): domain Bacteria; kingdom Bacillati; phylum Actinomycetota; class Actinomycetes; order Actinomycetales; family Actinomycetaceae; genus Varibaculum; species Varibaculum massiliense. Next base: position 1,055,920 of record NZ_FNWI01000004.1, on the reverse strand, counting down.
GATCGAAGGCGCGAAGATGCTGGGATGCGCCGCTGGATCCCTGGCAGTAGCCGTCATTACTGGTTACTGCATGGCAATGATTGGTGCCACTGTTGCCCGCAACCTGCGTCAAGCGGTGTTTACCAAGGCAATTTCGCTCCCGGAAGCAGACTTTGAACACTTCGGCGCGCCCTCGCTGATCACGCGCTCCACTAACGACGTCACTCAGGTGCAAATGTTTGTAGTGATGGGGTGTCAGCTGATAGTAAAAGCCCCCATTCTCACCGTCTGGGCTCTTATTAAAATCGCAGGGAAGAACCTTACTTGGACTGCCGCTACCGGGGTTGCGGCTTTGATCCTACTAGTGATGATCTTCGTTATTTGGCGGATTGTGATGCCGCGGATGATGCGGATGCAGCGGATAACCGATGACCTTAACCGGGTAACCAGAGAACATATAGAGGGGGTGCGGGTTATCCGTGCCTACGGTTCCCAGGATTTTCACGAAAAGCGTTTTGAAGCCACCAACACTGAACTAACCCGCACCCACTTGGTAGTTTCCGGTTCTTTCTCCTTCATGATGCCCATGATGAACACCGTGATTTCCGGGCTTAACCTGGCGATCTATGTTTTGGGCGCTTTCATGATTTCTGCGGCCGCCGGTCCCGCGAAAGTAACTCTATTTTCGCAGATGATCATATTTTCTGGGTACGCCACCCAAGCGATCAGTGGTTTCCTAATGATGGCGATGGTGTTCGTATTTGCTCCCCGCGCGATTGTAGCTAACCGTCGCATCCGGGAAGTGCTTGATTGCGAACCCTCCCTAGTAGATCCGGTAGTTTCTGCAGACAAACCCGTATTCGCCCTCGGAAAAGAAAAATCCCCAAGCCCACAAGTACCGGCAATTGAGTTTAAAGATGTTTCCTTCCGCTACCCCGGAGCCGAAGAGGACGCCCTCCACCAGATAAATCTGAAAATTGCTCGCGGGCAAACCGTTGCCCTGATTGGAGCCACCGGCAGCGGAAAAACTTCCCTGGTGAACCTGATTCCCCGGGTTTATGATCCTCGCGAAGGCCAGGTTTTGGTTAACGGTAAGGACGTGCGGGAATGGCGCTTGCGCGACCTACGCAACCAAATCGCTTATTCGCCCCAAAAAATCACTCTATTCACCGGCACTATCGCCTCCAATATCGCCTTTGGGGAAGGGCTAAAAAATATTACTCCCGCCGATATCGTTGAGGGTGGTGACACCGCTGCTTGCGATTTTATTGACGATAAAGAGGGCGAGTTCGCGGCAGAAGTAGCTCAAGGGGGCAGTAACTTTTCCGGCGGGCAAAAACAGCGGATTTCGATCGCGCGGACAGTGGCTAGGGATGCCCAAATCCTGATTTTCGATGACACTTTTAGCGCCCTCGACTATGCGACTGACCGGGATATTCGCGGGGAACTGGCAGAAAAAGCTCGCGAAAAAACCCAGATTATTGTGGCACAGCGGATTGCCACTGTGCGGGAGGCCGACCAGATTCTAGTTATTGATCACGGCAAAATCGTAGCGCGGGGAACACATGAGTCTCTAATGGTCTCCTCGAAGATCTACCGCGAAATCGCGCTGTCCCAACTCTCTGAGGAGGAGTTGGCATGAAAGACGCAGAAATGAGCAGGTGGGACCAGCGAGTTGAGTCGGCGCGGCGCGGGCTAGAGCCAGTAAAAGAAAAAATCTCCCCAGTGCGCGTGGGAGGACCGCGCGGCGGTAACGTCTACGAGAAAGCTAAGAAGGGACAGTTCTCCCAGTCAGTGCGGGGACTTGCTCAGTTCTTAGGGCGTTACCGGATAGCTATCCTGTTTGCGGCAGTTTTGGCAATTGTAGGATCGCTGCTAACTGCGATTATGCCCATGTTCTTAGGTTTGATAACCGATGTGATTGCCTCGGGGCTGCGCAGCAGTATTGACATGGACAGGATCTTTCATTTGTTGCGGATGGCAACCCTCGTCCTGGTCCTGGGATTCTGCTTTAACCTGGGACAATCGCTGATAATGGTGGTGGTTACCCAATGCACCGGGCAGCGGATGCGCTACGCTATCGACCGAAAAATCGACCATCTCCCGCTGTCCTTCTTTGATAAAACCAGTCACGGCGACACCATGAGCCGGGTAACCAACGATATTGACACCCTGGTGCAAACCCTGCATTCGGCAATCACCACCATCATCACCGGAATAGTTACCCTGGTAGGCGCCGCTTTTATGATGCTGTACACCGAGTGGCGGATGGCGTTAGCCGGTATGGGAGTAACGCTTCTGGGGTTCGTCCTCAACGCCGTGATTATGGTGTTTTCGCAGCGCTTCTTTATTCGCCGGCAATCCTATCTGGGCAGCCTAAACGGACATATTGAAGAATCTTTATCCGGGCAAGGAATCATCAATATCTACAATGCGGCAGCCGCCACCACCGCCGAGTTTAATCGCCGTAACCAGCGGCTTTTCAACGCCACTTGGCGCGCCGATTTCCTCTCTCAACTGATGATGCCGGTAATGGGGTTCGTCGGAAACCTGGGATACGTGGCGGTATGTGTGCTAGGCGCAGTCCTGGTGGTGAAAGGCAATGTCACCATCGGAGTAATCGCCGCATTTATGCTCTATATCCGGGTTTTCACCCAGCCCTTATCGAACCTGGCTTCCGCGGCGGCCTCCTTCCAATCAGCGGCAGCTGCTGGAGGGCGCGTCTTTGAAATCCTAGAAGAAGACGAACTGCCCGAGGAATCCGAAAAATCTCCCCTGAGTAGCGAGGTAACCCAAGGAGAGGTAGAGTTCCGAGATATCCGCTTCTCCTATCAGCCGGGTAAAGAAATTATTCACGGATTTTCGGCGCGGGTTTGCCCGGGACAAAACGTAGCCATCGTAGGGCCGACCGGAGCCGGAAAAACCACCCTGGTAAACCTATTAATGCGTTTTTACGAACTGGATTCTGGAGAAATCCTCCTGGACGGCACCCCGCTTTCTGCGATGCGCCGCGAGGACGTGGATTCACAGTTCGCGATGGTGCTGCAAGACAGTTGGATGTTCCAAGGGACCCTGCGGGAAAACATTATTTATTCCCACCAGGAGGTACCCGAAGAACGTCTTGAACAGGTGATTAAGGCAGTCGGGCTTAGCGATCTGGTCGCGCAGCTGCCACACGGCCTCGATACCGAGATTCGAGAGGATTCCGCCCTCTCAAGCGGGCAACGCCAATTGGTCACTATCGCCCGTGCCATGCTTGCCGATAAGCCGCTTTTGATCCTGGACGAGGCTACCTCCTCGGTCGATACCCGCACGGAGCAGCTAATTCAGCGAGCAGTAGCCAAAGCTACTGCGGGGCGCACCTCGTTCGTAATCGCGCATCGCCTGTCCACTATTCGCGACAGTGACGTGATATTCGTGATGGAGCATGGCGATATTGTCGAATCCGGGACGCATGAAGAGTTGCTGGCCGCCGAGGGCGCATACGCCCGCCTCTACAACGCGCAGTTCACCAAAGGTGACATAGATGCCTAATAGTTTCGTTCTAGCGTTTAGGGGCTGGCTCGGCAAAAGCACTCCGTGCAGAATACTAGGGGAACTCGCCTCCGCCTTGCGTGTATTGGATCAAAGTGGAACGGTAACCATGATTACCAGCTAAAATAGGGGTTATCTACCTGCGATGAGGGAGGGGCTATGGGTGAGAATCCGCGGCGGGAACCGGCGGTGGCTGGAATGTTTTATCCGCAGGAAGCGGCAGAGATTAAAACCGAGGCACGAAAGCTCAATGAAGCTGCTGGGAAATACTTGCAGGTACGCCCGAATCTGCCACCCGATGATCCCCAAGTAAGTGGGCAGGTCAAGGCAATTGTGGCACCTCATGCCGGGTGGGTATTTTCAGGAATGCTAGCTGCCGCTGCCTGGCGTAGGGCGGCTTTAGGGCGCAAAGTGACCAAACGGATACTGCTACTGGGACCCACTCATCGGGTAGCAATCCGCGGAGTGGCTTTGCCCGGCTGTGACCAGTTCGGAACGCCAGCGGGAATGCTGGCGGTACCCACTCAAAAGGTGCTGGCGCAAACCCAGGATTTACCGCTGACAGTAACTATAGATCCCCTTACTCACCGGGACGAACATGCTCTGGAAGTGCAGGTTCCGCTGATAATCGAGAACTTTGGTGAGGACGTGCAGCTGATTCCGCTAAACGTGGGGGAGGCGGCCCCCACGGCGGTAGCGGAAATCATCGATGCCCTTGCCGATGAACAAACCCTGATAGCAGTCAGCTCTGATCTGTCCCACTATCACCCATACAATCAGGCAGAACGCATAGATGAGGCAACCATTGCGCAGATACAAAACCTGGAACTGCCGCTCACTTCGGAACAAGCCTGCGGGGTGCGCCCGCTAAATGGGCTGCTAGAGCTATGCAGGCAGCGCGGGGTCTATCCGCGCCTAATCGGAAACTACAACTCGAGCGACACCCCCTATGCGGGCAGTGATCGGGTAGTGGGGTACGCCGCCTTCGAGGTAAGGAGCGGCTCATGACAGTGCCTGCAGATGCCGGAAAGATATTATTGCCCCTGGCGCGCGAGGCGATCCAGACCGCGCTATTAGAGCAGGCAGATCCGGTAATTCCCGATGCACCCTCCTGGTTGCAGGAGGAGGGAGCCAGTTTTGTTACCCTCACCGAAAATACGAATCTGCGAGGCTGTATCGGCAGCCTGGAAGAATACCGTCCCCTGGGGCGGGACGTGATAGCAAACGCGCGCGCCGCTGCTTTCCAAGACCCCCGTTTTCCCGCGGTGAACCGGGCGGAGCTGCCTGCTATCCAGATTGAAGTTTCGGTATTGAGCCCCCGGGTAACCCTGCAGGCAACCACTGAGGCAGAAGTAATTTCCCAGCTAAAACCCCAGGTGAGTGGGGTAGTGCTTAATGCTGGGTATGCCCGCGCTACCTTCCTTCCCCAGGTGTGGGAGCAACTTCCTGACCCTAAAGAATTCCTGGCGCACCTGAAAATGAAAGCAGGGCTACCTCCTTCCTGGTGGGATCCGGGCGCGCAGGTGCAGACCTATACGGTTACCGCCTGGAGTGAATGATGTGCCGCACGAAAATAGCGGAAGAAACCGACCTTCCGGGAAAGTGGTTTCACCCGCTCGGTGACGGCAGAATCCAATGCGACCTCTGTCCGCGTAACTGTCGCTTACGGGAGGGGCAAAAAGGATACTGTTTCGTGCGGGAGCGTCGCGGGGAACGGATTGTGCTCGCCACCTGGGGCAGGTCGAGCGGATTTTGCATAGACCCGATAGAAAAGAAACCGCTAAACCACTTTTATCCCGGAACACCCGTGCTTTCCTTCGGCACCGCCGGGTGCAACCTAGGCTGTAAGTTCTGTCAAAACCACGAAATCTCGGCGGCACGGCAATGGGATCGCCTGGCGCAATCCGCCACCCCGACGCAAATCGCGGCAGCCGCGCAAGAAATGTCGGTACAGGCAGTGGCCTTTACCTACAACGATCCGGTTATTTACGCGGAGTATGCAATCGATACTGCCCGCGCCTGCCGCGCCCTAGGAATCCACCCCATTGCGGTAACCGCCGGTTATATTTCCCCCGAGGCTCGAGGCGAATTCTTTTCCGTCATGGACGCCGCAAATATCGATCTAAAAGGTTTTAACGAGGACTTTTACTGGCATTTAACCGGTGCGCACCTGACCAACATCCTGGACAATATTGCCTGGGTGGTGAATAACACCTCCACCTGGGTGGAGCTGACTACGCTGGTTATTCCCGGCTATAACGATGATAGGGCGCAGCTGCAGGCAGAATGCGAATGGATAGCGCGCGAGCTAGGCACGGAGGTTCCCCTGCATTTCACGGCTTTCCACCCCGACCACAAGATGTTAGAGACTCCACCTACGCCCTTGCAGACGCTGCGCACTGCCCGTGAGATTGCCCTCGAGGCCGGGTTAAAGCACGTCTACCTGGGTAACGTACATGACTCGCAGGCCGACACCACCTATTGTGCTGGTTGCGGCAAGGTGCTGATTAGCCGCGACTGGTATCAGTTGCGCGAGTATTACCTGGTGGCAGGTAAATGTCCCGATTGTGGGAAAGAGCTAGCCGGACATTTTGATTCCCGCCCTGGTACCTGGGGATCACGCTCCTGCCCAGTGCGACTATAGCGCTGCGCGGAGTGAACAATTTTGCACCAAAACCACCAGTCAAACGGCGCCAAAACCACCAGAATGGAATATAGACGCTGGTAATGGGGCTTTTTGAATCTGTAATTTTCTACTCTAAATTTACCCAACCAAGTAGTTTCGTAGCTAAACTTTTAGTAAACCGCGACCATATCTACCTGCGGGTTATCACGGTTACCAGATACGGTGCATTCCACGTTAATGGTGCCTCCGTTTACGCTACCCTCTAGCTTAACCTCAAAATTCTCGCCAACTTTTTCCGAACGTAGAACCCCAGCTATACTATGAATTTTTACTTTTGATGAAGGGTACTTGATGCGTAAAGCGTTTTCCCATGCTTTCCCGCAGGCTTGATTAGCTGCAATTGAGTCCAGACCAGTGGAGTTAGTGGTGGCCTTTCTTTCCTCTTCTAGCTTTTGGTTTTCGGCTTTCTCCGCGTCCTGTTTTTTAGCCCGTTCAGCTTTTTTCTCATCTTGTTTTGCTTTTTCTTCTTTCTGCTGTTCCTTTTCAATCCGTTCATGGGACACAGTTAGTTCGATCTCTGTGGCTGGTTTTGCTTTTTCTCCTGCCTTAGGGGACTGCGAAACCACATCCCAATTATTTTTAGCTATAACGATTTTGCCATCTTCAGATTTTATTTTTATGTTGGTAAAACCTGCATCTCTAAGAGTTTCTTCGGCTTGGGCTGCAGTTTTTCCCACTACGTTAGGAACCGCCTCGGCAGGAGTTAATGCGTTGACTATTAGTCCCAAAATAACTAGGGCGCCAATAACGATTGCCGCAATTCCCCACCAGCGTTTATACCAAGGTTTTTTGTTATTCTTATCTTTTTTTTGAATATTTTCAGACACAGAGAACACTCCTAAGTTAGATTTTGATGCCACTGCAAGCCGGGGGGGGGGGAATAAAGGCAAGCATAAACTTTAAAAACATAAAAATTATCCGTCACTGAAGAAGCAGAAATATTTAATTGCGACAGCTCATTAAGTTGAAACCCATGGGCTAAAAAAGGTTAGGCTTTGACGCCCACCTTCTCACTATCTGAGAAAAATTCACATTTGTGTTTATCTACAAAGTTGGAAAGATTGCCAAAACCACCAGTGAAACGGCGCCAAAACCACCAGTCAAAATACGCCAAAACCACCAGTGAAACGGCGCCAAAACCACCAGTGTGAGCTATACTTGCAGGATGCAGTACTTTCAAAGACTTAGCGACCAACAGCTCCAGAGGGCGCTGGAATCAAGCGGAGCAGTCTTAATAGAAGGGCCAAAGTGGTGCGGAAAAACTACCAGCGCGGTTCATCACGCTGCCAGCGCCCTCTATATGGCTAATCCTCGTAATCTGGAACAGAATTTGGTAGCGGCAGATCTCGACCCCAACGCTCTTTTAGAGGGGGAAACGCCACGCCTTTTGGACGAATGGCAGGTAGCTCCGCGGCTTTGGGACGCGGTTCGTTTTGCGGTTGATGAAAGGCAAGCGGTTGGTCAATTCATATTGACGGGTTCGTCCACCCCGGTTGAGCGGTCTAAAATGCTGCATTCTGGGATTGGGCGAATCGCGCGGATGCGAATGCGCACTATGAGTCTGTTCGAATCAGAGTGCCCCCAAGAGTACGTCTCTATAAGTGACTTGTTCGCGGAAAAGAAAATTCCGGTTCTTAAAAATGACTATTCGTTAGCGCAGGTGAGCGAGTTGCTATGCCGGGGTGGGTGGCCAGGGGCGGCGACTCGTGCCGGAATGGATAGCAGGCAGGCTATAAATTACCTGGATGCTTTAATAGAAGAAGAAATTCCTCTCAACAGCGGAAATGAACGTAATCCTGACAAGATGCGGGCTTTCTTGCGCAGCTACGCCCGGCATAGTGCCACCTCAGCCACGCTGATTAACATCGCAAAAGATACCGATATTAGCGAAACTACAGCTCGGGAATATCTGAACGCATTACAACAGTTGTTTGTGATTGAAGAGCTACCAGCTTGGAACCCTAATCTCAGGTCAAAAGCTGCGATTAGAACTACTGCGGTTAGGCATTTTGTAGATCCATCGCTAGCGGCAGCGGCTATGGGGGCGGGCAGCGGAGTACTGCTGCGTGACCTGCGCACCCTGGGATTACTGTTTGAAACCATGTGCATTCGGGATTTACGCGCCTTCGCCAGTGCACTAGATGCAAGGCTGTATCATTTCCGAGATAAAAGCGGAAATGAATGCGATGCAGTTATGGTGCAACGCGATGGACGGTATGGGTTGATAGAAATAAAACTGGGAGGGGAAGGTTTAGTTAACCAAGGAGCTGATTCTCTAAATAAACTTTCCGGTCTTATCGATACCACGAAAATGCCAGCCCCCAGTTTCCGCCTAGTGTTAACTGCCAGCGGCAGCTATTCCCTGGTGCGTCCAGACGGGGTTCATGTGGTTCCCCTGCCTCTGCTGGGATTGTGAGGGCGGGAAACCTAAAGCACCTTAGAGAAGAAATCTTGGGTGCGGGGGTTTTGTGGATGGTTAATTACCTGGTCAGGGGTACCCTGCTCCAAGATTTTACCTTCGTCCATAAACACTACGTGGTCAGCAACTTCTCGGGCGAAACCAATCTCGTGGGTTACCACAATCATGGTCATCCCTCCGCGTGCCAGATCCTGCATGACTGAGAGGACTTCCCCTACCAATTCGGGATCCAGGGCGGAAGTAGGCTCGTCAAACAACATCAGCTCGGGCTCCATGGCGAGGGCGCGGGCGATAGCCACCCGCTGCTGCTGCCCGCCCGAAAGCTGCGCCGGGTAATGGTCAGCGCGCTCTGCCAGCCCGACCCGCTCAAGCAGCTCCAAAGCCTTAGTGCGTGCCTCCTCTTTGTGAACCCCTTTCACCTGTATAGGCGCTTCCATCACGTTTTCCAGCGCGGTCTTATGGGGGAAGAGGTTGAAACGCTGAAACACCATACCCACTTGAGAACGCTGGCGCGCGATTTCCTGATCGGTTAAGCGGCGCAGCACTGTTCCCTGCTCGGTAAGCGAACCGCGGCGGCGATCCAAATACGCGCGTACCGGATTTTTCGAGGGCGCGTCCTCTTTCATTCCCAACAGTTCTCCGTTGAGGTAAACGCGTCCTCCAGAAACCTGTTCCAACTCGTTTACGCAGCGCAGCAGGGTAGATTTCCCGGAGCCCGACGGTCCTAGCAGTACGCAAACTTCACCGGTAGCTACCTGCAAACTTACGTCCCGCAGCACGTGGAGATCCCCGAAAAACTTGTGGACGTGCTGCAGATCCACCATTAGGGGTTGATTTTCTGGTTGTGAGGTCATGGGGTGTACTCCAAGAAAGGATCGTCTTTGGTGGTGCCAGATTCGGCCATCGCGCGCATCTTCCGAGAACCGGCGGGTTTCTTATCCCCACCGGTGCGTTCATCAAAACCACGACCGAAGTAGCTTTCAATATGGCTTTGAATCACCATCAAAATCGAAGTAATCGTCAAATACCAAATCGCTGCCACCAGCAATAACGGAATCGGCAGGAATAGGCGCTGCCCGATGGTTTGGGTGGCGAAAGTAATCTCCAAAGTAAACGGCACTGCCAAGACCAGGGAAGTGGTTTTCAGCATGGAAATGGTTTCGTTGCCGGTAGGCGGAATGATTACCCTCATGGCTTGGGGCAGAATAATCCGCCGCAGAATCTGACTGCGCCGCATGCCTAAGGCGCGAGCGGCTTCTTCTTGCCCGGAATCTACTGCGTTTAGACCGGAACGCACGATTTCTGCCAGATATGCGCCCTCGTTAAGCCCCAACCCTAAAATCGCTGCTACCGCTGGGCTAATCACCGTGTTGGTGTCAAAAGTAAGCAGTTCCGGACCGAACGGCACTCCCAGCGAGAGGGTGGAATAAAGGGTGGGCAACATCCCCCAAAATAGCAGCTGAGTGTAGATAGGAGTTCCCCTAAAGAACCAGATATAGGTCCAGGAAACCCCTTTCATAATCGGGTTAGGGGACTGGCGCATAATCGCCATAGTCACCGCCAGGATTACCCCGATAAGCATGGAAACTACCGTCAAAATCAATGTCCACATAATCCCGCGTAACACTGTGGGGTGGAAGAGGTATATGGCTACCTGATCCCAACGGAACTTTTCATTGGCGACCAGGCCATGCACCAGCATGGCGGCCAGAACCAGCACTACAACCGCGCTAACCAGGCGGCCCGGCGAAAACACCGGGCGCGGCCTGGTCAGCGCGGCGCCATCTTTAATTTTTTGGCTATTCATATTCAAAGGTTATGTCCTGGGAGGCTACTCTGAAACTTTCGGGTTAATCTCGGCTTTGTCGAGGACGAAGTTATCGGAACCGTAGAGGGCGAAAATCTTCTTCAAAGTTCCGTCATCCATCAATTTTTGCAGGGCGGCCTGTACCGCTTTCGCCAGCTGTTCGTTATCTTTGTTAACGACCACGCCATGCTTGGCGGTTTCAAAAGCGTTACCGATAAGTTCCAGTTCCCCGCCGCTCATTTTGACTGCGTATCCCACCACCGGGGAATCTGCTAGCACCGCATCGTACTGCCCGCCGGTAACTTTGGGGACAATCTCGGTCTGCATTTTGTGTTCTTTCACGGTGATGGCAGGCTTGCCGTCCGTCTCGCACTGTTTAGAAAGCTCTTTAATGGTGTCCTGCTGGGCGGTTCCGGTCTGTACCCCCACGGTCTTTCCGCAGGGATTCTTAGGATCGAACTTCTTGGGGTTGCCTTTAGCTACTCCGTAAGAGAAGCCCAGTTCCGCATAAGAAACCATCTGGGTCTCGGCTTCCCGCTCCTTGGTGATGCTGAACCCGGAAACCCCGATGTCGTATTTGGTTCCGATTTGGGGAATCAAAGAATCAAACTCGCCATGAGTGGTGGTGCCGTCTTTTAACCCCATAACTTTGGCAATGGCTTTGACCATATCTACGTCATAGCCGGTAGGGGTCTTGTTGTCGGATTTCATATATTCGGCAGGGGCATAGTCCACCGATGCCCCGTTCTTAAGCACTCCTGCCTTCTTGATTTCTGCCGGCACCAGTTTTTCGACCGCAGGATCGGCTTTAATAGTTGATACGTCAAAGCCTTTTTCACCCGGATCGGCTGCCGGATCCGCGGCAGATCCGCTGCCAGAGCTGCAGGCCGCTAAGCCCAGGGAGGTGAGGGAAATGGCGGCGAGTACCGCAAGTTTGCGTTTCATGATATCTCCAATCACTAGGTATGTAGAAAGTATGCAACGTTACGAATAATTATGCAAAATCTGGAAGGGGGTCTGTGGTGGTTATCTCTTTTGCTCCCCCTGTCGTCCTCGGGATCCCTTTTGGGAAAAAGCTATTTTTTTACGGCGAGGACGCGCACTCGCGCCTTAGGAAACAAAAGACCGATATGCTAGGGACGTGAACAAACGCTGCTCCCGCAGGTCGCGGCGCGCTATCGTCCTCTTGGTGTTTACCTTCGTGATAGCGCTACTTTTCCCCCCGCACGCTCAGGCGCGCGCGCACCCCCGGGTGCTGGTACTGGTTACTTCCGGGCTTTCCTGGTCAGACGTTAATCCTCAAGAAAAGACGGGCAGAGAGTTTCTAGAGGCTTTAGGGCCGGCAAGTCTCGCTAATTTAACTCGCCACAACGCCGCAAAAACTACCTGCCCCCTGGATGGTTATCTCACCTTATCGACCGGAATGCGGGTGACTGCCACCCAGGGACGAGCCAGTGGGCATTGTCCGGATATTCCCGACGTTTCCAGCAGCAAAGTTGCCGCCAGCTTCCTAAAATCATGGAGACAAGATGCCTCTCGGCAAAACGAACAAGCCCTTCCGGGAACCTTAGGGCAAAGTCTGGAGGAAAGCGGCACGAAGGTGCGAGCTGTCGGTGAAGGGGCAGCGATCGCCGCTATGGACAGCGCCGGGAAGATTGCTAAATATAGTCCGTTATCAGACACTTCTCGGCTTACTTCGCAGGTGAATGCGGCGCTAGCAGACAGTGACGTGACCATCGTAGATGTAGGTGCGGTCAGTTCCAGTCCAGAGATTAAAGTTTCACCCACCTCTTTAAACGCCACCCCTGCCGATGGCTTACCCCAGGTAGATAGGACGAGTAAACCGCGCAGTGACCAGGTATTAAAGGCGCTCACCGCTGCCCTGCGCGGAGCGGGAGACAAGGATTTGATATTCGGTCTAGACGTGGCAGACCATTCCGCCACCCCCCATCTAGGGATGGCTTTTTTGCGGGAACCCGGCGCCAAGACCGGGATTTTACGTTCGTCTTCTACCCGCCAACTGGGGTTACTGGCCACCGTGGACTTCACCAGACAAATCCTGGATGTCAGTGGTGCTAACGGTCCGGACTACCTGGTAGGAGGAAGTCTTTCCCCCGAACGGGACTACGGATTAACGGGTAATCTCGATTGGCTTCGCAATCAGTCCTTGCGTGCCGATCAGGCTACTATCGTCCAGGCGCGTTTCATCGTCCTAACCGGGATTATCCTGCTGCTGTCTACTGCGCTTTTGCTGTTCCTATTGCGGCGCAAAAAGTTGCGTAGTTCCTCCCGTACCCGGGGATTACTGGCAGGAATTTGTTTAAGTGCCAGCCTATTAGGGCCAGCAAGCACCTTGGCCGCCTATACGCCCACCAAAATGTTGGGGGGAGCAAAGGGAAACTTCACCGCTAACGCCCTGAAAATGTCTGCACCCCTCCTCACCACCCAATTCCTGCTGCTAGTGCTGCTAATCGCCGGAGTGTTTTCCGCTCTCTGCTTTGCCGGGGGGAAGCTGATTGCCCGGAAATGGACTTACCTGCGCTACTCGGCGCCGATATTGGTTGCTGCCACCTTGGTGCTGGCGTGGATTTTGGTGAGCCTACTAAGCGGATCCCCAGATCAAATCTCCGCCATGTTTTCCTCTGCCGCCACGGCTGCTACCCGTTTTTACGGGCTGAACAACAACAAGTATTCTTTCTTATTTTCCGCCCTCCTGGCTCTCGAATGCCTGATTTTTGCGCCCTTAGTAGCGCGATTTCCCGAGCGGCGACGCCGCTACTTTGCCTACGGTTTCCTGCTTCTAGCGGTAGCGGTAATCCTGGATGGTTTCCCCTGGTTGGGGGCAGATGTCGGCGGCCCGCTGGCGATGATCCTGGGAGTGGGCATCACCTTGAACTGGGTTCTCGGTAAAAAAGTAGGAATCGGGAAAGTAGTGGCTCTGGTAGCGGCTGCTCTGTTGCCCTCAAGCGTTTTTGTGCTGGTGGACAAGATGGCAAGTCCTACTTCTCGCACCCACTTTGGACGTTTCATTTCCGAAGTACGAGGCGGAGGCGGCGGAATTATTGTTGCCCGTAAAGCGCAGGCGATGATTAACAGTTTTGGGGGTCCGATAGGGTTCGCAGTGGTAATGATCTTGGTCTTGGTGGTCATAGCCTTCAAAGTAATAAGTAACAGGCCCGGATATTCCGCCAAACAGCGAAATTTCTTAGGTATTTCTGCCCGTCAGTCGCTAAATCCCATCCCGGGAGCTTATCGCTTTGCGCAAGGGGTTATATTAACTTCCTTGCTTGCAGCCTTAACCAACGATTCGGGGGCATTGATTTTAGTGTGTTCGGGTTTATTTACCCTGCCAGCTATCAACGCGATGCTGATTTTAAGTGCCGGTGCCGAGGAAGCAAAGTCGGCGTTAACTCCCGAAAAAATAGGGTTTAAAGGTTGAGGATACAAAAATTCGGTGAAGTGGGTAACTTTCCTTGCTAGGGTTTTTGTATGCTGAACGCGGTTTGATAGTCTTTTGTGGTGCCTGAGTGTACAAGGCGGGTTACCCAAGCGGCCAAAGGGATCTGACTGTAAATCAGCCGGCGTAGCCTTCGGGGGTTCGAATCCCTCACCCGCCACGTTGCTAAGTCTTCGGACTTGGTGGCAAAGTGGAAGACTGCTAGATGGCAGGGCGGTTTGCTAATCGCTTAGTCAAGTAAGTTTATTCACTGTTGCCCCGATAGCTCAGTAGGCAGAGCGTCTCCATGGTAAGGAGAAGGTCCAGGGTTCAAATCCCTGTCGGGGCTCCAGGGTTTGTTTTCGCAGATCCTCAAGCGGCGGGGTAGCTCAGTTGGTGAGAGCGCACGACTCATAATCGTGAGGTCGCGGGTTCGAACCCCGCCCTCGCTACTTTTCAATTTAGATTGAAATAGGAAATGCCGCTGATCGGGCGGCCCGAGACATAGAGGTAAATAAAGAATGGCCAGCAAGTCGTCCGACGTCCGCCCAAAGATCACCTTGGCGTGCAGCGAGTGCAAAGAGCGTAACTACATCACCAAGAAGAATCGCCGGAATAACCCGGATCGCTTGGAACTGAAGAAGTATTGCCCGCGTTGCCGCAAGTCCACGTTGCATAAGGAAACCCGCTAAGTTCGCGGCGCGGTAGCTGTTTGTGGCTATCGGCTTCTTCTGGAAGCTCTCGACTGTGCTTTATGCACTGGAAGAACCGAATCCGTTGCCATTAGCGAGTACCGTCTGAGAGAAAAAATAGAACAGACTTAAGCCTTAACGATAAAAACACAGGCTTGAAATTAATAAATGGTTGGGGGTTGCAACTTAAGTTGCAACCCCCAACCATTGCTTTTAACTTGTAGCTAACTAGCTACTCCTTGACTAGCCAGCCAGTTTTTGCAGTGCCTTTAGGGACTTTTCTGCGTTAACTTTCGGGCCGCCACCAGCCGGGGGCTCCTCGTCAATCATGATGTCCTGTTCCAACACGTAATAGCCATCGAAACCGGCCTTATCCAGTTCCGCCACAATAGTGCCGAAGTCAATATCGCCCTCGCCGATAGGAGCAAACATACCGGCTTTAACGCCCTGAGACCAGGTAATCTCACCCGGAAGCAGCTTGTCGGTCATTTCCTTGTGTACATCCTTGGCGTGCACGATTACGGTGCGACCGGGGTATTCCTTGACGATTGCTTCCGGATCGCAGCCGCCACAGACCATGTGACCGGTGTCCAAGCACAGTGCCACCTTGGATTCGTCAAGCATCTTGCGGATCTCGCAGTCATTTTGAATCATGGTTCCCCAGTGGGGGTGTACGCAGGCTTTTACTCCCGCCTCGGCGCAAACATCGGTGATTTTGTCCAGGTTACCGAACAGAGTCTTCCAACCTTCGTCATCCAATACCGGGCGGTCATCATAGCCATCACGACCAGAATCGGCTGCCAAGATCAGGTATTCCCCGCCAGCAACCTTGAATGCTTCTAGCTCTTTCTTCACTGCCGGGATGGGGTCGACTTCCGGATCATGCATAATTGCCAGGAAGAAAGCTCCTACCGGCTTGAGATCATATTTGCTTACCTCTTCGGCGCGCGCGGCAGCCTCAATCGGCAGCCAGCCCTGAGGTCCGAATTCGGTGGCGGTTAAACCAATTTCCTTCATTTCGGTCAGCACCCGCTGCGGGGTCATCTGATATCCCCAGCCCGGTACCTCACATACGCCCCAAGAAATAGGAGCTCCCGCAATCTTCATATTTTCCTCCATTATTGATTAACAGGTTGAACGTCTTTTACGTGACCTGTTGCTTTAGTTGTTTTTTACTGCTTGTTGTATTGATATCCCAGTAGATACTAACGCTCTCCTTGCCCACAGATGACGTAGAAAGCGGTGTCTGAAATCTATTCGCCGACTTTAACTGGGCGCTGCTCGCGGGCCGACTTTTCTGCCGCCTCTGCCAGCAGTAACGCCTGGGCGCCATCCTCGATAGAGGGGCTAGGCTTGCCGCCCTCTTTAACGATTGCAATGAACTGGTTGAGCTCAGCTGCGTAGGCATCGGCGTAGCGAGTCAAGAAGAAGTCCAGATAGGGTTCACGGGAAAGCGAATAGCTATCCTTGGACAGCGAAACCGTGGTGGGGCGCATGTTATCGGCATTAAGCTGTCCCTCGTGTCCGGTTACTTCCAGGCGCTGGTCATAGCCGGTAGCGCAGTGGCGATTATTAATAATCGTGGCTACCGCACCCGACTTAGCGGTCAGTACAATCACCGCGGCGTCATAGTCGTTGCAAGCGGCAATCTCTGGATCCAGATTCTGAGGAATGGTGGTTACGGTTTCAATATCGCCCAACAGGAAGCGTGCCATATCGAAATCGTGGATGGTCATGTCTTTGAAGATTCCCCCGGAGACCTTGATGTAGTCGGCAGGCGGGGCGGCCGGGTCACGCGAAATAATGGTTACCTGCTCAATTTTACCGATCTCGCCCTTATCCATAAGCTCTTTTACCCGCGCAAAAGAAGGGTCAAAGCGGCGGTTGAATCCCATCATCACCGTGGGATCTAGCCCCTTGAGCGCCTCACGCAGTTCTTCAACTTTCGCGGTTTCCATGGCTACCGGCTTTTCGCAAAGCGCGGCTTTACCGGATTTAGCGGCAGCGATGATATGCGGAACGTGCAGCGGTGTCGGGGAACCAATGATTACCGCATCGATGTCCGGGTTGTCCCAAATTTCCTTCTCGTCTGTTACTCCCCGTCCGCCGTATTCCTTTGCTAGGGCGTCAGCGACATCCTGGCGAATATCAAAAACCACTTCTAGAGAAGCATCTGGGTTGGCGGCTAGGGTTTTAGCGTGAACATGCCCGATTCGTCCGGCTCCCAGTAATCCAAATTTCAACATAAAACAACTCTGTTCTCTGCAGGGGAGTAACAAGCTCCCGTTCCTTTGTCCTTACATTATTAACAATAGAGGAACGAGCCCGGAATGTAAACACTTAACCCGAAATGTTTCGGTAACGCCGGTTACTATTAGTCTCGGTATAAAGAGGGTGCGCGCCCTCAAAAAAGCAAGAAAATGCTGGAAAAGCCGGTGACGTTACTTCCAGCGCAGAAGCATTAAGAAGCCACCGAAGGCCACACCGAGACCTAAAGCCAAATTCCAGTTACCGGCACTGGGGATAGGGTAGCCACCAGAAGAAATATAGTAAACCACGACTAGAACCAGCCCAATCAGCATTAGTGCCACTGAAAGGGGTGCCCACCAGCTGGGAGATGGCTTCATATCGGCAGCCCATGACTTATTTAACTCTTCGGGCTGCTGGGAGCGGTGAGGCTTAGCGCCCTTGCGCTTACGAGACTCCGGCACGAGGACCTCCAAAGGTGCGATTGTATTAGCTAGACCCATTCTAGTGGGAATAGCGCTACAGACCTAGTTAAGTCTGTCTTACGGTTAATTTAAGTCTAGGATAAAAGCAGGGAAAAATGCCCGGTGATCCAGACAAACGAACCTCGGAAGAATATGAGTAGAAAAACCCAGCAAGTGCGGCCAGATAAAACAAAACGCCGTAGCCGTTTTGACCCCATCGCGGCGTTCGGGGAACTGCTGATTATTGTGGGACTAATATTCGGATTATTCGCTTTTTGGGATGTGTTTGTCACAGACTGGCAGGTGGCTAACTATAATCATGAAGCCTTGAGCTCATTCCAGAAAAATACTAAGAGTTGTCCCAACCGTATTTCCCAGGACGAGCGTAAAAGCGCTCCTCCCAGTATCGGAATAAAACAAGAAAATGAGACCCTGGGAGCGCTGCATGTCCCAAAATGGAACTATATGGTGATTCCAGTTAAAGAAGGCACCACCCAATTGATTTTGAATACCGGGGCTGCCGGACACTACGAAACCACCGCATTACCAGGACAAATTGGGAATTTCTCGGTGGCTGCTCACCGCAGATCCTTCGGATCTAACTTCCGGCGTATTGACGTGTTGAAACCCGGGGACACTGTGGTGATGGAAACTGCAGATGAATGGCTGGTCTATAAAGTCAGGAATCATAAAATTGTGCGACCGACCCAATCGGACGTGATTTTACCGGTTCCAGAAAAGCCAGGGGAGCAGCCCACCGAACGGCTAATGACCATGACCACCTGTAATCCCGAATATGGGAACTGGGAACGCTATATTGTGCACCTGGAATTTGACCATTGGGTGCCTCGAAAGAGCGGTATCCCCAAGGAACTGGCAGAAGGAGGCAACGCATGTGCGGGCTAATCTGGGATTTACTTCCCGGCCCCAAGTGGCTGAAATTCCTGCAGGTAGTACTGATAATTGTCCTAATTATTATGGCTTGTTTTTGGTGGCTATTCCCCTGGATCTCGCAGACTCTGGATCTCACTGGAACTACTGTAGACAGTTCCTTGGGATATAGCTGGGGCGGCGACCTCTAAAATCTTACCCTGGGTTTAGGGGTTTGGTTCAGCCGGTTCCTCGGAACTGTTATTTGCCGGTTGCGAGGGTGCGCTTGACTGCTGCGGTGGGGTCTTCGCTACCTTAACTGTTACCGAAGTACCGTTTTTCACCCTGCCGGAAGGCTCTACCGAAATAATCTGTCCATTGGGCGCCTGACTGGTTTCCTGGGTAACCGTATTGGTCTGCAAACCCAAACCTGCCAGATATCTTAATCCCTCCTGTTGGCTCTTACCCACTACCTGAGCAGAATCAATAGAAACGTAGCCAGAGGAAAGCACCAAAATGACTTCATCATCTTTGTTGGCGGAACTGCCTGCTTCCGGGGTAGTGCGGATTACCCGCTCGGCTGCCGTCTTGGCATCGTCCTCGTATTTGACGGATCCCACTCGCAAACCTGCATCTTCCAGAGTCTTTCGAGCAGCATCCTGGGTCTGCCCCGACACATCAGGTACGGTAATTTCGGCAGCTCCCGAAGATAAATGAATAGTTACCGTAGATCCGGGATCAACCTCAGTTCCCGGGTCAGGGTCGGTTTTAGCCACTTTCCCTTTGTCTACCTCATCGGAGGCAACAGCAGGTCCCTGTTCCATGGTTAATCCCAGATCCTCTAGGGTGCGTTGCGCTTCAATTGCGCTCATCCCGATAATCTCTTTCGGAATGGTCACCTGCTCTGGTTCTTGGTTCTTACCGGAGGCAATCAGCCACCACACCGCAGCTATCAGCGCGGCAGCAACTATTATCCCGATAACTACTGCCCAATTTATTTTCTTCCGCTTCTTTTTACGGGCAGCTTCTTCGTCCTCTTCTTCCTGTTCAGGGTCTTCTTCTAATACCTGTGACCATTGGGCAGGAGGATAGGAAGCCTGGGGTTGCATAAAACCTTCAGTTGGGGTGCTAACTGGCAACGGAGGCAACATCGGGGCAGAAATTTCGGCGCCCGCTGCCGCCCTGACCATATCTGAACGCATAGAGGCAGCATCCTGATAGCGTTCTTCTGGCAGTTTAGCCAAGGACTTCATCACCATTCGATCAAGTTCGGGACTGATATCGGACGCAATTGAAGAGGGAAGTGGGGGCATTTCCGCTACATGTTGATAAGCAACAGAAACTGCGGAATCACCTTTAAAAGGGGCCCTGCCGGTCAGCAGTTCAAAAAGCATACAACCGCAAGAATAAAGATCCGAGCGGGTGTCAACGGTTTCCCCCCGTGCCTGTTCCGGAGACAGGTATTGCGCGGTGCCTACCACGGCATCCGTGCTGGTCATGGTTTGACCAGAATCTTCTAAAGCGCGGGCAATCCCGAAATCCATCACCTTGATCTTGCCGGTGTTGGTAATCATCACGTTGCCGGGTTTAATGTCGCGGTGTACTAACCCGCGTTTGTGGGAATATTCCAGGGCGTTAAGCACCCCGGTCATAATTTCTACTGCTTCGTTGATGGGAACCGGTTGACCATCGGTCAGCAATTGATGGACTGTATGCCCCTCTACCAGCTCCATTACTATATAGGGGACGTGTACTTCGGTGCCCTCCGGGGTAGTGACTACCTGTTCGCCAGTGTCGTAGACCTGGACGATATTCTCGTGATTCAAGGAAGCAGATGCCAGGGCTTCGCGCCGGAAGCGGGTTAAGAACACCGAATCTTTTGCCAGGTCAATACGTAGCATCTTGATGGCGACAACCCGAGAAAGCAAGGTATCATAAGCCTGATGTACCTCGGCCATCCCGCCCCTGCCGATTAGGGAACGAATCTCGTAGCGGCCTCCGCCTATGCGGTATGGAGAATCTGCCATGTGTCTTCCTTTTGTTCCGAAACTATCTTTATCATAGCTGTTTGATTGGGGTGTGCCGGGGACTTAGCGGCTGAAAAGAGTAAGCCAGCTCCCAGGCTTAGGGCGGTTACCAGAATCCATAACAATAAAGTAACCAAAACTAGGGGTAACACCGAACGCTGATTTCGCCGTCCGTGCCGGGCGCGGGAAACATCTTGGCTCCACCATTTTCGGCTGAAGGGGACTACCTTTTCGTAGGGACGCCGCAGCCGCGCTACCTCGGCGTCTAGGGGGTCTGCTTGATGCAAACCAATTTGAGATTCCAGCCGGCGACTCCAAGAAACTAAAGGCGCAGCTAGCGAAGAGGAGGTCTTGTCAGTTTCGAGAGCGTTGGGCGTGGCGTAACGAGGAGGAGCTGGGGCTTTCCGCCAGTTAAAAACTTGGGGCAAGGCTCGCAGCCTTTTCATTTGGGAACGCGGACGAGAAGCGGAAACCGGGGGAATCATCTCGGCAAATTCGCGGGGACGTTCCCGTTGGCGCAGGCGCTGAGCCCACGCGCCCTCCGGAAGAGGAATCGAGTTAGGGAGCACTTGGGGAGCGGGAACGGTGCCTCCGGAAAGATATAGCATTCGTGACCCGTCTTCTTCTTTCGGCCACGAAGCAGCAAAGGGAGGCTGCCAGCTGGAGGCGGGGGAAGTAGCAGAGGCAGGGGTAGTTTCGGCAGGCAGAGGTGAGGAGGAGGCGGGGGAAGAGGGTGCTTGTTCAGTAACTTTTTCAACGGCAGTGGAGTCTTGATTTGCCTGCTCGAGCTCGGCTAGTTCCTCTAAATCTTCTGAGAGAGTTTCTAAATCAGCAGCTGGCGCGGAAAGCGCTCCAGTTTCACTGGGGCTAAGTTCTGCCTCTTCCACAGGTGGAGACAGCTCCGGTGCCTGCTGGGCACCGGGCTGTTCCGGTTCCTTATGACCTGGATGAGAAAGAGCAAACTGTACTTCCTCCAGACGCTGCATCAAATCATCTGCGCTGGACAGGCGATTTTGCGGTTCCTTTTCCAAAAGCTGCATTACTAATTCGCACAGCTCAGTCGGAACTGACTCCGGTAGCGCCGGAACTGGTTTGTTAACGTGGGCAAAA
The DNA here is from genome assembly GCF_900106855.1 of Varibaculum massiliense. NCBI lineage: Bacteria > Bacillati > Actinomycetota > Actinomycetes > Actinomycetales > Actinomycetaceae > Varibaculum > Varibaculum massiliense. Next base: position 1,034,649 of record NZ_FNWI01000004.1, on the reverse strand, counting down.
GCGATGTCTACCGGTTTTTCCCCACCAAAGGGTCGCTTTCCAACTAGAGCTTCATAGGCGATAATCCCCAATGCATAAAGGTCACCCGCTGGCGTAGCTGGCTGTCCCATAGCTTGTTCGGGGGGCAGATATTGGGCAGTACCCATTACCATTCCCACCTGGGTTAAATTGGCTTGCCCAGGTGCTTTGGAAATCCCGAAATCGGTAAGTTTTACTTCTCCAGTAGGGGTAACCATTATGTTTCCGGGTTTTATATCTCGGTGCACAATCCCAGCGCTATGAACTGCGCTGAGGGCATCCGCGGTTTGGTACAACACCGAAAGTAGAAAATCACTGTCTAAGGTGCGTTCCCGGTCAAGGATTTCGGTTAGGGAAACCCCATCAACCAGTTCCATACTGATCCACCCCAGCCCGCCATCCTCGCCGGAAGCGTGAACTGCCGCCAAGTTAGGGTGATGCACCCTAGAAGCGTTGTAGGCTTCAATCCGCAGGCGGGAGAGGAAAAGTTTCTTTCCTGCCAGCTCTGGACGCAGAATTTTTAGCGCCAGTCTTTCCCCGGTTTTTTCATCTAGGGACTGCCAAACTTCTCCCATACCGCCAATGGCTAGGCGAGAAAGTAGTAGGTAGCGACCGGAAATCTTCATTCCCACCTTCAAAGCGGCTATCGCTTTTTGGGCGCTGGTTGCTTGCTGGGTAGAAGCGGTGACTGGATCCAGGGGGGTGGACATTTCTGCTTTGCGCCCGTGTGGCGGAACAGGTAAAACGCGGCTATCAGTCATGGTTCATCGCCGCCTGGATAATAGTTTTGGCAATCGGTCCGCTAACTGGGCCACCGTGGGGAGTCGGATTAGCAGAATCGCCCTCAACTACCACCGCAAATGCTAGGGGATAGTCGGGAATATCTGCCCAACCCACATACCAGGCATCGGTTTTGCCGGAAGCAATCTCGGCAGTTCCGGTCTTGGCGCCCATTTCCACCCCGGAAACACTGCCAGCCTTGCCGGTGCCTTCCGTTACCGTTTGGATCATCATTTCGCGTAGCTGCTGGGATACCTCTTTGGAAATAGGCCTGCCCAAAGTACCGCCGGAGCGGTAGTTGCGGGTTTCTTTGCCATCTGGTCCCAGCTCGGACGCCACCAAGAAGGGACGTACTTGAGTGCCTTGATTCGCTACCGCTCCAGCTACCGTTGCCATCATTAATGGAGAAGTCCGCACCTCATATTGCCCGATTGCGCTCATCATGGTAGAGGCTAGGCCGGGGTCAGCAGTGGGAAAATAAGGTTTTTGCACCGGTAGAGGTACATTCAAAGCAGTTTTTGGGTTGAAACCAAAATCTTCAGCTTGTTGCTTTAAAGCTTCATATCCTAAATCATGAGCAATGGTAGCGAAGGGCGTATTGCATGAAAGCGCAAAGGCGTAACTAAAAGTTGGGCTACCGTTTCCGCAATTGGTGGACTCAACATTAGAAATCCTGGCATTTGAACCGGGTAAAGGTACCGATACCGGGGCGTCAACCTCACCCTCGGGGGAGCGAATTCCCTGTTCAAGGGCAGCGGCAGCGGTAATAATTTTGAAGGAGGATCCAGGAGGGTATTCTCCGCGCAGTGCTCGATCTAGCATTGGCTGTGCCGGATCTGAGTTCAGTGCTTTTTGCGTCTTTTGTGACTCTTCCTCGCTGCCGCTAGCTAGGGTATTGGGGTCAAAACGGGGGGTAGTGACCGCCGCCAGGATTGCGCCCGTCTGGTAATTGATTGCGACGGCGGCGCCCTTGCGGTTCCCCAGCGCTTGCGCGGCGGCCTGTTGAATCTTGGGGTTAATAGTTAGGCGTACCCCTCCGCCCTTCTGGTTTTCTCCCGCCGCGTACTTAAGTATTTGGGATAATGCCTGGCTAGAGGCTTCCCCCATAAGAACTGAGTTCTGTAGCCGCTCGAGCCCGGTGGCATTGCCTCCCGGGGAAAGATAACCGGTCAGGTTAGAGTAAAGCGGTGCCTGATCAGAGTAAACCCGGTGGTAGCGCTTGCGATAGCCGGTAGAGTCTTGCGTAGGCTCTGAAGCCGCAATCGCGTTTTCGCCCACCATAATAGGGCCGCGTTCAATATATTTGGAGCGGTAAAAGGCGCGAGAGTTTCGTCCATCCGCGTTGAGGGAATCCGCGCCTAAGAACTGGATATAGGTACACGCCACCATCAGCGATAAAAACATTACGAAAACTACGAAGAAAAGTCGTTTAATCTGCGGATTCATGGCGTTCACCTCCAAAAGGTTGTTGGAGGTGGGGGGAGGCATTGGGGGCGGGCTTAGCTGGGCGGCGCCGCGCAGATCTGGGCGCCCAGGTAGCAGGCTGGGGGGCTTTGCGAGGAGGGGACGCGGTAGCTTCCGCAACTGCTGGGGAGGTGGAGGCTGCGGGCTTGTTAGCGGGTCGTTTGTCGTGTTGGCGCGCAATCACCGCTTCTAGTTCGGCGGTATCAATAACTCCGCTTTCGGTAGTTACCGGCTTGCGTGCTTCATTGGAAATTCGCAGTAATAAAGCCAGAATCACCCAGTTGGCTACTAGGGATGAACCACCTGCTGCCACGAACGGCAGGGTGAGACCGGTAGAAGGAATAACTCTAGTCACCCCTCCTACCACTACAAACACTTGGAATCCGATAGTGAAGGCAAATCCGGTTGCCAGTAATTTACCGAAACTATCGCGCACTATTAGAGCGGTGCGCAGCCCTCGTTCCACAAAAATTAGGTAAAGAGTGAGGATAGCGAGCGAGCCGGTTAGCCCCAGTTCTTCCCCTAGAGAAGCGAAAATAAAATCAGAGTTGGCAAAAGGAGTGAGCGAAGGGGACCCTTGCGCCCACCCAGTCCCCAGGATTCCCCCATCGGACATTCCGAAAAGCCCAGAAACTAGCTGTCCGGAACCACCGATGGTTCGGGAATAGATTTCGGGGTCGAGGGCGTGAAGCCAAACATCGATTCGCGCCTGCACGTGTGAAAACATTCGGGCAGCCAAGACTACTGCCGGTGCGAAAAGGATCGCCCCAATCAGCAGCCAAGAGGTTTGGTTAGTGGCCACATATAGCATCGCCACGAACAATCCGAAGATTAGTAGGGAAGTTCCCAGATCCCTTTCGAACACCAAAATCAAGATTGAGGCTGCCCACACCACTACCAGCGGCCCGAGATCCCGCAATCGCGGCAAGCGCATTCCCAGCAGGGATTTCCCGCCTTGGATTAGAGCATCGCGGCGGGTAGTTAAATATCCGGCGAAGAAAATCGCCAGACAAATTTTGGCGACCTCGGAAGGCTGGAAGGAAAACCCGATATAAATCCAGATACGGGCACCATTAATGGTGCGCCCAATCACCGGTGCTAGCGGTAATAAAAGTAGCGCTATCGCCAGCAGCATCGAAAGGTAGGTATAGTTACGCAGTTTGCGATAGTCACGCACTACCGCCAAGGTAACTACCATTAAAATCACGCCTAGCAGAGTAAAGGCAGCCTGCTTAAAGCCTACGTATAGCTGGGAATCGGGCCCATACGCCAAGTCAAGGCGGTAAATCATCACTAGACCAATCCCGTTAAGCATCAAAACTGCAGGTAGCAGTACTGGGTCGGCGTAGGGTGCTAAGAAACGAACTGCCAGGTGGGTGGCGAGAGCGAAGGCGGCCAGGATGCAAATATGCAGCACAAAGGAGGTAGGAAGAGCGCCGGTACGGTTGACATTAATAGAAAAATATCCGGCAAAACAGGCAGTTAAAGCTACTGCTATCAGAAGTAGTTCTGCCAATCGACCAGTGGGATGTTTAATCTTTACCAAAAGCGCTTACCCTCCTTTCCTTTACCGGAACCGCATTGATTTCCTTACTCGCGGCTATCACTGCCGCTTAAGAGTTATCGGCTTTAGCGGATTTAGAGGTTTCGCTTTGCGAAGGATTGTCGGTTGCAGTTTTTTCTTTCGCAGGCGAATTGTCGGTAGATTCCGTTTCAGACACCAAGGTCAAAGTGGCAGTCGGGGAGGGAGTGGGGCGAGAAGCCATTCCATAGCGCAGAGCTCCCACAAACAGTCCAATTAAGACCAGTAATCCCAGGATTACCCCAAAGACTCGACCCCAACGGAACCGAGGATTCCCAGTTTCCTCAGCTAATGCCTCCGTCGGTACCGCCGCCCGCGCCGGAGAAAAAGAATCGTCCTCGTCCCTAGCGTCATCAGTGGCAGGGGCAGGATTGTTGGGGCTAGCCGAAGGGGTGTCTTCGGGCAGGGCATCTAGCTGCCTGCGCACTTGCACCAGCCGGTCAGTGGCAGCCGCCCCTACGATTTGTGGCTCGCTTTGCTGCGGATTCTCTACAATATCGGCAACCACGCAGGTCACATTGTCCGGTCCCCCGGCCTTTAGAGCTAGTTCCACCAAGGATTCGCAAGCCTGCTGCGGAGTTTCACTGTGATAAAGCACTTTGCCGATAGTTTGCCCGGAAACGAAACCGCATAGTCCATCCGAACATAGCAGCCAGCGATCACCAACTTTGAGATCCGGATGGGACTCATCGAGATTTACGTCCTCTTGGGAATCCCCTAAAACCCGCAGCAGTACCGAACGTTGCGGATGATTTTCCGCCTGATCCGGGGTGAGCTGTCCCGTGTCTACCAGGTATTGCACGAAAGAATGATCATTGGTCATTTGCCGCAGTTCCCCACCCCGCAGCCGGTAGGCGCGCGAATCCCCGATATGGGTCATAGTCAGAGCGTCCTCACTGCGGCGAATAGCGATACAGGTAGTGCCAAAGCCGGTCAGGGCAGGATCTTGGGTGGAGCGTTCACAAAGTTCCTGATGAGCCTGTCCTAAGGCAGTGCGCAGACTGTCCAGTGCCACATCGGGGTTTTCAGCTACGGAGTCGAGACCGCGCACATGGTCGATAGCTATTGACGAGGCAATATCTCCACCGGCTGGCCCTCCCATCCCGTCTGCTAGTATCAGCAGATTCGGACCGGCGTAACCCGAATCCTGATTAGATTGCCGGATCTTACCGATATCGGAGAGGGCAGCATAGTTGAATCCGATGCTCATCTAGTTAGCTCCATTGTTGTTTGTCCAATCCGCACCACGACTCCTAGCTCTAGGGGCTGAGCAGCGGTGAGGCGTTTGTTACCAACGAATGTTCCATTCGTTGAGTTCAGATCCTCAATAAACCAGTTCCCGTTGTTGTTGTAAATGCGGGCGTGTTTATTAGAGGAGTAGGAATCTTTTAAGGGAACCGTACACTCGCCTGAACGCCCTAATAAGATGGGATTCCCGTCAAGTTTTAAACGATTTCCCGCCAGGGCGCCACCGGTGAAAGCCAAGTAGCGAGGGCGACCTTTGCGTTTGGATTTTTGCGGTTTACTTTTCTTATTTTGCGGGTTCCGTCCGCGAGAACGATTGAGAGAAGATTTCGCGGATGCCGAGGACGCCAGGAAAATGTCGCGGCGTAGCACTAGTACCAATCCGATTACCAGCAGCCACAATAGGGCTACGAAACCGAATCGAAGAATAGTGTATAAAAGTCCTACCGCCACAATTACCGCCTATTATTCATCCGCGCTTGATGTCCAAAATAGCAGGTGAGTGCGACCGATAGTTATTTCGTTTCCATCTAAGAGGGTGGCGGCACTAATGCGATGACCTTCCACATAAGATCCATTAGTGGATCCTAGATCGGTAGCGATTACTCCTTGGGAAGTGATTCGCAGTTCCAGGTGGCGGCGGGATACTCCCGGATCGTGAACCACAATGTCAGCTTCAGATCCGCGACCTATCACCGTGACCGGTTCGGTTAGTAGCCACTGTTGTCCCTCGATATCAATAATCGGATGGGCAGGACTGGCGCCAGCAGTGGTCACCGGGGCGGCAGGGCCGCGCCGGATGGCGTTTTCGATTTTTAGTTCTCCCAGCGGATATTCTCCGGCAGAAAAAGTAACTTCCACTGGTCCCACAAACACGTAGCTTTGTTCCGTGGCGTAAGAAGTGGCGTCTTGCGCCAATTCTTGCGCGAATACTTGCGAGTTCTGATCCATCACTGACTGGAAGTCTTTTTCGTTGAGAAGTACCCGGTACTCGTTAGCGACTACTACCCGACCATCGCTCAAAGTAGCACGGGAATTATCCATGCTTTCTCGGATTGCCGACTTTACATCTACAGCTTTAATTGAACTGGCGAACATCTTAGAAAAAGGGGCATTCACCCCCTGGGATACGGCTCTTTCGAAGCGGTCAACCACTCCCATATTTTCGTCCTCTCTGTAATAACCAGATCTGAAGCATCTTGCGGCGCTATTTTTATCTGGCAGATTTTGCCGGTAAAAACAGCGGGCAAGAAATACATCTAAGTCCCAGGGTAATAGAAAAATGTCTGAGAAGTATTATCGCAGGGTAAATAGGGCGATATTAGGCGCGGCGGCGGAACGAAAAAGTCTAAAGCAGCAGGGAAAATCCGCCCGGGGTCGCAAAATTGGGCGGCGAACGTTGTGAAACGTAACGCCTTTTGCCCCTGGGCTTGCTCCCGCCTTTGGTTTCGGGGTAGATTTCTATTCGTTGGTTAACGCTTTCGGGCGTTAAACCCAAGCGCAAGTGGCGGAATTGGTAGACGCGCACGGTTCAGGTCCGTGTGCCCTTTACCGGGCATGGGGGTTCAAGTCCCCCCTTGCGCACCAAATATTAAAACTCTTACCAGCGATAACGCAAGAATCAAAATGAAAAAGTCCCGGCGTTGTCTCAACGCTGTCTCATGAAATTGCTGCGTGCAATATCGAAATCACTTCTACCGCGGACGCGTCCTAGTCATCTACAAAGGCACAAGTGTGAGTGCCGGAGGCAGTAAGTTTCCCGTCCTCGGAAAAAATCCTTAAAAAATAAGTGGCAAGGGTGCGCCCGCTTTGCGCTAAAGTCGCCACGCAATAAACCCGCCCCGCGAACGCCGGACGATGATGGGTGACAAAAATATTCGACCCCACCGCGTGTTTGCCTTCCGGAGCCAGATAGTTGGCAGCCAAAGACCCGGTAGTTTCCCCCAACACTGCATTCGCCCCGCCGTGTAACACTCCCAGGGTTTGGCGGTTACCCTCTACCGGCATGGAACAAACCATTAAATCCCCGCCCAAGTGGTGACAACGAATCCCCATCGTCTCAATAAGTTGAGCTTTAGTCGAGGGACACTTGTCGGAAACATCCGGCAATGACCGCAAGAACTGAGCAGTTTCTTCCGGGTCGCTCAGATCCGGCAAAGTAATCGGGTCATCAACTTCGTCGCGGTAAACCAGTTTTTTTTGCATACACCCATACTATTGCTGGCAGCAAGGAGTGAATGACTAGATTTCGATTTCCGAGGCTCAATTTCTTTAGTGTCTTAAGGCGGCTGCTGGAGGGATTTTAGCAGCACGTAAGGCAGGAACCAGGGATGAGAGTATTCCGATTATCATCCCTCCGGGAATTAATAGCAGCGGTATTAGCGGGTACATTACTGGCGTCCACCCTTGTAGTCTGACTAGCACTAACAGTGACACTAAGCCGAGAAGTACTCCAAAAAAAGCGCCGATGCCTCCAAGAAACACTCCTTCGATAATAAACTGGTATGCAATGTGACGCGGACGTGCCCCAAGCGAACGACGCAACCCTATTTCTGTAGTGCGTTCAATAACCGAGGTTAGTGTAGTTGTCATAATTCCTATTGCGCCTACTACTAGGGAAAGAATAGAAACCCCGATTGCCATTGTGTTTAATGACGTTGTTACTTTACCTCGGAGTTCTTCGGTGCTTGGTGGCATTCTGACTGCGACTAGCTCCGAATGTCTGGCAGATACTGCATACGGAAGCGCAGCTGCCACTTTTTTAGTGGCACCTAACTCGGTTTCAACCACGCCAGCAAGTCCGTCTCCAGCTTGATATGACACATCACTGCCGTCTAGATTCTTGGAAATAATTACCGCTGAACTTGCGCCCGCGGCTTGGCCGGTGGAGGATAAGACCCCAAACACTGGAATAGATTTGCCATCGCAAATAATTCTTGTGGTGCCGTCAGTTGTGGTCATATCCAAGTTGTTAGCAGCAGTTGGCCCTAACAAGGCGACCGGCCCCGGAAATTTCTCGATGCTTTTGTCGAAAAATCTCCCGCTTTTTACTTTCATCCCACTGGCTTGTAAAAACCCGGGATCAGCCACGATTATAGGAGTGGCTCGAGTCTCGCCGGGGTGAGTGCGGCAGTCGGCTTGGGGTGCGCTGCTGTAACGTCCTGCTGCTTTTACCCCCTGCATTTTCATTACCCTGTCAGTGAAGTTTTTATCTAGTATTTGCTCAGCATCTTCGCGGGCAGTAACGGTTATGGTAGTCGCTGTGCGCTCATCGAAAGTTGCGTTTATGTCGGCGCTGGCGGAGAGAGACCAACCTAAGGTGACCAGAAAAACTAGAATCCCCACGGTTATCCCAAACGCGGTCATGACGGAGCGCATTTTTCTGCCCCAGATGGCACCAAGAGATTGCTGTAGTAGCAGTCCCCAATTAACTCTTGTCATAATCGATCTGCTCCACGTTTCCATCTACCACCAAATAGCCGTGGCCGAAGTGGGCGCGCACTTCCGGCTCATGCGTGACCACTACCAGAGCGCATCCGCTGCTCCGTTGTACCTGCAATAAGAGTTCAATAGTTTTTTGGGAATTAGCTTGATCGAGATTACCGGTGGGTTCATCAGCTAACAGTAGACTGGGCGATCTAGTTAAGGTTCGTGCAATGGCTACCCGCTGTTTTTCGCCCCCAGATAAGGTGCTAATGCGAGCGGTTGCTCGATGTTCTAGCCCCACTGCAGATAGACAAAAGAGTGTTTTTTCTTTTCGTATGTTCCTTTCGAGATTGCTGTAGGTAAAACCCAACTCGATATTTTGTATTACATTCAGGTAAGGAATTAAACCGAAATCCTGAAAAATAAAACCAATGTAATCAGCTCGTAATTGATCAATTTGTGCTGGTTTTAGTTTACTGCAATCCTTCCCATGTATCCTTAACGTGCCTTCGTAGTTGGGGTCTAACAATCCCAGGATATTTAGGAGAGTGGATTTTCCCGCCCCAGAAGGACCGGTAATTACTACTGATTCCCCTTTTTTTATTTTTAGATTCACATTTTTTAACGCATAAACAGTAGAATTTCCTGTCCCGAAGGTACGGTTTAAGTTATGTATTTCTATAATAGGGGGATTATTAGTAGTCGAAGGGGCTATATCAAAGGTATTAACCTGAGCATTAAAGTCCACTTATTTATCTCCCAGCAAGACAGTTTCTCCAGTTTTTACTGCCCCTTTAATGGCTACGGCTCCATCGCCACTTTCTATAATTTCAACATAAGTTTTCTGGGTAGAGTCTCCGGTCTTCTTTTGCACATAAGTCCCTCTGTTGTCCTCACGGATTGCTGCCGCGGGCACAGTGAACGGATAAGTAGTGTTGGAACCGATAGTCACGCTCCATTGACAAGTAGTTAGGGCGTTATTTGGGGGATTATTTAAGGGAATACGCAGAGTGTATGTTGGCTGTGACTTTTGTTCTTCATCTTTATCATTGGAGTCGGGGGAGTTGGGAATTGCGGGTAATGTGGTCTCGTTATTCCATTGACCAGACTCCAGTTTTATCGGTAAACCTTCGCGCAGCTTCAGTATCTGTTTTGCGTCTAATTCCAGGATTGCCAAGGGTGCGCCTACCCCGATTTTCACGCTAGTTTTTTCACCTAGATAACTGCCCAAATCAGGCAGCTCGGTAATAGTGGAATTGGCAGGTAGATAGGCGACTTCACTGCGGGGGATAACTAATGAATCATCTGAGGCAGTTTCATTTTCAGTGCTATTGGTGTCCGATTCGGCCTGGGGTTTGTTGCCAGGCGTATCCTGACGTGCGTTTCGTGTCTTCGGGTTCTGGGCCGGAGCATAACCGTTGTTTCGATAGAGCTTCGCGACGAGCTGGGCAGTGTATTTTCCTAGTTGTCCATCTGTTGCAACTGAATAGCCACAGCTATTCAAAGCTTTTTGCAGCTGGGTGACATCCTTGCCGCTGTCGCCGATATGGAGGTCGCGGTAGGCAGGTATTAATCCGTTCAACGCTAAAAGGGGACGCCCTGATATTTCTAGTAAAGTGTGACAGTAGGGAACAGGTTTTCCAGCGCTGACTGGCAACGCCGAGATTACCCCTACTTCATCCTCGCTTCTAACTGAAAGAGGAATTTCTCTTTCGCTAGAGGACGAAATGTTAGCTGTTCCTGTTAGCGTGCGAGATAGTTTTCCAGCTTCTACTTTCGCGGTAGCGACCGGGTGAGCGCTAGAGATAGGACGCGCCTTGGAGGGGGATAAGAAACTCAGCGTCAGAAGTAAAACAAAACCCAGACATATAGCTGCTCCAGTGGCAGTAAAAATGACTGTTTTCCACGTAACTCTGCGTTTACTGCGGCTCAAGAATTTCAAGTTATAGCATCCTAAGTGGTGGGGCGAAAATATTAGTTTTCTCCGGAAATATTTTTACTCTTTTTTAGGCTATCTTGGCGTAGTTCTTGCCACTCCGTGATTAGCCCTGGTTTTTTCGCTAATATCTTATGTACCGCTAGTGCCTCTGCTTTGGAAACTTTTTCAAGATACCTGGTGCTTATCATGCAGCGAGAAGCGGCCTGAGCTGCCTTTATTTCTTCTATACCGGGATTTGGTGCTGGCCAAGACATGTCGGGAGCTTCATCCCCCTTCGGGCTAGACAGGGAAGAGGGAGATAAAAACTGAGCGTATCCCTCGTTTTTCATGCATTTATTCCAAGATCCTGCAGCTTTTTCTTTCGTTGTGGAGATTGCGTCTGCGGCTTGTAAGGAAATGTTGGTTGCTTCCTGCTCTAGTTCGACCATGCGTTTATATTTTGGAAGTACCTCTTTCAGAGCTTCGTTCGCACATCCTGAAGGATTTTTACTGTTTTCCTCTCCGTAGAGCGCCCGATCCTCAGGAGACGAAACTTTATCGTCTGGAGCTTTATTATCCTTGTCGTACCATCCTGGAGCTGCGACGCCGTACTTTACCGCATCTTCTTCCGAGACATATTCATAAACATTTTCAATTGCCTTTTCGTTCATTGAAATCAAATCCAATGATGGGGAATTGGTGTCTGTGGGAGTATAAGAAAATCCTTGTTTCTGCATACAAGATGTAACTGCGGCATAATACGCGTTACGCAACTGGTTAGTTTCTGCCTGTGGGGGATAGAGAATAGCGTTGGTCTCGCTTAGATAAATGTGGCTATTTACGGCAGATTTACTAGGAGTCCACTCGGCGCTATCTTCAACCGGATGCGAAGCGCACGCCGTCACAAAGCTAACCAGTGAAATTCCGCAGAGTATTTGTAAGATTTTCAGCGCCTTTTTGGCTCTCATACGAATCCTCAATATATCTGGAATGGAAAGTAGGAAATCCCTGCCCAGCTGGGGCGGAATAGGAATCTCTTAAACTTTGTTAACGATGAATCAATAGGCTAACTATAAAACCAGATTCTTATGTTTTCAATGGTTTTCGAGGACGAATTTTGGGCTAACTTTTCTTAAGCGCCCTGAAGGGAATAAAGTTAAGTTCTGACCGTAAAACTTAAGCAGACCCGCGCCCGGAAAGGGCAGAGTCTCCTACTGATAGGGACGAAATGTCTAGTAACGATCAGAATCTTCAACCCGTATCCCCCCAGAAATCCCAGAAAAAATCTCTCCTGGGTTTCTGGAAACTTCACGGTGATGGCCGCTCTATCGGTCCCGGTGAAGTGGTAATGCCTCGCGAGAGGCTCTCCTGGCCGCGCACCGCTGGCATTGGCGCCCAACACGTAGTTGCCATGTTCGGAGCGACTTTCCTGGTGCCTTTGCTAACCGGCTTTCCTCCCAACACCACCCTGTTCTTTACCGCCATTGGAACTTTGCTCTTTGCACTGGTAACTGCGGGTAAACTGCCCTCCTATTTGGGTTCTTCCTTCGCTTTGATTGCCCCCATCACCGCGGTATCTTCCCAGTACGGACAGTCAGCGGCGCTCGGCGGGGTGATCAGCGTCGGGGTAACTTTGGCGCTGATTGGGGTTATCGTGCATTTTGCGGGCATCGTCTGGATTGACCGCATCATGCCACCCACCGTGACCGGATGTATCGTGGCTCTAATCGGCTTCAACCTGGCGCCAGCCGCCTGGAACTGGTTTAAAGAGGGCGCGATTACCGCAGTCATTACCGTTACCTCCATCGTGCTGATTACCGTCCTCTTCAAGGGGATCATTGGTCGCCTGTCCATTCTGATTGGTGTAGGTGTGGGCTATATTGCAGCGGTAATCCAACATGAAGTGGACTTCAAAGCCATTGGCGAAGCCGCCTGGATTGGTCTTCCCGAATTTCACAGTCCCTCTTTTGAGCCCTCTACCTTGGGACTCTTTATCCCGGTAGTGCTGGTGTTGGTGGCAGAAAATGTCGGTCACGTGAAATCGGTATCCGCCATGACCGGAGAAAACCTCGACCACTTGACCGGGCGTGCCCTATTCGCAGACGGGGTTTCTACCGTATTGGCCGGTTGTGGCGGCGGTAGCGCCACCACCACCTATGCGGAAAACATTGGGGTAATGGCCGCTACTCGCGTCTACTCCACTGCCGCCTATATCGTGGCTGCTTTCGTGGCGCTGGCACTATCAATGTTCCCCAAGTTTGGGGCGGCCATAGCCACTATTCCCCCCGGGGTGCTCGGAGGCGCAGCTACTGTCCTCTACGGCATGATCGGGATGCTGGGCGTGAGGATCTGGGTGCAAAACAAAGTTGATTTCGCCGATCCGGTGAATCTCAATACCGCCGCAGTCGCCATGATTATTGCCATCGCTGACTACACCTGGCAGATCGGCTCCCTGACCTTCAACGGTATTGCTTTGGGCTCGGCCGCCGCAATCGTGGTTTACCACGTAATGCGGGGGATTTCGAAGGCGCGCGGTACCTTCCTCGAGCAGGCATCCCCGGCATCTGCTCCCGCAGGTACGGATTTAGAGTCTCGCTCTTATGAAAAGCGGGTAGCGTCTGCACCGGGTAGTTCTACCCCGCAAGCGCACGAATAATCTGCTAACGGCGAGAATGCTCAACCTCGTGGAGTTTAGGCGATCTGCACCAGCTTGCAGCCGTCTCTCTCTTCAAGATTCTTTTGCACTTCACCTTTGAATTTTTCGGGGGTAACCATATCGGAGTACCGAGATCCGATAGTTACGGTTACATCCGAGGTGGGGCGGGGATCTAAAACGATTTCTGCGTCCTCGAAGACACGCGACAAAGTGTAGGCAACGTTAACCCCGGTGGGGCCAGTAATAATCTGAATATTGCCCTCATAAGAGCCGGTGGTGATATTTCCGATATCTTTCACCGGGATTCCCCGCTCCTTCAACCCCGCGGCAACCTTGCCAGCCAGCCCGGAAACATCGGTGCCATTGACGACATGAACTTCCATTTTGTCAAGGGGAACCGCTTTTTCAGAGGTCGGACAGGGGACATCTCCAGCCTGAGCGTATTGGGGAGCCTTCTTGAAGTCATTGAAGAACGGGAAAGGTAAAATTCCGAAACCAATCAAAATGGAAAGCACTAAGAGACCGGCCATCACTGAACCGATAATAGTGAAAACCATGGTTTCGCGTTGTTGCCGGCGGCGTACATAACGCTGGTAGGGGCTAAGATTTGCCAGCGGGTCACCAGTATTAGGGGTTGTCGTCATTTCCGGCTGTTGCAAGTCTTTTTCGCCGCCCGGGCTCACCTGGGTTTGATTCATGCTTGCTACTTTACCTCCCTTGGGGGCTAAGACGGGTCGGCGGTGCGTTGCCTAACTTAAAACAGGTAAAGTAAAGCCAGGAAAACCACCGAACCAGAGGAATTTATGGCGAAAAAACTGTCGCTGTCCCGCCCTGCGGGGACATTAGCGATCATCACCAGTGTGTTCCTCACGTTGCTTTCCGTGTTGCTAGCTGCCGGGTTCATGATTTTGTTGGGCAGTGCCTTAGGGCAAGCGTTATCGGGAAAAAGTTTCTCCGGGCAGCTGAGCGGCTTGATTGTCCTAGCTATTGGGATCGGAGGAAGCGAGGGGACGCGAATTGCGATTGAGCAGCGTTCCGTCCATAAAGAACAAGTGGCTTTGCAGTCACGTCTGTTGCGCAGCTATTTTCACCAAGGACCCGGAGTGCTCGCCCACCGCCGTGCTGGTTCCTTGGTCGACATGATTACATCGGGTACCGAAAAAATTCAGCGTTACCGCCAGGCGTTCCTTGGTGCCATGATGGGAGCGATGCTCAGCCCGCTGCTGGTACTGGTAATCATGGCATTGTTTGTTGACCCCTGGTGTGCCTTGATTTTGCTGGCTTTTGTACCTTTAGTACCGTTGTTTATTTTTATTTTTTCTAAACTGACCCGCAAAGTTTCCAGCAAATCACGGCGGCGACGCAACCAACTAGCCGCCGCCTATCTGGATGCTATTTCTGGTTTGGAAACTTTAAGTTTGCTAGATGCTACCGACTCGCGGGGGCAAGAACTAGCAAAAGCCGGGGAAGAAAACCGGCTTTCTACTATGCGCTTGCTCGCGGCCAACCAGCTAATCTTGCTGGTTATTGACTTAGGATTTAATCTCTTGCTGCTTACATGCGGGTTCGCGCTCACCCTCTGGAAGGTTCTCAACGGCTCTTGGGGAACCGATATTACCGTGATCGCTCCGGTGGTTTCCATGTTGGGATTAACCCTGCTGCTGTTGGAGCCGATGAATAAAATTGGCGCCTTTTTCTACGTGGGGATGGCGGGGATGGCAAATCAACGCCTGGTACGTGCCTTTTTAAGCGGGAAACCCCCCTCCCGTCCACAGCACAAACCTGGAAAAGAAGCGCTCTTAACCCCAGAAAATACGGTTGCAGGTGGAGGGCAGACCTGCTCAGAGTACGCCGCCGTGGGTATGGGTGACGGGAAAGATTTAGGTAACGATTGCAATAGGGATGCCAACCAAGATTCCCGTATTGAGGACGGTTTTGAGAGCCACCAGGACTTGGGTGCCGAAAGTGGTAGCCCTGACCTATTGCTAAGTATGCGTGGATTAAGCTTTGCTTACCCCGGTGGCAAGCCCGTCCTCAGCGAGCTCAATTTGCAGGTAAAAAGCGGGGAATGGGTGGCAATTTGCGGGGCTTCCGGAGCGGGAAAATCCACGCTAATGGAACTGCTGAAAGGCAACCTGTTGCCCAGTAAAGGTGCCATTTATCTGCAAGGACACCTCTTGAATGCGGAAAGTCGGGACTGGTTTAGAAGGCAATCTGCCCTGGTGCTTCAGCGCACCTGGATTTTTAGTGGCACTATTCGCTCTAACTTGATGATGGTTTCTCCGCGCGCCAGCGAAGCAGAGCTATGGGATTGCCTAAAGCAGGCGCGCCTCGACCAGGAAATTCGTTCTTTCCCGCAAGGACTAGATACCCCGGTGGGCGAGGATGGCTATGCGCTTTCCGGGGGACAAGCCCAGCGGCTATCGCTAGCGCGGGCATTATTATCTGGGCGAAACCTACTGCTCTTGGATGAACCAACTTCGCAAATAGATTTGGAGTCTGAGGTGGCGATTACCCAGGCGCTCGCGGAGGTAGCGAAAGAAAAAACCGTCGTGCTGCTCACCCACCGTGCCAGCGCCCTGGCTAACGCCGACCGGGTTCTCTATCTCAAAAACGGTGCTTTAGAGGAGGTGACACCGTGAGTAAGAAACCGGGATTTTTCAACAGCTTGCGTCCCAGTAAAGGTGATGTAGAAGACCATAACAGCTCTCAACCTGGGCAAACATCTGCTGCGGCGAGTGGTGAAGCGGCAGGGTCGCCCGTCGCCACGGTGGGGACCCGCCAGCTGATTGTCTGGTTGCTGCACTTGGCACGTCCGGTACTAAAACCCTTATATATATCGGGGGCGGCTCGGTTATTAGACCAGGGACTAGGCATCGGCCTGATAGCTTTCGGGGTTTACCGGGTTAGCGCCGCGGTGGTAGAAATCGCTGGCGGCGGCTCCTTGCCACTGTCATATCTGTGGGTGAGCGTTGCGGTAATGGCGGCATTGGCGTTCCTGAAAGCATTTTTCCGTTACTTGGAACAGTTCGCCGGCCACTATGTGGCCTTTAAAGCCCTGGAAATTTTGCGTCAAGAAATGTTCATGCGGCTGGCGCCCCAATCCCCGGCCTGCATGGTGGGGGCGAAAAGCGGGGACCTATTGGCGCGTATCACCGCGGATATTGACCGAATCGAAGTGTTCTTTGCCCACACCCTGGTTCCAGCGTTTAGCGCCCTGATAATCCCGCTCGGGGTCTCGATTCTGACCGGATTCTTGGTTTCCCCCCTCAGCGGCGTCCTCCTATTCCTGATTTACCTAGTAACCTTGACTTCTTTAGCCCTGTTGGGTGGGGGAGAAGGGAACCGGGCAGCCGATGCCTCTGCCAGCGCCAAAGGGCAGGTTTCGCAGTCGGTGACCGATTCGGTCAACGGGATTAGTGAGGTGGTCGGCTATGGTTTGCAGCGCATGCGGATTATCCAACTAGAACGCTATATGTCGATTGCTGGTGCCGCTTCTCGCGCGTTGACCTCGCTATATGCGCTGCGGCGCGCCTTGACGCAAAGCGGAATGTACTTGGCGGCCCTAGCGGTTATTTGGGTGGGAATGCCGGCGGCAACAGATCTGACAGCGCTGGCTCCCGCCCTGGCCGCCGTATTCGCGGTGTTGCGCTCTTGGGAGGTTTGTCAGGGAGTCGAAGATTTCTCTACGTATCTATCCAACTCTTTCGCGGCAGCGCGCCGAGTGTGGCAAGTTGCCAACACCCCTCCTCAGGTACCCTCTGGTGGAAAACAGCTGCCAGCGGATCCTTTCCCGATTATTTTCGAGGACGTGTCTTTTAGCTATCCCCAAAGCGGTAAACAAATCTCGGCGCCTGCGGCGCTCAGCGATATTTCCTTTACCATTCCTGCCGGTTCCTGGACGGCTATCTGCGGGGCAACCGGGAGTGGAAAATCTACTTTGGCCAGGTTGTTGCTGCGTTATTGGGATGTCGATAGCGGTCAGATTCTGCTGGGTGACCTGCCGCTAAGCGAGTCAGATCCGGAGGCTCTTCGCCGCGCCATTGCCCTGGTTACCCAGCGGATTCATATTTTTTCGGCTTCAATTGCTGATAATTTGCGGCTGGGAAAACCTGACGCCGATGAAGAACAGCTCTGGCAGGTGCTGAAGATTGTGGAACTGGATCAGGCGATTGTGGATTTACCTGCCGGTTTAAATACCCGGGTTGGAAAACATGGCGGGGCGTTATCTGGGGGGCAGCGGCAAAGGCTCTCTTTGGCGAGGGCGTTGCTTACCGACTATCCAGTGTTGGTGTTAGATGAGTTCACCGCCCATTTAGAGGCGGCGTTAGCGCAGAGGCTGCGTCTCCGGGTGCGCGAGCTTCGCCCGCAAGCCACCATTATTGAAATCACTCATACCTTGCGACAGGTGGAGGAAGCTGACCAGGTGTTGGTGCTATCGCGGGGCGAGCTAGTAGAACAGGGCGCTCCGGGGCAGGTGCTGTCGCAGGCAGGTGAACTGGCGAAGTTAGTTGCCCACGAACACGAAGCAGACTTCACGCTTGGGCAAGAAAATACGGATCAATAGGCACCAGGAAAGCACGTGGGGGCTCCCAAAAGTGGCGAGTGACAAAAACTATCCGCAAAAAATCTAAAAAAGCTGTGAAAATGCGCACGTCCTCGCCCCCTATGTGGCATAATCAGCGGTTTCAAACTAGCATTAATACTTGCGTTTGCCGTAGCCCGATGTGGTCTGGTCTGCTGATTCGTCTCTAAAATGCGCAAGGCGGTCACGAAGCAACCAGCGCCCGGAAGGGGCCGGAAACCAGAAATACGCGCGAAGTTACGTCGTCCGGAAGGAATCCTTTTGGCTGCTGAAACCGCATCTGCCAATAAGCCCTCTCGCCTGTCGTTTGCAAAACTGCAGGAAGTTATGGCTCCCCCGAATCTGCTAGACATTCAAAGAAAATCCTTTGAATGGCTCTTAGGCACCCCTCAGTGGCGCGAGAGTGCAGAAGAAAAAGCGAAAGCGACCCATCGCACCGATCCGGTGCTTTCTGGTTTAGAGGAAATTTTTGAAGAGATTTCCCCCATCCAGGACTTTGCCGGCTCTATGTCGCTGTCGTTTTCTGACCCCAAGTTCGAGCCCCCGAAGTATTCCATCGAAGAATGTAAAGCCAAGGATTACACCTATGCGGCTCCCATCTTCGTTACTGCGGAATACATGAATGAAAACACCGGCGAGATCAAATCTCAGACCGTGTTCATGGGGGATTTCCCGCTAATGACCCCGCGGGCAACTTTCATTATTAACGGCACCGAGCGGGTGGTCGTCTCCCAGTTGGTACGCTCTCCCGGTGTTTATTTCGAGAAAGTCGCGGACAAGACCTCTGATAAGGACATTTACGGCTGCAAGTTCATTCCCTCTCGAGGAGCATGGCTAGAGCTGGAAATCGATAAACGGGAAAATGTGGGAATCCGCATCGACCGGCGCCGCAAACAGTCCGGTACCGTGTTCTTGCGCGCCCTGGGAATGACTGCGGAAGAAATCCGCGAAGAGTTCCAGGACTACCCGATTATGCTTTCCACCTTGGAAAAGGATTCGGACAATATTCAGTCCACCGATGACGCGCGGGCAGACATTTACCGGAAGATTCGCCCCGGTGAACCGGCCAGTGCCGAAGCCGGACGCAACCTGATTGAAGGCTTCTACTTCAACCCCAAGCGCTACGACCTGGCCAAAGTTGGTCGCTACAAGGTCAACCGTAAACTGGGTTTGAACAGCGATATTCATACCTCGACTTTGACGCTGGACGATATTGTTGCCGGTTTCAAATACCTGTTGGCGCTGCAAAAGGGTGACCAGACGGTGTCTGCTACCAACGAGGACGGCGAAATCGTCGACCTGCGGGTAGAAACCGACGATATTGACCACTTCGGTAACCGCCGGATTCGCGCAGTTGGGGAACTAATCCAGGCGCAAATCCGCACCGGACTTTCCCGGATGGAGCGGGTGGTACGCGAACGGATGACCACTCAGGATGCGGAGGCAATCACTCCCCAGTCCCTGATTAACATCCGCCCGGTAGTGGCCGCGATCAAAGAATTCTTTGGAACTTCGCAGCTGTCGCAGTTCATGGATCAAAACAACCCGCTATCGGGGCTAACCCACAAGCGGCGTTTGTCTGCGCTCGGTCCGGGCGGTCTTTCTCGTGACCGCGCCGGCATGGAAGTTCGTGACGTGCACCCCTCCCACTACGGCCGGATGTGCCCGATCGAATCTCCGGAAGGCCCGAACATTGGTCTGATCGGTTCGCTGGCGACTTATGCGCGCTTGAACTCCTTCGGTTTCATTGAAACCCCCTATCGCGTGGTTAAAGATGGAAAAGTCACCGACGAGGTTCACTATCTAAGTGCTGATGAAGAGGCCGGTTACAATATCGCCCAGGCTTCGGCTCCCCTAAACGATGACGGTTCTTTCGCGGAAGAACTGGTGCTGTGCCGGATTGCCGGGGAAGACCCGCAGGAAATGCGGCGCGAAGAAGTAGACTTCATGGACGTTTCGGCGCGGCAAATGACTTCGGTAGCCGCCGCCCTGATTCCGTTCCTGGAACACGATGACGCCAACCGCGCCCTTATGGGTGCCAATATGCAGCGCCAAGCGGTTCCGCTGCTAACCACCGAGGCTCCGCTAGTTGGTACCGGCATGGAACGGCGCACCGCTATGGACGCCGGGGAAGCATTAATCAGCGAACACGCCGGGGTAGTAGTAGAAGCCGATGCCGCACACGTACAAATCATGTGCGATGACGGCTCCTACTTCACCTATAACCTGGACAAGTTCCACCGCTCCAACCCGGGCAACTGCTACAACCAGCATGTACGGGTCGCCGCCGGTGACCGGGTTGAGGTTGGGCAGCTAATCGCTGACGGTCCGGCAACCGATCATGGCGAACTGGCCTTGGGTAAGAACCTGCTGGTTGCCTATATGTCGTGGGAAGGCCTCAACTACGAGGACGCGATTATTCTTTCCCGCCGGGTAGTCCAAGATGACGTGCTCACTTCGATCCATATTGAAGAACACGAAATCGATGCCCGCGAAACCAAGCTGGGGCTGGAAGAAATCACTCGCGATATTCCGAATATCTCCGAGGACGCCCTCGCTGACCTCGACGAACGCGGTATTATCCGCATCGGCGCCGAGGTGCAAGCTGGCGATATCCTGGTCGGAAAAGTTACCCCCAAGGGTGAAACCGAGCTGACCAGTGAAGAACGCCTGCTGCGCGCTATCTTTGGCGAGAAAGCCCGGGAAGTGCGGGACACCTCGCTGCGGGTTCCTCACGGTGAATCCGGGATCGTGATCGGGGTTCGCGAGTTTAACGACGAGGACGACGAACTACCTCCCGGTGTTAAACAGATGGTGCGCGTTTATGTTGCGCAGCGTCGCAAAATCACCATTGGCGATAAAATGGCTGGTCGTCACGGTAACAAGGGTGTGGTTTCCAAGATTCTACCGATCGAGGATATGCCCTTCTTAGAGGACGGCACCCCGGTTGACATTATTTTGAACCCCATGGGTGTGCCTGGTCGTATGAACATCGGGCAGGTTTTGGAGTTCCACTTGGGCTGGATCGCTCACCAGGGTTGGGATACTTCCCTGCTGGCAGAAGAGGGCGCCAAGTGGATTGAGAAACTTCCCAAGGAAGGTCTATCGGCTCCTGCCGGTCAAAAGGTGGCCACCCCGGTATTCGACGGTGTGGAAGAAGACGTGCTGACCGGACTGCTCGGATGCACCCGCCCGAACGCGGATGGGGATCGCCTCATCAATGCGGACGGTAAAGCTCGCCTGTTCGATGGGCGCAGCGGCGAACCGTTCCCCTACCCGATTTCGGTGGGCTACAAGTACATGCTGAAGCTACACCACCTGGTAGATGACAAGATTCACGCTCGTTCTACCGGGCCTTACTCGATGATTACGCAGCAGCCCCTGGGTGGTAAAGCCCAGTTCGGTGGGCAGCGTTTCGGCGAGATGGAGGTCTGGGCGATGGAAGCCTATGGCGCTGCCTATTCGCTACAGGAACTGCTGACCGTGAAATCTGACGATATTACCGGCCGGGTGAAGGTCTACGAGGCGATTGTTAAGGGCGAGGATATTCCTGAGCCTGGCATTCCGGAATCTTTCCGCGTCCTCATACAAGAAATGCGCTCCCTCTGCCTGAATGTAGAGGCCCTGGACGCCGAAGATAATGTGGTGTCCCTGGCTGAAGACGATGACGGTGCTGAGCGTGCCAGCGAAGAGTTGGGAATCAATATTGGCTCACGGCCAAACCCCAATGTTTCTTTGGAAGAAATCTAGGCAGCAGGGAAGAGAAGGTAAGAGTCGATTATGGATGCAAATAAATTCGATCAACTACATATCGGCATGGCGACCGCCGAAGGCGTGGCTGAATGGTCATTCGGGGAAGTCAAGAAGCCGGAAACTATTAACTACCGCACCCTAAAGCCCGAGAAAGACGGTCTTTTCTGTGAGCGGATTTTCGGTCCTACCCGGGACTGGGAATGTGCCTGCGGAAAATACAAGCGTGTGCGCTACAAGGGCATTGTTTGTGAACGCTGTGGGGTAGAGGTAACTCGCTCTAAAGTGCGCCGCGAACGCATGGGACATATTGAACTGGCTGCCCCGGTTACCCATATTTGGTATTTCAAGGGCGTGCCTTCCCGTTTGGGTTACCTGCTGGATCTAGCACCTAAAGACCTCGAGAAAGTTATTTATTTCGCGGCCTATATGATTACCGAGGTCGACGAGGATGCCCGCCACCAGGATCTTCCGAATCTGGAAAACGAGCTCAGCTTGGAAATACAGCGTTTGAATGAACGCTTTGAGGCCAAGATTGTTGCTCGCCAGGAAAAACTGGAAAAAGATTTGGCGGCACTAGAGGCTGAAGACGCCAAGAATGCCGAAAAGGAAAAAGTGCGCAAAGCTGCCGATAAAGAGGTGGCGCAACTGCGGCGGCAACTGGATCGGGAAGTTTCTCACCGTGACGAGGTCTTTACCCGCTTTAAGGAACTGCAGGTAGGCGACCTTGAAGGTAATGAGCGGCTCTACCGCGACTTGGAGATGCGTTATGGCATTTACTTCAAGGGCGATAAGGGTGCGCAGGCAGTCCAAAAGCGTCTGCGGGACTTCGACCTAAAGGCCGAGGCTGAAAAGCTGAAAGAGGAAGTGGAAACCGGTACCGGTCAGCGCAAAACCCGCGCCCTCAAACGGCTGAAAGTGGTTTCTGCGTTCTTGCAGACCGGAAATAGGCCAGAATCGATGGTACTGGATCGTATCCCGGTGATTCCCCCGGACTTGCGCCCCATGGTGCAGTTGGATGGTGGTCGGTTTGCGACCTCTGACCTGAATGATCTGTACCGCCGGGTAATTAACCGTAATAACCGCTTGAAGCGACTGCTGGATTTGGGCGCTCCCCAGATCATTGTGAATAACGAAAAGCGGATGCTGCAGGAATCTGTGGACGCCCTATTCGATAACGGTCGCCGGGGACGTCCGGTGACTGGTCCGGGTAACCGTCCGCTGAAGTCACTGTCCGATATGCTCAAGGGCAAGCAAGGGCGTTTCCGCCAGAACCTGTTGGGTAAGCGGGTTGACTATTCCGGTCGGTCTGTAATCGTGGTAGGCCCGCAGCTGCGGCTGCACCAGTGCGGTCTGCCCAAGCAGATGGCTCTGGAACTGTTCAAGCCGTTCGTAATGAAACGGCTGGTGGAACGGCAAGAAGCTCAAAACGTGAAGGCCGCTAAGCGGATGGTGGAACGCCAGCGTCCGCAGGTGTGGGACGTGCTTGATGAGGTCATCACCGAACATCCGGTGTTGCTGAACCGCGCGCCTACCTTGCACCGCCTAGGTATTCAGGCTTTCGAACCGATTTTGATTGAGGGTAAAGCTATCCAGTTGCACCCGCTAGCTTGTGGGGCGTTCAACGCGGACTTCGATGGTGACCAGATGGCGGTACATCTGCCGCTGGGTGCGGAAGCCCAGGCTGAGGCGCGGATTTTGATGCTGTCTTCGAACAACATTTTGAAGCCGGCTGATGGTCGTCCGGTTACTATGCCTTCGCAGGACATGGTGATTGGTATTTACCACTTGACTTCGGATCCTGATCCGGCGCTACCGGTTCCAACCGACGATGACGGAAATCCGATTACCCCCAAGTTCTCTTCACTGGGTGAAGCCATTATGGCCTTTGACCAGAACCGCTTGGATATTAACGCTACTGCGCTGATTCGTTTCGAGCCGGGTACGGTGCCGCCGAAGGATTGGCAGGCTCCGGAAGGCTATGAAGAAGGCGATTCGGTAGAGTTCGAAACCTCTATTGGGCGTTGCTTCTTCAACGAGGCGTTGCCGGTTTCCTATCCGTTTGTAAACGAGCAGATTGACAAGAAGGGGCTTTCTCGGATTGTCAATACTTTGGCCGAGCGTTACGACAAGGGCAATGTAGCGGCCTCCTTGGATGCTTTGAAGGAAACTGGTTTCCATTGGGCAACCTGGTCGGGTACCACTATCGGCTTCGCTGACGTAGTGGAACCGCCGGCAAAAGCGAAGATTCTCGCCGAGTACGATGAGAAAGCCACTCAGGTGCAAGAGGACGCCGATCTCGGTTTGATTACCGCCCAGGATCGCTACAACGAACTGGTGGATTTGTGGACCGAATGTACTGCCAAAGTGGCGCAGGCAATGCGGGAGAACTTCCCGGCACGTAACCAGGTAAACCGGATGGTTTCCTCTGGTGCTCGTGGTAACTGGGATCAGATTCGTCAGATTTCCGGTATGCGTGGCCTGGTGGCTGACCCCAAGCAGAAGCTGATTGAGCAGCCGATTAAGTCGAACTACCGCTCGGGGCTGTCGGTGCTGGAATACTTCATCGCCACCCACGGTGCTCGTAAAGGTTTGGCCGACACCGCGTTGCGTACTGCAGACTCGGGTTATTTGACCCGCCGTCTGGTGGATGTTTCTCAGGATGTTATCGTGCGCGAACAGGACTGTGGCACTCGCCGTGGTCTGGTGCTGCCCATTGGTGGGGTCACCGAGGATGGTCACGTTTACAAGCTGGATATCGTAGAAACCACCGCCTATGGGCGTACCTTGTCCAAGGATGTTACCGATAAGGACGGCAACCTGGTATTCGCTAAAGGTACCGATGTGGGTGACGCCCAGATTGATGTGCTGATCGAAGCGGGAGTCACCGAGATTCCGGTGCGTTCCGTTTTGACCTGTGAATCCGAGGCCGGTACTTGCGCCTCCTGTTACGGGCGCTCACTGGCGACCGGTAAACGGGTTGATATCGGCGAGGCCGTGGGGATTATCGCTGCCCAGTCGATTGGGGAGCCGGGTACTCAGCTAACGATGCGTACCTTCCACACCGGTGGTGCCGCGGGCGCTGCTGATATTACCCAGGGTTTGCCGCGTGTACAGGAGCTCTTCGAGGCACGTACTCCTAAGGGTGAAGCGTTGATCACCGAGGCTTCGGGACGCGTAAAAGTAGTTGATGACCCCGGTCAGACCCGTCACCTGGTAGTGGTACGCGATGACGGTCAAGATGACCTGATTATCGATGCTCCTCGCCGCATGAAACTGATTGTTTCTGACGGTGACCATGTTGAGGTAGGTCAGCAGCTGACTGAGGGTCGCCTGGATCCGAAGAAGGTGCTGCGCATCTTGGGTGTCAACTCTACCCAACGACAGCTGGTAAACGAGGTGCAAGAGGTTTACCGTTCGCAGGGCGTGGATATTCACTCCAAGCATATTGAGGTGATTGTGCGTCAGATGTTGCGGCGGGTAACCGTGTTGAAGTCCGGTGATACGGATCTGTTGCCGGGTACTCTGGTGGATTCGATTCGGTTCCGCTCTATTAACCGTAAAGTTGTTTCCGAGGGCGGGGAGCCGGCTGCGGCACGTCCGGAGCTGATGGGGATTACCAAGGCTTCACTGGCAACCGATTCTTGGTTGTCGGCGGCATCCTTCCAGGAAACCACCAAGGTGCTAACTGATGCGGCCTTGAGCGCGAAGAAGGATCCCTTGGTAGGCCTGAAAGAGAACGTGATTCTCGGTAAGTTGATTCCGGCGGGTACTGGTCTGTCGATGTTCCGGGATGCCAGCGTAGAACCTACTGAGGAAGCGATGGCTAAGATGGGCTGGTCAGCTGACGATTTCAAAGTCACTGAACTAGACGATGACTTCTTGGCCGGCATTAATTTTGAAGATTCTTTCGGTTTGAATCTTTAATCTAAGTAGTTGAGTTCCCGAAGGGGGCTTGCCTAGCTAGCTTAGCTAGGCAAGCCCCCTTGGCTTTTACCTGTGGTTTTATTTGAGGCAAAGCGGCGGACAGCCATATATGAAAAAGCTCTCAAGGAAGATGAGACTATCACCTTGCCTTAATCTTACCGCTTGGTAAGATTTGACTATGAGTATGAGTCGAAAAAGGAATATTTTAGTAGCCACCTTAACGATGGTGGGGCTGGCAATGGGGGGACTGTTCGCAGTTTCTGGGAGCCAAAATGTGCAAGCCGCTGACCGCACTCCTACGGTGCGCGAATGCCGGGTAATGCATAACCAGGTAGCTAAAGGGCAACCCATCACCAATATAGATACCTTTTTGATTGGCGCTACCAGCGCCGACTCTTATACTTTGTCCCTATATTTGGGTAACACCAAGTTCCGCCCAGCAATCGAAGCCGCAACCAAGATGTGGACTGAACGCAGTGGCGGAAAGATTAACTTCCGCTTCGTGGATTCGATGGCTAATCGTCCGGTACGGGTAATCGATTCCCCCTATTCCGAGGGTAAAGCGCTCGGTACTGCCTATGCCGCGCAGCGGCTGCTGTATCTACGTCTTGACCGTAGCGGTTGGCTGACTCAGGTTTCTACAGTTGCCCACGAAATCGGGCATCTTTTAGGTCTGGATCACACTTGTAAAGGCGATTTAATGGCCGCCGGTATGGCAGGGGTTAAAGATTTCAAGAACCCGATTGGGGACGCCGATGTGGCTTTAGCGCTACAAGGTTTAGAAAAATATTTAGGCTACCCGGCGGGCTCCGAGCCGGCTCAGCCCACTCCCAATCCCACTGCTGAGGTTCCTCAGCCCAGTGAAGATCCAACCGCTGTTCCCGAGCCCACACAGGATCTGGCGCCTAGTGAAACCGCGCAGCCCAGTGAAGATCCGACGACTACTCCTGAGCCCAGCCAAGAGCCAGAGCCTACGGCTCAACCTACGAGCGAACCGGCTCAGCCGGAGGGTCCCAGTGAAACCACCAATCCGACCCCGAATCCCACTGCTGAGGTTCCACAACCCAGTGCAGATCCGACCACTGCTCCTAAGCCGACTCCGGATCCGCAGCCAAGCGTAGAACCTACCCCCTCCACCCCAGAGCCTACCTTTACCGAGGCGCCAACTCCGGACGATCCGCCTACTGCGGTACCGGAGCCAACTACGCAGCCAGACGAGCAAGCCGATAACTCCAATAATTTTGTAGTTAAAGTTCGGGTGTTCTTCGTGAGGGTGTTCTCCTGGTTCGGCGGATTCTTCCGCGCGATCTTCTCCTAGAGTTTAAAACCAATAAGTGAGCCCGCTGGTTTTTTCCAGCGGGCTCACTTCGTTTAGGGTGCGTATCGGTTAGCGATCGGCTTTCTGAGCGCCGAGCTGAGCCTCAATCTCGTGGGAGCCGTCCTCCCGGATTACTGTGAGTTTTACTTTGTCCCCCGGGTTGTACCAGCGAACATAGCCGGTCAGTGCAACTCCGGAACCCACCAGGCGCCCATCAATCTTAGTAATCAGATCCCCTTGCTTGAGCCCGGCTTTATCGGCTCCCGAGCCGGGAACTACCGAGGACACCCTCGCCCCCATACGAGCCTCCCCAGAAATCTGGGCAATTCCGGTCTCAATGGTGACTCCCAGCATCGCGTGGGTAACTTTGCCCGAGGTGATAATCTGATCGGCCACGTTACGCACCAGGTTCACTGGGATAGCAAAACCGATACCGATGGAACCGGCCTGTCCCTCCCCAGAGGAACCTAGAGAAGCAATCGAGGAGGTAATCCCAATAACCTTGCCTGAAGCATCAAAGAGAGGCCCCCCAGAGTTGCCAGGATTAATCGCCGCATCCACCTGGATAGCATTGGTAACGACCCGTTCCCCGGCACCAGAACGCTCATTAAGTCCCGGAATCTGAATCCCCGATTTACCCGAAGACTGGGTGACTACTACCGGGCGATCCAGAGCCGAAATGATTCCGGTGGTAACCGTGTTCTCTAGCCCCAAAGGAGAACCGATGGCGGCTACCGGCTGGGCGACTCGCAAATTCGAGGAACTGCCCAGCGCAGCCATCTGTAAATCTTTCGGAGGTTTCACAAACTCTAGAACTGCCAGGTCAGTGGAAGAATCAGTACCTAAAATTTTGGCTTCATAGATTTTGCCGTTATTCAGCTCTATCTGTACTTTCGCTTTCCCGGAAACCGCGGAGGCAACTACGTGATAGTTGGTAATCACGTGTCCGGCCTCATCGAAAATTACCCCGGATCCGCTTTCCCCGGAATCGCCGGAAGCCACCTGGATAGCTACCACCGAGGGCTGGACGGCTTTGGCGACTGCCTCCCAGTTGGTCTGTTTGGCGTTAGCTTGCACTACCGGCGCTTCGGTTGCCACCTTTACTGGAGATTTGCCAAGCGCAGTAGTACGGGACCCAAATTCGGCTGGCAACAGCCATACGCAGAGGGCGGCTGCCACCGCGATTGCGATAGTGGCTAGCCAACCCGGACCCCGTTTAGTTTTTTCTTGTTTCCGGGGAGGCATCGCGGCCGGTTCCCAAGCGGGATGCTCCGGGGAGGAAAATGTTCCCTGGGGTGAGGGGGAGTAGGGGAATGTAGTAGTGTCTGTCATCTGCTCGGGGGCAAAGTCGTTAGAGAAGAAACTTTCATTTTGCGAGGGGGAGTCTCCGCTAATACCAGAGCTGTAGGGGGAAGGATATCCCTCTAGTCGTGCCTGCCCAGCGGGAAAAACCTGATCAGTATGGGGACTGATTCCACTATTGGAGGGTGCCTCCCCGCCGCTAATCGCCGGGTTGCCGGGTTGAATATCGGTAATCCTACCGGTTAGTTCCGGTTGTGCGTGTTCGCCCTCGCCGGAGTTAATGTTTCCGTTGTTCCCGGGATCTGCTGTCGGAAACCTATTACCGCTCGGCTCCGGGATTTCTCCGGGCCAGCCGGCGCTTTGCCAATCGTCCATTTCCCAGTCGTCGAGCGGCTGATGAGCATTATCGGGTCGGGGTGAATCATTGTTGTTCATCATCAATCTCAATCTCCTCTTTATCTCTTTGCCCCCATAATGGCACCGACAACTGTTTCCACTCTGGATGTTTTCTGGATGTTTTCTGAATAGGGAAAGTGGTCTTTGTTGTTCGGACACCAGCTGTTTTTACTGGAACAAGCGTTTTTACCGTGGTCGCCGCTGCTTGCGTTTCTGTTTGTTATGTGTCGCCTTCTCAGAGGTCTTTTTCCCACTTTTTTCGGCTGACTGCTTATTGTGCTTCAGACGGGGAATCTCTAAATTCCCGTCACCTAGTTGCTCGCGGTACCAGGCGGGAGCTAGCCGCGTACCCCGGGAAGGCGCAAATCCCAGCTGGCGATAATAGGCGCGCAGCCACGCCGGACGCACTCCCTCCGGATAGTAAAAGTTGGTTAAACCCCAAATAATCCCTACTAAGCCGATAAGCGCACCGATTAAAAATATAGTCAGCAGCAGATAGTTCCAGGGTCTGGGGGCGGCGTTTGCGGGCAGAGTTGCTCCGATAGTCAGGAAGAACAGTCCCAGCGCCGGCAAGAACACCAACACCCAGCGTTCGTCCATAATCAGAATGCCGGAGCGGGAAATGTCTTTCTTTTGCTTCGGGATCCAAAAGCGGGCTCTCGCACTGCCATGCCGAATCCAGGCTGAGCCAGCCAGTAATACTGCTCCCATAAGCAAGGCGACAATGTGGTTCATAGCAACTAGCCTAACCTGTTTTCAGGCTTGCTTGAGTCTCGCGTCAATACCATCCTCTAAAATTCGTAGACACGTCCCGGGAGTCCCGGTAGCTATCAGCCGCCCGCAGCAACTAGAGATATTGACTAGCTAGCTGCACAGTGTGAGGACCGTAAGATCCTCCGAAGAGGTTAGCGTGTACCGCCAACATATGGATTTGGTGCAGGCCGATGCGTTCTTGCCACCCCGAAGCTAGGGGAGAGACCTGGTTGTAACCCTGGTAGATTTCCTCCAGGTAGGGCTGCCCGAAAACTCCCAGCGCCGCCAAATCAGTCTCCGCGTGTCCACCCGAAGGAGCCGGGTCAATCAACACCCCCACCACTGAAGGCAAGGCTTGATCGGGGGTGGCGCCTCGCCCTGCCAGGGCAGGAAAACGCTTTAACGCTCCCGAGGGAGCCCACATTACATTCCCGGTCCACAGGTCACCGTGGGTTCGAGCTGCCTTGGTTTTTACAAGCTCCGGTTCGGGAACGTCGAAGATTCCATCCCGCAGGCGCTCGGCCAGCCGCTCTAAAACTGCTGCTCCGGCCGAATCGATAGAACCGTTAGCGAGGGCGGGCGGCAGGTTAGGCATAATCCGGTGATCAGCGAAAAACTCGCCCCAGTTTTCCCCGGCGTCCTCATAAATTAACTCTAGGCGGGAGCGACCCATGAAACCGGGTCCGGAATAGCTAAGTGGGGGCTGCCCGTACCAATCGGCTCCGCCCGCGTGGGTAATCGCCAAGGCTGCTCCGAAGGCGTACGCGGCCTCGCGGGTAATCGCGCTGGAGGGGATTAGTTCGGTGTCTAAAAACCCGCGTCCAGATGCCGCGACTTTCGCCACGTGCACTCCGCCTTTATCCATCGGCTCTGCCAGCCACTTTAGCCCCAGTTCTTCAAGCTCCAGAGCCTGGGGATGGCGATTATCAACCTTGTGGTAAACCTGCTCACTCATATTCCTATTGTGCCAGCTGCCTGCCGGTGTGGGCTAGCTCGCCAGATTTGGCGAGAAATACGCCTGGCAGTCTAGGCTTAAAGCATGACTCCAGAAGAACTAAGTGCCCTAATCCGCCAGATTCTTTCTCAACTGGCAGCCGACACCGGTTTAGATTCGGATGCTATCCCGGAAACCGTGAAAGTTGAGCGTCCCCGTTCGCGCGATAACGGCGATTGGTCAACTAACGTGGCGATGCAGCTGGCAAAGAAAGCGGGCATGGCGCCGCGCGACCTCGCCGCTAAGATTACCGACCAGCTTGACCAGGTAGCAGGTATCTCGAAAACCGAGGTGGCCGGGCCGGGATTCGTAAACATTTGGCTGGGAGCCGCCGCTGCCGGGGCGCTTGTTTCCACGATTTTGCAGGCCGGGAAAGACTACGGTCACAGCGAAATTTTGAGCGGGCAAAACATCAACGTGGAGTATGTGTCAGCCAACCCCACCGGTCCCATCCATTTAGGGGGAGGGCGCTGGGCGGCAGTGGGCGATACCCTCAGCCGGATTCTGGCGGCCAGTGGGGCAAAAGTGACTCGCGAATACTATTTCAATGACCACGGCGCCCAGATCACTCGCTTTGCCAAGTCGCTTCTGGCGCGTTGGCAAGGCAAAGAAGTGCCGGAAGATGGTTACGGCGGGCAGTACGTCCTCGATATTGCCAGTAAAGTGGCTGAGCGCGCTAAAGCAGAGGGCGTGCAACTAGCAGAGCTACCGGAAGCGCAGGCAGAAGAATACTTCCGGGAAACCGGCACCACCTTGATGTTTGGTGAGATCAAAGATTGTTTGCATGATTTCCGCGCCGATTTTGATGTTTTCTTTCACGAGGACGAGCTGCACACTTCCGGGGCGGTCACTGACGCGATCGAAGAGCTGCGTTCCCGCGGGGTAATCTATGAAAAGGACGGCGCCACCTGGCTGAAGTCCACTAAATATGGGGATGATAAAGACCGGGTGATTTTGAAGTCGGATGGTGATCCCGCCTATTTCGCAGCCGATATTGCCTATTACCGGGATAAACAGCGCCGGGGAGCCACCCATGAAATCTTGATTCTGGGGGCTGACCACCACGGATATATTGACCGCATGTATGCCATGTGTGCGGCCTTCGGGGGCAAGCCTGGCGAAAGCCTGGAAATCATTATCGGGCAGATGGTTAATCTGAAAGAAAACGGCGTAGAAGTGAAAATGTCTAAACGCGCCGGCACCGTGATTACTCTAGATGACCTGGTAGATGCGGTGGGAGTCGATGCTGCCCGCTATTCGTTGGTGCGAGTATCGATGGATTCCACTGTCGATATTGATCTAGATTTGCTGCGCTCCCATACCAATGAAAACCCGGTTTACTATGTGCAATATGCTCATGCCCGCACTTGTTCGGTGGGGCGCAATGCCGACGAAGCCGGAGTGAAAGCTGACGGTAACTATGAGGCCTCCGCGCTTTCTAGCCAAGCCGATAAGGATCTGCTCGGGGTTTTGGCGCAATACCCGGCTGAACTCAAACTGGCCGCCGAAGAGCGCGAACCTCATCGGATCCCGCGTTACCTGGAGAAACTGGCGGCTGGCTATCACACTTGGTACAACCAGTGCCGGGTGATTCCCCGCTCCGGCGAGGAAATAACCGCCGCGCACGTGGCGCGCCGGCACCTGAACGAGGCTGTGCGGCAAGTGCTCGAAAACGGGTTGGATCTTTGCGGAGTGATAGCTCCCGAGCGGATGTAATGGGAAGATAGGGGCATGGCAACCGTACCGACCACCAAGGCTGCGCGCGAGGAAGCAATCCGCGAAATCCTCAATCAACAGGAAATCTCTAGTCAGTCGCAACTGCTGAGCCACTTGGCTGAACGGGGAATCCCTACCACCCAGGCCACTTTGTCGCGCGATCTGTTAGCGTTACGTGCCACTAAAGTGCGTGCTACCAGCGGAAAAACTGTCTATATGCTGCCGGAACCCTATCCGGTGCGCGTGCGGAGGGGACAGGAAGATCCCGGTAATGAAAAGTTGGCTAAATGGTGCCAAGACCTGCTGGTATCTTCCGCAGTGGTACATAACCAGGTAGTGCTGCGCACCCCGGCGGCCGGTGCCCAGTTGCTCGCGGGCGCGATCGATATGGCGTGGTTTGATACCGTGCTCGGCTGCATCGCCGGTGACGATACTATCCTGGTCATCTGCAAAACCGATGAAGATGCAAACGCCTTAAACGAGCTGTTTATGCAGTTCGTTACCGATTAGTTTGCCGAAATTTACCGCGGGGCTGGCTCGGTAAAAGCACTCCGGGGACCCCGTGACCTGCTACGCAGGTCAAGCCCCTCTCGTATCTTTTACCGGCCGCACCCCGCGTGTAGTGACCGCAAGATATATCCACTGTTTGATTGAACGCTTGGTGTCCGAAGCTTTAGCAGCGTGATGTGAAATCTGGCTAGCCCTCGGCATGAATCTGCCCCTACGCGCTACGTTACAGGTCGCGACCCTTGCTTTCCTAATGCCGCCTGCGCATTTTCTGGTGGATAACCTCTACTGTTTTTCCAGCCCCGCCATGGTCGCGAGCGATGCAATGAGCGTGGGGTCTGGGTTTTATCCGAGTGGGTGCGGTGGGCATAAGAATTTGGAAAACGTCGCTACGTTTTCCCAATTCTTGGGCGGGAGGAAAAATCCAGACCCCGCGCGTTCCCACCGGGACGTCGAGGTGTGAATCGCATTAAATAAGCTGTCTCAGATTTGGAGGGCTTATCGGCTCTGTCTTAAACTGAGGTAGTTGCTTAGGTAACGGCAAATGCGCTCGTGGCTCAACGGATAGAGCATCTGACTACGGATCAGAAGGTTGCAGGTTCGAATCCTGTCGAGCGCGCCAAACCCCGTCCTCGTTGCGATCCAGCGGTGACGGGGTTTTTCCAATTCCCCGACTCAGGAACGCAGGGTTAAAAGGCGCAGGTAGCCAAGAGCCTGTATCGTCTTTTTTCGGCAATAAGTCTGTGGTGTCTAATCCAAAGAATTCTGCCAGAGTATAGATTTCCTCAATACTCCATCCCACTTTACCTGCAACTTTCTTGCTGGCATTTACTCGTGAGCATCCTAGAACATCACTTACCTTTGTTCTGGTTATGGTAGCGGCTTGCAGGTATTGAGCAACCGTAAGCCCTACGGCTTGATCTGCACTTAATTGGCTAGGTGCGATTGCTTGTTTCGTCATATCTCTATTTTATCATAAAACGTCAAAAGGTCAAACAGTCAATCTGATAATTGCTAATTTTAACAAACGTAACTATTCTGAACGTATGACTGTTGAAACGCTTAAAGATAATGGTTTGATCGGTACCTCAGAAGCCGAAGGGTTGTGTGGGGTGCCGGGTCAAACTTTGCGCCGCTGGGCAAACGCTGGAAAGCTCTCCCATTTGCGCACCGCGACAGGAAGATATTTTTTCTATCGCGAGGAAGTAAAGAAAATTAATTTTCTGCTGACTCCAAAGATGTTTGAGGCGTTCCACGAAAAACAATCTTCGCTGGTGATCTAGGTGCGCACCGCGACTTGTATATTTAATATCTTCCCCTCTGTGGTGGAGGGTTTAGGCGCGTGGTTGCGTGCCTGGCCGGTACCGGGCTTTTTAGCATTTTCCCCGGTACCGGCTGTTTTTTTCTACATAACCAACCCTCGGAAGGGGTGGTGTTTATAGGTTAGCCGTATTTGCTGTTTTTAAGGGTATTTCCCGTTTAGTTTCTCATTTTTATTTCACCTGACCAGCGGTGTTTTAGCTGGTTGGGTTAGGTTTTTGTATTCTTTTTAGGAGTTTATTGTGTGTAAAGATTGCGGTGTTGTTGAGCTTGCTCAAGGCCTGGAAGAAGCTGCCCGCGCGCTGGTGCGCGGCGAAATAGCGGTTTCTGGTCAAGGCGAAGTGTTAGTGGCTGCCGATATGGCTAGAGATGCTGCCGAGATATTACAGGGCGTGGCTGATGGCGTTTTCGGCCCGCTTGTAAGTGTGGTTTCCCCTTGCCCAACCGCGCGTTGCCTGGGTGGTGTGTCATGAGTATTAGGGCATTTACGTGGGCATTTGATGAAGTAGCAGGCGTTAATCGCGGCGAAAAGCTAGTTCTTTTAGCTTTGGCCGAGTTCGCTAATGATGACGATATTACCTGGCGTGCCCGCCACGAGATAGCGAGGCGGGCGCTTTGTTCAGATCGGTCTTTAACGGATTATTTAACCTCGCTTGAAGCTAAAGGGTTTATCGAGCGGGAACCAAGGTATCGGTGGTGCGATTCAGGGGAGGGCGCGTGTGAGGGTAGACCCTCGCATAAGCATCGGTGCGGCACCACTTACCGGGTACGCCGGGATCGAAAAAATCCGGTAATCATTCCGCCGCTGTCCACATCCGCAAAATCTGCGGGTGTGGCAAAAAAGAGTGTTAATGCTGGTAGCGCCACTAACGCAAAATCTGCGGGTGTGAAGCCACATCCGCAAAATAGCGCCGTCCACACCAGCAAAATACTGCGACCATATGATTCATATAACCGTCAATTAAATTATCCCAACCCCCCTACCCCCCAAGTGGCACCTGGCCGCGTAGAGGCGGGGCTGGTTGGAAAAAAATCTGAAACTACTTCTGCCCGCTTGCAGCAAAGCTGCTCCGCGGGCAAAACAGCCACTCAACCGGGTGCGCCGGATTGGGATTTGATTCGAGATTGCCTGCCTGCCGATCTGCGTAAACTGTCTACTTCGGCAGCAATAAAAGCTACTAGCCTTCTGCGTGAAAGACTAGGTAATGGCTGGTCTAGGCAAGAATTGCAAAGATTTATCGGGCAGGATCCACTACCCGATACAGTGAAAAATCTTTCCGGCCTAGCGTGTTGGAGAATCGAAAACACTCCCGCTGTGCCACCGGAACGATTAACAGCAAAACAGCAGGTAATACTGCCTTTAGAGGAAGAAACAGCAAGTGAAGCAGAGCCGTTGACGGTGGAAGTGGCGCGGGAGGTGGCCTGGTTTTTTACCCCTGCCGCGTTAGGGATCAACAAGTCAGCCGTTGGTAACGAAAAACATTGGCGCAAGCGGGCAGAGAAAATCTTAGCTGCTGGTGGCGGCGTGTTCGATAAGGCGATTCAGGCAGGAGAATCGGTGTCGCAATCGC
Source organism: Varibaculum massiliense (assembly GCF_900106855.1). NCBI lineage: Bacteria > Bacillati > Actinomycetota > Actinomycetes > Actinomycetales > Actinomycetaceae > Varibaculum > Varibaculum massiliense. The sequence goes on along the minus strand of NZ_FNWI01000004.1, from coordinate 999,421 downwards.
TTAGAAAAGCCGTGCAAGCAGGAGTGAGCCATGAGTGAGGGCGGGTTTAATCCAGGCGGGTTTCGCCGCGCTGTATGGGAAGTTGAACAGGCTCCAACTGCCCGTTTCGTGGCGTTAGTGTTGTCTGGTTTGGCTGATGAGTCAGGGTTTGTGATGCGTCCGGTGTTTCGGGTAGCCGATATTACCGGGTTTAGCGTGCGCACGGTACAACGAGTGCTATCCCGACTGGTCAGGGCAGGGTTGATTCAAATGTTCGGGTTGCGATTCGGTGCGGTGCTACTGATCGGTTGCGTGGGTAGCGAGGTGGAGTGAGTGGGTGTGCAGGCAGCAAACTGGGTTAGTCTGCAACAAGGCTTATCCAAACCAGCTAGGGCAGGCCTATTTGAGCTTGCCCGCTGGGTGGACTCACGCGGGGTAGCGCTTGGGGTTTCCAAAGAATACGTAGCGCAGGCCACCGGGTATTCTGTCAGCTCTATCTCGCGGGCTTGGCTATGGCTACAAAACGCGGGTTTACTTGAGATTTCACAAAACTGGGTTGCGGGTTTCAAGGGGTCAATCACGGTTTCCCGTATGGGAATGCATATATTGCCGCAGGTTGAGCCAGCGTTGGTGTTGCCGGTAGAGGACTACCGTTTTGTTGGGGTAACTAAGCGTGACCCGTTGCAACTAGCGTTGCGGGTAGCGCATGAGCGTTGCTGGGATGATGCTGCCCGTGCAACAGTGGTTAATGAACTCTCGCGCGGCCTGGCTGAGCGGTGCAAGTTCGTATCAGCTAATCTCTTGGCGCAGGCATGGGAGTCTGTGCGGGTACTTCGTGCAGATATTATCAACTCATCTGATCCTTGGAGGATAGTGCTACTGGATGCGTTCCGTAAAGTGCAGGCAGAGAAAGATTCCCAAAAGCGCACCCCGCTATTGCTGGGAGATGTAGAGATTTCAGACTTAGCATTTGCCCGAAAGGTTGCGGTACCCGTAGCAAGCGGCCTAGATGCCAGCGATCTTGTAGATTTCGAGGTGCTAATGGCTTCGCGCCCGCTAGTATCATTGGTGCTGGTTTTAATAGAAGGCGGCACGCCTGCCCCCTTAGCGTGGTCAGGCACGCTAAGGGTAGTGCAAATAGCGGCAGCGAATAAGCCAGCACACCGATACCAAAAGGTAAAAGAAGATCGGCTATTGGCCGGCATGGGTGTAATGCCAAAACAGGCTGAGCAATGGATGCGGCTAGTAGTCGGTGCGCGCGGCGCGGGAAGTAAAACGCTGGTTCCCGATGGTGCCGAAAAAGCAGCCGGGCTTGCCACCTGGCTAGGACAGGTTCGAGCAGCATAAAAGACGTGTGAGGGAAGTCATAGCGCCGGTGTTATCAGGGTGTCATGGTGACACCCTGATATTTAAGCGTAAGTGCGATAGCTCACAGTAGGGCTTATGAGTATTCACCCTGGATATGGGTGAGTGCGTTCAATAAGTGATTTGTTTGCCGAGGGGTCTTTATATAGGCGCGGGATGCTGCGCCGATATATGGGTGCGGTTAAACGCTTCGACAAAAGGATCGCTTTGAAGAATAGAACAAGAAAATATGCCGCCGTGGTGGCATTAGGAGTCGCTTTCAGCCTGGGTGCGGGCGCGGTAGCGGGTGCGGGTGCGTATTGGAAAGACTCTGCCAAGGCTACTGAGGTTATTATCGAGCCAGGCAATCTGGATATAAACGAAGTTGGTAGTCAAAGCGCAGTACGCGACATATCCGCTGACGGTATTAGAAACGGCACCATAGTCGATCTTAGTAAAGACAAGATGGTGCCAGGAGATACGTGGGCAAGGGATATTGCCTTAGATGTTGCCCTGGACGGCAAGAACATGGTGGCGGATTTCAAGGTTGATCCTAAAGCCAAAGGTACGGGTGAGTTATTAGCTGATTCTCAAGGCGTAACGTTCACTACCGCGATATTTAAAGCCGATGACAAGGGCGCGCCTATGGGTAAAGCGCTTGCCAGCGGAAACTTAGTATCAACAAAACTTCAATTGTGGCCTAAAGACGTTACTAAAGAGGCCGATGGAAAAGCCGATTACGTGCTGCGGATCAAAGCCGATTTTGATAAAGATACCCCGGATCGGGTAAGAGCGGCCACCAATGCGAACTTAGTGGGTATTAACGGGCAGTTAATCCAGATTAAGGAGGCCAAGTAACCCGTGAAGGACAAGAAAAAACTACTATTACCAACATTATTAGGCGTTTTTGGTTTATTGCTGGGGGGTGCTGGCGCTGCCATATCCCACTGGGAGGATGCAGCAGATGCAGGCAATATCGCTATCCAATCCGGTGACCTAAGAGTCGAGATTACCGGACTACCCACGATCACCCATGACTGTGACGGGAATGTTGAAGCAGTAACGGATGGAGCCGCGTTTGTGGAGCCGGGCGAATCCTACAAGGTGTCCTACCCGGTGAGGATCAGTGCGGAAGGAAAAAACATTGCCGTACAAATATCAGGCAGTAGCGAGATCACCGATAAGGCAGGCAAGAAGATAGATGTAGTACACGGCAGCACCGAAGGATTGCTAACTAAATCGGTGAAAGCCGAGGGAACCAAAGATGCCACTTTAGGCGGGTTGCTAGCGGGGCAAGCACCTCCTGCGAAAGTCCTAGAAGATGCCAAGATTACCGGAAAGCAGGTGCGTGACAATGGGTAAACACGCGAAAACTAGCTCTATTAGACGGCGAGGAATACTTGCTTTAGGCATGGGGCTGGCCTTGTCGTTTTCGTCTGTGTCCTCAGCTATGGCGCTATGGAGCGACAGCGACAGTGCGCCCGGCCTCACCGTTAAAACTGAGGCATTTAACGTTATGGGGATCAAAGCTAATGGGGAGGAAAAATCCATATTCTCTAAAGCTGACGTAGACAGCAGGGAATGTAACGCGGTTGCTATCCCTATGGATTCTTACAGTGCTTCGGGTAAGCCCTTCAAAGTTGCCTTGGATATAGCACCGAAACTACCAGGCTATGAATACAGCGTCAGTGCAGTAGATGATCCTTCCAAATGTTCCTGCGATGCTGCGAGCGGGAAGATTGAAGATATTTCTTCCACCGCTAAATATGCGTGTGTGGTAGCTAAAACATCCGGTGCTAACAAGGAAAAACAAGTAGGGGAGTACGAAAACATTGGTCAAGTTACGGGTGTAAACGTGTACGGGCAAAAGGTCGAGGATAAGGACACCTGGAACGCCAAATTAACCGAGAAGTACCGTGACGAGCAGCCGATCAGCGCGAAGGTAAATCTTTACCGTGAGGCGGTGAGGTGCAAGTGAAAATCCTAAAGAAACTTTGCGGTACGCTCGGCACGCTAGGGATTATCGGGATTATAGCGGTAAACGCTTACCCGATCCTGGTGGGCGGTAAGTTGTACCAGATCAAAACCGGATCAATGGAACCAACCATTCCGGCAGGATCATATGTGTTGGTTAGGCCGGTTACCGATCCTCAAGTTGGGGAAGTCATCCTGATTGACGCGCCAGGATACCAGGTACCGATAGTACACCGAATAGTAGCGATAGGCGCTGGTGGTAAAACTTTGACCACCAGAGGCGATGCCAACGAAGTAGATGATGCATCCATTGACCAATCTCAAGTAATGGGCATAGTGACCGGCATTTTTAAACAAAACGGTGTTTATCACCGCCCCTATCAGATCGGGGTGGGTATTTGCGCCCTGGCACTTATCTGGTTATCGCTAACCAAGACTTCACCGAAAGGCAGGAAAGATGCTTAGCGCAATCATATTATCGGCAGCCCTGGCGGCAGGAGGCTGCGGCGGTGCCGATTACGACATTTCGTTCACCGAGGACGGGGTGCAAAGCTCCACCGCTGACTTTGTGAAGGAAGGAGATGGCTACGTGGCCGAACTGCCGATCTTGGAAGGTGGCACCATAGCACCGAGTATAAACGAGAAAAAAACGTTTAAGGTGTGCAACCACACGAAGAAACAGATCCGGCTCAAATCCAGCCAATGGTCAATCCTTAAAGGCGGAACGGATGACTTTTTCAAAGATTTAACGGTAAATGGTATCCCGGTAAAAGATATGACCACTCCACTGCCACTTCAAGGTATTGACGGAGCAGAACTGAAAGTAGATGAAGCCGCGAATACGGTACTAGATTACAACTTCGATTTTGAAGCCACCAGTGGAAATAGGGTTAATGCGGGGTGGCAAAAAGCGGTAGTAAAGATAAGGGTTGAAGCAGAATATCCAGACCCTCCCAAAACCGAAACCCCGCCCGCGCCTGCCACGGTGGTGGCATCCCCTGACAAACCAAGCATTTCTACACCCTTAGCGGTTACCGGTGCCGGGATTATGGCCGCTATCGGTATTAGTGCAGCCGGTATTGCTGGTGGTATCGGGATTAGGAGGCATCGTGAGTAAAACATTAGCGGGAATAGCTGGCTTAGGAATGATTCTATTATCCCCGATCTGTTACACGCTTAACCTGCCCCTTGTGAGCGTGCTGTTAGCAATCACAGGGTGGGCAGTGTTAATAGTTCTTGCCAGCAAAATCGAGGTGAACCAGTGATCAAAATACTTCTCGCGTTCCTAGCGACAGCCTGCCTGCTTGCTTGCCCAGTATTACTAATACTGGATCAGTTATATGTATCCGCTGGTCTTGGGGTTACCGGGATAGCGATTGCGACATGGCTGCTGATTAGCACAGGAGAAAAGAAACATGAATAAAAGCGTTTTGAAAAAACTGGCTGTTATGATTCCGCTGCTAGGCGTAGCCGTTACCGGCCTAATGGGGATTAGCTCCCCAGCTAGGGCGGAAGATAAACCAGAAGTCTGCGAATTTAACTGCGGCATTGGCGGGAAAAGTAACTTTTCGTTAAACGATGCGCAAGTAACTGGCGGAAAAAAAGTGCCTGGGGATATTCCTGGCACCACCTATACATATAGCCCTGATGGGAAGTTTAGGCTTGTCCAGGGAAAACGTATGTATGTGGAATACGTAGATAAAGCCGCGATCACCGATTACAGTGGCCAGGCTCAAAACATTCCCGGCAGCATCACTTTGAGATGGCCAAAAGCCGCTTACGAAGCCAAAACCGGGGAACTATTGGATGTGGAGATAACGCTTAGTGATATAGCGCTTCGGGTAGCCGACTACACAAACGAACGCACCAATGAGTATGAACTTAGATATATGATTGATAACTCCCCGCTGGTGTTTATGCACAACAATGCATGTGGCGGGCATGATGACCAGGAATGTAATTCATTTGATAGCGACATCGAGAAAAAACTCAACCCCCATTTCAGCGGTTTGGTTGCTAACACTACTTCGCCCCCATATGACCTAGTGGATTCTACCAACCGTATAACGTATAAGTTTATTAAGCAGGACGGTAAAGAAAGCGACCAGGAAGGCACTACCGCTATCGGTGATTTTACAAAGCCGGGAATGATAGGTAGCCCCGGCCAGTGGACTGCCAACTGGAAACAAGTAGATCCTATGCAACCTCACGTTAAAGTGCTTTCTAAAGGTAACTGCTTACGGCGAAATACATCCGAATTCCCGTGGGAAAAGCCGGGCTTGCAGTTTGGTGAGGAAAGCCCTTGTAAACAGGCTTGGTCAAAACAACCCGATCCTAGTGGTTACGGTGCAGAATTCGCTGAGATGACTATGAAGTCGGGGCTAACTATTGAACTGGCCAACAAGGACAAAACTGTAATCAGCGTTGGTAGTTCTGCTTGCGAAAGACCTGATATGCCTGGGGAACTGCGGATAAGCAAATACGGTAACGGTAAAACCTCTGGCTTGCCTATCGCGCCCGGCTCCGAAGTGGAATTTACTTACAAGGTTAAGAACATTGGCGCAAGCCCGGTGTGGGATATTAAGGTTACCGACTCCAAGGGCGTGAAAGTTACCTGCCCGAAAACATTCCTTGGCGCTGATGAGTCCATGACGTGTACCGGTACAGGCATCGTTAAGTAGCTGTATCTCGTGGGAGTGGGTAAAAGTCTTAATACTTAGACAAACCACGCCCGACAGTTAGTGTGAGCGAGGTCATAATGCTTGGTGGTATCAGGGTGTCATAGTGACACCCTGATATTCGGGCGCGAGTGTGATAGGTCACAGGGGCTTTAGTGGGATGGTTTCCACGATTTTCCCGCCACCTAGCCGTGGGTGCGCGGCCGGGGCGGGTGAGTGATTTGGCGCAGGTGGCGTACCAGTGGGCTGCGGGTTTCCTTCTTGAGGGATGATTGCCGGCCAGGTTCCTGCCTTCGTGGTTATGGTGCAAGGTATGGGGCTATCCCAGGCTTTGGCTTTGGTTTGTATCTCGGCTATCGCGTCTTTAAGTGTTGCGTGGCTTTTGGTGATGCCTCGAAGATTTGTAGTGTAGGTGCCTTCTGGCTGGATTTGAATATCTGCCGGATGCTGGTTTTCGCTTTCCATCAGTTTTCCTTCCTTTAGGTATGATTCTTCCCGCTTTTATATAGGTGGTGTGCCGGGCGGTCTTTATATAGGTGTGGAGGAAGGGTTTTTAGGGCTGCCAGCGGAGATTGCGTTCGCGGTAGAGCCACCAGCGCCTAGCCCGGTGCTTTCTGAGAGTGTTCAGGATGAGCCGGGCAGATTTTTGCTGCCCGATCCGGCAAACTCGGCGCAGGTCGGCCCCTCCCGTTTTGAAACGGTGAGCGCGCCAGGCGTGGTCTTAGCATCGCACGGCGGGTCACGATCTTCTTCTCTTGGGCATTGGCTTGGCCTGCCGGTACTGAATCCGGGCGTGTTCCCCTCGTGTGCATGGCCGGTAATAGGGCTGGTGGCGTGTACTGCTTCGGCTTACGGCCTAGAACAAGCATCAAAGGCCGCTCAAGTGTGGTCATCTGGGCGGGGCGGCGCGGTTAGTGAGTTGTTTCTGGTTGCCACCTGCGCGATTCCCGGCAGGATTTCAAGGGAAGTGAAAGCGCTTTTCAAGCTGGTTGGGGGCGCTTTTAGTGAAGCGTTTCTTGTGCCATTTTCTGAGGAATGTTATTCGGTGGCCTCCGTGGAGGGGCTGGCTGCTCCGAAACAAGTTTTGAAAGTCAAACATTTGATTGAAAGGAAAAATAAATGATTATCGACACTATCAACGCGGTATCTCACTTGGTTGGGATTGTAGGTGCGGCTGCACCGGATGTTCCGGCGGTTAATCCTCCGGGCTGGGATAAATTCCTAACAATGGGCGGCTGGGTTAAGTCCATTGTTACCTTGCTTGCGGTTATCGGGTTCTTAATTGCGGGCGCAATGTTGGCGTTACAGGACGAAAATCGTTCTGCCGGTGCTACCAAGCGGCTGGGTCTTGCTATGGGTGCTTGCGTGATTATTGGTGTGGCCACGCAAATAGTTTCCGCGCTCATGTAAAGGGGGCGCGTTGTGGGTAGAAGAAGCAGGAGGCTTGACTCAGGCCGTAAAACCTGGCCGGGATGGGGCTTTGGTTTGGCCGCGCTGTTGCTGGCGGCGGTCGCGGTAGTTGCGTGGAGCTATTTACCAGGATTGTTTGAGTCGAAGGATAACATTGGGCAGGCCGAGATAATTGCCCGGGGGGATTCGCCCTGCAACATGGGTGCCTCTGATAGAGAGAACTTAGATTCTGGTAGCGGCATTGATTGGCGGCCAGTGAGTTCTGGTACTGATATTGGGTATGTGAAAAATGTCGGCCCCGGCCTGGTTACTAAGGCGGGTGCCCCGCGCTGTTTTGAACATTCCCGTGCCGGCATGGCTTTGGCGGCGATGAACATTTGGCAGGCGTGGGATACGTCTGCTCGCCCTGATGTGGTTAAGTTTTCTGTGTCTGGCCCGAACTTGGCGCAAGCCCGCCAGATAACTGCCGATTTTGATAAAGCCGATCTAGATAATCTCGCGGTACGTGGGGGGAGCAAGGTATTTGCTTACCGCGTGACCGGTTACGGCAAGGTTAATGGTGAGGTTGAACTAGTTTCCGATACCCCGATAGGCACGAGTGTATGGGTAAAAATGCCGATGGAATTTACTGGCGGAGATTGGCATTGGCGCATGGTTTTCGGCAGTGCCAATATGAAGGTTTTAGATCAGCTCGACTTGGATGATTCCTGGCGGTATGTGCGGGTGGGTGATGAATAATGTGTAAAGCCCGCCGGGTTGTTTTAGTATTTTTAGCTGTTTTTCTTGCGTTGGCCTGCTTATTTACTGCTCCGGTTGCTCAGGCTGACCCGTCTAATGATAGGGAACAGCAGTTGGAGGCTATTAAAGCCCCGGTGCAAGATCTTGTCAAAAAGACAAATGCTTCGCTTGGGAAGGGACTTTCTGCTACGACAAATGCTACGACAAATGCTGTGACAGGTGCAGTGGCTAAGGCTGCAAACAGTCCGAGTTTGTCACCATCTGAGATTATGAAGTCAGCGATAACGGACGCGCTAACTGATGGGTTCGGGCAGTTAGCGAGTTCTGCTTTTGAAGGGGTTATAGGGTTTATTACTAAGCCACTTTCTTGGCTTTTAGCGATGTTAGGGAAAATGTGGATCGAGTTTACCCCGATCCTGCCCGATTCAGCGATGGGCGCGAAAATCACTAATAAAACTTCCACCTCATTTGGCGCGTTAGCAGGGCTGTTAATGGTGTGTTCGTTAATGATTGGTGCGGCACGGATAGTGATTACGCAGCGCGGTGAGCCGTTGCGTGATATTGCGCGTGGCCTGTTCACGTTCGCGCTAATGTCCTCGGGCTGGCTTTCGGCGTGCATTTTAGGTTTGGCTGGTACGGATGCGTTGGCTAAATGGATTGCTGGCCCGGTAAAGCCTGACGGTCTGGCTAAAATGGTGGGGTATTTAGCTGCTGGGGCTGGCCCGGCGGCTGGCCCGGCAGCTTTTGGGCTTATGTCGTTTATTCTAGTTATTTTCGTGCTAATAATTTCGCTAATTTTGATGTTCCAGTTGGCGCTGCGCGGCGGTATTCTACTCATTTTGGCCGGTATGGGGCCGATCGCGGCCTCGTTCGCGTCCACTAAGCTCGGTTGGGAATGGTGCCAAAAGATAGTGGCATGGACGGTCGCGTTCATGCTGTTTAAGCCAGTTGGTGCCCTTATTTGGTCAGCCGCGCTGATGCTTTGTAACACGCCGCTTAAAGATGTTAATGACGTAAATTCAGTTACGGCGTTTGCCTTGACTCCCCTAGCTTTATTGCTTGGGTGCGTGTTTGCAATGCCAGCCCTTATGAAACTGGTAATGCCAGCAACCGCCAGTGCCCTTGGATCCTCGGATTCTTCGGCAGGTGGTATGGCTGCTGGAATGTTCGGTGCCACCCTGGCGGGCGGAGCGACTATCGCTCAGTTCAAGATGATGTCAAAGATGCTTGGCACGTCTGGTTCATCTTCTGCCAGCGGTGCCAGCGATACTGGCGGCTCTGGCTCTGGCTCTGGTGGCGGCGGTTCTGCGGGCGCAACCAGTGAGGGCACAGGGAGTGGCGGCAGTTCATCTTCTGCCAGCGGTGCTGGTAATGCTGGCGCTGCCAGCGAGGCTGGCGCGGCTGGTGCGGCCGGGGGTGGCGCGGCTGCCGGTGGAGCCAGTGCCGGTGCTACGGCAGGGGCTGCGGCTGGCCCGGTAGGAATAGTTGCCGGTGCGGCCGTAGGTGCTGCGGCTGATGGCGCTAAGAAGGCTGCGTCCATGACCGCTGATGCTGCTCGCTCTAGTGCTGAGGGGGCGGTGGAATATAAGTGAGTGAGGTTCGCAAGGTTCCTGGTTATGGGAACTGGCGTAAGCCCGCTTCGGCCGGTGTATGGAAATTTTCCGCGTTTACTACTTATTCGTTCGTAGTGTTATTCGCGGTAAGTATGCTGATTATTTTATTTACCAACTCGCTTCGCTATGGCGGCTCCCTGCTAGCGGCAGGGGCTTGCGCGCTAGGGGTGTTCTCGATTCGTGGCCGGTCTGGCAGGTCTGTTGGTGATGTTTTAGGAGATAGGATGAGCTTTTTTCGATCCCGCAAGGCGGGTACAGATAAATATGTTTCAGGGCTGCTAAATGTGGCTTCTCGGGGGTCTTATCGCCTGCCAGGGATTCTTGCTGCGACCGCGCTGTATGAGGCGCGCGATGCCTATGGGCGATTATTTGCGGTTTTACACCACCAGCAGACCGGGTACTACTCGGTAGTGTTGGAGGTTTCCCCTGATGGTATGGCACTGGTGGATCGGGATGTGATTGATAACTGGGTAGCACAGTGGGGTCAGTTTTTGGCTGAACTCGGGCACCAAGTGGGCTTGGTGCAGGCTCAGGCGTGTATAGAAACTGCACCAGATTCCGGATTCGGTCTGCGCGCTGAAATCGAGGGTAATATGGCGCGAGATGCGCACCCGTTAGCTAAAGCAATGCTTGATGAGGTAGCGGATTCTTACCCGGTGGGCGCAGCTAGGATCGGTGGATACGTGACTTTAACCTATGCCGGTCAGGCGCGTTCAACCTCGAAGGCGCGCGGGGTTAAAGATATGTGTCACGAACTGTCAAGCCAGCTACCAGGGCTTACTTCGATGCTTTCCGGGGCGGGCGCGGGTAATGTGCGCCCGTTGGACGGGGCGGGGCTGGCCGCGCTGGTGCGGGTAGCATATGACCCTGATTCGCAGGACGTGTTTTCGCGTGCTGCCTATGAGTCAGGCAAGGCACCAAAGATTAGGTGGAAAGATGCTGGCCCCGGTGCGTCAAAAGCATATTGGGATCGGTATCGCCATGAGGGTGCAACCTCGATTACGTGGGCAATGTGTGATGCCCCCAGGGGTGTGGTTAGATCGGATGTTCTCAGCTCCCTGCTTGAGCCTTCTTCCCAGATTCGCCGCAAAAGGGTCACGCTGGTTTATCGCCCTATCCCGGCAGGAAAAACTGCCACTGTGGTGGACAAGGATTACCGGAATGCGGCGAAACGTTTGCAGGGTAACAAGAAAGAGGTTGCGCGTCTTTCGTTAGAGGCCGCGAACGCGGCTCAAACTGCCTCGGAAGAAGCCAGCGGTGCCGGACTGGAAGAATTCGGGTTGTTTGTGACTGCTACGGGTTCTTGGGATTGTTCGGTAGATGATGTAGCGGCGGTGGTTGATAATCTCGCCTCTGCGGCCAGGATCAGGCTTAGGCGTTGTTGGGGGTTGCAGGATTCAGGGTTTGCGGCCTGTCTGCCCTTGGGGATTGTGCCGAGTGAGTATTCCCTTCTTCCTGCGGTAATGGAGGGATAACGTTGGCACGCAAGAAACGGCGGGTTAAAGCCTTGGATAAGTGGGGTGCCCCGGCAGCAAGATTTTCTGGACGTATGATGCGGGTTCCACAATTGCCGGTTTGGCGTGGAACTTCCGTGCAGGTTTGCGGGTTGTATCCGTTCTGTTCGGGTACGTCTGCCCCGATGATCGGGGTGCCGTTGGGGCTTAATTTACGTACCGTATCGACTGTGTGTTGCGACCCGATCTCATGGTTTGAGCGCGCGAGCCTTATTTCTAACCCGTCCGTGTTTTGCCTGGCTAATCCGGGTACGGGTAAATCAACTTTGATTCGCCGGATGGCGCTTGGGTTGGCCGGGCAGGGCACGGTGCCGCTGGTTTTGGGTGATACTAAACCGGACTATGTGGACTTGGTGGCTGCCTTAGATGGGCAGGTTGTGTCTGTGGGTGCCGGTAAAGACCTGATTAACCCGCTCGATACGGGCGGGGCTATGCAGGCGGCACGCCGTATTGGTGGCCAGGAAGGGGAGTTGCTGGCCGGTGAGGCGCGCTCTAGGCAGGTGCAGATGGTGTGCGCACTTATTGAGTTGGTGCGCCGTGGCGGTATCGGGGATCGTGATGAGTCGATCCTGTCTGAGGCGCTGCGCGTTTTTGATGAGAATAATCCTGGGAAGGTTCCAGTTATTGCGGACGTGTTAGAGGTTATTCGCGCTATGCCACCGGCTTTGGATGATGTAGCACTTTCTAGGGGTGATCGTAGCCGTTATGAGGAAGCTACGGAGGCTTTAGAAGCCTCACTTACAGCGCTTACCGTGGGTAGGTGGGGTCAAGTGTTTGGGCAGGCTACCACGACCGCGATGCGTCTGGATCGCCCGGTGGTTTTCGATGTTTCCGACTTGGATCGCGCCGCTCAGGATATTCAAGGCGCGGTACTGCTGACTTGTTGGTCTTATGGTTTTGCGCAAGTAAACGTGGCGCAAGCGTTAGCGAACGCGGGTCTTGCCCCGCGCCGCCATTATTTCATCGTGATGGATGAGCTTTGGCGTATTCTTCGCGCGGGCGTGGGCATGGTTAATCGGATTGATGAACTAACCCGGCTTAACCGTGCGCGCGGGGTAGGGCAGGCAATGATTACTCACACCCTTAACGATCTTGAGGCTTTACCTAATCCGGAGGATGTGGCCAAGGCTAAAGGGTTCGTTGCCCGCTCAGGGATGGTGCTGTGCGGGGGGTTGAGTGCGGAAGAAACTGAGAAAGTAGCGAAGGTGATTCCGCTTTCTAGCCAGGAAAAAGCGATGCTAGTTTCCTGGCAATCCCCGCCGTCTTGGCAGATAACAGCGGGTGAAAAGCAGGCTCCACCCGGTCAAGGAAAATTCTTAATTAAGGTGGCTGAGCGGCCTGGTATCCCTATCAAGGTGCAGCTAACTAACCGTGAACTGGCACTTAGTGACACTAATAAGTTGTGGGCTAACCGGCATGAGGCGGGTAGTGGTGAATAAAAGCACTACGGGGGCGCGTGGCACGTCCACTTTTTGGCACGAGTGGGGAGTTATCACTGCTATTGGTGGCGGGTTCGCCCTGGCTGTGCTGGTTTGGGCAGGCTATGAGCTAGGCGGGCTATTTTCTGGTTCTCGTATGGGCGGGTTTCGGCCAGTCCAGTTATTGATTGAAACACTATTAGGTAAACGGATATGGACTCACGCTCAGATCGGGTGTACCGCAGCCCTGTTTGCGGTGACGTTTGTCCTGATAGTCGGGTTATTTGCCTTGCGTAAAGTTCTACGCGGTAAGCGGGAACTGGTTGATGATATGGCGCGAGTGATGGCTCCGCGCGGGGTAGGCAGGGCAAGTCTGGCCAATACCCGTAAATCCTCGAAAGCGTTAGGCGTGGCCGCGCCGGGGATGCTTATTGGCCGCGCCGTTGGCGCGGGAAGTGGTGTTTATGCAGGGTTCGAGGATGTCATGATTGATATTTGGGGTCCTCGGCGTGGGAAAACTACCGCGCGGGCAGTACCGCTTATTTGTGATGCCCCCGGTGTGATAGTTGCTACCTCAAACAAGCGTGACCTGGTAGATATTTGCCGTAGGTATCGGGCGCGCCGCGATGAGGTGTGGGTGTTTGATCCGCAAGGTGTTGTGGGTGAAGCCACCTCGTGGTATTGGGATCCGCTTACATTTGTGACGGATGCGGTGAAGGCTAAGGAGTTGGCAGAAATTTTCGCGTCTGCTACCCGGTCTGCTGACGCACGGGTCGATCCTCACTTTGATCCTGCCGGGCAGGATTTGCTGGCTGGCCTATTTTTAGCGGCAGCTAGGGGAGGGTTCCCGATCTCCCAGGTGTGGTCGTGGCTGCAAAACCCGAACGATCTATCCCCAGTATCGGTGCTAAAAGAGTCTGAGTATTCAGGTGATGGTGCATTGGGTGAGCTAGTAGCGGGTATGTATGCGGTCAATCCGAAACAGCGTGATGGATATATACAGACTGCGCGCGGGTTTTGTACTGTCATGCTAAATGCTGCCGCTATGGCCTGGGTTACCCCGAGTCCGGGTGCCCGCCGGTTTGACGTGGCCGAGTTTGTGTCTACCTGGCATAAAGAGGGCGCGGCTAACCGGCAGGGAGGAAAAGAGAATCGGCAAAGCCTGTTCATGATTTCTAAGGAAGGTGAGGGCACGGCAGGCCCGCTGGTTACTGCGCTAACAGTGGCGGTGGCACAAGCGGCCGAACGCGAAGCGGAACGGCAAGCGAGAGGAAGGCTGGCGGTGCCGATGATGCTGGTACTCGATGAGGCGGCAAACGTCTGTAAGTGGTCGCGGCTACCCGATATGTATTCCCACTATGGTTCACGCGGCATTATCGTGGACACGATTTTGCAGTCCTATTCCCAAGGCGAAGCGGTGTGGGGTAAAGAGGGTATGCGAAAACTTTGGTCTGCCGCCACGATCAAGGTTTATGGGGGCGGGGTATCGGAAACCGAGTTCCTTAAAGCAGTATCAGACCTGGTGGGTGAGTATTGGACAACCCACGTATCTACTTCCTATGGGAAGGGTATGGGGGTTTCTACTTCACGGCAGGTATCGCGCGAACAGATTTTACCCGTAGCTGATCTAGCGGCACTTCCTACGGGTAGGGCTGTGGTTATGGGGGCGGGTATGCGGCCGGTGCTGATTAACCCGGTTCCTTATTGGAGGCGCGACTATGTTCCTGCCCTGCCCGGTTTAGAGGAAATGAAAACTATTCATTTACTTAGCGCTGAACAGGTAGAGGACTGGACACCGCCACCTAATCCTGACCAGGTAGATACGCAAGTGTTTGCATTTGATACCAAACAATTTAGACAAGGAGATTACTGATGCAAGAAAGTGATGAAACCTGGGGTGAAGTGCTGCGCACTGTCCATTCTGGCCAGCAAAGGGTTGGGCAGGTGGCCGCTAGGGTAAGCGATATTGCTAGAGAAACTATCATTATGCGGCAGTATGCGTCCTGGGCACCTGGCAATTTTGAGAAAATGATTACTCAATCCGGCGGTGATAGCGTCCGGTTAGCCAATCTTATTGACGGGGTTTCCGATAGTGAACTTGAAGCTCTCATTGCCGAAGCCAACGCGCTAGAGGCACAGGCAGATCGGTTAAAAGATTCGGGCGTGGATCGCGGCGAGGTGGCAGATTCCCTTGATCGGCAGGCACGGGAAGTCATAGCTAATGAGGATGCAAGGGATATTGAAGCCGATTCGGAGCTAATAGATGATCTTCAAGCCGATTCCCGCCATGCTCGCACTGATAGCTTGGAGGCGGCCTCATCTAGTGAGGTGGTGTATGGGTCTAGTGAGCATAAGCGCGAGGTTGCTAATGGTTTGCAATCTAGCGGTGCTAGTAAAACTGAGGCGGCGAGTATTGCCGATCAACACGCGGCTTTCGGTAAACCTATTGCTGGGCGCAGCCCTGATCCGAAACAGGTCAAGGGTAAACAAGTACGGCGCGTGCGGGTAAGGCAGGCTCGCCGTCAGCGCGCTACCTCAATGAGTAAATAGTGTGCAGGGTTTGCCACTCAATCTTTATAGAGATGCAAGACCCATTAAGGGTGCAGTTTCCATAAATGATTGAGTGGTGAATTTTAATGGATGATTACTGGCGTGACCGGATGCATCTTAAAATCCTTCGAGAAAACCCGATGACGGGGGTGAGAACATTTGCTATCCACCCCAATGATTGGCCATTGGTGGAGAAGTTTTATCATGATCGCGGCTTGAACCCGGCAGATCATATTCGTAACCACCGGGTAAATAGCGCAGGCCAACACACCTTTAGAGGCGGGCTGGGCTATGACGTTATAGATGCGGATTTGCTGGGCGGTACCGGTGATGGGCGGCTACACCGGGAGTTTGAACGCAATACCGGCAGGTACGTGAATTATTCGGATCGGCCGTGGCCGCGCAATTACGGTCAAGAATCGGCCGTGCCTGGCGGGGTTTCTGAGGGTGAAAAAGCCCGGTTGCGTGACATGAATAAAGCCCTTGGTACTGCCCGTAGCGCAAAGCCCGCCAGTAAAGGCGCGGCCACATCCACTGCTCATACCGCTAACAGCGCGGTAAAGCCCGCTGTGCGGCGGGCACCTAGCGCTGCCCCTGGCCTGGCATAGGCAGGTGCAGATAATGAATGATGATGTTGAGGTGGTAGTCTATACAAAACCGGACTGTATGCAGTGTAAATCGACTACTAGGTGGCTGGAAAAAAACAATATCCCGTATAGAAGTAAGTATGCTCCGCACTGGGTAGATCAGCTAAAGGCACAGGGATTTTCTTCCGTACCAGTGGTGATGGTAAACAGGGGTGGTGACCAGATCAAGGCATGGAGCGGATACCGGCCTGACCAGTTAAAATCTGTTCCACCCTTGTTTAAGCCTAGCGATAATGACGCGGTACTGACCGAATCGTATTGGACGGGAGGTGTACCCCGTTATCGCATCTGGAAGGACAATCAGGGCAGGGTACACAACTCGGACGGTGCAGCGTATCAACAATTCTTAGAAAACGGGCAGTTGTTTCAAGAACAGCACGTAAATCATGGCAGAGTCCTGGACGAACGGGTGTTTTATGACGAGAATAACTGGCGGGAAGAATCATATGCTTATCACCGTGATGGCACGTTGAAAGAAGTTCGGCGTACCAAGAACGGGGTACTCGATGGCGGGCGGTGTGTGGAGCGCTACGACAAGCAAGGTAAAGCGATCTATATAGAGTCGTGGAGCGAAGGCAAAATGACCTATTCGGGTGCGCCTCCCGTGCGTAAGAATAAGCCACCCAACCCGGTACGTCCACGCGCGCTACCGCAGCCAGGCATGGCCATGTAAGAAAATAAGCGTGTACCCCCAGGGAATACCTGGGGGTACACGCTTAACCATTTGTATTGAGGTTTTAACGCGGTTATATGCCGCGTTGGTGTCTGGATAGCTGGTAGGGTTTTTGTCCTCTCACACGCGAGTCTGGCCGTTTTTCTACGGGTAGTAGGGTGCGTGCTTTCTTGGTGGCTTGCATGATGTCGTGCCAGGCGGCTCCTTCCATGAGCGGCGTGGTTTCGGCGAAAAGGATCGGCCCGGTTTTATATCCGGCCTTTTTTCCGGCCTGTTCTAGGTCGGGGTTTTGGTCAAGCCGGGCGGTATCGAACGCGACTTTGAGGGTGCGTAGGCGGGAGGCGAGTTTTTCTGCTTCGTTGTCGGGAGGGTTGGCGGCAATGGTGAGGTTTAAGTTTTTTCCTCGCTGATTCGGGGTGAACAGGCTTAGGGGTACTACCGGAATTATTGGTCTGGGATCGGGGTTGCCAGGAATATCGGCAATGCTGGTATTGCTGGCATTGCCAGTATTGCCTGCTTCGCTGTTTGGTGGTGTGAGGGTGGCTACCCTGGCGTTTTCTATTCTGCGTAGTGCAGCTTTGCCCCAAAGCGGCCTGGGGTCATCTTCAAGGCCGGATAGGATTTGTCGGATTGCATATATGGTGCGGGAATAAATATCTGCGGCCAGGATTTGGTCACCGCCAGCCCATCGGGCAGGCGGTGGTGGCGGGGGTGGAGCCTGCGGGTCACGTATGTGTTTGCACAGGGCGTAGGTGGCGGCTTGTGCCACAATTTCACCGCTGCCGTCATGGTTGATTTGTAGGTTATCGGGTTGGTCAATGATGTGACAGGTCGCGTGGATCAGTGGCGGGGTGAGTGGGGTTTCGGGTAGTTCTATTGAGTGTTGATTCTCGCTTAGGCGGCCACCTCCCGGTGCTGTGCTGGTGCGGGTTACTGATAGTGCGCGGCGTGCTAGTAGGGCGTGCAGGCGGTCTTGGAGTGCGGGCGCGGCTATCGGTGTGGGTAGGGCTTCTTTGCGGATTTTGCGGCCATAGGTTTGGGAATAGGTGTAGATTTGGCAGGTTTGTTCTTGGCCTTCTAGGTCAAGGAATGTAAGAGTTAGTGGTTTGGCGGTTTTTTTGATGGCTCTGCCTCTCCCCCCTGCTGTGAGGTAGTTCCAGCCAGCTCTAGTAAGTGCTAATTCTCCTATGGCTATGTTTGGATCAGTTTTAGCTAACTCGGTTTGCCAGGCCGCGATTTGGTAGGCGTTGGCAGGGGAGTAATGGTAAAAGCGCGGCATGGAGTTTAATAGCCGTGCCCAGGTTACTTGGTCATCTAGGGTGGCGAGATTACGCCAGATTGGTTCACTCATTTTCGGGTTCTTCCAACGGGGTTGCGAGTTGGTTTTCAAGGACGCTGATTCGGCTTAAAGCACCTTCGAGTTCGGCTTTAAGTTGGTCTACGGTTTCGGCTAAAGATCCGATTAGCAGGTTCATATCATTCATGGCTGTTTTCCTTTACTGTTGTTTGTTTTCTTCGCTTTGGAACGCGAGTGCGTCTATGGCGGGGGTGAGGGGGAATTCTTCGGCTTGGTAGGCTACGGCATCACTGTGCCCTCCTACGCAATGTCTAAAGCATCCGCCGGGTTGGGTGAGTGCATCCATCTCGTAGTCGAAGAATTGTAGCCATTGCGCCATTTCGGAATAAGAGTCGGAGGTGAACGCGAATTCATACCATGCCCACAGGAAGGTTATTCGCGTGTACGCTTCGGGGTGGCACCACCACTGTGGGCACCATTGCCTAGAGGTGTCATCGCGTAGGTTCCGATCCCAGTTGTATCGGATATAGCGTTCAGTAAAATCTGCCGCGTTTTCAAAAATTGTTTCCATCAGTTTCCTTCCTTAGATTTCAAGATCATGAGAGGTGCCGCGTGGCTTTGGTGTTACCTGCCCGGTGCTTGCCGGGCGCGGCGCAGCGGGTGTGGGAATGTTGGTGAAGGTTGCCCAGTTGTGGCCAGCCTTGTTTGTGCGGGTTAGTTGGCCAACTTTCACCTGGTCTTTTTCGCCATCGTTTCGGGTTACAGTAACGACTTGTCCAGGGGTTAGGTTCTTTCCTTTGATTAGCCATGTGTCCTTGCCTTTCGTGTAAATAATTCTGCCAGCGTCTATTGCTTTATCTAGCTCGCTTTGCGGCACTAAGTCCGCTATCGGGCGGGCAGTTAAGGGCGCGCCTGCTTCTGGCGGGTTGGCTTGTAGTTCCGTTAAGGTTTGACGGATCACTTCGTGGATTTGGTTTGCGGCACGGTATTGTTCTTGTAGCTGTTTTTGTGCCCGTAGATGCCCGGCCATGATGATTGAGGCGGCCAGTATCCGGTTGGTGTTAGATCGGGTGAGTCTGGCCGATATTAGTAGGGTGCGTGCAAGCATTTTTGATTCACGCATTACTTGGGTTGGGTTTTGCCTTCGCGCGGTTTCTCCTGCCCGGTATAGGGTAAGGGCTGCTTGCCATAGTTTTCCGGGCTGGTCTTTCTCGATTCTCATGCTCATAGCGGCTAGAACTGAGCCTGCTTCTCGCGCGCGTGTAGCCCATGCCGGTGAGGTGGGCGCTGTGCGAGAAAATGCACGAATACGCCGGGCATAGTCGGGCATAACTTTTGATAGCGGGGGTGGCGCACCAAAAGAGATTGCGTAGCCTTTTTCCCACTGCAACCGTGCGGCTTCGAGGTTGCTGGTTTTTTCCCATCCTTGGTCTTGCCGCAGCGCGGGTAGGGTGAGGTGTCGAGAGAGTTTCCCTGCCGCGTACCAGGGGCACTCGGGATCGCCTTTTATTTTTACTGCATACCCGGTAGCGTTACCGTCTTTTCCAAAACGCGGGTTTATATCTAGCCCGCTTATTCGTAGTAGTGCTGCAAACTCTGCTTCATTGTTTGCTGCTAGTGCGGCAGAGGCTACGATGCGTTGCAGATAACGTGATTCTTTAACGGTTCGCCCGCGTACTTTGCGGCGTTTTTCTTCTGCTTGTTTCCAGTCGCGGTGGGAGTATCCGGCTCGCTCAGTTTCGATTGGTTTTAGACCGAACTCGTCCTCGATCTTTCTTTTGGCTTTTATTGAGCGGCGTTTCCAGTTCGAGTCCGGGATCATTTGCCCGTTAGCCATTACGGTGGATACCGCAAAATGAATGTGAGGACTTCCCCCGGCAGATTTACCGTGTGCGATAGCGATTACAGGTGCATAGTTCCCGTCTGGTTCTTGCCAACCCATGAGGGTGGAGTAGCGGTCTACTATTTTTGCCCAGGTTTCATCACTTGGCGGGGTTTCGTCCGGGTCAAGGGATATTACCCCGTGATACAGGTTTAGCTTATCCCTACTGTTA
This sequence comes from Varibaculum massiliense, assembly GCF_900106855.1. Taxonomy (NCBI): domain Bacteria; kingdom Bacillati; phylum Actinomycetota; class Actinomycetes; order Actinomycetales; family Actinomycetaceae; genus Varibaculum; species Varibaculum massiliense. Next base: position 979,532 of record NZ_FNWI01000004.1, on the reverse strand, counting down.
TTTTTTGCCCCTTTCCGATTGGATTTGAATGTGCGGGTTGATCCGTACTCTTTGAGATAGGTTTCAAAATCGGTAGCTAGACTTTTAGCATCTTTTTTTGTGATCGGCACCGCCGCATCGGCAGGGGATGCTTGGTTGTTATAGATAACTCGCTGATCTATGTGTTCGTTGTGTTTTCCTTCCCCTGCCAGGTACTCAAACAGGCTGGTTGCATCCCTGGCAGGAATGAGCTTTATTATCATGGCAAAAGCTCCCTAAGCGCGTCTACTACTTCGGCGCAGCGCTGGCGTTGCGTATTGATTACTTGAGTGAACTGAATAGCGGTAGCAGGAAAGTTCTCGTTCGCGTTTGCCCAGTGCGCTAACTGGTTTAGATTAGTTGCCATTCCGGCAAGGGTGCGCTGCTGGATTCTCAACTGCGTTACCGCCTCCGCTAGTCCTTCAACGTCAATCGTTTGTAAGATTTCTGGATCGGTGGCCGTTCTCTTAACAATCCATGCAGCAATACTCATACCGGCTCGCTGAGCCGCGCTAGTAATTTTTTCATAATCACTTTCAGTTACCTTCGCTTTAACTACCCGCGTGTAGCTGCCGCGCGCGTTGGGTTGTCTACGGCTCATAGGACAGCCTTGCTCTTATCTTCTTCCATGCCTATATAAAGAAGCCCCGGCAAACTCTCCACCGCCCAGTAGATCGGTGCCTCGAACTAGAAAAGTTAGCGGCAAAGTTTAAGAAAAAGTTCGCGTACTTGTACCGGAAATTTTCCTGAAAAATTTCAAAAACTTTTCCATAAAAGTTTGCGAATGTGTACCGCAAAATTTCCCGGCACAAGCCCAGTACAAAACCATGTAACAAGCCATGTAACAAAGAGTTTCCCAGCGAAGCGCACTTTAGGACGTAAGTCCTACAAGGTTCCTATGGGTACATGGGAACACATCTTGCGTCCGGCAACGCCGGAGGCGAATTTCCAAAATATGACGCAGGTCACGTTATGAGAAGATTCTAAGGACGTGATTTGCATACAGATTTTGTACCGGAACAATTTCGGGTACGTGTACCAGAAATTTTCCCGTAATTTTTTTGAAACTTTTCTGTAAAAGTTTGCGAACGTGTACCAGAAATTTTTTGAAACTTTTTCGGAAAACTTTTCGGTTACTCGGAAGGTTGTATCGGAATTTTATTCCGTACTTTTTGGGTTGGGGCGCGGGCTCGGCGCGGTTAAAAGTTTTACAGGTACCGCCTGCGCTGCGTTGTGGGTGGCTTTACTACCCGGCTTGTGGTGCCCGGTAGTAAAGCCGCGCGGTTTTCTGGCTATCTTTACCGCAGTAATGGGGAAGGGATCAGGTATTTATTTTTTCCCCGCTCGGTGGCACCTTCGAATCTAACTCTGGCAGGTGTTTTTTATCGCCGGTATGTACCAGTTCTGGTGATGTGCAGCTACCGGAAAGTTTTTTGTGACTGGCTGCCGTTTTTTTATTGACCACGCTATTTATATTGGGTGAGAGTTGAGGTATGGCAAGGAAAACTTTTACTGCAACTGAGTTAGCTCAAACTACCAGGGCTTTGAAAGAAGCAGAAGTCGCGCTAGTGGAGGCTAGTAATCGGTACTTGCGAATCTGGAAATCTTTTCCAGGTGCGGTGCGTCTACTAACCCCGCTGGGGTTTATTAAGCCACCCTATACGCGCGAGCTTGAACCGACAGGAATTGCAGTAACTGTGGCCACTGAATATGGCCAGGCGAATCAGGAAAATAATAGCGATGATTAAGGGAGAAGTTTCAATGAGTAATCGTAAGAGCATTAGCGGCGCAGTAGGTAAAGGATGCGCAGGAGTATTTGCAGCGGCGCTATGCTGCGTAGGTGGGGCGTTACCTGCTTTCGCGGCAGATACTACCCCGGCACCCGATCCGGTACCAACAGTTAAACCAAACCCTACCCCGGCACCCGATCCGGTAGTGCCTGCAAAACCGGATCCAAAACCTACTCCGAAACCGGATCCAAAACCAGAACCTAAACCGGATCCAAAACCAGAACCTAAACCGGCAGATACTACCCCCAATGTTTCGCCGGCAGCTCCCGGCAATAGTGGAACTAAGACCGCTCCGGCACCCGCGAAAAATCCGGTTACCAATCCTAACTATGTAACCCCGCGCGGTAGTGGCGGGTTTAGTCAAACTCAAAGCGTTTCTGGTCAAGGCGAGTTAGCTAAAACTGGTGCGCTTGCGATGACTGGCGGGCTTTGCGCACTGGTACTCGTTGCCGGTGGCGGTGGCACAATTTTAGTGCGGAAACTTCGCGGGAACACTCCGGAAAAATTAACCTCAACACCTGGGGTGGGCAGCGATAACTAAACCGTTAAATACAGTTCCTCCCTTACTGCATTTAACGCTATATCCCCTCCCCTAAAGTTCCGGTCTTGTACCGGGCAGGGGAGGGGAAAATATAGGCTTATCGGTCGGCACCTAGACCGATAAGGTTTTACCGACTATGTTCGGTAAAACTCATGGAATAGAGGGAATACAATAAGCGGGCGCGATCTTGTCCTGTGATCGCGCCCGCCTTCCCTATATGAGATATGTTTTTTCGGGTCTAACTTTCTTTGTGCGGCGGGTTTTCCGGGTCTTTAAGTTCGACTTCAATAAACCGGATCCGTTTTTCAAAATGTACCCGCTTTTGCCCGTCCTTATCCCGATATTCTGAACGGGTAATGTAAAGCCTTCCGGTAATGGAAACATAATCGCCCTTTTTCAAGTTCAAGGCTTCGATCTGTTCAGCTTTTTCTGCCCACGCCTCGGCAACTAGCCAGATTTGCTCACCAATGTAACGGTTTTTATCCCCGATCTTGGTTCCCGGCCTTATCGGGGTATCGTTTACCAGCAGGTTAATAATCTTTGTTCCATCCGACTTATACCGCACTTCCGGGTCTTTAGCCAGGAAAGATAGCGATTGAATTTTCGGGCCATATTTACTCATTTTCTTTTCTCCTTTGAGTACATAATTATTCTTGGTCACTTCTATTAAGATTTACCGGCAACACTAGCTGCCGGGTGGTTGCCAGGGCAGGAAGTGTTGCGCCTGCCCCGGCCTTGCTAGATTTCTTAGCGGTCTACCCAGTAGGTGTCATAGCTGCATTTGCTTAGGCCGTAACGTTTTAGATAAGTGTTTAACCGGCGGTCAAACGCTTTGAAGGTGGCCTCGATTAGTTGTTTATAGGTTTCTAGTTCTTCGCGTGTCATCGCGCTATCAGCGCTTTTAAGAACAAGTTGTGTGTGCGGGTGCAATAACTGATCTTTAGCGAAGCAGCGAACCTCATAGAAACGGGAACCAGTACCCCAGGCGTTGAATAAGAAGAAGTAAGCGGTGCCAGATAACGCTGCCTCAATATTCGCAAGTTCTTTATAGTAGCCTGCACGCTTTAAATTTTTGCGTTTGAAGTATTCGCGATCCCGGCTCGCTTTACTTGCTAGCTCTACTTTTTCTTGGAAGTCGGATCCGTTTTCTCCGAACCAAAAACTTTTCTCTATTTGTGGCTTGTCAGTGGTGATTATTTTTCCATCGCCAGTGACCATGTAGCCAACTGCGGATTTTCCTCGATATTCCCCGCCGGGTAGGGCAGTTAGTTTTTCCCGGTCTGCCCGGCTGATCTTGGTTACTAGCTTGATCCGATTAGTTGCAGAAGCAATTGTCATAGTCATTTTCTTTCCCCTTTTTTTCTAGTGTTTTTATGCCGCGTGTGACCACGGGTTGTGGCTGCGCTGTTCGATTGCGTATGTGGCTAGTTCTGCTAGATGCTCTCCTTCATCCCAGATAGCATCGCTTATGTCAGCGTTGAGGAAGTCTTGGTATTTGCTTGCTCCCCATGATCCGGCAATAGTTGCTAAGGCTTGGCAGCGGTGGCAGGTGATGTAAATGTTCGGCCCGCCGATAGCTACCGCGAAGCTGAAACCGTTGAATTGTCCTTGCTGGTTGAAAGTGAACTCCATATCCCAGCAGTCATTGAGATATTCTGATAATGCCTCCGGGCTATCCTGCTTTACCAGGCGTTCTAGTTCGCTAATAAATTCGTCTACTCGCTGTCTTAATAACGCGCTATCCCTATCCATGATGACTCCTTTAGCTTTTCGGTTAGTGGGTTAGTTTTTTGGAAGATTGATTACGGGTTGTTCTCCGCACTCTTGGCACTCTTGGTACTGGTCGAGAGGTAATCCGCAGTAGTAACAAGTACCGTGGCTAGGGCGGTAAATACGTGTGATCCGCCTGCGTAGCCCGCGTGCTTTCGCCGCGCTTGACCAACCACTAATATCTGCACCACATCCGCAGTCGCACTTTTGCATTTTGGACTCCTTTAGCTAGGACTTTGACTTTGTTTTTGCCTCACCGGGCACTGCGTAGCAGTGAACGAGAGCGAAGTCTTGTCAATCCGTAGGACTTAGGGGAGGAAATGTGGGGAAGGTCAGGGCGCGTAGCGCGGTGACCTTGCGCATATTTACGTACCGGTGGCCGCGCTTTGCGCGGCTTGACTAGGCGTAGCGAACGTTATAATTGGGTTCCCGGTGAGGAAAAAATATCGGGTCAGGTGGGGTTCTAAGGCGCGTCAGCGGCGTGAATCCTGCCCAGTAGCGCCCGTTTAGGGCGGCCATTGTGCTGCGTGGCTGTTCCCCTCGCAGCATCCCGCGTAGCGGGTTTTCCTGCCCCGTTAGGGGTGGTATGTTTTGGGGTTTTAAGTGGCAGGCCAGATCGTACCGCTAAGGGCTGCCCTTCATTTAGTAAGCTCAGCTCGTCAATGTCAGCATCGTGAGAAACCGTGAGCTTTTTTCGTGAGAAACCGTGAGCTTTTTTCGTGAGAAACCGTGAGCTTTTTTCGTGAGAAACCGTGAGCTTTTTTCGTGAGAAACCGTGAGCTTTTTTCGAAGGCAGGTGGGCGATTGTGCTGCGTGGGTTTCCGCGCCGAAAAGATAGCGTTATTTCAGCTAGCCGGCGGCGGGAGGTATATTGATAAAAAGTTACCTAAGCATGGTTAATGCTTGGCAATACGGTTTACGGCCGTAACATTTTACTTTAGAAACAGCTTAGGTACTTTGATAAATGTTTTATAAAGAGTAGCTTTGGTGACTGGTTTCAGTCACTTGGTCACTTGCCCAGGATTTCAGATAAACGAATTTTTACGGCTTCATCGGCGCTGAGGGATTGTTCCGCTACCTGGCGCACGATGTCGCGGGTTCTAGGATCAGTTACCGGCATATCGGCAAGATTCATAGCAACGTCAGCAAATGCTATCGCCGCTTCTGCTGGGGTCGGGGCGTTGGCCACCTCGGCGTATGGTGTGAGCTGATCTTCGGGGCGGTATTCAGGTTTGGTTTCGCTGTCTTGTGGACGCATATTTTAGTGCCTAGATTTCTAGTGAGGGCGGTTTTCTTCTTAGCCGACTACCGGGCGGTGTTAATGGTCGTGCAGGTGTGCGGGTTTTGATAGGGGTTAGGGTTTTGGTGAACATGGCTTCTAGTTCGCTAAAATCGCTTTGTTCTTTAGCAATCATGCAGGCGTGATCGTTTTCCTGACTGCTTATTTTTTCCCACGATATTTCATATCCTGCTTGCCGTAGGATGTTCGTCCACATGATCCGGCTGGTACGTCCGTTCCCTTCTCGAAACGGGTGTATATAGTTATAGTTGTCGTAATGATAGGCAAGACGCTTCGGGATGTCTTGCGGTTCCATGTGGTTAAAATGCTGATCCTTACATAACTCTTGGTGTGCCCAGGAGGTAGCGTCATAAATTCTGGCGCAGGGCAGGAACATATGGCCGTGTGCGCCTTGTTTCCAGATTTCAACGGTTCGTATTTGTCCTGCCCATTCGTAGATGTCTTGAAACAGGAAGTTATGGATTTTTTGTAGATCAGTGAGAGTTCCCTGCAATGGCGGGCAGCCGCGTTCTTCTAACTGTGCTGCTCTAATGGAAGATAATTCTGATTCAGCTTTGGTTAGCTCCGGCCAGGTGTCAATGCCGCGAAGGTTTTTTAATATCCCCGTTTCCGGGTCGATATATGGATCGGTAAGACTCATCCGACTATGCAGGGTGTTTCTTTGTATTGCGCTTTAGGGCGCGTTGCAGCATTTGGTCAAGGGTGAGTGTTCCCGTGATGTATTCGTTCGCGTCCTTGATGAACTTATCAGAGAAAGTACCACCCTCAAGTTTGGCAGAATGGATCACTCGTTCCATGTTTTCTCGTCTTGTTAGTTGCATAATTTTCCCTAATTTTCTGCGTTCAATATATGACTAATTATAGTATTTACCAGGGGTTACTGCTAGTTTCCGGGTAATTATATTAGTCACGGCCGTGACTACTTTTCTTGCTTGAAGGTTATTTCTGTTTCGATTTGATAAAGGCTACAAAGTAGATAGATGGCTTGGACAAGCGGCCTCATGTGTTTGTATTCTGCTTGTTCTGGATCAAGGATGTGGGCATATATTTCCTCGTTGTCATCAAGTAGTTCGATCATGCTGCCAAGTGATTCAAGGAAGGACTCGAAAGATTCTTGTACCTGTTCGATTACCGGGGCTGGTGGCATAGCTCTACCTGTTAGCCATCTCCGGGCGGTGCGTTCTTGTACTTCGAACTTTCGCGCCAGATCAGCGGCGGTAAGTCCTAGTAGTGAAGATTGTAAAGAAAAGTCAGCTAACATGGATACTCCTATAAATCGTATTTCTTGGCGATTGCGGCAAATTCTGTGCTGGTTCCCTTGGGGGCGCGCTTAAAGCGTTCGATACCTAGAACGTGATTACCTGTGACCAGTTTTTTCCCTTTAAGGGTGTATGCCCAGTTATTTTTTACTATCGCGAAGGCTGTGCGGGTGTGGAAACGCCCGTTGTTTCTGGTTCCGATCCATTCCTCGAATTTTATTTTGCCTTTGTAACTAGCCGCGTTGGTGGCCGCGCTTGGCTTAAAAGTTTTCATCGCTTCTAAAATGGTTTGGTCGGCGGCGTTTTCCAGGTTGATCCCGTAGAAACTGGTGCGATTAAAGTGTTTAGAGGTGTGATGCCATTCCTCGCATTGCAATAGGTAGTGTTTTAACGCTTGAAGGCTGCAACTTTCGAGATCGGCGCGTGAGAATACGCAATTTTCATAGCCTAGAACTTGGTTTATCAAGTCTTTTTTCGTCCATTTGGATATGGGGCGTAAACCGCCTGAATATGCAGCTAGTGCATTGTTACTCATTGAATGATTAAAATATCCAGCCATTTTTAATTCCTTACTCCAGGTGGCCGGGACTTTTCCCTGACCTTCCCTACTATTATAGCAGGTATTAACTGGTTTTGTCTATTATTTAGTAGCTATTTTTAGGTTATTTTCCTTCGGGTAGGTCTAGTGGTGTGGGGTTGGCGATTTCCTGGATTATTTGGGCAGGGGTTTTCCCTTGGGTTAGTAGGTTGTTGATTTGGCGGGCGCTTTTTTCGGTTAGGTTCTCGCAGTTGAAGGTGGGGTCTTGTTCTTGCATCCGGGCGCAGACTTCTTGTTTCAAGGTTTCGTGGCGTGCGATGGTGGGGATGTAGGGGCGCGCTATGGTGTATAGACTCATTGCGGCCAGGATCAGTACCGCGATCTTGATTAGTGTTTTCCGCATGGCTTAGTTTCCTTTTATCTCGGTGGGTTCAATATGAGCGTTTTTTTCGGCTCCGGGTATTTCTCCTGCCCGGTTGTTACCGAACGCTACTAGCTGCCCGGTTTTGGTTTGTGCCCAGGTGACGTAACCTGAGCTTTCCAGGCCGGTGATCTGGTCTTTGATATTTTTTGGAAGGCTCATTTTAGTGGGGGTGAGGGCTTGCCCAGTATCTTTTATTTGGCCATTTGTGGTATCTCCCCAGCAGTAGAGGCTGGTTCCGGTGGCGGCGCAGGTGTGGGCGGCACCTAATGTTAATGCCGTGATTTCCCCTTTTCCGGTGAGTACCGCTGTTGGGGTAGCTGGCGTATCGGAAGGGGTTCCAGTTGCTTGCCCGGTATCGTTTTTACCCCAGCAGTACACGCTGGTGCCGGTAGCGGCGCAAGTGGTTGCGCGCGAGGCGGCCAGGTGGGTAATGGTTTTACCTTTCAGCTCGCTTAGCGTGTTGCTGGTGGTTTCAGGCGTGGTGGTGCCGAGTTGTCCTTGATCGTTTAACCCGCTGCAAGTGATGCCTTTACCGTCTGTTCCGGTCTGGCAGGTAAATAGGTTGGCTCCTGCCAGGTGTGAAGAATGAACGGTGCGGGTTATTATTTTGGGTTTTGGCGCAGGTGCCGCGGCCGCCGGTTTAGTGGGGGTTGTACCGTGTAGTGCCCAGCCACTGATAGCACCTAATGTGCAGGTAGCGGCCAGGACTAGGGCGGTGGCCGCTATGCGCTTTATTGGTAGGTTTTTCAGCCGGTTTTGCCGGGCGGGCTTGTATCCTAGTGCGCGGGCTTTTATGATCGCGGCTGTGCGTAGTCCTGCCTGGTTGGGGCTGGTAACAGTGATGGTGTCATCGCTGGTATGTATTTCGGCGTGGCCGTCATCATAGATTTCTATGCAGTCTTTCATGGGGTTCCTCGTCAGTAGACGTTGACGTGTACGTGGTCATAGTGTCCGGTAGTGGCGTTTTGCTTGGTCGGTCCACCGTATCCGCCGTATTGTTTCCACTTGCCACTTGATCGTGTCCAGATTTTTCCTTGCCAGATTAGGTAATGGACTTCAAGGCGTTTGGAATTATCTATTGCCCAGTTAGCGAACTCGTTGCCTCTGCGTAGTTGTTCTCCAGTGGCGGGTTTTCCAGCATCAAACATATAGTCACAGGCTGTACCTGATGGGTGCCATTTCATCGAGTCTGGCCGCCAGCATCCGATACCTTTACCGGGTTTGCCGTAGCCGGCTTTGGCAGCTTCATCATAGAAGCGTTTCATTCTTGGCGTGATTTTTCCTCCTGTGCCGGTGGGGTCAGGTATGGTGGCCGGTTCTGAGCCGGGCTTGGATGAGTCTTGCCCTCCGTCATGGACACCTCCTGCCCCTCCTAGGCCTGGTATTCCGTTAGAAAATATGGAACAAAATCCGTCTGTGGCACCACTGGTGCCAGGTTCGCTGGTGGGGTTGGCGGTTGCGCCTTTCATGAAGGGTTCAGGATTTATGGGTTTGCCGTTTTGATGAATCTCATAATGGATGTGTGCCCCGGTGACGCGGCCAGTAGATCCGGTTAATCCTATGGGGGTGCCTTTTTGTACTTGCTGCCCCGGTTTGACTAAAAATTTTGATAAGTGTCGGTGGCAGGTTTTCCAGGTTGCCCCCGCGAACTCGCCGTGGTCGATACACACGGTGTTTCCTCCGGTGCCCTCATATTTGGTATAGAGAACGGTTCCGGGTGCGGTCGCGTATTGGGGATTGCCTTCTGCTTGCGCATAATCTGTTCCGGCGTGGAGGGATTGCATCTGCCCGGTGACAGGGTGGCGGCGCGGCCCGTAGGGGCTGGTGACGTGAAGGCCTCCGGGTGCGGGCGCATCAAATTTGCCATCCCAGGCGGCAGGATTTATTGCTTTTTGAATAGCAGCCTTTAGCGCGCGCGGGTTAGTAGCTGCGCCCGCTTTTACCCCTCCACCAGCTACGCTAACGCTACTGCTAGTTGCGTTAGCATCTTTCATATAGGGCATCATCCGTTCGATTGAGCGGCGGGTTTCAGCAGGCATTTTTCCCTTTTTTTGGGGGGTGAGGTAGGCAGGCCCCGCGTTATGAGCCAGGATTACCAGTTGCCAGTCTGGAAGGGATTTCAGGTTTGCTGGTAGGTTAGTGGATCTAGCTTTGTGTACCTTGTCGAGGTTTTCTGCTGAGAGTTTTCCGCAGTATTTCGCGTGAATAAGCGGATCATAGATATTGGGTGATGATGGGGTGCCTCCGGTGAGGTGTTTCCATTCTTCTGTTCCGATTTGGCATAGCCCCATGTATCCGAGGGAGTTGCGGATTTGCGGGGTAAAGTTGGATTCGTAATACATCATGCCCGCGAAGAAATTAGCGGGTAGGCGGTGTCCTGCCCCGTCATAAGCGGCTTTTACCCACGGGATTGCTTTAGTTGGAGTTTGACCCGAGATTGCGCCACTGGCAGTGCCAGTGGCCGTACCGTCTTGGGTTTGGGTAGTGCAGTATTGGGCGGCGCTGGCAGGCAGGGCGCAGCCCACGGTTAGAAACGTGGTAAACAGTATTGCCAGGATCGTGGGGTTTTTGTGCAGGCTCATTTGTTTTCCTTCCGTAGAGATTGCCAGATGTCCAGGATTAGGCCGACACGGATTTTCCCGGTCACAAGGTCTTGGGGCGTGTACCCGAAGTGGGTGAGGGCTGTCCAGATTTGTTCTGCTTGTTCGGGGTCACGCGAGGGGATCAGCGGGGTTATCTGTTGGATTGGGGTAAGCATTTTAGATACCCCGGTCATTGATTAACGCAGCTAAGGCGGGAAATATCCATAGATGGCAGGCCAAGCCTATTAAGACCAGTAGGATTAGGGTTTGTATGATTTTTAATACCCAGTTACCGGGTAGCCGTGACCAGATTAGTTTGAACATGGGTTTACCTTCGCTAGTTCTTTAGGTATTCCTGAGTCTTTGGGTACCCAGTGATCGAAGATGTTGTGGACTATAAACCGCTCAGAGTTTCCGTATTCGGGGTGGCAGGTAGTCATTGTGAGGTAGCGGTCTTTCGCTGGCGCTTCGGGGATCAGCGGGTTTGGTTTAATAACCGATAGGTCTTGTGGGGTAACAATTCGGGTTGATTCCACTTTGTAGATAAGCCAAGCATCCTTGGTTTCAATAATGATCGGATCACCTGGTTTTAGAGTGTCTACGCGGCGAAAGTTTGAGCCGTAAGAACGGCGATGAGCAGCTACCGAAAAGTTCCCGATCTGCCCTGGCATAGCGGTATCAAGATAGTGGCCGGCTGCGCCAGTGTTTAACACGGCCGGGCTGGTTCCTTCTTTGATAGGAATGGTCATAAACCGCCAGGCCGGTACGTGCATCGTTGCAAATACTTCCCCGCCAGTTACTGCCGCGTTTTCGGGGGGCGGGGTAGTTCGTTCATCATGGGAGGTTACATCCGGGCAGGGCGCATGGAAGGCTTTTACCGCTTGGGCGGTTTGCTTTTCGGCCTGCATATCGGTGACGAAAAGATTCCATAGCGTGAACGCGGCCACGAAAATACCGATTAAAAGGATTACTTCCCCGATAGCGGTTACCGGGTCAAAGCGGGGCTTGTCCTTATCCCGATTTACTGGCAATGCTGGCGGTGCTGGCATTGCCAGTATTGCCTGTTTCGCTGGTGTGGGTGGTGGTGCTGGACGTGCAGGCACGCGGCTTGCAAATTTGCGCGCGTGTGCGCGGGCTGCCCGTTCTTTACGGTTTGTTGATCTAGGCGGGTAATGCATAGTTCTCGACCCTTTAAGGGTGGCCGCGCCAAGAAAGAGAGAGGGCTTTCTTGGCGCGGCCAGTGTGCCTATTTTTCTTATTGGATCGCGCGTTTACGGGCGTACAGCGCGGCTGCGCCCGCTCCGGTTAGTAGTAGCGCAGCTAGCAGGCTAATAATTCCGGCAGAGCCAGTTTTAGCGAGCAGACCAGGTACTACTGTTACGGTTTGCGAAACATCATCAATGTCGTGGTGTTCCACAACGTGCTTTCCGGTAGTGGTCTTGCCTTCAATAATGGTTTCAAACACTACCCAGTCGGTATTTTCACTTACCTGGCAGTTACCAGTGAAGGTCATAGCGACAGTTCCATTACCGGACTTGTCAGCCTTGAAGGTGACAGGGGAGGCGCTCATGCAATCAACAGGCTTCTTGCTGGTTTTATCCATCATTTTGCCCTCGATCGTGTAGGTGCCACCGGGGATCAAAGACTTGTATTCGACTTTGTCCTTAATGGTGATACGTCCACTGGTCACGGTCTTATCGCCATCGGCACCATCGGTCGCGGTGGTTTTAGCGTTCGGGGAATAAACCGTTTGATCTTTATCGTTGATGTCATGATGCACGATAGGTTCTTTACCTTCACGCAAAACATCCTCGAAAACAACAGTGGTTTTACCGGCTAGTAGCTCGGCCTTGACCGGAATATCAATCTCTACGGTTCCGTTACGGTGCGCAGGAGTGAACTTCTTGGTAGCGGTTACCGGCTTGCAATTCTTGCCAGTTTCAATTTTATCGACAGTTACTACCAGGTTAGAAAGCATCTTTCCGGCAGCGTCATAATCGAACTTGGAGTCCTTTACTAGGGCTGCAACCTTGTCCTTATCTAACGCGGCGATAGCTTTTTCTACCTCAGCCTTATCAGCCTTGGCCAAAATAGCGGTAAGCGCCGTCTTAGGATCAAAGCTCAACTTCGGGTCTTTCTTGAGCGCATCCTTAAACCCGTCTAGCTGGGCACCAATGGCCTTGGAATAATCCTTAACCTCGGGCTTTCCGCAGTCCTGGAAGGGTTGACCAGTTGCCTTATCCATCAAGGTTGCCTGCAAAGTGTATTCTTTGCCAGCGGCAAGCTCACGATAGGTAACGACATCTTTAATGGTCACGTTGCCTTTCAAGGGCAGGTATTTATCGCCATCGGCCTTATCGGTCGCGGTGGTATGGATACTCGGCTGCTCGGGTACGAAAGACTCTTTCGGGTCTAGCTCGCTGGTGCGCAGCGGTTCTACCCGGTCATCACCTGCAAACTCGGACACGAACACGAGGGTGCCCCGGCAGTCAATATCTTGGATATGCTCGCCTGGTGCTTCGGGGAAGTAATCCGCGATCCGGTAGTTACCGTTTTCGGCCGGGATATTCCAGGACTTGACCGGGGTCATGCCCTTAGTGATACCTTCGGCGAGCTTGGTCTTAGAAGGTACGCAGTACAGGTACTGGTCAATAGTCTTATGATCGGCCTTAATATCCCCGTAACCTGCAAAAGTGGTGTGGTTTTTCGGGAATCCTTCAACCTTTACCCAGTCATTCAGGAAGAACTTAGCATCCGAACCGGAATGTACCTTAATAACATTGTTCTTAGAGCTAATTTTACCGATGATCCGTTTTACTTGGGTTTCGGTGGCTACGGTGTAGCCGTCAGTCCAGTTAGCGTGAATCAAGTCGGGAGTTTTCTGGCTGCCTTTGTCTACTGACCATACCCAAGTGTAAAAGCCGGGCTTATCGGCCTTAACGGTCGCGGTCTGCTCACCAGGCGCGGTGAACTTCAAGCTAGTAGTAGCTACGGGCTTTGCCCCGGCAGGAACGGCCTGTGCTTTAGTGGGCAGAGTTTCGCCCATGTAGTAAACCTCGCCCTTGTAAGTCACCTCAGTATCTTTAACCCATTCGGGGTTAGCGTACTTCGGGTCAGCAAAAGCCTTAAGAGTATCAGTGATCTCACCCTTAGTAGCGGCAACCGAAGGCTCAGTTACCTTAGAGGTAGCAATCGGCTGAAAATCATAAATAACTTTCCACTCCCCACCAGGTAGCGTCACATTACGTGGATCAGGTGAGCCCTTAATCATTCGCTGGGTTCCTGCTGGCCCGGTTAATTTGGTGAGCGCGTCTTTCACCTTGTAGGTGTATGAGAAGGATACCATTCCGTTTCCGGTGGATCGCCAATTAACCGTAATCGGGCTGCCGGTGGTAGTGCCGGACAAAGTATTTTTGCCGTTGGCGGCGAAAACGGCAGGCCCCTTAAGCGTTAGCGTGTAAGGAATACCAGCAATATTCTGTCCGTCAACGTTCTTAATTCCGATGTTGTTAATGGTGCCCTCGCGTTTTCCCTCACCGGTGTGGGAAGTGGAAGTGTAAGAGTGTACACCGGAGGCTTTAGCCTCTTTCACGTATTTGACCATTAGACTTACAACGCTTGGATACTTGGCTTTTACCAAGTTCCATAGACCGTAAATATTGTTTTTAGACTTCACTTTGTTTACTTCTAGATTGAAGTGCATGAGCATGGAGATCGCTGCACGTGAGTCGGCAGTATTTACGTTTTCGTATTTATCGAGAACCCACGCGACCTGGGCAATATTCATTAGGGTGATGTCATCGCCACCGTAGTTAGTTAACCCGTTGCTTTCGGTTAGAGTTTCTTTGGTTACCGTCGCGCCAGGGCTGATTGCATTTGGCCCCAGTTCGATACACCAGACGAGTTTGCCATCCCCGGTTGGTGATTGGTGTGCGCCCAGCCAATGTGTGCCGGATGCGTCCGTAATCATGTAGCCCTGCCCGGTCGTTTTGGCGTGCGCGGGTGTGGGGCTGGTTAGTGGGATAACTAGCCCTACTATTAGAGCTAGTAGCGCGATTATCGCGCTTCGTTTCTTAGTACCAGTGTTCACTGTTACTCCTTCTATCTACTTATAGATTCCAGGGATCGTGGCAAGGCACTGTTCCTTACTGGCTTTGTGCCCCCCGGCCATTGGTCGGGGGGCACAGGTTTTTGTATCAATAAGGAGTTAGTGGAAACCCAGCACGTTCCCGTATCTATAAAGAAGCCCCGGCAAACAAAAGGGAGCCAGGGCGCAAGTAATGCGCCCTGGCTCCCTGATAGAAACTATTAACTAAATGGAATTACCAGGTATTACCGAATTCGTCACCCCCTCCGGTTATATTCCCATCGTTATCTAAATCGTTTTTATCAAAGTAGGTTTCATAGGGTTTGGGTTGGTATCCGCCTCCGGTGTTCCCGCTATTGGTGGCGGGTTTTTGGTATGCCGGCTTGGCGGGTGCCTGGTACTGGCGGGCGGGCTGCTGTGGCGCTCGCCGTGCGGGTGCTGGTGCGGCAGGTTTTTGGGGCTGCTGCACTGCTGGTTTATTCCCGCTATTGGTGGCGGGTTGTTGCGCTGCCGGTGCTTGTGCTTTAGCGGCGGCCTCAGCTTCTTGCTTGGCTTTTGCCTCAGCCTGTGCTTTTTCTTTGGCGGTTTTCTTAGCTTTCACGCTTTGACTGCTGGTTACGGCAGGTTTTTTCGGTTCAGACTTCTTAGTGTCTTGCCCGCCGCAGCCGGTAAGGCTAATAGCAATCGGGATAGTGATTAGCGCGGCCAGGATGCGCTTAGTGGTCTTGGTTTTCATGGTTATTTTTCCTTTATCTACTTGGTCGGGTCAGAGTTTATGGGGCCGGGAGGAATACTACCGGGCGGTAGCTGCTCATAAACCCTTCCATTGTTATGTTCTAATTCTACTTGTTTTGTTTGAGTTTTAATAGTGTCGGCGTACCTTATGTATTTTGAGCGCGAAAGTTTTTCGGTGCCTCATTTAGTTTGAGCGCGAAAAGTTTATTTGAATGGACTATCTGTTTTTCAGTTTCGGGTTGGGGGAATATGTCTAGTAACTGCCTTGTTAAGCAGGAACTTTAACAGAGGGCTTGCTGGGTATATTTCCTTTGGAAAAAATTTGAATATCGCAGTTTGAGTGGTTTTGGGTGGGGTCTACGGTGTCCAGGTAGTCAATAACTTGCTTTTTCGCGTCAGCTAGTTTTTCAACCTGAGTGTATTGGCCAGGTGCTATTTCTAATTCCCAGCCGTTCTCCCATGGAGTTGCCTTAACGGAGATTTTCATTTTTACTCCTTTCTATTGCTTTAAGAGCGCTCCTTGTCACTCCCGGCGATAGTAGTTTGGTTCTGAGGATTACCGATTTTATCTGACCTTTCGTCCAGACCTCGTAATCTCCCTTGTCTGGTCGCGATCCAGCGGTGACGGGGTTTTCTCATTTCCCGACTTAGGAACGCAGGGTTAAAGGGCTCTAGTAGCAGTATTTAAGGTATACTCTTAGTATGACGAGTCGTGTGACAGGTGGACTGGGGTGACTGCTTTAGTAGAGCATCATGCATTAAAGCATGGGTTGAGTGAGTCTGAAATCAAATACGCTTGGGAGGCAATCATGGCTTCGAGATTACGGGGTGATGATTCCGATCCGCCCCGGTGGATAGCTCTAGGATGGCTGCCAGATGGCAGGCTCGCGCAAATGGTTGCAGTTGAGGACGACCAAGGTAGGTGGCGAATATTTCATGCTATGACCCCGCCTACCAAAGCCTTTCTTAAAGAACTAGGGATATAAGGAACAATGATGAGCACTTTTGCTGCCATAGACGGACAAAAAATAACCGATGAGAAGCTAGCTGCCTGGGAGCGGGATTACGCACAAGGAACTTTTCCGGAAGGCGAAAGAAATCTGAGCCAGGTCATCCACGGCTCTCCGCGCTCTTTAAGCGGCGAGGGAAGTGAAACCCTATCGGTAAAAATACCGGTAGCCATGAAAAGAGCGCTGATTGCGACAGCAAAAAAACAGCAGCTCACTACCAGTGAACTGGTGCGTATCACGCTAGCCAAATCACTTGCCCAAGCATAATGCTCATCCCTGTCGCGACTAACGTTGCTTGTCCAGAATCTCGGATAAACGAATTTTTACGGCTTCATCGGCGCTGAGGGATTGTTCCGCTACCTGGCGCACGATGTCGCGGGTTCTAGGATCAGTTACCGGCATATCAGCAAGATTCATAGCAACGTCAGCAAATGCTATCGCCGCTTCTGCTGGGGTCGGGGAGTTGGCCACCTCGACATATGGTGTTAGCTGATCTTCCTGACCGCGTTCCGGCTGGGGTTCTCTGTCTTGTGGATGCATATTTTTCTGATACCTACATCTTTAGCGAGGACGCTAACGGTCTACATTGGTTACTTGGCAGCGCTCTCCGAATCTCTTTTCATGATTCGAGTCTTAGTACGTTCGACCAATTCGTTAGCGTTTATAGTTCCCTTAATATATTCGTTGGCATCATCAATGAAAACAGAAGATACTGCCTGACCTTCGAGCTCGGCAGAATGGATGGCTCTGGTAACATTTCCGCGTCTGGTTAGCTGCATGATTTATCTCCATTCCCAGATGGATGCTGCCGAACAAATTATATCATCTACCAGGGGTTACTGTCATTTTTAACCTATCTTTCGTTTGCTGTGAGGGCAGAAAAGGTTACTCTCTCCCCGAAACAGTAGCCCTAATGGACTCCGCCGAAGTTGGTTAGGGGCCAGACAATTAGCATGGCTTTACCAACAACCTGATCTTCGGACACGGTGCCGATAGCTTTAGTGCGCGAATCAACCGAAATGGAGCGGTGATCGCCCAGCACAAAGTAGCGATGTTCGGGCACTTGGTAGGGGAATTTGATATCGGTTTTCCCGATTTTGCTGCCTTTGACGTAGTTTTCACGTAAGGGCTTCTTATTGACTACGATAGTGCCGTCTTCGCGCATATCAATCCAGTCACCTGGCTGCCCGATTACCCGTTTCAACAGCACTTTATTGTTGTAGTAAAAAGCAATAATGTCTCCGCTTTGGAAGCTGGAGTGGCGGCTGGCGACCACCAGGTCCCCATCGTGCAAGGTGGGGGTCATGGATTCGCCCCGGATTTGCAGTACCGACATAAAGAAAGTGGCAACCAGGATCCCGATAGCGCTCACTACGATAACCACTTCCGCTATCCGCGCCAGCAGCCCGAAGGCGGGGCGGGCGCGAATCTTTTCCCACTGGGTTTTGACGGTAGCGGCGGCGTTGGCTATTTTTTCCCTCTGATCCGGGCGGTCAGCAGTCGACCTAGCGTTTGGCTGCGAAGAAGCTTTTTCTTCCTGGGGAGGGCGAGTGGCGGGGACTATCTCCTTTTCCCCAGTATCTTCCTGGTTGTCCCTGCTTTGCTTAACATCAGGGTTGGCAGTATCTGAGGTCTCGTGGTTATTTTTCTTCCGGGGGCGACGCGGCTCGAAATACCGGGGGTTAACCGGGCGCTCAGTATCTGCCAGCGTCTCTCTTTGAATCTCGGTCGGAATTTTTAGGTAGGAGGAAACCGCGTTGCTATTTTCAATGCGTTTGCGGCGCGCAGACCGTTTCGGCAGCCCGGAAGCGGGTTGAAAATCCCCCATGTGCTACCTCCACTCACCTTGCTGACTCATAGTGTACTGTAACTGATTCCCGCAGTTTGGCAGCGGGTTTTGCTGCTCCCTGTTGCGTATTTCCTAAGCTCCCAGGTTCTGACCCTGCCGGAGCAGGAGTTTCTTTAGTTTACAACTCGCCAGTGGCTTGTAAGAGTTAATTTTTCTTCGGCAGCTACCCTCAACCTTTTAGAAGATAGAGAAATGGGACTTCGGGGCTAAGGTGAAAAACATTAGACATGATAAAATGTTTACGTTGCTTTAATTAAGAGGGTTAAATGCAGCTGTGTCCCTTTTTTATGTATGAAAGTGCAGATAGCACAGGAAGTGAGGAATAATGGGCACTCCTATTAAAAATTATTCACGGGGGGGGGGTCAGTAGACTTTTCGCTGGCCTCTTTCTAGCGTTGGGATTGGTCGCAGCACTGTCGCTGTCCTTTGCCCAACTGGCATCGGCATCCCCCTTGCAGCCCGCCGGCTCGAACAAGGATCATCCCGCTAATAGTGACCTTGCTGCTTGTAAGCCGCAGATTACTATTACCGCTCCCGAAGGTAACCATACATACGGCGCTTATCAGCTCTTTGACGGCGATCTATCTGGCGGCAAACTAACGAACATCAAATGGGGTAGCGGGATTGAATCTGCTGCTCTACTAACAGACCTTTCAAACAGTAATATCACAAAGCTTAAGACAGTTACCACCAGTACGACAGCCTCGGAGCTGGCAAAACTGCTGGAAACCTTGACAACAGATTCCGAAAAAATGGAATTTGCCAAAGTGGCAGTGAAGCACGTTAAGGGTACTCCCGAAACCTTTGAGAAAGACGGTGACGAAGCAAGTGGATTCGAGTACACCGCCACCTTGGGAGCTGATGACCACGGCTACTACCTGGTGAAAGATACCACTAACACACCTGCGGCTCTTACTGCACCGATAGTACAGGTTTTGGGCTGTAATGTATCTGTGGCGGCCAAGGGCTCGGCGCCTAGCTCCACCAAGGAAATCAAAGAAGACTCCACCAAAGCATGGGGCAAGACTGCCGACTTTGAGATTGGTGAAGAGGCACCCTTCAAACTGACCGGTACGATGCCCAGCAACCTTGGGGACTTCACTACCTATAAATACGGTTTTACGGACTTTATCTCTAAGGGTTTCACTCTGCCCGCCGGCTTTGCCGCTAAAGATGTC
The DNA here is from genome assembly GCF_900106855.1 of Varibaculum massiliense. NCBI lineage: Bacteria > Bacillati > Actinomycetota > Actinomycetes > Actinomycetales > Actinomycetaceae > Varibaculum > Varibaculum massiliense. The sequence continues at coordinate 960,451 of NZ_FNWI01000004.1, read as the reverse complement.
AAAGTAACTGTCGGAGGAACAGCACTAACTCCGGATTCGGTAACTGCCACTCCGATTACTAACGATGATGAGGGCGCCGAATATAACGGTGGTCAAAAGATCGAAATCATGTTCAACGATCTGAAAGCCAAAGCTAAAGATGCGGGTGTTACTTTAACCGCAGACTCGGTAGTGACTGTGGAATACTCCGCGACTGTGAATGAAAATGCCGTAGTTGGTGGAATCGGTAACCCCAACAAGTCTTTCGTCGTCTATGAAAAGAATGTAAATGGTGGAGTACCTGGAAAAACCCCGCCGCAAGAGGTTTGGGCGTTCACCTATAAACTAGATACCACCAAGGTTGACTCCGGCGATGCGGACAAGAAACTAGAAGGCGCGAAGTTCCGTCTGTATAACTCGGACAAGAGCAAGAGCGCCGAGATTTCGAATGGCAAGGTCGTTAAGTGGGTTGACGGCGATGGCGGTACCGAAATTGAAACCTCTGCCGAGGGCGTTTTCAATATCACCGGTCTGGATACCGACACCTACTACCTGAAAGAGACCGTGGCTCCCTCTGGCTATAACCTGCCCGAAGGGGATGCAGCCTTCTTCAAGTTCGTTATCACCTCCACTGTGAGCGTGGATCAAGGTACCAGTAAAGGTAAGATTGACACCTTGAAAATCACCGCAGGAACTAACCCTGCTACCGATGGCAATACCACCAAGGGTTCAGTGGCGATGACTATTACCAACACCTCCGGTTCCACTCTGCCCGGAACTGGTGGCATCGGTACGGTCATCTTTACGGTAGTTGGTTTGCTAGTTATGGCCGGTGCTGCTGGCGGATTCATCTGGCGGCGCAAGCAAAACAGCTAAATAGCATAACCATCCGATCATGAAGGAAAGCATGGTCGTGTGGCCAGAGAACCTTTCTCTGGTCACACGACCGGCACCACTCACACAAATCTGTATGGAGTGAATGCCCTGCGCCCAGGCAGGGTTAGAGAGGGAAAATAAGTGCAACAGTTGCAGGTAAATCAGGAAGTGGATACCACCACTGATTTCCTGGAAAAAATGCGCCAAAAAGCCCAGGCTTTCCTTCCTAATCGACAGCAAGCGCCCTCGAACGGTGCCAGTCCCACCCCGGATGGCTCCGGCTCCCCGGAGGGTGCCAAGCGATCACGAATCCCCGATCTTGCCTTCATCGCAGTATTTCTGGGCGGAATGTTGGTGTTCTTTTACCCGGCTATCAGCAACTATTGGAACACCCTGCTCCAAGGACGCGCGATTGCGGAATACACCCAAACCGTAAACAAGATGCGCCCCGGAGAAATCCAGCAAGCCTGGGACGAGGCCGAAGCCTATAACCGGGAACTGCTCACCAACCAGGCGCGCTACCATCTGTCCCACTCGCAAATGCAGCGCTACCTTTCCCTGCTAGACATCGGGAAAACCGGGATGATGGGGCATATTGAAATCGAAAAACTGGGGGTAGATTTACCCATCTACCACACCACCGAAGATGTGGTGCTACAGGTAGGGGCGGGGCACATTCCCGGCAGTTCACTACCTATCGGCGGGGCAGGTACCCACACGATTTTGTCTGGGCACCGGGGATTGCCCAGCGCCAAACTATTCACCAATCTTGACGAGCTAGAGGAGGGCGATCGTTTCGTGTTACACGTACTGGATCGCGACCTGGCTTATCAAGTTGACCAAATCCGGGTAGTCGAACCTAAAGAACTATCGAATCTGCAGATTATCCCGGGTCAAGACTATGCGACTTTAGTAACCTGCACGCCCTATGCGATTAATACCCACCGCTTGCTGGTGCGCGGTCACCGGGTTCCCTATGGAGGGGACGCCGGATACGTGCCAGCCGATGCGGTCGCCATGGATCCGGTGATGGTTTCGCTAGCCATCTCGGTGCCAGTGTTAGGAATCATTTTGGCAATCACCGTAACTCATGTGCGGCGTCGCCGAAATCAAGCGGGAGAAATGACGGAAGCACTATGAGCAAAGTATTTAGTTTCAACCGCTTAATAGGGGCGCTGGCTGCCACGGTTCTGGCAGCTCTACTGGCAATCGGGATGCTCGCTCCCGCCACCGCGCATGCCGCCGATCCCTCACAGGAAAATAGCGAAACCAGTACGCCCTCCGGCGCTACCTCCCTGGATTTAGTAAATCTAGAAAAGATTAATCAGAACGCCAAAGGCACTATCACTCTTGATTTTCATCATGAGGGCGCGCCTTTGGTGGGGGTGAAAGTCTCCGCCTATCGGATAGCGCAAGCTAAGCGTCATTTCCCTGCTCAACCGGCCTATGGGCAGTATTTGCGGGCTTTAGGGTGGAATGATTTCCAAGATAAAAGCGGGGCGATTCCCGCGGGCAGTGCTGATACTACCAAGTGGGCGGACTTCGCAGGCAGCCTCGCTAACCATATCCATGCTGACCAGGTAGTACCAGATGCGGTGGCGACCTCGGATAACAATGGGAAAGCAACCTTTAACAACCTGGAAGTCGGGGTGTATCTACTGTTGGCTGCCCCCTTTACTAGTAGGGCTGCTAGCGGGGAAACCTATATGTTTAATCCCGCGATAGTTACCCTGCCGAATATGGTGGACGGGAAACTGCAATACGCAGTAAACGCAGTGGCGAAGCTCGAAAAAGTAGTTCCCAAGCCGGCGCAATACCAGGTGGTTAAACACTGGCAGGACGGCGGAAACCAAACCGCGCGTCCTAAGGCAGTAAAAATTCAGATTCTGCGGGACGAAAAACTGTTCCAAACTATCGAGTTAAACAGCGCAAATAACTGGAGCTACCGCTGGGAAGATAGCGAGGGACATCGTTGGGCGGTAACCGAACAGCTCAGCAATACCCCCTATACCGTGCGTTATGAGCAGGTGGGCAAGGTGTTTACGGTTACTAATACTTTGGTTCCCGAAAATCCTCCCAAGCGTCCTCCGCTCACTAAAACCGGAGCGAATCTAAATTACTTATGGTTTGCCCCCTTGCTGATGGTTTTAGGGACAGCTGGAATCGCCATGCGGCGCCGGCAACTATCGGCAGGAAGCGGCAGTGAATACAAAACGGAAAGAGCAACAAAACCTATGGCAAACCGCGCAGATAGGGAGGCGAAATAGTGTTTAAGCAAGTCTATAAAGACCGCACCCGGTTACTCGCTATTCTGGCGGCGCTCTCTTTCTTCGTGACCACCCTGCTACTGGCGATTCCCTCCTACTCGTTAGGGATTAAAGAGGCCAATAACCTGGGAGCAGATAACGTTTCGCAGACACTGCGGGAAGCTACTGACTGTCAAGTAGACCCGGGTACGGTCACCACTGAAGATTTAACAGTTGGCGATGGCAAAATAGAAATGACCAATCGCCAGACAACCAAGAATCCCGAGACCGAAAAAACCGAGGCGATTAACTCCGGCAATGTTAGCCAGCGCTGGACTGGGGAGGCCTTTAGTCAAACTATCGGAATCTCGAATACAAATCTTGACCCGAACAAGGTTTATCGGGTTTATTTCCGGTTTGATAATAAAACTGCCTCGGCTCCCGGCTATGTACTAGGGGGGAAATCCGACACCAGGCTGGAGGTAGGCAAGACCTATTATCAGGGGACCGGAGAGGTAAATCCCTACACCTTTAACCAGGTGGAAGATGCTAACGGTAAAGCTGTTCCCGGCTACTATTTTATTGAGGTTGCCGGCTCTAAAATCGGGGATGCCTTCTCACTCCCGGTAAAAGCCAAGCATGATTCCCCGGCATCGGCGGGCGGGAAACTGCAGGTTTGGATGGCAGAGCTTTCAGCCAAGGAAGTGGCTGATTTAGGTAAACAAGGCCAGGAACCTACCTGCCAGGTACAGGAAAATACCTGGGATACCATTCGGCAAAAATATGAGGCCAAAAAAGCGCTGGTCAAGAGCGGGAAAGACTACGTGTGGGGAGCGGCGACTGACCCCAGCATTGCCTATGATATGGCCAGTAAAAACTATTATATTAAGAACCTGCGCTATACCTTCGGCAATACCCCGGTAGAAACCGCGGGGAAACCTAAAGGAGCGGTCGGTCAGGATCCCGCCACGGATGCAACCTATGTAGATACTTTTACCTTGCCAGAAGGGGTAGAGTTTAACTCTCAATACCTCGACAAACTACGGAGTAGATCTGGATCCATTGACGATTGGTATAACGTCATCCCAGAGTGGTCAGCGAAAACTGGAACCTTCTTAACGCTGAATTTTGAAGACAATGGTAAAAGGATTCCCCTGTTTGCCCTGCGCGCCACCGATATTTACCACAGCTCACTCAGATACGAGTTTGGTGCCGATAATCGGACTCTAAAAATTACCTACCATTTGACTGCTAGGCAGGACAAACCTAAACTCGTCGATCGTAGTGTGGATATTCGGTTCGGCGACAATTTCTTGTTGGTAAAGCAACCTAAAGAAGCTGATACGTACAATCTCCACAACGAGTTCCAGGCGACTACTAAATACACCCACACTGAACCCGCTGATTCTAAGGCAGCAGTTACTGACCCGGTTACCGCAAAAGGCCCAATTCCTGAGGTAACTAAGACCCACGAAGGCGGAGAAGGGCAAACCTTCTACCGGGGCGACCCCATTGACTTTACGATCACTGCCACTAACAAGGGATCTGGTCCCTGGAAGATTAAAGAAGGCGAGAAAGACGAAGGCATTATTGCTGATCACCTTCCGGAAGCCTATTACGTTGCGCCCGCGCAAATGGCCAAAATGTTTTCTGAGGACGGAGACGGGCTCACCATTAAGATCACCGACGTCAAAATCTGTGAAAACTATGTAGCTAAAAATCACACCACTACCAACGGAAAACCGGGAGCAGGACAAGCCTATTTAGAATGTGCTACCGCTAAAACCGCAAATCTAAAACTTAAGAAATTAGCGAGCGGCAAGATAGCGATTACCCGCTCAGGAGAGCCGGAAGTTACCACAGAAGTTGATAATACGGTTGCGGCGTTGCAGACAGCCCTGAAAGATCTGGTAGTAGTGCAGAGCACCCGCTATCAGGTGGCCTGGGAAGTTCCCGGACACGTGATTTACGGTGGCAACACCGTCAAACATGTAGTGCGGGCTACTGTTAAAGACGATTTCATGGCCGGGCCGACTTTCACCGAGGAACAAACCACCAACCAGGTGAATCTGAACAAGGAAGATGTTCCAGACAAGGTAAAGACGGTTAACTCTTTTAAGGCTAATAAGACCGCCTATGTGAAAAACAAAAAGGTGGAACAAAAGGGAACCGCAATTCCCATTGGAACCGTAGTTAAGTACCAGCTCTCCTTGGAACGTAAAGGCGGGAAAGCAGTATATAACGCCCTGCCCTTCACCGATAAGCTCTCGGGTGCGCAAGTGCTGCTGGTTCCAGTAAAAGGGGAGAACGCAACTAACCCGGATTTGCAGGGACTCAAAAAATACAATTACAACGAGCAAGATTACTACCTGCTGGATAAACCAGGCACTTATCGCAATGTGCATTTTAGTGCCACTGAAACCGTAGGAGAATCCTCTAAGAGCAAAGAATTTATCGCTGACCGGATCGAAGTGAAGAAGCTTGATAACGGGGCAGGGATTAGTACCTCGACCTATTGGTTTATGTCCAGCCAAGATTTCGCTAATCCCTCTACGGTTAGTGTCGAATACCTGACTCTCACCGATCCCGAAAAGACCGGATACACCCAGGTTAAAGAAGGACAACCCAACGCCCTCAACCTAGGCGGGATTGACCCCCCGGAATATAAGATTACCGACAAGACGGAGATGAGTATTGCGAAGTTGGCGGCAGATAAGAAGATTGTCACCAAACGGGGCGCTACTTTTGATGAAGACTCCCTAGTTTCCCAAAGCCCGCTGAAACCGGGGGAAAAGGTTACCTATCGCCTGGGCCTTTCAGTATTTGGGGATCAGCCTTTCAAACTAACTGGCAAACAGATATATGACGCTCTGCCCCCCAGCTTGCCGGGTAAACCCTGGACTAAAGACCAGTTGTCCCTGGAGATTCCGGCGGGGCAAAACAGGCTGAACGTAACTGCCGGTGACCTTAAGGACTGGAAGATTACCAATGTTAATCCGGCAGATGGCTCTACCAGTGACGCTCAGCAATACCTCGTTTGGAATTCGGATCTGCAACTGGAAGTATCCGGCTCCGTATATATGTATGTAACCTGGCAGTTACCGGGGGGAGCCGATTGGGATAACTATCGCAAGAAATATCAGTTAGACACCCTATTTAACACTTGGCATGTCCTTAATGACTCCTATGCAGTCAGCCACTACCTGGGCGGGAAAGCCGGAGCCACCTTGCAAAAAGGGGTAGCGGATACCGGAGTAGTCGGGAAGGAAAAATATGCGGTAACAACCGAGACCAAATATTCGTATGGGAGCGGCTACAGCAGTGGGACCAAAAATTTCACGGTGCTAAAGCCAGATGAAACCAGCACAGGTCGGGTTACTTACGCGAACTCGTCCCAAGATCCCTCTGCTAAGAACTACAGATATGTGCGCTACTACAACGTTTTGCACAACGACGGGGAATCCCGCCTGTATATTAACGACATTCAAGACGTCCTGCCTGAAGGGTTCCACTTCATTGCCGGCATTGATGATAAATCAATTTTGAAAAATGGGATATGCCGCAAAGATGGGGACAAAGATATCTGCACCAAGTATGAATACAACAGTACCGGTAAACCCGCGCCCGATGGCGTAGGTATCGAGCTGGACAGCTGGGAAGACACCTATTATGACCAGGTATTTCGTGATGATTCTCCGCGTACTAGCTATTTACCGATACACAAAACCTGGAAATCTAGCGCCGAAAACACTCCCGTAGATTTCCCGGGAGAAAAACCCAAGGTTGCTTCCTTGCGGGCGATTGTGGATACTCGTAACCCGCGCCACGTAACTTTCCGCCTTGATAACTCCCAGGCAGGTTCCAATCTGGGGTACGACACCCAACGGAATAAATACTATTTGAACCCTGGGGAAACTGTCGGGTATAGCTACCTAGTGGCAGTCGGCGAAGAGGCTAAAACCAAAGATTTAAGCCGCAACCAGATTGTAATGCCCTACGACGATCAGCAGGGACAAAAAATAACGGTAAATCCGGCGGTAAAAATTACCTCCCAGCCCCTAGGGCAGGCGCCAGCCAATGACGGGGATCGCCAGATAATCGATACCAACACCGCCAATCAAAGCGGTTTCGTAGGCGGGGACGATAATACCCAATGGCTATCCTCCCAAGTAGATGTGACTCGCGCAAAAGTCTTGCCGGGGGTTTCCAAGAAGCTAATCGCTAAGAAGAATGCGGCTGGTGCCACTACAAAAGAACCCAAAGTTGCCGGATACCCGGATACCTTAACTTGGGAAGTAACCGCCCATAACGATGGCAAACAACCCATCACCGACTATGTAATCAGTGACCGCCTAGATTCCAACTATCTGTTCACCGGTACAGTTACCTACACCTGTCACCCTCCCAAGTTGGACAACAGTGGCGGGTATGGCTGGTCGAGTGACGATTGTACTCGCGGTTACGATTTAGCTACCTTTGACGATAAATCATGGGAATACCAGGCAGATGGTACTACCCCCAAGAGCGTAAAGATCAGTTATCAGGCTCCTCACTACAGCACCTACACCTCAACTTTGCAGGTAAACGGGGCTCCCATAGCGTTACTGGGAAGAAATACTGTATTCCACGTTTCGCTCACTTTAAACGAAGGAAAGCTACAGCTGAACGTACGGGTCATTCCCGGTAGTGGCGATAAGAAGTCTCCGCAGCTTGGATATGCGGTAAAGGGCAATCCTTTATTGCCGGAAGGAAAAGCCACCTTACGGCTCTCCAGCAGGAATCCGAAACAAAAAGGTGACTATCGTACGGTCTACAACAGTGCCTATGTAACTCCTATCGACAAAACCTTCAACCAAAATGAGGTTAAGCACGGTTCCAAAGCGCTGCAAGATATCACCCTGGCGCAAACCACTAAAACCAACGAAAACTATGAATACCCGGAGCAGCCTGATAGTACCAAAAACCCCTACTATTGTTGGGGGCACGGCTACACCAGCTATGTTTGTGCCAGCGCAAACAAAACTAATCTTCCCAGCGTGCAGGCTGACGCATCGGTGCCGATTGCGCAAGACGCCTATACCTCTTCAATCCAGAGCGTAGAAGAAAAGGCGAATCCGGAAAACAAAGTTACTTCCACGGGCGAGAAAAACTATATTTCGCTGCCCAGTCAAAGCTCGCTGTTTACCTATACTTTAGAGGTTAAGAACAACACCGATGACGCTATCAAGCGTTTGACCCTGATCAATAACCTGCCGCAAAGCAAAGATAACTATAGCTTTACTGGCAGCCCAACGCGGGGATCGCAGTTCCAGGTAGATTTTGCGGATAAACCCAATGCGACATTGGAAGTGAAAGACGCGAGCGGAAATTGGGTACCGGTAGATCCCAGTAAATACACGGTGGAATACTCCGATAAATCTGGAGGGTTCAGCCCCACAGATTGGGATGGCAGCGAAAAGGACGGCTGGGATGCAACCCCTACAAGTAAATCGCGTTCCTTAAGAATTAATCTGGATGAGCGCACCGCCGCCAACTACACTTTCAATGGCGGCACTTCCCTGCGGTTGCGTTTCGATGCCAAGGTAGCCAGCGGGGCAAACCCCAAGCCCGGCGAAATCGCCTGGAACAGCTTCGGCTATAACTACCCGGCGCCGGGAGCCAGCTTCAACCTAGAGTCCACCCCAGCTAAAGTCGGGGTAAAAGTACCGGCAGAAATGCAATTGCAAAAACAGGTACAAGACGAAAATAATGAGCCTTTGCAGCTCAGTGAGAACGCCGAATACACCTTCTTGGTTTATACCGGGGAAAAACTTACCCCCGAACAAATGACTGAGAAGACCTTGATCGAAAACCTCAAGAAAGCTGGCCGCAGCTATATTGAGGTGAAAGTGCCGGTAGCCAAAGGTGCTTCTTCCTCGGAAAAGATTTCCCTGAACTCCCTGGTAGGCAAGCCCGCCAGTCCCTCGGGAACCTGGTCGTGGCAGGACGGGGAGCGCTACACCCTGGCGGAGCTGCCCCCCGCCGATGGCACGGAGTTCTCTAACTACCAAGTGTCCACGGGCAGCACTGAGACCCCGGTTGAGCACGAAGGAGATTATTCCTTTAGCTATAACGCCAATGAAAACGTTACATTTACCGGTACAAATATTCGCAGCAAGTGGGAAATCAACCTGTTCAAAGCGGACGGGGATGACTGTGGCGAGGACGGTAGTTGCACTAAAGGTTTGGCCGGAGCGGTGTTCGGGTTGTACTCCCCGGAGCAAACCCAGCAGATTACCGCTGACAAGCTACACGATGCCGGTCTGAGTGATTTGGATGAGGACGCCAAGACGGTAACGCAAGGAGAGACAACCTATTACCTGTCCCGCGTGGTTACCACCGCTACTGATGGCAAAGCCCAGTTCAAAGACTTGAATAAGCAGGAGTATTTCGTAAAAGAACTGAAAACTCCCGACAAGTACACCGCGACCTGGGAGGGGCAGCTATTCCAAAAGCCGCTTCCCGGCGCGACAGGTGAACAGCCAGGTAGCGCCGATAACCCGGTGATGGTCAAGAACTATCAGCCCTACGAACTGCCGAAGTCAGGAGGCATCGGCACCCTACCCTTTACCCTGTTCGGGTTAATGATTTGTGGGGGAGCAGTATATGGGTGGATGCGGTATCGCCGCCGCCAGGGGTAAAGCCCGCCGGACGCGCTGGGTACGCTGGATACAGGTAATCTGTATCACGCTGAGCTTGCTGCTAGTGGCGCTACTGGGGTACTCCTGGTGGCAAGGGCGTGCCGGTAATAGCGAAATAGATAACCTCCTGACGAAAGCCCAGGAAGTTATCCCCGGCTCCCGCCAGGTGGGAGTAATCGCCACCCAAACCCCCGAAAACGCGAAAAAGCCCGGCTCGTCCTCCGGGAAAATAGCTGGTAAGGGGAGTGAGCGGGGTGCGGAAGGTGCCTCTGCCCTGGACGCTGCCAGCCCTTACCTCGAGACCGTAAATCTTTCCGGGTACGAGGTCACCGGGATCCTGCAGATTGCCGACCTGAATCAAAGCTGGCCGATTATCGCTAGCGGCAATGCGGCGGCGACTGCGAAAATTCCGAGTATTTATGGGGGTAATCCCGCCAGCGGCAACCTGGTGATCACCGACAGCGCCGATAACCGGCAGTTTACAGGGATTAAGAATCTGCCCGATGGATCCGAAGTAGTGTTTACCGATATTTCCGGACGCGAATACCGCTACCAGATAGCAACCGTAGAAACTGTTCCCAACCGCAAATTATCAGCAATTTCGCGTCACCGGGAAAGATGGGATGCCGCAATCATTACCCCCAACTTTTCAGGCCGCGGGCAAATAGTCACCCGCCTAGTAAAATCCGAAAATAACTAGGTGGCTGCGCGCGCTGGACGTACCCTAAAAAAGGCGTATCCGTGCGCTACCTCCGGGAATAGCGGAAAAATAAGGAGTGACTACTTGTAGTCATTTTGCTATGCTGGCGGAAGGAGGGGATAAAAATGGTCGCTACTTCGGTACGGATGAGCGATAAGACCGCGGAAAAACTTGATAAGTTATCGCGTCTAACCGGACGCTCAAAATCTTATTATCTTCGTGAGGCGATTGAATCCTCAATTGACCAGTTGCTCTATGAATACACCCTACTAAATGAAGTAGAAGAAATTCGCGCTGGTAAAGCGAAGACTTACTCCCTCGAGGAAGTGAAGGCGGAACTTGGTCTGGAAGATTGAGCTAAGCGCCCGTGCTTCATCTAGCTGGCATGGAAACTCGAGCCTAACTCATGTTGTGAGCTAGGGTTAAGAGGTGCAGATCGAGTATCAAAACCACCTGAAGCCGGATCAGCCTGCAATCTTGGTTCATGAACTTTTGGAACAGGCTTTTGGCCCCGAAGAGCTGGGGGAGTCAGAAGATTTGATTGCTCAGCTGCAGGCGGGGCAGTTCCAGACTTTTTCTGCTTGGGAGGATGCTCTTCCATTAGGGGCAGCGATTTCCTGGCCGGCTACCAGCGAAGTTACTTTGCTGAGTTGGCTGGCGGTCAGTCCCCGCACTCGCGGTCATGGGGTGGGCTCTAAACTTTTCCGTCAAGCGATTTGCGCTCTGGAATCTGGTAATAACCCCCTGTTGATTCTGGGAGAAATTGAAGATCCGCAGCTCCACGCGCCCTCGGAAGATAGAGGGGATCCGCAGCGGCGTTGGGCTTTCTACCAGCGCCTGGGAGCCAAACACCTGGACTTTCCCTTCGTGATGCCGCGTTTGAGTGCGAACGTACCGGTGGGGCAGGATATGTGGCTGCTCAGTTTCGGAGGGCGCGCTCACGCCGGGATTGAGGCTAGTACCGGCAGGATTGCGGGGCAAGGCTTGGGTCGTCCTCTAGAAAAATTCTTGAAAACCTACCTAGCAGATAGCGGCGAAAGCCGGAACGCAGACGGAAAGTATCGCGCCGAAATCGAAAAAATGCTGGCAGCCGCCACCAATCTAGAATAATCCTCGAAGCTGCCCGGAAATCCTGTATCCAACACTGCAATGGCTGACAGAAAACAGTTAGCGATTACTAGCGTTAGGCTTCGTAGCTTTCCTGTCAGCGCGTTTTTCGTGACCTCTCGAACCTTAGGTAGCAGCATAATCGTTAAGTCCCGCAAGAGATACTCGAACTAGTTTTTAAGAAGAGTAAAACTGCCGAGAAAATAGCAGCAAATAGCCCTTCAGATTTGAATAAAAGTAAGGTATGATACTTTCGGAAACGTTTCCGGCGAGACCGCCGCCTACGCCTTGGTCGAGGAGGACCAGTGAAATCAAGAATTAGTAGAAGTTTTTTGGGATTTTTTATCGCCTTTCTGCTGGTAATAGCTGGTAGTGCTACTCCCATAGCTCACGCGGGCCCCAATAGCCAGGTAATGTACCTGAACTTCAAACCGGATCCAACCGTTCAAAACCCCTTAACTGTTTACCGAGTCGAGTACTGGGCTGATGGGCAGGCAAAGCAAAGTCAAAAGTTCTCCGCCCAGCAACCGGAAGGCTATATAAACACAAATATCTTGGCGCCAGGCAATCCCCTGAACTTCCGGGTCTACCGCACGGACACCACTTCCTTACAGCCAGGAGAGAGCGAAAATCGAATCTGGGAATCCGCCGTTTATACTGGCGTGAAACCGGGGAACTCCGTTTTCACCAGGTGGGATGCTCGTAGTTTCAGCTATAACCAGGATGGACTGGAACCGGCAGCAGACGGAAAACTAAAGGTGAGTTTTACCCCCGATCCCAATGTGCCCGCAGCGGAATATAACCTATGGGTATGGACTGATGGTTCTGGTGGCTACCCAGTGGCTTTCACCGGAAAGGATGGGGCAGGCAACCTAACCGCCGAAGTCACCGTTCCGGCTCCAAATGAAAAAGTAAATCTAATTGTGCGCCGCTCGACTGCGACAAACGACTGGGCGTGGCAAACCTCTGATTTGAAAGATATCCCGGTTCCGGGCGGGATCGATATAAAAACCGATGGCAGCTACCAGCTAAAACCAGCCGAAAATCCCCCTGCCCTCCCTACCGAGGTCACGGTGACTGTTCACTACCTGCGTTCCGACAATAAATATGACAACTGGAATGTGTGGACTTGGCTTCCGGAAAAGGAAGGAAAGCGAGCGGATTTCGATGGAAACCATACCGCCACCATTACTCATAAAGACCCAAATGGGATTGAAAAAGTTGGTCTGATTGTGCGCCGTTCAGAACCCGGAAATGAATGGGCAGAGAAAAACACTCCCGATGACCTCTTTGTTACCAAGTTCCCCCAGGGGAAGGCGGAAATCTGGATTGTGCAGGGTGACCCCAAAATTTACTATTCGGAAGCCGACATTCCCAAACCGACTCCTAACAGCAATTGCGCGGATCTACATACCGCGGAATTTAATAACAAATATTTTTACGAGGGCGAGTTAGGGGCGATTTACTCCCCGGAAAAAACCACCTTTAGGGTATGGGCGCCTACCGCCCAAGCAGTCGAGTTCGTTAACTATTCCGCGGGCGGAAAAGTCACTGCCATGACCAAGGGGGAAAAGGGAACCTGGGAGATTACGTTCGATGGTGACCAAAAGGGAGTGCAGTATCGCTACCGCCTCCATTTCGCGGGCGACAAGGTTAACGAAGCTATCGATCCCTACGCCCGGGCGGTTACCGCCAACGGTACTTACGCCGTGGTGATTGACCCCGATAAGACCGTACCCAGCAACTGGGATGGCAAACGGATGCCCGCATTTACCTCGATGAAGGATGCGATTATTTACGAGGTACACGTACGCGATTTAACCATCGGCCCGGATAATGGCATCACTAACAAGGGGAAGTTCTTGGGGCTCACCGAGACGGGTACCAAAACCAAGGCAGGGAATCTTTCTGGCTTGGATTATCTAAAATCTTTGGGTGTCACCCATGTGCAGTTATTGCCGATTTTTGATTTCGGGTCTGTAGATGAGTTGGGTGACCTCTCCTATAACGCCCAATACAACTGGGGATATGATCCCCAAAACTACAACGTTCCCGAAGGTTCTTACGCAACCAAACCGGCTGATCCGACCTCGCGCATTTTGGAGCTAAAGTCAATGGTGGAAACCATGCATGTTAACGATATGCGGGTGATTATGGATGTGGTTTATAACCATGTCTACAATCCGGAAACATCGCCGTTGCAGCAAACTGTTCCTAACTACTATTTCCGGATGGATGCGAACTGTAAGTTCCAAGACGGGACCGGAGTTGGCAATGAAACCGCTTCGGAGCAACTGATGATGCGCAAATACATTGTTGATTCGGTTACCTATTGGGCAAAGCACTACGATATTGACGGTTTCCGTTTCGATCTTATGGGTATCCATGACGTGGAAACTATGAAAGCGGTACGGGAAGCGCTAAATAAGATTGATCCCTCAATTGTGATTCTGGGCGAAGGCTGGAAGATGGGTAACCATCCCAGTGGGGTAGCAGCGGCTAACCAGGAAAACGCGAAACAGATGCCTGGAATTTCGTTCTTCAATGACCAGTATCGTGACACCGTAAAGGGCGATAACTTCGAGTTGAACCACACCGGATTTATTAGTGGTGCGAACCAGCCCCAACGCTCTTGGGATTTGTTGAACAATATCAAGGGCGCCCAATATGTGCGTAACTATCTGGGACCAGACCAGTCTGTGGTCTACAACGAAGCCCATGACAACTACACCATGTTCGATAAATTGAAAGGCAGTTTGCCGGCAGGTACCCCTGATGGGGAAGTAGCTCAGCGGCATGCCCTCGGTACCGGCACCCAGTACCTGGCTAATGGCGCGGTATTCATCCACGCGGGGCAGGAATTTTTGCGTACTAAAGCGGGGGATCACAACTCTTATAAGTCCCCCGACTCGGTTAACGTTTTCAACTATGACCGGGCTAAGCATTACGAAAAGGAAGTAAAGTTCTTCCGGGATTTAAACAAGTTCCGTAAGCAATATGATTTTATGCGCCTGGGCAGTTACGAAGCTGTAAACCAGAAGTACACGCATGAAATTATTGCTGGTGAAGAAAGTATTGCTACTAATCATGTGGGTTATACCGTAAAGGATGCTTTCCCGGTGAAAACTAAGAGCGGTAAAGACAGTGCCGATGCGTTCGCATACGTGAATGCAGACAAACAGGCTTGGGAGGCACCTTTGCCGGTCGGGGAATACGAGGTGATGATTAAGGGATTGGATGTTTACCAAAAACCGGTAACCCTCACTTCAAACGGTAAAGTTACGGTACCTCCTTTAAGTATTTTATTGGTGAGGGAGGCACCGGTGCCCGAGCCGGAACCGGAGCCAGAACCAAATCCGGGTACGAACCCGCAACCGAATCCAAACCCGGAACCGGGATCGCAGCCAGGTACTCAGCCCTCAGGGAGCAATTCCGCTGCGTCACGTACGCCTAATCCCTCCGCCAGGGGCAAGGATTCCGTCCAAGATCGTAGCGTAGACCACCTGGCGGCCACCGGGGCAGGGGTACCCGAGATGGTACTTATCTCGCTGCTGCTCGGGGCTTCGGGAGTTATGGTCACTGTCCGCGCTCGCAAACACGGGTAGGCTAGCGCGGTCTTGACCTGCTACTTCGCTTAACATTTTGCGAGGTAGAACGGGATGAGTTCAGCGTGATTTTCGTGTGAGTACTCCCCCATCGCCCTCCGGAAAATAATAAGTTTTTCTGGAGGACGCGGGCGGGCTAGGCTGGTTTAGAAAGAAAGTTAGTTCTCCTTTTGGAATTGGGGTGAAGCATGGGGGAGCCATCCTTACAGGTGTGTTCGCCGATTCCTGGGCGGCTAGTGGGGCTGCGGCAGGTACCAGACTTAGTGTTCTCTGGCATGATTGTGGGTGCCGGGATTGCGGTGCGTCCACTCCCCGGAGCCAAAAAACTGACGGCGGTAGCGCCCATTTCCGGGAGACTAATAAAGCTGTTCCCGCACGCTTTCATGATTGCCAACGGAGAACAAACAGTACTGGTGCATCTGGGGATTGACACGGTAAAGATGCGGGGGGACGGTTTCACCTGCCACGCCCTCGAAAATGAAATGGTTAAAGCCGGAGATCCCATTACTACTTTCTCGGTTAAACGAATTGAAAAAGCGCGTTACTCGCCGCTATGCCCGGTGGTGGTACTGGATTCAACTCCCTCTGACCTGGAAAATCTCCGCCCGGAAGGTAATCAGGTGGAAGTCGGGGATTTGTTGTTCGAAATCAGCGCCGCTCCTGCCGGCGATCCCAGCGAGTGGTGACCCTTGCACCCGGTTCCCGGAAATGATTAACCGCGCCGAGTTCCGCTTATATTCAATGACTTTAATTACTTAACCAGCTTTTAACTGCGACTAACCGTTACCATTAAAGGGTGTAAACCGATTTTAATTTTACGCCGACGAATATTTTGAGTGGAGAGAAAATGTCGAAAACTATGGAAAGAGTGGTCAGTTTCCTGATTGCCCCGCTGCTATTAGTGGGGATGGGGCTACTGGCTGTCACGCAACTGCCCAGTGCTCACGCCGAAGATAGTGACTCCGAGAAAACGTTGCGGATTGAAATCCTACCGGAAATATTTCTCAAACCCGGCAGCAAGGAATTATTCGCCAAACCAGAAGAAACTGTTGGGGTAAGACGCACGATGGACGTATATGGCGGAGCCCCTAAAGGACAGGTTTTGGAAGCTTGGAAGAAAGTAGCTTTTCAAGTTTTTGATGAAGAGGGCAATCTGATTGAGACCACTACCGGCACGGTTGGAGACAAGAATCGTTGGAGTGCAGGTAAATACCTGGGACCATATAAGCAGGGTAAAGCCTATACCGTAAAGGTGGATCCCTCCACGTTGCCGGAAGGGTATCACTCGTGGTTCACAGCCCTAAGTTCTGGGTATCCGGAGGCTAGAGGCGGAAAAACTGACCTGATGACGGTAAGCAAAGACTCCCAGTCCGCCACTAATGCCGCGACCAACTCTAACCCGATTGCGGAAACCCGCTTCCACATGGATACTGTGCAGATTGCATACGCGAAGAACCCGCAAGTAGCCAAGAATCTTTTCACCGTAGATGCTGAGGGCAAGGTCACCGGTCTTAATCCGAATTATAAAGTCGGCACTGACTATGTACTCAAGTCAATCGATAAAGATTGCAAGGTGGTACTACCTACCCCGGCAGAAGCCGATAAGCTCGCTGCCGAAGGATATAAGCCTGGAAAGTACTATTTCTATTACGGAAAAAAGCCGTTTCCGGTTTCCGCGGTGAAATGCTATGAGGGTTTTGGGTATCTAAAAAATTGGAAAGGCGACGACCAGGTAAACACTAACGCCAAATTTAAAACTTCCAGCGTCTTCACCGTGATGTTGGATCAAAAGATCCCGGAAGTTACCTTCTATAAGGGCGCGCCTCAGGAAGGTCAAGAACCTGAAGTGCTGGCAACCCAGCAGGTCTATTACCGGCATTCCCTTTCCGGTAACTGCCTAAGTGACGGAACTACCTGCCTACCGAAGAAGCTCCCGGCGGTTCCGGCGGCTCCCGCAGGGCAGGTTTTCAAAGAATGGAATACCAAGGCAGATGGTAGCGGGCAATCCTTTAATGCCGAGACCGTAGTTATGGCGGATATGGCGGTCTACCCCGTCTACCGCCCGAACACTCCGCCTGTATTAGAGGTTAAAGACGCCACTATTACCGTTGGCGATAAACTTGATCTACGTTCGCTGATTACGAAGGCTTTCGATGAAGAGGACGGAGCTGACCTAGCCGCAAAAGTAGTGATTGAAAAAGGGAACTTCGATTCGGCTAAACCGGGTACTTACAAAGTTAAGTTCACCTTGACCGATATGAACGGGGAAAGCGTATCTGCTACCGCGAAGATCACGGTGAAAGAAGCAGCTAAAACTCAAACCCCGCAACCTGACTCTAAAGTGAAGCAGCAGATGCCGCCTACCGGAGCTGCTGGAATTAGTGCTTTAGGTATTGCTTTGGCTTGCGTCTTAGCTGGTATCGCTGCCACTGCCGGAGCCCGGATGAGTCGCAAAAGGTAAACCCTAGGCTCGCCCCGCCGCTAGACTCCTCCCTCTGGGAGCCGAGTCCCCGGCGGTGAGGTCCGTAGACAGAGAGTGGGGGCAGATTCCTTTGGAATCCGCCCCCACTTTTGTTCCCCATCTCAAGCAAATAAGGAGATATCAAACGATCAACGCTCAATCCTTATTGCTGTTATTAATGATAAGACATTTGTCTGAAAAATAATATAAATGAACCTGTGAATTAGCTTTATATTTGGCAAAAGCCGCAGCTAGTGAGATTTTATAGAGATTTTCCACTGTTTTCCAAAAAAATTTCGGGAAACTAAGCGCCTAGAAAACGAAGAAACTAGCCGCTCTTGATTAGCTTATGTTCTAACCGCAGGAGCCACACGAGTAACCCAGGCAACTACTTGATCCCGCAAGAAATCCACCTTCTCCGCATCCGGGTAAGCGCTTTCAGCTTTACGGTAGTTCGCGGGTAGTTCCCCATACAAACTGAGATTATCCAAGAACAATAGTTCGCAACTGGGAGGTAGCAGCGACTGTGGATCATCTACCAGAGGGGCGAACCATTGGGAAGCAAGAGTTTGGGGATCAACCACGAATAAGGTCGGGAGGGCGATGTCATGCAGCAATTTTTCGGTGTCAACCATAGTTAGTTCCCCTAAGGTCTGCCTACCGATTACAAAATATGCTCGCGAAGCCCCCTGGTCATTGGGAATACGAGTGTGTCCTACTTTCTCTAACTCAGCTAGCTGCGAGGGTGAAAACACGTCCTCCCAGGAAACTTCCGCCGGCCCTAAAATAGGTGCCGTAAGCACCAGTGCCTGCACCTTATCTGGAACCGCGCGCAAAGCCACCAACGCTCCAGAACCGTCAGCATGCAAGATAATCCGATCGAAGCCTCGCTCAGCGAGCCAGCCGCAGGCCGCCTTTAAATCCTCAATCTGGTTTTCTAGACGAATCACATCATCGGCGCTATCCCCGCAGCCAGAAAAATCTAGTTGTAAAGTCGCGTAACCAGCGCTGCGATAGGATTTTGCGAAAACATCGAACCACCCCAGCCCGTGGCGGTCAAGCAAGAAAGAATGCGCAAAAATCACCGCACATTTACTGGAGTCCACTGGCACAATGAATTCCGCCGCCAAGGTGATACCTCGGGAAGTGTCGATTCTAATCTCGCTCATATATCCACCGTAAACCGCGAAACATAAAATATGTTGTGAAAAAATACGGAAATTGCTTAAGGACAGTTCTCAACTTGCTGCAACTTTCCTCATCATGCGCGTGCGATAGAATGAGGAACGCTTATTCTTATCGATTTGAAAGGTGTTAGCCGTGGGAAAGAAACTCCTAACCGTGCTCGGCATCGGCGCTGGTATTGCCCTGGTTCGCCGCGAAGTGCGAGAGAACCCAGAGGGCGGGGTAGCAAAAACCGTTAACGCGGTGACTTCCAATCCGCAGGTACGCAAAGCGGGGGAGGCCACCAAGAAAAAGGCTTCCGAGATTTTCCGCCGCCAAGGCGAAGCCGTCACCGACAAAATTGCGGACGCGGTCAAAGAACGCATCTTCGGAGTAGCGCCCTCCAGCAAATCTAATCCCGAGTTCGTAGATGTCGAAATCGAAGAAATAACCGTTGAAGGACCGGATTCGCGTCTCTAAAATGGCTGACTCAGCTAATAAACACGCAGCTGTTGACGGCTCTCAGGTGCCTGCTGTTTCCAGGAAACAGGTGCGGCGTTGGAGAAAATATCTCGCGGAAGAACGCCTGGAGGCCGACACCTATCGTTACCTGGCGCGCCGGCGTAGTGGCGATGAGCGGGAAGTGCTCCAAGAATTATCAATCGCCGAAGAACGTCACGAACAGTATTGGTTAAATCTCCTGGGTGAGGACGCGCTGCCCACCCCGCGGGCAAGCCTACGTTCACGGCTACTTAACTTTTTTACGCGCATTTTCGGAACCATCTTTATGTTGGCGATGATGCAGCGGGCAGAACAGCGGCATGATTACGAGGCAGACCTGGATGTTCCCAAAGAAATTGTGGCGGATGAAAAAATTCATTCCGAGGTGGTGCGCGGTCTGGCTGCCCGCCAACGCGCCACTATTTCCGGAAGTTTCCGGGCTGCCGTTTTCGGGGTAAACGATGGTCTCGTCTCTACCTGCGCCCTCATCCTGGGGATTTTTGGTACCGGAGTTTCTAAAACCACCATTATCGTTACTGGACTAGCGGGGTTACTATCCGGAGCCCTCTCCATGGGGGCAGGGGAATACGTTTCGGTACGTTCTCAAACTGAACTGTTGGCTTCATCTTCCCCAGACCCCGAGTCTGAACACGCCATCGATAAGCTCAATATGAACCAAAATGAACTGTCGCTAGTGTTTCGGGCGCGGGGAGACGATGCTGCGACTGCTGACCGTAAGGCGGCTGCCGCCTTTGCCAAGATTAAGACCGGTGGACACGCCTATCTAGAATCGGGTAACCGGGAATATGAAGAAATCGGTACCGGCATGAAAGCCGCTATTTCTTCATTCACTTTCTTCGCTATTGGAGCCTTCGTCCCGCTATTCCCATTCCTTTTACCGCTTTCACCCCTGCAAGGTGCGATAGGCGCGGTGATTCTAGTAGGGGTAGCGCTAGTTATCGTAGGCGGAATTGTGGGGTTGCTTTCGGGGGTAAATCCGGCTCCCAAAGCGCTGCGACAACTGCTGATCGGCTATGGGGCGGCGGGAGCCACCTACCTGTTGGGATTAGCTATCGGCACCCAGCTCTAAACTGCCAGCTATGTGCGGTTAGAGGGCGTCCTTCTTGCCGGAGTTTCGTTACCGCCCTTTGTAGGCGTTCCGTTAATCACTGCCAGAGGTGTTTTTATCTTTAGTGACCGGATTAGTGTCTTTTGAATCCTGCGGTTTGGTATCACGCAAACGCAAAAGCTGCCGAAACTGGCGGGGAGTTAGATTGATGCTCAAATCAAGTGCCTCGGGAAGTACCCATCCTCGCCACTGTGCCAAAAGTACAAAAATCAGCGCCGCAATAATGGAGAGCGCCATCCCCAGTACCGGCATATTTAGTTTGAAAAATACCACCATGATTACTGCCGAGGTGGCAGCGGGGGTGGCATACAGATTAGCGCCCCCAAAAATCTTGGGAATCTTTCCCACCATCACGTCCCGGATAATACTTCCTCCCACCGCAGTAGTTAGTCCCATCATCATCGCGGGTAACACCCCTAGTCCCAGGGCGAGAGTTTTTTGGGCGCCGGTAGCGGCCCAACACCCCAGGCAGAGGGCATCGGCCACGGTTATCATCCGGTTGGTCCATTTTGATTCCAGGCGCCAAAAGAACGCCACGGTGGCTCCCAAGAGGGCGCCGCCTAGATAAAAGGGATCGGTAAAGGCTACCGGAATCTGTTGTAGCAGCACGTCCCGGGTCATCCCGCCACCCAGCGCGGAGATAACCGCCAGGGTGGCGAACCCGACTGCATCAAAACGGCGTTCACGAGCGAGTTTCGCGCCGATAACCGCGGCACAAAACACTCCGGTCACATCGACTGCCCGGAACCAGATTTCAATAACTTCGGGGCCTAAGGAACTTGTGGGCATACCCCTATCTTTCTATCTTTCACCCCATTTTTTCCACTAACGGATTTATCTCCGCCCCAGCTTTCCCTCCATTTTAAGGTACGCAAATAAGCAGGAGGAGCACGTCCGGGTCGCGGCCGGTAAAAGATACGAACGGGGCTTGAGCTGAGCTTTGCGAAGCTCACGGGGTCCCCGGAGTGCTTTTACCGAGCCAGACCCGGACACGGTCTGCTTTTACCGAGCCAGACCCCGATACGCCTCCGGGTTGATTACGGCATCGATTTTACGTTTAGAAGGCAGTCCTGCCAGCAGTAATATTCCAGCTAGTGACAAAATGGTATAGAACCAGAACAGGCGAGTGAATCCTTCGTTTAGCCCCATTTGGAACGCGGTCTCTATCTGGTCACGGTGGGACTCAATATCTTTTAGATATTGTTCCTGCATCTTATCGATGCCGGGAGGAACCATCCCCATTTTGGCTTTCATTTCCTTTTCCTGCTGCGCGAACATGTATTTCGCAACTTCTTTAGTGCGATCTACCACGTTGGTTACATCAGCGGTTTTAATTTTATTTTGCAAAGAAGCAGGCATATCGGACATCTTGAATCCCATATCGGATTTCGCCATGGGGGTGGCGGCTTTCCCTTTTGGCTTTTCTGCTGGGACTTTTGCCTGGCTACTTGGGGGCATGGTCTGCCCGTTAGCGTCGGGTGCCGGAGCAGTCATAGCGGGCATCGCTGGCATTTCCATGGCGGGCATGGCGTCCATGACTTTGCCCGATAGACCTCCCATGGCGGTGGCAAGTAACCCGACCAGTATCGCGGGAGCCAAAGTGGTACCCAGTGAGCGGATAAGCGAGAGTGTCGCCTGTCCGGAGTTGGCATCAGTTTCTGGAATCAGGTGCAGGATTAGGTAGGTTAAAGGCGCTCCCATCAGGAATCCTAGCCCCAGACCCATTACGAAAATCGAAAGCGAATTCGATAGGTATCCCGGGTAGGGGCTCGCCCAATAAATCAACATGAACCCGGAAATAGTAGAAATCAGCACCCCAATCCCTAGCACGAAGCGAGGACCAAAACGGTCGGTTAGCCGTCCGCTTAATGGAGCCCCGATGGCCGAGGCCAAGCCGATAATAATCGTGGGATAGCCGCCTCGTCCAGAGGGTAGCCGCATACAGTTTTCCGCGAATTGTGGGATGAACATGACGGTCATCATCAAAATGCCGGATACGGCAGCGAACAACAAAGTAGTTCCCACGTTGATAGTAGCGAAGTATTTAAAATCGATGAGAGGGTCATCGGCGCGCACTTCCGCTACCCAAAATGCTGGCAGCATGATCAGGAAAATAAGTAAACCTACCCATACGTTGGGGTCTCCCAGGGATTCGCCGATCTTGGTGAAGTCTAGGTTTTGGAATGCCCACAACAGGGCGGTAATCATCACTACTAGGATAAATACCCCTGGTAAATCTAGTTTGCGCGCGGAATTCTCATTTTCTTGCGGGAGCGCCCAAATTCCGAGGGCGACCACGATTACCGCAATCGGAACGTTAATGTAGAAGATCCATTGCCAGTTTTCCTGTCCGGCGATATCCAAAATGAGAGAACCAGCAGAGCCGCCGAACACTGAGGCAACGCCATAAACCATGCCTACCAGCCCTAAGGCCATGCCGCGCTTAGGGGGAGGAACGATAGTGCCCACTGCAGCGGTTGCTACTGGCACCATCCCGCCGCCTCCGATTGCTTGGATGGCGCGGGAAGCTAGTAACAGTCCTAGGGAAGAGAAATCTTGCGCTAGCCCGCACCCCAGGGAACCGAGCCCAAATAGCCCGATAGCCAGTACATATACCGGTTTACGGCCAATAATGTCCGCAATTTTTCCGATTACTGGAATCGCGGCCGCATAGGCGAGGGTATAAATGGTGAAAACCCAAACCCCGACCTTATCGCCTACTCCCAGCCCATTTTGAATCACGGTACGCGCCGGGTTCACAATCCCCATATCGAGGGCGCCCATCCCGATGCCCGCTAAATAGAGGACGAGGACGAGTTTCCACCGCTTAGGGGCAGTAAAATCACTGGGGGCGCGGTTATTTACTGTCGGAGATACTCCGGATTTCTTTGATTCTTTCGCTTCCTCTTTATTTGAAGCGCCAAGTAGATCGCTCATTTTGATCCTTAAATAGCCGTAGTTTTCTGGCGATAGTCTCAGGCTTCAAGGTCGTGGGAGGTGTCTAGAGATTCCACGAAGTCTCGGAGCATTTCGGTAAAGATGGCTAGTTCTTTCTGGCTTCGTTCGGCAAATAAACCGCTGAGACCGGCCTCCATAGGGGCAGTGAAGTCGTGCCCAATTTGCCCACCTAATTCCGAGATGCGCAGAACCGTCTTGCGCCGGTCGGCCTCATTACTTTCCCGATTTACGTAGCCTGATTCCATAAGCCGATCGGTCAGGTAGCTAACTGCCGCCCGGGTGATATGCAATTGCTCAGCTAATTCCGAAGGGGAGAGGGGAGCGCCGGCCAGTTCCGCCTGCCAAATTTGTAATAGGGCTTCCCCGTCTTTTCCGTGCAGTCCCATTTTTGAGGAATACCGGTTAATCAGGTCATTTGAAGCAAAAACCAGTCTGTGTAATTCGTAGAGGAGTTGGTCAATAAGTTCCTCGCGCCCTTTGGCGGATGTCGCAGCATTATTCATGTAGTTAAGTATATTAACAATTAAGAAACTTAAGCAACCGGAATTTAAAATTACCTACCCGCGCAGTCCCATCCCTAGGGAACCCTCGTTCAGGGAATCGCCGTTATCGGGATAGGTGCCCGCAGGAGCCGGTTTTACCCGAGGGGGTGCGGGGTGTGTATACGAGCCAGGCTCGGATTAACAGAGATGACCTTTGTTGGGCGGAGAAACCGGTCTACTGGGTACACCTGTGGGTACGAGGAAAAGGGGCTTAATTGGGGAGGGTGTACCTTCGCTGGGGTAGATTTTATCCGAGTAGGTGCGGTGGGCATAAGAATCCGGAAAACGCCGCTACGTTTTCCGGATTCTTGGGCAGGAGGAAAAATCTACCCCTGCGAGCATGGAGTTACCAACACTAGAGGACTTATATCTAGTGGGGTTCGGAATTGCGGGGTAGGGGCGCGGGAGGAAAAACCGGCTCCTGTGGGTACAGCTGTAGGCACTGCGAAACAGCGATTTAACCAGCGGGGAGGGGCTGGGCGGGGCAGGAGGCCGCCACTGCCGCCATCGCCCGCTTTTCCTCCGGAGTAACCCACAGTTTCCACTTTTGTTTAACCGCGGTCTGCAAAGCCACGTATTGACAGTGAAATCCCTGGTTAGGGGGCAGCCAACTGGCGGCGTCCTTATCTTGTTTATCTTGATTCGCCGGGCCATCAACCGCCAGCAGATTTAAGGGGTCGTTGGCGAACTGTTCACGAGCTTTAGCATCCCACCTACTGGCTCCGGTTTTCCAGGCATTAGAGAGGGCGACTACATGGTCAATCTGGATCTTGCTGGAAGTGTCTGCCCCTTTACGAAATCGTTGGAAACGCCCAGTATATGGCTCTGTTAATTCCCCAGATAGCACCACGCAATCATGAGTTCCTGCCTTGGTCTGCACCTGGGACAAGTCGCGCCGTAAAATATCGTTCCGGGTATCGCAACCATTGCGATCCACATCTGCCCAACGGATACCGAATTGAGAACGCTGATATGGGGAGGCGCTTTCCCACTCTCCCTCGGGCAGGCTGGCGACTGCTTTTACCAAATCGGTTTGCACCGATTCGGAAAGAATCTGATCCGCACTTTTCCCCCAATTGGGCAATCCCACTTTGGGTGCTCCTTTTTGGGAAAGTCCCGCTAAATCCGGACCGATTCCAGGGATAAAAGCCCATGCCAGCAAACCAATAATAAATCCCGCAATAATGCGGGTACCCCAGGAAAAATCCTTCCCAGAACGTCTGCGTCTGCCTAACCGGTAATACCCCATAGCTCCATTGTGGCAACTTTTAGGCGCTTTCCTAATTGGCAGTCCCGCTGCCGGAAGTATTTGCTTTTATCTCCCGCGGTGCACAATAGAAGCATGTTCACGCTTTCCCAGGCACGCGCCCTCGCCCCGACGCTCCCGGCGGCGAGTATTCTGCCGAAACTGGAAAGCGTCCTCGAAACCGCGGGGAAAGTAATTGTTTCCGCTGAGCCAGGGTCGGGGAAAACCACTTTGGTTCCTCCGATTTGCTGGGCGTTAGAGGATGCGCGGGCGAAAAATAACTCCCCGGCAGCGGGGGTAATAGTGACCGAGCCGCGCCGGATTGCCGCCCGGGCTGCTGCCAGTTACCTGCAGACATTGCTGCCTAAAAATGAGGATAACCTGGCAGCTAAAGTCGCATTTTCTATCCGGGGAGAATCCACTCGCAGCCGCAATACGCGCCTAGATTTTGTGACTGCCGGTCTGTTTTTGCGGCGCCTGCTGACGGATCCGGAAATCGCGGGTATCGGTACGGTGATTATCGACGAGGCTCACGAAAGGTCTTTGGATACCGATATTTTATTAGCTCTGCTCTGCGAGGTGCGTCCACTTAGACGTCGGATTTGATAAGTAGGCGTTTGCGTTAGCGAGTACGCCCCAAGGGGGTGTGGAAAACCATCTGCGTTAGCGGGTTGGGATTTTGCGTTAGCGGGTATCTTGTTTGCCCTAGTATAATGCGTATTCAGGGTTTAACGCGCTAACGAAGCGTTAAACCTAAGGCCGTTTCACGAGGAGGTGTGTGGTGAGATCGTATGCGTCCGGCGATGAACTAGCCGCAGAGATTACTAAGCGTGGCGAACTTTTTATCGGCGAGTTCGTAGGCGTTCCTGGCGATGGTTGGGACCGGCTGGTTGACGGTGTTGACCGCACGCCCCGGCAGATGATCGCCTACCAGCTTGGCTGGATGGAATTACTGCTCGGCTGGGAACGTGATGAACAAGCCGGTCTTGACGTGGTGACTCCGGCACCTGGTTTTAAGTGGAATCAACTGGGCGGATTGTATGAATCGTTCTACCAACGCTGGGAGCAGGTATCTACTGAGGATTTGATCGACAGGTTCAAGATCCTGCTTGGTGAGATAGTCAAAATGGTGGGCGGCCTAACCGAATCAGAATTGTTTGGTTCGGGTCAGCGTGCGTGGGCTTCTTCTACCCCGTCGGCGTGGCCGGTGTGGAAATGGGTGCATATCAACACCGTCGCGCCATTTACGACGTTTCGCACCAAAATCAGGAAGTGGAAGAAACTGGCAGCCTGCTAGCAATAGGCACGGTGAATTCAGTGCCGATTCTGAAGACGAACCGGATCTCGTTGGCTCCGATAACGGCATGGTCGATGAGCGCTGTCCACTGGGATGGTTGAAAATGCTGGATGGGCTTGTCGGCCAACTGGGTGTAGGCGGTTTTGATCGCAGTGGCCTTGGCGCTCTTGGCAGTAATCTCGGCCTTGATGGCTTGTTCGCGGCCCAGGGTTTTCTGGTATTTAGCTTCTAACTGGGTGTATTTGGCGAGGTATTGGTTCTGGTCTTGCGCTACCCGCTGATTTTCTGCAACCAATGCTTCAATCTCGCTGGCAAGAGCGCGGATTTTCTCGTCTAGGCGCTTGGACTCCGCTTCGAGCTGGTCTGTATTAAACATGGCGTCGATGACCTGTGGTAGATGGCTTTCTCCGCGATATTGTTCAGCCAACTGGCCTAGGGCGGCGAGGAATGCGGTTTGGATTTGCTCATCACGCAAGGTGGCAGTCTGACAGGGACGGGGATGGTCGTATTTTTGGTTGCACCGCCAGATCGTGTGCTTGTATTTGGTGTTTGATGCCCAGGTTTTTCGTCCGTACCAGGCACCGCAGTCGGCGCATTTTAGGCGGCTGGCGAACAGCCCGATTTTGGCGGTGTTGGTTGCGTGGCGGGTGGCCAGCTCGTATTGAACTTGATCCCAGACGGGCGCATCAATAATCGGCTCGTGGTTTCCGGTGACGTAGTATTGCGGGACTTCGCCCTCGTTTACTTCGATTCGTTTGGTTAGGAAGTCAGCGGTGAACGTTTTCTGGAGCAGGGCGTCGCCTTTATATTTCTCATTGGTCAAGATGGAACGCACGGTTGAGGTGGACCAGTTGGTTTTACCGCGCGGGGTCAAAATACCGCGACGTTGTAGCTCGGCACGGATTTCGGTGATCGATGAGCCGTCTAGAAACAGCTGGTAGATCAAGCGCACGGTCGGGGCTTGGGTCTCATCAATAGCGAGGTTACCGTCAGCGCCTTTCTTATATCCCAGTAGCGAGGAGTAGGGCACCATGACTTTCCCATCAGCGAAGCGCCTGCGATGTCCCCAGGTGACGTTCTCAGATATGGAGCGAGATTCTTCCTGGGCAAGACTACTCATGATGGTGATGAGTAGTTCGCCTTTAGAATCAAGGGTCCAAATGTTTTCTTTCTCGAAATACACCTCCACACCGGCTTCTTTTAGCTGGCGGACGGTGGTCAGTGAGTCGACGGTGTTACGAGCAAACCGCGAGACACTCTTGGTGAGGATCAGATCAATTTCCCCTGCCAATGCGTCGGCGATCATGGCTTGGAAGCCCTCACGGTGTTTGGTGGAAGTACCGCTAATGCCTTCGTCGGCATACATGCCAGCAAACACCCAATCAGCACGCGATTGGATGTGGGCTGTGTAGTAATCGATTTGGGTTTGATAGCTGGTGGCTTGTTCTTCCATATCGGTGGACACCCTTGCGTAGGCTGCCACCCGGCGTTTGGAGCTAAAACCTGAAAGCGCGCTGTCGTGGATGCGTGTCTTGGTTGCTGGTATCGCGGTAATCGTAGCCACTGTTATTCTCCTTCCAGCTGGGCCAGCGCTATGATTGTCTGGCGCTGATCGTCATGGGTGAAGATCAACTTGTCTTTCATGACCGTGATGCAAGATAGGCGGGACATGATTTCTTCCTCATTCCACTTAGCCAGCGTGAGGATCTTGATTACTGTTTGTTTGAGTCGGGTTTCTTTGAGGTCCGGCCCACAAGTATTGCCTTGCCCGAGGCATGCTCCCCAGCAACGCCAAATCTTGTAAGCACCAGCCTTTCGGTAGCGGGTTTTACGCTGATAATTCCTGCCACACGAGGCACACTTGATCCTGGAAGTAAAACAGCCCGTGGCAAGCGACGGCGTGGCAGCAAGACCAAGCCTGCGGCGACGCGCTAACTCTGTTTGTACTTGTTGGAAGGTCTCTGTGTCGATGATGGCGGGATGGGAGTCTTCAACCCAGTAGCGCTCCAACTCGCCATTGTTTTTTACTTCTCGTTTGGCGCCGATAGCGGGGATGAAGGTTTTTTGAAGCATCTGGTTTCCGGTGTAGCGCTCGTTTTCAAGGATGCGGCGAGCAAGATTCGGATCAAGAGGCTTACCTGTTAGGGAGCGGTAGCCTTCAGCGTTAAGTTGAGCCACGGTTTTCTCAGGCGATATCCCTGCCAGGAAGCTGGTGTAGATGCGTCTGATGGCTTCGGCTTCGCGCGTCTCGATGTGGAAGCGTTCTCCGTCCCAGCGGTAGCCGTAAAGGACAAACGAATTCGTTTTGCCTTGTTTGAAACCTTGCCTAATCGCCCACTTCACATTCGCTGACAGTGAGGCGGATTCTTCTTGGGCGAACGATGCCAGCAGCGTCAAAAGTAGCTCGCCATCAGCGGTGGCAGTGTCGATATGTTCACGCTCGAACCGGATGGAAACACCCAAGTTTTTTAGTTCGCGCACGATACGAAGCAGGTCGAGCGTGTTGCGGGCGAGCCTGGAGATCGACTTGCACAACACAATATCCACCCCGCCATTCCTGGCGAGCTCCATCAAGTCTGCTAGGCCTTGTCGGCCGCTGGTTTTAGTGCCGGTGATTCCCTCATCGGTGAAAACTCCCGCGTAGACCCAGCCGGGGGTGGATTGGATGAGTCGCGAATAATAAGAAACCTGGGCGGCGATAGAGGACAGCTGGCGCTCCCTTGCTGTGGATACCCGCGCGTATGCTGCGACATTCACCAGCTTCACTCTCACTGGCTTGGCCGGTGTCACCTGCTCGATCTTCGCCACTATTCCTCCTCACCTCTAAACTGATTGGTGCTTGTGTCTATACACGCTCTAAACATGGCGTTTATCCAGTCAAAACCAATAATTTCCGGCGCTGATAAACCGGCCGACACATCTCCGCCAGTTGGGCGTACAAGGCTTCGTGCTCGCTAGCACTGATCACCCTGTTCGTTGCAAGACAGGCAAGCATTGTGGCATCGCGAATAAAGCCAAGCTCACGAGCAAACACAGCGCTGTCGGCAAGTTGATCAACCAAAGGGGTAGGCGGGTTCATTTGCGTCCGCCTCTGGTACCAAAACGTGAGCGAACATAACAAGCATGGCTGCAGTATTGTTGGCTGGGCTTATCTGAGGAGTTGAAGGTTTGTCCGCAGGCTTGGCAGGTTTTCGGCCGGTGTAGACTAGCCCTCCAGGACTGATGACGACACGAGCTACCACAGAATCTTGCGCGCGGATCCACGCTGGCCAGCGAACTCCCACACCAGGAGCAGACACGCTCCTGTATCTCGCTCTTAGCTTCAAGGCTGTGTTTGATGCACCATGCGCGCACCTGGTCACGGCTAAGGCCACAAAATTCTGCGATCTTCTTATAACCCCACCCGTTGGCACGCAGGTTAGCGATGCGTAGTTGATCTAGTTGGTTCAAAGAAACTCACCATCCTCTCAACCAACTGCCGACCAATCCGCATCTGTTAAATCGCACCGCCTGTAAAACGGAAAAAGGGCCCCGCCACCACCTCACGAATGTGAGGCAGCAGCGGGGCCGATTAGTAAGGAAATATGTATGGGCTTGCTAGCTGAGTTTCTGGTTTACACGGGCCTGAACAGCGTCGTAGAGACTGCCGAGTCTGCGTCGACGTTCGTCACCGTTTCCGTAGTCGCCACGAATCACCGCGTCAGCCAGAGCATCAATATTTGGTGCTGCTGGGGCGGGTGCGGCTCCGAGCTTCTCGTTTACACGCTTTTGCACGGCGTCGTAGAGGCTACCGAGTCGGGCGCGGCGGGTATCTCCGTTTCCGTAGTCTCCACGGATAACAGCGTCAGCCAATGCGTCAATGTTCGGTGTCGCAGTCGCAGGATTTGGTGCTGGTGTAGAGCTATTTCCAGTCATCTGGTCATACCAGTACCGCGCACGCGCCATATAGGTTTCCCTTTGGTTTCCTGCGATGGATGCCGGGCATTCGGTCGGGCTGAAATGACTGTGCCCGAAGATGTTCTTACCCCATTCGGGTCGGCCGAGCTTGTAGTAGACGCAGAGTGCTGCGACGAGGTGTGCACCATTTTCTAAACACACGTCTGATATCCGCCACGGATTGCTCGAGCAATCTGCGTGTTCGATACCAATGCTGGTGAGGTTGGCATCCCAGTTGCCAGCGTGCCAAGCAGTATCCCTGTCCCACACGAGCTGCCCAATAATGCCGGTACTTTCTACCTGATAGTGTGCGCTGGCTTGTCGGGTTTGCCAGGTGTCGAAGCAGCCACGCACGCTTAGGTTTCCAGCGTTGTGGTGCAAGATGATCTTGTCGATTGCCCTGCCTTGCCGTCCTTTCGAGTAGTGCTTATCGAGTAGCAGGTTGATGTCAGCATCAAGACTGTTCCAGTTCTTCATAATGATTGTTCTCCGATCTCTTGATTGGGTGGTTTTAGGGAATGGTGAAAATGATGAGTGCAAGCAGGTAGATCAACGGACCCAGCATCCAGGAGAGGATGAGTCCGAGTAGCAGCCACACCCCAGCAATAAAAAGCGCTAGTACACAGATAAGAATGAGCGCCTTGACGAATGCAGTCAGCCGGGGTTTCACTACTGCTCCAGCTCGTCTGGTTCAGCACGACGCGGCTGGTAGTTTGGCTTGGTGGTGTCGGTGCGGGGTGTGGGTACCAGATAGTTCACTCGAGTCCCACTACCTGCCGGATCAGTAGACTTACTGCCAGCAACACCAGTAGTTTTTTCCTCTGGCTGAGTTTCGCCGCGTTGCTTGATCACGTCCAAAGCCTGGCGCAAACCATTCGGGATCGGCAGACCTAGCAGCCCTGCGTTTTCGAGGACGGAGATGCCTTCGTTGGATAGGTAGAAGAAAATTGTCGCAGTTCTCAAGACTCCGGGGGTGCCAAGAACATGCACGTCTAATAAGTGGGCGAGGCCGATGAGGTTGAAGATTAGGATTTTGCGGGCGATACCGCGAAACCCTACCGAGCTGGATAGTTTGTGGGCGTTGATAGCGGCGAGCATGCCGGTTAGATAGTCGATAACAGTGAATGCGACTATC
The DNA here is from genome assembly GCF_900106855.1 of Varibaculum massiliense. Classification (NCBI taxonomy): domain Bacteria; kingdom Bacillati; phylum Actinomycetota; class Actinomycetes; order Actinomycetales; family Actinomycetaceae; genus Varibaculum; species Varibaculum massiliense. The sequence continues at coordinate 928,889 of NZ_FNWI01000004.1, read as the reverse complement.
GCGTATAGCAGGGAGTCAGTTCCGCCAAGGAATGCTCCTAGCCAAGCACCCATAGCGGTGATGACGCCTTGGATAGTGACCCAGATAGATTTAATGGACATGTCGAGTGGTTCCTTTCAAAAGACAAAGAAAAACGCCCGACACAGGGTGTAGGGCGCATAAAAATGCCCACCAAAAACTGGTAGGCGTAAGTAGCTGGAAACTGTAACCTTTGAGGTTATAGGTCTGGCAGGTTGGGGTTGGTAAGCACTTCTAAAATCGGCATTCTTAGATCGAGGTGTGCTTCACGCGGGCTGGCCGTCTCGCCTGATTTCTCGTCGGTAGGTTGTGCTGGTGGTGCTGGTGTGGGATCAGAGGGAATAGAAACAATCGGTTCTTCACTCATCGTTAGTCTCCTTGGCTAGTGCGTCAGCGATGGCGTCGTAAAGCACGTCGAAGGCCTCCGCTGCTTCTCCCGATAGTTCACCGTCATAGCCATCAAGCAGAGCTTTAATGTCGGCTAGGTGACGGCCGTATGTGGGCCCGGAAACCTCGGCAGCACTATCGAATAATTCCTGGCGTAGGGCAAAAAATTCTTGCGCCTTTTCCGGGGTTGCGAGACTGAATGTTCCATCGGTATTGATGATGGGCTTGCCAGCATCGTCGAGGGTTGCGTATTGGCTGATTAGTTCGTATTCGTCGCCTCCGAAGCGTGTAGAGGCTTCACGTACCAGATGCAGTAGTTTGGTACGCGCACGTGAGGCGGCTGGCTTCAGCGACATGCCAGCCAGCAGTTCGGTGACCGCGGCGAGCTGATCATTGGGAAGAAGAATTTTCATGTTGGTTTCCTTTCATGCGAGATTGGTGGACATTTTCTGGTAGCCGGTGTTGTCGAAATAGGTCCAGGAGATGGAGCCATCGGCGCGGGAGGTGATTTTAGAAATCCAGCCTTGGTTCAAGAGCCCAAGTATTCCGTTAACGCGGTTCATCAAATCCCCAACACGGTCGAATAATCTCGTCATGTTGTAGAACGAGCCGTTGGTAACAACCATGACGTCGTAGGTATGAAACACAACCTTCGACAAAGCGGTTGGCCCCACCCAGCCCGGATGCGTACCACGCCCCTGCAAAGACACGTCCTGCAAGGTGACATAGCGGTTTGCGCTGGTGTAGAACTTGTAACCGTTTGTGCGCAGATCAGAACCTAAATGAATGCCGGCTGAACCGTAGAACTTGCCTTTAGGATCCAGCGTCAAGCACGTGTAGAAGGTACCGTTCGCTTGTGTCTGGTATGTCCATGCCACGTAGTCGCCTTGGTTGGCTAATGACATGGAGATGCCTTGAATGTTTTCGTTGTTCTTTTTGCCACCACGCGACAGCTCACCGACGTAACGGTCGCCATACCAAAACTGCATACCCCGAGAACTAATTGTTCCCTCCAACCGGGAACCGTTATACCAAGAGATTTGAGTGGGGCTGATGCGAATATTCTGATTCCACCCCGCCAATCCAACCTGGATAGCATTAGTCGCGAGCTTATCGGCCGTAATCGAATGAGAAGCAATACGCGCAGCGTTCAAATACCCAGTGGTGATCTTGCTGGCATCTATGTAAGCAATCTTCGCCGAGGTTATAGCCGCATCACGGATCATCACTGTTTGGATAAACCCATTGCTGATGGTCAACTTGTCGGAGGTGATGGAGCCTGCGGCGATCCTGGCTGCTGCTAGGGTGCCGGTGGTTATTTTATCTGCTGACAGCTGAGAGATTTTAGCGTTAGTGATCGCCGCATCAGCAATCATCGCCGTGCCGATAATTCCGTTGTCGATAGTGGTCTGCCCAGTGATATGCACCCGTTTGCCGTCGATGAGGATGGTTTCAGGTGAAATGTTGATTTGGTTGATGACATCGCCTTTAGCCACACGCAGGTTGATGTTGTTGCTCATCATGGCGATAGAGCCCCACACGTTTTGTAGGTTATCGCTCAACGTAATCTTCAAACCCTCAACGCCCTCACTAGCCTGACTAGCAGTCTTGACCGCCTGGTCGGCTTGTTTGCGCGCCGCCGCAACATCACTGGCTGCTTTCGCTACGCTAGCTTGGGCTTGACCAGCCAAATCCCCAGCTTGTCTAGCGGCTTGTTTAGCCTGGGCAACCTCGGTTTTTGCTTGCTCTAACTCAGCCGATACTTGCGCGTGGTTAAGGTCGGTGGCGAGTGCTACCCAGCCGGGCTGACCAGTATCAGTAACGCGGTAGATCCAGATTCCTACTTGCTCACCATTTTCTTTAAACCACACATCCCCAAGCCGGGCGGATACAGGTTGGGTGGTGCCATAGTGGTTGGTGTTTTTCCCATCCGCGCTAGCTAGCGCAATACTTGCTGCCTGCTGGGCTTGGATAGCCTCGGCGCGGGCAGTGGTAATGGTGTGGGTGATGTCGGTGAACTTCCCAGCAGCACTGCCCAGCTCAATCGAAATGTATTCACCTGCGAGTGGGTCGAAGTCATAAGCAACAACCCTAGCGGTCAGTGCGACATTGAGGTCGCTGTGGCGAACCGTCACAGTATCGCCGAGAGCCACGGTTTCTAGGTCGCAAAAACCCTCATATTCTTTCGTCGAAGCCAGATCCACAAACGAGATCTTGTAAGCGCAATGCGGTTGATCGACATGACAACTAGAGAACTCAGCTTTCGCTAGTTCACGCAATCTCGCATGAGCCTGAGCAAGTGGCAACTCATCATCACGCGGTTTGTCCGCATCCTTAATGGCTTTGACCTGCCCATAGCGGATGACCTTGATACGCGGGCAGATATAGTCGCTGATGCGAGGGCTGTCCACATACAATTCAGGCAGGAGCAGACCGTCGTAACCAACCGGCAAAATCCGGGTAACTATCGTGGTGTAGTCCAGGCTCGATTCGTATCCGGACAGGTTCTTACGATCTCTAATAACCACGCCATGATTAGCGCCTCTGCGGGGTGTGTGGTGAATGTGCCAGTTATCGAAAGTAAGCTCTCCGCCCCAACGGGAGATAAAACTGTTGTCTGCTTTGGTATCGAGGATTGCGGCGGCTAGCGGTTGGCGCACGATTCGAGCCGAAGCTCGCGACACATTATCGGAGCTAGTGGCGGTAAAGCCGTGCGTGTTTTTGGCGGCATTGAGTAAGTGCTTGAGTGCATCAGCGGCAGTTTTGTTGACCACATAGGTGTCGGCGATCAGGTTTGCTGCTAGGTCATAAAACACGTGATGAGCTGTCACCTCGAGCATTCCATCGAGCGTGGTGACCACCTCAGTAATGCGGAAACCCTGACGATCCTCCACGCCAGGTACGGGTGCTGCGACGATGTTCTCAAGACGCAGGTGCTTGGCTGCCCAACCATCAGCTGGGTAACTAAACGACAACATGAAGTGGCTGCCTAGTTCCTCGCTCACGACCGGGTCAATGATCTCGCGGTCGAGAACAGCCAAACCATTAGTGGTGAAGGTTTTAGCAACACGGTTGTGAACCGAAATCATAGGTTTTACTCCTTACTAGAGGGTGCGCCAGTTGCCAGTAACCGCTACCTTCGCTAGGCCCGCACCGAGTTCTATGTGATTCTCACCGACGGCAAGCTGCGGAAAAGACCCGCTTAAAGCATCGATTTGGGTTTTTCCGCACACGTGAGTGATCATGCGAGTCGAATCGAGCGTGATCTGATCTACTGGTGAGGAGACTTTGTAGCGCTGTCCATTGATCGTCAGCACCAGCTGCCCAGTGCCGAACAAGGTTATTTCTGGATCGGATGGCAGCAGGCCAGGGTTGATGATCGTTGCCGTGCTGGTGAGGGTGATCGGTTTTAGCCCTGTGGCGAGATAGGTGAACGGCTGGCAGGTGAGGTTGGCTTGGAACATGCCCCAGCCAGCCATCTCCTGGGCAAGCGGCGAAACCTCTACATGTTTTATGTATCGGAATAGACCAGGCTCACCACTAAACGAGATCGTTGAAGCCTCCATCAAGGCAAGGCATGCTTGCCGATAAGCCTCCAACCCACCCTGAACCGCTAACGGCAGGCCTATTTCCGTGTCTTTCCAGCCGGTGAACCAGGTTAAAGAACCTGCTCTGCCACTCACTTCGATATCGTCAACCCGCCGTGCAGCAGCTGGAATCTCAACTGGAGCAGTGAACCGCAAACCAAGATCCCGAGAGGAGGTTTCGTGGTCGAGAGTAAACCCATACATCGCTTTACACTCCTGCCGTGATTAGGTTACTGCGCCTTGATAGTCGTGAGAGTTGAGCGTCGATGCGGGGCGCGAGTTTGCCTACCAGTGTTCCGTCATTGAGCACGACTTGGACATCCAGGCTGCTTAGAATTCTGCGGGCAGCTGTATCCACGACCGATTCGACGTCTACCGGCTGGCGGTCTTTCAGCGTTGCAGCAACGTCAGCTCGAAGCGCGGTGGCGGGTTCGAGATTAATACTCGGTAGCGACAAATCCGCGTCACTGATACTGACGGGCACGTCAACGCCTTCTGCCAGCGCGTCCATGGCGCTCAACGTGTCGGCGGCCATGTCTGCGGCTGCATCAGCTGCCTTGTACCCCTCGGATGTGATCGCTCCGGCGAGGCCTGCTACGAGCATGTCACCAACCCACGCCATTTGTTTGGAAGGACTGTGGATACCAAAGAACCCGAGAATCCCATCCCAAATTGAAGATACCCAGCCAGATACCTTGTTCCACAACCAACCCGCCAGTGATTGGATGCCCTGCCACAAACCAGAAACCAGGGACGCACCAGCTGAGATCATCTGACCAACCCCACCCAACACCGCGCTAACGATACCGCTAATAATTTGCGGGATAGCCGAGACAATCGTGCCAATAATTTGCGGTAGCGCACCAATAAGCGCCGTCAGTAGCTGGATGCCAGCTTGCACTAACTGCGGTATGGCTCCACCGATAGCCGAGACCACTGCAGAAATAATCTGCGGCAGTGCGGCCACGATCGTTGTAATGATTTGTGGCAATGCACCAATCAAAGCCACAAACAACTGGACACCAGCTTGAATCAACTGTGGAATCGCACCCAACACACCGTTAATTACCGCCGTAATAATCTGTGGCAAAGCCATAACAATCGCAGTAATAATCTCAGGCAGAGCGCTCACTAAAGAGGTGAGTAGTTGGATGCCGGTTTGAATGATCTGCGGAATAGCACTTATCAGGAAATCCACCAGCCCCTGAATAATCTGCGGCAAAGCCTCAACAAGCACCGGGATAGCCGCAATCAAACCCTGGGCAAGACCAATAATTAACTGCAGGGCTGCATCCAAAATAAGTGGCAAATTATCGATGAGTCCCTGGATCATGGTCATCAGCATTTCTACCGCCGCCGGGATCAGTTCCGGTAGAGCCTCACCAATACCCGAAACGAGTGTGGCGATAATCTGGACCGCAGCTTCCAACAGGCTCGGAAGTGCCTCAATAATCGCTTCCACCAATGCCACAATCAACGTCACGGCAGTTTCTGCCAAGGAAGGCAGAACAGCGATAATGCCCTCCAACAAAGAGGTGAGGATACTCATCCCGGTATCTACCACTTGCGGAAGCTGGCTAGAAATAAACTCCAGAGCCTCTTGCAAGATCTGTCCGAGGGTGTCGATAAAGGCCGGGGCACCCCCGGTCTCGAACGCTTCGGTGAGTTCATCGACCCAACCATTAACCATCGGCATCACCGTGCCAGCCAAGACTGTGGTCAAACCTCCAGCAAGTAAGCCTTTAAGGTTATCGACCCCGTCTTTTAGCGTAGCTAGTTGGCCAGAGAAGGTTTTGGATTGGGCATCCATCGCCCCATAAAACCGGCCACCCTCACTTGTGGCACTAGCAAACGCATCCGCAACCATATCCGCACTGATCGCGCCCTTAGCCATTTCTTCTTTGAGCTCACCGATACTTTTACCGGTCTTACGGGAAATCTCCTCTAAAGGGTTGAAGCCGGCGTTAATCATCTGGTTCAAATCCTGGCCCGTCAGCTTGCCAGTAGAGCTCATTTGAGCAAACGCCAACGTGAGGGATTCGAACTTTCCAGCATCCCCCTGGCTGATATCACCTAACTGTTTGAGGCGTACCTGGGATTCTTCAGCGCTCATGCCGAACCCCATCAACGTTTGGGTGGCCTTGGCTAGATCCTCCATCCCAAAGGGAGTGCGAGCCGCTTCCAACTTGAGGTTATTAACCAGTTTCTGAGCCTTGGCTTGATCACCCAGCATCGTAGTAAACGAAGTGGTGTATTGCTCCATCCGGGCGTTATAATCCAGACCATCCTTTAAAGCCCCGACCATGCCCCGCCCAATAGAAGAAATAGCATGCCCAATAGCTTTAACCCCACCAACAACAGCTTCCGCTGCCAGGCTGGCTTTAAGCACGTCACCAAAAATGCGGGTCTTCGAACTGGTACCATCCATCTGAGAGCCCAGCTCGTCTACAGCATTTTCTAGGTGTCCAGTGTCCTTAGCGGCAGTTTTCGCATCATCACCCGCACCGTCAGCCTCATCACCAAACTTGGAAAGAGCACAATTATTCTCTTTAAGCTCGCCCTCAAGACCATTCAAAGTCGCCTGAGCGTTATTGAGCTGAATCTGCCAATTCTTCGTACGAGAATCGTTGTCACCAAACGAAGCCGCAGCATTATCCAACGCAGCCTTGAGAGTTTCGACTTTGGAGCGCTGCGCCTCAATCTCCTTGGCCAGCACCTGATTTTTGGCCGTCAAAGACGAAACCGAGACCTCGTTCTTATCAAAGGCTGACGCAGCCAGCTTCATCTCCGAACCGAGTACCCGCATCTCGCGGTTAATATCCGTGATCGCGCGCTTAAACTCCCGCTCACCCTCCAGGCCAATCTTCAAACCAAAAGACGAATCAGCCATGATCTATTCCTTAATATTGAGTTGCATATAGTTTTTAGGAGAGAAAAATGACAGAAGCGATCAAGAATCAGATTGATTTCGATGTGCGCGCATTTGCTGAAATGCTGACGGAGCTGCCGGCTAGGACGCCCATTGCGTCGCGGTTTGAAGACGCTGACCCGCAGAAGGACGGACATTGGTGGGCATCTCAGCGCGAGCACATGATCTTTTTCTTCATGGATAGGCTCTATCCCGAGGTGCACTATAGGAAGAACCTTGCACCCAGGAAGGTCAACTTGTCAGCACGCGAGGCTTATAATCGGATTAAACATGCGGAAGCACTTGTATGGATCGCAGAAGCGCTCCACGTTCTTCCTGACGACAAACTGGAATCCTTATGTCACGATGCACTCAAGATCGAACGTAATAAGCGTCCGAAGTTCTTTAGAGACCAGGGATTGGATTGGGATGTGGTCGCCCCTCATGCACGACATCGACCTGAACTTCTAGGAAGAGAACAGGCTTCGTCCGTTCTGAAAGAGAGCAGCGATAAGATTAACTGTTCTAAACTCCTGCTGGTATCACATCGTCGATAAACCAGATGCGTTTCGGTACGGCTCTGCCTGTTTCGATGCGCCAGCAGTCCACCAGATCTAATAGTTCACCGAATATGGTCAGGTCGATTTGCGTGCGGGTTAGTCCCAGGTGGGCGAGCCCGATATAGGTTAGGCGGGTAAAGATTGCCTCGTCACTATCTATTAGGTGTCCTTTTTCTTGGTTTGCCCTTTTGGGTCTGGGGTCTCGGTCATGATTGCTCGCCGGGTGCCGCGTTGGAGTGCCTGGGCGATAGCCTCTCGGTAGTCAGCTAAATCTGCAGGCACAGTTAGTAACTCCACTGCTTCTGCGGTCAGCTCTGGGCGCTTATCGTCTGGATGGGTGAGGTTGTGTATTTGTACGGACTGGTTAGCGAGCAGGGCGATGAGCCAGATTACCTCACCGAGTGACTTATCCATATCTTCGCTAGTTTCCAGGGCTTGACCTAAATGTTCTAGCCCTCCGTAACGTTGAGCTATAAGGCGGGTCGCGCGGGTAGTCAGAACGAGTTCGTATTCTTGACCTGCGATAGTGATTGTCGCGCTTTTTAAAGAGGGGCTACCGGCCGGGCTGGTTTGGGTTTTCGCTGTCATGGCTTACCTGCTGTTCTAGTTGTTTGTCGGTTTAATGCTGGTTGTAGCGGCAGGCTCATACACCTGCCTGTACCAGCTGGAGATCGTCTCAGCTTTCACGCCGGTGGCTCCTTCGGTGACTTCGGCTTTCCACGGGTGCTTGCCGGTAGCGTCTGGTTTGTTACGGCGCAGGATCGTTCCCTCAATACTCGGGGTAGAGAACGTGATCGAATCAGCTTTGGTCGCCAGCGTGGTTCCCGGCAGAGCAAATTTGACGCGGTAAAGCCAAAAATACTGGTACTTCCCGTTAGAGCGTGCAGCTCTAAAACCAATAGCCACGGGTGCGCCACCATCCTCAGAAGTGCTGATAAGTACCCCGTTGGCGTCCAGTCTCGCACCAGTTAAGGCAGCTGCAGCCTCTGCCCCGAGATCATCAACCCCAAGAGTGAGCGTTCCAGATTTGAATTCCTTGACAATCTCGGATGCCCCGTCATCGGCATACAAAATTGCCTCAGCCACCTCCACAGACAATTCTGCAGATATTGCTTTAGCGAGCGGTTTAGGTGTGGCATAGGTTTCCTCACCGCTGGTGGGATCTTCGCTAATGCTCGCGTAGTAGAGCTTGTCTAAACCAATAGTTGCCATGATGTTTCTCCTTTATAGGTTGTAAGAATGGTAGGTGGCAATGTCGATTGAATAGTGGTGAAAACCGGTATCCGCCTCGTATCCGATATAGCGGCGAGCAGCAACCGTCAGCCCTTCATCAATTAGGGCTCGGGTGAGCTGGTTACGCAGCCCCAGGTAGTTGGTTTTCGTGAACAGTGCGATGCGGACTTCTTCGACCTCAATACCGGGCTGGTTGTCGGCGAAGATGTCGAAAGAATCTGTTAACGGGGTGAAGACTAGATACGTGTCTGGGGCTGGGGAATCGGTGTAGCAGCTGACTGCATAGGCGAGCCCAAGTTGTTTAGCGATTTGGCTTAGGTTTTCTAAAAGCCCGCTCATGGTTTCACCTGCTGGATTCGCGCGGCTAGGGTTTGTTTCATTGCGTCTATTGCGGCTCGCCTGGTTTGTGAACGCGTGGGGGCTAGGAAGGGTCTAGCGGGCTGGTTGGAGCGTCCGTGTTCGAGGACGTTAGCGATTAGTGCGTTAGCTCTACCATCGTCTCGGTTCTCGGCGAAACCGACTTTGACGTTGTAGTCTCCGCGGCTATTGACTTTTACTGGCGCGGTTCCTAGCGCTTTGGCGAGCTGACCGGTAGAGCGGGAGGGCTGTTTCGTTGAGCTGTCGATTGCTGCAGAAAGGTTAGAGCGCATACGCGGCTCCACTATGTTAGCTCCGGCTTTAAGTACTTTCTCAGCGGAGTTATCAAGGATGTTGCTGGCTGAGTCGAGTGCGTCAATGAAATCGTTGGGAAGCTTGATTTGTACTCTAGCCATCAGGGTGCTCCTTCTGCTTCGGTGCGGTGAGCCAAAATCTCGACATAGCGGCCGAGGTATTCGACAGCATCAATAACGTACCTGCCACGTGCGGAGCTGATTTGCATCGCCTCGGTTATTTTTATGCCGGGTATTGCTCGGATCCTAAATAACAGGTCTGCTTTGGTGTAGGCGGCGCGGTTGACCCAAGCCGGGGAAGCATGGCGCACCTGCATAAATGCGCGCACCGAAGCAATAACCTCATCACGAGTCGTGGCGAACCCAGCAGCGTCTTTAGTAACCACTGGCCGTATCAAGTCGATATGCTCGCTCATTTTTCCAAGCGTTGCCACAGGGCGCGCCTTTCTTTAGATTTTCCAGTCCCGATCCAGACGAAGCAGGGTGTTAACCGCGTTCCACACGGCGCGGGCAGCATCGGTTTTGTCTGCCCAAAACCCGGCGGTTGCTCCATCTCTGGATTCGTAAAAATGGGTGGCGAGCATGATAATGCCTTGCCGGGTTGCCTGCGACATGGGCTGCGTTTGGTAGTAGCCCTCGGGCAAATGTTGGTAAGCGGTGGCATAGGAGGTGGCAGCCAAAACAAACGAGGCAATCAAAGAATCATCCTCGCTATGGTTGACCAGTAGATTCTGCTTGACTAAAGCCATGAGTTCGTCTGTTTTCATGGCTGCCACCTCCTAACTATTTTTATGGTTTACCCGGCGGTTTTCTGGGTAAGCACCTTGATCGCTTCGGGCAAGACGAGCTTGCCGTCTAGGCGTTGGGATGCGAGGAACCCGATCTGCCCGGTGGTTGCAAATAGCTCGTTTAGGCGTTTGAAGGAGCGGCCTTGCCGGTCAGCAATCCAATAGAAGCCGAGGTCACCGAACGCTACTGTGCGCGCCCCAGCTTTAAGCTCAGGCACAAACACGGAAGTGTGAACGGGTCGGCCAAGGATCATGTCGGGAGTCCCAGCAGTCAGGGCTGGCTGCCACAGGTACTGCCCATTACCATCCTTCAACTTCCGGACGGTTTTGACGGTTGCATCGTTCATCAGCCACACCGCACGTGCCCGGTACGGGGCACGCAAACTATAGTGCAGATCGATGAGTTCATCAGCGCTAATGTCGCTAGGCTTGGCACTGGTCACGCCAGTCTCCGCACCGCCGGTTGGGTTGAAGATGCCGGTGGGTTTACCCTTACCATCACCAACCAGGAACGCTTCTTCTTCAGCAGCCCCAATACGGCGAGCAAACTCGCTCGCTAAGTATTGTTCAACGTTAAACGCTGCATCGTTGAGCAGTTCTTCGCTGATTTTGAGGAAGGTACCCAGCTTGAACGCCGACAGAGAGATTTGGGTGAAGGCTTCATCGGATTCGCTATATGGCTTGCCTTCATCCAGCCAGGTAGCGGTGCCATGGGTAGACACGACAGGGATCTTGCGATCCCCGCTAGTGGTCTGAATAACCTTGGCCAGGGTGCGCATAATGTTTTGGTCGGCTAAAGACTGCACTAGGGTGCGTTCGAACTCGTCAGGCACTAGGTATCCGCCCTCAGAATCCACCCCCTCACTTAGCGCATTCCTTACTTCCACCGGCGAGGTGTTAAGCCGCATCGCATCCCAAAACGCCCGCTTGTAGGAAGCTGTAGCACGGGCAGGCTTCGCCTTGCCCACATTCTCGTCTGATCCAGCACCTGGTGTTGCTGTGATGGGTGCCCGAGTCGCCTGCGCGAGGTTGGCTTCTGTGCGTTCGGCCCGCTCGGATCGAGCGATCTCGTTAGAAAGCGCCTCGATCTCAGCCTCCATCTTCGCGTAAGCCGCATCGTCCTCAGCGCTCAGGCAGCCGGTCTCAAAGTTACGGCGCTCATCCAGAAAAGCCTTCGCCTTATTCCAGGTTTCGGCACGGCGAGCATAAAGATCAGTAACAGTAGTCATGATAAAAAGTTCCTCTCTTAAGGGTTTAGTGGGGTTGATCAGTTAGTTGGGCGTATAAATCAACAACCCGCCGACCACAAGAGACAGCGGGCTGCAAAGAACAACGGGTATCAGGAGATGGCAGTGAGCCAGGCGGAGCACTATCTTTTCGCTGGCCAGCTAACTGCGCGACGAGGCGCTGTTCCGCGGCCTTTCTGGAAAACACCACACCACCCTTGTTTTTGGGCGGCAACGGCGGCTTCTTACGGGCAGGGCCTTGCTCGTCATCCCCGCCGGAATCGTCCTCATCCGGCTCGTCTTCACCCGGCTCTTCAGATTCTTCGTCCTCTTTGTCTGGGGTTGGTGCTCGTTTACCAGTCAGCAGCTCGTCGGCGAACCCAAGTTCGATGGCTGCAGTTGCGTCCATCCAGGTCTCGGCATCCATCAACTTCGACAACTTCGCCCTGCTCAACCCAGTCTTGAGCTGGTAAGCATTGATAATCGAGTCCTTGACACTCTCAAGCATGTCGAGGGCACGCGAGAGTTCGGTTTTATCGCCCATCGCCAACGTTGCTGGGTTGTGGATCATCAACATCGACACCGGCGACATCGCCACATGACTTGCTGCCATGGCGATCACGCTCGCTGCGGATGCTGCGATGCCATCAATATTGACTGTCACGGTTCCTGGGTAGTCCAGAAGCATGTTGTAAATCCTGGCTGCCGCCACGACATCGCCACCGGGACTGTTGAGCCAAACAGTGACCGGTCCTGATCCGGCATTTAGTTCAGATGCGAAGATGGCGGGTGTTACGTCATCGTCGAGCCAGGATTCTTCGGCGATAGCCCCGTTGATACGCAAAACCCGAACATCCTCTTGGGTGTCCGGGTTGGTTGTTTCTGGTGGTATCCAGTTCCAAAAACGCTTCACATTCTCCTCCTCAAAATTTGGTTCTTTTCAGGTTGTTCTTCCAGCTGCTCATCGTTAGCTGCGACAGCGTCGGCTTGTTTGGTGGCGGCATAAGCGCCTGCCATATCGAGTGGCAGCATGTTGCCGTTGACCAGGTAGAGATCCCCGCCATCGGCCTCATCGATGCGGTCGAGATTCTCTAGCTCGCGGATGTCGTTGGCGCTCATCCACCCGTTCTGCCTGGCTACCGCGTAGCCCTCCATACGCGACTGGTAATCCCCGCGCAGCAGCCCCTCAACATTGAACTTCACAAACAACTGCTGCTTTTCACGCGGGTTCAAGAGAGTTTTCGTGATTGCTTGTTCCCAGCGGATCACCCACGGATCAAGCGTGTACTTCACAAACTCCAGAGACTGCTGCTCAATATTAGAAAAGGAACTCTTTTCCAGATCGCCGATCATGTGCGGCGGAATACGGAAAATCCGGGCAATCTCGTTGAGCTGAAACTTCCGTGTTTCAAGAAACTGTGCCTGCTCCGGAGACACGCTAATAGGCGTGTACTTCATGCCCTCTTCTAAAACAGCGACCTTATTGCCGTTCTTCGCACCACCAAAGGTAGCCTGCCAAGACTCACGCACCCGAGAAGGATCCTTAATCGTGCCAGGATGCTCCAACACCCCACCAGGAGCAGCACCATTAGCAAAAAACGACGCCCCGTAATCTTCGGTGGCTTGTGCCAGGCCGATAGCATTGCGGGCCATCGCAATCGGTGAATAACCCACTAAACCGTCGAAGCCGAGACCTGGGATATGCAAAACATCGGCTGGGGTCAGCCGGATGGTTTTGTATTCGCCTGCCGGCTCATCCCAGGAGGTCTGGTACTCGTAATACAAAGCCTTAGTGTCCAAGTCTCTGCCTACGCTCATGCGGTTTGGCTGCAACGGATAGAGCCCTATGATTTCACCTAGGCCGTTGCGTACAACCTGGGCGAACGCGTTACCCCACAAAAGCAGATGCGTCATCAAAGTTTCGCGGAAAACAAACGACGTCATCTCGGGGTTCGGCTCATCATGAAGAAGCCGATACAAACCATGATCGGTAGCTTTTTCTTTACCGCCACCTTCCGTATGCCGGTAAACATGCAGTGGCAAACCCGCGATAGCCTCAGCCAGGATACGCACGCATGAATGCACAGCGGTCATCTGCATCGCGCTGCGTTCTGTTACCGGACGACCAGAAGACGTAGGTCCGAACAAGAACGAGTAAGACGAGCCAATCGTATGGTTTTCGGTCTCGCGGGGTCTACCGCGTAGCCAGTTGCGTATCCCCATGGAGCACTCCTTGCATGGATAATTTGTTATGTGAATAAACGTAGATCACCGAAAGAACGCATAAACGAACCAGGCTCAATGCAGTCGGAACGAATCGATGGCTTTGAGAACATAGAAACGGGTACCCCAGTCCTGTACCGGTGGATTTATGACCGAATATTTTGGGATCTCGACCATGCAGAAGTCGAGCTGACAGGAAGTCGCGTCGATTTCGCTAATCTAATTCACGCAGCTGCTCACCTACGTCTCGTTTTGGAGCGCGTAGTTACAGCTTCCTTTGCCGCTAGCAAAAGGCTTTTCGACAAGGCACAGAAAAAGATGGAAAGCGCAAAAGACTTCGGAGAGATGCGAAAACGTTTGAAGGAGCTTAATCCAAACTATTGGCCATGTTCGTTCGGATATGTTACCCATGATGGAACTGTGGGGCAAGGCGTACGACCGGAAGTTGGACTCCAGGAATCCGAAGTCGGACGCAGTTTTGGTCTTGTCAGCGCGATCCTCCATGCACCTAATCCATTCAAAAAGAATGAGACTTCTCCTGAAGAGAACTTCGAAGCACTTAGAGCTTTGTGCCTATTTTTGCGAGAGCTGCTTGAATCCCACATTGTTCAACTTGCAGATTCCTCCGAGTTTCTTCTACTTCGACGTGACGGTAACGGAGAAATTCGAGTTCAAAGTATCAAGACTGACCGACCACTTTTGTAAGTATTAGAGCACAAGTAGTCCCCGCGAGTCGTAAACCGAACCACCACTAAGTGCGTTGCCACACCTGATAGCCCGATCCAAGGCCATGATGGTGGCGACCACCCCGTCGATTTTTTCCGTGGATTTTTGCTTATCTGGCTTGATGTTGCCAGCTGGGTCGGTGCGCACGTGAATGTTATCGACCATCCAGGCCAGCACCGGGTGCCCGCCGTGCGCGAGCTTGCCTTCCAACGCCAGCTTCATCAGTTCCTTGGATGGTGGGGACATGTCTTTGAAGCCTTGCCCAAATGGCACTACCGTGAAACCAGCATCCTCAAGGTTTTGGCTCATTTGGACCGCTCCCCACCGGTCGAAAGCGATTTCTCGGATATTAAACCGGGTGCCAAGATCCTCAATGAACTTCTCGATATACCCGTAGTGCACCACGTTGCCCTCAGTTGTGAGTAGGTGGCCTTGCTGATGCCATAGGTCGTAGGGGACGTGATCCCTAGAAACTCTGAGTTTGAGGTTGTCTTCGGGTATCCAAAACCAGGGTGCAACCGTGTATTTGTCATCGTCATCCGTGGGTGGGAATACGAGAACGAAAGCAGTGATATCGGTGGTAGAGGCAAGATCCAGCCCTCCATAACAGGGTCGTCCCTCGAGGTCGTCTAGATTGACTGGGGTATTGTTTTGATTCCACACGTGCATGGGCATCCATCGCACAGACTGTTTGACCCACTGGTTCAAACGCAACTGTCTGAAGGTGTTTTCTTCAGCCGGATTCTGCCTGGCACTATTACAAGCGTCCCTAACTTTCTGGATTGGCACCGTCACGTCCAAGGATGGGTTGGCTTTATGCCACACGGCTTCATCGGTCCAATCATCATCTTGCGCTGCCCCATATATGACTGGATAGAAAGTGGGGTCGATCTTTTTGCCATCCAGGATGTCTTGGGCTTTTTGGTGTTGTTCGTAGCAGATGCTGTGGGTGTCGGTGCCGGCGGTTGTGATCAGGAAGTACAGTGGCTGGGTGCGAGCATCCCCACTGCCTTTGGTCATCACGTCGAAGAGCGCCCGGTTGGGTTGGGTGTGTAGCTCATCGAATACCACTCCGGAAATATTGAATCCGTGTTTGGAATAAGCCTCGGCCGATAGTACCTGGTAGAAGGAATTGGTGGGGGAGTAGATGATACGTTTTTGGCTTCTAAGGATCTTTACCCGCTTGGCTAGTGGGGGACACATTCTCACCATGTCGGCTGCCACTTCGAACACGATGGATGCTTGTTGCCGATCGGCAGCACACCCATAAACTTCAGCGCGTTCCTCGCCATCGCCGCAACACAGTAAGAGTGCGACGGCGGCGGCAAGTTCACTCTTGCCCTGTTTCTTCGGGATCTCCACGTAAGCCGTAGTGAATTGGCGAAACCCGTCAGGTTTGACCACCCCGAAAAGGTCGCGAATGATTTGTTCTTGCCAATCAATCAACTTAAAAGGTTTTCCTGCCCACCGGCCTTTCGTATGCTTTAAAGCTTCGATAAACGCGACCGCAAAATCAGCTCGGCGCTTGTCATAGCGCGAGCTTTCAGCCATGAACCGGGTCGGGTGATAATCAGCTAGCTCACGCATACGAATCAGTTACCTTCTATTGGTTAAAAAATCAGTTACTACCAGCGATAACAGGCGCCCTCAAGCCTTGTGGGGCTAGGCTTCGGGCAGATTAGCTAACGCCCAGGCGAGCGCGTGACCGTCGTCAGGGAAAATCTGGTCGGCTTGCTTGATCAGTTCGAGGCCGCATTCGATGAAGGACTTACCCTGCCAGGGGTTCTCGGAGGGGGTTTCGGTCAGGTGGTAGATGCAGGCGTCGTTGCCATAAACCCCGCCCTTGTGCCAACTGTAGCTGGTGGCGATCACTAGGTTGCCGTAGCGCACCACCGCACCGTAGCTATCGGTGGCCATTTGCAGGCGTTCCATCGTTGTCGTTTCCATCGCTGTATTTCCTTTCTTCGCGTACCGTTTTGGTATGTATATACAGCCATAGACTTCGCTACTTATCCAGTCATTTTGCCACCTATTTTGCCTAATAAATAGTGGTTTACATCTCTTGGTTAGTGTTTATTAGTGGCGGGGTTTTCCACGCAGAATCACCGCTTAATGGTGCAAGTAAAATCTTGCGTACTTCCTTATCTTCTTTACCAGAAAGTCCGATGCGGTAAAGCAGGGAGCGCAGTTCATACTTCTCATTACTTACCTGTCTTGTACTGCGGGTTACGGTGCGGCGGATCCGTTTAGCGTACGCGATCAGCTTCGTTAAGAACTCGGTGTAGGCAGTGATCTTCTCAAACTCGGGCAGCTCATCCCACCACGGGAAACTCAGCCCCTCACTACTGGTGGTGATGTCGAGCCGGCTCGCGCCGAGCGCTTTAGCGATCAAGTCTTTCTTGGCTGCAATAAGTCCATGCAGCCTTGCCAGCTCAGTCTCATCAAGCGTGGCGGGCAGGGTGACTACGAGCCCGTAGTTTTCAGCCTTTTTGGTGTTCACCATTGCTCATCCTCCTCACCATCAAACTCGATGCTTTGAACGTCCAGCCATGTGCGGATGAGGCGCATGAAGTCGTGTGGGAAGTTGGAGACAATCATTTCTACGTGCTTGTAGCCGTGGTCTTCGGCTGCATCCCACACCGCACCAATATCGGTCAGGTCGACTCCGAGGTTTTCGATTTCTTCTAGATCGGCGTATAGCTGTCCCATCATCACCAAACCCTCTCTTTCTTGCTGGTTGTTTGGTCATGTACATACAGCCATAGGAACGCGTACTTATCCAGTCATTTTCGCCTTAAAATCCAGGAGTTTTAGTGGTCTCGGCGACTATCTGGGAAAGCACGAGTTTGGCGCACGGCAAAGCTATCCCGTTTCCCCACAGCTTGTAGAGTGCCCGGTCGGACGCTGGATTGGTGAGCCAAGAGCGTACTTGGTTGCGGGTTTTAGGTTTTTTCAATCCTTGCACCTTGGCCCAGCTGGCCCAGATCTGCCACCAGTAATCCAACTGTGAATCTGTAGGATCGCTGATTGCTAAATCCTGTGTCCAATCATCAGGGAATCCTTGTAGGCGGGCGCATTCGGTTGGGGTTAAGCGTCTCACGCGGTATTCGGGCATGCCAGGGTCAGTGACCAGGGGCGGCTCAGTTGAGTCCGAAGCCAACAGAGCACCAGCAATATTGACGTTTCCTCGGCAGAAGAAGTCGGACTTTGATGCCGAGATGACATCGGGTTGCATGATGGCGATGCCGCCTTGGTTGCAGGTCGGAGAAACACCAGACGTATCGAGCGTCTTTGATACCTCGGTGGGATAACCGTACCTGCCTACTGCTGCGCCGCGTCCCTCATGCAACGCATTGAAACCGTAGGCGGTAGCGATGATGGGAGTATTGCCTCCGCCAGTGCCGTAACGAGCGGTCACGGTTGGTGCTATCTGGCATGGTCCGCCCACTCTGGCATCATGAGGATGATGGTCAAATAGTAGCGGCTCAATAATACTCTGATCGTTACTGCATCCGAGCGTGCCCGACAGATTTGTTTGCACGAGCGGACCTTTACCACCACCTGGTTTACCTGCCCGCATCCGCAAGGCGAACACATCTAAAGATTTGCTTGCCTCGTGAGTGCCTGCTCGAGGATTGGTGGGAGGGTTTTGCTTTTCACTGCAGCCCTGCGCAAGATTCCTTGAGCTGCCCGTGGGCTCAAAGAGTATTTGTCCGGCACGCCCGCTTGCAAAATCTGCGATAAGGTAGATTCTTCTACGTCGTTGGGGTACTCCGAAAAATTGCGCGTCCAATACTCGCCACGCAATACTCCATTGGTCTGCCACGACCGCTCCAGCTTTTTGCCATTTGTTAGCTCGAGGTAGGTCAGCCGCTGCCGTTTCGTCGACAACCGAGATGAGGTTTTGCAGGACGCTGTGGAAGTCTGCCCCTTTATTGCTTGAGAAGGCTCCGGGCACGTTTTCCCAAACAGCGAATCTTGGATATAGACCATGACTTGCCTTTCTCATTTCCTTGATGACTCTGACAGCTTGGTGGAATAGACCGGAGCGTTCGCCAGATAAGCCTGCCCTTTTACCTGCCACCGATAGGTCTTGGCAAGGAGAGCCAAACGTGACCACATCCACCGGCTCTAGCTGACTGCCGTCAATGTCGCAGATGTTTCCCAGGTGTTGCATGTGTGGCAAACGCGTTGTGGTGACCAGAATCGGGAAAGGCTCAATCTCGCTCGCCCACACAGGTTCGATGCCAATCTTGGTGGCGGCGAGTGGGAATCCTCCTGAGCCATCAAAAAGCGAGCCGAGCCTTAAAGTTTGTGTCAAGGGTTAGCCTTTCTGCTTGGGGCGCTCGACTTCTTTCACCAGATCGAGATACGTGTATTCCTTGCCGTCTCGTAGGCAGGTAATTCCTGCTGCGTCTCCGGTTGCTTCGGCATAGCGGCGCAGGATCACGGAAGCGTATTTCTCATCTAGCTCCATCGCGTAACAGGTACGGTCAATAGCTTCTGCAGCCATTAGCGTGGAACCAGAGCCAGCAAAAGTGTCGAGGATGATTGCGTTGGTTTGGGTTGAGTTACGAATCGGATAAGCCAACAGGTCTAGTGGCTTCGAAGTCGGATGGTCACTGTTTTTGCGGGGCTTGGCAAAATTCCACACCGTGGTTTGTTTGCGGTCTGCATACCAAGTGTGAGAGCCGTCTTTCTTCCACCCATACAGCACCGGTTCGTGCTGCCACTGATATGGGGAACGACCAAGTACGAGGGAGTCTTTGACCCAAATACAACAGCCCGACAGGTAGAAGCCAGCATCAGAGAAAGCGCGACGGAAGTTGAGGCCTTCGGTGTCGGCATGGAAAACATAGGCTGACCCTCCCTTAGCCAGAGATGCCGCCATGTTGGTAAATGCAGCCAGCAGAAACTCATAAAACGCGTCTGCGTCTTGCTTATCACCTGCAATTTTCAGGCCGCTAGATGATTTGAAGTCCACGTTGTAAGGCGGGTCTGTGACCACCAGATTAGCCTGTTTGCCATCCATCAAGGTTTCGACATCGGCCGGGTTCGTGGCGTCCGCGCACATTAGGCGATGCCTACCAATCCTCCAGATATCGCCGCGTTGGACGAAAGCTGCTGCTTCAAGGGCGGCGTTCAGGTCGAAGTTATCGTCCTCGATACTGTCGCCGTCGAGAGAACCTATCAACTGTTGTATTTCGGATTCGTCGAAACCGGTGAGTTCAACGTCGAAATCGGAAGCATCCAGGTCGGCTATGAGTAGGGCGAGTTTGGAATCATCCCAATCGCCACTGATCTTGTTTAGAGCAACATTTAAGGCTTTTTCGCGGGTTTCGTCGAGTTCGACGACCACGCAGTCCACGGTTTTATAGCCCAGATCAGCCAGTACTTTTAGACGCTGATGCCCACCCACAACATTTCCGGTGGTTTTGTTCCAGATGACTGGCTCCACATACCCAAACTCGCTCAGGGAGCGCCTTAACTTTTCGTAGTCCGCGTCCCCAGGTTGTAGGTCTTTGCGGGGGTTGTAGTCAGCTGGGGTGAGATCACTTATAGCTATTTGCTTGATGCGCATGGTTTTTCACCACCTTGACAAGCTCACGGCTAGTAGTCCAGGTGTCTTCCCACTTGCGTGTGTAATCCCCGAAATGCCCATACGTCGAATAACGCACATAGCCGGGTGCTCGCAGCCCAAACTGGTCGATGATTGCTGCTGGCCGAAGATTGAACATATCTTGAGCTACAGCCGTGAGAATCTGGTCGCTGTATTGGCCGGTGCCGAGCGTGTCCACACTGAAAGCAACCGGGTCGGCTTTACCAATCGCGTAACTAATCGCCACCTGGCACCGGGATGCAAGATCCGCATCCACTATCGTTTTCGCGATCAGCCGCGCCATATAAGCACCCGAGCGGTCAACCTTAGAAGCATCTTTACCACAGAAAGCTCCACCACCATGAGAAGCTAGCCCGCCATAGGTATCAACCATCAACTTCCTACCGGTGAGCCCAGTGTCAGCTTTAGGGCCGCCCTCCACGAACCGCCCGGACGGGTTGATCAACACAACCGTGTCCGGGCCTACCGGTAGATATGGCTGACATGCTGGGCCAACAATCAGCGAAGTTATTTCACGTCGCAACACCTCAAAATCCTTGGATTCATCGTGCTGGACGGAAACCACCACCGTCTCTACGGCTTGCGGTTTACCTACCTCGTCGTAGCGCACCGAAACTTGTGCTTTACCATCCGAAAAGATCCCGGTAATGGTTCCTTGCTTGCGCGCATCATCTAGCCGCTTACAAATCTCGTGGGCTAAAACAAGAGGCAACGGTAAACGCTCAGGAGTATCAGTGCAGGCATAACCATAGACCGTGCCTTGATCACCAGCACCCTGAAGACAATAAGCAGACTCATCACCATGGCGAGCCTCTAAAGATGTGCTCACCCCGCCGTTAATATCGCTAGATTGACACCGCACCCATACATAAACTAAAAATCTCCACGGCTTATAGCCAGCTGCAGTAAGTGCAGTTCGTACAGATTCCCGGATTCGCACATGAGCTTTAGTGCTGATTTCACCGGTGACAATAATGCGTCGCCCAGTAGCCATGACCTCTACCGCGACGCGGGCGTTGGGATCAGTGTAGAGAATTTCGTCGAGAATCTGATCAGCAATTAAATCGCACAGTTTATCGGGGTGACCGATACACACTGCTTCAGCAGTTTTAACCACAGACATAATACGCACCTTTCATAGAGAGGAACTACAGGAAACAAAGAACGCGCCCCCAAGGCGGGGACGCGAAGAAAAACCAGAAATCATAACCCAGCAAAAATCGCTCAACGGTAACGACGGAAGCTTTTGCTGCCTGCTAAGACCGAGCTTTCAGCAACTGCTCCATAACCTCATCACCCGGGGCCGCACCCGAATAGTCACTAGTGCAGTTAGCTCGCACAATCTCAAAAATCTCATACCAATACACGTTTGCCTGCTTACCAAAAGACTGGCTCATCGCAACGAACGGAGACGCTATCGCGGCCCCCGTGGTCGGGTGCTTGCCGAGCAAACCGAACTTGGAGATTGCCTGTTCGCACTGCACATAGCGGGCGAACGCCTGGGCGTAGGCCTCAATCAGACGCTTAGAAACAAACCTCGTACAACCACGCTCATCCAACCACCGCCAGGTTTCTTTGTAGACAAGGTCAGCACCCAGCGGTTTGCCATCACGCTGGATATCGCTTAAGTATTCAGAGGGTTCGGGCATCACCTCACCAGCAAGTACCGTGCCCGCGCCAACATCTGCGCCCTCGAAATCAAAAGGGGCCGCTAGCGGATCTTCCAGGCGAGTAGCAGGCAGGCCCTTAGCGAGTTTCTCACTCAGCGGGTCGGGTTTCGCGCCAGCCCTCACGCGCCGCCCACCGCGATTGGTTCCGTCTTTCGCCATGAAATCTCGCCTCCTTCCAGGCGGTTAGCCCGGTGATGGAGGGCTTGCGGGTTAATACCCTGTTTGATTCGGTCTTTTTGCGTACGGTTGGCCCCGCCCGCTGACCTTCGCCGAAGCTGTAGAGATTTGAGGCCCCCAACCCCTAGCCGAATCCTTGACTGGTCCCGTAACTTGGCGTGGCAACAAGGTCAATATTTTTTAGGGTGGGGAAGTACCAATGGTTGTGTTGCGGTTTTCAAGAAATCTAGTAGGTGTAGACCTGAGGGGCTTGCCTCCATCTGTCACCGTCTAACGCGCTCTGCCTGGAGTGGCAGGGTTTGCACAGGCTGCGCAGGTTAGAAAAGTCGTGGCTGCCACCATGCTCTAAGGGCAGGACGTGGTGGACTTCTTGAACTGGGGTGGTTAGTCCTTTTTCCAGGCAGTCTTCGCATAGAGGATGCTGGGAAATGTATGCGGCACGGATGCGGCGCCAGCGTGCACCGTAACGCTTGTTGATTCTCGGGTCACGTTGAAACTTACGGTAGTTCTTGTCTGCCTTTTTGGCGTGGATCTGGCAGAACCTTTCGCGGGTTAGTTCGGGACAGCCAGGCGCAGAGCAGGGACGTTTTGGTTTGCTTGGCACCAGCCTCACCCTCCTTTGCTAGGCAAGACGAAACCCTCCGGGCAGTGATAACTGTTTGCCGGAGGGTTCGTTCCTATATTTTCAACCACCTACAGTATTTCAGGGTTAAGTAACGATTTCCATAGCAGGGTTCGGATACTTGCTAACGCATGGGTGCAAGTTAGCGTCTGCCATATAGCGCTACTGCCAGGCGATCTAATGCTCGGTTCTTTCGCCGGTAGACACTGTCTCGTTCAATATAGAAGTGGTCACCGATCATTTGGACTCGTTCGTCTTGGTTGCCTTCACCCAAGAAGAAGTTTTCCAACACGAACCTGTCGTCTTCAGCTAAAGATCCCCAGGCTGGTAGGAACCAGTCGAGGTAGTCTTGGGCTTCTTGTTTTCGGGCGGCCAGCAGGTCGATCTTGTCGAGGGTTGCGGCGATGCGGCGTTCACCTGCATGTGGATCTTTCGCGTGCGGCAGGCCAGTTAGCTTTACGCTCGAAGGGCTGGTCAGGTCGGCTCTTAGTTGGTTGGCCTCAGCGCTGGTGTCTTGACCAGCTGCTTGTTCCATCAGCGGGTAATCCTCTAGTGCGCAGATCGCGGCTTTGCGGGTATCGAGGTATTTGGTCATCACATGCATAATGAATTCTCCTTCGTGGTTGTTAGTTGGGTTTTGACCGCTTCAATCAGTGCGGCCTGCGTAACGTTCTTAGCTTCGAGTGCTTTAAGTACTGCTTCGTCGAGAGTGCCTTCAGCTGCTAGGTGGGTGATGGTGACTGGCTGGGTTTGTCCTTGCCGGTACAGGCGGGCGTTGGTTTGCTGATAAAGCTCCAAAGACCACGTGAGTGAAAACCAGATGAGCAGGTGCCCGCCTGCCTGGAGGTTGAGGCCGTGACCGGCAGATGCCGGGTGGATCAGTCCGAGAGGTATCTCGCCCGTGTTCCACGCTGTAATATCCTCGGCAGTCTTTAGGACTCGGGCTTGTGGGAAGCGTTCGGTGATTCTTTTCAGGTCGTGTTTGTACCAGTAGGCCACCAGAAGGTTCTGCCCGTTGGCGGCCTCGAGGAGATCCTCGAGAGCATCTAGTTTTGCGCTATGAACAGTAATTGCCTGGCTTTGCTCGTTGTAGATGGCTCCGGAGGCCAGCTGCAAGAGTTTTCCGGACAAAGCGGCTGCGTTCGCTGCATCCACGGTTTGTCCATCTAGCTCGATGACAAGGTCTTGCTTGAGTCGCTCATATACCGCCCGCTCCTTGCTAGCGAGTTTCACTTGCTTGGTTGTTACCGTCAGCTCCGGCAGCTTCAGGTGGTCGGTGGTTTTCATGGACAAGGTGATGTCCGAAATTGCCTCATAGATCTCGTCCTCAGCACCAGCGCGCGGCTTATATGTAAACACCTGCATTCCATTGCGTTTATCGGGGAGGAACCAGCGATCCCGAAACCTAGTGATATAGCGTCCCAGTCTGGTGCCGCCATCTAGCAGCCGGAACTGCGCCCATAAATCCATCAGGCCGTTGGCTGCTGGTGTTCCGGTCAACCCAACCCAGCGGGACACATAGGGCCGTATCTTTACCAACGCCGTGAAACGCTTGGCCCGGTGATTCTTGAAACTGGATAGTTCGTCAATGACGACCATGTCGAAAGGCCAGGATGTACCGTAGTGGGCGACCAGCCACGGGATATTTTCGCGGTTGATCAAAGTCACCATCGAGTTCTTCGCCAGGGCGTCGAGGCGCTCGGCTTTGCTGCCAACGGCTACCGCCAGCGACAGGCCCTCAAGGTGATCCCACTTGACTGCTTCGGCTGGCCAAGTATCACGGGCTACGCGAAGTGGCGCGATGATGAGGACTCGGGTCACAAGAAAGTAGTCGAGGACGAGCTGCCAGATAGCCGATAGTGCGATGACACTCTTGCCTAGGCCCATTCCCAGGAATATTGTGGCCTGGTCATGGCAGGTAATGAAGTCGGTTGCTAGGCGTTGGTAGTTATGCGGCTTGTAACGCATCACTCACCTCCGCAATCCCATCCAGGCTGTCTACCACAAAGACTTGGAAGCCTTGATCACGCAGTTGAGCCATCCGACGGTTCTGGATTGGCCTAGGTTTGGCTCCTTGTGCTTTTACTTCAGCGAAAACAACTCGTCCGGCCTTGAGGCAGATACGATCTGGGACACCTGCTACTCCTGGGGATACGAGTTTCCAGCAGATCCCGCCCAGGTTTTCAATGGCGGTTTTGAGGGCTTGTTCTAGGTATTTTTCTCTCATTGGTCTTCACCTCTTGTGGTTGGAGGTGCAGACCGGTGCAGGGTCAATCCATACTTTCCCTATAGCTATTTTTATTAAAATTTTTCCCTATAGAGAAAGTTGCTATACGGTCTGCACCGGTCTGCACCCTCGGCTGGTTTTAGGCACAGAATTCGCTTTTGATAGCTAATCCGAAGACGCGGATCCCGGTTTTAGTTTTCTTACGCACGTAGCCGGCTTGTTCGGTGGCGGCGTTGAAGTCGATCATGGGTCGAGCCCACCCGCTGGTGGCTTGCGCCCACGCCCGATATGTCTGGTAGAGGTCACCTGCCCGCTCCGATAGGCCCTCGCCGGTTTCGCATTGGTCTTCGAGGAATTGGGAAAACCAGTCATTATCGTCGCGGTAAGCGTTCGATGCTTCGATGACTTGTCGGGGTGGGTCCAGGTGGTAGTCATCGGCGTGGATCGCTCGCGCGCCTTCCATCACCCACGCCAGCACCGCACCACCGGCATGCTCGTAGAGATAGTCGGCATAGTTTTTGATATCTGCGTTTCCTTCGATTTTTGCTTCGAAAGGGATCACGATCAGGCGACGCCAAATACCTGTATCCATCGCACCAACCCTGGGCAGGTGATTCGTATACAACACCAGAGTGTGGGAGGGCGTGAATGAGAACGGATCCTTATATTTCTTTTCCGCAGTGATCTGGTCGGTAGAAGCGAGCTGTTTGACGTTCGAGGTTGAAAGGCGCATGCCTTCTTCTGTTTCGGCTGCGATCAGTAGGCGTTTGCCTCTGGCTTCGGCTAGTTCGGGTTTAACGTTGCGGCGCACCCCAACGGTGAGCGCATCGGCGGAGATAGTGCCCGCGTAGGTGCCGAGCACTCGGGCGATGGTATTCCAAAACGTGGATTTACCGTTACGGCCATCCCCGTAAGCGATCACGAGGGCCTCAACCATCACCCGCCCGATCACCGCCAGGCCACAAATACGCTGCACGTACCCGATCAGTTCTGGGTCTGCCTGGAAAAATACATCCAGCGCCTCCAACCAGATCCGGGCACCTTCCTGGGTTGGGGCGAGCGAGGTTTGCTTTGTCAGCAAATCAGCTGGATCGTGGTTCTTTCTCGCGCCAGTTCTTAGGTCGTAGCTGCCATCGGGGGTGTTGAGCAGGTACGCATCCTCATCCAGCTCGCTAACCGCAACCTGCAATATAGGTGCTGCTTCTTTCAATGTGGCACTAATGTTTTTCGACGTTCGCCTAGTAGTCACGAAATTTCGGTAGGCCTGTGCAGCCTCCAACTGATCCAGGGCATCCAGCTGACCTGCCTCTAATTGGGCTAAGCCTTTCTTTTTCGATGTTGCCTCAGCCATAACATCTTCGGCACCGCTATCGCTCATCTGCTGGCCGGCATTAGATAGTAGGGTTTTGGCTTCTTCGAGCTGGCGGGTTGTTAGCTCTTGAGCCACACCGCGAGCGGTGAGCTCGTTTTCTTCCCAGAAACTACCGTTGTAGACCAGCCATTTCGTTGACGGCGAGTACCGGATTTTATTCGCGTACTCGGCCGCAAGCAGGTCCGCTTGGCCGACATCGGAAAAATCTCCAGGCCGCAAACCCGACAACACCCGATACACCTCCGGCGACACATAATCCGGCTGGGCAGCAACCTTGGCAGCGAACTTACAAGCACTATCCCAAATCAGGGCAAGCTCACCGGCGGGTAGCGGCGGATCACAAAGGGCTGCTTTACGGTCGAACAACTCGCGGGCCTGCGTGGTGTTTCCGTAACGGATCAACACCCGACCCGCGAACCTAGACAATGTCGCATTTCGGGAGCCCTCACCAATTGCCTGTGTGGAGGCATCGAAGACTGCGAACATATCCTGCTCATAAGCTGCCGTAAGCCACGCGTCCAGCAGCTGCACACCTTCGAATACGGCGACCTCAGCAGCGGGGTTGCCGTAGATGAAACGGCCAGCATCCAAAGCATTCGCATCAAAAAAGCTGAAGCGTGCAGCCAAACACTTCTTGAGCCCCGCGTACTCGCTAGCATCGCTGATCTTGGTTATCGGGTAGTAGACGTGGAAACGCGGCCGTGCGGACTCCCTACCTTTGATTTTCATGTGGTTACGGCTGGTGGCGGTCATAAACGCCACACCCGCCATCAGCTCAGACAACGAATCGGGCGTGATCCATTCTTCGGGGTTTTCGGTGTGGTCGTTGTCTATATCCATCACCACACAATCCGAAACCAGGAAGTTCTCGTTCGAGCGGTGATTGTTCTTATAGGTGGCTACTACATGGTCGAGTTTTGCTACCTGCTGGAGGTCTGCTTTGCAGGTGACCTTAACCTGGTTCGGGTAGCGGCTATTGAGTACTTGGCCTGTGCTAGTTGATGTTGCGCACGTGAATGTCTTCACTTGGCATCACCTCGTCCAGATTGAGCCTCAAGCGTGTCTGCCGCGAACCGCAGCACTTTGATAAGAGTCCTCAGTTCGTCGTCTCCAGCAGCGACTAGGTTTAGTTGTTGAGTTCCAGGGTCGATAGATATCTCGAAACTTCCGCAGCCTTGTTCCTTGAAACTTAAGTAGGTGCGGCACCCGTGACCTCCGTCGCCGCCTTGGTAGCCATTCGTGCCCACGCAAACATTCATGATCGAGCAGCTAACTGAACTAAGCGTTTCGCATGATATGAGTCGGCCGTCGATATGAACGTTTTGTGTGCCGGTCTCGTCAAACCCATCGATACGCCATTTAGCACGATTGGCTTCTTCTATCCGTATCTGTTGATACTTATCTGTAGCGGTGCTCTCCATTAGTAAGTAACCTCCTGAAAATCGGCGTTGAAATAGTGGATTGGTAGTTCTAGGTCGCGGGCCCACTCGATTTCTGCACGCATACCCCGACTAACCCGGCCGGTGTAAACCCACACCGCCTCGCACTTACCGAGAAGAACTCGGTTAAATGCCATCGCTAGTTCGCGCTCATCAAGGTCGTGATCGTCCATGAACTGGGGAAACAACAGATGCGGCGCTAGTGGTATCTGCCCGGCAGAGACAGCGAAGGCGCAAAACTGGCGAGCCAGCGCCGTATTCGCCTGTACGTCGCCTGAGTAGGGTGAGCAGATATATGTCAGCGGGCGGGCCATGTTCTCGGCAAGCTGTAACTGCTTGAGGACCTTGTAGCTGGTCGGATCAGCATAGCCGTGGCAATTACGGCGTGATAGGCCTAGTACGTGATCTGTGGTGGCGCTCATCAGGCTTCCACCTCAGATTCGCGTTCGATGACCGGCAGGATCCCGCACCGGTTTTTCAAAAGATCGTAGATGAACAGGCGCCCGGCTTGAGTCCAATACATGTGGGTGCGCATCTTGCCCGGTGCGTATTCATGGGTCTTGGATTGGGCAAAGCCGCGCTGGGCGTAGTCGGCGTAGAGGAACCAGCGGCCCGCGCGGTGGAACTGGATCTTTTCGTCACGCAGGATTTGGTTGAGGCGTTTGGCTGATAGCCCGTAGTCTTTCGCAATCTCGGTAGCAGACAGCAGAGAATCGGATTGCAGCACGATGTCGTAGTAGGAAATCTTAGGGGTTGCCTCAGCCAACAGCTGTTCGGCAATCAAGCGTTTGGTGCGCTCGGCACGCAAATGGGCCAGCGCCTGCTCAAGGAACTCATCATCATCTAACAGCTGGTCGATGGCATAAACACCGTGGCGGCGAATAGTCGGTAGGACCTCGTCGAAAACCCACTTCTCAAACTGCTGGGCAGCTGGCAGTTTTGAGGAGACGATAAGCCGGTAGACATCACCTTCTGTTATGAATCTGGTCTGCTGGATTCCGCCTGGGGTTTGAAGGGGGTAGCGTTTCACGACCCCCTTGCAATGACGCGCCAGAGCATCTTTAGTATTCGCATACCCAAGTGCCGCCGCGATATCGCGACCGCAAAATAGGATTCGTTCTTCTTCGTTGATGGTGCGGATCGTGCCGAAAGCTGCATTAGTGAATGCTTGTAGTTGGTTACCCATGGGGGCTTCCTTCCTGAGAGCCCCAGGTAGGCGAAAAGTGGTGCGCCGGCGGCGCAGTAGAGTAAGGGCTCCTACTGGACTGCCGATGAACCTAAAAGTGTTAAATCGAGAAGCCCGAACCACCGCAACGCAGCCAGCAGAAGCAGGGATGAAAAGAACCTGTGTGCTGTGGCGATGCTGGGTATACTCCGTGGGCATTACCCCTAACCAATGGTGATGATTAGGGGTATGGAAAAGATTGATAAGGCGAGCGTGTGGGCGGTGTTTACGCAGATGCGGCTGCGCTGTTTCCTCGAATACGTGTGCGAGCTAGAAGACAACCAGCCTCGAGACAGCTTGCAAGAGCAGCTTTATTGCTGTGTCCGGCAATTCTTGGACGCTAGCCCGGCCGAAATACTAAAGACCATAGATTCTTAATCTTTGCGGTAGTAGGAACACTCGTATCCGTCAGCAGTCAAGGGCAGGCCTTCTGCCCAGTCTGGCAGCCTGGACATGAGTTGGCAGACGTTCTCAACGGTGAAGCCGGAATCTAGTGGTTCGTCGATGACGATTTCGTCGTGAACATGCATCACGATCCGATGGCCTGTTTCAGTGACGTTTTGCATGCCATTCACGAGTAGGTCGCGGGCGACTGCCTGGACGATATTCTCGACTAGTTTGCCGCCATAGGTTTCCAGGCGTCCCCACCTGCGCCCCGTGGTGATACCCCAGTAGGTGATCGAGGTACCACCAAAACGATTCTTACCCAGACCAGGTTTCACGTACGCCAACCGTCTACCCGATGGCAAAGTGATGAACAGGATCCCGGACTCAAGAGCGAAGGTGAGGTTACGCAGGCGCACTGGTCTACGAGTGGTGATGGCTTCAAGTGTTGCTTCTTCGACTTCCTGCCACAGCCACACAATGTTCGGGTTGGCTGCCCGCCAGGCATCCACTATGGGTTTTAGTTCGTCTTCGGCAAGCCCCATCCGCAAAGCACCCATTGCCTTCAATGCACCAACGGAGCCGCCATAACCGCAAGCCAGCACCGCTATCTTCCCTTTCTGCCGCAGCCCGGCATTGGTACCGTGTTTTTCGACTTTGACTCCAAACATGCGGCTGGCTGTCTCGCAATAAAGATCCTTGCCGTCACGAAACGCGGCGAGGGTAGATTCTTCACCGGCGAGCCAGGCGATCACCCGTGCCTCAATAGCTGAGTAGTCGGCGACAATAAACCTGTTACCGTGGCTGGGAATGAATGCGGTGCGGATCAGCTGGGAAAGCGTGTCGGGTACTGATTCGTAGAGCAGTTCGAGCGCTTCCAGGTTCCCGGCTCTCACGAGAACGCGAGCTTCATCGAGGTCAGGTAGATAATTCCTGGGCAGGTTTTGGACTTGGACGAGTCGTCCTGCGAAGCGTCCGGTTCGCCCGGCACCATAGAACTGCAGCAGGCCGCGTGCGCGTTCATCAATGCCTGCTACGTTTTGCATCGCCTGATACTTTTTCACCGAAGACTTGGCGAGGTCTCCGCGCAGCTCGAGTACTTCTTTCACCACGCCAGTGGCCGTTTCGAGAGCAGTCTCGACTTCGGCTTTCGCGAGCGATTCCAGTTGGTAGTCGTTTTTTGCGAGCCAGTCTTTGAGTTGGATCGGGCTGTTCGGATTCTTCAGGCCAGTTAGCTCTTGGGCACGAGCCAAAGTAGCCTGCCGATGTTTATCATCTAAAGTTACAGCGGCATTAACGAGGGTCGCATCGAGGTTGATTCCGGCATCGTTGATGCGCTGGTCGAGAGCGTAAGCCGCCCATTCGTCCTCTGGTACAGGGAAGCGAGCTAGCTTGGTGTGGATGGCTTGTTCAACCTCCACATCACGGCGGTTGTATTCCTTGAAGGCCTTCCAGCCTGCCGGATCAGATAAGGGCAGGTTACGGCACGCGCCTTCATTAATGAGAGACGGGGTGGCTGGGGTGCAGAACTGCTTAATCAGCTTCTTACCTGCCGTGTCTTTCTTCACCGGCAGATCCAGTACTTTCGCTACTTGGTCTAGGCTCATGGGCATCCCAAGATATGCTGCCCAGACCATAGAGCACCGCCACTGGGCCGGATCCAAAAACTCGCCTTCAGGCAATAGCTCTGAGTGGTGACGATGTAGCCATGCTGACAGGCAGATGCGCTCGAAAGTGGCGTTGAATGCCCACTTTGTAATTTGTGGATCCACCAGAGCGGCACGTATCTCGTCGGGTAGTTTTTCTCCGCTAGCCATATCAACCACCTGCACCGGCTCGTCGTCGATGGCGTAGCCGAACAGGAGTATCTGGAAGTCTGGGTGGGCGGCGTATGGGTAGACTCCGGTTTTTGAAAGATTTGTGGGGCTGTAAGTTTCTAAATCGATTGATATATGCACGATTTGTCCTATGTGTTTTGTAGCGGGGCAGGGAGCCAGCCTCATGGTTTGGCTGACTCCCTGCCTAGCTATGGTGCCCGGCTAACTCTGCTCTGAAGTTTTTAGGGCAGAGTTTTGGTATCGCGCCTGCCAGCGTTGAATCTCACGTTTCGATTGTCGTTTCCTGATCCATGCGACCAAGAGCAGGCCGAGGATATCCCCAAATAGTGCCCCTGTCGCGCAGGCGATGATTAGTGCGGTGCCAGCCATCAGGCAAGCGCTATAGCACTCAGACATTTGTATGCTCCTTTCTTTGTTCTAGTTGAGGAAATCGTCTCCACTGTTATTGGTGAAGGCGGAGAAGTCCTCCTCAGCAGACACGTGACCGCCACCTAAGGGTTCGCCGTCGCGAATCTTTTGGATGTTGCCTAGCCCGCAGGCGATACCCTTGTTGCCGTTGGTGTTGAACGCATAGAACGTGATCGAAGCACGCGCGTAACATCCGGAGTAGACCTGGGAGCGGTCTAGGATCGGAGCCAGGGTCTCATCAACTACCTGCGGCGGTGTCGTGGAGTTTGCGTTGACGAACATCGAGTTTGCGTATGCTTCGTCGTCGCGCTCGGTGTCTCCGTCGCGCAGTGGTAGCTTCAGCGCCGCTTTGTTAGGTCGCTTGCCACCAAACTTGGCCGTACCTGCCTCGATGGCAGCGTCAATGGCGGCCTCGATCTTCGCCAGCGTTGCTTTATCGGACTTCGGAATAATAAGGCTGACAGAGTATTTCGGTTTGGATCCTTGGATGGATTTGGCTTCGAACAGGTTTGCATACGACAGGCGTACTTCGCCGGTGATGACTCGAGTTGGATTCTTTACTGACATTGCTAGTTACCTTTCTGTTTATTTCTTGGTTTTCTTTATTTGAGTGAATTCTTCGGCCGCGCTCACGGTTGCCAGTGCGGGCCGTTTGTCGGTTTCAGGCACCAGGGTGGGCTTGCCCGGTGGCTTGACGATCAGGGTGCCGAGGAGTTCGTTGAAGCGTTTCTTGCCCAGATGTTTCTCCAGTGCCGTAATCGTCTTGAGCTTGCGCTCAAAAATGTCGCTGACACCTGCAGCCTCAGCCGCCTGCGCGACGGCGTTTTCGTCGGTGTACTTGCGAATCGAGCGTCCTTCGACGAGCTTGAAGCCAGCCCAGGTCTTGCCTTGATTAATCGCTAGCGAGAGTGCGTAGGCCTCGATGTCAGATGCCCAGGCTTTCAACTTCGGCAGCTTGGTGAGCACCTCAGCAATCTCCACATCGCTAAGCTGGGCTGGTGGAGCGAACTCCAAGCGGGCTAGCGCTAGATTCGCCTCGGCCCTAGCTCTACAAGTCGCTGCTAGCTTGCAGAAACGACACCAATCACCTGCCGCAAAGCAACCTTCACCGCGAGCTGCCTGCTTGGCCGTTGGGCGCACAACCTTCTCAGCCCACGCCCTCAGTTCGGTGACGCTAACTGTCCAGGTGTCCACGTTGGATCTGCGGGGTTGGAAGATTGTCACCGCCACCTCACAGATATCGTAGAGAGGATCGAAAGCAGCCAGCGCACCGAGCGCATACAGCATCAGCTGTGGGTTGCGTTCTGCCTCAACCAGCACACCTTGCCCGTATTTCAGGTCAATGATCTGCAATGCCGGTTCGGCGATGATTACGCAGTCGCCGGTACCAAACCCACCCGGCACCAGATAGGAGTAGTCCAGGCGCTGCTCGATCAACACTTGAGGGTCTGCACAGGTTTTGCGTGCCTCACGCAGCCGCTCTTGGATGAAGGCGACGTAGTCGTCGGTATGGGCCTCCATCTCAGAGTCGATCCAATTTGATACCGGCTTCATGGATGGTGCCTGATGCAAGGCGTGGCGTAGTTTCCACTCCGCCAACGCGTGCGCAACCGTACCCTGCTCGGCAGCAGCCGAAGACGAATCCGGCAGACCCGCCTCCGCTAACGCTGATGGTGGACACTTCAGCCACCGGTGAGCGCCAGAAGCACTAAGGAGTGCGTGTTGGTCAGGCATCAGATAGCCTCTTCGCCTGATCAAGCAGCCACCCATATTTGCCCGGGTTCACATCCGAAAGGCGCTGCGCACCCGCATCCAGGATCAGCTGGCGCACCTGCGCAGTCTTACCTGCCGAGGAAAGCTCTGCTAGCACCCCACGAACCTGTTCAAGTGAAACCACTGGAGGCGGGGGAGTAGGTTGAGGTGTTGACTGTGTGGTTTGCCGGCCGTGTTCAGCTACCGCATCAGATAATGCTGGCTGGGCGAGCTGGGCGGCAGCCATAGGACGCGCACCGCTCATGCCAGCATGATCCTCAAACCCCTCCCAGGCAGCAGACTCCACATCCGCCGCTAGAGCAGTCACCAACTCAGCAACATGATTGAGAGCAGAAATAACACTGTTTGCTTGCGTGACGTTCACTTCGCCTCACCTGCCTTGGTTACGCCGACCGCCTCCGCAAGCGCTATCAGCGACTCGTCGGGATTAGGTTTTTCGTGGATATCGATCTGGTCGACACTCTCACCGGGCACGATGATCATGAGTTTGCGCGGGGCACCGAACAGGAACCGGGCGATGCGTTCGCGTACTTTTACTGTTTTGGTGGCGACGATTCCCGGGTCGGCCGGGATGTGTTTAGCGATGGAAAGCTTCAAACCATGAGATGCCATGATTGCTACTCACCTTGCCTTTCGGTCATGGGAGCTACCTGGCTGGTTTCTCCCTCTAACTCACTGCCGACCGGTGCTAAAGTGTTAAATCCGGCCTCCACCAGTGCTGCGTGCAGCATCGCGAGCGCTTCTTTATAAAGCTGGGAAACACGTGCGCGAGTAAGACCAAGCTCGCGGGCCACATCAGCCTGCGAGACCGGCTTACGAACATAAGCGTCAGAGTTTTCGGTGCCGGGTTTCGGTCCGTAATCACCAGCTGGATGCATCAGCTCAATGACTTGGCGGTGCCTGACATCAAGTCGTTCGCGGGCCTTTTGTAAAGCATCCAGCATCCTTTCCCTATAGGCCGCATCGATATCAGTTAGAAGCTGGTTTTCAGCAGAAAGAGGCAAAACTTCGTCCCGAACCTTGGGCTCTTGCTTCATATAGTCGAGGGACCAAGGAAATGATTCTGGCGCCCGGCAGCCCTGACGCTCCTCGCAAGCACGCCCACAGTTACACTTCTTTTTGCCCTTGCCACGATCCCCACGCTTGGCATCGTGAGCAACCGCCTCCTCTGCCCGCCACAAATCGTCACAGATTTCCTGCGGGCTGCGCGGCGCAACCTTATCGAGTGGCAGGTTCTTTTCCTTAGCGCGCTGGCGACGGTCAGAATCAATCATGACCGCGAAATCGTCAGCATCAATATCGAAGCTTTTAACTTGGTAGTCGTTTTTGAACGTGTATCCTTCGGACTTGAGGTTGACCTTCACGGTCTCGTCTCCATCTCCCTGACAAAGTCAGGGCTTGTGGAGACCCGCGCTAAAGATTGCTCAGATCACTAGTGAAAACCGCTTGAGGAGACGACAAAGGCGAGTCACCCTCTTGCCCGAAGGCGTGTTGAGGGTGACCCGCCGAGCGCTCCCAGAGCAGGTCTCACTAGTGAACTTGTTTGTCTACAACCACAACCACGTACGTTGTGGAGG
This sequence comes from Varibaculum massiliense, assembly GCF_900106855.1. Lineage (NCBI taxonomy): Bacteria > Bacillati > Actinomycetota > Actinomycetes > Actinomycetales > Actinomycetaceae > Varibaculum > Varibaculum massiliense. The sequence continues at coordinate 894,230 of NZ_FNWI01000004.1, read as the reverse complement.
TCGCCTACCCGCCAGGCAGGCCCTCAAAGCCGAGCTTCGAGCTTGAGTGGGAAGATGTACCGTGGCCACCGGTAGCAACCACCCCTCACTAATAAGTCATGGGAAACCCCAAAACCGGACGGCCTTGCCTCAACTTGTGTTTGCTGCCATATCGCGAGCCCACTGCGGGGCCGTTTTCGGGTTGGCCTCCATCAGGTGCTTGATCGCCTCGGGAAGGACCTCCCCTATAAGCACCGGCTCGCTACCTGATCGTTGGTCTGCCGCCCAGATCACCTCCTTGTATCTCGTGCCGACACGCGTCAAGTGCCTAAAAGTTGACAGCTTCCCACTTAGTCAATTAGACTCCACACGGGCTTATTAATCACAAAGTCATTTTGTCGCCGCGAGGAGAAAACCATGTCCACGGAAGCCGGTTTTTCAGGGTCTATGCGTCCATTGTTGCGTCGAGATGTAATCTTCGGTGACACCGGGTTCGGTGTCTATATTCGCGGGGAAGATGAGGGTTTAGTCCTTAAGGGTAAGACGGTCTACAAGTGGCTTAAGACCGTTGCTCCGCTCCTGAATGGTAAGAGGACGTTAGGTGAACTGCGTACCATGTTGTCCGAATCTCAGGCAGAGATGCTCGAGAAGCTGGTTTTGGCTCTGGCCAACCGTAATCTGGTTCGGGATGACGACCCCGAAGACGAGTCCGTCCTGCCGGCTAATATTTCCAAAAAGTACGCCAGCCAGATATCTTTGATTCACCACTTCGTCGGTGGTCCACGTAGGCGTTTTGATAAGTTCCGGAACGCCAGGGTTGTTGCAGTTGGTGACACCGCGATGATTCGCGCTGCGGTCAAAATGTTGCACGCCAATGGTAATGAGTCAGCTGAAGTTATGAACTCGTTGGACGGTTTAAATCTCGATGCCTTTGATGCTGTTCTGATTGACTGCGACGCAGTTGGCGCCTCGTGCATCTTCCAACTAGAAGAGCAGGCGAAGGGTGCTGAAGTTATCATCATTCCTGCAATGACTATCGGGCAGCGTTCTTTTGTTGGACCTGCCCTGGGCACCCCAACGTCCCCGCGCTGGGCCACCGTACTTGCTAGGTTGGCTGGCGGTTTGCCGCTAGAACAGGCAGTTCAGTTACACCAGCGAGTACTATTTGGCCAGCTGCTACCATACTCAGCTCCAAGTCACACTCTAGCCGGCATGCTTGGAACCATGCTCGGCTTCGATATCTTCCGTTACTTCACTGGGTGTCTGAACCCTGAGGTGTCCAATCGACTGATCATCCAGAACCACGAAACTATGGATTTGACCGCCGAGGCTATCCTCGAGCATCCCCTCAGTTACGAAGATGAAGCTAAGACTCCTGAACTCTTCGATATAGATGAGTTTGTTGCCGAACTTGATGCCGCAGCTATCCCTTGTGATCTTCGTCAGGGTCCTGAGCAGCATGACGAGGTTAACGACTACATGCCGATTCTCGGTTTCTACACCGGCCTTATTCCCAAGCTGACAGATGACGACTCTGAGCAGTCTCCGGTCAAGGTATCCTCGGGCACGGTTGTTCAGATCGTCCAGCCTGGCATGACCGCCCCGGATCGGTGCTCACTGTCAGCCTACAATCTGCATACTCCTCTTCAGGCTCGCTGTACACTGGTGATGAACGCGGCCATCGCCCACGCTGACACTTGGGGTAACTTGGAGTATGGTCAGGACATTGAGGCCGAAATTCAGCCCCAGCAGTTGGTTTCCTGGCTCGGTTCCGCCCACGATGATTTCCCTGTCCGTAGTGTTGCCGGTGTCAGCTTGAGGTCTGGCGGAACGATAACTGTCCCTGCTGCCGCGGCCTTCCCCCTGTCACCTGAAAATCGCAACGTATGGTTCGAAAATGACTATGTAGGCACCGGAGCCGGCCGTAGTCTGGCTAGCGCTGCCCGAGAAGCGATCTTGTCGGTCATTTCTGATCTGGCGCTGCGTAAGGCCCTTAAATCCGCTTCAGATCTGCCTACAGTAGATTTGTCCGCCGCCGCAGATGAATCTGATCTTGGCTTCTTGCGTAACACCCTCAACATCATGAAGATGTCCTACACCTTGGTTGATATCTCGCAGCCCGGTCTTGGGGTAACCGTATTGGGGTTCTTGCCGGGAGTCGCACCCGAGGTGCGGACAGCCCCAACTTTGCGTGAGGCTGTTGTGGAAGTCCTGACTAACTTGGTTGGCCGAGTGCAGACCAATGATAATAGCGCTGCCTTCGGTCTACTCACCGACCTCGACACGACGGGTTTGCCAATAGGCTCCGAAACTATCCCCCACGACTTCTCGAGGCACGACTCGAAGATGAGTGAAATAGTGTCCGAACTGAAGACGAGCTTCGACCCGATATTGGTTGAAACCACCACCAATGATCTTGCGCTGTGCTCGCTGCGGACTGTACGCGTCCTCTTGGTCGCTGACTCCGCATCGCCAGACAAGGGTGCCAACTAAGGCAGCAAGTCCATTAGCTACCTGAAAGGAAGAGTCAATGTATAGCAACTACGATTCGAACGTAGCCACTACTGAGCTGGATTCTCTGGAAGTTGATACTTCGAGGTTCTAGAGCTGGATGGGGGCACTATGAACGCTTGGTCCTCTTGCTCCACTAAGACCACTTCCAACTGCACTTAAAACTCTGCGCATATTAACAGAAAGGTTCCGCAATGAACAAATTGTCTGCTCCGAATGAAGTATCTACTCTGAACGAAATGTCCGCTCTGAACGAAATCGCAAACCTTGAGGTCGATACCTTCGAGATCCTTGAAATGGTTGAACTCGACGAGGCTGCCATGAAGGCCTGGTGTTCCTGCTCCACATCCAGCTGCTGCGGCTGCTCCTCCAGCTCCTGCGGTTCCACCACCAGCACCTCTTGCTCCTGCGGTTCTACCTCTAGCTGCGCATAACTAACTATCAGCAAAACCAAACTTAAATCTTCGAAAGGAAACAATAGTTATGGAAACTCTGACTCTCGACGAAATTGCCGACCTGGAAGTTGAGACCTTCGAGGTCATCGATCTGAAAGAGCTCTCCGAGGATCTGGCTAACTGCTGCAGCACTACCTCCTGCGCTTGCAGCACCACCTCCTGCTGCTCTTGTAGCACCTCATCGACCTGTAGCACTTCTTGCTCCTGTGGTTCAACCTCCAGCTGCGCGTAATTGGTAGGTCGCCAGTGGGAGGCTGAAGCCTCGACCTGAGTCAGGATTTGAGCTTCTCAGGTCAGAGGGTCTTGCCTCCGGCAGCTACCCCTTGACAGTACAGCCCATTCCTTCGTGTTTGGCTTCAGAGTCCCAACCTGACCTGCCAATCTCGAAGGACGGGTCGTCTGTCTAAGCGTAGGAAAACGCTGGGCGTGCCCCGAGAGCACTTATATTGAGGAGTTACGAATGACTACCGCACCATCCTTTTTCCCTGTTCCGCTGGGGTTGGATAATTATTTGGACGATACGGTCCTAGGCCGAATGATCGAGGACGTTGAATCCAGCGGAGCTGATGTGGTTGCCTTTTACGTATCCCATGGTGTGGTCCTCGCTCCAGTTACTCCTCCTCACGAGGGCGTAGGGGGATGCTTCGCTTGTTTAGCTCGCCGGTGGCAAATCCTACGTGTGGAGGAGGAGAGAAACACTCTCGAATCTGGCGGTGAAATGCTGGCAGTCGATCCGCTGTTTCTCACTGAAGAGCCTTTCAAGTCGATTATTGATTCCACCATCAATGCGATGCCCTCTGAGTGGCCCAGCAGTCCTAAGGGCTATACCAAGGTCTATAGCTTCAAGGCTGACTCAGTTGAATTCAGCTCCTTCCCCTTGATCGCTGACAGTGGCTGTCCGCGTTGCTTCTCGATGAATGCATGCCCCGAAAATGCCTCCGAGATACGCCCGCAGCCTCGACTCAAAGAGTCAGTTGATGACAGCCGCACCACGAAGGTGCGTGACTACGGTATTGAACCCGATGCTTTCGCTAACCCGATTTGCGGAATGCTGGGCCCGGTGGCCGGACGGGGTTACGACTCAACTTCGACTGCAATGGTCACTGGCTACCATAGGGTTCGGGGAGATTTCAATGAGTTACATGAGTTTTTCTGGAGCGGCCACGCCAACAATTTTGAAGATAGTACTCTCCTAGCAATTCTCGAGGGCCTGGAGAGGCACAGTGGCCTGATTCCAAGGCGTTACGAGCCTGCCATGGTGGCGAGTTACTCTTCAGTCAAGGATAGGGCGATTGACCCGAGGGCAGTCACTTTGTATCCCTCTGAGTTCTATAAATATCTGCCCCACCGCTTCACTGAATTCACTGAGCATCTTGAGATTCCCTGGGTTTGGGCCTGGTCCCTCCGCGACTCCAGACCACTCCTCGTTCCCCTGATCTTCTCTTATTATCTCAATGCCGATGCCAACACCAATTTCGTAGCTGAGTGTTCCAATGGTTGTGCCACGGGGGGCTCACTCGAAGAGGCCGCACTGTTTGGCCTAATGGAATTGATTGAGCGGGACGCATTCGTAACAGCCTGGTTTAGTAAGGCTCCATTACCCGAAATCGATGTAGCAGCCATTCGTGAGGACGATGTCCGATACATGATTAACCGGCTGGCGATGCAGGGCTATGACGTTAGGGCTTTTGACAATCGAGTGGACCTCCCTTTCCCAGTAGTTTCAGCTGTTGCGGTCAGACGAGATGGTGGACAGGGGGCCTTGTGCTACGCGGCGGGTTCGGGATTCAACCCGATTGATGCCTTCCGTGGTGCTCTGTGTGAAATCGCCTCATATGTTCCGGGATTCGAGGATCGAATCATCGCCAATAAGGAATTGATCGATTCTATAATGAAGGACTACAGAAAGTGCACGGAGTTGAAGCACCATGCTCTGCTTCACGGTGCACCTGAAATGCGTTGGGCTTCTGACTTTCTACTGAATCAGGACCGGCCAGTGCACAGTCTGGATGAGCTGTATGCGGATTGGAATGATTCTAGACCTCGCACGTTAGATTTGGCTGAAGATCTCAAATTCGTTGTGACTACCTTGGCCGACAAGGGCTTGGACACCTTGATTGTGGACCAAACCTCGCCAGAGCAGGAAACTCTAAATCTATCCACTGTTAGCACCATTGTTCCGGGCCTAGTCCCGATCGATTTCGGTTGGACTATGCAACGTGGTCTCTTTATGCCCCGTGTTCGAAATGCCCCGGTAGAGGCAGGCTGGTTCGACGCTCCCCTGAAGTACGAAGATCTCAACCCGGTTCCCCACCCATTCCCGTGATAGCTGAAAGGACAACTTCATGACTACTGATTCTAAGGATGTATTCATGCCATCAGCAGCCTCCGCCTATATAAGGAACGTCTTGTGCCGTGCTCAGATCCCTTTGGAGCCTGAGAATCACAAGACCAACTGGGAAGACAAGCCTAGGACGCACAAAGTATATTCGGGTGCAAAGACTGTCCGCTTCCATGGTGGTTTTCCTACTAATGACATGACCCTTGAGCAGGTCTTAATGGATGGGAAGGCGGCTGAATTTCGCCCTTATGATCTCGATTCGCTCATTGAATTGTTGTGGGCAGCCTATGGTATTAAGCTTCGCAAACTTCACATCTACCGCAACGAAGGTGTCAGCCACATCCATGAGTACTTGCGTCCGGTCTGGGGTAGAGGGGCTTCCGGTGGTGGTTCTCTGTACAGCCTGGAGGTCTACCTGGTCTGCGCAGGGGAGCAGGGTCTAGTACCTGGCATCTATAACTGGAACAGTAACCGTAACGAGCTCCAGCGGCTCGTCGTCGGGAATGTCACCGACCGCGTTCGCCAGACGCTGCCCGATCCTGTAGAGGGAGCAAGCTCCTTCCTCATTATGACTGTCAAGATTTGGAAGAACTCGTTCAAGTATTCAACCTTCGCTCCTCATGTGACCGCTACCGATATCGGTACCGCCTGCAGCTCATGGGTATTGTGGGCACGCTCTCGCGGTCTGGACTTCAAGCCGCAGCTCTGGTTCGATGAGCCTGCGCTCAATGAGTTACTCTCACTCGATCCCGACCTAGAGTCGGCCGTCGCAGTTGTTCCGCTGAATTTTGGCGCGGATCGAATCAGTGCCGGGTGGACAGGCAACGTGCAGCGTGAGGAGAGCGAGAGATCGGTTAACCTTCTCCGCTGGGACAGGAATGAGCTAGTTGTTCGAGAAATGCGGGAAGCTGGTCAAGGAACTATGCCCGTAGCTCATAACAGTCCGTCTAGGAAGTCTGGCCACCAGGTTTTGGAGACCATAGATTTGCCGGCACCTACACCGCTCGATATGCCCCTCGTCGATACGCTTCGTACTCGACGTAGCACATTCGGCATGCTATCCAATTCTGTTGGCCCAATGACCCAGCAAGACCTGCACGCTATGCTCCTGGCTGGACTACGCGCCAATGAAGGTGTGGACTTCGCCGGCTTAGCTCCGCACGAGACAATCGGCGCCTGGGTACTAGTAAATAATGTTGAAGGCCTGAAGCCAGGTGCTTATAGGTATCATGACGGCAAACTCGAATTGATGCTTGAAGGAACCCTATACGATTTCCAGCAGCGCACCTATTATCTGAAGAACTACGACTTCGGCTCAACAGCTGCCGTCATCACCCTCACTGGTTGGCCGGATCACCTGATGAATCAAATGGGACCACGAGGCCTGCGAGTTCAGGACGCCCTATTGGGGGCTGCATGCCAGTACATCTACCTCGCTGCAGCGAGTCTGAAACTTGGCTGCGGCGCTGCCCTTGGTTTCGCCTATGACGCTTACGCTGAGTTGTTTGATACTGCACGGGTTGAATCGAAGGACCCCGAGGATGAGTGGCCAATGTTGATTATGGCGGTGGGGCCGGAACAGTTAGATATTGCCGAAGTGCAAATGGAGTTGGAGTCAGCCTAATGACTAGCCCGAATCAGACACCTGTAAAGCGCTGCGCTGATTTCACACCCTTCTTCATGTGTCGCACCACTGGCCTACCTTATGACGCTGTTAAGGGTTTAGAAAGCCCCTATATGGCCGATTGGGTCAGGCGCGTCATAGAAATGGAAGAGAAGCTCGTCTCTGCCGAAATAGTCCTGAATACCGCTCTGGAAAATGCCATCGGCGGGAATGAAGACCAGGACAATAGGCGAGCACTGCTCCGGCTGCGGCGAACCGCCCACAAGTTGAAGGCTCCGGAAGAACCTAACGATGCCATCAAGGCTGTAGAGCGTCATGGATTCGCCGAGTTAGTCGAGGAATGGTGCGCTTTAGTCGGGGACTATGAAGATCTAGTTGCCCTTGGCTCCCACCTGGTGGACGCGGATGAGGCGGCTACATCTGATTACCTGGTTGAGCTTTCGCAAAGGCCAGAAATCCGAGGGGCCCTAGTCCTTGCGAATACTCGAACTGAGAATGGCTTGGATAAATTTGCAAAAATGAATCTGTCCCAACGCCGCAAGAAACGTCCGCGACGAGAGTGGCGAACGCTGCTGACTTATGCCTATCGCGCAGCATGCAAGACCAGCCCTTTCTCAACCTTAACCCCAATCAGCCTGGGCGAATTTGGGGAGCAGAGTTCGCTTATAGGCTCACGAGGCGGAACTAGGATAAAATCCAAAGTACGCCTGAACGTGGCCTTACTGCCGCGCATCACAGAGTGCCTGGTAACCCATCGCACTTATGCGGCTGACCTGCCGGTGGCACTAGTTTCTGGCTGGGAGATTAAGTCTGAGCGGTTAAAGTACATGCGCCGTAGGCGAGTTGTCGACAAGTCTGAATCAAAGATGTCTTTGGACCGTATGCAGGAATCGATATTCTACCTGTCTGCAGGTGAGATCATGCAAGCTCTAGTTACGATAATCGGGTCTAATCCTGAAATTCGATTGGGAGAGTTGGAAACTGCGCTTGGCGATCACCTAGCCTTGGAGGCTACGGGTGAAGACATCTCGCGATTCCTGTCCATCCTTCTTCGGTTGGATTTGCTGACCACACCTCAGCTTGCCGTGGACATCCACGCTGACGACCCCGTCGGAAGATATGTCGAGTCTTTGTCGCAACTCGGTCGCCCATGGGCAGAGGAGCTGGCAACGCAGTTGGGTGAGATTAACCGACTGGCGCAATCCACTGCCAATCAGGAGCCAGTTGTCCGTCGAGACACCTTGATAGAGATCCAGGGTAAGCTCGTTAAGCTCTTTGAAGGTGTCGGTGAGGAGGATCCGGTTTTGCCTGGCACCTTGCTGTACGAGGACTCGACAACTTCCGAGCTGGAGATTGTCGCCTCAGATAAGCTCTGGAATGATTCCCTGGCAAAGGATTTGGCTCGGCTCAGCTCAATTCTTGACATTTTTGATATCTTGATCCCTCAGCGGATTCTATTGAAAGGCTTTTTCCTTGCCCGCTTTAAGTCTGATGGGCAATGTTCCGACTTTCTGAAATTCGTGTCCGACTTCCACATGGACCTGTTCGACGAGTACTTGAAGTCTAGCATGAGGCCAACAGCGTCTGGCCCGAATGGAATGCCAGGCCCACCGCACAATTGGCTCGATATGCCGGAAATTGACGCTATCTATGCGGCTCGAGTTGAGCTCGTCGAGAGGATGCGCAAAGCCTACGCGGAATATGAGGGCGGGGTGATGCACCTCGATGATGAATTCTTCGAAGCAGTCAGCTCGTTACTGCCGGAAACCCCCGGTTCTATCCATAGAAGTTTCTTCGTTCAGGTGGCGGGTTCCGATCCGGGCCGACTCGTGATGAATCAGACCTATTCTGGGTTGGGTCTGATGTTTTCGCGGTTCTTGCATGTCTTGGACGATAGTGAGGTTGGACCTGGCCACGTGTCTCCGCGGGTGGCGGAGCGGTTGGATGAGCAACAGCCTGAAGGCGCAGTTTTCGCCGAAATGACTGGCGGTGTTGATTCGACCAATTTGAATCTTCACCCTGCAGTGACCAAATACGAAATCGTCTCCCCAGGTGAAACATCCTTCCGGCCTAAGGAGTTTCAAATTCCCGCCGAGGATTTGCGTGTGCGCTACGACTCGCAGGCCAATGAACTGTACCTATACTCGGAGAAGTTGCGGAAGAAGGTTATACCTGTGTATCTCGGCTTCTTGATGCCACTGGCCCTGTCAGATGTTCAAAGAGTCCTGCTGCTGTTCACCACCAACCGAATGGCCAGGTTAGACATGTGGACTGGCATTGACAAGCCGTTGGGTGATCGAGTAATTGCCTCTCACCCCAGGTTATGCCATGGGAGCCTGGTACTAGTCAGGGAGACTTGGAAAACTAACCCGTCAAAACTGCCGCAGCGTAGGTCATTCTCCGAAACCTCTAGCTGGTATCTGGCATGGCAGCGATTTTGCAAGGAGCACGATTTGCCGCGCTTCGTGTTCGCGACATTGGGCGGTGACCCCGATTCAGAGGAGCAAGAATTCGACGGCAAGGACGACAGCAAAGATGAGGGCGGCGCCGCAGGTTTTGGTAAGACGAAGCCACAGTACATCGACTTTGAATCGCTTTCGTGTCTCTGGCTGCTTGACGAGATGATTCGTCAGGGAACCACCAGGTTGGTATTCCAGGAAATGCTGCCGTCTCCCGACGACATGTGGTTGAAGGACTCGGAGGGCAGGTATGTCTCAGAACAAACAATTGAGGTTCGCTTCGATCAGGAGAGTTAATCATGACAGAAGTTAAGCCTGTCGGTTACGACGAAGCTGATTTCCCAGAGCCACCGGCTCGTGAAGATTGGTACGCTTACTACATTTTCTACACCAGCAACAATAGCCCGCTCCTCATTGAGTGCATCAAACCATTAATCGACGAGTTGCGCAGCCGGGATCTAATCGAGCGGTGGTTCTTCATTCGCTACTGGCAGGAGGGTCCGCATCTAAGATTTCGAGTTAAGCCACGCCCTGAAGCCTTTGACCAGGTTAAGCAGATGGTTAACGAACAGGTGGCGACATTCCTTGAAGTGCGACCTGCGCTTTATGAGATGAAATCGGAGATTGTCGGGGGCATCTATAAGGATATGTTCCTGATGGAGGGCACCGAGGAAGAATGGAATGAACTATATGGCGACGACGGTATGCCGCTTCGGCCTTCCAACTCCACCTCTGTTGAGGTGTACGAACCCGAGTACATAAAGTATGGTGGCCCGAATGGTATTGAAATCTCCGAGCAGCATTTCGAGGATTCCAGTGACCTCGTGTTGACTTTGTTGGATACCACTAATGCCCATGTGCGTTCAGTTCTGTTTGGCCTGGCCTTGCAAATTATGGTTGTCACCATCGCAACCTTTCTGCCGAAGATGACAGATCAGCTGGAGTTTCTGAAGGCTTATCAGGCTTTCTGGGACACCATGATGCAGCAGGCTCCCAAAACGGACCAGTACGACTCTAATTTCGAGAAAATGGGGGAAAGCTTAGACAAGCAGATCCCTGGCATAATTCAGCTCGTCGCTGGTGATCGTCAGGAGGAACTCCCGAGTTTCCTTAGCGATTGGGGCGTCAAGGTGCGTCGAACTCGGGACAATCTGGACAAGGCCACTCGCGAGGGCAAGATCTTGCTTATTTCTCGTGAGGACGGTACTCGCAGGGTAGCGGATGATGAAAATAGGGCTAGGTGGTCCCTGCTTATCCCATACATCCACATGACTAATAACCGGATTGGCATCAGTATCCCTGAAGAGACTTATCTCTCATACCTGCTGCAACGACACCTTGAGGCTCGTTCATGACATTTCAGAATCTAGACCTCACCGTTCGTCCTGGAGTCATCCTGGGGCCTGCGATTGCTCGCGACGGAGTACCGGTACATGCAGTTTACAATGTTGAGGAGGATCGCTATTACCAAATTGGTGAGCGAGAATTCTTCATTATTGACAGATTAAAGCGTGGGTTGGAACTCGATCAAATCAGCCAACTATACGCGGATAGATTTGGTAAGGTTTTAGGTGTGCAGTCGTGGCATCAAATGGCCATACTGTTGGGATCTAAGCGCCTTCTATTGGAGGATGGAATCAAGCATGAGTCCCGGGCTCGCGAGAGAATGTTATCCAGGGACTGGGGGCTATTTTCCGGAAAGTTTGGTCTCTTTGACCCCAGCCCATTAATAGCGAATATCCAGCGTAAATGTCCTTGGGTGATATCCAAGGGAGCCTTGGTTTTAGGTCTGCTAAGCTTTGCCGCCCTATGTGTGGTAGTCGGATTCAACTTTAAGACTATGAAGGGCGACACCGTTCGTGTGTTTACCGAAGTTCCATCAATCGCGGCTCTTATTGCCGTAATCCTGCTTTTTTCAATGTTCATCCACGAGATGGGGCATGCCTTAGCTTGTGCGGGCACGGGCGGGGCCTGTCATGAGATTGGTTTCGCATGGCGTATACCGATGTTCTATTTCTATGCGACCACTGACGATGTGTACCTAGCTCCAGCTAACCGACGTGTTGTGGTGTCCGCAGCTGGAATGCTGGCTGGCTCGCTCCCCCTATTTCCATTTGTGGTTGCCTATCTGTTCTTAGGGGAAGGTTTTGGGGCGGAGGTTGTTGCATCCGTTCTTTACGTTGGATTTTTCGCTACAGCTATCAATTTAGTTCCTCTTTTTGGGCTTGACGGCCACAAGATTTTGAGTCATTCTCTGGGCGTCTGGGACATTTCTTCTGAAGGGCGAAGCTGGATAGTAAACGTCTTTTCACATAAGAGTCCGCACAAACATTTTGGTTTTGGCGTTAAGGCTTTTGCAATATTCGAGCTGCTTGCTATGACCGCGATGACTGTGGGTAGCACCTTGTGGTGGGTAGCGTTGTTGGCCCCCAAGGTCGGCGTAATGTGGGCGATCCTAATTGTAATATTGATCTGGTTTGTTGCTGGATCAGTATTTATCTTTTTTGTTCTACGCAATCGGAAGAAAAAGCTATGAACCCAGTTTTAAAAGTGACTCCTGAGAGATCTCGAATAGATAGTCCGATTCAGATAACGGCAGGAGGTCTCGTTCCCGGAGAACGGGTTACCATTCGAACTAACGTTATGGATGGCGCACTTAGAGAGTGGGAGTCCATAGCCATTGTTAACGCTGATTCTGCCGGCGCGGTTGATCTGTCTCAGATGGCCCCTCTTGAAGGCTCGACATACCAGGGCATTGATGGGGAGGGGCCGTTGTGGTCAATGCTGGGCCCTGATCAGTCGAAGTTTTTCACCCGCAACCTTCCTGTCGAGTTGGAGTACCATTCTGAGCTACTCCGCGGTGATAGCGTCATCGCTTCAACTCGATTTCGTAGGCATTTCGGTGATGGCGTCAAATGCGGTCAGGTCCATGAACCTCCTGTTGTGGGCACATTCGCCCATCCTAACGATGATTTGCCACATCCAGGCGTTCTTTTACTGCACGGTTCTGACTCTGTCGACTTGGCTGGCGCCTCTAAACTACTCGCGTCTGAAGGCTATTCCGTTTTGGCTCTCAGATGGTTCGGGATTGAGGATCGTCCTCCACACTTGGTCAACATCAACCTGAATGATATTGATCGTGTCGTAAAACATATGCTCAATGACGATTTTGTGTTGGGAGACCATATCGCCGTGATTGGGCTGTCTCGCGGCGCGGAGCTGGGGCTAGAATTGGCTGCAAATAACGCCAACATAGGGCTGACTATTGCCCTATCGCCCTCATCTATCAGACAAGCTGGGATGGGTGAGAATTTCTCATTCAAGGATCCCGCATGGGTTCGAAACGGGGAACCTCTTGAGTGGGTACCTGGCGGCAATGGATTTGGGATGATGATTTCGTGGCTATCGGCTGTCATTCGAAGAAAACCCATGCGCCAGAAGCGCAGCTTCCTTAAAGACCTAAATAAGAAGGATGAGGCTGTCGAAAAGTCAACTATTCAGGTGGAAAACTGCAAGGGCCCCATTACCCTGATTTTTGGGGACGATGATGGGCTGTGGCCATCTAAAGAGTATTCTGACCGCATTGCTGGCAGGCTGAAGAATGCCGATTGGCCGGGCAATCTGAGGATTGAGTGCCTACCTGGTGCTGGGCACTTTGTTGGGTTTCCCTATGCTCTTCCCACCTTGCCGCCAATGCGTATGCTCAAGCCCACTTCATTTTTCTCCATTGACTTTGGCGGCTCAGCTGAAGCGAATGCCGAGTCGGCAAAAAAGGTTTGGCAAATAGTTCAGGAAGAGTTATCTCGGTGGAGTATGTCGTTAATTACTGAAAGCGATAGGAGGGGCAATGGGAAAGGTTGTTGACTGTCATGGTCTGAGTAAGACCTACCGGACAGGAACGGTGGCGCTTGATGGTCTCGATTTCTCTGTAGAAAAGGGTGCCATTCATGGGCTAGTGGGTAGGAATGGGGCCGGTAAGACTACGTTGATGAAGTGCCTATTTAATCTGATTCGACCCACATCCGGCACCGTTAATGTATTCGGCCAGCCTGCCGGGCAGATGGCCCACAAGGTGGGTGGGTTGATTGAAATGCCTGCCTTCTATAAACACCTTAGCGGAAGGCAAAATTTGGCCCTATTTGCCGGATATTTCGGTGTGAACACTGCCGAGTGTGGGCGCATCCTCGATCTTGTTGGATTGGCCAATCGAGCTGAAGATAAGGCCTCAGGTTACTCTCTCGGCATGAAGCAGCGGCTCGGAATAGCCATTGCCCTCCTAGGCAAGCCTGAGTTGCTGATTCTTGATGAGCCGGTCAATGGCCTGGACCCGCAGGCGATTGCGGAAACCAGAGATTTGATAAGGACCCTTCGGGACTCTGGAACCACAATCTTGCTTTCCAGCCATCTGCTAGGGGAAATTGAGCAAGTTTGCGATACCGTCACCGTCCTGGAATCTGGAAAACTTGTGGCTAACGGTACGCCAGAGCAGCTTCGCCAACAGTTCAACGGTCAGGCTCCATTAGAGCTGCAGGTGGGGGACCCGGCTAAGGCTTCACAGCTATTGGAGGGCATGGGCGTCAAGGTTAAGGTCGAGGGGTCAAGCCTCCTTGCCTATCTGCCGGAGGATGTGACTGCATCCGATCTGGTCAAGGTCCTAGTCAAGGAGGATATCGAGGTCAGGGCTGTCAAAAAACGAGACTCCCTAGAGGCCGCCTATCTGTCGATGACTCAGAAGGAGCAGTGAAATGAGTACTGTTAGTGTCCAGAAAAGCTCGTCAACAGATTTATGGCAGATCATTCGCACAGATGTGAAAGCGGCGACCCTTAGACCGGCGATTCGGATAGCTGTGCTCATCTGGGTTCTCCAGATCGTGATTTTTGCTTATGTAATTCCGTACATCGTCTACCACACCGCGACCGATGCCATCGGGCCCGAAGCTGCTGAAGCTCTACAGGCAGGCCTCGAGCTGTCGGTGTTGGGTGAATACGTGACTGCTTCTGTCCCTCTTTACGGCATTCCCGTTGGCGTGACAGTGGGAGCCATCCTGGTCTGCAGTGACTACGAGTCAAGGACCTTGGGTATCCTGTTGGCAAGAATCCCCAAGCGCTGGTGGCTTGGAGTTAGCCGATTGGTCACCATGGCGGTCGTCTCCTTGGTTATGGCCTTGTGTTCTTTTATTGCAGCGGCTATTTGCTCCACTATTTTCACTGCTATCCGAGGTGCGGGGTTCGGCTTTGATTTCGGCGGAACGGTGTTAGGCCTTGGTGCCACGACTCTCGGGCTCTTCTCATATGCAGTCTTGGGGTCTCTATTCGGGTATCTGACCAGGTCGATATTGGGTGCTGTGATGCTCGGTCTTGGCTGGACCTTCGGCATTGAAACGCTTGGCATTGGAATGTTGTCCGGCTCTTCTGGCTTCTTCAAAGTCTTGCACGGGTTCACCTTGACTGGGAATATTGGTTCACTTCCGGCAGCTTTAGACAGAACTGAAGTGCTTAGCCTCCTGTCTTCGCCCGGGGTTAACACGCTGCATTCAGGCTTAGTCGCTTTCATTTTCATAATTTGCTGGCTGGTGGTTTGCGCGTCTCTGGGTATCTCTCTTCTGTGTCGAAGGGACGTAGCCTAGCAAATAACTTCCACTCCCAATGCCGGCTCTGCTACTCATCAGGGCCGGCATCATCGTCCTCCAGACGCTCATCTCGGTTATCTCAATTGGTGCGGAAGGGGCGCAGCAGGCCTTCCCTTGGTACGTTGGCGGACGGGTTGAAGAGCAGCTCGGTAGAGTCAGTCTGACCTATGAAGTCCGCTGGCCCGATGTAGGATGAGCGTTGCCCCCTTTGAGTGGTACCCGCTAACGGAAGGCAAAAATCACACCCCCTCTGCCGCAGAGTGGGGCATAGATCGAGCAAGAGGATTACTCGGAGGTGAGACGCAAAAGGAAAGACAACTCACTGAGCTCACGCCTGGAGCAACGAAGCCCCTGCTCAACAGGGGTTCTTACGCTCACGCAGCAGTTATCAAATCCGACGTCTTTGTCTCAGTTACGCCCGGAGCTGCGAATAGTGGTGATGTCGGCGACTTTAGATAGTGAACTGTTCCGCAAGGTTTTAGGGGAAGATACCCCCGTTTTAGAGGCGGAGGGCAAACTTTTTCCTCTGCAAGAAGTGTTCGCGCCGCCGCCAGCGCGGGTGCGGCGGATTAGTGAGCGGGGAACTTCCCTAGAGTTTCGCTACTATTTGGCTGATTTGGCGTTAAAACATCGCATACAGGCTGACACTTTGCTGTTTGCTCCCGCAATCGCGGATGTAGAGGCGATTGCCTCCGCATTGCGATCCCGCGCTAGTTATCCGGAGCGAATCATGACCCTGCACGGGCAGCTATCTGCCCGCGAGCAGGCAAAAGTGCTGTCCCAGGGTGCTTCTTCCACTAGTGGGGACGCCCTTAAGCCCGGGGAGGGCAGGATTATTGTGACCACTTCGGTGGCAGAATCGGCACTGACAGTTCCCGGGGTTCGCCAGGTGATTGACAGCGGATTATCGCGGGTTCCCAGTCGCCGTCTGCGTGGAAATGCCGGGGGATTGAGCACTTTGAGTTGCTCGCGAGCCGCGGCAACTCAACGCGCAGGACGCGCCGCACGCCTGGGACCCGGATTTGTGATTCGCGGCTATGACCAGCAAACTTATGCGCGTATGGAACCCGATACGCAGCCGGAAATCCTGCGGAGTGACCTTGCCCAGACCTATTTGCAGCTGGCGGATTGGGGGCAAACCGATCTGAAAGTTCTGGCGCTGCCTACTTCCCCTCCGCCTGCTGCCTGGCAGCAGGCGGAGAAGGATTTGCAGGCACTCGGCGCTTTAGATAATGATTGCCGGATTACCGCTTTTGGACGCCAATTGGTACAAATTCCCGCTCACCCCCGCCTGGCACGCGCCTTGATTTTGGGGGCGCGTCTGGTGGGTGAGCGCCGCGCCGCCCAGGTAGTGGCGGCTTTACAGACGGATTTACGCAGCCCAGACGGTGATTTATGGGCTGCGATTCGCCGCGCGGAGCGCCAAGGAGATAGAACTTATCGCACTGAGCGCAGCCGTTTTGAAAAATTGGCGCGGCGTTATCAAGGTATTGATACTGTTAGCGAGAACTTTATGTCGTCGTTGTCTGCTAGGGGTGGGCGGCTAGGGCAAGGCAGCGCGAATAGCCAAGCTGCAAGTGCACCAGCTAATTTTCAAAAACTCGCAGGCGATTTAAGCGTTGGATTAGTGGTAGGGATGGCTTTCCCCGATCAAATAGGGCGTCTAACCAGTAACGACGGGGTGTATCAGCTTTCTGGTTCGGGAGCGGCTCGCCTAGACAATGACAGTTCTTTATCCACCAGTAAATGGCTGGCGATTGCAGAAATCGGGTTGCGTCAAGGCGGTGACGACCTGATTCGTTTAGCCGTGCCCCTCACCGAGGAACTGGCGTTAGAACTGGGAAGTCATCTAAAACAAGAAAAGTATTTTGCAGAATTTCGGGACGGAAAAATCGTTGCTTGGAAGCAACGGTGTCTAGGAGAAATCCCTCTGCAGCGTCAAAAAACGATAATCCGGGAACCTGAGCGCGTCCTCGAAGCCGAATATCAGCGGGTGGGGCTAGATTTTCTGACTTGGAACCCTAAAGCCACTCGCTTACGTGCCCGCCTGCGTTGGGGGTCAAACTATTTGCCGGTTATCCCCCCGGTTAGTGACCAGGATTTATACGATAATCCCCGCTTCTGGCAGGTATTGATTAGCTATTTTGCAGACGGTAAAAACGCTGCAAACGCCCCGGTAACAACCTGGTTGGAGGGGGTACTCGACTATGACACTCGGCGCACCTTGGATCAAGAGGCACCCAGCGAGTTTTTACTTCCTTCTGGCCGGCGCGCCGCTATTAGCTATCCAAACGATATCAGCAGCGGCCCGCCTCGGGTACAGGCGAAACTACAAGAGTTCTTTGGACTGCAGTCCGCGCCAAAAATCCTGGGAGGTCAAGTCGATCTGGCGATGGAGATGCTGTCACCGGCAGGTCGCCCGCTGGCGTTAGTGACCGACTTGGCTCACTTCTGGGATGAAGTTTATCCGCAGGTACGAGCGGAAATGCGGGGCAGATACCGCAAGCATCCTTGGCCGGAAGATCCCCGCGCCGCCCTCGCCACTGCCGCCACCAACCGTCAACTCCGCTCCCGCCGTTAAAAGTGCCGATTACTTTTTATCTCCCTTAGTAGGGGCGGAACCTAGATTTTTCCTCCCTAAATAAGGGTGAGGATTACTTTTGTCTCCCGCCCAAAGAACTTGGGTAATACCCGAGGTATTACCCAAGTTCTTACGCCCGCCTAACCTGATCGACAAAAAGTAATCCTCACCCTTACCGTTTTGCGGGAATAGTAGTAAGTTTGCGCAGTAAATCAGGTGTATCCGCGCAGAGTTGTTGCGGGGTGGGGCTAGGTTTTATCCGAGTGGGCGCGGTGGGCATAAGAATTCGGTAAATACCTTTGGTATTTACCGAATTCTTGGGCGGGAGGAAAAACCTAGCCCCCCAACGCTTACGGTCGGCGGGAGACAAAAGTAATCTCCGCCCGGACGAGAATAAGCCCGCAGTGGATCGGAAAACAAAGGGCTAGAGTCGATTACGAGAGGGCGGCGCCTACTACCTCTTGCGCTTCGGAAATCACTTGATCAACGTGCTGGTCGCCCTGGAAGGACTCCGCGTAAATCTTGTAGATATCTTCGGTACCCGAGGGACGCGCCGCAAACCAGGCGTCCTTAGTGACTACTTTCAGTCCACCGATTTCAGCGTCATTACCGGGGGCGCGCACCAGTTTGTCGGTAATCTCTTCCCCGGCGAGTTTCTCGGCGGTTACGTCCTCGGAAGAAAGTTTCTTGAGTTTAGCTTTCTGCTCCGGGGTGGCGGCGGCCTCGAAACGCTTATAACTGGAAGCCCCGAAACGTTCCACCTGCTGTTTATGCAGCTGCGAGGGAGAAGTTCCGGTTACCGCCAGGATTTCGGAAGCTAGTAGCGCCAAAATAATGCCGTCTTTATCGGTTGTCCAGACAGACCCATCTTTGCGTAAGAAAGAGGCACCGGCGGATTCCTCGCCCCCGAAACCGATAGTTCCGGAGAGTAATCCCGGCACGAAATACTTAAAGCCCACTGGCACTTCCACCAGTTTGCGCCCCATATGGGCAACCACCCGGTCGATTAGCGAGGAGGAAACCAAGGTCTTCCCAACTCCGCAACCCTCGCCCCACTCCGGCCGGTGGGTGTACAGGTATTCGATAGCGACTGCCAGGTAATGGTTGGGGTTCATTAGTCCATCCGGGGTGACAATCCCGTGGCGATCCGAATCTGCATCGTTACCGGTAGCAATATCGAAAGGCGTAACCCCGTCCTCGTCCGGTGCCATCTTTTCCCGTAGCGAAGCCATCGCATAAGGGGAGGAGCAGTCCATTCGGATCTTTCCATCCCAATCCAAGGTCATGAAACTGAAGGCGGGATCCACATCCGGGTTAACTACCGTCAGGTTTAGGTCGTGACGCTCAGCAATCATCCCCCAATAGTCCACGGAAGCTCCGCCTAAGGGATCTGCGCCGATACGTACTCCCGCAGAGCGAATCGCATCCAAGTCGATAACGCTGGGCAGCGCATCTACGTATTCATGCAGATAATCATGGGGGTGGACACAGTCGGCGCGAGTTAGATCTGCCAGAGTAGAACGCGGAACATTGCGCCAGCCGTCCTGGAGAATCTGGTTAGCGCGATCGGCGATCCAGCCGGTAGCATCCACGTCTGCCGGGCCGCCAGTGGGGGGATTGTATTTGAATCCGCCATCGCGCGGTGGGTTGTGTGACGGGGTGATTACAATCCCGTCGGCCACATCCGCGCCCGAGGTGCGCACCTTGCCAGGAGCCCCATTTGCCTGCAGGATCGCTAAGGATACTGCCGGGGTGGGTACGTAGGAGTTGCGCGAATCTATCCGCACGTCCACCCCGTTAGCTACCAGCACTTCCAGGGCGCTGCGGTGGGCAGGCTCCGAAAGGGCGTGGGTGTCACGCCCCATAAATAGTGGTCCGTTAATTCCCTGGTTGCGGCGGTATTCCACAATCGCCTGGGTGATGGCCACGATATGGGCTTCGTTAAATGCGTGGTCGAAGGCGCTGCCGCGGTGTCCCGAGGTGCCGAAACTGACCCGTTGGCTAGGCTCGTTGGGGTCTGGCTCCAGGTCATAGTAGGCGGCTAGGAGGTCATCGACATTGATTAAATCTTCTGGTTTGGCTTTTTGCCCGGCTCTTTCAAACATGTATTCAGTCTTTCACTTATTTCCCTTTTTGTCTGCAAAAAGCACCAGGTTTTATCAGTGCAAAATGCCAGGTAAATTGAGGGCATGAATCGCTTTGACGAGGTAATGCGCCACGCTATGGATTTGGCTACCTGTGCGCAAAAGCAGGCAGATGTGCCGGTGGGGGCGCTTTTGCTCGCGCCCCGCAGCGAAAATTTGGCGCCAATTGGCGTCCGGAATGCTGATATTTTTACCGGCGAGGGTGCGCTGGCTTCCGCGGGCGAGGGCGCGCCCACTTCCGAGAGTGATTCCCCTCCCTACCTGGGAGACTGGGAAATCATTGGGCGCGGCTTTAACCAGCGTGAAACCTATCCTTTTGATCCCACGGCTCACGCAGAGATTATGGCTTTGCGGCAAGGAGCGCGCCGCCTGGGTGCTTGGCGACTCACCGGCACCACCTTGGTGGTCAACCTGGAACCTTGCACTATGTGTGCCGGAGCCCTGGTGAATGCCCGGGTTTCGCGGGTAGTGTTCGGTGCTTGGGATGACAAAGCGGGAGCTGCGGGCTCTGTCCGTGATGTCCTGCGCGATAGCCGCCTAAATCACCGTATTGAAGTAATCGGTGGGGTACTAGAGCAGGAATGTTCCGCGCAACTAAAGGACTTCTTTGCTCGCCGCCGCTAGGGCGCTGCCGTTCGCCGCGCCCCGTCACGTTCGAGCCCTGCACTTGCTGCACTCCCTCCTCGAAAATTCCAAATTCCGGCAAACAGGAAGATAACTCTCCGGCAAACAGGAAGATAGGACAAATGAAAATGAGGCTTATCAGCTTAAATGACTTTCCTCTAAAGCCATGCTAACGGGCGGAAAAGAAGTTTAGGATTCCTTGGGCGAGGACGGCGTCGTACTGCTAGGGGAGGGCGCATTTGCCAGGGCTCTAGTAGTTTTTGAGGGCGGCGCAACTCTATTTTCTAAAGACTGCCATTCAATTGAAACTTTGAGGACGCTCAAACAAGTGTGTCCTTGTGTCTGGGACTTAGGTCGACTATAGTGGCTATTGTAAGGACAATTTGGTTAATCAAAGGGGATGCCTACAACCTGGCATGACCGGCGATAAGGTCAGCAACATTCTGAGGAGAAACTGACAATGGTAAAACAGTTGCAGCATTGGATTAACGGTGAATACGCACAGGGGAAACCTGCAGGACACATCGATATTGAAGATCCAGCGCTAGGAGAGGTCGTAGCTACGGTTCCCTCCGCATCGAGCGAAGATTTGGATCACGCAGTAGCGATTGCCAAAAAAGCGCAAAAAGAGTGGGCAAAACTTTCGCTCGCAAAACGCGTAGACATCATGTTCAAGATGCGCCACCTGGTTTTGGAAAACCAAGACAAGATGGCACGGCTAATCGTCCAGGAGCACGGTAAGAACTACTCGGACGCGATTGGCGAGATTCAGCGCGGACGGGAAACCCTCGACTATGCTTGCGGAATTAACGCCAATATGAAGGGTGAATATTCCTACCAGATTTCGACTGGCGTTGATATTTACACCGTGCGGCAGCCGGTGGGAGTAGTAGCGGGGATTTGCCCGTTCAACTTCCCGGCAATGGTGCCCATGTGGATGCACCCCTTGGCTATCGCTACTGGTAATGCCATTATTATTAAGCCCGCGTCCTCCACTCCTTCCGCTGCCCTCTTTACCGGCGAACTCTACAAGCAAGCGGGGCTGCCGGACGGGATTTACCAGGTATTGACCGGTAACCGTAACCTGGTTACCTCGATTCTGGAACACCCCGGAATTGATGCGATTTCGTTTGTGGGTTCTACTCCGGTTGCTCATATCGTGCAGAACACCGGGGTTGCTCACGGCAAACGCGTCCAGGCTCTGGGCGGGGCAAACAACCACGCCATCGTGATGCCGGATGCGGATATCGATTTCGCCGCCAAACATATTTCGGCAGCGGCTTTCGGAGCGGCTGGGGAACGCTGCATGGCGCTACCGGTGGTAGTAGCTGTGGGAAGCGCTGGTGAGAAACTAGCCGAGAAAGTTAAAGCCCACGCTGACCAGATTCACGTGGATCAAGGCATGGTTGAGGGCTGTGAGATGGGACCGGTGATTGACAAGAAAGCGCAGGAACGCATCGAAGGTCTGATTACTGACGCTGAAGAACGCGGTGCGACTATTGTGCGTGATGGTCGCGGATTCCGGCCGGAAGGTTACCCCAACGGCTACTTCGTAGGGCCCACCATTATCGATAACTGCCCCAAAGATGCGCCCGCCTATTACGAGGAAATCTTTGGTCCGGTGCTGGTAATTACCCGCGCTGAAACCTATGAGGAAGCTATCGAAATCGTTAATTCCTCTCCCTTCGGTAATGGCTCTGCCATCTTCACCAATGACGGCGGGGTAGCGCGCAAGTTCACTCTCGATGTTGAGGCCGGAATGGTGGGCGTTAACGTCCCGATTCCGACTCCGGTTGCCTACTACTCCTTCGGTGGCTGGAAAGACTCGCTACTGGGTGACACTCATATCCACGGCCCCGAGGGCGTGAAGTTCTATACCAAAGCCAAGGCGATTACTACCCGCTGGCCGAGCGAATCCGGACACTATGAAGCCACTATGAGCTTCCAGCGCGAGGAAGGCTAAAGGTAGCTAAAGGAACCTATAGGTTCAAGAACATTTGATGCAGGCGCGGGTCGCCGGTCAGTTCGGGGTGAAAAGTAACCCCGATTTGATTGGCGGCTCGCGCTCCCACAATTAGTCCATTTACTCGTCCGAGTTCTTCCACTCCCGGTCCCACTTCGCTAATCCGCGGAGCTCGAATAAAGGTCATCGGCAGATCTTCCATGCCCGCAAAGTCAGCTCGGGTATTAAAAGAACCGAGTTGGCGTCCATAAGCATTGCGTTCCACGGTAACGTCCAAGGTGCCGAGCGCGGTGCGATCCACGCTACGCTTACCCATAATCCGCTTGGCCAGCAAAATTAGTCCCGCGCAAGTACCCAGCACCGGCATCCCGGCGGTAATCATTTCCCGTAGCCGGTCCGCCATCCCCAGTTCAATCAGCAGTTTTGATTGCACCGTGGATTCTCCGCCCGGCAGCACCAGGCGGTTAAACCCGCTGCGCAAATCGGCGGCTTCCCGCAATTCAACTACCTGAGTCCCCAGAGCCTCTAGGCACTGTTCATGCTCAATGAATGCCCCTTGAACTGCGAGGACGCCAACTTTTTCCATCTGTCCTTACTGACCGTTTCTGTTTTTTTTGGGGGGGGGGGGGTTACTTTCCGCGCTCTGCCATTAGCAGGTCGATTTCGCTTTCGTTAATCCCCACCATGGCTTCACCTAAGTTTTCGGACAGCTGCGCGATCAGCTTCGCGTCTTTGAAGTTAGTGACCGCCTTGACGATGGCGGCGGCGCGTTTGGCGGGGTTACCGGACTTGAAAATACCGGAGCCTACGAACACGCCCTCGGCGCCTAGCTGCATCATCAAAGCTGCGTCTGCCGGGGTGGCCACCCCGCCCGCGGCGAAGTTTACTACCGGCAGGCGCGAGGAATCGTGTACCTCTTTGAGTAGTGATAGTGGCACCTCTAGTTGCTTGGCGGCTTCAAAAAGTTCATCTTCGCGCAGGTTTGAAACCCGGCGAATCTCGGCATTCATCTCGCGCATATGGGTAACTGCCTGCACAACGTCACCGGTTCCCGGCTCGCCCTTAGTACGGATCATAGTTGCGCCCTCGCCGATACGCCGCAGCGCTTCACCCAGGTTGCGCGCCCCGCATACGAAAGGCACTTTGAACTGGGTTTTATCAATATGGTAGATGTTGTCGGCGGGAGAGAGTACTTCCGATTCATCGATATAGTCGATTTCGATGGCCTCTAGCAGCTGGGCTTCTACGAAATGCCCGATTCGGCACTTTGCCATTACCGGAATCGAAACCGCTTCTTGAATTCCCTTGATCATTGCCGGGTCGCTCATCCGGGAAACGCCACCCGCTGCCCGGATATCGGCGGGGATACGTTCTAGTGCCATCACCGCCGCCGCGCCGGCGTCCTCTGCAATACGCGCCTGCTCTGGGGTGGTGACGTCCATAATCACGCCCCCTTTTAGCATTTGTGCTAGTTGGCGATTCAGCGCCACCCGTTCTTTCGGGTCGTTTGATTCCTGGACGCTGGAAGCGTTGCCGGTTTCCATTTTCCGTTCCTTCTTTCTGTGACTGACCTTCTGGGTTGGCGGCGCTAGGCGACGCATTTTGCCCTCTAGACATCTACTTTACAAACTAACTTAGGGAAATAGGTATTTTTTTGGGCAAACACTCATCTAGCGAACAAGAGCAGACTAGAGGCGTTTCTTGACGCGATAAAAATTAAATTAGCAACACTCTTGACAGCCTGATTTAACACGTGTTAAATAAAGGTGGACAGACTTTGGCAGTAGCAAAGTCTGAAAAGGGAAACCTCGGCAAAGTCTCGATATAACGAAACGTTTCGGCTAAACTGAGGATATCCAGTAAAATGAGCGGAGCAAAGAGGCTGCTGCCTGCGGGAGAAACCTCGAAAACCGCTCTGAGAAATAAAGTCACCGCCAAGTATAAGGAATGAATAATGGTCAAGATTGCCCTCGACCCCAATATGTATTACTGGTTTATGTCGGTTCCGCAAACCCTACATAAAGCTCGGGAGCTGGGTTTTGATTACGTGGAACTGTCTCCGGCAGCAGATTTTCACTTCTGGCATCACTACCCCAAAGCTGATGACGCTTATGTGGCGGAGCTTAACAAGGCGCAAAAAGAATCCGGGGTCAAGATTGCCACTTTGAATCCGGTGTTTAACTGGGCGTGTGTTGATGAGGAAGAGCGGCAAGCCCAGGTGCGTAACTGGCGGCGGCTGCTGGAGATTGCCGATCAGCTAGACGTGCGCGAAATTGTTTCTGAATTTTCCGGGGATCCCAACACTCCCCGGCGTTGCGAGCATCAGTGGTACAAGTCGATTGAAGAGCTGACTCCCGATTTTGAAAAATATGGGATTCAGCTGAACATGGAGGCTCACCCCTATGACTTCGTGGAGCTTCACGATCCCGCCATCAACTTGATTCGCGGAGTCAATAAGCCCTGGATTGGCTATGAGTACTGCGCCCCGCATACCTTCCATCTTTCAGACGGCAAGGGAGACGTAGAGCGGATGCTGCGCTCTGCCGGTGACCTGCTGAAAGAGGTACATATTGCTGATGTTTATAACCACAAGGCGTTCGATGGTAACCGCTACGTAATTAATCCTCCGGGAGTTGACGCCCGGGTACACCAGCACAATGAAATCGGTATGGGTGAAGTTCCCTGGGACGAGCTGTTTGGCACCTTGCGGGATATGAACTTCGATGGGGTATTATCTCTGTGTGTATTCGGTTGGCATGACCGCGCTGACGAAATCAATAAGAAGATGATTGCCCGGGTAAAGAGCGAGTTCGGACAGTAGCTTTATCGCGTAAAGAACGCAGGATTTGGTTTTTCGAGGGCGCAGGTGGCGTCCTCGGAAAACCTTACTTCAGGGAAAGTGTTCCTCTAAAACCAACTGTAAAAAGATAACGTTAACTATACTTTTACCTGTGAATACTCGGACGGATTTTAGGTGTGTTTTAGTTAGCTATCGGCTTATTCCCAATTGGATTTCAACCGTTGCGTTTTTTAGCGGTAGCCAGTTATTTAGCGATAATCTAAGAGCAACGCTATGAAACAAAAAATAACTATCTCCGATGTTGCCAAGGAAGTGGGAGCCGCCATTTCTACGGTGTCCGTTGCGTTGTCCGGACGACCCGGAGTTTCGGAAAAGAGGCGCGCTGAGATTCAGCGCGCCGCTTTTGAGATGGGATATCGTCCTGACCGGCAGGCCGCCCTCATCCGTCTAGACCGCAGCTATTTGCTGGGTGTGGTTTATTATATGGAGCAAGAGTTCCAAACCTCGCTGATGGATCCGCTCTATCGTTACGCTGAAAAACAAGGGTATCGCTTGGTAGCGGCGGGTTGCGTGGGGCTGCGCAGCGAAATGGATTGCATCGAATCCCTGCTGCAAGACCGCTGTGAAGGAATAATTCTTATCGGTACAAAACTCTCCGGTGAGTATTTAGAAAAAGTTGCATCTACCATACCGCTGATTACCCTGTGTCAAGAATCTGGGTCAAAGAATGTTGACGCCGTGGTGTCCAATGATGCCTTAGGAATTGAGGAGGGTTTCCAGTATTTACAAAAGCAGGGTCTTGGCGACATTGTGCATATTTGTGGCGACAATCAGGCTAACGCCCGGGTGCGGGAAGCCGCATTTCGCCGCTGCCTTAAAGAATCGGGGTTATCGTCCAGCGAAAGTGTAGCAAATCGTATCTATCAGGGCGGACAAAATCCGGGTGATGGGGCGCGCGTCGCTGACGAGATATTGCACCAGGTCAGCAGGGGGGACAGGGAGCTACCACGTGCAGTGATGTGTTTTAACGACCTATGTGCCCAAGGATTCATGATTCGAATGTGGCAAGAAGGTATCAAAATCCCGCAGGAAGTTGCGGTAGTTGGTTTCGATGACACCCCGATTGCCGCTGAGCCTTATGTGGAACTAACTACCGTGCGGCAAAATCGGGAACAGCTGGCAAGACTAGCAGTTGAGCGCGTGGTAGAACACATAGAGTTCTTTTTGGATGAAGAAAACTATGCCAAGAAATGGGACGTCAGCGAACGCCAAGTGGAAACCCGTCTAATTGTGCGCAAGACCGCCTGAAAACTTGGTCGTTTGTCCTGGAGAAAACCTAGAGGTAGCTGATGACAGTCCTTCCGATATTAGCTCCCCTAAGCGGTGAAGTTGTCCCCGTAACTGCGGTTCCAGATCCAGTTTTTTCCCAGAAAATGATGGGGGAGGGCGTGGCGATTCGTCCTTTACCGCAGGTACAGCCAGTCTTGGCTCCGGTGGCGGGAAAAATCGTAAAACTTTTTAACACTGGGCATGCTTTCGCTTTGGTAGGCGAGGTAGGCGCCCTAGAAGTGCTGGTACACGTGGGTCTAGAGACAGTGGGGCTTAAGGGCGAAGGCTTTAAGCTGTTGTGCGCCCAGGGTGAGCAGGTCAGCGCCGGGCAGCCGATAGTCGAGGTTGATATCCCAAGGTTGCTCGCGTTAGAAAAAGATTCGATTACCCCGGTGGTTTTTATCGGACGTGATCAAGTGGAAACGCTGGATTTTACTCCTGGATTGGTGCAGGCAGGAACCCCGCTTTGTCAGGTAACTTTACGCAAATAACTGTGCGCAGTAATACCTTGACAATCTGACAGTTATTCTCGTTGCCATAGGTAACTGCAAGTTAAAGACCCTAAGCACTTGAAAACATAAAAAGGGGCGGGTTCGAAGATTTTCTTCGAACCCGCCCCTAAGATTTCAGGCGATTAGATTTTCAATATCACCAGGTGGGTCGGATTAAAAACCAGGGAGTACTGCCTTATCCGCCCACTCCTTTTCGATGAACGCCTTGACTTCCGGAGAGTGCAGCAAAGCGTCCAGCTTCTTAATCGCTTCCACTTTTTCGGAATCCTTCTTCCAAACCAAAATATTTAGCGCAGGATTATTCTTGGTAGATTCCAAGATCAAGGCTTCAGAGGGCTTTTTGCCTCCAAGTTGAGCAAAGTTACCGTTGATCACCGCGATATCCAGGTCAGCTAGGGCGCGCACTAACTGCGGACCTTCCACCTCAGGCAGCTCAAAGCCGCGCGGATTGTATTCTTTAGACTTGGCAATTACCGATACCTTCTGCTGTTTTTCATCCTTCGGTAACTTAATTAAACCATTGTCAGCCAGTAGTTTTAGGGCACGAGCCTGGTTAGTGGGGTCGTTGATAATCCCAATCTTGGCGCCGTCCTGCAGCTCCTTAATATCTTTCAGCTTTTCGGAATAAATTCCTAGTGGCTCTAGGTGGATTCCCTTGCCGTGATCGAACTGCCAATTGTTCTTGGTGGTCTGATCATCGAAGTAGGGAACCGTCTGATAATAGTTGGCATCCAGATCCCCAGAATTCAGGGCTTCATTCGGTTGGACGTAGTCGGTGTACTCTTTGACTTCTAACTCGATGCCCTGCTTTTTAGCCAAGTTATCGGCTACGTAACGCAAAATCTTCGCATGCGGATCAGGGGAAGCCCCTACGATCAGTTTATTGTTGTCACCAGCGGAGCTACCGCCGCAAGCAGCCAGACTAAGGGCTAAGCCAGCAGCTCCCGCTGCGGCCACAATTTTCTTCCAAGTTTTCATTTTCTTTTCCTTTTAATTGGTTGTTTTTTAGGTAGTTTACAAAGTTTTCTTGCCCGTCCTCGCCGGCGTCTACCAAGCGGACGAGAACAGAGCCTTCCCCAGCTAGCTAGCATGGTGCCAGGGAATAAAAAGTTTTACCGAAAACCGCTAAGAGCGGTAAGAATCTCCGGCTGGTTTTCCCTTAACGGTGATCTACCAGCCGGCTAAGCATATCGCCTAGCCACTGTACGATGACTACAATCAACAGGATGTCGATAACCACGATTAGCATCACGTCACCCATAAACTGGTTGTAACCATAGTTTATGGCAAGAGCGCCCAGGCCTCCGGTACCTAAAGTGCCGGCCATTGCGCCGTAACCAATCAGCGAAATCAAAGTAACGGTAACTGACTGGATTAGGGCGGGTAGTGCCTCGCGCACCTGCACCCCCATCATGATCTGCCAGTTAGAGGCACCGGCCATTTTCGCGGCCTCTAGTTTGCCACTTTCTACCCCTTGCACATTGGATTCTACCAGGCGGGCAAAGAACGGCGCGGCCGCCAGGGTTAACGGCACTACCGCCGCTTTCCACCCCAAAGTGGTGCCTACCAGTAGGCGAGTAAAAGGAAGAATCGAAATCATCAAAATGACGAAGGGTAGGGAACGCCCCACATTCACGATAAATCCCAGCACCGCATAGAGGACCCGCGCGACTTTAGAACCTGAAAGTAGCCCCGCGGGAGCGGTAGCCACCAACAGCAGACCGATAGGCAATCCCAGCAGGATTGAGAATAATCCCGACCAAATCGACATATAGATGGTTTCTAAAGTGGCCTCCAGCAGATTATTAGTAATCACCGGATTGGAAAACCATCTGCTGGAAGCATCCGCAGACATGGGCATCATGGTCACAACCTGTGAGGTAGTAGCGATAATACTCATGAGCGCACCTCCGTATAGATGTGATGATTTTCCAGTTCCCGAAGAAAGCCGTCCAGTTCCGCGGTTTTAACACCTAGAGCCAGGCGACCAACCTGCGTAGTTCCCACGGTTTCAAAAGTTCCGGCCACAATATCGCCGCCCAGGCTGGCTACCAAATCCATAACTTTCGACCCGGTGGGCACGCCCGGCGAGGAGGTGAAAGCAATATCCACTACCGAGGCGGGCTCGCCGTCTAAAGTTACTTCATTGTCAACATTGGGGGGCGGAACCAAGTCTTTTGCCAGCCGCGAGGAAGGATCCTTAACCACGTCCTCCACCGAACCGGTCTGCACAATCTTTCCGCCCTCCAGCAAGGTAACGTGGGTGCAAATCTCGCGGACTACGCTCATCTCGTGGGTAATAATCACCACGGTTACACCCAGACGGTCATGCACATCCTTAATTAAATGCAGAATCTGTTGAGTGGATTCAGTATCCAAAGCGCTGGTGGGCTCATCGCACAGTAACACTTGCGGCTCATCGGCCAGCGCCCGGGCGACCCCTACTCGCTGCTGTTGCCCCCCGGAAAGCTGAGAAGGATAAGAGGAACCCCGGTCATGCAGTCCCACCAAATCCAGGAGTCTTTGCACCCGCTCGTGGCGATCTCCGCGTTTTTGCCCTGCCAAATACAGGGGGTAGGCAATATTCCCGGCGGCAGTACGCGAATCCAGCAGATTAGCTGCCTGGAATACCATCCCGATAGAGCGGCGTGCCTCGCGCAAATGCTTTTCAGAAAGGGTGGAAAGATTTTGTCCTGCCACCAGGATTTCCCCGGAAGTTGGATGCTCCAAGGCAGTTAGGCAACGAATCAGCGTAGATTTTCCGGCGCCCGATTGCCCCACGATACCGTGGATTTCTCCGGCACCAATTTTTAGGGAGATGCCGTCGAGGGCGTGCAGTTTGTCCTGCTTTTTGCGGGGATAAATTTTATAGACGTCCCGCAGCTCAATCAGCGGATTTTCCGCTTTAGCGTTGCTCATAAGTTCCTTCCCATCGGTCCTGGCATTAGCACCGTCTTATCGGTTGCTGCAGCGCGCGAGCCAGGTCTCTGCACTGCTCTTGATGGCTATGTTCAGATTAAAGCCCCGAAAAGCAAAACGTCAATTTTTGAGACGGCTTGTAGTTGCTCTCACGTTTTCGTTAGCATGAGGGTATGGAAGAAACAGCGATCAAATCGATTCAGTGGTGGTGGCTCGCCTAGGCGGGTCCTTTCTTTCAGGCATTTGTAGAACCCGCCAAGTGGCGGGTATTTTTTTGTCTCCCGCCAGCGGAAACTGTATTAATAGAAGTGATATTTCATTGAGGAGCAAAAGATGACTGATAACCCAAGAATCCAGCCTTTAGGATTTCCAATCGATAGCCACATCCCTTCTCGCTGGTACAACCTGGCTGCGGATTTCCCGGAGCCGATGCCTCCCTACCTGAATCCGCAGACCCGGGAGCCAATCACCGCGAAAGACTTGGAACCGCTATTTGCTCCCGGTCTCATCGAACTAGAGATGAGTAAGGAACGCTATATCGAGATTCCCCAGCGGGTCCGGGAACTCTATACCAATTTCCGTCCCGCACCGCTTTATCGTGCCCACAACCTTGAGCAAAAATTAGGTACTAAATGTCGTATCTACTACAAATATGAAGGTAATTCACCGGCCGGTTCCCATAAGCCCAACTCGGCGTTAGCGCAGGCTTATTACAACGCGGTGGCCGGGATTAAACGGCTCACCACCGAGACTGGGGCTGGGCAGTGGGGTGCCTCCCTGGCGATGGCCTGCGCCATGCTGGGAATGGAATGTGAAGTTTGGCAGGTACGTTCCTCCTATGATCAAAAACCCTATCGGCGCATGCAGATGGAGACTTACGGCGCAAAATGTTGGAGTTCGCCCTCCGATCGCACCGAGGCAGGCCGCCGGATCCAAGCCGAAAACCCCGATACCTCCGGTTCTCTAGGGATGGCAATTTCGGAGGCAGTGGAATCTGCAGTTTCGGATCCGCAGGCGCACTACGCTTTGGGCTCGGTAATGAATCAGGTGATTATCCACCAGACGGTAATCGGGCTGGAATCGCAAGCCCAACTGGCGAAAGCCGGCGAATCCGGCGCGGACTTCATTTTCGGGTGTGCCGGAGGCGGCTCTAACCTGGGCGGTCTGGCTACTCCCTTCATCGGCGAGAATCTGCGCGAAGGCAAGAATGCGCGGGTAGTGGCCTGTGAACCGGCTGCCTGCCCCTCGCTGACGCAAGGCGAATACCGCTACGACTTCGGGGATATGTCGGGGCTGACGCCGCTAATGAAGATGTACACCCTGGGGCACGAGTTCGTTCCGGATCCGATTCATGCTGGTGGTCTGCGTTATCACGGGATGGCGCCGATGGTTTCGCACGCCTACCACCTGGGATTGATGGAAGCGCGCGCCTATCCGCAAGAAGAAACCTTTGCGGCCGGCCTCGAGTTCGCTCGCGCCGAGGGGATTATTCCCGCCCCCGAATCTACTCACGCGGTAGCCGGCGCGCTGGACTTCATTCGCTCCGGGGAGGCTCGTGACGGCCAGGTACTCTTGATCGGACTGTCTGGTAACGGGGTACTAGATTTGGCGGCCTACCACCAGGTGCTAGAGAAGTAACTGAACTTTCGGTAGAGGCGGCGAGGTTTTCCTCGCCGCCTCTAGCATTTTGGGGCTAATGCATGGGTTAACCCAGCTTGGTTCCTGGCTCCTTTATTTGCGCCAGGTGCGGTTTTCTTTATCGGCGGCGCTGGCGGCGTTCTGTAGGGCGCGGAAATCTAGCTAACCGCGCACAACAGTGGCAATGGTTTGCAAAATAATCCGGAAATCACCCAGCAAAGACCGTGAACGTACATAATCGGCATACATTTTGGTCTTCTTAGGAATCAATACCTGGGTGTAGTAGCGTTCCGGGTCAGTGGCACTGGCTAACTCATCGGCCTCATTACGATAAACAATCGACGCCGGGTCAGTGATTCCGGGACGCACCGAAAGAATCAGTGTTTTCCTGTCCTGCGGCCACTGCTCCACATATTCGGGTACCTCCGGACGCGGTCCCACCAGTGACATCGATCCTTGAGCTACATCAATGAGTTGCGCTAACTCGTCAATCTTGGTTTTCCGCAGAACCCGGCCCACCCTGGTTACTCGCGGATCACCGCTGGCAGAGATATTTTTCTTCGGTTTTTCATTGCGCATAGTGCGAAATTTGTGGATATGGAAGGGAACCCCGAAACGCCCGATCCTTTCTTGTCGGAAAAATACCGGACCGGCCGAATCAAGTTTGATAGCCAGCGCGGTCACCGCAAATACGGGACTGAGCACTATCAATGCCGCCGCCGCAATAGCGCGGTCAATAACCTCTTTAGTGTCCACAGATTTTTCCCTTGCGTCTGCCGGAAACATTATTTAGTCATCCTAGACAAAATTTCTTTAGCGGTTTCCTGCACGTATTCTACCTGAGCATCGTCTAACACCGTGTTTAGAGGTAGCGTGACCTCGTGACAGTACGCCTCGTAAGCATTCGGGAAATCGTAAATCTTGAACCCCAGGTCACGATAGGCGGTCAGCATCGGCAGTGGTTTGTAGTGTACATTGCACGAGATTCCCCGGTTAAACATTTCTTCAATGAACTGGTTACGCTCCGCAAGCCCCAAGGTGTCCAGGGAAAGTAAATAGAGGTGACCGGAACTATTCCAGCTGCGTCCTTGGGCATCGGTACCACTATGAGCCAGCGCCGTCACCGGCAGATCAGCCAGTGCCTGGGAGTAGGAATCAATAATCTGGTGGCGGCGCGCTATCATCTGCGGATAGCGCTGCAACTGGGAATACCCCAAAGCCGCCAGGGTGTCGGGCATATTCTCTTTATAGCCAGGGAAAAGGACATCGTATTCCCAACCGGAGCTATTGGTTTTTTCTAGCGCCGATTTTGACTGCCCATGCAAAGTGTTGAGTTTGACGAAGTGTTCTACCTGATCGGACAGCGGATTTTCTGTGCGCCAGGTCAGGGCGCCGCCCTCGGCAGTAGTTAGATTCTTGACTGCATGGAAAGAAAAAGCGGTGAAATCGCCGGCTTGCCCCGAATGCATCCCATATCCGGTAGCTCCCAGAGAATGTGCGCCGTCAATAATCAGGGCGATGCGTCCTAAGGTTTCTTGGAGGGCATTGCTCGGGTGGAAAAGTGGCTGGGCATCCTCAATCGCTTCATAAATCGGTGCAGTATCAACCATCCGTCCCGCTAAATCTACGAGGATAATCGCTTTCGTGTTCTTGGTGATAGCCGCCCGAATGCGCTTAGCAGAAGGAAAGTAGTCGCCTGGTTCCACATCTACCATCACGATTTTTGCCCCTACGTGAGCAACCACAGAGGCCGAGGCGGTATAGGTGTAGGCGGGAACGATTACCTCATCACCGGGGCCAATCCCCAAAAACCGCAGGGCATTCTTAAGACCAGCAGTTGCCGAATTAAGCAGCATGGTTCCGGCGGTTCCTGAAAACTCCGTCAGTGCTTTGCGGAACTTTTCCCCCACCGGACCGGAGGTGATCCAACCTGAGCGCAGTACCTCTACTACTGCCTCAATATCTTGTTCCCGAATGTCAGGAGGAGAAAATGGTACTTTCATTTTTTAGCCTTTCGGTCAGCAAGCAATCCTGCTGCCATTATCTCACTAATATGTTTCTTCCTTTACCCGCGGCATTGTCTTTAGGTAGTTACTGAGTAAACGCTAGAATGGCTTTAGGTTTTATGAAAAGGCAGAAAAGAGGATACGTGTTTATTCCTACGTGGCTGCGACGCTGTATTTTACTGGCGACGGATATTCTCAGTTGGGTTTTGGCGGTAGTTATTATTGCTTGGCTCAGGTTTGATTTCACCTTGAGCGCGCTTGATGAGCAAGCGATTCTGGTTTTCGCGGTGGTAGCGGTGGTGGTGCAAGCAGCTGCCGGTTTAGCATCGAAACACTACATGAACCGCTACTGGATTGCCTCGTTCGAAGAGGTAGTCAGCTTAGGGGTCATCGTGGTAGCGGCAGCGCTGGTTGGTGCATTATTTACCCTGGTGTATCCCGGTCGTTTCGTCAGTATTGTGGTGGCGGTAGCCAGCCCGGCCTTGGGGCTATTAATTATGAGCAGCGCGCGAGTTTTTTGGCGGCTTTTCAAAAAGGCACGCAGGAACGGGGTTGAGGATCCGGAGCCGGTGATTATTATCGGTGCGGGGATTGCTGGGGAACAGCTGATCAATCAAATGCAGGTAGATTCCCAGTCTCCTTATATTCCGGTGGCCTTGATAGATGATGCCTCTGCGAAACGGAATTTGCGGCTGCGCGGGGTTCCGGTTCGTGGCAAACGCCAGGATTTAGCGGAAATCGCGAAAAAACTAGGGGTAACTACCGCGATTTTCTCTATAAATGCCGAGCACCCCGATCCAGCAGATTCCAGTGTGAAGTTGCGGGATGTAAAAAGTGAGTACTCGCAGCTGGCGAAAGATGCCGGGTTGAAACTGCTAGTAGCTCCGCAAGTAGGGGAGATGCTAGATGGGAAAGTTGATTTAAGCAATATTCGCCAGATGAACGTGACCGACCTGTTGGGGCGGCGGGAAATCAAGACTAACCTAAAGCAAATTGCCGGCTATGTGACAGGTAAGCGAGTGCTGGTAACTGGTGCGGGGGGCTCCATTGGTTCCGAGATTTGCCGTCAGGTGAAAGCCTTGAACCCGGCAGAATTGGTGCTACTAGACCGGGATGAATCCGAGTTACACGCTATGCAGCTGGATCTTTATGGCTCTGGGATGCTGGATACCCCCGATTTCGCCCTCTGCGACATTCGGGATAGGGAGGCGCTGCGCGCGATTTTTGAAACCCACCATCCGGAAGTCATTTTCCATACCGCCGCACTCAAACATTTACCGATGCTGGAGCAATACCCGGACGAGGGTTGGAAAACCAATGTTTTGGGATCGAAGAACGTGGTAGAGCTGGCAGTGGAGTACGGGGTTACTAACCTGGTAAATATCTCTACTGATAAAGCTGCTGAACCCACTACAGTGTTGGGGCGTTCTAAACGCATGGCAGAGCGGATAGTGGCACACTATTCTCAGCAGGTGGCTGACAAG
Source organism: Varibaculum massiliense (assembly GCF_900106855.1). Lineage (NCBI taxonomy): Bacteria > Bacillati > Actinomycetota > Actinomycetes > Actinomycetales > Actinomycetaceae > Varibaculum > Varibaculum massiliense. The sequence goes on along the minus strand of NZ_FNWI01000004.1, from coordinate 859,231 downwards.
GGCTGGCGCTACGTTAGCGTACGTTTCGGCAATGTTTTGGGTTCGCGCGGCTCGGTACTTTGGACTTTTACCTCCCAGATTGAGAAGGGGGGACCGATCACCATTACGCATCCGGATGTGGAACGTTTCTTTATGACCATTCCGGAAGCATGCGCCCTAGTGATTCAAGCGGGAGCGATTGGCCGACCCGGTGAGGTGCTGGTACTAGATATGGGCGAGCCGGTGAAAATCATTGACGTGGCGAGGCGCATGATTGAAATGAGCGGGAAGGATATTGAAATCAAGATTACCGGGATGCGTCCCGGGGAAAAGCTATCCGAAGTGTTGCATTTTGAGGCCGAAAAGGATGAGCGGCCCTTCCATCCGCTAATTTCGCATACCACTGTCCCTGAAATCTCTCCGGAAGCCTTAATGACAGAGCACGATTTCGTGACCGCAAAAGATCAGGTGCTTTACTAATAGTTGCGGCTAGAAGAAGATTATTTTAGGTAAATTTATTTTCTCGTTTTAGTGGAGAGTCGTACGGGCTGGAATCGGTAATCGAAATTAATAGAAATGACTGAGGAGAATGGCAAGATGGGAAATTTGGGGGTAGCTAAGACGCGTCCGGTGAGTGCCGATGAACTGCGTAAGATGCAACAAAAGTCTTGGGAGATTTACCAATATTTTGCGGATTTTTGTAATCAACATGGGCTGCGTTTTTATGGTTGCGGAGGCTGCGTGATTGGCGTGGCTCGCGATGGGAAATTTATTCCCTGGGATGACGATGTAGATGTTTATATGCCCCGTCCTGATTACGAGCGTCTTGCAAGTCTCTGGAATCGAGAGGCAGATACGGAGCGTTTTAGCTATGTTCGTACCGGCGCTAATACTCATACCGGGGATGTAATGGCAAAAATATGTGACAACTTCACCACCCTGGTTACTCCCTATCAAATTGATAAAAAAATTCCCCAGGGATTGACCATCGATATTTTTCCCCTAGATGGTGCGCCGCAGCCAAAGAGTTTAGCTTGGTGGTGGCAGATGCTGATGGGACTCATTTTCAATCTTTACAACGTGGCTGAGGTGCCGAAAAACCACGGCAAAGTAGTGGCACTAATAGCTAAGGTAGCCTTAGCGCTAGTGCCTCATCCCCGCTGGCGATATAAGCTTTGGCGGACTTGCGAGAAGCAAATGAGCAAGTGGGATTATGACAGCCACGAATGGTCTGCAACGATTTGTGACGGCCCGAAGGAAATGTTTACCCCGTTCCAGCGGAAATGGTTTGGTCGGGGAATCGATATGCCATTGGAAGTTGCGGAAACACAACAGCAGTACCGAGTGCCCGATGACTATGATACTTATTTGCGTGCCGAGTACGGTGACGGATACCTGACCCCGCCTCCTGCCGACGAGCAGCAACCCAAGCATGCAGTTTATTTCATGGATTTGGATACCCCCTGTCATAAATATATGACCAACGGGCGTTTTGATCCTCGAAAAGCAGGAATGAGCTACTAAAAGAAACGATTTCAATGCAGCATGACAGCAGTGAGCCGCTAGTTTCTGTGGTTGTTCCGGTTTATAACGTAGAAAAATACCTGCGTACCTGTCTTGATTCCGTGTTAGCACAAAGCTACAAAAACCTGCAGGTAGTAGTGGTAAATGACGGTTCTGTTGATTCCTCTCTGGCAATAGCAGAAAGTTACACTGATCCGCGACTGGAAGTGGTGAGCAAACCTAATGGCGGACTTTCTAGCGCGCGAAATTTTGGTTTAGCCCGGGCTCGTGGGGATTATCTTTGCTTCGTCGATTCCGATGATTCCTTGCATCCAGATTTTGTGCGGCAACTGATGGAAGGGATTTCAAAGCTGCAAGCTGATTTAGCGATTTGTGGTCTGGCTAGATTTTCTGATGATAGTGAACTATCCATTATGAATCAGCCTGGTAAAGAAGCAAGATGGTGCCTATTTTCCCAAAAGGAAGCGATAACGCAGCTGTATGGGGGCGCGGTTTTGCAACAGCTTACGGTGGCAGTATCTAAACTGTATCCGCGGCGAATCTATAAAAATCTGCATTTTCCTGAAGGGCGTCTCCATGAAGACGTGGCGGTAGCACTTCCGGTGATGTTGCAATCCAAACGGGTTGCGCTCACTCGCGCACCGTTTTATCACTATCGCTGTAACGAGTCCTCAATAATGACTACTCCATCCTGGAAGCATATAGACGGGATAGATTTTTACGAAGAACACCATAAGTTGTTGAGTGACCTGCAGCTCCCGCAAGCGGAACTCGCGCTTCTGGCTGCGTTTAAAGCTGGCATCAATTGCCTGGTGGAGTACTCTGCTGATCCCAGTTACCGCCAAGATTCTCGCTACCGTTCTTTGCAAAAACGAGTACAGAAACTGGCCAGACGGGTACCTCTAAAAGGACTGCGGAAAATAGATGCTGCCACGCTAGTGACGGCACGCATAAATATCGCGGTAGCCACGGTTATTTATCGATTTGCCTTACGAATAAAGTAAGTAGCTGGGGTGTCAGGATCACAGCCCAGCTTTTGATTTCTTCCAGTATTTAGCTACTGCAACCACTCGGTAAATAAGAATAATCATTTCGGTGCAGAAGGTTAGAAGCACCACCGAGTAGATATTCAGGAAACCGAGGACGAAGGTTATGCAGAGTGCAAAGACGTGAAAAATAGAAGCCACGATTACCGATTGGTTAACTGCTTTTGCACCTCCCAGGGGACTGAGGGTAGGGAACCCTAGAAGGTAGACCGGTAAAGTAATAAACAGGATAAGCATCATCAGACGTAATACTTTTCCAGCATCACGGAACTGAGCCCCAAAAAACCAAGAACACATAGGCTCGGCGATAATCGCAACCACTATGCAGCCCAACGCCACCACCGGCATTAACGAGAGCAGTATTTTCTTTAGGAGTTTGAAGTCGCGGTTGCGCACCATATAGGGGTAGAGGCTGTCGGATACTGGTCCCATAGTTTGTTTCATTACCCCCAGCAGTTTGTCGGCGGCGGTGTAGACACCGATGGGGATGCTGGCTACCGGATAGACGAAGCCAAGTAGGAAGATATTGGTAGCGGTATAGATGGTGCTAGCAACTCGGGATAAGAAAAACCAAGTAGACTCTTTTAGAATTTGCCAGGCAAAACCGAGACCGGGCCAGCGCATTTTGTAGCCGAGCTTAAAATACATGTGCCCATATACGTATCCGGCTGCGAGGAGGTTACCTCCCAGATTTAAGGCGGGAACCATCCAGTAGTCTTCGGGTTTATGCATAAAAACAAAAATCCCGATGGTGAAGAGAGCGCGTAAGGAAACCGAGGCGATGGTGATGGTTTGCATTTCTTCGATACCACGGTAGAAGAAATCAAGCATAAAGCTGGCAGAGGAAACCGAGAGGAAACATAGCAGGTAGAACCAAGGATCTGAACTCATCTTCTGCCAGAAAAACGCCATGGGGGCGAGAACTGCCAGGCTGAGGAGAGTAAGAAGTAGTTTATCTAGGGTTACCGCTCCTACCACTTTTTCGACATAGGTTTTATTATCGCGATTTCCCGCGATAGAGGCAGTGGCAGAAAGTAAGAACCCGAATTCGATAAATACGCTGAAGTATGCCATCACCGCCATTGCCCACCCGATTTTTCCGTAGAGCTCGGCGCCCAGCACTCGGGTTTGATAGGGAACAGTGATGAAAGAAAAGAAATATCCGGAGAACACTAAGACATAAAGAAAAATCGTATTCTTAAGCAGCCGCTTCTTATTGGTTTTCCCGGTTTCACTAGTAGTGGCAGCTGAATCGATAGTTTGAGGTTCGGAGCTCGAACTAGCAGGAACATCGCTGGGAACAGTGTTGTCGCTGGAAACAGGCTTAGCACTGCCGGGAGTGCCTTTATTTTCTATCTCCACGCTTCTCCTTAGAATTTGCTGTTTCAGACTTAATGTCTACAAGTAAAGCATGGTAAAACAATATTTAGTAACGGACAAACCGCGCGAGCGGCATAGTTATTGTTACCCGAAACTGAGATAGCAACTAGGTTTCTTAGGGGAGCCTGCTTCTTCGTTTCTGACCTCTTACCTAAAAGTGCTCCAGATGGGGAGGGAGTCAGTGTCCCCGACCTAAAATTTTTCGCATCACGGTTTCCGCGTAGGAAAGCATTAGCAGCCCCAGATAGGAGTGGCGCTGAGCTAAAGCGGCATATAAGCGGTAACGGATTCCGCCTTTCTGTAGGTAAGGATTCTTTACCCAGTTAGGATAGTCTGCGACAAAGCGTAAGAATAGTTTTCGCGCCTGACTGCGGGTTACTTTTAAGGGATAAAATTTCATCGCGCAGGAAATGATTACTTCGACAATGTAGACATATTCGATTTCTTGAGGATGCCTACCCGTAGTAAGTTTACGGATCTGTTCAAAGGCTTGAAAAGATGCTTCCAGGGAAGAGTTAGAGTCATCAGTTATCAAAGAACCTGCGTGAATCTGGTAGCAGTATAGACTCTCTGGTAAGTAAGCAACTTTATCTGCCCAGGCCAGTGCAGTTTTGGTAAGCACCGTATCTTCGTGCCGAACGCCGGTTCCGAATCCCAGACCGTGCTTACGCAGAAAATCGCGGCGATAGACTTTCCCGCAAGTCCCTCCCCGGGCAAATGCCAGTGCGTAATCGGTGCTTACGTAATCAAGTTGTGCCGGGGATTCAGGGAGAACGGTATAAGAATGTTCTTTTCCCCCATCGATGATACTGAAGTCGAAAAGCAATACATCACAAGGTGTTTCAGTTACGGCATCCGTAAGTTTTTCGAAGGTACCGGGCATAAACTCATCATCAGAATCCAGAAATACCAGATAGTCGCCGCTAGCTGCAGAAATGCCGGTATTCCTAGCTCCGCCGGGGCCTACATTTTCAGTTAATGTAATTAGCTGCCAATCGTTGCGCTTGGCTGCCTTGTCTAACAAGCAATGTTCTTCCGGTGAAGATGCATCATCGACAATAATTACCTCAACTTCTGTATGTTCTTCTTCCCGGGGCTTTTGCTGCTCAAATAATGTTTTTTCTAGGCGTGGTAAGAACTTTGCCGAGTTATAAAAAGGAACGATTACGCTTAACCTCATATTGTCAGTATCTCATAGGAAATACTCTCTGCTTTGAAGCGAAAACCTTTCTCTGCGGTAAACTCTAGTTGTCTTTAATAAGTAAAGTGGAAGCTTATTTACCGGAGTGAGAATGTGAACGAATCATTAGCGAATAATGGAGTCGCGGTGCAGTCAAAGCCGAGGATGAGTGAAGCTTTCCGTAGCGTCCTTCTGAACCCTGTGTATTGTGTAAGTTCCTACCTGGTTTATTTGCTGCTGCGACAAATAGCGGTTTTAGGGGATTTTTTAGGTCCCCTACAGTATCCACTTGTGCTCTGGGCATATGTCTTGATTGGTTATTATCTATTAAAGGATCGAACCTTTTTTCAAGCCCCTTGGATAAAAGTACTGGTGCTGCTGTTGCCGGCTGCGCTAATCACTTTAGCCGTCAACTATGCGGTAAACCCGGTAACTCAAATAAAATCCGGGATTCTGCTTGCAGTTTCAGTGTTATTAGTTTATCCGCTGGGAGCCCATATAGCCCGCAGTTCCAAACCGCATAGGGAGCTTGCCAAGGTATTGCTGCCCGCACAAATAATTACCGGATTACAGGCACTCACTTCGGTCACGATGGTTGCCGTAGGCTTCACTTTTATGGATAAATTGGCGGGTGCTAGTCGTCATCTCGGGGCGCAATCTTTTACCTATGAGGCCGGGAACAGGGTATTCATTGTTTTCGGTATGAACGTGGACTCTAATCATGCTGCATTATTTGGGCTAGTCAGTATGTTTGTTACTACCTGGGCGTTGATTTATCGGGAAAAAATCTTCTTTACTACGCGGGGTAAAAAAAGATACCGGATTTTGTACTGGATAAATTTAGTTCTGCTGGTTATTGCCACTGCTGGTTGTAATTCTCGGGGTGCTCGCTTATCCCTATTAATCACCCTGGCAGTGATTGGCCTTTGCCTATTCGTGTTTTATTATCGGCGCAGCGAGTATCTACAAAAGAAATCCAAAGCTCTGCTGGTGGTGTGGGTAATCCTTGTCGGAGGCTTGGGCTACACTGGGGTAAATGCCACCATAGACACCCTGATAGAGGGAGAAATTGCCTATTATGCGCAAGTTTTTAAACTAATTCATCCTGACGGATCAAAGAAAACCAGTTCTGATTGGAAGATGGTAGATGACATTAGTATGCTTCGCGTAAATAAAGGTGATTCCACTAAATCAGCGCGTGTTTATATCTGGGAAGAAACATTTGACCTTTGGAAGGGGCACCGGGTAGTAGGTATTGGCCCCTATAACACTGTGGAATACGCGAAAGCGGAACATTTACCGAGTGAGCAAAAAATGTTAGAGCGGGGCTACTACGTGCATAACTCCTATCTGGATGTTTTAATCAGCTACGGGGCTCTCGGATTTGGAATCTACGTGGTATTTTTCTTAGGCTGCCTGGTTAGCTATGGAAAAGCCTTAAAGCAGCGTCACCCCGATTGGTCCGATTTCTTCTTGGGAATGACCTGGCTGACTATTATGAGTGGGGTCACGTTTCTGACTGATTCGTTCTTGGGATTGGATTACTTATTTGGGATTCTGCTGATTATCATGAGTTATCTAATAGTGCGCCCAAGTTCAGAACCGATGCGAATTCCAGTAATCACGTTGCGGGAAGCGAAACTGCTTTCTGAGCGCTAATACCGCAGAGCAGGGGGGGTAGCGTGAAATGATGGCTTCGTGTGCTCGCGTCTCTTGTCTAGTAAGTAACCAGGTGCCGGCGAAGCTAGAATTCTTCCTAGCTATCGTCCCCAGGGCTTAGGTGACCCGCCTGAGCATGGGAGTCGCGTTACTTGACGCGCTCATATGTCAGTTAGAAATTGTTTATAATCCCTGTTTTCGAACATTGACTCTACAAGGGTAGTTGGAAAAGCTACTCGAGTGTCGAGGTAAGTAGCTTTCCTTTAGTGCGATTTAAAAACTCTACATAGTTAAAATCGTCAAGCCACCGGGATAAGGACAGTTTCCTTTTGGTGGTAAAAAGTTTTCCCGGTTGATAACCTGGCAAGTCATATACCGGAAGATGTACAACTTCAGTGCCTTTACCGGTTACCGAATGCTTACTGGTAACTATAACTTTATGGGAATAGGGAGCGGCGCGAAAAAGTTCCGGAATAGGGCTGCTTTCTGCAATGGGCTGAGAACACTCAAAAATCATGCATATGTTTTCTAAGTTTATTCGCCTTGAACGCTCCTCCCATTTTTTCTTCGCAATTTCAAAGCTGGGGTAATGCTGAAAGTAAAGCTTTATCGCGGGTAAATCCGCAGATTTTGGAGTTAATAACCCCAGGGGATAACTGATTCCCTCCTCAAAAATCTCACGTAGTTCTGCTCCCTGTTGTGGGGAATACTCAAGGATATTAGCCGCATAGGTGAAGAAATCTTCAGTCGAAAACCAAAGGTTCACGGTAGGGGAAAGAAAACGTAAACCACAGTCATGATAGATGACTCCCGCAATACAGTTATTGGAAATAATGCTTACTTCCCGATTTACAAGCTGCCGGTTTTTATATAAATGCCAGCGCAGTTGCAGTTTACTCTTCAAACTGTGCAGGGAATCAAGATTCACCCTCGCCCTCCTCGGAATGTCTCTTTTAGCCCCTCTAATATTCCCTTCCAGGTGCCGATGCCGTAGGCAATATGGAGGGCGGGGAAAATCAAGGGTAAGCTGGCAGCTTTACTGGTGGGCGGGTTAACTTTCGGAAGAGATGCCGCACTTAAAACCAGGTCGGCGGGTCCATAGCTGGCGGCTAGCAGCCGCAGCGGTAGCTTAATTCCCCGTAGTCGCAGCGCGATTCCCGCGGCAATTGCAAATACAAAAGCCCCCGGCACCAGGTGATATACCTCGATACATCCGGGTTGTATAAAAAGCGTCCTCCCGATCCAGTAGCCGTTATTGTACTTTTGCCTAATCATGGCAAGCAGTGAAGGACGAATTATTTGCTCAGAATAGATCCGGGAATCAAACCGAATCTTATATCCGGCCTTTCGAATCCGGTAGGAGTAGTCGTTGTCTTCCGTACGGGTAAGTTTCTCGTTAAAAGGCCCCACTGCATCTATCACTGATCTGCGGTATCCCGGATGGAACACTGATTTTACGTACTGAGGTGCGTTTGAGTCAGATTTTGAGTTACCTCGATATTTCGCAATCGAGGCCCCGAACATAGATTCTTCGACGGTATGCAATACCTGTTGCCAGGCCGTGGCATTCTTGGGAGTGATAGTAGGGCGTGGACCACCAGCTACTGCCTCTCCTTCTGCGAGAACCGCTACGATTTGACTCAAAAAATTATTTGGGATGCGGGCGTGAGCGTCTAGGCGAACCATTATCTCCCCGCTAGCGGCGTTAAGAAATACGTTCCATCCTCTGGGTGCGGTCTTACCCGGGTTGGGGAGGATTGTCGCCGATTCAAAGTCGGTTGCCCGCGTGGCAAAGTCCTTCATAATCCGGGGGGTGGCATCTTCAGATCCGCTATCTACCAGCACCACTTGGATGAGGTGGTGTGGGTAGTCTTGAGCCTTGATGCAAGAGAGCATATCGGGAAGATAATCTTCTTCATTTAACGCAACAATGCCCACAGATATAAGGGGGTTACTGAGAGACTCAAAAGTTTTCATGCTACTTCCGGGGTAGGACGTGGATAGGGTCAGTACTGTATATAGTATCCTCGCTTAGTGCATCGTTTCCGCGAAGGGAGCGAATTTTCCCAAGTGTAGCTGGGGTCGGGGACTATCCAATTTTCGCCGTAGTAAAGTTTCATAAAATCCTCGGCGTTTGCCGGTATGGGAACCATAACTCCCGCCAGGTCTATCTCACGTTTGCCGGTGATGTGGGGGGCCATACTCAAGCTCACAGAAAATTCGTGCTCCTGACTATAGGAACTATCGGGGAAACGATTAAATAAATAGCACCCGTACCCCTCTGGTTTCTCTTCGAGAACAAAAATGTCAAAATTGACTCCATTGCGTTCCCAGCTGCATTCTGCAGTCTTTCCCTCCACTTGGTAGTCGTGGTGGTGGCGATAGCCGGCTGCAGAAAGTGCGTTCTTAACTTCTTCAATCCCGGCTTCAGGCTTAGGGCATAGATAAAAGTCCATATCTAGATCATGGGATATGAACTGATGATTGCGGAGGGCGCCTAGGCAGGTCCCGTATGCTAAGTACCATTCGGCATCGAGTTTACGCATCACATCTTGGAAGTCGGCCAATACTTTAGCGCCATCGCTTGTAAGGGCAGCATTGGCTAAACGTTCTTCACGCTGATGCTTGACATCGTATAGGCGTTGGTAGAGGTCGCGGGTTAACCAGGAGGTGCGAAGCCAGCGTTTTACGCTTGCAATCATGTCGCATAGCCTTTCGTAGTGCTACGGCTGTAAAAAGAGCCGAGAAGTTCCTGCTAGTTACTATTGCCTAGTATAACTTTCCGGATCCACGTGCCAGGTTCCACCCTCATCTACGCAGACAAACGAGTAGTTCTTGTTCCCGGAAGTAACCAGTACCGACACTCCGCGTCCATCGCTAGTGTAACCGCTATTGCGAAATTGTAATTTTGAAAGATTCTTTGCGGGGTCGGGAACCGCTGATTCTTGATAGGTGCTTTCGCATTCTTGCCCCAGGGATTCTAAGCGATTAACCGTTGAAGTGGTGATAGTTTTGCAAAGCGTTGCGGTGTCCTGGGAAGCAAAGGCTTTCAGGTAGAGCATTACCGCTCCCTGCGGAGTTTTTTGGTCAGCGTTAACTTTGGAACTAGGCAGAGTCTTGGCAGTAGACTTTGCGGAGGCTTTTGGCTGCTCAGATTTTGCATCCGGGGTAGCTGGAGCACTAGTGTTGGCGTGCCCGCGGCTGGCGCTGGTGCTGGTGTCGACGCTATTACTAGGAGCTTCCCGTGGCTGGACGGGGGAGCAGGCGCTTAAGGTAACGGCTGCGATTGCAATTAAAAATAACCACTTCTTCACTGCGGCTTCCTCTATCTAAAAATTGGCTAAGGGTTGTCGGCAAGTTGCCGTTGCCGATGGCATAATTTTATTTGTAGGAAAGGGGTATCCCGTATTCCTGCAGCTTTGCAGCAGTTTCCTGATCAAACGCCCCGGTAGGGTTGATTTGCAGTAAATTTTGAACTTTGATCATTCCAGCTTTGCTGCCTACTCCGTAACCTCCATCGGGGGTGTAGGGAGTCTGCGCGGGGAAGTAATATTTGAGTATCTTTTGCAGCGCCATTACCCGAGAATTCCATTGCCACTGCCCCAAGGGAGTGTTCAGAGTTTGATTAAGTTCCTCGGGTGGGGCAGAAATGGTGAGTGGCACTCCCAAGCTTCGCAACTGGTCAGCCGTGGCTTTATCTACAAAACCGGTTTCCGGCAATCCGAAATGCTTCTGCACCGCCTTTACTCCGGCTTCGGTCTTGGCTCCGAATCCGCCATCCGGCCAGCAGGGGAAACTCTCCGGGAAATACTTACGCAGACCCTGTTGCAAAGTGGTCACCGCCGAGTTCCACACCCCGTGGTTTAGGGCGGTAGTTGATTTAGCGGAGTTAAACATCCCCGCCTCGATTCCATTCTTTCGGAAAAGTTCCGTAGTTTTGGGACCTACGCCTCCGTCTGGGTAGATTCCGTTAGCGCGTTGAACTGCTTTAACTGCCGCTTCGGTCTTGGCTCCGAATCCGCCATCCGGTTGGAATTGAGCATATTGCGGGAATTTCTTGACCAGTGCCCGCTGTACTTGCAGGACATCATCATTCCAGGCGCCCCTCCAAAGGGTGCTTCGCAGATAAATCGGTTTGGGGTCTGCTACCGCCACCAGGGAAATAGGAATCCCGGCCTGGCGAAGCTGCTGCGCGGTAGCCTCATCAATGGTTCCGCTTTCGGAAAGCCCCTTGGATTTTTGGAATGCTTTTACGAAAGCGGCACTCTTAGAACCATAAAGCCAATCTATACCTGCTGAATACCACTGCGGGAATAATGCTTTCGCGCCTATTTGCAGCGTGGTTACGGTATCGCTACGCGCTCCCCATCCCAAGGTGCCGTAATAGCTGTGGGGGGTGAACACATATACCGGGAAACCTTTACGCAGCAGGGTATAGGAAGTCTCTTGGTTAACCACCCCGCTGGGATAGAGACCGTTCTCACTTTGGAACTGTTTCACTATCTCGGTGGTCTTAGCCCCGTATCCGCCGTCCGGGGTAAAGAGTGGGTAACTGGGTACCGCTAAAAGCATGGCTGCTTGCAGTTTCTTTACAGTGTCGTTCCACATGCCGCTCTTGAGATCGGTATTGGAAATTACGGGCGAAAGGGCTTTTATTTGCGCCTGGGTAACTGTGCGTTTTGAGGCTGCGCGGGGACTGCCAAACCATGATTTGTACAGGTAATAAAAATTGCGGTTTCCATAAGAACTGCAGGAGTTCCCGGTTCCTAGTCCCGCTTGCAAGGCAGCCGCGTTCGGCTGGTAGGGGGTGTAGTTGTAAAGGCCGGCGGTGGCGGCGTTACGCATATAGACCTTACTTCCCCCGCAAGCAGAGCTGGGGTTGTATCCTACCCATGAGGTTTTCCCGGATCTAAAGTTATAGTAGTTGGGGTATTTCTTATAGATATTGAACTGTTTTGCAGCGTGATAAAGCTGGTTACCTACTCCAAAATACTGTGCGTCACAGGGTGCAGTGTCGGGGCAGCCATATCCCAAGGCAGTTCTAAACGCATTCGCACCAGTACGAGAGTTGTACCAGGCCGGTGAAGTTACCAGACCGTTTTCTTTTTCCAAAGTTACCAGCAGAACTTTGGCGGAGATTTTACAAGCGCTCGACACTCGATAAATCATTTCCGCTGCCGATAGGTTGCTGCCTCCGGTAACTGCTGAGGGGCAAGACCCGGCAGAAAAAGAAGCAAGATTACCGCGATAATTTTTTAAGCACCTCGAGCCATTGCAATACTTTCCCTTGTTATTTAGGAAGGTTTGAATCTGGGAGACGCTCATGTTTCCCTGCGTATAGAAGTTGGCATCCGAGATAATATATCCGGCCTGCCAATCGGTGATTGGAGCTGCCTCCGCCCTTTGAGGTGCAGTTATGGCTGTTAGGCCATTAAAGGTAATACAGGTGGCAATGAGAGCCAAGATTGCCAGTGCGCGCTTGCCAAATCTGTTGCTGCAGGTAAACATGCTCTTATTGTTACAGATGTTAAAGTTGTTGTCTAACTGTGTTAGAGACAAGCCGGATGAGTGCCCGGGAAAAAGAGCACCCATTCGGTAGGATTGGGGAATCAGAAACCGAGTAAAAGCTATTGATGGATAGAAAGCTGGTTCTATGCAGGCACTTATTTTGGCGGCAGGAATGGGCTCCCGCCTGAAAGATCTTACTGCAAATAACACCAAGTGCATGGTGAAAGTCAATGGGGTAACCATGATTGAGCGGATGCTACATCAGCTTGATGCTAAGGCACTTTCGAAAATAGTTATTGTGACTGGGTACGAAGGGCAAAAGCTCATTGACTATATCTCAACTTTAGATATTTCTACCCCAATAGAGTTCGTCGATAACCCGATTTACGACCAGACCAATAACATCTACTCTTTGTGGCTAGCCAAAGATAAACTGCTGGAAGAGGACACTCTGCTGCTAGAGTCGGATCTGATTTTCGAGGATCGGGTGCTAGACGATCTTCTTGAGGACCCCCGGAAAACTTTAGCGCTGGTTGATAAATACGAGTCCTGGATGGATGGAACAGTCGTCAAACTAGATGAGGATGACAATATTTCTGCCTTCGTGCCCGGCAAGAAATTTGTTTACCGAGACATAGATTCTTACTACAAAACTGTCAATATTTATAAGTTCTCTAAAGAGTTCTCTACCACGCATTATGTTCCCTTCCTAGATGCCTATACTCAGGCTCTGGGGTGCAATGAATACTATGAGCAGGTCTTGCGGGTTATTACTCTGCTGGATGATCCGGGGATAAAAGCCAAACGCCTAGATGGGCAAAAGTGGTACGAGATTGATGATGTGCAGGATCTTGATATCGCGTCCTCGATATTCCATCCAGATACCGCCCAGCGCAAGAAACTATTTGAATCCCGCTACGGCGGATATTGGCGTTACCCCAAGATGCTGGACTACTGCTATCTGGTCAATCCCTATTTCCCTCCGCAACGGATGAAGGACGAGATCCGGGCGAACTTTGATTCCTTGCTGGCCGACTACCCTTCCGGGATGGGGGTCAACTCTTTACTGGCGGCCAAGAATTTTGGTTTACGGCCTGAACAAGTAGTGGTTGGAAACGGGGCAGCAGAGCTAATTAAATCTCTAATGGCGCAGCTGCCGATGCCCTACGGAGTAGTTAGACCCACCTTCGAGGAATACCCCAATCGCTGCCCGGAAAAGCCGGTCATTTACCAGGCAGACAATCCGGATTTTTCTTACACCGCAGATGACTTAATAGAGTTTTTTGGACGTAGTGAACAAGGTAAAACCGACAACGGAGAGCGGGTAAAAGCCCTGATTGTTATTAACCCTGACAATCCTTCGGGTAACTTCATCCCCCAGGCAGATGCGCTCCGCCTGGCAGATTGGGCAGAAGAAAACGGGATAACTCTAGTTCTTGACGAAAGTTTCATTGACTTTGCTGAAGGTCAAGACAATTCACTGCTGAGCCAAGAAATCCTGGATTCCCATCCGCACCTGTTCATTATGAAATCCATTTCCAAGAGTTACGGGGTTGCCGGCTTGCGTCTAGGGATTTTAGCGAGTTCGGATACGGCCGCTATCGCAGGCTTTAAGAAAGACGTGTCGATCTGGAACATAAACTCTTTTGCCGAGTTCTATCTGCAAATAGAGGAAAAATACCAGAAAGATTATGCGGTGGCTTTAGAGAAAATAAAAGCGGTTAGGGCGAAGTTCGTAGAAGATCTGAACCAGCTCAGCTATCTGCGGGTAATCCCTTCGCAAGCCAACTTTGTGACTGCGGAGGTGCTGGCGCCCCACAGTTCAAAGGAACTTACTATTGTCTGTCTGGAAAACGATCTGATTATAAAAGACCTCTCTGAAAAAGAGGGTTTTGATGGGAAACAGTACATTCGGCTAGCGGTTCGTTCCACCCAGGACAATGCCCGCTTGCTGGAAGTATTACGCTCAATCGACCAGTAAAAATCGCCGATAGTAACTCACGAAACAGTAGGAAAAGAGCAGGGAAAATGAAGTTAATTGGGCATAAAGAGATTGAGGGACTACATCTAGATCCCGCCGTTATGTGGGATTGGGTTGATGATGCTTTACGGCATAAATCTGAGATGCTTATGCCCGCCAAAATAAGTATTAACCCCGGAGAAGATCGTTTCTGGAACACTATGCCAATAGTGATGCCCACTTTTGGAATTGGGGGAGTTAAGCTAGTCAATCGCTATCCTGATCGCAGCCCAGCGTTAGACGCAAAAATTCTGCTCTACTCGACTGAAACTGGCAAACCACTCGCCTTAATCGACGGTAATTACATAACTACTATGCGTACCGGGGCAGTAGCTGTTCACAGTGCCGACATACTTGCAATTCCGGGATATCAATCAGTTGTCATGGTGGGGTTAGGAAACACCGCCCGCGCAGCGATGCTAGTTTTAGCTCACCGACACCCAGACCGGGAGTTTGACGTTAGGTTAGTCAAATACAAAAATCAACACGAACTTTTTTCCGAACGCTTTAGTAGTTATCCAAATTTACATTTTTCCTATTATGATTCCCTAGAAGAGGCAGTAGCCGGCGCAAAAGTAGTATTTTCAGCGGTTACTGTTTTTCATGAGGATGTAGTACCCCCGGAGGTATTCGAGCCTGGTACTACCCTGATTCCTATTCACACTCGAGGGTTTACTCAGGCGGATCTAGTTTTTGACCGCATATATGGTGACGAGTTGAGCCAAATAGAGCATTTTAAATATTTCAAGCGGTTCCCAAACTTCGCCGAGGTAGCAGAAGTTTTAACCAAGAAAAAACCGGGCAGAACCAGCGCGGAGGAAAGGATCTTGGTTTACAACATTGGAATCGTCGCTCACGACCTTTATTTTGCGAATAAAATCTTGGAGCTAATGCCGGATGCTCCCCAGGTAAGCCTGAGTGAACCAGAAGGAAAGTTCTGGGTGTGATATTGCGCGGTGAAGCTCCCCAAGAAGGCATTTTTCTTACAATTTGTTAATCTCATGTGTTAGGCTTCGCAGGCAAAGCCCCAAGTAAAAGGACGAGTTCTATGTCTAAAGTTGTTCGCAGATACTTCCGGCTGATAGTGCTGCTGCTGGCTGCTGTGCTAGTGGTGCCTCTTTCATCCCAGGCTGCTTATGCATCTGAAAGTGTAGGTACTGTCAATACTGGTATTAATAAGCAAGTCATTAGGGCGGAAGATTCCTCTCCGACTAGTGGCGATGCCCAAAAGTCCGATGATGTGGTTAATAGCGAAGCAAAGCCGGAAAGCTCCCAGCCGAGTGACAACGCTGAAAATCAGGAGCAAAATGAAACCGATTCTGAGCCTTCGACCATGGAGCGCTCGTCTGTCGCTGCCAACGGACCGACCATTTTTGTGTCTCGGGTGCTCTGGTCCGGTGAATGGAGCAACGATGTTAGAACCATGCAACTGGGATTGGCGCACTACTATCCCGAATGTGTTAATTTCACTCCCGACAGCGGGTTTGGTGCGAAAACTCAGGCAGCTGTGAAGTGCGTGCAGCGCAAATTGGGGGTCTATCCCGATGGTGGGTTTGGATTTACGACGACTTTAAAAATGCGTCAGGCGGGGGTACCAGCTGCGATAGTCGGTAAAATAAACATTAACTTTAATCTGGTGCAGGGACAGACTAACAGCGTGTATGTTCGCAACCTGCAAACTTGGATGATGGTGAAGTATCCAGATGAATGTACCATCGTATGACCAGATACTACTTTTGGTGCCGGAACTGCAAGATGCGTACGTAATATTCGGCAAAAACTGGGTCTGTCCGCTAGTGAAGTCGCTGATAGAGTCTTTGCCGATGCCGTCCGTGAGGATTCCGCAGCAGAGATTGTTATCAAAGATGCGCCAGAGCCGAGTCCTAACCATTGGACCAGTGCTACCATGTGGTCTGGTTCTCGCGTAAACAGTGTACGCGTGTTACAGCAAGGACTAAATAAATATTTTCCGCAATATGCTGGGTTTTGGGTTGATGGCATCTTTGGGGGGAGAACAGCTTCTGCGGTGAAAGCTTTCCAGAGGGATCATGGAATCTATCCAGACGGAGGCGTAGGGATGACAACCGCGAAAGCCCTGCGAGCAGCGGGAATACCGGTCTGGGTAATTCCAGCTACCAGGTTCATAAGCGTTATGGGCTATGGTTCCAGCGGTTACAAAGTTGAAGCGGTACAAACAGCGCTTACCTACCTGAATCCGTCGTACTGCACGTTTACCCCGGATGGGTCATTCGGGTGGGGAACCCAAGAATGTGTCAAGAACTTCCAGAGAGCCAATGGTATTTACCCTGATGGGAAAGTTGGATACTCGACGACGAGGGCATTAAGAGCCAAGGGAATGTACTTTGACTACGTTGGCTCAGGTGATGCTCAATTGGACGCCACCCTAGAGTCCATAGTTGCGCGCTATGGCTCCCTGTCCAGCGCCTATTCCTATGTGGTAAACAACTACCGCTATATTGGCGCACACGGAAAGTCACATCCTGGCGGTGGTAACTGGGATATTCAATATGCCAAGAGTTTCTTCGCCAACGGTGGGGGTAACTGTTACAGCTTTGCCGCCGGTTACAAGTGGATAGCCCGGGCATTGGGGTATTCGTCAGCGCGGATTCGCCTCGGATACGTGGCGAACGCGCGGGCTCCCCACGGCTGGAATGAAATCGATATCTCGGGCACGACCTATATTTTCGATACCGACGAGGACATGGCCTACAAGCGCTCCAAAGGTGGCTGGGCGTTCTATTACAAGACTTACTGGAATGCTCCAATCTACTACTGGGACGCCAATAAGAGAGCCCTTAACTAGTGGTTTTTAGCACCGTTCTTTTCATATCTTTCTTCTTACCGACGGTTTTTATCCTCACGCTGATAATTCCGTCGGTAAGGGGAAAGAATGCAGTGCTGATACTAGCCAGCCTCCTATTCTATTCCTACGGGGAACCCATCTATGTATTGCTAATGCTGGTTTCCTGTCTGGCGAACTGGGCTTTGGCATTAGCGCTGGACACCAGGAAAAAAGAGGAGGCAGCGCCGGCGGGGCGCAAAGCCATCTTGACGCTGGCGCTGGTCCTCAACCTAGGAGTGCTAGGGTTCTTCAAATATGCAGGGATGTTCGTAGGAACTATCGACTCCTTGCTGGGTCTCGACCTAAAGATTGGGGCAGTGGCTCTACCAATCGGGATATCTTTTTATACCTTCCAGGCGCTCTCCTACGTAATCGATGTGTATCGCGGAAAAATCTCCGCCGCCCGGGATCCCTTCGTAGTGATGCTCTATATCTCGTTCTTTCCGCAACTCATTGCGGGACCAATCGTGCGTTACCGGCACATCGAAGAACAGATTGCGCAGCGTTCAGTCACTCTGAACGGAGTGGCTTGTGGGATGCGCAGATTCGTAGTCGGGCTCAGTAAAAAGGTGATAATCGCTGACTCCTTGGCTGTAGTAGTCGATGGAATCTATGGGAACCAATCCGGGGAAGTAGATTTTTACGCAGCCTGGTTAGCAGCTATCTGCTACGCCCTCCAGATTTACTTTGATTTTTCCGGCTACTCCGATATGGCTATCGGAATGGCGGCAATGTTCGGTTTCCGATTCCAAGAAAACTTCACCTACCCCTATATCTCTCGCACAATGCAAGAGTTTTGGCGGCGCTGGCACATTTCCCTATCCACTTGGTTCCTGGAATACCTCTATATTCCTTTAGGTGGCAACCGCAAAGGCGGAGCGCGAACAGTTATCAACAAGTTCACGGTGTTCCTGCTCTGCGGTCTGTGGCACGGTGCCGCCTGGACCTTCGTGGCCTGGGGGCTAATCCACGGGATATTTTTAATGCTCGAAGAAATAGTTCCGCTAAAGAAACTTCCACACTGGGCAGGTCACCTCTACACCATGTTCGTGGTGGTGGCATCGTTCGTAGTCTTCAGAGCAGATAGCTTTACCCAAGCTCTGCAAATGTACGCGAATATGTTTGGTTTCAACACCAAATCCACCGTGGGAGCCGGATCTCTGGCGCTCTCTTACCTAGACCCTTGGACCATAACTATTTTCTTTACTGCCCTAATAGCTATGCTTCCTGTTACTCAAGTCCTGGCTACGCAAGCGAGACTCTGGAAGAAAATGGGGGTCACTAACCCCTCCTCGAGCTTTACTCCGGCGACTGTAGATACCCGGGTGTGGAACCTGGGTCTAACCCTGGTGCTGCTAGCAGCCAACCTGCTGATCTTGTCAGCCGGCGGCTACCATCCCTTTATTTATTTCAGGTTCTAGGAGGTGCAGGAAGTAACTATGACTGAAAACAGCCCTAAATCCCAGGAAAAAAATACCCCGGTAGCACGGCGGGCAAAGAACAGCCTGATGCTAACCTTTGTGACCCTCGGTTTGTGCCTGATGCTGATTCCCGCAGTTTCACACCTGCTCCCTATCAAAAAATGGCAAGAGCCCTCGCAAGAAGCAAAAGTTGCGGCGCCCTCCCTAACTAAGTCTTCCGGAGAGCTAAATATCAACTATTTACAAGATGCCGGCACTTACCTGGAAAAAACTTTTCCCTTTAGAGGTGAGATGATCGCTGCTGCCGCCACCTTGAAAAGCGGGATCTTCTCGTCCTCCCTTACCGATCAGGTGGTTATCGGAAAAGATGGTTACCTGTTTTACGCAGATTCGCTCAATGACTATCGGGGAGTAAATCGACTTTCTTCGCGCGGAATCGACAATGCGGCCACCAACCTAAAGATTCTGGGTGACCAGGCGCAGGGCATCAAGTTTGCGGTGGCGTTAGCGCCCAATAAGAACACCCTTTATGGACAGTTCATGCCCAATCGGTTCCGGGCAGGAGATTTTGAACAATCTAACTTAAATCGTTTGCAAAACAGATTAGGTTCCCTGGGGGTTCCCTATGTGGATCTCACGAAAAAGCTAAAAAGCAGTAAGGAAGTCCTTTATCAAAAAACCGACACTCACTGGAGTTACAAGGGAGCATATAGCGGTGCCGACTATCTGCTAGACCAGTTGCAGGTGGAGAACCTGGCTAAAAATCCCCAGTGGAAACTGGGTGAGGGATTCGTAGGCGATATAGAGAGAATGCAGGATCCCACCTCCACGGTGAGCGAACCGAACTGGCGGGCGGAAGGAATAAATGACCTTCAGGATTTTCAGGGCAATACCTGGAAATACCTGGACGATAAGCCGGATACCACCGCGGATCTTTTCGAAACCAGAGGACAGGGGAAAGAGAATCTTTTTATGTTCCGGGACTCTTTCGGCAACTCGCTGGTACCGGTACTTTCGCCGAGTTTTGCTAGT
Organism: Varibaculum massiliense; assembly: GCF_900106855.1. Lineage (NCBI taxonomy): Bacteria > Bacillati > Actinomycetota > Actinomycetes > Actinomycetales > Actinomycetaceae > Varibaculum > Varibaculum massiliense. Next base: position 839,619 of record NZ_FNWI01000004.1, on the reverse strand, counting down.
GCCCACTATTCCAAGCTGATTCCCTACGATGCTACCTATGCTTTCTCCTTAGAACCAGACATCTTGGTGGTAGAACGAGCCGAAAGGTTGATTCCATTTTTCGCTACGGAACCGCCGGCGATGGCTAGTCCCCCAAGTACGCTTGCTCCCTATAAATTGGTTGATACTGGTGGTAAGAACAAGGTTAGTATCAAGAAAAATGGGATATTCAAGGTGATCGATGGAACTATTCCCGCCCGGCAACGACAAGCTGATGTAGAAGTTTTTGCGAGGGTGAGGACGCCGGGGAAGGATTCCCGGGAATCCCAGGTGCAAGATTACCGCGGATACAGACGGTCGGTTACTAACGGTTCTCACCGAATCGTTAATGACTTTGGGTATAGGTTCTACCTTCCAGAAGCCGAGGTTCCTAAAGGTGCGGATGTCAAAATCTATGCGGTGAGTAAAAATTTTGGGCTGGAGGCTAGGGAAATAGCTAAAGTACAGGGAAAATAGTAACTAAATGTAGATGAATTGGGAGAGCCGGTAGGACACTTTCCCAAAATGTTGGATAATCAAAAATTGAGTTTAGGGACGTTTAGAAAGGCTAGAAATGGTGTCTATGCTAAAAAATAGCGCGAAAAAAATTGTTTTGGTGTTGAGCGCTTTAGGGCTAATGCTTGCTTTTAGTGGATGCTCCGCCAGTGATTCCAAGAAAGCAAAAGCTCCCCAAGAGGAACAGACCGCCAGCGTAGTTATTGGCAAGACCGGTAAAGGCGCAATTAAGGCCCTAATCAGGAACAAAACCGGTAAATCCATCAAAGAAGTTTCTATTCGGCAATCAGGTGAGGGCGAGTTCTCTAAACTAGATTTTTCTAAAGGTTCAGAATTTATGAACAAAAAGCTAGCTGAACTAAATATTCCCGCAAAGTACAAGAAAGACACCAAAGATGCAGTGGAAAAAGATGGCGATCCGAATGCGGCGAAAGTAAATGAGCGGCATCTTATTGATTTGTCGCTTAGCTTTTCTAAAGATGAAAAGCATGAGGTTAATCAGCTTCCGATTGAAACCTTGACGACTTTAGAGAAATCGGAACTGCACTTTGATGCTGAATCTGATTTGGTTTATTTCGCGGGCGAAACCAAGAAGGGCGAAAAGTTTAACACTCTAGAATCTCAGAAGGCTCTAAAAGCGGCGGCAGAAAAAGCTCAAGCCGATAAGGAAGCAGCAGAGAAGGAAGCTGCAGAGAAAGCCGCGGCAGAAAAAGCTGCAGCGGAACAGGCAGCAGCTGAGCAGGCTGCAGCGCAGAAGAGTGCGCAGCAGCCTAGAACTCAGAATTACAACCCGCCTGCTCAGAAGCAGCAATCGCAACCCAGCAATGTTCAACCTCAAAGCAGCAATGTTCAACAGGATTCCAACCCCTGCGCGGGTGAAGGCGATCCCGGTTGGCGATGATTTGGGTCTATCTGGTGGCAGGGCGCTGAATATGGCGACCTTGCACCGGGTGCTAGAGAAGTAACCGAACTTTCGGTAGAGGCGGCGGGGTTTTCCTCGCCGCCTCTAGCATTTTGGGGCTAATACAGGGGTTAACGCCAGTTTGGGCTAATACAGGGGGTTAACGCCAGTTTGGTTCCTGGCTCCTTTATTCCTTTATTTGCGCCAGGTGCGCTTTTCTTTATCGAGGGAGCGCGCAGCTTCTTGGAGGGAGCGGCGGTCAAGTTTTCCGCTGGGGAGCAGCGGGAAGTTTGACACGATGGCGGCGGCGCGCGGTAGATGTGAAGCCGGTAGACTTCCGCGCAACGCCGCGCGCAGCTGCGAACCCAGGTGCGCCGGATCTAGGTTTTCCGAATCCAGGTCGTGCGATGCCAGCGCGGTGCCGGCGAGTGTTGGTTTTGCAAACACCGCACACAGAACCTGTCCCCATTCCTCATCGGGCAGACCGCAAAACTCTATCCCCGCAAATCCCGCATCTTCCGCCGCCCGCGCTACCAGGGGTAGGGAGATATTTTCCCCACCAGAAATAATGGTGTCATCTAAGCGACCGAGCACCTCCAGGCGAGCCGAACTGGACGAATCAATGATGTCTACCGTTCCCTCTCGGGGCGGTTTATTGGGGTTTAAATCCTCGCTGCCGTGCGCAAGCGAAGTTTTCTTGCTGGTTTTTTGTTGGCGGCTTCGGTTGCTGGTTGGGTCTGTGAGCGGGGAGCTGGTGGTTTGCAGGTTACTCGCTTCAAACGCCGAGAGAGCACCATCTCCAGTTCTCGCGCTCGCGTCCTCGTCCTCAAAAATAATTCTGCCGGCATCATTGGTGGCCAGCCAGGTTATCCCCGAAAGTTCGCGGATTTCCGGGTCGGATTCTGCCTCCAAATAGCCGCTCATCAAAGTGGGGGTAGACAGCCAAATCCTGCCCTCGTTGACACCGACTTTGACTCCCGGCAGGGGAACACCGTCATAGACGCAGCCCCCGCAAGTTTCGGTCATCCCGTAGGTGGTGACCAGGTTCAACCCCTGCTCGCGCCCGGAATTTAGCAGCGAAGGTGAGATGCGCGCTCCGCCTACCAGGATTGCGGAGCAAAGATGCAGAGCCGCAAGGGTTTCTGGATCGGCGAGGGCGCGGGTCAGCTGAGTCGGAACTAGCGATAGGTAAATCGGGACCCCCGCCGAGAGAATGTTTTGCAGTGCCTGCCTCAGGCGAGAAAGCTTAAAACCGCCGGTCATATCGATAGTTACCGGCTCGGTTCCCCCCGCATAAGCGCGGGCAATCACTTGGAAACCGGCGATATGATCCCGAGGAAGTGCCGACACCCAAATACCATTTTCCCCCAGACGCTGCGCGGTTGCCTGATGGGAGGCGCGCAAAGCCGCCAACGAAAGCCCCACCAGGCGCCCTCCGGGTTTCGTAGACCCCGAGGTGGAAAGGATGAAACTTACCTGGTCGGGCAGGCGCTGCAGACGTAATGCTTGCTGGCGCGCCCAAGAGCGGGACAGCTGCTCGGTGCGCGCCGGGAAAAATATCGGGTGGTAATCTGCCAGGATCCGCAGCGCAAAAAAAGGTTTCGCCGGTCCGGCAACTGCCGATAAATCAAGAGTGGGTAGGGAGGTAAATTTGTCCGGCCAGAGGGCGGCGCGTAGCGCGGTAAAGAATAAGGTATCGCGCGCAGGATTATCGGATACTGGCAAGAAAATCAGCGGCCGCGGGCGCGAGGCCGAATCCGTGGTTTTTCCTTCTTGTCTTTCCTCTACGTTCGGTTCGCTTTGCAACCAGATAATCTGCGGAGCATTTTCTTCTTTGTCAATCTGGAAATCTTTATTGCTATTACCGCTTTGAGGAGCTAAAACTTCGCTGGCTGCCCGAGCGTCCGTGCTCGGTGAGGGAACAATGCGCAAAGCCAACCTCCGAAAATAGCCGTCAGCGCCCAGTCTATCGCCAGTTCCTGCGATCCCAATTCAAGCGCAAGGAAAGAAGTTTTCCTCCCATAGGCGTCCGCGCACAGGGGCGGATTTTGCCTCGCGCCCCGAAATCCGGAAAATGCTCTGGCATTTTCACGGATTTAAGACCCGAAGCCTACCCCTCGGCATAAATCCGCCCCCGCACGCTCAGTGCGCATCTTCCGGCAGCTTTTTCCCCTGCGCCCCTTACGCAAGCGGTACCAGCGAGCGTGGAGCCTAGGTTTTATCCGAGTGGGTGCGGTGGGCATAAGAATTCGGAAAACGCCGCTACGTTTTCCGAATTTCTTGGGCGGGAGGAAAAACCTAGGCTCCGCGCGGAATAATGCGGGAGGAAAAACTTCTCTCCCCGCGCACAGAATAGGGAAGAAAAACCTAGGCTGTGCGTAGAAAAGACAATCCAAGGAAATCGGGTAGCTGCGCTCGCGGTAGGGTGGGGGTATGAGCCAGCTTGCATATATTTCTGACACTTTCGACGCGCAACGGTGGATTCCGGTTCCCGGCTTTGAAAAGCTAACCGACCTCACCTTTCATCGGGCAGTGGTGAAAGCGGGAAGTGTGGGTACTGCCGCGTCCGCGCCCTCGTCCGAATTGAAAAAGCCGCAAAAGCCGTATAAGCCGGGGCGGGATCGCTATGAAGTAACCGATCTAGCGGCCACCGAATTGGCTGATTGCGGGGAAAACGGGAAGAAACTGCCGGTTTTGCGGATTGCCTTCGACCGCCCGCAGGTGCGCAATGCTTTCCGTCCGCATACCGTAGATGAGCTGCTGGCTTGCCTGGAATATGCGCGCAGCGCCGCGGATGTGGCGGCGGTAATCCTCACTGGGAACGGGCCTAGCGATTCTGATGGAGGATACAGCTTTTGTTCCGGTGGTGACCAGCGGATTCGTGACCGGGGTGGGTATCGCTACGAACAACAGGGCGCCGATCCGGATGCGGAAGTTTCCCAGCGCCGCCAAAATATAGATCTGGCGCGGACTGGGCGCCTACACATCCTGGAAGTCCAGCGTCTGATTCGTTCGATGCCGAAACCGGTAATCGCCGTGGTTCCCGGGTGGGCTGCCGGGGGTGGACATTCCCTGGTGGTGGTGTGTGATTTGGCGCTGGCCAGCATGGAGCATGCCCGCTTCAAACAAACCGATGCTAACGTGGGCTCCTTTGATGCTGGATACGGTTCGGCACTGTTGGCGCGACAGGTGGGGGATAAACGCGCGCGGCAAATCTTTTATCTGGCGAACACTTATGATGCCCAGCAGGCTGCAGATTGGGGAGTGGTCAACGCGGCAGTGCCTCACCAGCAGCTAGAAACCGTGGCGCTAGAGTGGGCGCTGACTATTGCCCGTAAATCCCCACAGGCAATCCGGATGTTAAAATATGCGTTTAACCTGGCAGATGATGGTTTGCTCGGACAACAGTTATTCGCGGGGGAGGCTACTCGTCTGGCATACACTACCGATGAAGCCGAGGAGGGGCGGCGCGCCTTCCTGGAGCATCGGGAACCGGATTGGTCAACTTTCCCCTACTACTATTAGGCTTTTCTGGGTCAATAGACCCACAATAGGAAACAGAAGAATCAAAACGGAAAGCGGTAAACGAAAATTATTGTTTACGTAAGTGAAACGCTAATACGAGGTTTTAAGGGAAAGTAATGGCAGGAAACATCAGCACTCCGATGCTAGTTGAGGTACCGACTCCGCAGGTCATCGCCCTCAGTGAACTTTTTGAGAACTCCGAGTTTCCCTCGATTGAAATTGACCAGGCACTGGTGTACTCCTTGCCGCTCGTCAACCGTTTCCGCAGGATAATCGTGCGTGAGGGGGTGCTGCTGCGCTCGGGGAACCGCTGGGGAGAGTTCGCGCCCTTCTGGGATTATGGACCACATGAATCCAAGCGGTGGCTGTGGTCAGCGGTTAATGCCCTGACTGAAGAGCTGCCAGCTCCGGTGCGAGGGAGCGTCCCCGTGAACGTGACCGTGCCGGTAGTTTCCTCCACCCGCGCCGGCCAAATCGTAGAGCAAAGCGGCGGTTGCCGGACAGCAAAAGTTAAAGTCGCAGACCGCGGCACTGAACTTGCCGATGACGTTGAGCGGGTTAAAGCGGTGCGCGCCGCCCTCGAAAATCAATTCGGCGGGGACTACCGAATCCGGGTAGACGCTAATGGCGCGTGGAACCTGGCAGAAGCCAAAACCGCGATTGCAGCCCTAGATGAAGCAGCCGGGGGGCTGGAATACGTGGAACAACCTTGCAAGAGCGCAGAAGATTTGTTGGAGTTACGCGCCGCGACCTCGGTGCCGCTCGCAGTTGATGAACTGATTCGCCGCTCCCCAGATCCGCTTTCTGACTTGCCGGCAGGCTGCGCCGATGTGATGGTGGTGAAAATCCAGCCCCTGGGGGGCGTCTCCTCAGTCATAGATTTGGCGAAAAAAGCTAATGAACGTGGCATGGACGTGGTGGTTTCTTCCGCAGTCGATAGCGCGGTGGGGATTGGACTGGGGGTGCGCGCCGCCGCCGCGATGGCGCAGCTCCCGCATGCCTGTGGCCTGGCCACCAGCCAGCTACTCAAATCTGATGTTTCTCGCCAGCCCTGGCAGGTGCGGGACGGTGAGCTAAAGGTGCAGGAAGTGGAAATAAATACTGACTTAATTGGTACCCCCGACAATGATGATCGCCATGACCTGGTTAAACGTTGGGGGCAGCGGATGCGTGATGTGGCGGAGGTAGCTAGTAGGTGAATGCCCTTTCTTTTCCCTCCATCCCCTCCGACCTCTCCCAAAATAATCAAAACCTGGATCTAGCCGGAGGAAACCGGGAATCTACCACCGCTTTGGCGCGGCTAGCGGTCAGCGAATTAGTGCGCGCCGGGGTGCGCGATTTCGTGATTTCCCCCGGTTCCCGGTCTGCGCCCCTCACATACACTGTGGCAGCGTTAGCGCAGGCAGGGGTAGTGCGCGCCCACGTGCGTCTGGATGAACGTTCCGCAGCTTTCTTCGCCCTGGGGCTGGCGAAATCCGGAATATATCAGCGTGGGGACGCGGGCTATAGACCGGTAGCGCTGGTAGTAACTTCGGGAACGGCAGTCGCCGAGTTACATTCGGGAATGCTAGAAGCCTTCCACTGTGGAATCCCGGTGGTTGCTTTGACCGCTGATCGCCCTCGAAGTGCCCGCGGAAGAGGTGCGAATCAAACTACCTGGCAGCAGGGGATTTTTGGACCAGCTTGTCCGGTGGCGCTAGATATAGATGCCAGCGAGGACGACTTAGAAACGGTAAAAGAAAGTCTCACCGATGCTTTTGACGAGGCGTGGGGTGCGGGCGCTAAAGCACGTGGGCAGCTATGTCCGATACAGCTGAATTTATGTTTCGCGCCGCCTTTAGTTAGTGCCAGCAGTTGGCAGATTCCTGCCGAGCTGCAAGCTCTTTCCTCTGGTAAAAGTGCGACCACGCCCTCCTGGACAAATTCCCTAAACACGCAGGTAGTATCCGAGGGGGCGAAAGAAGCTCCCCGAAAAACCGCAAAAACCGTGGTGGTCTTAGCGGATCAATGTCCCCCTCAGGTGGCACAGGCGGCACAACGGTGGGGGCTTCCGGTGTTGGCGGAGCCGACAGTTACCCTGAAACCGGGAAACGTGGTGCAGATTGCGCACGCGCCGCAGGTACTCTCCGCGCTCGCTGACGAAGTTGAACAGGTGATTATAGCTGGTCATGCGACTTTGTCGCGTCCGGTTACCTCCCTGTTGTCCCGGGAGGACATCCCGATTTACCGCCTACCTAGCCTGGGGGCGGCAACTAACCTGACTGGAAAATATATTGACACCACTGCCTCGCAGGTAGATACGGTTTTCCCGGAGACCTCTAGCTCGAGGTGGCTGGCACGTTGGCGCCGCAGCGCGCAAGCAGTTGAGCGCGCCTACCGTAGCTGTGTAGATCGCCGCGCGGTCACGGTTTGGCAAAACGCCAACTATGCGGCGCTTGATTCCCGTGACTTTCCGCACGTAGCAGCGGATACCCAGGTTCCCACCTCGGAAGTAATAAAAAACCATGTTTTTGCCACCTCCGGTGAAGGGGGACAAGGCGCGAGCGAAGTTGCCCATCGCCTGCGCATGCCCTCGCCTGAAGGTACCCCGGAGATGGGGGATAACCTGCGGGAACTGGAAATGGGGATAGATCCTTTTGCTCTCGCCCGGATTTACGAGGACGTCTATGAGGAGTGGGTTAACCGTGACCCCGATTCGAAACGAGAAAGCGGAACGAAGGCTGTTAATGCTCATAGCGGCACGGATAGCGTCCGGGATGCCGGGGGTGCAGGGAGCGTTGATAGCGTGCTGGTGCAACCGGACGGGAAAAAGGTGACCGCTGCCGGCGCGCCCCCGCTGACGATGCTCGGTGCCTCCAACACGATTCGCGCTTTCGATTTAGCGACGCGCGGGGATCGCGGGATTACCTATTGTGCTAATCGGGGACTTTCTGGCATTGATGGAAATATTGCGACTGCCCTGGGACTAGCTGCTGGCACCGGGCGCGCGGTGCGGTTAATTGCGGGGGATTTGACCTGTCTGCATGATTTGACCGGGTTGCTAACCGGGCAGTTAGAGGATACGCCCACCGTGCAGGTTATGGTGCTTAACGATGGGGGAGGACGCATTTTCGCTACCCTGGAACACGGACAGACCGGTAACTCGGAAGCCTTTAAGCGCTACTTCTTGACGCCCCAAAGTTTCGACCTGTCTGCGCTGGCCGCCGGTCTCGGATGGGATTACCGCTGCGCCCAGGATATAGAAGAACTGAAAGCGATTCTTTGCGAGGATCCGCGCCGGGAAATCGTGGAAATAAACGCTTATTTACCGGATTTGCGTTCTCGCCGCGCCTCCCTAGAATCTGAAATCCTTCGAGAGTTAGCTACCCTCTAGATGTGCCTTTACGCTTGGAGAGCGTGGCTTTCTGGCAGTTAGGCGATTCGCGACCGGTAGTAGGATTGGGCTCCTTGTCTGCTCATTCCGAGTATCCCGCCGATTGCTTGCCAGGTCATTCCCGCTTGTCGGGCTTTAGCTACCGCTTGGGTGAGTTCGGTTTCGGCTTGTTCTTTACGGTCTCTAGCTACCTGGATATCCCGGAAGGTGTCGGCTTCCCAAATTCCCCGCGCGGATTCCATAATTTCGGCTGGGTCGGTTTGGGCAAACTTTGCGGCATATTCTTCGTCAGTGAGCTTGGTTTTAGTGGTCATTGCTGTTCCTTACTGAAAGAATTTGGTTCTAGCGGTCATGGCGTGAAAGCAGTCTCCGTCCCGATTGGTAAGGACTTCGATTATGTGTCCGTCGGGGGTAGGTCCGAGGAAAAGGGTTACTCCTTCGTCGAGGTCGAGGATGCGCCAAGCGTTGCGGATAGCGTGGCTGATTTCTGCTTGTGTGTATCCGTGTTTGAAAGCGCTTACCTTAAACCTCACAACGCAAGTTTACTTGACAAAAGTTAAGGGCGTCAAGGAATCTTGCTTTTTTCTGGCGGGTTTCCGGGGCAGTTAGCTGGGCTCCGTCTTTCGCAACGAAATTAATACCCTGGTGAGAATACTTGTTAGATTGCTCTGACAAGTAGCGCTCAAGCAGGGCTTCTATACCATTATAACGTCTGACAAACAGAATGAGCAGCGATATTTTGAGTATTAACCCATTAACCCAATAGTTGTGGGTAAAAGAATTTTAGGCAGCCAGACAAAGTCTGGCTGCCTAAATTATTTAGTATTTATGCCTAAAAGTTAGCCTTCCTCCGGCGCGAGACTAGCAGCGCTGCTCCGGCAGCTGTCATTAGGACAGACATGGGGATTGCCATTAAGGAATGGCTGCCGGTTACCGGCGTTTGCGTGTTCCCGTGTGGCTTCTTCTTGGCTGGTACTACTCCTTTGGATCCAGGGCTTACTGAAGGGGTAGAAGTCTGAGGAGGAGTGGGTACGTTGGGCTTAGGAGCAGGACCCGGCTGATCTCCTGGGTTATCCGGTTGTGAAGGTTCCGGGTTTTCAGGCGTCGCGGGGGTGTCCGCGGTCCACTTCGCATATACGGTTGTGTCTTGACCTAGGGTAACTTTGTCCATTTTTTGCGTAAGCGCTTCATCGGCGTACCAGCCTTCAAATTTGAAACCCTCTTTGGTGGGCATGTAAGCGGCCAGGTCAATATCCGTGTTTTCAGGTTCGGTGACCGGCTGGATAGCGCTGCCACCGTTGGTATTAAAGGTCAGGGTGTGATTGGCAGGGATCCGCGTTAAATCAAAGGTTGCTGTCTTAGTTGCAACATCGTACTCAACGGCGGTTTCGCCGGTTTCGAGTTTAATGTTGCCTGCCGTTAAGCCGTCAAAATCGTAACCAGCTTTCGCGCTGAAAGTGATTTTAACGCGATATTTAAAATCGTGGGTAAAGGTACCGGTGGCCTCTGTCCAAGCAGCTGCATTCGGATCAGACTGGAAAAACTTCTTGGATTCAACGTTTACTTTGTCGGTTTGCGAACCAACCTGCACGCTAGTGGGAGTTTGCCCGGAGGCGTAGCCAATTAAGCTGAATTGCACTGCGGCGATGTGGTTACCTGCCGGCGCTGGCGCAGCTGGATCTTCTGCCCAGGCGTTCGTGGCGGAACCGGCAAAAAATACCGTCGCCATCGTCAAAAGTGTTGCCGCTAGCAACGCAAGTAAGCGGATGGACCGTTTGCTTTCGTTCATCTATTATCCCTTCGATTTAGTAGGTGAAAATTTCTGGGGTAACCCTTTTTAGTGAAATAAAAATACCTGACAAGAAAGTAGCCTGTAAAGTCTAAAAGTTTTTCAAGATAAAAAATATAAAAATCTATTTACCTAGTGCTATGGGTATTTATTGCCGCAAATAGTGGTGAAGATATCTTCTATAAATTTTACCTAGACGGCGATCAGTTAGGTCGTAAGACCTATGGGGTTTTTAAGAGTTTCACGTGTTCACAAAATGCGAACCTAGTGAAATCTTGGGTGGTATTGGCTAGCGCAATTTGGAAGCGAATTTTACCTCTGCCCAGAGTCGCTAACGACGTTCCCGGCGCTAAACCTCGTTTATGCCTGGAGCGCGCGGAGCATCGGCGACATTTTAGTTTCGGTTTCGGCCAATTCGCGCTGCGGATCAGAATCTCCCATAATCCCCGCCCCTGCAATCAGGCGGTAGGTGTCGGCGCGGGCAGGGTCGCGCTCGGCGCAACGCAAAGCAATTGCCCATTCGCCCTCGCCGGCGGCATCCATCCATCCAATCGGGGCGGCGTAACGGCGCCTATCCATGGCTTCTAGCTCTGCCAAGCGTTCAGCGGCAACTTCGCGCGGTTTTCCGCAAACCGCCGCGGTGGGATGCAGCGCTGCTGCCGCCCGCAGGGAAGTAACTGCCTGTTCTGCCAGGTTCTCGGCGGTAATATCGGTTGCCAAATGAGTAACGTACCCCAGGTGCAGCAGGCGGGGAGCAGGAACCTCTAAATCTAAGTTCAATTCAGTTAGCGACTCCTCGGCGCTTTGAACTGCCAACCGGTGCTCAAGTCGCTCTTTAGGGTCGCTTAGCAGGCGTTGCTCCTGGGAGGGAACGTCCGAACCCGCGAGGACGCGGCACAGCAGCTTCCCCTCGTTTACGCTAGCCAGCATCTCGGGGCTGGCTCCCACCAGGTCGCCAATCGCATAAGTCCAGCAAGTGGGGTATTTGTCTGCTAAATATCTGGTGACTCGCGCTAAAGAAACATCCCGGTCAAAACGTAGTTCTTTATCTCGGGCAAGCACGATTTTTTCTGCTCGTCCGGCGCGGATTTCTGTTGTCGCGCGTTCGACTGCCGCCTTCCAGGCGTCTGGCTGTAAATGCGGGTAGGTTTCGTGAGTTACCTGCGCCGGATTGGAAGGGGAAAGTGGGGATGGTTGAGGAGCGAGCGCTGCTTTCGACTTAGCGTTTTCCGGTGTATTCCCCTGGCGTCCTCGGAAATCTGCTTGCCCCTCCTGCCAACGAGCCTGCCATAGCCAGGTATTACCGCCACTGGCGACTACCGCTAAAGCTGGAACTAGCAGCAACGATGGGGTAGCGGGCGTAAACCCAAAACTCCCCAAAACCAGTGGCCAAGTTATTTTTCCCGGTTTTGAGCAGCGAATATTTTCTGGTTTTGAGCAGCAGTTTTTCGCCGCTCCTGCCTGCCATGCCCCGGCAGCTGCAGCAAAATTCTTATCCTCGCCACCAGAAGTCTCCTGAGCGTGTTCGCATAAATTCCGCCATGCTTCCTCGGCGGCCGTAAATCTGTTTTCCCCGCTAAAGTGCGCCTGCCAAGCTACACCTAAACCCGCTAGCCTAATCCGTTCCCCGCTCCAAACCGTAAGGGTGCTGCGCTCAGCTGCGGCAGACGAAAGCAAATGCTGATTTTGCTCTAAAAGCCTATTTACCTGCTCAAAGTCGCAATCATCATCGCTCAGCCGGGATACGCGATATTGCAAAACTCCGCTCGCGGACAGGCTAGATGAACACACGATTTCCCATAATAAGCCAGGAACCAAGCGGACACTAACCTGCCAGCCTCGCCGCGTGCTCCGCGGTGTCCTCCGCACCCTATTTCTTTCGCCCAAAAATAAATACCTGTTGCTTGCGAAAAATTGTAAGTGCTTGCAATCGCTAATTCTCGGCAGCATAATTGAAAAGAAAAAAGGGGAACTATGGCCAACACATCTGCGGTTTATGCCCGCATCGATACCAGATTGAAAGAGCAAGCTGAAAGGATTTTGACGCAATTAGGAATTAGTCCTTCAGCGGCGATTCAGATGCTGTATAGCCAAGTAGTTATGCAGCAAGGGATTCCTTTTACTCCCCGGATTTCTTATCCGGTTCCGGTTGCTATCGGGGGAATGTCTCGTGAGGAAATCGACCGCGAACTCGCCAAGGGTATTGCCTCAAAGCAGCAGCAGGGGTTAACTCCTGACGAAGTCGATCAGGCTCTAGCGGCAGAGTTTAATTTATGAGCACCAGATTTACGGTGTCTTACACCCGCGCGGCCTACAACGATTTGCGCGGGATTTCTTCTTATATTTCCAATTCGCTGCTTGCACCCGAGTCGGCTAAGAGGCAAACCGAAAACATTCGGGAACAGATACGAGATTTAGATACATTGCCCCTGCGCTACCCGCCTGTTGGGTGGGAGCCGTGGCGCAGTATGGGGATACGTAGAGTTGCAGCGGGTAAATACGTTATTTTTTACGAAGTAGATGAAAATCAAGAAAAAGTCGAAGTGATCCGTGTGGTTTATAGTGGTAGAAATCTCGAGGAAATTGCGAAAGATGTGAGCGAATAGCTGCGATTACACAGTTGCCCGAAGCTAAATAGCGAGATGTAGTTATAACAATCCCCTCTCCCCTGGAAACAGAAATACCTTCCCGGTCTACTCATCAGCGGGGGGCAATAGATTGGGAAGGGGATCGGGGGAGGTAGGGAGGGCGCTATTATTCAGGGAGGACGCAGGAATCGACCCACGCCCCCCCCAACCACCCATGCCCACCGGAGAAACCGCCCCGAATCCTAGCTTTACTCATGGAATCAGTCACAAAAGGGCTTTTATTTGCTAATCCGGTTTGACCAGCAACAGGGTGGCTGGCTAATTTTAATCATGGTGCCCGCGATACCGGGCCCCGAACTAGTCAGATTTTCTGGCACGGGCTCTTCTCCGTTGAGCTCCGGACGTTAAGGGTAAGTCAGTTAGGCGCGATCCGCTGACCACCTAGGCAAGCATCCTGTGCAGCCTTAACCTGGCGGGCCGGCCCCGGCGGTGCAGTATGCCCGTTTCTGGGGGCGATATTTCGGTACCGCGTGGCAAGTGTTTCGACATTAAGTAACAGGAGAAGTAGTGCCTACCATCCAACAGTTGGTCCGCAAAGGACGCTCAACTAAGAAGGCGAAGAGTAAAACTCGCGCGCTAAAGGGCTCGCCCCAGCGCCGCGGCGTTTGCACTCGTGTTTACACCACCACCCCGAAGAAGCCGAACTCGGCATTGCGGAAAGTGGCGCGTGTTCGCCTATCCAGCGGCATTGAAGTGACCGCTTACATCCCCGGCGAGGGACATAATCTGCAAGAACACTCCATCGTGCTGGTGCGCGGTGGGCGTGTAAAGGATCTGCCCGGTGTGCGTTTCCACATCGTGCGCGGCGCGCTAGACACCCAGGGTGTGCGTGACCGCGGCCAGGGTCGGTCGAAGTACGGCGCGAAGAAGGAGAAGAAGTAGTATGCCTCGTAAAGGTCCAGCTCCCAAGCGCCCTTTGGCGGTTGATCCGGTTTACAACTCGACTATCGTCACTCAGTTGGTCAATCGGGTGCTGCTAGACGGCAAGAAAGCATTGGCGGAACGTATTGTTTACGGCGCGCTCGAGGGCGTGCGGGAACGTACCGAACAAGAACCGGTAAGCGTGTTAAAGCGCGCCCTGGAAAATGTTCGCCCCGCTCTAGAGGTGCGTTCTCGCCGCGTCGGTGGCGCCACCTACCAGGTGCCAGTGGAGGTACGCCCCGCACGGGCGACCACTTTGGCGCTGCGCTGGTTGGTTGACTTTTCTCGGCAGCGCCGCGAAAAGACCATGACCGAACGCCTCATGAACGAAATTATGGATGCTTCCAACGGCCTGGGTGCTGCGGTGAAGCGTCGTGAAGATATGCACAAGATGGCGGAGTCCAACAAGGCTTTCGCTCATTACCGCTGGTAACTCTAACCGGAAGGAACGATTGTGGCATTAGAAGTGCTTGCTGACCTATCTAAGGTTCGCAACATCGGCATCATGGCTCACATTGATGCTGGTAAAACCACTGTAACCGAACGCATCCTGTACTACACGGGCATCAACTACAAGATGGGCGAAACCCACGATGGTGCCGGAACCATGGACTGGATGGAACAGGAGAAGGAACGCGGTATTACCATTACCTCCGCGGCGACCACCTGTTTTTGGCATGACCAACAGATCAACATCATTGATACCCCTGGTCACGTTGACTTCACTGTAGAGGTAGAACGCTCCCTGCGCGTCCTCGATGGTGCCGTGGCCGTATTCGACGGTAAAGAGGGCGTGGAACCGCAGTCTGAAACCGTATGGCGTCAGGCCGACAAGTATGACGTTCCCCGAATCTGCTTCGTCAACAAGATGGACAAACTGGGTGCCGATTTCTACTATTCGGTAAAGACCATTGAGGATCGCCTGCACGCGAAGCCGGTAGTGATGGTTCTGCCGATTGGGGCAGAGGCCGAGTTCAAGGGAATCGTTGACCTGCTCGATATGCGGGCAGTTTACTTCCCGGAGACTTTCAGCGCCGAGCAGGCCGCGGCGGCCAATAAGAAGGGCGCGAAAGTATCCGAGGGTGACCCCACTTTGGGTGCAGTCCTCGAATACGGTGAAATCCCCGCTGACCTCCAAGATCGCGCGGAAGAATACCGCGAGAAACTGATTGACGCGGCGGCGGAAGCCAATGATGAATTGATGGAGGCTTACCTAGAAAACGGCGAGCTGACGAACGATCAGATTATTGCCGGTATCCGCGAACTCACTTTGAGAAGCGAAATCTACCCGGTGTTTGCAGGCAGCGCGTTCAAGAACAAGGGTGTACAGCCAGTTCTGGATGGCGTTTTGCGTTACCTACCTTCCCCACTGGATGTGCCGCCTCTGGAAGGACACAGCCCCAATAACGAGGAAGAAGAAATTCTTTGTCCTCCGGACGAGAACGCCCATTTCGCGGCGCTGGCATTTAAGATTGCCGCGCACCCGTTCTACGGCAAGCTAACTTATGTTCGGATTTACTCCGGACATATTAAGGCGGGTTCCCCGCTGCTTAACGCGACTAAGGGACGGCGCGAACGCGTCGGCAAGATTTTCCAGATGCACTCCAATAAGGAAAATCCGATTGAGGTCGCGCATGCTGGAAACATTTACGCTTTCGTGGGATTGAAGGACACCACCACTGGCGACACCTTGTGTGAGAACGACCAGCCGGTAGTTCTGGAATCAATGAACTTCCCAGATCCGGTTATTCACGTGGCGATCGAGCCCAAGACCAAGGCTGACCAAGAGAAGCTAGGCATTGCGATTCAGCGCCTGGCGGAAGAAGACCCGACCTTTACCGTGCGTCTAGATGACGAGACTGGCCAGACCGTGATTGGCGGTATGGGCGAGCTGCACCTGGATGTGCTAGTTGACCGGATGAAACGCGAGTTCCACGTGGAAGCTAACGTGGGTGCGCCCATGGTTGCGTACCGCGAAACCATCCGCAAGACGGTCGAGGATGTGGAGTACACCCACAAGAAACAGACCGGTGGTTCCGGCCAGTTCGCAAAGGTACTGGTCACTTTCGAGCCGCTCCCCGCGGATGCGGAAGAACCGTACGAGTTTGTTAACAAGATTACCGGCGGACGTATTCCTCGCGAATACATTCCTTCGGTTGACCAGGGCATTCGTGAAGCCATGGAGGGGGGCGTTTTGGCTGGTTACCCGCTAACCGGTATCAAGGCGACTTTGACGGATGGTGCTTACCATGACGTTGACTCTTCGGAAATGGCTTTCAAGATTGCCGGTAACATGGTTTTGAGGGAGGGCGCTCGCCGCGCTAAGCCCACTTTGCTGGAGCCGATTATGGCCGTTGAGGTTCGGACTCCGGAAGAGTATATGGGCGACGTGATGGGCGATCTTTCCTCTCGCCGCGGATTCATTCAGTCCATGGACGATGTCAATGGAGTGAAGGAAGTCCGGGCAAAGGTTCCGCTGTCGGAAATGTTCGGGTATGTGGGCGACTTGCGTTCAAAGACGCAGGGTCGCGCCGTTTACACGATGCAGTTTGACAGCTACGATGAGGTCCCCCGCTCAGTTGCTGAGGAAATCATTGCTAAGACCCGAGGCGAATAGCCCTCGCGGGTACCTTTTAATTTATTAAAAATCACAGAAAAACCCGTAGGAGATCATTCGCGTTGGGTGTTAACCTTTACTTTGACAACCAAGCGATAGATAACTACCCGAGTCCAGGAGGACATTAAGTGGCTAAGGCTAAGTACGAGCGGACTAAACCGCACGTTAACATTGGTACTATTGGGCACGTTGACCACGGCAAGACCACCTTGACCGCGGCTATCACCAAAGTGCTGCACGACACCTATCCGGAACTGAACGATTTCACTCCTTTCGAGGACGTAGACAACGCTCCGGAAGAACGTGAACGCGGGATTACCATTAACGTTTCCCACGTGGAATACCAGACCGAGAAGCGTCACTACGCACACGTAGACGCCCCCGGTCACGCTGACTACATCAAGAACATGATTACCGGCGCAGCTCAGATGGACGGCGCAATCCTCGTGGTTGCCGCAACTGACGGTCCCATGGCGCAGACCCGTGAGCACGTACTGCTCGCTCGCCAGGTGGGCGTGCCTGCCATCCTGGTTGCACTGAACAAGTGCGACATGGTTGACGATGAAGAAATGCTGGAACTGGTTGAGGAAGAATGCCGCGACCTGCTGTCCAGCCAGGACTTCGATGGCGACAACGCCCCGGTAATCCAGGTTTCTGCTTTGAAGGCGCTGGAAGGCGACGAGAAGTGGGTTGGTCAGATTCGGAAGCTGATGGAAGCGGTTGACGAATACATTCCGGAACCGGTTCGTGATCTGGATAAGCCGTTCTTGATGCCGATTGAGGACGTCTTCACCATTACCGGTCGTGGCACCGTAGTTACCGGTCGTGTAGAGCGTGGTAAGCTTCCGCTCAACTCCGAGGTGGAAATCCTGGGTATTCGCGAGCCGCAGAAGACCACCGTTACCGGTATCGAGACCTTCCACAAGTCGATGGATACCGCTGAAGCTGGTGACAACACCGGTCTGTTGCTGCGTGGCACCAAGCGTGAAGACGTAGAGCGTGGCCAGGTAGTAGTTGAGCCCGGCTCGATTACCACTCACACCAAGTTCGAGGGTCAGGTCTACATCCTGAAGAAGGACGAGGGTGGTCGCCACAAGAGCTTCTACTCTGGCTACCGTCCCCAGTTCTACTTCCGTACCACCGACGTTACCGGCGTTATCACCCTGCCCGAGGGCAAGGAAATGGTTATGCCCGGTGACACCACCGAAATCTCGGTGGAGCTCATTCAGCCGATCGCTATGGAAATCGGTCTGGGCTTCGCTATTCGTGAAGGTGGCCGCACCGTTGGTTCTGGTCGTGTAACCAAGATTGATCTGTAAACTAAACTTTTAGTTTAATCGCGCCCCGAGAGTTACCTCTCGGGGCGCGACTTTTTTAATCATCTCACTATTTGAATATTCTGGACGTAATCTTAAAAAATACTTGACGGGTTAATGGGCTTTAACCTAAGATATTTTTCAAAGGTATCTCACTCGCCCCTCCCTGGGGTTAAAACTCCGGGGGGGGGGGCGTAGTTTTTACTAGGATTGTTAGGTGCAACGTGGCAGGACATAAGCGATATCAAAAGCTGACCGCGGTGCTGACCCTCTTAGGTCTGGTGCTCGCGTTGATTCCCGTGGCGGTATTGGCGCTGCCCAAAGCGCAGGCAGAACCCGCTGACCCGGCTCACCCCATCATTGGGAGTGCGGATGACCCTTGGCCATCAGATCCCAACCGGGAAGAGGAATCAAAGGATATCAAGAGTGCCGGTTCTGTTGCCTTAGTTTTCGAGTTTGGCAATGCGTATGGCTACCAATCAATGGGTGGCGTTATTCCCAGAAGTAATATCAGAGATTGCCCGGCTAACCCTAATAGCGATAACCCGCAAGATTGGCCAGGCAGAGCCAATGTTGATGGTCTATGTAGGAACTGGGGGCAGAATAAAGAACTTGAGAAAGTCATTACTTCTTTAAAGGGGTCGCCACTGTCCATTGGTATCTATCACTATGCCCGGAAGATGGATAAGAACGATGGCATCAATGGTCCTGACTTGAAAGCTACCTCGCTAGCTGACCAGGCGGGTTTCGATAAAGTTATTAATAAAATCCGTTCACTAGATGCTTCCGATGGATACGGAGGGGCAAGATCCCAAACCTGGTTCGGTGGTAACAGTGAATGGGGGCTGGGTAAGCTCTATCGGGATATGTACCAATATCAGGAGCAGCAAAAGAAAGAACACGCTGACGATCCTAATTTCGTACCGCGGCCGCTCTACTCCAAAATCATTATCATGTCGGTTTCCGATCCCCACTGGCGTCTGGAAAAAAATACTTGGTGGGATTCCCGTAAGGGTCGCTGGGTGACTTACCACGATAAAGAAGGCAACTTTGTGGTCGACTCCGATAATTTGGATACGGACGACGCTCACGGGTACCACTGGAATAATCCCGATGATTTAGAGCGGAACCCTGGTCGCCTGGCCATGCTAGATGTGGTGCGGATGATTCGCGGTTTGGGCGCAGATATCCGCACTGTAGGTATGGGGTACTGGATTAAAAGATGGGGACCGTCTCGTACCTATTTCATGCGTTATTTGACTGGTGATGATCCCTACTATCCCAACCAGTACTCTTCCACCGATAACTATCAATATATTGATTTTCCTGATGATAGAGGTGACCCCAATCCTAGCTGGTTTGGAACTGGGGGCGAATACTTCCGGGGGAAATACTCAAAGGACGGGATTGCTAACGGCACCTATGCAAAGACTATGCGACGGTGGTTGACGGAAGACACCCACTTTTCGCTAACATCTGACCTGGTAGACCAAGATTTTCGCTATGCGAAGCCCAATGCTGGACAAAAGATTGATTTTACTCCCCTCAGCACCACTGTTAATCCGCAGAACTATTTAACAGGTTCCGATGGGCGTGTGGTGTTAAACCTCAACAAAGCGAATATGTCCAAAGGGGTGGAGATTAGGCGACCTGTCAGAAGCAACGATTCTGTGCTTACCAAGTTCCAGCAAAAAAATGTGCGCTGTGGCGGTATGGACAGAGACAGCGGGGATTTCATTAAGTTTACCCCGGATGAACTTGCTCCTGATGCAGCTGGAAAAGTCGGCTTTAAAATCACTGCAGACCAGATCAAAAAATACTATTCGATTAAGTGTGCTACATACTCGCGTCCGCTGCAGAAGATGATCTACAAAAAGAAGGCCAGCGCAAATGCGCAGATTCGGTACATAGTGGGCGGGTATCCCGATGCGAATAATAAGTTTACCAAAGGTGACGGTGCCAGCTACACCATTACTTGGAGCTGTAAAGACCCTCTGGGGGAAGATCCAAATGCCGTGGTTGGCACCCCGGGTACCACTACGCGGCAGATTAAGGGATTAGACCTGGTTGCGAATCTGGAGCCTGATATTGACCTAACCGCGAATGGTGCGGTACCGGTAGGTACCCAGTGCACTATCACGGAAGACATAAAGATGCCTCAAGGGTATACCTATGACCAGGCTAATGCCTATTTTGGTTCTAAGAGTGTATTTACGGGAACTAACTTCCGGGTGGATGAGAATCAGACACAGAAGATTATGGATCCTGCCGGCCTGCAGTCGATAAAAAATGTCATTGTAGGGAATATTACGCTTTACGATCCGCAGACAGCCACTAAAGATAACTCAGAGCTGACATCGGAAACTATCTACGATTCCTTGCGCGCTTCTATCCGGGTCAAGTTTAACTTTGCGAACTCGAAGAATGACCCGGCACTGGCAGCAAGAATTGCGCAAAAGAAATTGCCGGAAAAGGTGCCGTTGTACTACAACTGCCGCTTCATGCCCGACCCCACTAAACCCCCGGAATTACCCGAGAAGAATACCGGATCATATCCGGGCTATGTAGGAGCTACCTGGGTAGGGGTAAAGACTGATGGCACTGCCGAGCTAGTGTTAGGCAAAGATGCAGCTGGAAAAGATGCTTGGCCGGTAGGTGCCCACTGTTTGTTCTCTACTACTCCGCCAAACCAGAACATCAGTGGACCTGATTTGGATGTGGGGGAACCGGTAAAGATTGATGGCGTGATTACCAAAGACAGCTATAATTCCAATGTCTGTGCGGAGGACGCGAAAGCTAAACTTCCAGCTTCGCAGGCTAAGAACTGTAGGAATAACTATTTCTGGGTACACTCTCCCGGCGAAAGCGTTATTAACATAACCGAAGATTTGCAGCGCCTACAGGGCAAGTTGCGGGTAACGAAAGAACTAGATGGTCCCGCGGCTACTTTGGGAATTGGTAAAAGATTCCCCATGAATCTGACCTGTAAGGATCCGGAAGTAAATACCACTGTGCCGATTGCAGGGCAAGACATCTATAAGTTCGGGGTTACCAGCACTGAATCCGAATTGGTGGAAAAAGTTCCTGCCGGTCTTAGCTGCGACCTAACCGAGGAAGCGATAGGTGCTAATACCGCCGTTTCCAATGCCCGGTTGCAATTGCCCACGATTCCTCCGGTAAAGATAACAGATACTACGATAGAAACTCCGGTTACCGTTAAAAACACTCTTGACTACAAAGAGGTTGATTTAACTATTAACCATCAGGTTGCATATAAGCAGCCAGAACCAGCTCCGGGCATGAAAAACAATTTAGAGAGCAAGGATAACCTAGTTAGCGTTTCCTGTCAGTTACCTGGTGATTCAAAGACAATAAGTAAAACCGCGACTATCACTGGAAATGGCAGCGTAAGAGTGCCAGAGATTCCAGCAGGCTCCGTTTGCGACTTGCAATCTGTGCCCCAAGGAGTTGAGGGACTGGGAGTCAAGTACGAGGCTCCTTCCCAGAGCGTGACAATTGGGGAAAATGGAGCTACCGCGAATTTGACTACGACCTATTCGCTGCCAAGCGCGGGTGAAATTTCGGTACAGGGTCTAGTGAAATCCCGACCCCAGTATGACGCTCTGAAGATTCCCGATTCTTTGGATGCGACGGTCGAGTGTGAAAAACCGGGAGCAAACCCAACGCAGGTACCCATCACGATTGATTTGAAAGGTGGCACCAGTACGACTGTTCCCTCCAACGACATCGCTGAAGGTGCAAGTTGTACAGTTAAAGCCGATCTCGATGATTTAGAGGGGAAAATTGAGTGGAAGTGGTCAAATCAAGACGATTTAGCACAAGCTCAAGACAGCCCCATTGCTTACCAGTTTACTGCTCCTGTCGGAAATAACAGTGCTAACGCTGTTATTCGACTGTGGGCCAAGACCAAGACCGCCACGGTAAATCTGGCTGCTAACTCCACTATGTGGACTTCCAAGAGTGCCGATGACACTACCACCAAAATTCAGGTGCCGAAGGAATGGCGTGAAGCCGTACTGGGGATTGATAGCAATCCCGCTAAGACCACCAAGGTGTCAATGGGCGTTACCTGCACCCTAGGTAGTGGTGCTAATCAGTCCACTGCTAACTTCGCGGTTAACGTTTCCAATGATGGTACCGCGAGTCCTTTAGAAGTACCTGCCAATTGGGACTGTACGGCTAACACCAGTGATTCGGCATTGAAGATAACTGGAACTACTTTGCAACCAGTCGTTTGGACTGGTCCAGGCGCCCCCTCCAACAGTGACGAATATAGTTATCAGTGGAAATCAGCTGCGGATCAAACCATCTCTTTGCAGCGTGACTATCGCCTGCAACTGGCTTCTTTCAACTTTAAGAAGAAAGTTGGTGGCGAGGGGGTAGCCATTATCTCCGGCGGTAAACAGTTCAAAATGAACTGGAGCTGTAGTTTGAACGGGAAGCCGATTCCTATTCCTGGTCTCCGTACAATTACTGTCGATACCGATGCTCCCGCCACCTTTGGTGATGACCTGGCTGATAGGCTGCAAGAGCGCAATCTGCACCCCAGTGTCAGTACCCAAATGGGTCGTTTCACCCAGGGTGAATGGCATGTGGTTGATGCTCTGCCGGCAGGTGCAGTCTGTACTGTCAGCGAGGACATGGCAACGGCACAGGTAAGACAAACATTATTGGATCACTATTGGGAAATCACCCCCGGTTACCGTTCCCGAGAACCAGCGAGTCCCTGTGAAGAAGCCTCCAACAAGTGTCGCCCCGCAAATGAAGGTACCACGATTAAAGCGCAGGTACTTTTGCCCCGGGACCAACCAGCTCGGAACAATATCTACAAAGCCGGCTACGGCAACGTTGATGCAAAGGATGCCCATGGCAAGCGGATTAATCCGATAATCCCCGACACCTTGCCAGAGAACTTTGCCGGCACCATGGTTCCTTGGAATAACTATACCTTTGAAAAAACCCAGGTGAAAGTGAGTTTGACTAACAGTGGTAATGGGGCGCCCTTAGCTAAAGGCAAGACTTTTAAAGCGCGACTCTATTGTGCACCCCCGTCCCTAATCGGAGGTTCGGAGGTTTTCGAAAACGAAGCCGAATTCCAGGAAGCGGTCGCCGCCCAGAGTATTAACGTGGACTTGACCTTTGAAGAAAGTGCTACCAATCCTGGTGTGTGGCAGGATGCCATCGGATCACAGATGGTTCCGGTGGGCTATAGCTGCGTGCTGGCGGAAGCAAAGTTCCCCGAGTTAGACGCTCAGGTGACTACCACGATTGCCAAAGATTCCTCTCAACCCACTGATACTGCCGGTGAAGATGGTTTGACCGCTCTCTTTAAAACCAAGAAGGAGAATAAACAACTTAAAAAGAAGGATGATGAAAAGGAAATCTTGGGCTTTATCGTGCATGGCGATTTAGTGGGACTAGACAGTAACCGACAGCAGAAACAATCTATTTTCACCATCGATAACAAGTTTGATCGTCCGGCTGCGAAACTTAAAGTGAAGCAGGTGGTGACCAAAGATGATACTGCTACGCAAAAGTCCTTTGGTAAAGCCCTGGTTGACAATAACGATGTTGGCTACACGCTTCACTATGAATGTACCGATAAGTATCTCCGAGATGAACAGGGTAAACCGCTGGTATATCAGGACTCTAAGGTGCTAGCAGCGGACAGCGAAATTAACCTGTTCTCGGCTGAAGGCGCAGGAGGAGCCTTTGTGCCTGCTACTTCCCAGTGTGTTTTCTGGCATGTAAATCAAGATCACAAAGATCCGATAGCGAAGTACCAGAGTAAATTGTTATTGCAACCCACTGCCACGGTAGAAACCTCGGGGGCAGAAACTCAATTCGAGTCTGTTCCTAACCAGTTGGTACCAGATCCTTTGAAAGTTGTTCCCGCAAACTTGGATACCACAGGTGAGAATGAAACTACTCTTACCTTCGAGGACACTTATTTCATTCCCTTCGTGATTTATGAAATAGGTACGGCAGTTGAGGGCGATCGCCGGGACGAAGCGTTGCCGAAGGATACTACCAAGTACCAGTACTCCTACTCGTGTGAAGCTCCAGCGGGTCTACCTCTACCTAATGAGTACCCCGATGGGTACCCGAAGGTAGAAGGAACAACTGACGAGGCGGTACGCGCTACCTTTGTTCCGCTAAAGAAAGTAATCGGGGGCAGTAAATGCAAAGTTACTGGCACTAAAGCTGTATCGGCTCAGCCCCACCTGAAACTGGCAGCCAACTGGGTGCCTTGGGATCAGAATGTGAATGTTCTGGGAATAGTCCTGGATGACACCGTCAAGTTCACGGGAAATGAAAGAGGCGAGGTTACCGGCAAGACCCAGCTCACGACATCGCCCTTCGAGGTTACTTTGGAGCAAAATAACCGACGCGGCGTAGTACTGTATTCCGTTTTCAACAACGGAACCAAAGTGCGTATCTATAAAGCTAAGTCTCCCCAGGGAGAGGTCGTACCCGATGCTACCTTCTCCCTGTATGCAACAAAGGCCGGGGGAACCGCCCAGAATCCGACAGTAGAGCCCGGGGATCAAATAGATTTGGTGCCAGTTGAGGGTAAACCGGGCGTGTATGAATCGAAGACCGAGCTAGCTCCGGGTACCTACCTGATGGGTAACACCAGTGCCGGTAAGAATGCAGGCGAAAGGTTCCCCTTCGCTTGGAAGTTTGACATTACCGTAAATCCCGCTAACCAGCCGGCTGAGCAAGACACCAAGGTCACCCTCAGTAAGGAAACTGGCAGTTCTGGTCTAGTTGCCGCCTATGCGCCCACCGAGGAAGTCAAGGCCTGGCAGATCGAATTGGCGGATGTAAAGTTCGGGAAACTACCCCTGACCGGTGGCTATTTACCCTGGTTGTGGCTACTGGGAATCTCCCTGGTGGCCGCTTCGGCAGCCGTGATGTGGCATAGGAGGCGCGAATGAAAATAATTCACCGCGCGTGCCTGCCACGTCTACCTGCGGGGTGGATGCTTGCTGCCTGGAGACAGTCTTTAGCTCGTGAAAGATTTTTCCGGTCCGGCAGTGACCCTGGGTTAACAGGGGGTAACGCGCAAAGATCTTAAAACAAAGAAGCTAAGAAAATTTTCCAACGTAAACAATCAAAAAACATAAATGAGGTAAAAATGTTTTCTAACACAAAGAAATTTGTTCGGAGGGGGATGGCTACAGCTGCCGCCTTGGGCATGGCTGCCCTGGGTCTGGTAGCAGTGGGTGCTCCAGGCGCCAGCGCTGCCCCCGCGATTGATGCCAGCAAAGATTACACGATTTCGGTAGAGCCCCAGATTGGTCAAACCGGAACTACTGCCGATGGTAAGAGCGGCAAGTTTGACGCCAACAAGAAACTGCCCTCGGGTACTTTCAAGCTGGAAAAAGGTGACTACGATGTAACCACCACCGCCGGGTACAATGCAGCCACCAAGGCGACCCCCGCCACGTTCAAAGCGGCAGCCTCGCCAGCTCCAGAAACGAAGGAGTTGGGCAGCGATGGTAAGACTTCGTTTACCGTCAAGCCCGGTTTGTATCGTTTGACCCAAACTGTGGCTCCTACCGGATATAAAGCGGCACTCCCGTCCTTGATTCTGATTCCGATGACGGATGAGAACGGCAATTGGATGGATACCGTGACCGTTTACCCCAAGAACGGCTCTGCCGGGAAGATTACCAAGAAAGACATCACCGATAAAGACCAGATAGTTAAACCTGGTTCCGAGATGAAGTTCGAGATTGAGGCTCCGATTCCTACCTTGACCGACAAAGATAACGGCGACAAGTTCAAGAGCTATAAAATCACCGATACCCCCTCGGGGCCACTGAAGGTTGATAAGACCAATTCTAAGATCGAAAAAGCGGTAATTGTTGACGGTAACTCCGAGTTGGAAACTCTGGCTGAAAACACCGATTACACGATTATTGAAAATCCTTACGGTATTCAGCTGACTGCGACTGGCTTAGCTAAGCTAGACAACCATCCCGGCAAGACCGTTAAAGTCACTTTGACCGGTAAAGTTGCCCCCAAAGGTGACGCCATTTGGAACGAGGACCCCAGCAAATGGGTAATTGTGAACAAGGCAGACTACAAGTACGAATCGAAGAACGGCGAAAACGGCGGCAGTGAAACTGGCGGCGAAGACCAGCCAACTGTTCCCATGGCTAAACTGCAGATTAACAACAAGGACAAGACAACCGATATTAACGATAAGGAAGCCGTGTTTGATGTTTACGCCTGCGACTCCGCAGCCACTGGCGATCCTTCTACCACAGGCACCGCCGTGCTTACCGGACTAAAAGCAGGTCAAATATCTGAAGAACCGCTAGCTGCACGTGATGGCGGGCTCTGCGTGGTACAGACCAAGGCACCTAAAGGTTACGAAAAAGGTAGCGCCGTAGTTAAATTTGATTTCGATAAAACCACGGTTAAAACCGCTGCCGATGCTAAGAAGCCGGTAGTGGTCGAGTACCAGAACACCCTGAAGAGCTCGGACATTCTGTCTAAGCTGCCGCTAACCGGTGGAGCGGGCATTGTCCTCTTCCTGATTGTGGCAGCCGGATTGCTGGGCGGAGCATACTACTATGCTCGTCGTAATCGGGTACGCGCATAACTAAAATAAAGTGTCGGGGAGCAACCCTGCTCCCCGACACTAAATAGCAAGGCGAATCTTGGGGAAGAAAGAGAAAAGCAGCGGAGCGAGTACGCAGCGTGAAGGCAAAGCCCAACGCAGCCGCGGCTCCACTCTGATTCCCGTAATCCTGGCGTTGGCGGGTATTGCGGTGTTGTTATACCCCGTAGTGGCAACCCAATGGAACAATGCCCGCCAACTCCAGATCGCCTACGAATACTCAAAAGCAGAAAAATATCTTGATAGGCCGCAGCTGACTGAATCCTTCAAGGCAGCCCAAGCGTATAACCGACATACTCCGGGTGCTCCCATCCTGGATCCCTGGTTGGCGAGGGTAGCCAAAGACAACAACCCCTATCAGGTGTATCTAAAACAACTAAATATCGTCCCGGAAATGGGGCGGCTGGTAATCCCGGGAATCAAAGTAGATTTACCTATCTACCACGGTTCCCAGCCAGACACCCTAGAACGCGGAATCGGGCATCTGTACGGATCCTCACTCCCGGTGGGGGGCAAAGGAACGCACGCGGTACTTACTGGGCATAGCGGGCTGTCAACAGCCACTTTGCTCGATAACCTCACCAAGGTGAAAAAAGGTGACGCTATTTATGTGCAGGTAGCGGGGCAAAAGCTCAAATATCAGGTGCGTTGGATTCGGGTAGTCCGCCCCAACCAGGTGAAAAGCCTGCAGCGGCAAGAAGGCAAAGACCTTTTAACCGTCCTCACCTGCACGCCCTACGGAATCAACAGTCACCGGTTGTTGGTGACCGGGGAGCGGGTACCGATGGATAAGACCGATCCCTTCGCCGGAGCCGGAAAGTTGGAGTGGCCGTGGTGGATGGGAGCCATAATTTTTGTGGCCTGCCTAGCCGCTCTACTGCTCGGTTGGTGGCTGTGGAAACAGCGTCGCCGCGGCCAGGACGAAGAAGAAAATAAGAACACATCCGGGGAATCACCCCCGACTGCCAGTGGCGGAATCCCCGCCACCGACGCCGAGATGACTACTCATTACCCGCCACGAAAAGCAAGGAGGACACAGTGAACAGCATGCGACGCAAGCTGAAAGCAGGCTTGGGGATGCTGGCCGCACTAATGCTTGCCCTGGTACCAACCTCGGCGATGGCCTCACCGCAATCGGATCAACCAGTAGTAGTGGGTGATATTACCGGTCTCGACCCGACCAGTTTCAACCCGGCGCGCCTCGGACAGCTACATATAAGCAAGACTGCTGCCAATCCCTATGATGACCCCAAACCGGGAGCCTTGCCGAACGGTCCGGCAGGGGGACAGGTTATTCAGATTAACCGGGTCAAGGGGGTAGATTTACCTACCGCCGACTGGACGCAACTGCAAAAGATGACAGTTAAGCAGGCTGAGGCCAAAGGCTTAGAACCCGCAAAAACTATGACTACCGATGACGCGGGCAACGTGACCTTCACTAACCTGCCGGTGGGACTCTACCTGGTGAGTGATCAAAAACCGGCAGACACCACCCATAAATATGGTCGCATCAAGCCGTTCCTGATTACTATGCCCTCCGGCAATCCTGACCTGCACGTATGGACTTTCAATATCTCGGTTGCCCCCAAGATGATGGCGGAGCAAACTCCGGCGCCATCTACACCGCCGCCCGCCAAGCCGCACATGCCCAAGACCGGTGTTTACGTGGTGCCGTTCCTGATCGCAGCGGGCGTACTCTTTAGCACCGGCATCCTGGTTGCCGCCGCGCGGCGCCGTCGCCAAGACGAAGAAACCCCCCGCTGTCGCTAATTAATTCCGCCGTAACCTAAAAAATCCATCCCCCGTGCGGTATCCAAGCTCGCGCGGGGGATTTTCGCGCGTGTGGGCAGATTTTGCCTCACGCCCCGAAATCCGGAAAATGCTCTGGCATTTTCACGAATTTAAATCCCGAAGCCTACCCCTCGGCATAAATCCGTCCGCACGCGCTCAAAATATGTAAGGTACGCCGACCTATTGACTCTGGATCAAATATTAGCCATAATTTTGCTAAGTAAAGAAGGGAAATGTCAATGCCTGCATTTACAATGGGTCTAGCGGAAGCTAAAAATAATTTTTCCCGGGTCACGGCAGAAGTGAACAGGACGGGGAAACCCCTCACCATTTTGAAGAATAATCGGCCGTGGGTAATTATCCAACCGGCACACGCTGCGACCGAAGTAGCCGACGTTGCAGTCGACTTCATGGATGAATATGCCGATGTATTCCAAGAACTGGCCAAATGAACGGATTTGCGTTTTCGCAGCAGGATGTCCTCGCTATTCATGCCGCGACACGCCCGGATGCGGGGACGTGGGGTCATTCACATGAGTGCAGCTTGAAAGGGTTCTGGCGAGCGCGTTAAAGTAGTTTACTGGCTCTAGTTGAAAGGTGCGCTCTGCGTACCCGCTCTCCTAGCGCCCGGCAGCAAGAACGCAGGAATCGATTCGTGCCTGGTGAAACAGTTCGCCAGGGATCACGCAGATCACCTCCCTAAACTTTTTAGGGATTCTTGCGCTTGCAACCGGCTAAGTTCGCCCTCGCGACCTTAGCGCAAGCAAGGGAGGAAATCCCCTGGCAGGCCCGGGATAAACACCGGGGAAACATCTACGGAAGAAGAAGAGGTAGACGGAATGGCGGGACAGAAAATCCGCATCCGGCTGAAGTCGTATGACCACCAGGTCATTGACTCGTCCGCGAAAAAGATCGTGGAAACGGTCCAGCGCGCGGGCGCCACAGTGGTAGGCCCAGTACCTTTGCCGACCGAAAAGAACACGTTCACCGTGATTCGGTCGCCACACAAGTACAAGGACAGTCGTGAGCAGTTCGAGATGCGTACGCACAAACGGCTCATCGATATTGTCGACCCGACGCCTAAGGCAGTCGATTCGCTAATGCGTCTCGATTTGCCTGCTGACGTAAACATCGAGATCAAACTCTAAGGAAAATAATTATGACCACGCAGACCCAGCCGGCTGCCGCAGTACCCACTCGGGCACTTCTCGGCCGCAAGCTAGGCATGACGCAGGTTTGGGACGAGGACGGAAAAGTCGTTCCCATCACCGTCGTGCAGGTCGACAAGAACGTGGTGACGCAGGTTCGTGACCAAGAAACCGATGGCTACACCGCCATTCAAATCGGTTTCGGGCAGATTGACCAGCGCAAAGTCACCAAGCCCCTTGCCGGCCATTTCAATAAAGCAGGCGTCAGTCCCCGTCGCCACCTGGTAGAGGTGCGCACCAACGGAGATGACGAATTTACTCTTGGCCAGGAACTTGCTGCCGACATTTTTGAAGTCGGCCAGAAAGTGGATGTTACCGGAAAAACCAAAGGTAAAGGTTTCGCCGGGGTTATGAAACGCCACGGCTTTGCCGGCGTTTCCGCATCCCACGGTGCTCACCGTAACCACCGCAAACCTGGTTCCATCGGCGCTTGCGCCACCCCCGGACGCGTATTCAAAGGCCTACGCATGGCCGGGCGCATGGGTGGGGAACGCAGGACCATCCAGAATCTTAAAGTTCAGGCAATCGATGCCGAAAAGGGCATTGTCCTGGTTACCGGCGCTATTCCCGGTCCTAAGGGCGGCATTGTTCTGATTCGTAGTGCAGTGAAAGGTGCGTAACTATGACTAATCTTTCGCTAAACGTAACTGATCCCGCTGGCAAGAAAGTAGGCAGCGTTGACCTGCCCGCCAGCATTTTTGATCGGTATCCCAATATTGCTTTGATGCACCAGGTAGTTAACGCCCAGCTCGCGGCAGCTCGTCAGGGTACTCACTCTACGAAGACCCGTGGTCAGGTGCGTGGCGGCGGCAAGAAGCCGTGGCGTCAGAAAGGCACCGGTCGGGCTCGTCAGGGCTCGATTCGCGCGCCCCAGTGGCGTGGTGGCGGCGTCGTACATGGCCCGCACCCGCGCGATTACTCCCAGCGCACCCCCAAGAAGATGAAGGCCGCGGCTCTGGCTTGCGCCCTCTCTGATCGGGTCCGCAAGGATCGTATGCATCTCGTGTCCCAGTTGGTTGCCGGGGAAACCCCCTCCACCAAGGCGGGTCGCGAACACATTGAATCCCTGGTAGATCAGCGCTACGTCCTGGTAGTGCTGACTCGCTCGGAAGAAGAACAGGTATTGTCGGTGCGCAACCTGCCGCAGGTTCACCTGCTAATGGTTGACCAGCTCAACACCTACGACGTACTCAACAACGAGGACGTTATCTTCACCGAGGCCGCGATTCGCCAGTTCATCGCCGATAAGACCGGACAGGAGGCGTAAAGCAATGGCACTCGAGGTTACTAAGAACCCGCGGGATATTATTTACCGCCCGATCGTCTCGGAAAAAGCCTATGGTCTAATGGATCAGGGGAAATACACTTTCGAGGTAGACCCCAAAGCCAATAAGACCGAGATTCGGATTGCCATCGAAAAAATCTTCGATGTGAAAGTAAAGAACGTAAACACGATTGCGCGCAAAGGTAAGCGGGTACGTACTCGCACCGGATATGGCAAGCGGAAAGATGGCAAACGCGCCATTATTACCCTCGCCGAAGGCACAATCGATATCTTCAACGAAGCGTCTGCGTAAGGGGTGAACAAGTAATGGGTATTCGTAAATACAAGCCGACTACTCCCGGGCGTCGCTTCGCATCGGTTTCCGATTTCGCGGAAATCACCCGTGACCATCCGGAGAAGTCTCTGCTGCGTCCTATCCACAAAACTGGTGGACGTAACAACGACGGCCGTATCACTTCCCGCCGGCGTGGCGGGGGGCATAAGCGCCGTTACCGCGTGATTGATTTCCGTCGTCACGACAAAGATGGGGTGCCCGCAAAGGTTGCCCACATCGAATATGATCCGAACCGCAGCGCCAATATCGCTCTTTTGCACTATGCGGATGGCGACAAGCGTTACATCATCGCCCCCAATAAACTGCATCAGGGCGACCGCATCGAACAGGGGCCGACTGCTGATATTAAGCCCGGCAACTGCTTGCCGCTAACCAACATTCCCTTGGGTACTGTGATTCACGCGGTAGAGATGCGTCCTGGTGGGGGAGCCAAGATCGCTCGTAGCGCTGGAGTTTCCGTGCAGCTAGTGGCGAAAGAAGGCAAATACGCCCAGTTGCGTATGCCCTCCGGGGAAATCCGGAATGTAGAGGCTGCTTGCCGCGCCACCATCGGCGAGGTTGGCAACTCTGACCACGGCAATATCACTTGGGGTAAGGCCGGACGGATGCGCTGGAAGGGGAATCGTCCCAAGGTACGTGGTGTGGTTATGAACCCGGTTGATCACCCGCACGGTGGCGGCGAAGGTCGTACCTCCGGTGGTCGTCACCCGGTTAGCCCCTGGGGTAAGCCCGAGGGTCGTACCCGCCGTCCGAATAAAGCCAGCGATCGCCTGATTGTGCGTCGTCGCCGGACCGGCAAGAAGCGTTAGGTAGGAGATAAATCATGGCACGTAGCCTAAAGAAGGGTCCTTTCGTCGACGACCATTTGATGAAAAAAGTCGACGCTCTGAATGACGCCAATAAAAAGTCGGTTATCAAGACCTGGTCACGCCGCTCTATGATTACCCCCGATTTTATTGGGCACACTATCGCGGTACACGACGGACGCAAACACGTTCCGGTGTACGTCACCGAAAACATGGTTGGTCACAAGCTGGGCGAATTTGCGCCCACTCGTACCTTCCGCGGACATGACAAGGACGACCGAAAGGCACGCCGTCGTTAGGCGCGCCCGAAGAGAAAGAAGGCAAAGATGGAAGGCATGGCGAAAGCGCGTTTCGTACGCTCTACGCCGCAGAAGTCGCGTCGCGTCGTGAACATGATTCGCGGCAAGAACGCCCTCGAGGCCTACGACATCCTGCGTTTCGCTCCTCAGGCGGTCGCAACTGATGTTCGCAAGGTGCTTCGCAGCGCAATGTACAACGCCGCCGCTAAAGCAGATCGGCCCGGCGGGAAAGATACGTTTGCGGAACTAAAGATTTCGCGGGCGTACGTAGATGAAGGTCCCACGATGAAGCGGTTCCGTCCGCGCGCCCAAGGGCGTGCTGGCCGAATCCTTAAACGGACCAGCCACATCACTATCGAGGTTTCTGACGGCAAACAGGAAGAGGAGAACGACTAATGGGACAAAAGGTTAGCCCTACCGGTTTTCGGTTAGGTATCACCACCGATCACCGTTCCCGCTGGTTCTCGGACTCCACTAAGCCGGGACAGCGTTACAGTGATTTCGTTGATGAAGATGTGCGTATTCGCAGGATCATGGAAAAGAGCCTGGAACGCGCCGGGATTTCCAAGATTGATATTGAACGTACCCGCGATCGGGTACGCGTCGATTTGCATACTGCCCGCCCCGGTATCGTAATTGGCCGGCGGGGTGCAGAAGCCGATCGTCTGCGTGGCGATTTGGAGAAACTCACCGGCAAGCAGGTGCAGCTGAACATCCTCGAGGTCAAAAACCCAGAGATTGATGCCCAGCTAGTGGCGCAAGGTATCGCCGAACAGCTGGCTGCCCGCGTGTCCTTTAGGCGCGCAATGCGTAAAGGCATGCAGTCGGCGCTGCGCGGGGGAGCCCTCGGTATCCGGGTGCAATGCTCGGGCCGTCTGGGTGGGGCGGAAATGTCCCGTTCAGAGTTCTACCGTGAAGGTCGGGTGCCGCTGCACACGCTGCGCGCCCTCATCGACTATGGCTTCTATGAAGCTCACACCACTTTCGGTCGTATCGGCGTGAAAGTGTGGATCTATAAAGGCGATCTCACCGAAACCGAATTTACTCGTAAGCAGGTTGAATCCGGTGGACGGGGTGGCCGCGGCGGTGGACGTCGCGGACGCGGCGGTGGACGTCGCGGACGCGCAGGTCGGGAAGGCGGACGCGGTGGACGTCGCGGACGCGGCGAAGGACGCCAAGAGGGCGCCGCTCAGGCTCAGACAGAAAAACCTGAGGCTGCTTCCTCGGAAAATGAGGCACCTGTAGCTGCGGCTGCTGCTGAAAAGCCGGTAGCCGAAGCTGAGAAGCCGCAAGAAAACGGAACGGAGGAGTAACGTGTTAATTCCTCGTAGGACAAAATGGCGCAAACAGCACCGCCCCACTCGTAAGGGTATGGCTAAGCGCGGTACCGAATTGGCATTCGGCGAATACGGGATTCAAGCACTTGATCACGCCTATATTACTAACCGGCAGATTGAGGCCGCTCGTATCGCGATGACCCGTTACATTAAGCGTGGCGGTAAAGTTTGGATCAATATTTTCCCTGACCGTCCGCTGACCAAGAAGCCGGCCGAGACTCGTATGGGTTCCGGTAAAGGTTCTCCCGAATGGTGGGTGGCTCCGGTAAAGCCCGGTCGCGTACTGTTCGAATTGGCGGGCGTGTCGGAAGAGATTGCTCGAGAAGCGATGAGCCGTGCGCAGCACAAGTTGCCGATTAAGACTCGGTTCATCAGTCGTGAAGGCGGTGATCAGTAATGGCAAAGGGCCTGAAAATGTCAGATTTGGATGTGCTGGATGAAGAGCAGCTATCCAAGAAACTAGACGAAGCTAAGACCGAGCTATTCAATCTGCGTTTCCAACTGGCCACTGGTGCCGGTGAAGATCGTGGACAGATCGGGCAGTTGCGTCGCGATATCGCCCGTATTTACACCATCGCTAGAGAGCGGGAGCTCGGTATTCGTACCGCTCCGCAGGTTGAGGAGTAGGATTCATGAGCGAAGAAACAGAGAAAACCGCTACTGTAGAGCGTAATCACCGCAAGGTGCTGCAGGGCTACGTAGTGTCCGACAAAATGGACAAGACGGTAGTCGTGCAGGTTGAAGATCGTGTAAAGCACCGCTTGTATGGCAAGGTTATCAACCGCCGTAAGCGCTACAAGGTGCATGACGAGAACAACGAATGCGGCACTGGCGACTTGGTACGGATTATGGAGACTCGTCCTCTGTCCAAGACCAAGCGTTGGCGGGTTAGCGAAATCATCGAGAAAGCCAAGTAGTTTTAGCGCTTTTTCGAGGTAATCGTTAACGCTTAAGGACAATAGATTCCTTTAAGCTGATTCCTTATCTGCAAGGCGCGGGGTGAGTTTATCGGGTGTTACCCGGTTGACTCATCCCGCGTCTTTTTGTATTTTCTTTATCTTTATGACAAGCAGAATTGGTATTGTCAAAATGTTATGTCAAAGTGGTAGACAAACCGAAAAGTTTCGGTTAGATTTGAGGGCGTGGTATTTCGAGCAATCGAAGCTCTTACTGCCACTCAAACGATAGCCAATGGTGGCTGGGTAAGGAGTTTATATGTCAGATAAGAAGAAAATTGGCGTAGGGGTGATATCTCTAGGCTGGATGGGGCGCCTGCATACTCGTTCGTATAAAGCGATGGCAGAGCGATTTCCTGAGCTGGGAGCCGAGGTGCGCCTGGTGGTAGCCTGCGACCCCATCGCAGAAACCCAAAAGCTCGCGACCGAGGCTCTCGGTTTCGAGAAAGCAGTTGCCGATTACCGCGAGGTACTCGCAGATCCGGAAGTGGACGTGGTGTCCATCTGTTCGCCTAACTTTCTACACCGTGAAATTGCAGTCGCGGCAGCTAAGGCTGGCAAACCTTTCTGGATTGAAAAACCGATGGGCGTAAGTGCTACCGAGTCTCGCGAAATTGCCGAAGCCGCTCAAAACGCGGGCATTAACACTGCGGTTGGCTTTAACTATCGCCACACCCCCGCGGTTGAACAGGCACGGGAAATGATTGCTGAAGGGAAATTAGGGCGAATTACCAATGTTCGTTGCTGGTTAATCGCCGATTATGCCTCCAGCCCCGACGGTCCCTACACCTGGCGTTACGACCGGGAAAAGGCAGGTGCTGGGGTTGTTGGTGACCTGATGAGTCACGGAGCTGACCTGGTGCAATATATTTTGCGTGACCGGATTAGCTCGGTTTCTGCCCTGACTGACACCTTTATTAAAGAGCGTCCTATTCCCACTAAGGTCGGTGTTGGTCACACCGGTTGGGAAGTTTCTGACGAAAAGAAGGAAGTCGGAAACGAGGACTACGTCGCCATGATGGTGCGTTTTGATTCCGGAGTGGTGGGCACCATGGAGTCCTCTCGCGTGAGCGTGGGACCGCGTGCCGAGTACATTGTGGAAGTTTATGGTACTGAAGGTTCAGTGCGTTGGAACTTCGAATACCTCAATGATCTGCAGGCCTGCATCGGACAAGACAATGGAGTGATACACGGATACGTCCGTTCAATGGCCAATCCTCACTATCCGCATTTCTCGCGTTTCCAGCCGGGAGCCGGCACCTCAATGGGCTTCGATGATATGAAAGCAGTCGAGTGCTACCAGTTCCTGTCGGGCGTGTTAACCGGTAAACAGATTGCGCCCTCAGTCGCCGATGGTTGGTCAGCTGCCGAAATAGATCAGGCTACCGTGGAATCAGCTGCGGATGGGCGTTGGCATGAGGTCGCAAAGGTAAGCGGCGCCACCACCTACGATAAGTAACTTCACCCCTTCGAAAAAGAAAGCTAAACCAGTGGAAATAAATAAAGAAAAAACTCCTCTGAATGAGTTGAGTAAAGAAAAACTGCAAAAAATGGTGCAGGAAACCCCGGCCTCGGGAAATCATCGCGGAGTTATTGCCGTGGCGGCAGTGGCCACCCTGGGCTCCCTGCTATTCGGGTATGACACCGGGGTCATTTCCGGTGCTTTGCCCTATATGTATATGCCGCACGGTGCAGGCGGCATGGGGATTACTCCGGCTCAAGAGGGCGCAATTGGCGGTATCCTTACCCTAGGTGCTGCCTTCGGGGCGCTATTTGGAGGTCGGCTCTCCGACCGTTACGGTCGCCGGCACAACATCATTATGCTGGCGATCTTGTTCCTGATTGGTGCTATCGGTAATACTTTTGCCCCTAATATTTGGGTAATGTATCCGTTCCGCCTAATCCTGGGGCTAGCCGTAGGTGGCGCCTCGGCAACGGTGCCAGTATTCCTGGCAGAAACTGCACCTAAGCGGATCCGCGGTACTATCGTGGCCGTTGACCAGTTGATGATTGTAGTCGGGCAGCTGTTGGCCTTCTCCATGAACGCGATTATTAACTCTGCTCACGGCGGACCGAAGATTACCGTGAAATCAGATCCTGCTGGGGTAGTGAAGGCTGGAGAGTACTCTTGGGATGCTTTGAACGCAATCGTGTCTAAGCACCTGGGTAGTCACGATGTGCAGGCAGCACATGATTTCATCTCCAATATGACGGTTTCGGCCGGTAACGGTGCCGCCTGGCGTTGGATGATTGTGCTCTGTTCAGTGCCTGCCGTTGCCCTGTGGATTGGGATGCACCTGATGCCAGAATCTTCCCGTTGGCATG
Organism: Varibaculum massiliense; assembly: GCF_900106855.1. NCBI lineage: Bacteria > Bacillati > Actinomycetota > Actinomycetes > Actinomycetales > Actinomycetaceae > Varibaculum > Varibaculum massiliense. Next base: position 802,998 of record NZ_FNWI01000004.1, on the reverse strand, counting down.
TGCTGCAGCAGGAAGTTTACGCCGCTATCGGATCCTTGAAACGGGTGCGTGACCCCAAGAAAGATGGGGATCTTACTGAGGAACTGCACGAGATGATTGAGGCTCGTCAAAGCCAAGAACACGGCAAGAAAGGTACTTTCCGCGACGTAATGAACACGCCCTGGCTGCGCAAACTGATGTTCGTAGGTATATTCTTAGCGATTGTCAACCAGACCACCGGGGTAAATACGGTTATGTATTACGCGCCGAAGGTGCTGGGCATCGCGGGCATGGGAACTTCTGCCGCGATTACTGCGCAGGTAGCTAACGGCGTAATGAGCGTGATAGGTTCAGCAATCGGCTTGATTCTGATTACCAAGTTCCGCCGGCGCACTATTTTGATCTGGGACGTCACCTTGGTGGGTATCCTGCTGCTGGGAATCGCCCTAATTTTCCAGTTTGTGATTGCTCCTCATGACGCAGCCGGCAGCGTGCCGGTGTGGGCAGGGTACTTGGTGCTGTTCATGATGTCGCTATTTATGCTGGTGGTGCAGTCCTCGAACGGTACCGTAGTTTGGACAATGCTAGGTGAAATGTTCCCCGCAAATGTGCGCGGAATTATGAATGGTACTGCCATCTTCTGCATGTGGATTATGAACGCCATCATCACCTGGACTTTCCCGCCGATGATTGCCGCTCTGGGCGGTGGACCCACTTATGCGATGTATGGGGTGTTGAACCTGATCATTGCGGTGGTGTTGTTCAAGATCATGCCGGAAACTTCCGGACGTTCCTTGGATGAAATCGAATCCTACATGGAGCACATTTACAGCAAGTAACTGCTAAATCTACAGGTGAAAATCTGTAGGTCAGTTACCTGATACGCGGGGGCGAGCCCAGCTCGCCCCCGCGTTTGCATCTGCTGAATAACCCGTGTGGAACCGATTATGGGATTAGCTTTCAGTTATTTTCTTACTGCGGTGAAATGCAGGGAAAAAGTGTGGGGGTATTGAGTGTAAATAGGCGCGGGGAAAGGTTTTATCCGAGCAGGTGCGGTGGACATAAGAATTCGGAAAATGCCTGCGGTCTTTTTCCGAATTCTTGGGCGGGAGGAAAAATCTTTCCCCGCGCTTATCAGGTTTCCCGCGCCCGCAGATTACGCGGCGCGCTCGCGGCTAGAGCAGCAGGAACACTGCGGAAACGATGGTTAGGGCAGTGACAATGGGATCGAAGATCTTGTTGTCAATACGCCCTATCCACCAGCGTCCCAGCACGGCTGCTCCAATAACCAGGGGAGCTAGGCACAGGGCGATCAGCAGCATTTGCCGATCGATTAAGCCAATACCGGCGGAAAAAGGTAGTTTTAGCAGGTTGACGATAAAGAAAAACCAGGCTTGAGTACCTAAAAAGCGGCGGACTTCAAAACGGGAGGCCAGGAAATAAAGGGAGACCACTGGGCCTCCCGAGTTTGCGGCCATAGTGGTAAAGCCCGACAGGGAACCGTAGAACAGGCGCGCGGGTAGGGATGTGCTCATAGAGGCAGCGAGGTCGCGCCCGGTGCGACGCGCATACCAGATTAATCCCAGGGTGAGGGCAGTCAGTGCCAAAATAATAATTCCGATAGAAACTTTCATTACCTGGTTAGATACTTTTGCCAGAAAAATAGCGCCGATAGCTACCCCCACGGCTACCGGTGGGAACAGGTCGCGCAGAACTTTCCAGTCAGCATCGCTGCGGTATGTACAGATGGCCAGAAAATCCCCGGTGAGCAGCATCAGCAACATTAGGGCAGTGGAGGGGCGCGTAGGCATCACTGCAGCCAGAATGGCGACCGGCACGCATGCCAGTCCCGGCAATGCTGTTTTTGCCAGTCCGCACATCAGGGCGCAAATCACCAGAGTAGCGATTAAACCCGGGGTAAGTACGAGCATCCCCTCTCCCTTCTCATAGACTCTTGAGGTTGAAGCCGGTAAATCTAGCTTCCAGGTTATTGTAGTTACAATTATTTTTGTAAGAGATTAACCACCGAGAGTGAGCATTCGCCATTTTCTAAATAGGTGATTGTCTGTGCCCTTAGTCCCGAGCAAATCCTTTCTAGTTCGAAAGTTACCGGAGAAATATACTATTTTGTTAAAATGTATGGACAAAGTAATAAATCTGGTTGATACTGGACTTAACCGACAGCAGCGGCAGTGTCCGCCGCTCTGCAAGGTCAAGAAAGTTTTTAAACTAAACTCTAGCAAAGGAGCAGGATATGACGATTCCGGAAACAATGAAAGCTGCAGTCCTACGCGATATTGACAAAGGGCTGGAAGTAAATGAGATCCGCACCCCCCACCCCAAGGCGGGAGAAGTACTTATCAAAGTTGCTGCCTGCGGACTTTGCCACTCTGACCTGCACGTAATCGGGGGAGCTATCGACTTCCCCAAGCCCTGCGTCCTCGGGCATGAAGTTGCCGGACAAATCGTTGAACTGGGGGAGGGGAACGATCACACCGGTCTGAAAGTTGGTCAGTATGTTTCCGGAGCCTTCCTAATGCCTTGTGGGCAGTGTGAAGCCTGCGCGTCTGGACGTGATGATCTTTGCGCACCCTTCTTCGATCTCAATCGCTTGCAGGGCAAACTCTATGACGGCACCACTCGCCTGGCTGATCTAGATGGCAGCGAGATCGCCATGTACTCCATGGGTGGGCTCGCCGAATACGCGGTAGTACCCTCCACCTCAGTAGCGGTAGTTCCGGAAAGTATGGATTTGGTTTCTTCGGCGATTATCGGCTGTGCGGCGCTGACCGCCTTTGGTGCAGTGCGCCGCGGCGCTGACCTGCACTTTGGAGAGACAGTAGCGGTAGTTGCCACCGGCGGTGTAGGCTCGAATATCATCCAGATTGCCAAGGCCTTCGGGGCTCGGCAGGTAGTGGCTATTGATATTTCCGATGATAAGCTAGCCACTGCTAAAGAATTGGGTGCCACCGACGTGATTAATTCGGTTACTCAGGATGCACGTGCGGAAATCCTCAAGATTACCGGCGGTAAGGGCGTAGATGTAGCTTTCGAGGCTCTCGGGCGTCCGGAAACCTGGACCACTGCCTTGGATGTGCTTAAAGATGGAGGCCGCATGGTGCCGATCGGCCTGGGAGCCGGAGTACAAACTGCGCAGGTAGAAATCAATCGCCTGGTGCGTCGTTCCCAGCACATTTTGGGATCTTACGGGGCTCGCACTCGTCAGGATCTGCCCGAAGTAATTCGCATGGCGGATCAGGGTCTAATCGATTACCAAAAGATTGTTACCAAGCGGGTTCCGTTAGAAGAAGCCGGTGCCACCTACCAGTTGCTAGCCAAAGGCGCGGTACAAGGCCGCGCTGTGGTGGATATGTCACTATAGGCTAGCCGGTTTGCGTTAGTCGCTTGGGCAGCTACTAGTTGCCTTATCTAGGCGGGCGCGTCCTTATTGAGGGAGGACGCGCCCGCCCTTTTGTGTTCGCGTGTCTCTTGGTTTTTCCCGCCTCCGCTCCCGGGCGGTATTCCCGGGTTTGCTCCGAGTGGGGATAATCCTTGACGGTAAGGTTTGGTGTAGGAACGAGCTGGACAATCTACAGAGGGAAGTTGCTACCCAAAAGGTTTTGGGTTCCGAAAACTTGCCTTTTCGTGTCTTTTTTCTTTTCTACTGCGAGCAGAGGGTGAGAGGGTGATAGGTCTGAGCGCAAAAAAGTGGGGCGGATGGATATCCATCCGCCCCACTAGCTAACAGTCTTGAGAGAGTCTGCCAAGCCTGGAAGCTGATTAGCTAATCTTCTGAATCCCGGGTACTAATCCCAGGTTCGGTATCAGCTCTATTTATCAGTACGGCACCTAATCGTGCGGCGCGTGCCTATTTTCCTTTTCTGCTTGGCTAGACTTTAGGCGTCGCTGGCGGCGACGCACATGAGGTCTTTGTAGGCAACTGAAATCTGTTGCCGCCTTTTACCTATTCTCCCTTGAGCTTGAAGTACAGGTGAGCCCATGCAACTCCAAGAGTGCTAACAGCGGTCATCAGTCCGCCTAGGATAGTGGTAATCGCGGAAGCTGCAACGATGCCAACTAGGGTGATCCCAGCGCCGGCGAACATTAGCGCGAAAAACGCGACAGCAGCAACCATGCTCGGCTCTTCCAGCCGAGTAGAAGTCATCGGGACGGACGGTGCAACAAAAATAGCCATTTTATTTTCTCTCTTTCTGTTCTTACGATTCGGAAAGTTCCGGTTGAACTCTCTTCCTCGTGGAAACGTTTACATGATTACTATACGAAGCTTTCGCGCCCCGAGTCAATGTCTAGACAAAAGAAAATGAGAATCTAGGGTTAGAAAGTAGCTATTGCACGCCTAAACAGGCAGCTAGTAAAGGGTTTGTTGTAGATTAAAACGGCTTTTGTGAAAACGATTACACGCATCTTTTTGGGTAGAAAAACATGGAAATTACGCTGTTTTTTAGCTGCTCTGCCGCCGGTGTTACCCGGAAATTTGCCGCGCCGTCAGCTCCTCGGTCACCGAGGGTAAGGGGTGTTTAAAGCCTGGCGTCAGGCAAAAAATCAAGAATTCAGCTTTAGGCTTTACAATGGCTACTTGGCTTGAGGTCACTACACAATAGAAAGGCTAGAAGTGGGCGCGATTAAGGCGATGGTATTTGACCTGGACGGCACTTTGACCCCTTCGAAGCAAGCAATGACAGCGGAAATGGCAGGGGAGTTTGCTCGTCTGACCCGAACTCTTTCCACCGGGGTAATCAGCGGGGGTTCCTTTCAACAGTTTTCGCGTCAGCTATTGACCCCTTTACAGTCGCAAGTTTTTACGCCGGAAAACCTGCATCTTATGCCTACCTGTGGTACCCGCTACTACCGGTTTGAAAATGGCGGCTGGCAGGCCAAGTATGTCCTAGACATGGATCCTGCTCTTGCTGCTAAAGCGAAAAAAGTGATTGCGGAGGTTGCGCGCTCCCTGGGGTATTGGTGTCAGAATCCAGCGGGGGAGATTATCGAAGATCGTGGCTCCCAGTTGACCTATTCTGCCCTGGGGCAGCAGGCAGGCAGAGAGGAAAAGGATGTTTGGGATCCCAGCGGTGAAAAGCGAGCCGAGATCGCTTCCCATGCGGGAAAGCTGTTGCCGGAACTTACTGTACTTTCTGGTGGTTCTACCTCGGTAGATATCACCATGAAAGGGATTGATAAGGCGTATGGGATAGAGGAGTTCCTCCAACAAACCGGGCTCCATCCCCCGCAGGTTCTGTTCGTAGGCGATCGGCTGGATCCGGATGGAAACGACTATCCGGCGGTGCGCACCGGAGTGCAAACCCGCGCGACTACCGGCCCTGAGCAAACTCAAGAAATCATTGCGCAAGTGCTGGCTGGTTAGCTAATCCTCCTGGGGTAGCCTTCCTAAGATTTACGCGAGGATGTAGGGTGGGTACCCTGAGCTGGAGATAATTATTTTGGTTAATACCTGTGCTTACCAGGGTCTCGGTAGGCTAAGACGCCCCCACTTGAGTAACTCCCGGGTAGTCCTTGAGGGTCTGCACTAGCTCAGTTACCCAGCGTTTAGCTCCCTCTTGATCGGGGTGTACGCTGTCGGAGGCCAAATGTTCTCGTATAGTAGGCGCGACTTGATCCCATCTCACGATTAGGGTGTCTTTAGGGTGGGTTGCGGCGTAGACAATCAAGGCGTCATTGGTTCTATAAATCCAAGGTTCACTGGTTGGGCCAAACCCGGTAACTAAAACCAAGTGGTGGTCGGGTCCTAATGCTTGCCGGACTGGATCAATCTGCTCGGGTCTTAAGTCGGTATTAGTTGCTAAACTGAGTACCACCCAATACCCCAGCTGACCAGACTCTTTATATTGGTTAATCAGGGATACTGCTGTTGGCCAGGCGCGAGACACCTCTGCATCAACCAGGGCACCCGGGAAAGCTGCTTGAATCTCGCCCTTAGCAGCAAGCATCACCGAATCTCCCAGAAAAGTTACATTGGCACCCACCGGTTGAATTGGCAAGCCACGGGGTGTAGGTGCAGGGGAGTTATCAGGGGGTTTAGAGGGAGCCTTACTGGCGGGGGCTTTAGCGGCTTCCCCTCGCTCCACCGCCTCTTGTGCGGAAGTTTTTGCCGGCGCCAACACTACGCTAGCGATAACTGCCGAAATGATAGTAAAGACCGCAACCCAGCGGACAGCGCGAGCAAAGGGGCGCTTTCCAATTGGGTATAGCCATCCTTTCAGAGTGTGCAGGATTCCATCTTGACGCATCGGATTCTCAATCCAGCGGTAAGTTACTGCAGCCAAAAGTACCGAAAGTGCGGTTACTATCAGGGCGTTTATTAACGGATTTAGCAGCGGAGCAGCGGCGCGAGAAATAACCAGAATTGGCCAGTGCCAAAGATAGATGCTGTAGGAGCGTTCTCCCAACCAGACAAAGGGCTTGCTGTCGAGGATGAAAACTAGAGGGGAAACCGCAGTTTTCTTGATGATTACTGGCGCTAAAACCGCTTGAATAACTAGGGCAGCAGCTAGGCAAACTAGCAGGGTTAGCCAAGGGTAGGTGTATTTACCTTGGTCAGGAGCAAGGTAAAAGCAGATTAGCAGTGCAATAAGGCCGACAGTCCCGCCTAACCCCCGCACTTGCGCCCCTTTGGCAGGGGTAGAAGCACTAGCTAAGGGGGATTGAATTGTAAATGCTAGCGCCGCCCCAATCATCAAGCCGAAAGCGTGGGTATCCGACCCCATATAGGCACGATTTAAATTATCGGGTGCTATTAACCCCATTAGGGCAGTTGACGCGGTTGCTAGAAGCAGTGCCGCCAAAACTTTGAGGGGGCGGGGAAATAGTACTAGCAGCACCACTACCAGCGGCCAAAACAGATAAAACTGCTGCTCTACCGCTAGCGACCACATGTTTGTGAATAAATCGGGATTGGACAGGTTGAAATAGTTTTCGCCCTTGAAAAGCTTTAACCAGTTATAGGTAAACGTTAAAACTCCCGCAAGTTGACCTTTTATTCCTAGTAAGAGGTCGCGGGAAACGAAAAGTGCAATGATAGTGCAAGAAAAAGCAGTAGTGGCAACTGCCGGGAAAAGGCGCCGAATTCGGCGCAGCCAAAACCGCGTGATTCTTACCTTGCCGAGTTTTTCGTAGTCCCGCACCAGTAAAGCAGTAATCAGGAATCCGGAAAGCACAAAGAATACGTCTACTCCCAGGAATCCTCCCGGAGCAGCCTCTGGTAACAAGTGGTAAAGCAAAACTGCGGCGCACCCTATGGCACGCAGTCCGTCCAGCCCTAAAATCCGGTAGCTGGCATTAGAAGTTTGGCGATTAGCGGGAGCGGAAGCCGCTGTTGGAGGGGGTGGGGTGGCGATAGCGGGTATCGAGGCGTGTACGGGAGCAGGAGTGGGAATCATCTCGGAAGGCGGAGGGGGAACCGAGCTGCTCATTACCTACTACCTTTATTGCCGTATCTTTTGCTAGTGTCAGGCGCTGTATTTACGTCCTATATTCTCACGACTAGTCTCGGTGCCGAAAAGTGATTTCTGTGAATGAATACGAGCTGGTTACTTAAATCTCTGGATACTTTAAGTTATTTGATGAGGCGAAACAGGTTTTAAGGCTAGTTTTGGCTGTTTGTAAGCTAGTTGTCCCCAGCAGGGGAGTGCCTTATGTTTTCCCCAGCAGATTTTTCAGGCATCGCCCCATAAAAATACAAATGCGAATCTGTTGTTTATGGAAAAAGAAAGAAACAATGGCGTTAGCTCCGTAAGAAACAAGTATATTTCCGCTGCCTCCTCCAGGATTAGGACTGGGCGAGGGCGACGTACGCGTCTGCGAAAACGGTTGACTTTACTGGGAGCAGCTGCAGTAATCGCAGTTGTATCTTCGGTAATAGTAGCTAGTGAGCAGCAAACATCCCAGGCAGCGGGGCCGGGGGCAGTATGGAAAAACTACGGAAACTCCAATATTCAGCTAAATGCGCGCAAATCTACAGATGGTAGCAAGGTGGCGGTATGTGCTACCGATCGGCAACTAAATTCACCACGCAATCAATGGGTCAGTTACCAGGGAAGGCAGTTGATTACTGGAGGCCAAGAATACCGGTCTGATGAAAAAACTTTTGAGGTTAAATATCAACAAAAGGGCTCTACTGTGGTGTTTTCTGCTGGGCAGCAATACCAGGTTGCCTATCTGCTTGGTAAATTACGTAGCGCCATCGATAAAGGCGACCCCGAACTCGCGGCAACCGTATATGCAATTCATTCGCTTTCGGGTCGTTTTACCTCCAAGCAAATTGCTTCCGACAATATTAAACAGCGCGCAAGACAGCTGTTGACAGAAGCTACCTCCTATGCTGGCCCCTACAGAATCGATACCCCGGAAATAAAAGTCGCTACCGGTTCTACCCAGGGAATTTTGGCGCTACCGGTGTTGCAAAGTGCCACCGGATACCCCCTGGCGGGGCTAAATGAAACCGTGACCTTATCGGGACCGGCTCATTTTTCCGGAAAGAATCAAGCTAATACCCTTAAACTTTCCTCCAGTGAAAGCGTGCAAGAAGTTCCCATAGAGGTGACAGCTCCTGGGAAAGTTGAGGTGCAGGTGACGGCAGAGGGGCTTCCTCCGGTTAGCTACGAGGTGTGGGAACATCCGCGTTGGCAAGATTTGCTGATTGCCGGTGAACCCACACAAGTTAGTGCTAATGCAATTGCGGATGCCGAGCCTCGTCAGTTCTTTAACGTAAAAACGCAAACCCAATCACGCATGATCTCGCAAGAGAAAGGGAATACCTTAACTGATGAGATCACGGTAAAACCTGAGGGAGAGTGGGGGAAGAAAACTGGAGAAGACAGTTGGCAGAGCGTAATGGTTGATTTAGCGGTTTATGGACCGTTCAGTTCTGCTCGCGGCCCCGGTGAGATTCCCCCAGAGGAAAAACCGGTAAAAACTTGGCAGATTCCCGCCACTCCTAGCAACGCGGAAGAAGCTAAAGATGGGGTTAGGATTTCTAACGAAAAAGACCCCTATTTGGCAGAGAAACCGGGATTTTATACTTTTGTGGCGGCGGTGAAGCGCAGTTCGCAGCCTGAAGGTACCTATTTGAAATCAGATTATGTTCCCGATTTCTTTGAGGAAGCGGAAACTCAGGTAGTGCCGTTTACCCCTCAGGTGAAAACCCAGGCGAAAGTGATTCTAAGTCGGGGCGATAAGATTTTGACTGACCAGGTAGAACTAAGCGGATTCCCAGACGATCACCCTGATTTTACCGGTAGCGGGAAATGGTCTGCCGACGAAAAGGTGGTGCAAAACGACCTTTACTGTTTGCCGCAACCAATTAAAGATCAAGACGCTAAAGGGAAAAAGCCATTGGCTACCATCGAAGTTCCCGCCAAGAATGGCACCTATACGGTAGATAAAGACAAAGATGGCAAACCGCTCAGTCTAAAACGGTTGCCCTGCAAAGACACTTATGTGTTTGTGAGTACCTATAAAGGGGATACACGAACTCAGGCTTTCCGCAGCTCGGAAACGGAAACTAGCGAACAATACTCAGTCCCGGCAGAATTTATTCCCCCAGCCGTACACAACCTGTTAGCTAAAACCGGCGGGAATTTTTCGGAGGTGATTGGACTAGGTTTGCTCGCGATAGGGGGTGGCGGTCTTTTACTTTCCTACCGGGCGCGCCGGAGATGACCTTAACCACTAAGGGCATTGTGGTCAGGGGAATCATCCCGGGCTAGAGCGTTAAGCATCCGTTCTAGCCAGGGGGTGGTGGCTTATCAGGCCGCGCGTGCATTAGAGTTGAAAGGGTGGCTGAGGCGTGCGAAATAAACCTGGGACGCGGCGATCAAGAAAATGACTTGATTCGGCGCGGCGATCGAGCACCCCTAGCAATCATGGCAGATAGGGCGAGTGCAGTTCTAGTGGGACAAGCCTGCGGTAATGCCCTAGGAGTCGGCTACGAGTTTAAAACCCCGCCCCTAGCAGGAACCCCGCGAATGCTAGGAGCCGAGGACCGGCTAGAAAGCGGGGAATGGTCCGAAAATACCCAGCTAGCAATCTGCCTAGCTGAAGTGGCAGTCACCGGAATCGACCTCACCACTGAAGAAGGTTTAGATGCAATCACTTCCCGCTATTTAGCCTGGTATCAGGGGGGAACTCGAAAAATTGATGCCCCCACGCGAGTGGTATTAGAAACCACTGTTAACGATATTTCTAATATGAATCCGGCGCGAAAAATACGCTCTGCAGCAGCCTATTTCCATATACGTACCCGTCGCACCAGTGGTTCTGGGCCACTCAGTCGCTGCGCTATTCTCGGGCTCACCCGTATAAAAGACCCCCAGTGGACGGCAGAGTCGGTGCGCGCAGTCACCGAACTGACTAACGTGGATTCCCTCGCTAGCGAAGCAGCAATTATCTATGCGGAAGCGATTCGCCGAGCGGTGATTGACCCTCTACCTGGTGATGAATCCTGGGCAAGCCGGATAAATCTGGGCAGCGGAATCGCCCTGCTTGCCCCCTCCCGTCGGGAGCAGTGGCGCGAATGGCTGCAGCAGGCAGAAGAAACCTATTTCCAACCTCCTCGGGACAATACCTATGCGGTTCCCGCCCTGCAGGCGGTTGCCGGAATCTTGCGGGCAGTGAAAATCGAGCACCGTGAAAATCCGGTGAGCGGGCAAGATGCTTTCCGCAGAGCTGTGTCCCTCGCAGTTCAACTCGGCGGGGCAACCGATAGTATTGCCGGGCTAGTCGGGGCGCTTTTTGCTGCCGGGATTGGGTTGGCGCAAGTACCTACTGATTTACAAAAGTGGCTTCACGGCTGGCCAGGGCTGAAAGTTGATGCTTTGGCTGAAATGGGGGTAGGCACTGCCTTGGCAGGAGTAGTTGGTGCGCGGGGAATGGCACAGATGATTACTTCGGCAGCCTCGCTTACAGATTTGATTGCCGCCCACCCCGACGCTCACCTAGATTCTTGGGTTACCCCCGAACCTTAAGTGACGATTCCTCCTTCCAGGTTCCTAAGGTATTTACCGGGAGGATGCAATCGGCAAGGTTACTGAATCAGGTTTTGGTCGAAATAAACCTTGCCGGGGGTCAGGGAACCTCCAAACATTTCCGGCACGGTAACCAAAGTGAATCCCTCGGAATGTAAATATTTGATAATCTCTGGCACTGCCTGGATGGTAGTGGGGTGAATATCGTGCATTAGGATAATAGACCCCGGTTTCACTTGCTCTTTTACCTGCTGTAATACGGCATTCGGATCCCGATTCTTCCAATCTAAAGTGTCAACATTCCAAAGAAGGGCGGCGTGTTGCAGAGATTGCAGCACGGAAATCACCCGGGAGTTGAATGCTCCATAGGGTGGGCGAGTAAAAGTAACCTTGGCGTTCGGGGCAGCTTTGCTGATTGCTTCGACTGTGGCGTTGACTTCATTAACTATTCCTGCATCGGAAAGTTTTGTCAGTTCCGGGTGTGACCAGGTGTGTGCTCCGATGGAATGTCCCTCCGCAACCTCGCGCGCAACAGTATCCGGGTAGGTGGCAACGGACTTGCCCACTAAAAGGAAAGTTACCCGAACCTTTTCAGCCTTTAAAATATCCAAAAGTTGCGGAGTGTCAGCTCCTGGGCCGTCATCAAAAGTTAAAGCAACACATTTTACTTCCGCACAGTTTACCGGTTCGGGAGTGGGAGTGGTGGTGCTGGGAGTAGCGGTAGGAGTTTTAGCTTTAGTGGGCGTCTTCTTCGGGGTAGAGCGGGATGTGGAGGCAGCGGCTTTAGGGGAATTATCCGCTTTGTCTGAGATTAGAGCGTAGCTTGCGGCGCCTGCAGCAGTTGCTAGTACCATTAACCCAACAACTACCGCAATAATTATTTTTATGCGCCGGGAAACAGACAAAGCCATAAAATCTCCTAGAGGTAATAATCTATACGGCTATGCTAGTCGGTTTGGATTAAAGAGGGTGAGACTAGAAATCGCATTAGCTAATTCGATGGGTTAGCCTCTAGATGAGGCGGAGCAGACAGATGGTAGCAGCGGCCGCAATAGCGCCACAAACGGCGGCATTACCGTGGTATACCTCTTGTCCGGCCGGGGAACAAAGGTCAGAAACACAGCGTACTGCCAAGAATGGAACTCCACACAGGTAAGCTACTTGAGCTGCGGCAGCTGACTCCATTTCGGCGGCTAAAGCTGCAGGAAAAGCCGCGCGAACCTCGCGGACATTGGCGTCAGTAATAAAAGAATCACCCGTAGCGATAGTGCCACAGCGAGCTGGCACCCCATTCAGCAGATACCCCAGGTTGTCAGCTTCGTCCTTTTCACCTGTAGTTTTCAGGAATGATAGGTTCGGCTCAGTCTTTTCCCAATCCTCACCAGTAGAATCATCTGTCCCGAAGTTAGGGCGAAAAAGGCTGCGGGCAGCTGAAATCAGCTTTTCGCTAGCCGGGTAGCTGGCGGGCATTCCCGGCAATTGACCAGGCGGATACCCAAAGGCGGTGGCGTCCGCGTTATGGAAAACATAGGTGTCGCCGAAAATGACTTCCCCCACCTGGCTATCTGCGGCTAATCCCCCGGCTGTTCCCGAGTAAAATAGCTGTTTAGCCCCCAAAACTTCGATGGCAACCGTGGCGGCGCGGGCAGCATTAACTATCCCCACTCCGCTTTGTACCGCGAGTACCTTCCCCGATTCCTCCGGCAAATCCATCGGGTAAAACTGCAGCCCAGATTGTTCTTCAAGGGGAGAAGGTAATGCTTTCTCGGGTTCTGCGGGCAGATAGGAAACATCAAGGCGGTGAGCTAAACATTCTTGCAACCAAGAGCGACTGACTAAAGGAGCTAGCTCGGTAAGTTCCGCGCAAATTACTACGGTATCGTAACTGGTCATAATATGTTTACTTCCTACGCGTAGATCTGATTCCAGCTAGCGCGTGCGCTCAAGAAACGCGCGGCAGCCTGCTGGGCTCCTTGCAGACTATGGTGCGTACCCCACCCGCATTGCCGCTCATTTGCGGCGGGAACTTCCTGGGCGCGTTGAATATCTTCAAAAGTTAGCGCCAAAAGCTGGGTAAACTCCTGCGGTTCCACCCCTAACATCAGGGCGTAAAATCCCGTTTGACAACCCATAGGTGAAAAATCAATCAACCGATCGGTGTGGTTGCGCATCAGCTCCGCGGTTAGATGTTCAATCGAATGTACCGTGTCCATTTCCAGGTGTTCCCGGTTCGGTTGGCAAAAACGCACATCATATTTGACCAGTTCATCGCCGCCAGGCAACCGTTTACGATCGGCTACCCGCACAAAGGGAGCCACCACCTTGGTGTGGTCGAGGTTGAAAGATTCCACGTTCATGCGCTCACTCATCGCCTGCTCCTTAATACGTAGCTGTTCTGGATACCACCTTATCGAGATTAGTTCGCGTGTGTGTGAGGGGCTAGGTTTTTCCTCCCGCCCAAAAAATCGGGCAAAGCTACAAAGATTTGCCCGATTTTTACGCCCGCCTAGCCTATTCGGATAAAACCTAGCCCCCCACACGGTGCGCCAGTATCGTAATCCGCGAATTTAGCGCACAGATGTGTGCGCGCCTGGCCGGTTTTCGGGGCGCGAAGCAAAATCCGGGACGAGCGCGGGGGAGAAGTTTTTCCTCCTGCCGTTTTCCGCGCGGAGCCTGGGTTTTTCCTCCTGCCCAAGAATTCGGAAAACGTAGCGGCGTTTTCCGAATTCTTATGCCCACCGCACCCACTCGGATAAAACCCTGGCTCCACGCTCGCTGGTACCGCCTACGTACGTGTCGAGCTGTAAAAGATGCGAGAGGGGCTTGAGCTGAGCTTTGCGAAGCTCACGGGGTCCCCCGAGCGCTTTTACGGCCCGACCCGCTACAGGAGGCAAAATCCGCCGCTGTGCGTGGACGACTGCGACACGCCGGGGAAAGTTTTTATCCACAATTTTTGGTGGAACCGCTCACCAATCGTCTTGAAGGAAAAATTTACCTAAAAAGCAGGCAGGTGCCGGGTGTCCAGCGAGTTAATTATTTGGGGGTGCAGGGTTTCCCCAGAAATTCACCCTCTTTCCACCGGTTATCCCCAAACACACTATCTTGGGGTGCTGGCGTTAAGTAACTACTAGGTGTAGTGTTTAATCCGTCGCTAAAATTTGGCGGCAGAAAAACTACAATGATGTTATTCTTTGAATAGCGCAGACGAAGAAAGCGAAAATAAGGAGCGCAGAAGCATGTCGATCACCGTTTACTCTAAGCCCCGTTGTGTGCAGTGTGATGCGACTAAGCGTGCCTTAAAGAAGCAGGGGATTTCTTACGCGGAAATTGATATGAGCCAGGATCTAGAGGCACTCGAACACGTCAAGTCCCTGGGATTCGTGCAAGCTCCGGTAGTGGTAGCCGACGGTGATTCTTGGAGCGGGTTCCGTCCTGACAAAATCAAGGGACTAGCAGTCGCAGCTCGCGCGGTAGCTACTGCCTAAGGCAGTCTCGTCCTCAAGAAAAAGAATTGCGCGAGGCGCCTAGCGCTAAGAAGTGGGGTGCTGCTCCAGTGGTGACAGCGCGTTTGTGCAATACAGCGAATATCAAGAGCGATAAGGTAGGTCAAAGGTGAGCGATACGGAGCCTCTGCTGGTCTATTTTTCTTCCGCAACCGGTAACACCAAACGTTTCGTAGAAAAACTAGGTTTTCGTAATAAAAGAATTCCGCTGCGCCCTCGCGACCCCTTCCTTTATGTAAACGAGCCTTATGTGATTGTGGTGCCTACTTATGGGGGCGGAAATATCAAAGGCGCCGTTCCCAAGCAAGTAATCAAGTTCTTAAACGAAAAAAGCAACCGCGACCACTGCGTAGGGGTTATCGCCAGCGGAAACACTAACTTCGGCAAAGCGTATTGCATTGCCGGTGATATCCTCGCCCAAAAACTGAAAATCCCATTTATGTACAAGTATGAACTCCTGGGAACCTCCCAGGATGTTGAGGTATGCCGTAAAGGACTGAGTGAGTTTTGGCAGAAAATCTAACTGACACCGGAGTAGAAACCGCGCCCTCCCCCGATCGGGACTATCACGCGTTAAACGCGGAGCTGAACCTGTATGATAAAGAGGGAAAAATCCAGTTTTGGGCAGATAAAGAGGCTGCGCGCCAATACTTCTTGCAGCACGTAAACCAGAACACGGTGTTCTTTCACGACCTGGAAGAAAAGATGCGTTACCTGGTTAGCGAGGGTTACTACGAGCAGGAAGTCCTAGATCAATACCAGTTCCAGTTCGTCAAAGACCTATTTAAGCGGGCTTATGCCTATAAGTTCCGTTTCCCCACTTTCCTGGGGGCGTTCAAGTATTACACTTCCTACACTTTGAAAACTTTCGATGGTAAACGCTACCTGGAGCGTTTCGAGGATCGGGTATGTATGGTGGGTCTCTATCTGGCTCGCGGGGACGAAGAGCTCGCCAAGCGCCTAGTGGACGAGATCATGACTGGTCGTTTCCAACCCGCCACCCCCACTTTCCTAAATGCGGGCAAGAAAGCTCGCGGGGAGCTGGTTTCCTGCTTCTTGCTGCGCATCGAGGACAATATGGAGTCGATTGCGCGCGGGATTAACTCGGCGCTGCAGCTTTCTAAACGCGGAGGCGGGGTGGCCCTCTCGCTCACGAACCTGCGGGAAGCGGGCGCCCCGATTAAGAAAATCGAGAATCAGTCCTCCGGGGTAGTTCCAGTAATGAAACTGTTAGAGGATTCGTTCTCTTACGCCAACCAGTTGGGGGCGCGGCAAGGTGCCGGGGCGGTTTATCTTAATGCCCACCACCCTGACATTATGGAATTCTTGGACACCAAGCGGGAAAATGCGGACGAGAAGATCCGGATTAAATCCCTGTCCCTGGGGGTAGTAATCCCGGATATTACTTTCCACCTGGCACGCAATAAAGAACCCATGTACCTGTTTAGCCCTTACGATATAGAGCGGGTCTACGGGAAACCGATGAGCGATATTTCCATCACCGAACATTATCGGGAAATGGTAGAGGACGGGCGGATCCGCAAAAAGAAGATTGACGCGCGCCGTTTCTTCCAGACCCTGGCGGAAATCCAGTTCGAATCCGGCTACCCCTATATTGTTTACGAGGACACCGTCAACCGGGCTAACCCAATCAAGGGACGGATCTCCATGTCCAACCTGTGTTCAGAGATCCTGCAGGTCTCGGAAAAGAGCGAGTTCAACGAAGACCTCACCTATGAGCAGGTGGGTAAAGATATTTCCTGTAACCTAGCTTCGCTAAATATTGCCAAGACTATGGATTCTCCGGACTTTTCTGCCACCATCGAGACCGCGATCCGCGGCTTGACCAGCGTATCTGACCTGTCAAATATTCGGGCGGTGCCTTCGATCGAGCGTGGTAACAGTATGAGCCACGCTATTGGCCTCGGGCAAATGAACCTGCACGGCTACCTAGCGCGAGAAAAGGTATTCTACGGCAGTGAAGAAGCCCTGGATTTCACCAACATATATTTCCTGACGGTGGCATTCGAAGCGATTAAAGCCTCGTGCAAGATTGCGAAAGAGCGCGGGGAACGCTTTGAAGGCTTCGAGGACTCCCAATATTATTCCGGGCAGTATTTTGAAAAATACATTAACGGCGACTGGACTCCCCAGACTGAAAAGTGCCGGGAGCTGCTAGAAAAATCGTCAATCAAGGTACCTACCAGCGAAGATTGGAAGAAACTGGCGGAAAAAGTCCGGGAATACGGAATGTACCACCAGAATCTACAGGCGGTGCCGCCAACCGGGTCGATTTCCTATATTAATAACTCCACTTCCTCGATCCACCCGATCGTGGCCAAGATTGAGATTCGTAAAGAAGGCAAGATCGGGCGGGTTTACTATCCGGCTCCCTATATGGATAACGACAATCTGGAGTATTACCAGGACGCCTACGAGATTGGTCCCCAAAAGATTATCGATACCTATGCGGTGGCCACCCAACACGTGGATCAAGGACTCAGCTTGACGCTGTTCTACCCGGATACGGTCACTACCCGCGAGGTCAACAAGAACTATATTTACGCTTGGCGTAAAGGGATTAAGACCCTTTACTATATGCGTCTGCGTCAGCATGCCCTGCAGGGGACCGAGGTCGAAGGCTGCGTATCCTGTATGCTCTAAGCGCTCTAATCACGCGCCACTAAAGTGTTGGTAGCCTGGGCAACCGGGCGGATGATTACCCGATCGATATTCACGTGGGGTGGACGCGAGAGGCACCAGCTGATTAAGTCAGCAATATCCTCGGCAACCAAAGGAGCCTCAACTCCGCGATACACCTGCTCAGCGGCCTCCCTGGAACCCAGGCGATTCAGGGAAAACTCGGGGGTTTTCACCATGCCCGGCGCGATTTCAATTAAGCGTACCCGCTCGCCCACCAGTTCCTGACGCAAAGTCAAAGGAATCATCTGTTCGGCGTGCTTAGCAGCCACATACCCGCCGCCACCGGGATAGGTGTCGAGGGCGGCAGTAGAAGTAACATACAGCAGGTCACCGCCGTTTTCGCGCAAGGAAGGTAGGGTAGCTTGGGTGACGTTCAAGGCCGTAACCACGTTGCGCTGGTACATCTGTTCCCAGTCCTCCACTTTGCCATCCGCTACCGAATCGGTGCCGATAGCGCCCCCAGCGTTATTAACCACCGCAGTCAGTGGCCCCTTGGCTAGCAGTTCCGCTACCATTTCCTCAACGGCATTGCGGTCAGTTAAATCGCAGGCGAAGAACTCGCATCCGGTTTCCGCCGCTAGTTTTTCCAGGCGTTCACGACGGCGCGCTACCGCGATTACCGCCCAGCCGCTGGCGCGCAGTTGCCGAACCGTTGCCTCTCCAATACCGGTGGAGGCGCCGGTAACTAGCACCCGGGAAGCGGGACGAGGCTGTGGGTAAGTAGGAATATCACTCATACCTTTACGATATCCCTATTAAGGAAGCTGTGAGCGCAGGTGCTTAGGCTAAGCCGATAAATTTTTTGACCCGCCTGCCGGAGGCAAGCGGGTCAAAAGCTTTCTTTAGTTCTGGCGTCGGGTTGCTAGGTCACGATCTGTAAAACCGGCCAGCGTCCTCGCCAAGCGAAAGGAACTTAGAAGTCCCAATCATCGTCCTCGGTATCGACAATCTCCCCGATTACGTAGGAAGAACCCGAACCGGAGAAGAAGTCATGGTTTTCATCTGCCGAAGGTGACAGTGCCGCCAAAATCGCGGGGTTCACATCGGTAGAATCCGCCGGGAACAATGCCTCATAACCCAGGTTCATCAGGGCTTTATTGGCGTTGTAACGCAAGAACTTCTTTACATCCTCGGTCAGCCCCAGGGGATCGTACAGATCCTCGGTATAGGATTCTTCGTTATCGTAAAGCTCCGACAAGAGGTCAAAAGTGTAATCCTTGAGCTCTTCGCGCCGCTCGGGGGAAGACTCGTTGACCGCCAACTGGTATTTATAGCCAATATAGTAGCCGTGAACGGCTTCATCCCGGATAATCAAGCGAATCAAATCCGCAGTGTTAGTTAACTTGGCGTGCGCAGACCAATACATGGGGGCGTAGAAACCGGAATAGAACAGGAAAGATTCCAGCAAGGTAGAAGCCACTTTGCGTTTTTCCGGATCATCACCTTGATAGTAGTTCATGATGATATGCGCTTTACGCTGCAAGTTCTCGTTTTCTTCACTCCAGCGGAAAGACTCGTTAATTTCGGTGGTGGACAGCAAAGTAGAGAAAATCGAAGAATACGATTTCGCGTGCACGCTCTCCATAAAGGCGATATTGGTGTAGACAGCCTCCTCATGTGGGGTACGCGCATCCGGAATCAACGAAACCGCGCCTACCGTACCCTGCAGGGTATCTAGCAAGGTCAGACCAGTAAACACCCGGTTGGTCATCAACTGTTCTTCCGGTTTCAGGGTCTTCCAAGAAGGTAAATCATTCGACAGCGGAATCTTTTCCGGCAACCAGAAGTTTCCCGTGAGCCGATCCCAAACTTCCAAATCTTTATCGTCTTCAATATCGTTCCAGTTAATCGCCTGGATAGTGTCAACCAGTTTCAGCTTGTCAGTCACGAAAAATCCCTTTCATCCTCTGAAATCGCCGTGCAGCCACCAGGTAACGCCCGGAAGCTGCTTCTCGGGGTACCTTGCCAGTCTACAAGGCAAACCAGGGTGCGTCATAGAATAGGGAACTATGCGGGATGCAGATGAGCTAATTCGGAAAACCAAATCACTAGATGGACGCTCTTATGGGGGCTATAAGCAACTAATTGGGCAATGGAGTTTCGGGGATTTTACTTTCTCGATTGACCGGGTGCAGTCCGACCCCTTTGCTCCGCCTTCTGCCTGCCGGATATTAGTACCGCTGGATACCACCCAGATTCCCGCTGAAATTGCACGCGACCAGCTAGGGCAGATTGCGGCCGGAGATTTCTTGGCGCGGCGAGCCTGCAAAATTTTTGGGGCGAGGCGCTCGGGTGGGAAATCTGAGGCACAACTGCGGATTGCGCCGGTTGGGCAAGAAATTCTGCCGCGTTCCTCGGTAACCCTCAGTGAAGACGGGCTGGAACTACGGGTGCAGGTACCGTTTCCAGCGGCAGGGCGGCGAATTTTAGGGCGTAACTTTGCCCGCTTCTTGGACTATGACCTGTGCGAATTGGTCTATAAAACCGTATGTTTCGGTGAGGATGACGGTCCCGACTTAGCGGATCTCACTCGCCATATTCATACGCTTAAAGACCATGTGGCACTGCAAAAAATTCTTCATGAGCGCGGGTGGGTGGCTTTCGTGGCTGACGGCGCGCTGTTGGCTCGAGCCTCCGGAATCAGCGATTTACCGATGAAAGATGCAGTGCCTTTCCGCCTGCCTACGATATTAGGTCAGGACACGCCCTCGCCCCTGGTGCAAACCGTAGAGCTGCCCTATAGCGGGAAAATTTCCGGAATGGCGATTCCCGAAGGGATTACCGTGATTGTAGGGGGCGGATATCACGGTAAATCCACACTGCTAGAAGCGTTGGAACGTGCGGTTTACCCCCATATTCCGGGGGATGGCCGCGAACTGGTTGCCACTTTGTCCGATGCGATAAAAGTGCGCGCCGAGGACGGGCGGGCAATAACTGGCACCGATATTTCCCTATTCATCGGTTCTTTACCCGGGGGTGGTGACACTAACGCGTTCTGTACCGAAAATGCCTCGGGATCCACCTCGCAGGCCGCGGCAATTACCGAAGCCATAGAGTGCGGCTCGCGGGCGCTACTGATTGACGAAGATACCTCCGCCACCAACCTACTGTTGCGTGATAACCGGATGCGGCGCCTAGTGCGCAGCGAGCCGATTATTCCCCTAATCGATCGGGTAGGAGGTATCCGGAAAAACCTGGGAGTATCCACCATTATGGTGATGGGAGGCTCGGGAGATTTCCTGGATCTAGCCGACCAAGTGCTACTGCTCGAAAACTACCTTCCCTACGATGCCACTGCCAGGGCGCGGGAAGTAAGCAGGGGAGAGGTCGCAGCAAGCAGCGCGGATAGCGCGGCTGCTCCCTGGCCGCAAGAGGCAGTACGCAAACGGCTCCTGCTATCTTGCCCACCTCCCCAAGCGGGGCGGCGCGAAAAGACTCGCGCGGAAGGCACTTCTACTTTGCGTTTGAACCGCGAAGAAATCGATATTTCCGCCCTTGCCCAAGTGGTGGATCCCGGGCAAGCAGAAGCGATTGCTTATGCGATTCGCGCTTTGGTCACTGACGCCACCGGCAAGGAAACTATTGCAGATGCCTGTGCCCGTTTCGCAGCCGAGTTCGCGTCCTCCAGCTGGCAGGCCTTCGCTGCTGGACGCTATCCAGCGTTCCTGGTCGCACCCCGTCTCCAAGACATTTTTGCGGCACTTTGCCGCTATCGCCGCCTAAAAGCCCGCTCCACCCAAGTCTCCCGTTAACGTCCAGCGTCGGGTCTGGCTCGGCAAAAGCACTCCGGGGACCCCGATTTCCTCGCTAAAGCGAGGATAGGGAATTATCTCAAGAGATTAATAGGTATGTTTCCGAATAAGGAAGATGCTGGTGGCTTGCGTGTCCCTCTCGTATCTTTTGCCGGCCGCGACCCGTAAGCGGGAACTATTATCGCAGCGCCTTGAAAACAATAGATTATTTATCGGGTAGCTTGTTTGGTGGGTATCTGATGTTTTCGGTAATGAGTTTTTGTTTGTCCTGTGGCATAAATCCGCCCCTGCACGCTAGTTGCGTACCTTTCGGGATTCCCGTACCAGCCGCAGCCCTTGCGCGGGGGAGAAGTTTTATCCGAGCAGGCTAGGTGGGCGCAAAATTTGGAAAACGCCGCTACGTTTTCCAAATTTTTGGGCAGGAGGAAAAACTTCTCCCCCGCGCTTTACACAGAGTGCTTTTACCGAGCCAGACTTGATGCAGGAGGGAGAATCTAGGATCTGCGGGGGCGGATTATTTGGCGTGGTGTTGCCGGGCGGCTGCTAGTTCCCGGCGGCGACGGTCAGCGAACTCGGCGCGGATCTTGGCGTTACGAGGACTGCGGCGCACCAGGAAGGATATGGCGGCGATGATAGCAATCCAAAGCAGGCTGGCCAACATGGCATACAGGGTAGCGGGATCGAAGGCTAGGACGAACACCATCGCCACAATAAAGACACTGATTACCGCGATAGAAAGGTATCCGCCTGGCATGGCAAATATTGACTCTTCATGTTTTTGGGGCAGGCGGCGGCGAAACTCCACGTAGGCGGCCACTATCATCACCCACACGAACATAAACAACACCGCTGCCACCGAAGTTACCAGGGTAAACGCTTCCATCACCGTGCCACCTACTGCCATTAACGCAATGGAGGTGAGCAGGAATAGGCAGGTAACAATCAGAGCGTTTAGGGGTACGGAGCGGCGGGAAAGTTTGCGGAAAATCTTCGGAGCATCACTGCGCAGTGCCATGGCGTACATCATCCGGGAGGTGGAATAAACCCCCGAGTTGCAGGATGAAGCTGCCGAAGTCATTACCACCAGGTTCACTAACGAAGCTGCAAAGACCAGTCCCACCAGGGAGAATAAGTTTACAAAGGGTGAGGATTCGGGGTCGAGAGAATCCCAAGGAGTCACTGACATAATCGCTGCCAACGCCAAAACATAAAACAGTAATACCCGCAGAGGAATCGAGTTAATGGCTTTGGGAAGTGATTTTTCCGGATCTTTGGTTTCTGCGGCGGTGGTGCCCACCAGTTCGATTCCTACGAAACTAAAGATTGCCAGCTGGAATCCTCCTAGGAATCCCGAAAAACCGTTCGGGAAGAACCCGGAGCCGGTAACTCCCGGATGTGACCAGAGATTGGTGATGGTGGCGCGTTGACCATCGGGGGAGGTAAACCCGATAATCACCATCACGATTCCGCAGCAAATCAGGGCAATAATCGCAATAATTTTTATCATCGAAAACCAGAACTCGGTTTCCCCGAATGCCTTTACCGTGAGAGCGTTAAGGAAGAACAATAACGCCACGGTGCCAATTGCGGGAATCCACCGCGGCAAATCAGGCCACCAAAAATTGAAGTAACCGGCAATCGCAATCACTTCCGCAGTCCCGGTAACTATCCAACATAACCAATAGGTCCATCCCACTACGAAACCGGCGCCTGGTCCTAGCAGATCAGTTATGAAATCAGCGAAAGTGCCATATTTATGATCGGAAACCAGTAGTTCCCCCATGCATCGCATCACCAGGTATAACACTGCTCCGATAATGGCGTAAACCACTAGCACTGACGGTCCTGCCAAGTGTATGGTGCGTCCCGAGCCCATAAACAGTCCGGTGCCGATGGCCCCACCAATCGCGATTAACTGGATATGTCGATTCGAGAGGTTGCGTTGCAAGCCTCCCGAATGCTTATTGATAATCTCCTCAACCTCGACTGGTTTTTTCGGCATTGGCGTTCCCTTATCGATTGCTTTTCGTTTCCTCGATTTTAAGCGCTAAACCTCAAATCTAAGCAAACCGTACCCCCTGGGAAGGGGATTAGCTTTTCCTCTTGTGTCGGGTCGAGCCGTAAAAGCGCTCGGGGGACGTCGGTGAGCCTTGCTTCGCTCGGCTCAAGCCCCCTCTCGCATCTTTTACGGTCGCCCCTTGAGCTCGAAGCCTAGGTTTTTCCTCCCGCAGTCGTCCGCGCACAGAGGCGGATTTTGCCTCGCGCCCCGAAATCCGGAAAATGCTCTGACATTTTCACGGATTTAAGGCCCGAAGCCCACCCCTCGGCATAAATCCGCCCCTGCACGCTAGTTGCGTACCTTTCGGGATTCTCGTACCAGCCGCAGCCCTTGCGCGGGAGAGAAGTTTTATCCGAATAGGCTAGGCGGGCGCAAAATTTGGAAAACGCCGCTACGTTTTCCAAATTTTTGGGCAGGAGGAAAAACTTCTTCCCCGCGCTGAACCCGGAGTGCTTTTACCGAGCCAGACCCGCTGTGGTAGGGAAACCTAGCCCCCGCGCCGGCCACCTCTAGCTAAGTAAAAGAAAATATCGAGGTTGAGGACATTCAGTGAGAAAGGTCAGGAGATTTTGGAGAGGACTTCTAGGAGTATCGGGGTTACCCGCTCGATTACTTCCAGGGTGTCGGCGAACTCGCGCTCCCCGCCATACCAGGGATCTGGCACTTCCATATCGTCCGGGCTGCCCTCGGGGTCGAATTCGCGGTAGAGGCGAATTTTGCTTTCATCGGCTCCCCAACGCTGCGCCAGGCGAGTGAGGGCGCGTTTATGTCCGCTGGTCATGGCGAGTACCAGATCGAAATCCTCGAAATCACCGCGACTAATCTGACGGGCATAGTGATCGGGAACCAGCCAACCGTGTTCTTCTAGGATGTGTACCGCGCGGTAATCTGGGGGGTTGCCGTGTTCTTCATCAGAAACACCGACTGAGTCAAAAACCAGATTATCGAGTATCTCTTCTTCAGCTTTTTGAGCGGCAACCGCCTGTGCCATGACTGAACGGCAGATGTTGCCGGTACATACGAACAGTACCCGAGTCAAGGGGATTCCTTTCATTAGTCAGAAATTAGAAAACTGATTAGGTAGTCGCTTATCTAAAATTGCTTTTACCAGGAGCTTTCCACGGGAGCGCCCTCTTTGTATCCGGAAGCACTTTGAATCCCGACGATTGCTTTTTCGCGGAATTCTGCCTGGTTAGCAGCGCCTGCGTAGGTGAATGAGGAGCGCACACCCGCCAGAATCTGGTCGATTAGGTTTTCTACCCCGGGATGGGCAGGATCCAGATACATCCTCGAGGTAGAGATTCCTTCCTCAAACAGTTCTTTACGGGCGCGTTCAAAACCGCGGGAGGTAGCGTTACGGTTGCGAACTGCTCGGCGGGAAGCCATTCCAAAGTTTTCTTTATAGGGGCGACCATCTGCATCACGTACAATGTCACCAGGTGATTCGTGAGTGCCGGCGAACCAGGAACCAACCATCACGTTAGAAGCTCCGGCCGCTAGTGCTAAAGCCACGTCACGGGGATGCCGCACGCCTCCATCAGCCCAAACGTGCTTTCCGAGTTCGTGGGCGCGACTAGCGCATTCGAGAACCGCGGAGAATTGGGGGCGACCCACGCCGGTTGCCATGCGGGTGGTGCACATCGCGCCCGGCCCGATTCCAACCTTCAAAATATCTGCCCCGGCAGCAGCCAATTCTGACACCGCGTCCGCGGTAACTACGTTTCCGGCAACGATTGGTACTTCTACCCCGGTGGCGCGCACTGCCTGCAAGGCTTGAATGGTTTTATCTTGATATCCGTGGGCGGTGTCAACCACTAGCACGTCCACGCCCGCTTCAACCAGTTGACAGGCTCGTCCCGCCACGTCACCGTTGATTCCGACTGCTGCTGCTACCCGCAGTTTGCCGTCTTTGTCGGTGTTGGGGGTGTAGATGGAAGAACGGACTGCCCCGGGGGCGGTCATTACCCCTACCAGGCATCCGCGTTCATCGACTACCGCGCCCAGCCCTAGGTGCTCTTCGGCTAGTTGGCGGTAAGCGTCCTCGGGGCCGATTCCTTCCGGCAAGAGCAGGGTATGGGTATCCATCACTGTGTGTAGTTGCGCAAAGTGATCCACCCCGGCCAACGCTGATTCGGGAACCACTCCGATGGGATGATTTTCCTCGTCAACTACCAGTATTGCGCGGTGGGAGCGCTTAGAAATCAAGGACAGTGCCGCCGCTACCGTGTCGTGGGGACCGAGCACCACCGGAGTGTCATAAACGGTGTGGCAGGCTTTTACCTTGGCCACTGTCTTGGCAATAATGTCGCCAGGCACATCTTGTGGCAGGGTGACCAGGCCTCCGCGGCGAGAAACCGTTTCCGCCATCCGTTTGCCGGCAACTGCCGTCATATTGGCAACGATAATCGGCACGGTGGTGCCGGTGCCGTCGTCAGAAGATAAGTCCACGTCAAAGCGGGAGGCAATCGCCGAACGGGACGGAACCATAAACACATCGTCATAGGTCAGCTCATAAGGCGCTGACATTCCATTTAAGAAGCGCACGGCTACTCAGCTTAGTGCAAAGAAAGCAAAAGGGGGAGGGGTTTAAGGCTGGTAGCGGATTTTTAGCGGAGAAGGCAAACTGTTTTCCCAGGTAGAGGCGATGGGGTGATAAAGAAAGGAAAAATCTCCTTCGCAGTTTCAAAAAGTTCCCGAAAGATAGCTAGGCTAGTTTTATGGCTGATACTGAAAATCGGGAAGTGCTCACCTGGCAAGGATTCGGGGATGCCACCCGGCAAATCGCGCAAAATATTGTAGATTCCGGGTGGATGCCCGAGCTGGTAGTAGCAGTTGCTCGTGGCGGGCTGTTGCCCGCGGGGGCGCTGTCTTACGCGCTGGGGCTGAAAGCGATTGGGACTATGAACGTCGAGTTCTACACCGATATTGAAGAAACCCTGCCCGAGCCAGTGCTAATCCCTCCGTTGATGGACGTTTCGGCACTTTCGGGTAAACGGGTACTGGTAGTAGATGACGTAGCGGATTCCGGAAAAACCCTAGAGCTGGTGATGCGACTGATTCGGGAACGCGGGATTCCCTCAGGGCAGGAGGGCGAGCGGGTAACGGTTTCGGAGGCTAGAAGCGCCTGTATCTACGTGAAGTCCCGGTCGATTATTAAACCCGACTATGTACTAAAGCATACCGATAAGTGGATTAATTTCCCCTGGTCAACACTGCCCCCGGTTACCCCTGGCGCCCTGGGTCACTAGTCTTTCCCGCCAGGACTATTCGCTGGTAACCATCCCGGCTAAACAGCGCGGGAGGGCGACTTCTAGGAAGTTGCTGGAAGGGCGCACAACTTGTCCGGAAGTTACCCCACCGGAGCGGTTTATCAGGTCTGCTTGCCAGAGGGCGACCACTACAAAGGCGCAGTCCAAGGGGTCTACTCGCAGACGTAAACCCTGGGTGTGTAGGCATCTGGTGATGATTTCTGCCAGTTGTTTTTCAATTTCCAGTATTTCTTTGCGTAAAAACGGTAAAAAATCCCGGTTGCGTGCAGCGTAGACCCGTAGTTCGGTAAGCGTTAACACAAAATCACGTTCAAACAACATAGTGCTGGAGATGCTTTTACTAATCAACGGCCAGTGGGTAGTTAAGAAACTACCTTCTACGGCGATTCCTACGGATAAATCCTGGTTAATCAGGGAATGTGCCCGTGATAGTTGTCTGGAGACCTGCGTGAACTCGCCGTGGACGTATTGGCGTAAGAATTCAGAAAAGTCAGGGAAGTTTGAGTAAAAAGCTCCCCGGGAAAAACCGGCAGCTTCACACAGGGTTTTCACCCCGGTTTTCCCTAGTCCTTCTTTGGCGAATAGTTCCCGGGCAGCCGCGAATAATTTTTGCCGGGTAATTTCGCGCCGCGCGGACACCGTTGGTGGTGCGGGAGGTGAGGTTGTCATTTAGGAGTTTTCCTCCGGTACGATTCAAGGGGAACAGCCCTAGTTTATGGTTTTGGATGGATTTTTTGAAAGTAGGCAACTTGGACGAGGTGTTAGCGCTAGCGCGCCGCACCTTGGATGCCTGCGGTTTGCGGGACTGGGAAGTTACCCTAGATCATGCGCGCCGCCGTGCCGGAGCCTGCCATTTTGGGGACAAACGCATTAGTTTTTCCCGCTACCTGCTGCCGCTCTATGGTGCTGGCGCCGCTCGGGAAGTAGTTTTACACGAGGTGGCGCACGCCCAGGTAGGGCCGCGGGCAGGACATGGGCGGCGCTGGCAACAAGCGGTAAAGGCTCTAGGAGGACGCGCCCAGCGGACAGTCGCCCCGGATGCTCCCTCCCTCCCTGCCCCTTGGGTTGGGGTGTGCAAAGCTGGTCACCGCGTCGAGCGTTTCCGCACTCCTACTCGGGTTTTGGCCTGTTCTAAATGTTCCCGTGATTTTCGCACAGAAAATATCTTTACTTGGACTTACCGGGGCGGCTCTCCGCGTCACCACCCCGATTATCTGCGGGAACTTAGAAAAATTTGCAGAAATTATGAAAATTAGTCCCCCGGATGACGCGGGATTTGTTTTACTAAACCCTTAAACTAGATGACGGAAGATTTTTGAACGAGTTGCAGGGGGCGTATGGATAATTATCGGACGGCTCATTCCTATGCTGGACGCACTTCCTCTGCTTCCGGAAATCCGGAGAGCTCATTACGGCAGTATTCCCCTCAGCCTCCCTTAAATATTGCTGGTTATCGTCTGCTCAAAGCCTTAGGGTCGGGCACCATGGGGGAAGTGTGGAAGGTCGCCGATTCCCGCGGAAATGTTTACGCCGCTAAAATTTTGCGTTCTAAGTTAGCAATTAAACCCGGGATTGCGCAGCGTTTTCGTATGGAAAAAGATCTGGTTACCGGGGTGCGGCATCAAAACATCGTGGAAGTTTATGATCTGGTGCAAACTCCAGAATATATGGCGATCATTATGGAATATACCGATGGTGGGGATTTGGGGGAGCTGCTGAAAAAGCGGGGTACGCTGCTGCCTTTAGATGCCGTCTACTATTGCATGGGGATTGCCGCTGGTCTGTCTCCGATTCATCACGCCGGGATTGTGCATCGCGATTTGAAGCCCTCCAATATTTTATTGAAACGACAAGGGGGCTACCTGGTGCCCAAAATCGCGGATTTTGGTTTAGCCAGATGGATTGATCCTCGCTACGAAATCCAGACTACGAAGCGTTCTGGAACCCCCTACTATATGGCTCCCGAAATGATTGAAGGCAAAGGAGTCAGCTCAAAAACTGATATTTATTCCCTGGGAATGATTCTTTACGAGTTACTCTGCGGGATCACCCCTTTTAGAGGGACGGTAGGGGAAGTATTAGAGCATCAGTTCTACGATATGCCGGGGATGCTGCCGGGAATTCCCAGTTCCCTGTGGAATGTGATCACCCAAATGCTGGCGAAAGAGACTTCGGTGCGCCCCAGCGCTGCCCAGACCCACGCCCTCTTAAAGTCAGTAGTTGACCAGGTGCGTCCTCTTGATGCCCTGCCGGTATTAAAGGAGCCTCCACCGCCGCAACCTTTAGCAGATGTAGTGCGGATTTCCCCAGCAGACGCTAAGACTTCCTTGGCTTCGGCGAAACCGATTATTCCCGCCCACGATGAGGACGAAACCCAGTCGGGGCAGACCGCCCGCGGGCAGGTGGAACCGGCGGCTCCCGCCTGGCACCCGGTAACTTTACCGCCAGCAATTATGGTCAATGCCGAGGAGGCTATCGGGGCAGGAGCGGGATCTCCTGGGGAATTCTCGCCGCCGCGGGAGCAGGCGGAGTCAGCAAACGAACAAACTTTAGACGTTTGGGAGAACAGTCCCGGTTTTGCCGAGAACCTGCCGAAGTCATCCCCCCATCAGGGTGCGCCTGCTCCCCGCCGCAGTGCGGCGAAAGAAATCGTAGGCGGAGTGGCGATAGGCTTAGGGATCGGCGCGCTAATCACCCTGGTAGCAGCGGCAATTTTAGTATTCGCGTGGTGAATAGCTCCAGCGCCTTTTTGAAACATAAGGTTCCAGAAATTTGTGGTCTGCGCGTGAGCGTGGCAGATATCTGACCATTTTGCCAATGCCGTGCAGAAACTATTTAAAACATTAATTATCTATTATCTATTAAAAAAGTATTGATATCATGTGTATCAGGTTGTATTTTAAACTGGTTAGAACAACTATTCCTAAAGGAGGTAAAAAGTGTTCAAAAAAATAATTAGCATAATGTGCGCCATGTTTCTTATTTCAGTTTTCGAGGCTTCTAGCGCTGCAGCTGCAGATTCAGGAGAAGACTCTTCGATAAAACAGCAAATAGTTGAGGATGGGATTACAGTTGCGGATCCAGAAGCTCTCAATCTGCCAGTCGAAAAAGTAACGGCTGATGGGTCTCCTCAAATGCAATGGTCTAAAACTTCTACTTGCACTGCAGCTTGGGGAACTCGACCTACTTGTAAAGCTAACTACGGAACCTGGGGCGCTCCGGGCTTAAAAATATATTACCGATGGGGTTTAAGGTGGGTTTCTCACGGAGAAGCAGCTGTAAGTGGCAGAGGGTATAACGCAAAAAGACAGGAACGTTGGTATGGTTTGCAGGCAGGACAGCATGGCAGCGGGAAAGTACCTTGGGGAAATGTGCTATCGATAAAAGCAGTAAAAGTTAAGCCAATGCGATTTGGGGTTGGTTCAAGTATTTGGTGGCAGTAGGAATTTTCCATGATTGGTAGAAGATATGTGGTTTTGCTGTTACTAATCGGATTATTTTCACTGGGTGGATGTGGAGCGCAGTCGCAGTCGAAAGCAATAGCCAAGAGAGCGGTTTCCAGCCTTACCGCCCAACAGGTGACAGGGCGGCTGAACAGTGCTTCAAATAAAAACCCACAATGCAAACAGAGATACGATTTGATGGCAGAATTCGGGAATCCCCTACCGATTAAAGGGCTTGAGTGTTTATCAGAAAAAGGGGAACTACTGTTTTCCTTTAAAAACTCAAAAAACACTAAATCTTTGGGAGTGTCTCATGCAATGTGGGCGGAGATAAAGGGAGAAACCAGGAGAGAATGTGCCGGTAAGAATTGGTATCTGCTTTATGAACCTGCTCTTTTCCCTGAGGGGGCAAAAATTTGTGGAAAGGATGACTTGAAATTCTCCGCTACTGGTCCAGTTGAAAATGCTGACCCCACGATTTCTTGTTCGCAAGACATATCTGCGATTGTGGTTGATTATGTGCAGAAAAAGCGTGATCTTCCAAAGGGAATAGCGCCTTCGTTAAAAAACATTATCCAGGAAGACTACTCGGCGGATCGTGATAGTGAAAAATATGTAGATATGGATCCGGCAGATTCGAGAATAGACAATATACTCGGCAGCAAGGCGCAAAGAATTAATTCTTTTTGCTTGAAATATGGAGATATCAGTGTTGATAAATAAAATCGTTAACCTCAATGGAACAACCCTGATTGTGCTGGGGATTGTGGTGTTTATCGGCGGACTTTTCGCCCCGCTTATTGGCCCGTGGGTTGCCAGCATCCCTAATGCTTATAACTATAATCCTCTGCTGCATACGGTACTACCTGGCTTGGGAACCTTGATCCAAATTCTTTTCCGGGTAGAAACCGGGGTTATTTTGCTACTGGGGGGAGTCATTTTGGAACGTATTGAAAGCCTAAAGGAAAAGTAAAGCTAGGGCGTAGGGTCTTTTAGGAGTTTGCTTAGGCGCTTGAGGGATACCCGCTCCCGCGTACCTAAGGGTTGGGCAAATAGCGAAACCCGCAGTTCTTCCACTAGCCAGCGCCCATGGATTAAGGACGCTACCGCAGCAGGATCTGCGGCTAGGCTTTCCCGGTTTTCCAGCTTTTCGCGCGCGTCTTCCCAGATTGCTAAAGCCTGTTCTTCTTGGTGGCTCCCGCTGTTTTGCCCCTGGTGCGCTTTTTCTAGGCGGGTAGCTATCGCCTGCAGGTAACGCCCTAAATCTTCGGCTCCCTCGCATAAATCCCACAGGAAACCCGGGTAGATTAGCTGCGATAGCTGGGAGCGCACCTGGGTAACTTCGCTTAAAGCGCTGAGCGGGAAATGCCCAGAGAGCGCGGCTGATACCTCTCGGTAGCTGGCGCCAACTTCCCCAATTTTTCCGGCGAGGGTGTAAATCTCGTCCTCGAAACGGTCGCGGAAATCTGTAGCCAGCTGTCGCAAAGCCGAAGAATCTCGAACCGTCCAGGTATCGACTTTTGCTTGGGCTAGGCAACGCCAGGTGGCAACCAGCTGTAGCTCTGAAAGTAGAGTCGCTTTTGCGTAGGGCAGTGCCGCTAGGTTTAGCGCTAAATGTGCTGGCCAACGGGTAGAAATTCGCCCAGGCGGCAGGTAGAGCTGGGAGCAAAGCAGGTAGGTAACCCCAAAGTGGTGGGAGCGTTGAGCCTGCTGCAAGTTCTCAAAGCGCGCCACTCGCACCGGGAAAACCGGAGAAGCCGAATCCTGCTGATTGTTGTTTTCGTTGTTTTTGTGGGCGGAACCCAGGTTTTCGTAGCGGTTTTTTTGCGGGCCAGACAGTAGCGATAATCCGAAAGGCCGCGGCAGGCGCTGCGGTAGTAAGCCTGGGAACTCGTGGCTGCTAACCTCCGCTGGGGAGGTGTCTGTTTGGGCAGGTAAAACTGCCGCTTTTCCGCGTATCTGTGGCCAAGAAGAAGAAAAATCTGTTTCCGGAAAACGCTGCCTGCTGGCTTTAGTGGTTTCGCCGCTGCTCCGGGTAGTTTTCGAAGGTGTCGAGTTTTTCTTATCCCTTTCGGATTTGCTCACCTGCGAAAGCGCATCGCGAATTACTTGCTTGCGGGCAGCGCGTCCTATCTTTCCATAACGCTTTTGCAGTTTTTCGAGGTCGCGAGAATATATCTGTTCTTTCCCTATCCGAAGCGCAAAGCGAATCCGCAAATGCACAGGCAGAGCCGTGACTGCCTGGGAAAAGTCTTGCTCGGTTACTTCCACGGCGCGCAGCTGATCGAGAGCCGCGATGAGCAGCGAAGCCAGCGGGCGCGAGGGGGCAGTTTGCTTCTTCTTAGGCGAAACTTCCGTCAGACCGTGATGCCCAGGATGTTTAGGGGTATCCGCCGCTGCGGGTGCATTGGCGCCTGTCCCTGGAGCGTTCTCTTTTTCTCTGCGGTCCGCGCTCTTTGGAGCACCTGGAGCATGCTTCGCGCTGCCTTCATTCCCTGGAACTTTAGGCTGATTTTCGCTGTTAGGAGCATTTTTATCGTTTTTTTCAATCCCTGCCCATGCCGCCAGGCGCCCCAGGGAAGCCTGCAATGCTTCCTCTTGCTTAATCTGCACCGGGGTGGGCTCGCGGCTTTCGGCGGCACCAGTAGCAGCCGTGGGGTTGGTCAGTTCGCGCTCAATCCACGCGCTGACTTCCGCAGCCACCTGCGGGGCAGGAACTAACTGGCGGCGCACTGTTTTGGGTAGCGCTCGAATCAGCGCGGTGAACAGCTCTGACCAGAGCCCCGGTACTGTCCATTGAAACTCTTGCGGATTAAGGTACGGCAATTGCTCCAAGCTAACCTGGCAGGTAATCCCATCTTCTTCCTTACCGGGGGCAAAGTGATACTGCAGGGGCAAACTAAAATCTGTTCCTATCCAGCGATCGGGGAACCCGGCGCGAGACAGCCGGGTAAGTTTGCCGGCCAAATCAGTTCTACCCCCAATCGAATGATCCGCGGCTTTACCACTGGAATAGTTGCGGGGTGCTTTTTGGGTGGCAGCGGGGGTGAGCACCACGTCCTCGGGGTAATCCAATAAATGGGGGTCATCTTGCCGCTTGAACCAGGCGGCGAAAGTTCCCGGGTTGGTTACCTCTTTGCCCAAGCGGGCAGCGAAGAAAGCCGCTAAAGCGTCCTCGCCGGCAATTATTCCCGCCTGGCGGGTGCGTTGCTCAACTTCCCGGGCGCGCTCCAGCATCTTTTCATTGCGTTTCAAGAAGGGATAGTTCAAGGGGGCATCCCCTTTGACCAGGGCATTAGCAATAAAGAGGGCACGCGCCCACTCTCGGGCGGTTTGCGGGGTCTGCTCGCCAGGCAGATCCAGTTTGCTTGCCGCCGGCGATAGCGCTGGTATCGCTTTATTTCCCAGCCTAGACAGGGGAACTGGCACCTCCGCGGCAATCGTGAGTCCGTAGAGGGTGACCCGTTCCGGCACTAGCGCCGTGCCTTTTCTACTTGACCAATACGGCTCCCCATAGGAGCGTTTCACCAGGTGTTTTCCGGCATGAATAATCCAATCGGGGTTAACCCGGGCAACGTTGCGAGCAAACAGCCGCGAGGTTTCTACCAGTTCGGCAGCCATTACCCAATCGAAAGTGCGGTTAGAGAGCCCCGAACCTGGCCAGATGGTGAAGCGAGCGCCGCGCGGAGCCAGGTACTGTTTGGCGCGCTGATCCCAGTTGCCAATCCCCGAAAGCATTCCCACCAGTAGGGACCGATGAATAGCATCCGTGTCAGAATATTTTGAGGTGAGGTTTTGGCAGGTCGCAATCAGTTCGCGAGACTGCGGATCTATCTGGTAGGTGGAGCGGGACGGTTTCGCCAAGGGACGTGCGCTAATTCCCAGCTCTTTTAATAGTTGCCGCAGTTGGCCGGTGAGATCTTGCCATTCCCGAGTACGCAGGTAATGCAGAAATTCGCGCTGACACATTCTCCGAAAAGCACTCCCGGATAGATCGCGGGATTGGGTGCGCAGGTAGCGCCAAAGATTCAGGTAAGTCAAGAAATCGGAGCTGGGGTTCAGGAAACGCGAATGAGCTTGATCAGCGGCTTCTTGGTGTTCTAGAGGGCGCAGACGTACATCTTGCATCGAAAGCGCTGAAACTATTACTAGCGCCTCCGATACGCAGCCGCGCCGGTCAGCCTCTAGCAGCATCCGCGCCAGACGCGGATCAATCGGCAGCTTCGCAAGGCGTTTGCCCAGCTTGGTGAGGCGGTAGCCCTCGGCGTTTTCGCCCCGCTCCGAAAGAGCACCCAGTTCGTAAAGCAGCTGTTCCCCGTCCCGGACTTGCCGCGAATCCGGCGCATCGATAAAGGGAAAATTGGCGACTTTCCCCAGGTTTAACGAGGCCATCGCCAAAATCACTGCCGCCAAGGAGGTGCGCAAAATTTCTGGTTCGGTAAAACGGGGACGTGCCAGGAAATTCTCTTCCGAATACAGCCGGATACAAATCCCGTCGCTAATCCGTCCACAACGCCCCGCCCGCTGTCGGGCACTGGCTTGCGAAACTTCTTCAATAGGTAGGCGCTGCACTTTGGTGCGCTGGGAATAGCGAGAAATCCGGGCCAGACCGGGATCGATCACGTATTTTATTCCGGGCACGGTTAGGGAAGTTTCTGCCACATTGGTGGCAAGTACGATTCGCGGATAAGGGTGCGGGGCGAAGACTCGTTGCTGTTCGGCCGGGGATAGCCGGGCAAATAGCGGCAAGATTTCTACTGCTCCCGGGGTGTTTGAGCGTTCCCCGGCGCGCACGTACCGGGAACCTAAATGCGCGGCGAGGGCGGCCTCGGTGTCCCGAATATCCCGCTCGCCTGGCAAAAACACCAAAATATCGCCGGGACCGCAAGCAAAGAGTTCCTCAACTGCCTGGCAGATCCCCTCGGTTTGGTCTTTTATTTCACCGCGGGCGGCTCCCTCTTTTGGCTGATTAGAGAAGTGCTTACGGTTTTCTTCGAAGGGTTCCTCAGCGTCCTCTGCGTCCTCATCCCCGCTATCGGAGCCATCTAGAGGGCGATAAAGCACTTGAACCGGGTAGGTGCGCCCCGAAACCTCAATAATTGGCACCGGGGAACCGGGGCGGGAAAAATGCTCGGCAAAGCGCTGAGAATCAATAGTTGCCGAGGTGATAATGACTTTCAGATCGGGGCGGCGAGGCAGTAGGCGCGCCAAATACCCCAAAATAAAATCAATATTCAGGGAGCGTTCGTGGGCTTCATCCACGATGATTGTGTCATAGCGTTTCAGCAGGGGATCGGTGCGGATTTCCGCTAGTAGAATCCCATCCGTCATCAACTTGACCATGGTTTTGCTAGAGACCACGTCCGTGAATCGCACCTGGAACCCGATGGTCTTCCCCAGGTCTTCTCCCAGCTCGTGGGCAATCCGGGTAGCAACCGAGCGGGCAGCAATCCGGCGCGGCTGGGTGTGTCCGATGAGGGCGCCGCGTCCTCTGCCTAGCTCTAAACAGATTTTTGGCAACTGCGTAGTTTTCCCGGAACCAGTTTCCCCGGAAACTACTACCACCTGGTGGTTGGCGATAGCTTCGGCGATTTCTTGCCGCCGCGCACTAACTGGAAGCTCCTCGGGAAAGTTGATCTTTGCAGGAGGGTTATTTAAGGCTTTTGTGCGGCGGCGACCTGGACGGTCACTTTTCTCGCACGGTTTTTCGCGTCGCTTAGCCCGCTGATGCTGCTCGTTAGCTGCCTGCTGCCCGCTCATCGCCCTCCTAACCTCTGAGGAAAGTCTAACGGGTATCGCGCCCGCCTCATTATTGCCCGCTGCGAACTGCGATAAGGTAGAGATTCTGAAGCAGGTAATCCGCCCAGTGGAGGCAGCTAGATAAAACATGAGCGTGGAATACGATTTCGATGTCATTATCGTAGGCGGCGGCGTCGCCGGAACGGTATGTGCCTACCTATTAGCAAAAGAGGGGCACGAGGTCTTATTGATTGAGCGCGGCTCGGAAGTGGGGGCTAAGAACCTCTCTGGCGGGGTGTTTTACTGCCAGGTAATGAACCAGATTTTCCCGGACTTTATTGAAAAAGCGCCCCTTGAACGGAAAATTACCAAGAACATTTTGTCGTTCCTGAACCCGAAGTCTGCGGTCAACCTGGAGTATTGGGATCAGCGCCTAGCAGAACCAGTTAACGCTGTGAGCGTTTTGCGCGCCAAACTTGACCCCTGGTTGGCGGAACAGGCAGAAGAGGCCGGTGCCACCATTATGCCGGGTATGAAAGTTGATGAACTGGTGCGTGAGGACGGGAAGTTCTGCGGGGTACGCGCCGGAGAAGACACCGTGTACGGCAAAGTGATCGTGGCAGCTGACGGAGTTAATTCTTTCCTGGCGCAATATGCCGGGATTCGCCCGCAAGAACCCCTTAGTCACCTGGGGGTGGGGGTAAAATCCGTTATCCATTTGGGGGAAGAAACGGTTAAAGAGCGCTTCAATCTGCAGGAAGGTGAGGGCGCCGCCTATC
This sequence comes from Varibaculum massiliense, assembly GCF_900106855.1. Classification (NCBI taxonomy): domain Bacteria; kingdom Bacillati; phylum Actinomycetota; class Actinomycetes; order Actinomycetales; family Actinomycetaceae; genus Varibaculum; species Varibaculum massiliense. The sequence continues at coordinate 766,772 of NZ_FNWI01000004.1, read as the reverse complement.
AAATGGTGGGGGACTGCACTCAGGGGGTAGCCGGCGGCGGTTTCCTGTACACCAACCGGGACTCGGTTTCTGTCGGGATTGTGGCGATGTTAGACGACCTGAAGAAAAAACAGTTACCCTCTTCTGACCTGCATGATCATTTCTTAAAGCATCCCTTTATCGAGCCGTTCCTCCGCGGAGGAAAGCTGATTGAATATGGCTGTCACCTGGTAGCCGAAGGCGGAAAGACTATGCAACACGGCTTGGTTCACGATGGACTGGTGCTAATCGGGGACGCCGCTGGGTTTACCCTCAACACTGGGTTCACGATTCGGGGAATGGACTTAGCGGCCGGATCTGCCCAGGCTGCCGCCAACGCCATTGATACCGCGCTCAGAGCGGAAAACTTTAGCGCGTCCTCGTTAAGTAAATATCTGGAAAACTACCAGACGTCTTTCGTAGGCAAAGATACGGAAACTTTCGCGCGGGCTCCCCAGTTCCTACATAATCAGGAACTGTATGGTCAGCTAGGTGAGCTCGCGGCCGATACCCTCCACGGGATCTATAACCTGGACACTACCCCGCGACAGCGTCTGTTACCGGTGGTGCGGGCGGCGTTGAAGAAATCTCCGCTCAGTATGCGCCGCCTAGTGAAGCTCGGTTTACAAGCAGTGAGGTCGATTTAAGATGACTGAATATCTTCCCGAAAGCGTATCTGAGAGACTTACCGCCAATATTTACGAAGTAGACGAAGAAGAATCCCATATAGCTATCGACCAAGAATTAGCGAAAGCCACGGGTGCCGGAAAACTTTTAGAGCGCGTTTGTCCTGCTCACGTCTATTCTGCTCGCGAGGACGGCTCAGTGGATATCGAATATGCGGCCTGCCTGGAATGCGGTACCTGCCTGGCAGTAGCCCCTCCCGGGGTGCTCAAATGGCATTACCCGCGCTCTATGATGGGGGTTAGTTACCGCCAGGGCTAAGCGAGAGCCATCTGGAAGTCATCCTCGGAAGTTTCCCTCGGAAATTCCCCATAGCCGCAAAAAATAAATATCCTTAAAGATATGAGCACCGCTATGCAAATACGCCGAGCTGAAAGCGCGGGCGATATTCTCGATATTTTTGCAACCCGCCTCGCGGTTTTCCACCTGGAACAAGGAATCTCCCTTGACCTAGAAATAGACGATATCGACTTTGCTAAGGGAACCATCCACCTTTTAGGTGAAGATGCCTCCGGCACTATCGCTGCCGGACGGATTACCCCACCGAAAATCGGGATTCCCGCCGACCTCGCAGAAATGTTTCCTCAGTTACCGCGGGACACTATAACCGGGAATTTAGGACGTTTCGCCGTACTTCCCGCAGCCCGCGGGTGCGGTAACGGTAAAGAACTGGTACTCGGCGCCGAACGTTTAGCGCTTAGCAGCTGGGCGAATTCCGAGGGTGGCGGGACGCTGCTACTACAAATCGCAGCCCAAGTGCCAGTTATCGGGTTCTATCAAAAGCTTGGTTACCGGCTAGTTACTTCCCGCGACCCGTACCTGGATGCTGGAATAGAACATCGTGACCTGGTGAAGCTGGTGGAGCCGCAGGCCAGCGTAGTGCAGTTCCCTGGTCGCTGGCTCTAGGCCGCGCGGGGGATTGGTTTTATCCGAGCAGGCGCGGTGGGCATAAGAATTCGGAAAACGTCGCTACGTTTTCCGAATTCTTGGGCGGGAGGAAAAACCAATCCTCCGCGCACCAACGTCAGTCAGTTGCGTGCGGGTAAAGAGGGATTTGATTCTCCTCTAGCGTCATCAATTTGATTGATTTTAAGCCTCGGCCTGCTGCTTTGCGCGGCGGTATCCCCAGGCGGCTAAAGCAACGAAGATAACTAGCCCCAATAGGGAGGACATTCCCGACCAGGAATCAGGCACAATAGCCAGAGGCTCCTCACTGCCGGTAGTGCCCACAATCGCGGCATAAATCACGCCCCACAGACTCTCGCCTACGATCAAACCGGTGGCGAGCAAAGTTCCCATCCGGGAGGCGGCCTCCGGATTCTTCCGAGTTTTCGCCCAACGGTTAAAGAGAACCCCGCAGGTAGCACCAATCGGAATCAGAATAGTCAGGGTAATAGGCAGGTACATTCCCATCCCCACTGCAATCGGAGGCAGCGAGTAGCGGGAAGTGGTGCGCTTTAGAATCTCATCAATCAAGATGATGGCGACTCCAATCAACGATCCGAGTCCTAGCAGGCTCCAGTCAATATCGCCCCCGAATACCCCCTTGGTAAGTTCCGAAATCAGGGATGCTTGCGGCGCGGCCAGCGCATTCTTACCGGCTCCCGGGGCTCCTTGGAATCCAAAGGCATTATTCATCAGGTGAAGTACCGGGGGAATAACCAGAGAACCAAAAATCACCCCGATAATTAAGGCTACCTGCTGTTTCCAAGGGGTGGACTTTACTAATTGCCCGGTTTTTAGATCTTGGAGGTTGTCATTAGAAATAGTGGCGATACCGAAGATGATAGCCGCCGTAAATAAGGTGTAAGCCACTAGGGTCTTAGGGTTACTACCAGCGGGAACAACCGCTTTGATCACTAGAGCGGTCAAAATTGCGACTAGGATTCCCACTCCAGAAACCGGACTGTTAGAGGCTCCAATTAGTCCCGCCATATACCCGCAGACGCTGGCGACCGCTAACCCGAGAGCCAAAATGAACAGGATAGATAGGAAAATGAGTCCACTGGTGTGGTGTTCCAACGGAGTGCCCTTTAGGAACAACCAGAGCAGTACCCCAATGGGAAGCATCAAAGCTAAGGTGATACCCACGACCCAGGCGGGGGAAAGGTCACGCTCTTGCGCGGGTACTTCCACCCCCGATTTACGTCTACGGGATGCAGCCAGAGATTCGCGCATTCCCCGGATAACTGGACCGATTATTTTCAGGAACGTCCAGATAGCGGCGACGGCGATTGTCCCGGCGCCTACGAAACGCACGTCGGAAGCAAAGATTCCTTGCACGCCCTCGGCAATATCTCCACTGCCCAGCTGACCGGAAGAAAAGTAGGGGAGCAGCACCCCGTAACTGATGACCATGCCGCACACCATGGCGATGCCCACGCCCAGACCGACCAGGTGGCCGATTCCGATGAGCGCCAAGGAAAGGCTGGTACCTACCATGGTTCCCCCAGCTCCAACTTTGAAAGCGGTGGTCACGCTGGAGAGCGCGATTTTTAGGTTGGTGAGCAGGGAAAAGAAGGCCGAGGTAATCGCTCCCCAAACAATCACGTGTAGGCCGCGGCGATTATCGGCGGCGCCTTCACTGGTGTCGCCTACTTTTAAGACTTCTGCTGCTGCTACGCCCTCGGGAAAAGCGAGGTCAGAACCGGTTATGAGGGCGCGCCGTAAGGGGATAGAGTAGGTAACCCCCAAGATGCCGCCTAGTGCACACAGGGCAGCGGTCGTCCAATAAGGGAAGCCGGTCCACCAGCCCACCATGATTAGGCCCGGTAGCACGAAAATGATTGCCGATAACGTGCCGGCCGCCGAAGCAATGGTCTGTACGATGTTATTTTCTTGGACAGTATGATCTTTGAAGTACCGTAGGATCGCCATGGAAATAACTGCCGCCGGAATCGAGGTGGCAAAAGTCAGTCCCACTTTTAGCCCTAAATAAACGTTCGCGGCCGTGAAAATTAAGGTGATGATTCCCCCGATAATTACGCCGCGAATAGTTAGTTCTTTTACTGCTGTTTTCGATTCAGTTGTCATTACTGGGCAATCTCCTTGGTTAAATACATGAAAAGAATACGACCAGCACTAGGGGATTAAAAATCAGAGAGCAGCAAAAGAGAGGAGAGAAAAAGTAAAGAGCTAAAGCGAGTATAGAGGTTGCAAATTTGAGTTAAAAGTTAAGGTTAACGGCTAAAAATATTGGAAAAAATTAGGTAAAACTTACTTTGTAGGACAATCTGTCACATTATAGTGTCTGTTAACCGCCAAAGCCCCGGGCGGCTTCCCTCTCTCGGAAACCACCCTAATCTGCGCGGGAATATTGGAGTCCAAAATGAAAAGGGGGAGGGAATGATCCACCCGATATTACTAATGCCCAATGAGGCAACCACCCTGATTGAGCCCAAGTTTTACGACTATTTCCCAATCATTGTGTACTTTGCGTTCGTAGTGGCCGTAGGGTTCATGATGAAACGGAAAGCCAGTTCGTCTGACGAATTCTTGACTGGCGGGCGCTCGTTGCCGGCCTGGGTAACCGGTCTGGCATTCGTGTCCGCCAACTTGGGTGCAGTCGAGATTATGGGAATGAGCGCCACCGGTGCGCAATACGGGCTACCCACTTTCCACTATTTCTGGGTAGGCGCGATTCCCGCGATGCTGTTCCTGGGCGTAGTAATGATGCCGTTCTATTACGGATCAAAGGTCCGTTCAGTTCCGGAGTTCATGCTCAAGCGTTACGGGACTGCCGCGCACCTAATCAACGGGCTGTCTTTCGCCCTTGCGCAGCTGCTAATCGCCGGGGTAAACCTGTACCTGCTCGGTAAAATCGTCAACGGGATGCTGGGAATTCCGCTATGGATTTCCTTGGTTATCGCGGCAGTGATTGTATTGACCTACATCAGCATCGGCGGCCTGGCAGCTGCTATCTATAACGAGGTACTGCAGTTCTTCGTGATTGTTGCCGCGCTGTTGCCAGTCACTTTGATTGGTTTGTACCGTGTGGGTGGCTATCAAGGTTTAACCGAAAAGATCACCAAGTGGGCAGGCAAGGCTACTAACCCGGTCTATCAGGATGCTAATAACCAGCTGCATTCTTGGCCGGGCACTTTGCTTTCCGGGTTTAACTCCCCAGCGATGTCGGTGTTTGGTCTGGTGATGGGGCTAGGTTTCGTGCTGGCTTTCGGTTACTGGACTACCAACTTCGTGGAAGTACAGCGCGCGATGGCCTCTGACTCTATCGCTGCCGCGCAAAAGACCCCGATTATCGGAACTTTCGTAAAAATGTTTATTCCCTTCCTGGTGATTATTCCAGGTATGGTGGCGGGGGTTTTGATTCCCGAGATCGTGAAGCTTAAAGGCGGGCCGAAATATATGGGGGTAGGCGAGGAAGCGCTCGCGAACCTATCCTCACATGTTCCGGCTGGCTACCAGGTTAGCTATAACGACGCGATGCTGCTGATGATGCGGGATTTGCTACCTAATGGTTTGCTGGGTTTGGCGATTGCCGGTCTGCTAGCCTCCTTCATGGCGGGGATGGCCGCTAACGTTTCGGCGTTTAACACCGTGTTCACAGTCGATATTTATGAGGCCTATTTCAAGCCGAATGAATCCGATGAGCACTATCTGAAGGTAGGACGCAACGCTACCATCGTGGCCTGTACGGTTGCCGTATTCACAGCGCTGATTGCCTCGCTGTACCCCAATATTATGGAATTGCTGCAGCAGCTGTTCTCGATGTTTAACGCGCCGCTGTTTGCCTCGTTCATTATCGGTATGTTGTGGAAGCGGGCAACGCCCTCCGGCGGTTGGACGGGGCTGTTGTTTGGTACTTTGGCAGCACTATTTGTCAACGTTTTATGTTGGAACAAGATTTTAGAGTTGCCCGGCCAAGGCCAAGCTTTTATTGCTGCTTCTGCCGCCTTCATAGTGGGCGTACTGGTAAACGTGGTAGTTTCCATGTTCACCAAGCCCAAGGATTACCGTGAACTGGAAGGATTCGTATGGTCGCTTACACCGAAAGAGAGTCGCGTGGATCCGAAGTTGCACGAGTTGCCGCTGCTGCGGCGCCCGATTCCGCTGGCGATTGTGGCAGGTGTCTTGGTGCTGATTCTAAACTCGGTGTTCCACTAGGGGGAGGTTAAAGAAATGAAACGAAAGATTCACATTTACGATATTCGAGTTATTTGCGGCCTGGTATTGGGCATTATCGGACTATTCCTGATTATTTGCGGTCTGGTGATTGACGCAGCCACGGTTCCGGACTATGTGGCGAATAATCTGGAGGATATTAATAACACCCCGATTAACGCCAATATGTATTCCGGCGTAGGGCTACTTATTACTGCTCTGGTGTTCTTGGCCTGGACTTGGTTTAATCCCAGTGCCGGCATGGGGAATCCGGATGAGGAAAACAAGCGCACCCGCGACGAGGCACACAAGGGCTAGTCAGTAGGTTATATTCTTTCCATAAAAGCGCGGGTAGCGATTTTTCCTCCCGCCCAAGAAATCCGGAAAACGTAGCGACGTTTTCCGGATTTCTTATGCCCACCGCGCCCACTCGGATAAAATCGCTGCCCGCGCTAACTTCACGTCCTCGCTCGTTGTTTAGCTGCCGCGACCGTGCCTTAGTCGCAATTTTTCCTTCTGGATAGAGCCCGGAAGATACCTTTGGTGTTTTCCGGGCTCTATGCTTGCCGCATCCGTTCGGATAAAATCGCTGCCCGCGCCGACTTAGCTACTGAGCAGCGTTCTTACGCATCCTCAGCTTGCTATATCTATTTCTATGCATCGCTACCTGCGCTGACGCGGTCTCTAAGAGTATCTTTTATTCGCGTGTCCCGCGCGGAGAAAAGCTTAAGGATTTTTCTGTGAGGATAACTTGCATGGCATGTTTACGTAAACATTTTCAAAACTGTAAAGTTCTGCTGAAAACCATATTCTTCCTGCGTCTTTGTGTTAGTTTCAAGTTACGCAAACATTTGCGAAAAGATTGTTGAATCGCGCAAAGGAGACGAAGATGTCGCGAAAAATTATCCTCGACTGTGACCCCGGGCATGACGATGCTATTGCTATGCTGCTGGCTCATGCCAACCCCGAAATCGAATTGCTAGCCGTCACCACTGTTGGTGGCAACCAGACGCTGAAGAAGGTAACTAACAATGCCCAGCGGATAGCTACTGTTTTCGGAATGGAGGGGGTGCCGATTGCGGCTGGATGTGATCGTCCTCTGGTACGTGAGGTTGAGGTCGCTCCCGAGCAACACGGTGAATCCGGACTCGACGGAGTGGATTTGCCTGAACCGCAACCACTGGTAAATCAGCACGCGATCGACCTGATCATCGACACGATTATGAGCCATGAACCCGGGGAAATCACGCTGGTACCTACCGGGCCGCTCACCAATATCGCGATGGCAGTGCGCAAGGAACCGCGCATCGTAGAACGAGTACGCGAAGTAGTGCTGATGGGCGGGGGATACCATGTGGGGAACTGGTCGGCAGTTGCCGAGTTCAATATCAAAGTCGATCCCGAGGCTGCCCATATCGTCTTTAATGAGCCTTGGGAAGTAGTGATGGTGGGATTAGATTTAACCCACCAAGCCCTGGCTACTGACGAAATCACTGCCAAAATCCAGAAGCTCGGCGGTCCGGTTGCCCAGTTCGTGCTGGATCTGTTCGTATTCTTCCGTAAGGCTTACAAAGATTCGCAAGGTTTCGACTTCCCGCCAGTACACGATCCTTGTACCATTGCCTATTTAATCGACCCAGCCATTGTCGAAACTGTGCGGGTACCGCTGGATATTGAGCTCCGCGGCGCCCTCACGGATGGGATGACTGTCGCGGACTTTAGAGAACCTGCCGGAGAAGACTGCCACACGAAGGCAGCCACCAAACTAGACTTTGAGGGTTTCTGGGATTTGGTTATCGATGCTATCGACCGCGTGCAGAAGGGTAACTGCTAATGAGTAAAGTTCGTTCCGTAGGCGCGGTAATGACCGCCCTACTTGTAGCCTGTTTCGCTTTCCAGCTAAACGCTTCCATGCTGTCACCGGCACTGGTGCTGATGGAAAAAGAACTTAACACCACTGCGGCAATGATTGGACTAACCCAAACCGTGTTCTTTACGGCGGCAGCGCTGTTTAGTCTATTCCTGCCGCGGCTGGGCGACATGATTGGCAGGCGCAAACTGCTAACTAGCATGATGGGACTGACCGCTGTGGGCTGCGTAATCTCGGCTCTTGCGGGAGTTACCGGTTCAGTCGCCCTATTGTTTATCGGACGTACTATTCAAGGCGTGGCCGGACCGACCGTTCCCCTGTGTCTAATCATGTTGCGGGTGGCGGTGCCAGATCCTAAACGTTATGGCACCTTGATGGGGGTTATTACCGCCATTAATGGTGGTATCGCCGGTGTCGATGCTATCGCTGGCGGCTGGTTAGCTCAGAATTTTGGTTTTGATTCCGTGTTCTGGACGATGGCGGTAATTGCGGTAATTGCCGCGTTTGCTGTCCGTTTTCTCACTGATGAATCTACTGTTGATCAGCCGCAACCGATGGACTGGCTCGGCACGTTCTATCTGGTAGTAGCAGTGGGATCCGCCCTAATCGCCATTAATGAGATTGCGAAACTGCAGAATGCTAACTGGCTGGTGGTAATCGGGTTAATAATAGCTGCGGCTATTTTCTTCGTGCTTTTTTGGCGTCAAGAAGGCAATACCGAACATCCTCTGGTCACCCGCCACTATCTGAGTTCGCGCAGTACCTGGGCGTTACTACTGACCACGGTACTCACCATGACCGGTATTTTTGCAATCATGAACGGAATTGTGCCTTCCATTGCTCAAGACACCAAGTTTGGTGCGGGGTTAGGGGCGGACGTGGTTTCATTCTGGACGCTTACGCCCTACGCGCTTGCCGGTCTAGTGATGGGGCCCGTTGCTGGTACCCTCGCAGGTCGCTTCGGGTATCGCAGAGTTCTGCGTTACGGCCTGATCGGTGCGCTAATCTCCCTCGCAATCTTGATGTTTACCATGAACGGTGCCGCAGCCTGGGTGTTGCTACTGGTATCTATCCTCGCAGGTCTAACCTATGCCGGTACGGTTAACATCATGCTTAATGGTCTAGGGATTGTACTCTCGCCCTCCGACAATCCCGGCTACCTGCCGGGGCTTAACGCAGGTGCTTTCAACCTGGGAGCCGGTATTTCCTTCGCGGTGCTCTATGCGGTAATGACCTCTTTAGGTGGAGGCTACGGCGGGCATCTCGGCGCGATTATCACGGGCGCTGTGCTGCTGCTATTGGCATTGGGAACCTCGTTCCTAATTCCGAAGGCAGCGGGCCAACCTGCAGCCGCCAGCTAGGGCAGTAGAAACATTGAATGAGGGAACGCGATGACCGTTATTAGGAAAATCGCCAAAAAATTGGACGTGAATGCCTTAATGGTCACGCGTTCCCTCAACGAGTTTCGGCTACTTCTGGGCGCACTCAGAATCGAGTGCGCAAGATGTTAAAGCGAATCGGTTACCGCGAAAATGCTGGTACGAAAGTTTATCCGAGCTAGCGAAATAAAATTTTGGTATTTGTGAGGAAACATGAAGCAGATGAAAGAGATAGTGACAACTGCGCAGCGAGTGCTGGATGCTTTAGGGGCACCCGTTACCGTGGTGGGGTCAATTAATGCTGATTTGACCATAGAAACTGAGCGACTCCCAGGTCCGGGTGAAACGGTTATCGGCGGTCCATTGGTGACCCTTCCTGGAGGTAAATCCGCTAATCAAGCGGTTACCTGCGCCCTTTTAGGTGCGAAAACTAAGATTATCGGAGCGGTTGGCGATGACGGGCATGGCGACCTCTTAATGGCTTCCCTTAACAGCGCGGGAGTAGACACTACCGGGGTTAAGCGTTGCGAGGGTGCATCGGGATCGACCTTGATTACAGTGGATGCGGCTGGAGAGAACACTATCGTTTATTCCGCGGGGACAAATGCGCTGGTAAATGTGGAATTAGTTCGGGAAGAAAGCGAAGTTATTACCTCGGCGAAGACCTTGGGTTTGTGTCTAGAAGCTCCTCTAGATGCGGTTGAGGAAGCGGCGCGGATTGCTCACCAGGCAGGTGTAAAGGTGGTACTGAACTTTTCGCCTATAACTCAGGTTTCAGATTCCCTATTGAAACTGGTTGATGTGTTGATCGTTAATCAACACGAACTGGCGGTATTAAGTGGCCGCGAACTAGATGTTGAAGACCTTAACCAGTTACGGGAAGCGGTCGATTCTTTAGGAATGAAACAGGTGGTGTTGACTTTGGGGGGTGATGGCTCGCTTGTGCTAGATAATGGTGAGGCCACCCGGATCCCGATTTTCCCGGTGGAGACGGTAGACACCACCGGAGCGGGAGATTCCTTCATGGGGTCTTTGTTGTCGGCGCTGGCGGCGGGGTGTTCATTAGCAGATGGAGCTTGCCTGGCTGCCGCAGTTTCTTCCCTAGCTACCACCAAGGTCGGGGCGCAAGCCTCTTATCGCGGCGCCGCCGCGGTTCGCGCTTTCCTGGAGAATTGGGAAGCGTAGGGCAGTTTCTGCGCGGTAGGTTCTGTTTTAAGCTTTCAGTGGCGTTGCTCTGTCTGAGACCTCAGGTGTCATAACAGGGGAACTATTTACGCAAGATAGCCCTTTTGTTAATTAGGTAATTTTGAGGGTTAGTTGGCGGTATTTGTGCCGGTTAGACCGGGTTTTCTTTGGTTGGCTGACGCAAATTTTAACTAAGGTTAGCCCTACTTTGCCTCCGTAGATGGGGGAGGGAATCTGTTTTTGGACAGGGCTAGGGTGTTACGCGCGTTGATGTAGGGGATTGACCCCGCCGGCCGATTTCCTCGTTCGATTTCCGAGGGCGTGAGGCAAGAATCCTAGAATTTTTCCTTTGGCTCGCCTTCCCTTAGAGATGCTGTCCCTTTCGGTCTAGTTTTTCCATTTCTGGTTACGTTATCCGGTTTTTTAGCTCGCAAAAATTTTTGTCTTGCTAATCTGACCTTGAAGTCAGAAAAAACGTTAAGCAGCTAAAACGTACTGGTAAGTGGAGGTGCCAAATGAGTTTGGTAGGGGAGAGAATACTAGGTACTACTTCCGGTACGCGCGAGCGTGATGAGCATACCGACGAGAGCGTAAAGACGGCCTCCAAGCTGAATTGGTTGCGTGCCGGGGTGCTGGGAGCTAATGACGGCATTGTGTCGACTGCCGGCGTAGTGGTCGGGGTGGCCGCCGCTGATCCGCAAAATAATATTGCGATCTTTACCGCCGGGATGGCGGCAGTGGTCGCGGGAGCTATTTCTATGGCGGCAGGCGAATATGTATCCGTATCTACCCAAAAGGATACGGAGCAAGCGCTGGTTCATAAAGAAAAAACTCGGCTGAGGAAAGATCCCGAGGGCGAGTTTGCGGGTCTGATTAAGGTTTACGAGGGCAAAGGGCTCTCGCTGGAAACTGCCCGGTTAGTGGCAAAAGAATACTCTGCGATTGATCCAGTGGCGGCACAGGTAGAGGCGCGTTACTCGATTGATTCGCAAGAGTTTGTTAACCCCTGGAACGCCGCATTTTCTTCGGCGATTTCCTTTGTCTTAGGCGCGGTCTTGCCGATGCTGGCCATCCTGCTGTTCCCGCCGGTCTCCAAGTTTGTCGCCACCTTCATTTTGACGCTGGTGGCGCTAGGTTTGGCCGGTTACACCTCAGCTTGGCTTTCGGAAGCTCCCCGAGGACGTGCCGTGATTAGGGTGATTATCGGCGGCGCCCTCGCCATGCTCATTACTGGCGCAGTCGGACACCTGGTGGGTCTTTCGCTGTAAGAGGGTATTTGTCCGGGATTTTAGCAACTTGGTGCAGGCGATAGCCTGGCGCTGTGGAGACTGTAGTCTCTCGTTCGCTAGGCGTTTTTATTTCGAGCGCCCCGGATTTGATTCCTCTTGTGGTTTCCTCTTTTTTGGACTTTCGCAGTTACTGATCAGGGACGGCCGGATTGGAAACTGCCTACCTAATAGGTGGTGCCAGAGTTTATCCAGAAGACACGCCAGGTGATTGGAGTGACTCTTTGGCGTGCCGAGCAAGGGGGGGGGGGACGATGGTTCTAACGGATATAGAATATGAAGGATTAATCACTTAGTCGACATATTGGGAGGAACATGAGATTTCTCCGGAGCCGCGCGGGATTAGACGGGTGGACACTACCACCGTTTGGCCGTCTATGTGATTGTTTTCAATCATTTCAATCAATATGCCAGTTGCTATTTGCCCAATCAACGCCGGATTTTGAGCAATAGCGGTCATGCCTGGACTTAGCTCAGCGGCCAGTTCTACATCGTCGAATCCGATCATGGCAATTTGTTTTTCCTGACCATGCTCTCGTAACGCCTGGAGAATGGCTACATTTATCCGATTTCGAGAGCCTAAAAAGGCTGAAGGAGGATTCGGGGATTTTAGTAAAGACGAAACAGTGTTCCTAGCTTGATTGGGATTGACTTGATCAAGAAAAACTATTGTTTCATCTCTGGCAATACGCATCTCGTCCAATCCAGCAAAGAACCCATCCCTACGAGCGATCATTGGCGCTGAAAGCTCGTCACCTAAATAAGCGATACGACGGTGTCCGAAAGATGCAAGATGGCGGGTCGCCTGACGCATGCCCTCGTAGTTGTCGGAAATAACACAAGGAATTAGGCCGGATTCTGAGGGGCGGTCCACGATTACAATAGGCAATCCAGTTTCAGCTGCTGCTGTTAGATATGACTGGCTACCTGGTGGGGGAGCAATAATAAGTCCATCGATTTGGTGGGCACGCATAATCATTACGACTTCCCGCGCGTATTCGCGATTGTCATCGTTGCTTGCTGTAAGGGTCAGCGAGCCGGAATCTCGAAGTGACTTCTCTATTGATCTATGTAGCTCTGCTGAAAAAGGATTCGAAACGTCTCTAAGGATTAACCCAATAGTCCAATGTTTGCCTTTGGAAGCTCTAAGTTTTGATGCGGACAAGTTTGGTACATAACCGAGTTGCTCAACTGCGCGTAACACACGAGAACGCATATTTGAGTTAACGTTACCTGTTCGATTGACGACACGAGATGCTGTCATGGGGCTCACGTTTGCAGCTTTTGCAACATCTTTTATTGTAACCATTAGGTTATTATTCTAGCATGAGCGGTGATTTTCCGGAACTTTATTACTGCTTTCGTGGCTAGTGCTGCAGATGTTTTAGGTTTAGTGAAAGCAGCGTTAAGCCTTGGCGCAGGCATGTAGGGGACATTTTTTAACTTTTTGGCGATAGCTACTTGTCTTATGAAACATTCTGAGGTAACGTTACCTTATCGTGGGTGTTTCGAATATACCTACTCTTTACAAAATTAAGGAGGACAAAGATGTCAAAAATCAAAAACGCAGTTGGCGTAATGCTGGTTCTTGCTATGAGTCTAAGCGCGTGTGCAGGTGGGAATGGGCATTCGAGTAGTGCATCTGCTGATAGCGGCAATGATCCGGCAAAGCTATCTGGCAAATGCAGCATACTCCAATATGAGCCGACCACTTCCGCTCAGTACAAGGGGTGGCAGAAGGGGCTTAACGAATTTAAAAAGGAGAATCCGGAACTTGACGTCGAATGGGCAACTACGAATTTCGAGGCGTTTCGCTCCAATGCGAAGGTCTTGCTCTCGGGTGGGAGTGTGCCTGATGTTGTGCTTATAAATACCGGTAACGCCGATGCTGGGCAGCTTGCGTCACAGGGGTTAATTGAGCCTGTGAATGAACTTGTGAAAAAGAACCACTGGGATAAAGAGATTACGGGGGCAGTGGCAGCCTTAGCCAAATATGACGATGAGGGTAGAGCCGGTGGGGGTGATTGGTATGGTGTTCCTTCTACAGCCAGCTACTTTACTTTCTACTACAACAAAGATTTGCTGGCGGAGCATGGTATCACTGAAATACCTTCTACCATGAAAGAGCTTGAATCGGTGTTTGATAAACTCCTTGCGGATGGGATTACTCCCGTGTCGTCGAATGCTGGCGAGCATGCAGTTCTACAAACTTGGTGGCAACTTGTCTCTCAAAATGCCTCTAGAAAAGAGATTGACAACTTCATTCTTATGTCGGGTAGGTCGGATATCACGGGCGGCGCATTTGCTGAAGGGACTGCTCATCTTGAAAAGTGGTTGCGGAAAGGATACTTGGGTAAGCAGCTAGCTGGTTTAAAGGCCGATGATATGGAGCGGGCGTTTCTTGCAGGGAAAATGCCGTTCATGGCAAATGGTACTTGGTCGTTCAATCGGATAAACGAGGAGGCTCCATTCAATTGGGGCATGCTTAAATTCCCCGACTCAAAACTTACTGCTGGCGCTTCGGGGCATTTGTGGGCCATTCCCACAGATGCGAAGAACAAGGCGTGCGCCAGAGCTTGGATCAAGAAGAGTTTGAGCAAATCTGTACAAGGAGAAATTGCCAAGCTAGGAGGAATCCCGGTGATTGTCGATCCGTCGACGATTGAAGATCAGCGGATGAAAGAAATGAACAAAACATTTCAGACTCTAAAGACAAAAAACCAGCTATCTTATTATCCAGATTACCCTGTTCCTGGGCTCTTGGATTACCAAATGGCGGGATTGCAGTCAATTGCCTCTGGAGCCCAAAGTGGCAAGAAATTTCTAAAAGGAATGAAAGATTATTATGAGGGTAATAAGTAATTTAAATATATTGCTTTCTCTTTGAAAATAAATCGGTGAATTATGAATTGGAAAAAAAGAGAGCGGAGAGCGTATTGGCTTTATCTGCTACCAATGGTAGTTGGATTTAGTGTTATTGTGTTAATCCCCTTGGCGGCTAATGTCTTTATAAGCTTATTTAGCTGGAAAGGGGGTCGGGCTAAAATGGAATGGGTGGGACTGGAAAATTATTCTGATTTGCTTAGAGACCACCTGTTTTGGTCTTCATTTCTCAATACCATTTATATGGTGATTGCTATTGCTATTATTCCCACTATTATTGGATTGATTTTAGCTTCTGCGTTATTTGATTTTATCGGGCGCAATTTTAATGGAACGATCGCATCATTTTTACGTGCAACTTATTACGTTCCGCAAATTTTGCCTGTAGCTGTAGCTGGAGTTCTTTGGAGTTGGATTCTAAATACCCGAGATGGAGCGCTTAATCAAATATTGCGTCACGTCGGAATTGATGTATTGCCAGACTGGTTAGGAAGTACAGATTTAGCGCTTTACTCGATAATGCTAATGATGATTTGGCTACAAATTGGTTATCCGGTAGTTATATTTATGTCCGGACTGCAGCGGGTGGATCCTTCACTATATGAAGCTGCTCAGTTGGATGGTGCTGGGTGGTGGAAGCGCTTTCAAAACATCACCATTCCAAATATTAGAGCTGATATCTTTGTGGTCGTCTTAACTGCAACTATAGGGGCAATGAAGTTATTTGCGCCTGTAATGGTATTAACTCGGGGTGGGCCTGAGTTATCAACGTACGTCCCCTCGTTCTTTTCGTATAGGAATTTCTTCGAACTTTCGAGAGTGGGGTATGGTGCCGCGTCCGCTACAGTTTTAGCACTGACCATCTTTGTTATCGCCGGTGGGCTTGTCTACTGGCAATCCAAAGCGATTGAAGAGGGGTAATTGTGTAATGAAAAAAATACCTGTTTTAAAAAAAGAAAAAATGGAGCGTAGTTCAGCTTCGAGTGTTCGCCACGCGGTAATAAAGTACTGTGTATTACTTCTAGTGTTGCTGGTAGCTATGTTGATGCTGGCACCGCTGTACTTGGTTGTTATTAATTCATTTAAAGATCCGGCTGACTATTCGATTAACGGCCCGATTGCTTTTCCAGAAAATTGGACAACAGGTGCATTTAATAGGTATCTAGGTGCCGTTAATTTTCCTCGGCTGCTTTGGAACTCTGTACTAATTGCTGGTGTTACTGCCCTGGTAGGGACTGTAATTTCACTATTTTCAGCATATGCGTTGGGGATCGGCCGTATAAAAGGAAGAACCGGATTAATCTTTGTATTATTAATAGCAACAATGCTTCCGCAAGAGGCGTTGCTCTATCCGTTATTCTACGGTGCACAGGGGATCGGTCTGCATAATTCAGTTTGGTCGGTAATAATTATATTTTCGATTTTGCAAGCAGCGATGGGGACGTATCTCCTAGCGTCTGTTATGTCTACTTTTCCAAGAGAAGTATTAGAGGCGGCACAAGTGGATGGGGCTGGACGCTTTCGTGTTCTCGTTAGCGTGGTGTATCCCATAATGAGACCATCGTTGGCGGTTTTAATGGTGTTTTTCTTCGTGTGGACGTGGAATGAGTTTCTAATTCCGATGATTATGTTAGTCGGGCCAGATTCGCAAACTTTGCCCATCGCATTGGCTAACCTTAAAGGTCAAAATACACTAGACGTGACCCAGATGGCGGCAGCTTCGTTACTATCCCTGCTGCCAACGCTAATGTTCTTCGCTTTTTTTCAACGAACACTGACACGCGGTGTCGCTGCAGGATCAGTTAAGTGATGACAACAATCCACGAAACGGAATAGAAAATGAATTTACCTTTGTATACCCAATATCTACCCACTTTGTCCCGTGCAATCACAGCGGAGAACCCAAATGGTTTGCCCGGGAAAGGAGGAAGAGCATCATCCAAGCTTGGGCAAGGGCGGAAAGGAAGCCCATGTATTTCCATAGCGGCGGGCGAAAGCGTTGAAATTGCAAGAATTGAAGGACCCGGTGTGATACGCCACTTGTGGTTTACTATGCCCACTCGTACTGCAAAGAACCCTTTCGTGTTAAGGAACTTGCGTTTGCGTATTACTTGGGATTCCTCTCCTAGGGCAGCTATCGATGTACCGATTGGAGACTTCTTTGGATGTGGTTTCGGAGAAACAGTAATTTTCTCTTCTGCGGTAATGGTTTCGGCTCCAACGGGAGGGCTAAATTGTTATTTAGAAATGCCATTCAAAAAAGAAGCTCGTATCGAAATTGTAAGCGAACATGAAGAAAATCTTGACGGATTCTTTTATCAAGTGGATTATTCTTTAAATGACAAGCTCCCCGACAATATTTGCTACTTACATTCTCAATGGAGACGTACAAACGGTTCAAATTCATTAGGGGAAGATCATGTTCTAGCAAATATTACTGGCACTGGCTGCTACGTAGGGACACAAGTATTTCTGACCCAGTTGGAACGGTTTTGGTATGGAGAAGGGGAAGTAAAATTCTATATTGATGATGATAAAGATTTTGCAACCATTGTTGGTACTGGTCTCGAAGATTATGTAGGAGGCGCATGGGGGTTCCGGGATCAATGGGAGGGACCGGAAGATCCTCAGGCAGTTCATTTTAATTCTGCTTACCTGGGGTATCATCAACAGATAAATCGAGATAACAGCGGAGTTTCCCCCTATGCTAAAGATATGCCGACAGGTCATGGGATGTATAGATGGCACCTGCTAGATCCCATCAGATTTTCCACCCGTCTAAAGGTAACTTTACAGCAAATAGGAGACCGGGGAGATCACCTATTCGAACGCCGAGATGATGTAACTACCGTAGCTTACTGGTATCTAACTGACCCGAATGGAGATGGTTACTCCTTGCCTCCCAAAGAATGTCGGAGACCTCGTTGATAGGAACTGGAGAACAAGGCCTGGGGAAAGCTCGCTAAAAATTAGGCAAAACGCCCCCCCTATCTGGGAGGTGGTTCTTGGGTGGTCTCGGCGGGGGGGTAAAACTAGAGAAAGAAGTTAATACGCTATGGCTTCAAATTCGTTAGCTGTTGGTTAACGTTTCAATCGCTATTTTAGCCTGACATGCTCTGCTGGGGGGCAAACACAAAAATAAATAAAAGGCTGTCCGTACTAACAGACGGGGTAGTTTATCTAACCCAAAGAGGACAAAATTATTATCTAGAAATATAACTGTTAGTATCCCCGGTGTCGCTGGTCAGTATGACGGGCATATGCCGCCAAAATAAGAAACATGATTAACTATTTAACCGTAAACGGCGTGGCTCGGTGGTTCGGGTTATCCCCTCACACCATAAAAAGTCATATTGCGCGCGGCACGTTCCCCGCCCCTGACGCATCCATAGGAGCGGGAAAGGCCATCAAATACGGTTGGTTACCCGAAACCGTGGACGCCTGGCAGGAAACCCACCCGGGGAAAGCCGGAAGACCTAAAGGGAGTTTTAAGCGGCAGCTATAGCCATCACCTTCTCTCCGTCAAGCGCGGTTACCAGATTCTGCTAATAGAATCCGCCCTGGGTGGGGGAGTGAGGCAACAGATAGTGATACGGTTACGCTAATAATTGATGAAACTGACCTTAAAAATATTGAAAAAATGAAAAAAGGTTTATATCCAGTTCAAATTTCTTATAAACGAGTTCAAGACTGGATGTAAATCTAAAAAATATCTGCCAGCGGATATCTAGAAGATAACTATCAAACTACGGTAAATATATGCTGACGTATTTAGATTTATATAAACGGGTGCGTGGCCATTTAGAAAAAACAGCTAGCCCTGCAGTGCAACAATTGATAGCAGATTACGAATATGGCGAGGGCGAAGACCTGGATTTCATAGTCTCGCTCGCGTTTGAGGAACGGATCGGTCTACCGAAAACCCTTGGCGAACAGCTAGTTACTTTACAGGACGATTACGCAAAGACCGGAGATTATCCCTTGCCCCTGTCTGAAGCGACCCTAAAATATTTACGGGAATAATCTCGCGGGATTATCGGGTCTAAGGCTGGAGCCGTGAAAGATTCCACCCCGGCAGAGATTATGTCTAAGGCAGGACTATGCTTGTCATGGTGGACATGAGTATAGCGGTTATCGACTATTCCGGGGATCAAAACGATGACTTATGATGAGCTTTACGCTGCTTCGCGCGCTTTCTTCGAAGCTCATGCTACCCCCGAGCAAATAGCTCTTTTAGATAGCCACGAAAAGTGTGATGGGGCTGGTTTTGTTGATTCTGTCCTGCTTTTTATTGATCTGTTCCTCGGTGACATGCCGGGCGTACCCGAAAAAATTGCCCAGTGGCAGGCAGTCTTAGACAGCCTCCCAGAACACGATTAATCGATAGTCACCACGGTTCAAGAATTACTCTATACGTGGGGTTGATTTTTAAATGCAGCTCACTCCCGGGATAGCTACCGTGCCGGAAATTAGCAATATCGTAAACATGTATATCGAGATGTTGTTAGCAAGGTGATTTTGCTTCAGACCCCCGGGAAAACAGCATTCAGGTATCAAATACAGCATCCAATGCATAATAAAAACTACATTGAGAGTGGTTTTATTTTGCTTACGGGTGTACCTGAAGTTAACTGTCTCGGGTTACTGCAGGCGCATCTTTACCGGGAACCGGCAAGTGCAGGTGGCGATAAACCGTCTCACCGGCATCTTTGATTTCTCCGCGCTGTTTAGCGGTTCTCCCAATCAAATGGGCCCCAATCGGCGCAGTTATTGTCTGCAACACAATCGCCAGCATCACTACCGTAAGCCAGGACCAGGTTTGCCGAATCGCCACTAATCCCAGACAGGTTAAAATAAACCCAGTTAACTGCGGTTTGGTAGCTGCGTGCTGCCTTTGCAACAAAGTTGGCAGCTTAACCACTCCAATGGCGGCAATCAGCGTCATGGCAGAACCCAGGGTTAAAATCGCTACTCCCAGGTATGTGAGGACGGTAGACCAAGTTTCACTCATCGCGTCCTCCTTCCGCCGTGGTCGTATCGGTCACTTGCTGCGGCTTAATAGCAGCACCAGGATCAGCATCGTGAGCCTGTTCCGCCGCCGAACGCTGCCCAATAATCCGCGCTACCGACGTCGCGGTCAAGAAACTCACCAAAGTCAGAATCAATAAAATCTGCATGGTGTCATCGCGCTCCCCAGTAACCGATATCAGGCAAATAATCCCGATGGTGATGGCAGTAAGCAGATCCAGCGCCACTGTACGATTCAAAATCCCCGGTCCCCGCCATAAAATATAGAGCGCCAGTAGTTCAGCAACGCACAACATCGCCCAGTTCAAAGTGAAAATTAAGGTCATAGCGCCTGCCTCCCTTCGCTAGCAGGTTGCTGGGGCATATCCGCGGGTAGGTAAGGACTCCTGCCCGAATAGGGGATTTTCCCCTCCGCAACTAGCTGTTCATAGCTTTGCAAACGTTCCTCGGCCTCACGAATCTCTGCCCGGCTACCCAGGGCTTTTACAATTCTCATTTCGAGGGCGTGCAAAGATTTCTCTACTCCCCGCGCTCCTCCCGAAAGTTGTCCGTCCAACACGTGCAAAACTACGCGCGAAGGATTTATCTGGGCACTCACCACTAAAGACCCGGGCACCAGGCAAGTCATTGCCGATGCCATAGTCAAATAAAACTCTGAGCGGGTCACCATCTCCACTTCAATCATCTGGGGACGAGCCGGTTTGCTGCGCAAAACCACATAAGCCACCTGGAAAGCCGAAGCCAGCAAATCCCAGGCAAACCGCAGAATCAGCCAAGTTACTCGCAGAGGGCGAAAACGCTTGACCGGATTGACGTGGGGCATCGGGGAAAATATCTGCAGTGCTACCGCAAGCAGTAAACCGCCACAAATTGAAACCGCTGAAAGATCCCGAATCAGCAATAGCCACACTACAAACAGCCAGGTAGTCATCCCCAAGGAGCAGCGGCGAGGCAGTGTTCGCAAACGCTGTTTTAGATCAGGGCGTTGCGACCTGACGCTGGCGGGGGGTTCTGCCAATCCCTCTCGCTTGTCCCGGTCGTCAACAGAATCTGCTAGCACTTGCACAATCTTCTCCGGGGAATCCACCGGAGCTGCGTTCCCTTTGTCGAGCCTATTCGTTTTTTCGTTAGTCATCGCTACCTCCCCTCATCAGGGCGGATCCGCTAAAATCCGTTGGAACCAGCGAAAACGCATCGAGAATAAAGTCGTGCGCACTAGTCTTTCCTCCCGAGGAAGTATTTTGACCTCCGACCTCAGTAACCAAATCTTCCGGGAGCCCAGAAGCAATTTTTGAGATCCCGTGTCCGCGTCCGTCCTCGCCGAGAATCGCGCGTTGATATTCGGCCCGTGACATAGAAATCGTGGCGCGTTCAGTAAAGGTATAGACCGGACCGGCAAAAACCGACAGACCGATCGTTACTGCAGTTAGGAAACCAGTTGCTGTCCATACTCCCCGCGGAATCCGGGAGGCAGTATCAAAAGTATCGACCGCTTCCTCTTCTTCGCCGCCACTTTCTTGCGCAGATTCACGTCCCTGCCAGAAAGTTTGCAGCCAGATTTTCACCACCACATACAGGGTGAGCAGCGAAGCAATCAGCCCCGCAGCCAGCAGCGCCCAAGCCAGGGGAGTGTTACGCGCCGCCGTGGCCTCCGCCAAACCAAGTTTGCCCAAAAATCCGGTCAAAGGCGGAAAACCCACCAGGTTGAAAGCCGGAATCAAATACCAGACGGCTAGTAGCGGGGAAATTTTTGCCAGAGAGTGCAGACGGCGCAGCGAGGTGGAGCCGCCTACCTTCTCCATCATCCCTGCCACCAGGAACAAAGTGGTTTGCACCAAAATATGGTGGACGGCGTAAAAGATAGCCGAAGCCACCCCCAGGGTATTGGCCAGGGAAATCCCCCAGATCATAAAACCAATATGGGAAACCAAGGTAAAAGAAAGCAGCCGTTTAATATCGTCTTGAGCGACCGCCCCTAAGATTCCCACAATCATGGTGAGAATCCCCACCACTGCTAGCACTATATCCACCGGTGACTCCGGGAAAATCAGTACCTGCATCCGGATAATTGCATACACCCCGACTTTGGTAAGCAAACCCGCAAATACTGCGGTAATCGGGGCGGGAGCCGTAGGATAAGAGTCCGGAAGCCAAGCCGAAAGCGGGAAAACCGCCGCCTTCAAACCAAAACCCACCAGGAATAGCGTTTGGATCAGCATAGCGACTGCCGGGTCGATTTCGGTTAGCCGCATAGACAGCTGCGCCATATTCATAGTGCCACAGGCGCCATAGAGAGCAGCCAGGGCAATCAGGAAAACCGCTGACCCCACCATCGAAACCGCCACATAGACGGTACCGGAACGAATCCGATCTCGGGTGCCTCCCAGAGTGATCAGGACGAAAGAGGAGGTGAGCAGGATTTCTACCCCCACGTAAAGGTTAAACATATCGCCGGTGAGGAACGCGTTATTAACTCCGGCACATAGCACCAGGTAGGTGGGGTGAAAAATTGGGGTAGGGATATCTTCTGACTCGTGGACAGTGCCTTCTGCAAGGGAATAGGCCAGTACCGCCACCATCACCACCAGGGAAGTACACAGCATTATCGCAGCTAGACGGTCACCAACCAGGGAAATCCCGATTGGAGCCGCCCACGAACCGACATCTAGAACCAGGGTTGCCTCGTCGGAAAACACCAAAATCATGATGGCAACTACCAGGGAAGCAGTCAGGGTGGTGAAGGCAACTACTGATTGGGTGCGATAGTGGCGTCCCAATCCTAAGGTTAAAGCTGCCGCTAATAGGGGGAGGAGCACTGGCAGTGCCAACAGAAAGTTCACAGCTCCCTCCTTTTACGTCCGTGGCTCTTGTCGAGTTCATCCAAATCTAGGCGCAAGAAACGCTCGGTATCGCCCACTTTCTTTGCCAGCCGCCTATCTTCCAGGTCATCGGTAACTTCGTCATGCCCCGACAGTCGCCAGGAGCGATAGGCAAGCGCCAGACCGAAGGCGGTAGTGGCCATAGAAAGCACAATCGCAGTCAGAATCATGCCCTGGGGGAGCGGATCGGACATTTTTGAAAGGGCAGTTCCTAGAATCGGGGCGGTCCCGGCCGCACCGCCCTGGGAAAGCAGAAATAAATTAATTCCGTTACCCAGCAGTCCTAATCCGATAACTATGCGGGTCAAAGTGCGTTCAGTGACCAAGTAAACCCCGCAGGCAACCAGGAAGCCGGCAGCTAAAAGTAGACATAAAGAAACACTCATCGCTGTACCTCCCGAGGTTCAGAGGGGGAACTTAGTTCTGGAGGGAGCTTTTTTCCTTCGCTCGCGGAGGACGAAACTGAGGTCTCGCCCTTAGCGTCCCTAAAGCCTGGCGGCTGATCCGCTGGATCTTCGCGTCCGGTAATATCAATTTCCGGCAACTGGTGTCCCGCAGATTCGCCCTGCCGGTCAATCTCGGATCCTAAGGACTGCAGCAAATCAAGCACCACCCCGATAACCAGCAGATATACCCCAATATCTAGCCCCATTGCAGAAGTAAAGTGCAAATCCCCTAAGATTCCTAAATCAAGGTGAGCCTCCACGCTTTGCAAAATGGTGTAGCCAAAGGCCAGGGGGACTAGGGCGCTAACTACCGCAGTAGTCATTCCGATAGCGATCACCCCGCCCGGACGCGCCGGGACTGCCTCCAGCAGTTCAAAACGCCCTCCTGCAAAATAACGGATAGTGATAGCAATACCGGCAACCATGCCACCGATAAAGCCTCCACCAGGGTGGTTGTGTCCAATAAACAGTAGCCATACCGATACCAGCAGCAAAGTATGGAAGAGGATTCGGGTGGAAACCTCCAGCAAAATAGAGCGGCGGCGCGGATTGATTAAAGTGGCGACGGCTAGCCAGGTTTGCTGGGGGGCGGCAGAAGTTTCCTTTAAGCGACCCCGCCGTTTGCGTGCCCTCGCCAATAGTCGGTATCGGCGAGCGCGTTGGGAGTCAGCGAGCGCAGTAGATAATCCTCGCAGGTAGATGAGGGCGGTAACCCCGGTGGCAGCAACTAGCAGTACCGACAGTTCCCCCACGGTATCCCAGGCTCGCACGTCCACCAGCAAGATATTGACCAGGTTTTGACCGCCCGCAAAAATGCTACCCTCGGTAGTTACCAGGTTGGAGACCGGTTCGTGAATCCGGGCAGAGGCGGTGGATAGCCCTAATAGCACTACGCCCACTCCGCAGGCAGCGGCCATTAGAAGCCGGTACCCGGGCGCCCAGCGGCTGAAGCGACGAGAAAAACGTGCGGGTAGGCGCCGCAGTACCAGCAAGAAAAGAGTCAAAGTGACCGCTTCGACTACCAGTTGAGTTAGCGCTAAGTCAGGGGCGCCCTGGAGAACGAAAACTGCGGCAACTGCGGCTCCACAAGCCGAAAGTGCCAGCACAGCATTTAGGCGACGTTGAGCAACTACGCAGATAGTGGCCATTCCGATAAGGGCAAAACAGATGAATGCTTGCCCGAAGGAATCGGCGAAATGCCAGCGATGCATATCGGAAATCCCTAGCATGCATACTGCTCCTGCCAACACCGCAACGGTAAATATCACCGAAAGATCAGTAGGTAGGGATCCGGTTTGTACCTTGCCAGTCACCCAGGAGGCGCCACTTTCTAGGCTGCGGATAGTGCGCGAATAAATACCTTGGGCGCCCCAACGCGGCGAGAAGGCTAGACGGCGTTGCAAGCGTGCCAGGCGGGCGCGACTCCAGAACAACCAACCTCCTGCAATCAGGATCAGCGCGGTCACCAAACCGGGGAGTATCCCTGACCAAAGATGCAGATGACCCGGATTTTTCCCGTAGATTTGCACAGCGGTTTGCCCCAGAAAACCGTCAAGGACACCGGGCAGGAACCCCAGGCACAACGAAAGTCCGGTAAGTACGCCGGGAATGATGGTCAGAGTTTTACCGGTTGCCCGCAGTTTTTGGCGATGGGGACAAGTTCCCTGCCGGTCATGTTTATGGCTAAAGGCTCCCCAAAAATAACGCAGCGAGTAAGCGAAGGTGAGGGCAGATCCGGCAATCAGGACCGCCAGAATCACCTCGGATTCAAGGTCGCGTCCTGCACCTAGAAGAGCGGTAATGGCGTGCTCTTTTCCGAGGTATCCGCTGGTGATCGGGATTCCGGACATAGATAGAATCCCCGCGAGAGCGCAAATGGCCAGTTTCCGGGAACGTTCCCCCAGCCCGCACAGGCTGGGAAACTCGCGGGTGCCGGTCTGTTTTTCAATAGTACCCGTAGTTAGGAACAATCCGGATTTGAAGGTGGAATGTGCAGCCAAAACGCACAGTCCCGCCAAGTAAAGTTGGGGGTTCCCTGAGCCAATTAGCATAGTCAGGAATCCCAGCTGAGATACGGTACCGAAAGCTAACACCAGTTTTAGGTCGGTTTGCCGCAGTGCGGAGTATCCACCTAGCAGCATGGTGAATCCCCCTAAACCTACGATTGCCCAGGTAAGTCCGGGGAAACTGGCAAAGGCGGGTGCAAAACGGGCAAGTAGGTAGATACCAGCTTTAACCATCGCGGCAGCGTGCAGGAAAGCCGAGACCGGGGTGGGGGCAGCCATCGCGGAGGGGAGCCAAAAGTGGGTTGGGAAAATCGCCGATTTGGTAACTGCCGCAAAAAGAATTAACGCTAATCCGCTGATAGCTGCCACCGGCTCGACGGGAGTGCCCAGGGCGGTAGGGGAAGAGAGTACGGTTAACAGTTCGCTGATTCTAAAGGAGCCTCCGGGCATGATTCCTAAAATCACGAAACCGGCGAACATGCTTAAAGAACCGGTGGTGGTCACCAAAATCGCTTGGCGAGCGGCAGCGCGAGAGGCACGTTCCTCAGCCTCGTGACCAATCAAAATAAAGGAACTGAAAGTGGTGATTTCCCAAAAGAAATAGAGGGTCATGGTGTGATCTGCTAAGACCAGACCTGACATCGAGGCGGCAAAACCTAGGAAAGCTGCGATAAATTGACGAAGGCGCGGAGAATTTTCAGAGAAATATTGCGCACAATACACCAAGATCAAAGCGCCAACCAGGTTAATTACTGTCAGCATCAGCCATGATAGGCCGGTTAGGCGAAATCCTATTTCCAAATCTAGCGCACTTGACCATTGATAAAAGTCAGCCAATCCTTGCGATCCCGTGCCGAAAGCCTGCCGGGTGTGCGATAGCGTCCAGATTAAGGCTCCCAGGGGCATGAGGGCGGCGATGTAAAAAGTGCGCTGCCTAAAGTATTTGACCAGAAAGGGAATTAGCAGTGTCGCCAAGAAGTAGCATACGATCAGCGCGGCTGCGCGATCCCACAAAAGCATAGCTATTTCCGTTTCACTTTCTTGGTTTTTCGTCCAGCATGTTCCGGCTGTCACTTAACTGTACCGTGAACCGGTATTTTTTTCGCTTCTGACCGCGTAAAAGCTCAGCGGGTGCACGAAGGAAAGAAAATCCCCACCTGCGCCCTCATCGTTACTGATGTTTCATTTCCGTACGGGTTTCGCGGAGCTTTCTGATGCCAACCCTGTTCCAGCGCAAACGTGAGGGAGAACACTTTCTGGTGACGAAATAAGCGCAAATATGCGGTACTATAGTCCTATATCTTGATGTCGAGGTACTTACTGAGAGGACGTGCAAGTGGACCTTTACGAATACCAGGCTCGTGACTTATTCGAGGCTCACGGAGTTCCCGTGCTAGCCGGAATCGTGGCCGAAACTCCTGAAGAAGCGCAAAAAGCTGCCGAGAAACTCGCTGCACCCCTAGTGGTGGTAAAAGCGCAGGTAAAGACAGGAGGGCGGGGAAAGGCTGGCGGGGTTAAACTCGCTCGCAGTCCCCAGGAAGCCCGCGAAAAAGCCGAAGAAATCTTGGGTATGGATATTAAGGGGCATACCGTGCATCGGGTGTTAGTTGCCGCTGGTGCCGATATCGCTTCCGAATACTATTTCTCGATTTTGCTTGACCGCTCAAACCGTCGCCACCTGGCGATGTGCTCTAAAGAAGGCGGCATGGAAATCGAGCAGCTAGCCAAAGAGCGCCCGGAGGCACTGGCCAAAGTTCCGCTGCCGGTTACTGGGATTGACGAGGATGTTGCCCGCAACATTCTGAAACAGGCCGGTTTCGAGGATGAAGAGCTGATCGCTAAGGCCGTACCGGTGCTGGAGGGGCTCTGGGATGTCTACCAGGGCGAGGATGCTACCCTGGTCGAGGTAAACCCCCTAGTATCCAGTGAAGAAGGCGAGATTATTGCCCTGGACGGGAAAGTAACCTTGGATGATAATGCCCGTTTCCGGCAGCCCGGTCACGACCAGTTGGTAGACAAACGCACCGAGGATCCTCTGGAAGCCAAAGCTAAAGAAAAAGGCTTGAACTATGTACACCTGGAAGGTCAGGTGGGGATTATTGGTAACGGCGCTGGTCTAGTGATGTCTACTTTGGACGTGGTGGCTTACGCGGGCGAGGAATATGGAGTGAAACCAGCCAACTTCCTAGATATCGGGGGCGGCGCCTCCGCGCAGGTGATGGCTGATGGGTTGGACGTGATTCTGGGCGATCCCCAGGTCAAGTCAGTATTCGTAAACGTATTCGGGGGAATCACCGCCTGCGACCAGGTAGCTTCCGGAATCGTGAAAGCAATCGAAATGTTGGGCGATAAAGCCACGAAGCCGCTGGTGGTGCGGCTAGATGGTAACGCGGTGGCGGCTGGTCGCAAGATTTTGGAAGAAGCGAACCTGCAGCAGGTGACCATGGTAGAAACTATGGATGCCGGTGCCGCCCAGGCAGCTAAACTCGCTGCCGGCTGTTAAGAATCGGTAAAAGAATAAGGAGAAACCAAATGTCAGTATTCCTTGATTCCTCAGCCCGGATTGTCGTACAGGGCATGACCGGTTCCGAGGGGCGCAAACACACCCGATTAATGCTAGGTGCCGGTACCAATGTGGTAGGGGGTACCAACCCCAAGAAAGCAGGGCAAACGGTCGATTTCGATATCGTCCCCCTGGGAGAAGCCGCAGAAAAGAAAGGTATTAAAGCCGGAACGGTTTCGGTACCGGTTTTTGGCACCGTAAAAGAAGCAATGGAAAAAGAGGGCGCGAATGTTTCGGTAGTGTTCGTTCCCCCGCGTTTCGCTAAAGGGGCGGTGCTAGAGGCGGTTGAGGCCGGAATGCCGCTAATCGTGGTGATCACCGAGGGAATCCCGGTACAAGATTCCACCGAGTTCGTAAATGCCGCCCTGGAAAAGGGCTGTCGGATTATCGGCCCTAACTGTCCGGGAATCATTACCCCGGGACAGTCCAATGTGGGGATTACCCCCGCCGATATTACCGGTTCTGGTCCCATCGGACTGGTATCCAAGTCCGGTACTTTGACTTATCAGATGATGTTTGAGCTCCGCGATATCGGCTTTACCACCTGTATGGGGATTGGCGGTGACCCGGTGGTGGGTACCACCCATATCGATGCTCTCGAGGCCTTTGAAAAAGACCCCGACACCAAAGTAATCGTGATGATTGGTGAGATCGGGGGAGACGCGGAAGAACGCGCCGCCGACTATATCGCCGCTAATGTCACCAAACCGGTGATCGCCTATGTAGCAGGCTTTACTGCTCCTAAAGGTAAAACCATGGGGCATGCGGGCGCTATCGTCTCCGGTTCGGCAGGGACTGCCCAAGCCAAGAAAGAAGCCTTGGAAGCCCACGGCGTAAAAGTCGGGAAGACTCCTTCCCAGACTGCCGAGCTGGCGCGGGAGGCATATAAAGCGCTTAGCTAAATGGCAGTTGCTGCCAGTTAGCTAATCCTCCCGCTGGTGACAGCACGTCAGCTAAAATTGAAATACCTGAAAATGTTGTGGGGGCGGCGCCTAGCGCCGCCCCCACAACCATTATTCAGCGCGGGGCAGGCTTGAGCGCGGTGCGCCTAAATGGCAGTACCGCGAAAAAGTGGACAATAGTAGGGATGTTACGGCGGCCTAAAGTTCCAAAGATTCCTCGGCAACCTGCGGGTGCGAGGAAAGTATCCGCCTATACCTCCGTAGGAAAATCGCCTAAACCAGAAAAGAAAAACGCGCGAAAATCCGGAACTGAGCGTCCGGGGGGCAAAAATAAGTATTCCGACAAAGTCAAGAATGGCTCCGGCGGCACCAAGAAAGGTAAGGGGAGCCCCTTAGGCGGGAAATTGCGGCTAGCAAGACAGAAAACTTCCCCTGCTGGGAAAGTATCCGCAAAATCGGCTGGAAACAAAACCGTAGCTAGCTCCCAAAAGGGGCGGCGCACCCTCACCGTGAGGATTCCGCGAGGGATTCCCCGGATGGTGGCCGCCGCCCTCATCACCTGCATATTTCCCTGGATAATTTTCTTAGCGATCAGTGCGGGAGTGTATTTTTCCACCTCTGGCAACCCCTGGATGGTGGATACTGTCTGGACGGAATCCCTGACAGTAGGCGCCAGCGTCTGGGCATTAGGCTTCGGGGTTCCCCTAAGCGGCACCCTCGGTGGAGCCGCCACCTTATCGGTGATTCCTTTGGGACTGTGGATTGCCTACCTGTGGTTAGCTGGGCGCCTAGCACATAGTTTCGTCCTCGAAAGTAAAACCATCCTGTGGGCTTATCCTTTTGCGCAAGCGGCAATTGCCACCCTGGTGGGTCTAGCAATCCGCGGAGCCTATAGTCTGGGAGGCTTGTTTTTTTGGGCGTTCCTACACGGTCTTGCCGCTGTTGCCTACGCTTTTTACCTATTTGACCGCGATCAGCGTCCCGATACCGAAAAACCTTCGCTGCTCCGTCCTAAAGCGCGTCTAGCTGCTGATTTTAACCGTTTTACGGCGTGGAGCCGGACTCTCATCCTGCGGATGCGCCAGCCCGACCGCGCCTATAGACAAGATCTGGAAAATCGTCGCCTGGGAATCGACCGCGATGAGCGCAGTTGGGACGGAACTAATAGCACCTGGACGGTGCCTGGCTGGGTAGTTTCCGGGGTACGTGCCGGATGGCAAATGTTTATGTTCTTCGGGATTGTCACCTTGATTCTGGTGCTCGCCCAAGTGTTTTCCCATATCACGGCAGTAAATAAAATCTATGACCTGTACGGGGTATCCCTGGGGGCAGGCGCCCTCATGTGGTTGGCGCAACTGCTCTATCTGCCTACCGTTCAGACCTGGGCGTTAGCCTGGATTTTGGGGCCGGGATTCCAGCAGGGTACCGGCACTATCCGTTCTTTAACTCAGGTGAAAGCTGGCCCGATTCCGGCAGTGCCTATCCTGGGGGCGCTACCTGCCCAAACCCCCGGATATTGGGTATTGGCGTTGATTGCGGTACTTAGCCTGATGGTTGGATATCTGTTTTATACCGTAATGGCTCGGGTTGACTTCTTTTCACACGTAGCATCTTTCCTTGTGGGAGGGCTTTTATTTACCTTTTTGACCACTTGGTTCTGTTTCTTAGCCTCCGGTTCTATCGGCGCGGGACGGATGTCTGCCTGGGGGGCGCATCCATTGGCTGTTGCCGCCATGGGATTATTCCTGGTTTGGGTGCCAATTATACTGGTAGGAACGGTTTTGCATCCCCACGCCCGCGCCTATTTGGCAGATAAATTTTTTAAGGTCAAGAGGGCGAGTGTGCGCGCTAGCCGCCAAGGTTTTGCAGCCGCGAAAGAAAAAGCGAAAGGTTACCGCTCCTGGACTCCTTTGAGCAGCGATACTACCGTTAAGGCCGCGGACGCAGCAGAAGGCGAGCAGACCGCCACTGAAAAAGAAGAAAACGCAACCGAAGATGCGGCAGAAAGTGAGTCGCCAGAAGCCTCCCCAGTCGTGGAAGGGGAGGAAACGACAGAGATTCCCCAGACGCGCGAACTGCCTGAAGCTGATGAGCCAGAAACTCTCGCTAATGAAGAAAGTGAGCATGAGGACGAGCGGGAAGAAAACAACGAAAATGTCCCCGAAGAAAGCACCTCCGAAACCACCGGTAACTCGGACAGTGAAACAGCAAGTGAGCAGGAGTCCCCAGAGCCGACCCGCCCGGCTCCGCCAACTCCGCAAGAAATCTTTGCCCGCTCTCGCGGCGCGCTCCCGGCTGACACCGAAGAAATCAAAGATTTAGTCACCGATTGGGCAGAACGCAAAACCGATGAAGTTATTGCTAAAGAACAGCAAGAACTAGAAAAAATAAAATCCTCTGCTAAGCGGCTCCCAGCAGCAGAGCTCACGCGGCCAGCAATCAAACGCTCACTTTTCAAACGAGGACGGCTAAAAGCTGGCAAACCGCACCGCGATGCGGACGATACCTCCACCCAAGCTATTGAAATTCCCGACCAAGACTAACTTTCGTCGCCGAAGCCAGCAGGGTAGACTGGTTTTTACGTGACTGGCGAAAAAAGTGGATTACCACTGGGGAACGTAAAGGGACAGTCGCTCGCCTGGGCTGGACAAAGAATGCAACAAAAGGATCCCGCGTCATGAGCGAAATTAAACCCATTAAACGTGCCCTGGTCAGCGTGTACGATAAGACCGGTCTGGATAAACTGGCAAAAAGCCTACAGGCTGCTGGGGTAGAGATTATTTCCACCGGTTCTACCGCCCATCAGATTGCCGCTGCCGGGGTAGAGGTAACTGAAGTTTCCCAGGTAACCGGGTTTCCCGAATGCCTAGACGGGCGGGTAAAAACTCTGCACCCGCTGATTCACGCGGGGATTTTGGCTAACCGGGAGCTGCCGGCCCACGTTGCGCAGCTAGAAGAATTAAAAGTAACCCCGATTGACCTGGTGGTTTGCAATCTTTACCCCTTCGCGGACACGGTGGCTTCCGGTGCGGGGTTTGCGGATTGCATCGAAAAAATCGATATTGGAGGTCCCTCGATGATTCGGGCGGCCGCCAAGAATCACGCCGATGTGGCAGTGATCGTTGATCCCAGCTCCTATGATGATCTAGCGGCTGCTTTGCAGCGCGGGGGCTTCACTGCCGAGGAGCGCCGCGAACTTGCTGCTAAGGCTTTTAACCACACCGCTATTTACGACACCCAGATTTCTTCCTGGTTTGCTAAGCAACTCCAGGGCGAGGACGCGGCTACCACCAGCAGCGCCCTGCCTAACCTGGAAGAGTGGAAACCGCAGCTCAAGGAACTGTACAGCTTGCGCTACGGGGAAAACCCGCATCAAGAGGCCGCGGTCTACCGCTTCACCGATGAAGAAGGCGGTCTGGCACAGGCAGAACAGCTGGGTGGCAAGCCGATGAGTTATAACAACTACACTGACGCTGATGCGGCTTGGCGGGCTGCCACCGACCATAGCGAGCCTTGCGTGGCGGTAATCAAACACGCCAACCCCTGCGGGATTGCAGTTGCTGAGGACGTAGCAAAGGCACATCTGCTGGCGCACGGCTGCGATCCGCTGTCGGCCTATGGCGGGGTGATTGCCTGTAACCGTGAAGTGACACTAAAGATGGCGCAGCAGGTGAAACCGATTTTCACCGAAGTGATTATTGCCCCCGAATATGAAGCAGAGGCGCTTGAGCTGCTGCAAACTAAGAAGAATCTGCGGATTTTGCGGATTGATGCGGATGCTCCAGTGGAATGGGAGTTCCGGCAGATCAGCGGGGGAGTGTTGGCGCAAACTCGTGACCGCCTGCAGGCCGAGGGAGATAATCCAGAAAACTGGAAATTGGCCGCGGGACAGGTAGCAGATGAACAAACCCTAGCTGACCTAGCCTTTGCGTGGAAGACCGTGCGGGCAGTGAAATCGAATGCTATTTTGCTGGCAAAGGATCAGGCCACGGTCGGCATTGGCATGGGGCAAGTTAACCGCGTTGATTCTTGTGCTCTGGCGGTTCAACGCGCCAACATCTTGGGACAGGCGCCGGAAGGCGAGGCCGCTCCCGAGCGGGCACGCGGCTCGGTGGCCGCCTCTGATGCTTTCTTCCCCTTTGCGGATGGTCCTCAAACCCTGATTGATGCGGGCGTAAAAGCGATTGTGCAGCCAGGGGGTTCGATTCGTGATGAAGAAACCATCAAAGCCTGCCAGGAGGCAGGGGTAACCCTCTACCTGACCGGTACCCGCCATTTCTGGCACTAGGCGGTTAATCACGGCTGACAGCAAGTCCGTCACTGATTTTTAAAGCTGCCAGCCATTTAGCGGGCTCGGCAGACAAATGCCTTGCCTGAGCGATAGATCTGATACTGGTACTGATAACCTGGGGACGCCGACCGGCGTCCCCAGGTTATTTTGATTTGCCAAGTGTGCAGTAAGGAGATTGCAGATGATTATCGCAGCAACAGATGGTTCCTCCCTCGGCAATCCCGGTGCCGGCGGCTGGTGTTGGTACCTGTCACCTGAATGTTGGCGAGCCGGCGGTTTTACCCGGGGAACTAATAACCAGGCAGAGCTGATGGCAGTAGCCGATCTACTCACCGAAACTGCCGGAATAGCCGATGATTTATTGATCCAGGCGGACTCCCAATACGTGATTAACATTTTGACCAAATGGCGGTTCGGTTGGAAGAAAAAAGGCTGGAAAACCGGCGGTGGCAAACCAGTAGCCAACCTAGAAGTGGTGAAACGCCTAGACCAGCTGCTATCTGACCCCAGTAGAAGGGGAAAAGTCAGATTCGAATGGGTAAAAGGACACGCCGGTCACCCGCTTAATGAGCAAGCGGACAGTCATGCGCAGGCAGTAGCGAGAGCCTATCAGTCAGGTACCCCCAGCGAGAAACAGTTAGGACCAGGCTGGAAATCTGGAAAGGAGGGGACCAGTGAACGAACTTCCCATACACCAGGTGAGGACGCTGCTAAATCCGCAAAATACCTACATCCAGAAGACTCCCGCGAAACTAGCGGCCAGCAAAAACCGGTCGCTCCCGCAGCAGCGCCAGCGCGCCCTCTTTATCCGCAATTAGAACAAAACCCTAACCCCAAGGAGTATCGCCAGGGACGTTACCTAATCCGCGAACACGTCCTGACTGTACCCCTCTACCACCCAGAAGTGGCGCTAAACCTGTACCCGGACTCGGCGAAAAACCCGGTAGTAAACCTGGCGCGAGGGGCAGATGAGCAGGACAGCGGGGTACAAAGCGAGCTGTTTGCGGTTACTCCCGGAGAACTAGCCCGGCCAAAATCGCAGAAAAACTCCAACATTTCGGATTCAGACAACCAGTTTCTACCCCCTTGGGTAGACGCCGAAATCCAGAAAACCAATATCCAGATTTATACCCGCGAAATCGCCCGCGACGATGATGAAAACCGTCCCTACCTGATCTTTTTCCAAGGCGGTCCCGGATGTAAGGGGTCTCGCCCGGCCGATTGGTCTTCCCCCTGGTTCGGAGCTGCCCTGGAAAAATACCGGATTATCATGCTTGACCAGCGGGGGACTGGGCGTTCCACCCCGCTTGATAACGTTACTATTCCCGCATTGGGGTCTCGCGCCGGAGCCTGGCTGCGGCTAATGCGCGCTGACCAGATCGTAGGGGACGCGGAAGCGCTGCGCCGCGCCCTAGGAATAAAAAAGTGGACAGTCATGGGGCAAAGTTTCGGCGGGTTTATTATTACCGCCTATCTTTCCCGCTTTCCGGAGGCCATCGAAAAAGCCTATATCACCGGAGGACTGCCGGGACTAACCAAGGTTAACCGCATCTATGAGCGCACGTTTGCGGCTACCGCCCGGCGTTGCCGCGAGTTCTACGCCTTGCCCGGAATGGAAGAAGCAGTCCGCCAAACCTGTGCGCACGTGCTAGAGCGCGATGAATACCTGCCTAATGGAGAAAAACTTACCCCCAATCGAATTCGGCAGGTAGGCCTGGAGCTGGGACGCACCTACGGTCTTGAAAATCTGCGCTACCTTTTCGAGGCGCCTTTTGTGCAGACCGGAGGCAAGCGCCACCTCACCCAAGAATTTTTAGGGCAAGTCGGAAGCCGGGTCAGTTTTGCTCTAGATCCCCTCTACGCCCTCCTGCATGAAACTATTTACGGGAATGCGGTGCCGCAAAGCGAAGTTGAGCCGACTGCCTGGGCAGCAGATCGGATTCGCGCAAATGCTCCCGGGTTCGCGCAAAACGCCGATCCTCTCGACTGGGGGAAACCCTATTATCTGACCGGGGAACACTTTGGTAGCTGGGTCTTTGCGCAAGATCCGGCGCTGAAACCCCTAGCTAATCTAGCAGATGATTTGGCGGCAGAAACTGACTGGCCGGTACTCTATGACCCGCAGAAACTGGCGGAAAACCAGGTGCCGGTACATGCGGTGGTTTACCGGGACGATATTTTCGTTCCCCGCACCCTGTCGCTAAACACCGGCAGGGTTATGGGAGCCAATATCTTAGAAAAACCAGACTGGCACCACGATGGGCTGCGCGCCTCTGGCAATCTGATTATTTCCTGGCTGCTATCCAACTAGAGAACCGGCAGCTAACAGCAGCTGATAGGAGCACTGGTCGGGAGTTCCCTCGATGCCGGGGTGGGGCACCGGATGCCCTTTAATGGTGCACGACTACCGGGGTGCCAATAGGCGCCCAATTATAGAACTCGCCGGCTTCAGAAACTGGCATATTTACGCAGCCGTGGGATCCACGGGGGTCTCCCCAGCCAAAGGAACTGCGCCAGGGTGCTCCGTGGAGGGCGTATCCTCCGGAAAAGTACATAGCATAGGGGACGTTCGGTGTCACATAGCGGGTGCCGTCTGTATTAAATCCCCGCATGGTGTCGAATCGTAGTTTGCGTTGGATGGCAAAAGTTCCTTTAATCGTCGGGGTAGCGGGAGCTCCGGGAACCATGCTGGTCGGCGCTACTGCCACCGTGGTTCCCTCATATCCGGTAACCGTGTAGTTAGAAAGATTCACATCAATCCATTTTTCTCCGGGCGCTGCTAGATAAGCCAGGTTTTCCGCCCCATCGGCAATGAGCTTATCTTCATTACTGGCTTTATCGACTTTAGTCTCGAAGGCAAGGGAGCTGTCTTTCCCCGCAGCAAAGTTACTGGCGATTTCTTTTGCCAACTGGTCACCGTTAGTAACGGTGACTCCATCCTTTGATGCGGTTTTAGTTCTTAGTACCTTTCCCGCGCTATTAACCAGGCGCTGGCCGTTAACCTTTTTTACCTCAACGGCTTCTTTACTCTTGTTTACCCAGTCAGCCACGGCATTGTCATTGGTAGTGAGCTTGGCATGCCGACTGACCTCCGGAACAATAACGAAACTAACCTTGTCTTTTTGGTCAGCGACGATTTCTTTATCCCCGACTTTTATCGTGACCTGTGGTTGGATGAATTTTTCTGCCGCGTCTGCTAACTGCTGTGCCAATTTAATATCAACCAGTGGTTTGACTGCACCCATAGTCAGAGGCATCTTCTGATTTTTTTGACTAGCCATAACCTTATCCGCGCCTGCTAGTAGCCTCTTAGTATCTGCTCCGAATCCGTCCTTACCCGGAATCGCTTTAAAACCAGTCCCCTCGGCGTTAAGTTGCACGCTAGGCTCGGTGACCGGTTTGCTGCCTTTAATATCTTTAGTAAGTTCATGCGATAGTTTGCTGGTAACCTGCGCGTTTACCTGGTGCTTGATCGGAATCCGCCTGGAGGTAAACAGGCTGGTTACGTAGCTGAAGGCGCTACTGCGCGCGGTTGCTTTCCGGGCGGTTTCCGCTGAATCAACCTGATACCCGATTTCCTTGGGGGTCAGCGATTTTCCGTTAACCCCATGTCCCGAAAAAGTGACCCGGTACTTGGTTTCTGCGGTATCTAGCTGCTTTTTAATTTGCTTAGCAGTTAGCCCGGAGACTTTAACTTCCCCCACCTTGGTGCCAGGTAGTGCCTTCTTCCCAACTGCGTAGTAGGAAACGTAGATTGCAAAGGCAGCGATAATCGTAACCAGCGCGGCAGCCACTGCGACAATAGTGATTTTTGTTTTCTTAGACATGGATATCGGGGTTTCAGAAAATGGGTGAATCCAAACAGTATCTTCATCCTAGCTGGCTTTGCATCGCTGACCACACCCAAAATGGGTAAGTCTGCTCACAATAGCAGGTGAAACCGGCTGCGAAGGGATTTCGATAGCTGGAATCCCTTCGGGAATGTAACTAGCGGTGAGAGACTACTACTGTTCCTATCGGTGCCCAGTTGTAGAACTCGCCCGCTGCGGGTACGGGCATATTTACGCAGCCGTGAGAACCGCCTGATCCTCCCCATCCAAAGGAACCACGCCAGGGTGCTCCGTGAAGCGCGTATCCTCCGGAGAAGTACATGGCGTAAGGAACATTCGGGGTTACGTACCGGCTGCCATCAGTGTTAAATCCCCGCATAGTGTCAGAGCGAACTTTACGTTCAACCGCAAAGGTTCCTTGAATGGTGGGGGTAGCGGGGGCGCCAGGAACCATTTTTGTTGGTCCTTTAACTACCGTGGCACCCTCATAACCGGTAACCGTGTAGTTAGAAAGATTTACGTCAATCCATTTTTCCCCCGGAGCTGCCATATAGGCCAGCTTTTCCGCCCCATCGGCAATGGTCTTGTCTTCATTAGTAGCTTTATCAACATCGGTCTTGTAGGCTACCGAGCTGTCTTTTCCGGCGGCAAAGTTGGTGGTGATTTCTTTTACCAGCTGATCAGCGTTGGTGACTTTAACTCCATCTTTCAGTTCGGTTTCGGTTTTAAGTACCTTCCCCTCGCTATTTACGAAGCGTTTGCCGTTAACTTTTTCTACCTCAACAGATTCTTTATTCTCGTTTATCCAGTTGCTGATAACTTTCCCATCTGCTCCCGGTTTAGGATTCATGGTGACATCTGGGATTTTCACGAAGGAAACCCGATCCTGCTGGGTGGCAACGATATCCTTTTCTCCGGTCTTCACCGTTACCTCGGTTTTAGCTAATTTTTCGGCATTAGCAGCCAGTTGTTTAGCCCAACTCGCTTCCGCCAAAGGCATAGTCTTACCAATTTTCAGGGGAACGTTTTGATCCTTCTGGGTGGCGACTACCTTGGCAGCTGCCATCAAGATAGCGCGGTTATCTGCTCCAAAACCGTCCTTACCGGGAGTTATTTCAAACCCAGTTGCTTCGGAGTTTGCTTCTACCTGAGGCTCAGTTACCGGCTGTAGTTTCGAAGTTTCCGTGGGTAACTCTTGTGACCATTTGTCCACAACTTTAGGTTTTAAGTCATGAACAATGTTTACCTGGCGGGTGGTGAACAGGCTGGTTACGTAGCTGAAGGCACCGTTGCGGACGGTCGCCTTCCGGGCGGTTTCTATCGAATTCACCTGATACCCGATTTCCTTGGGAGTCAGCGAAGTTTCCTTGATTCCCTGTCCGGAAAAAGTAACTTTGTTATTTGTTTCCGCGGTGTCGAGTTGTTTTTTGATTTGGCTAGCAGTTAGACCGGAAACTGTAACTTCCCCTACCTTGGTGCCGGGCAGTGCTTTCTTCCCAACTGCGTAGTAGGAAACGTAGATTGCGAACGCGGCGATAATCGTCACCAGGATGGCAACTACTACCCCAACAGTTATTTTTGTTTTCTTAGACATCAATATCGGGCTTCCAAAATGGGCGAATCAAAACAACACCTTCATCCTAACGGCGTTTTAGGCTTTAACTATCCCCAGCGTGGGTAAGTCTGCTCACAATTGCAGGTAGAAGTAGGTTTTGCCCCACTTTACCAGCACTGATGCCCTGCTGTTTTCTTGTCTGTTATGAGATTGTTATAAGATTCATTTTTCAAATGGCGAACAACGGCTAGAAGAAGCCACCCGGAAAGGTCATGCCCACCACATTTTTGCCCGAGAAGTAGCATCACCAAGGCGCGAAGTGGCATAATCTAATCCGGTTCCGGTTCACCTCTTGTAACCTGCATTTGGACCCGGCGCCCTAAGAACCTCAAGGAGAAACCATGAAGCAGGGAATTCATCCCGAATACGTTCCCACCACGGTTACCTGTACCTGTGGGAATACTTTTGAAACCCGTTCTACCATTAAGTCCGGCACCATGCGGGTAGACGTGTGCTCTGCCTGTCATCCCTTCTACACCGGTAAGCAAAAGATTATGGATACCGGAGGGCGGGTTGCTCGCTTCGAAGCTCGCTACGGCAAGCGCAAGCGCGAACAGTAAAGCTTTTATTAGGTGTGGTCGGCCAGTTGGTCGGCCACACCTTTTTAATTTGCCATCACCCTGCCTCTTTGGTTCGAGAAAGGCTTTAACCGGCGCTTCCTAGCGAAAGCTGGTTTTCGCCCCGGGGATAGGCAACGTAGAGTAGAAGTCAGGTCGCAAAGATTTAAGGAGCAACTGTGGGATCGCCGATTGACGAGGAAGCTGTTCAGGCTCTCATCGCAGAAAAAACTGAACTGGAAATGAAAATGGGCGATCCCCAGATACAAAAGGATCAGCAACAGGCCCGCAAGATTGGGCGCCGCCATACGCAGTTAGCGCAGATCGCTAAGGCTTATGAAACCTGGAAAAGCGCGGAAGGAGACCTGCAGGCGGGCAGGGAACTGGCGAAAGAAGATTCCGATTTTGCCTCCGAGATTCCCCAGATGGAGCAAACTGAAAGTCAGGCGTTAGATAAGCTGCGTAAAGTCTTGGCTCCCCGTGACCCCGATGATGCTCGCGATGTGATTATGGAAATTAAAGCGGGTGCCGGTGGGGACGAGTCTGCCCTCTTCGCCGGGGATTTGCTGCGAATGTACGAGCGTTACGCCGAAGCTAAAGGTTGGAGCCTACAGGTGCTGGATTCCACAGTGAATGATCTCGGGGGAATCAAGGACGCGCAAATTGCGATAAAAGCTAAAGGAAATGTAGCTCCCGAGGACGGAGTCTGGGCGAACCTAAAATACGAGGGCGGGGTACACCGGGTACAGCGGGTGCCGGTTACTGAATCCCAAGGGCGCATCCATACTTCCGCCGCCGGAGTGTTGGTAATGCCCGAGGTTGAAGACGCGGGAGAAATAGAGATAGACCCCAACGAGGTACGGGTAGATGTATTCCGCTCTTCCGGTCCGGGCGGGCAGTCGGTTAATACCACCGATTCCGCGGTTCGCCTGACCCATATTCCCACCGGAATCGTGGTCAGTATGCAAAACGAGAAGTCGCAGATTCAAAACCGTGAGGCAGCTTTCCGGGTGCTCCGGGCGCGTCTAAAGGCGGAAGAAGAGGCAAAGCGGGAGGCCGAGGCCGCCGAGCAGCGGCACTCCCAGGTGCGTACAGTGGATCGTTCCGAACGTATCCGTACCTATAACTTCCCGGAGAATCGGATTGCTGATCATCGCACCGGATACAAGGCCTATAACCTCGACCAGGTGCTCAATGGGCAATTGCAGCCGGTGATTGATTCGGCCATCAAACTTGATGAGGAACATCGCTTGCAGCAGCTCTCCGGGCAGTCAAGCGATAAATAGCGTGGTATTTTTCGCGGATGAACGAGGTCGGTTTTTCTCGCCAGCAAGCGTTTAGCTGGGCGCGAGGGCGTTACGCTGAAGCTGGAATCGAGCCGGCACGAGAAATCATGGCACTATATTGCGCTGCCTGTGAAGCTAAAGAATTCCTATTTGCTCCTCAGGTATTGTCAGCTACGCAAACAGAAGTTTTCCGTGATTTGGTTAGCCAGCGTTGTACTCACCAGCCGCTGCAACATCTGCTAAAAGAAATGCATTTCGGGGCTTTTCGCCTGGTTTCCAGCCCAGATGTTTTTATTGTGCGCCCGGAAACTGAGTATCTAGTAGAACTGGCGCTGCGTCCCCAGGGTGCAAGGAAAGCAAAACTCGCGGCAGATTTATGCGCCGGATCGGGGGCTATTGCTCTTACTCTTGCCCGCGAATTGCCCTCGGCTGAGGTCTTTATGGTGGAGATCAGCAAAAAAGCTTTAGCAGTGGCGCAGAAAAATTTGGAACGCTATTCAGATTTAGCGCGGCGGATTACCGTGAGCTACGCCGATGTAGCGGAACCTGGTCTTTGGTCTGAACAGGCGGGAAGATTTGACCTGGTTGTAAGCAACCCGCCCTATGTACCGCCCGGCACTATCACCCAGCCAGAAGCATTAAAGGATCCGCCGCTCGCGCTTTGGGGTGGGGGAGCAGATGGTCTCCAGATTCCCAAACAAACCGTTAAACAAGCTTTCCGGCTGCTGGGGCAAGACGGGATTTTGGCGATGGAACATGACCCCACCCAAGGGGAAATCCTATGTGCTTATGCTGGTAAAATCGGTTTTCGACAAGCGAGGACGCATCTGGATCTTAATGGTCGTCCTCGATACCTATTGGCGCGAAAGTAAAGATAACATTAACGTCTGCCTTAGATGCTGCTAACGTTAAGGTAAAGTGGCTGGAAGATAAGAGAAAGGGGGCGGAGATGGCGCGCAGTTTTCGCACGGTACTTGCTATTGCCGTGGTAGCTTTGCTGCCTTTAGCTCTTACTTCTACTGCCTTCGCGGATGACCCCACTCCTCAGCCCACTTTGAATTATGTCGAGGCTCCTTTAGATCGCCCTCCTGCCACCACGGCGGTAGAGGTCACTAAATCTCCCGAACCGGCAGCAACTACCCCTTCTCCCCAAAATAGTGAAACCCCGTCTTCCCCGCAGGAAAGCACTCCCGATAGCCCGGGTGAGTTAGCAAAAACTGGGGGTAGCCGCGATATTTGGTTAACAGGTATTTCCTTGGTCTGTATCTGGGTAGGAGCGGCCATCACCACCTATGGACGGGAACGTAACCTAAAACGTTAATATCGAAGTATGCGTACTCCCTTAAGTCCCGAAGACATCTCTTGCCTGAAAAACCAGATTTCTGCTGGAAACCTGCTGGTAGTGCCCACGGATACCGTCTATGGGATTGCGGCAGACCCTTTTTCATCTGCGGCAGTCGATAAGCTGTTGACCGCGAAAGGTCGGGGAAGAGACTTTCCCTCTCCGGTGTTGGTCAATAGTATCGCTCAAGCTGCTTCTTTGGTTCCGAAGATTCCGCCCCTGGCCAAATGCTTCATGGATAGTTTCTGGCCAGGCGCCCTAACTATCGTGCTGCCGGCTCGCCCAGATTTACCCCTTGACCTGGGGGTGACAGGGGGTACGGTGGCGGTGCGGCAGCCGAATCAAGCAGACCTTTTGCAGTTACTGACCACAACCGGGCCGCTAGCGGTAACTTCCGCCAATCTCCACGGGCTTCCTCCTGCCCAGTCAGCCGCCGAAGCCAAAAAGTATTTTGGAGATAAGGTGGCGGCATACCTGGATGCGGGTTCCAGTAGAATCGGTCAGTCCTCCACCATAGTTAAAGTAGAGAATGAAGAGTATTCGCTGATACGGGTAGGAGCCATCGCGCCTCCGCTGTTATCTGCAGTAGCGGGCAAAGAGCCGAAAGACTAGCAAAACTGTGAAAGCCTATCTGTTACTTGGAGTAATCGCCTGCGCGATTACTTTCTTAGTGACCCCGATAGTGCGCCGTATTTCCTTGGCACTGCACGTATTGACCCCGGTAAGGGGGCGCGATGTGCATACCGTACCCACCCCGCGTCTCGGGGGGATTGCCATGCTATCTGGACTGTTAGGGGCGTTCTTAATTGCGAGACAAACCCCGTATTTCTCGCAGTTTTACAGCGATCCCCAAGTTTGGGCGCTAATCTTTGGATCTCTCGCAATCGCAGTTTTGAGAATAATCGACGATATTTATGATTTGAACTGGTGGACAAAGCTTTCTGGACAGGTTTTAATCGCCGCCGGGATAGCCTGGCAGGGCATTCAAATAGTTTCTTTCCCGATTTTTGGAATGACTATTCCCTCCACCCGGATGTCGATTCTGGTAACCGTGCTCATCATCGTGGTTTCAACCAATGCGGTGAACTTTGTAGACGGTCTGGACGGTCTAGCTGCCGGAATCACCCTGATTGGCGCCGGAGCGTTTTTTGTTTATTCCTACCTGCTGATTCGCCTCACTAACGCCCAAAGTTATGCTTCCTTCGCTGCCATGATTGGAATCGTAATCGTCGGGGTTTGCCTGGGGTTTTTAACCTCTAACTTCCATCCCGCCAAAATCTTTATGGGGGATTCGGGGTCGATGTTGCTGGGGCTCACTACTTCCTGCATGTTTATCGTGGTAACTGGGCAGACGGATCCCGCCTCTTTAGGCAGGTCGCAATTCCTGCCGGCCGCCATCCCGGTGTTGCTACCTATCGCCGTAATGATTTTGCCGTTCCTCGACATGGTGATGGCAGTAATTCGTCGGCTTAGCCGCGGGCAGAGTCCTTTCAAGCCCGATCGCCAGCACTTGCATCATCGGCTGCTAAAAATGGGGCATTCTCACCGCCGCGCAGTCTTGGTGATGTATCTTTGGGCATTCTTTATTTCTCTACTGGCAGTCAGTTTCTTGAAACTAAGCCCGCTGGGAGAACTGCTGCTGGCCTGCGGTGGTGGGGTTCTGTGTTTCCTAGTTACCATAGCTTTTTTACCGGGTTTGCGGAGTGATTATTTTGCTGCTTCTGGTCCCTATCCGCGCCACCTGCGACAAAAGGAGGATTTATGAACGAGGATGCATCAGCGGCTGAGCTGCAGGGGGGTGACGTAAAAAGCACTGCCGACAAAGGCCTGGAAAAAACTAGTCTGACCAGCGCTACCTCCTCTATTCAGGATCGCTACGGGGCGCGCGCGGCTATTCGCACAGGTAATCGGGTAGTAGCCCTGATTTTAGGGGTCTTAACGGTGGTAGCAATACCGTTGGCCGGGGTAATCCGTTCCTGGCCAGGGCTGCTGGGGGCTGTAGCCGGGATGACGATTATGTGGATTGTGGCCGCGGTGGGAATCGGAGCCAATCAGCTAGTGCTGCGCAATCCCCGTCGCACTAGCGGGGTGGTTTTCGGGGCTTATTTAGTGAAACTGGTCATAGTTATTGTGGCCGTGGCGGCTCTGCGCCCTTTGCCACAGGTTGATAACACGGTGATCTTTCTCGTATTGATAGTCGCTATTTTACTAACCACCGTTGGCGAGGCGCGTGCGGTATCTAAAACCAATAAATTGATTATCGAGAAACTATAGAAACAGTAAATGCGCAGCACTAGCACCTTTAGTTCTCAGCGACGCGTGTCCTATGTTAAGTTAATCTAGAGATATTTTGAAGCGGTCTCTTGAAGCGCTATGAAAGCGTTAGAATGGAGTCCGAATCACAGTTTTCGGCCAAATCGGCAGAAATGAAGGGAACAGACAGTGTCACCGATGCTTAGTGGGCTCACCACCCTGTTACCGCAAGGCGGTTTCGAGGCACCTACTATTGATGAATTCTTCCCCCCGGTGATTGCTTTTGCCGGAACCCCTTTCGAAATGAACCGCATCACCTTAGTGCGGATTGTGCTGCTAGTGGCTTTCTTGATTTGCGCGGTGCTCTATACCCGCCGGGCAAAAATGATTCCCGGTACGGCGCAATCTACGATGGAGTATCTCCTGGATTTTTGTCGCACCAATATCTCTGAGCAGGTGATGGGTAAAGAGTACGCGAAGAAATACAACGGTTTTGTTACCGCAATCTTCTTTACCGTCCTGTTTATGAATATCGGGGGCATTATTCCTGGGCTTAACATCGCTGGTAGTGCAGTGGCAGGCATTCCGCTACTGTTGGCGATATTTGTTTGGTTTTTGTTTATCATCGCCGGAATCCGGGCTCAGGGCTTTGGAGGTTACTTTAAGTCTTCGCTATTTATTCCGAACGTTCCCAAGGTGCTCTACATTCTGCTGACTCCGATTGAGTTTTTCTCCACCTTCCTGGTGCGCCCTTTCACCTTGTTCGTCCGGCTTTTGGCCAATATGGTCGCCGGACACATGCTGCTGGCACTGACAATTTTGGCATCCAACTATTTCTTGCTTACCGCGGCCGGAGGACTAAAAGTGCTCTCGCTGGTAACCTTCCTAGCTGCGATTGCGGTAACCGCCTTTGAAATTTTTGTTGCATTCCTTCAGGCTTATGTATTCGCGGTACTCACCGCGGTGTACGTAGAACAATCGGTACACACCCACTAAGACTTCCGCCTTCGGCGGGAAAACCCACAAATAAAGAAAAGAAAGAGAAGAAAATAATGACTGGATCTATAGCTACTATCGGATACGGCTTGGCATGTCTTGGACCCGGTATCGGTCTTGGGCTTCTAATCGGTAAGACCCAGGAATCTCTGGCTCGCCAGCCTGAACTTGGTGGTCGTCTAACCACCAATATGTTCATCGGTATCGCGTTCGTAGAGGCGTTGGCACTAATCGGTTTGGTTG
This sequence comes from Varibaculum massiliense, assembly GCF_900106855.1. NCBI lineage: Bacteria > Bacillati > Actinomycetota > Actinomycetes > Actinomycetales > Actinomycetaceae > Varibaculum > Varibaculum massiliense. The sequence goes on along the minus strand of NZ_FNWI01000004.1, from coordinate 722,109 downwards.
CCGGCTTCTTGTTCTAATCCTCAAAAGGAAACTCAATGTTGTACATGATTCAGCGGGCAGGCGAGGAAGGTGACCACCACATTCTACTGCCAGCGATTCCAGAGTTAGTCTGGTCTGCGATTATTATCGCAATCTTCTTCTTTGTGATTTTGAAGTTCGTTTATCCAAAGTACAAAGAAATCACCGAAACCCGCGCCATCACCATTAAGGATGGTTTGGAAAAGGCGGAGCAAGCGAAGAAAGAAATCGCTGATGCTAACACCCAATCTGAACTGGCGTTGCGCAAGGCTCACGAAGAAGCAGCTCAAATCCGCTCCGAGGCGCAAGAAAGCGCCAAGCGGATTGTGGCAGAAGCAAAGACACAAGCCAGCGAGGAAGCTGAACGTATCAGTGCTAATGCCCAGCGGCAAGTAGAGGCCAACCGACAGGCAGCAGAAATCTCTCTCAAGACTGAGGTCGGGATGCTAGCAGCGGACCTGGCAGAGAACATTGTGGGCGAACAGCTGACCGATCGGGAACTATCTGCACGAGTTGTTGAACGTTTTCTAGATCAGCTGGAAGCTTCCTGCGAGAAGGAAAGTGTTGAGAAATAATGCGCGCATCCAGTAGGCAAGCCCTAGAGAAGGGCAAAGAGGTTATAGCTGGACAAGCGGGCGTAGCAGCTGAAACCTGTTACGCCTGGGCAGATGACCTCTTTGTACTCTCTGACTTGGTGCAAGGCTCATCTAGGATTGCTTTGGCGCTCACTGATCCGGCTCGTAGCCACGAGGATCGATCCGGCTTGCTCACTGCCCTGGCAGAAAACCTGTCAGATGTCGCCAGGGAAGCAGTGATAGCAGCTTTGGCAACTGCACATAGCTCTCCAGAGTTGCCTACCGTTATTGAGCGGCTAGGTGAATATGCGGTGCGATATGGTGCCCAGACAGAGGGCAAGACCATTGAGATCGCCGATGAAGTATTCTCCCTGGAGCAGTTCGTGCGCGCTAACCAGCAGGTGCGTTCGGCACTTTCTGACCGCAATCGTGACTCTAAGTATCGGGTGCGCTTGCTACAAGAGCTAGTCGGCGGGCAGCTTTCACGTCCGGCGGCCACTTTGGCTGCGCGGGCAGTTAAAGCGGTTAGTCGCGATTCCAAGATTGAAGGCTCGGTTTCCCTTACAGGAACCCTGCGCCATATTCGCCGTGACCTGGCAGCTGCCGGAGATGCTCTGGTGGCAACCGTACAGGTGGCGATGCCCTTGGAGCCGGCACAAGCTGAGCGTCTGCGGGATATTTTGTCCCGACGCTATCAAAAAAACATTCACCTACAGGTGAGCGTTGACCCTTCGGTGGTAGGGGGCATGAAAGTCCGGGTTGGTTCCCAGGTTTTCGATGGCTCCGTGGCCACCATTATTCAAGAAACAAAGCAGAAACTGGCCGGGTAGTACCGGAACGTTAGGAAAAGGCAATTTTCATGGCTGAACTTCAAATCCAACCGGAGAAGATTCGTGACGCCCTCGCGGACTTCGTAAGCTCCTACGAGCCCACTCGTTCTACTGAGGACGAAGTCGGGCACGTAGTGATGGCGGCTGATGGTATCGCTCGAATCGAGGGCTTACCGGGGGCAATGGCGAACGAACTGCTCAAGTTCGCCGACGGCACCACCGGCTTGGCAATGAACCTAGAAGATCGGGTTATCGGCGCGATTGTGCTGGGTGACTTCTCGGGTATTGAAGAAGGTCAGCCCGTGCGCCGCACCGGAGAGGTGCTATCCGTTCCTGTGGGTGACGGATACCTGGGGCGTGTAGTCGATCCCATGGGGCAACCCCTTGACGGTATGGGAGAGATTCAAGATATCGAGGGGCGCCGCGTCTTGGAGCTACAGGCTCCGGGGGTAATGATGCGTAAGTCCGTGCATGAGCCCTTGCAGACCGGTCTAAAAGCCATCGACTCTATGATTCCGATTGGGCGGGGTCAGCGGCAGCTAATTATTGGAGATCGCCAGACCGGTAAAACCGCGATTGCGATTGACGCTGTGCTTAACCAGCGTAAGAACTGGGAAAGTGGGGATCCCAAGAAGCAGGTGCGCTGCATTTACGTGGCCGTGGGGCAAAAAGGCTCCACGATTGCTAGTGTGCGCGGGCAGTTAGAAGCTGCCGGAGCCATGGAATACACCACTATTGTGGCGGCTCCCGCCTCCGATTCTGCCGGCTATAAGTACCTGGCTCCCTACACTGGCTCCGCTATTGGTCAGCACTGGATGTACCAGGGCAAACACGTCCTGATTATTTTTGATGATCTTTCGAAGCAGGCCGAAGCCTACCGTAGTGTTTCCCTGATGCTCCGTCGCCCGCCGGGGCGCGAAGCCTACCCGGGCGATGTGTTCTATCTGCACTCGCGGCTCCTAGAGCGCTGTGCCAAGCTTTCTGATGAGCTCGGCGGAGGCTCCATGACTGGATTGCCTTTGATTGAAACCAAAGACAATGACGTATCAGCCTATATCCCCACCAACGTCATTTCGATTACCGATGGACAGATTTTCTTGCAGTCGGATCTGTTTAACTCCAACCAGCGTCCGGCGGTAGACGTAGGTATTTCCGTTTCTCGTGTAGGCGGAGATGCGCAGGTCAAAGCGATGAAGAAAGTTTCCGGTACCCTGAAGATTACTTTGGCACAGTACCGAGATATGCAGGCTTTCGCGATGTTTGCTTCCGATTTGGATGCCACCACGAAACGCCAGCTAACCCGCGGGGAACGCCTGATGGAGCTGCTGCGACAACCGCAAGCCACCCCTTACGAGGTAGAAGATCAGGTTTGCTCTATTTGGGCTGGTAACAGTGGATATATGGACGACATCGAAGTCAGCGATGTTCACCGTTTCGAGTCGGAAATGCTTGCCTATCTGCACGCCAACTCGGATATACCAGCCAAAATTAAGGAAACTGGGCAGTTTGATTCTGACACCGAACAAGCTCTGAAAGAGGCAGTGGAGAAGTTCCGTGCGGGCTTCGTTTCTTCTCAGGGAGTGCTGGAATCGGAAGTTCAGATTCCCGAGGAGGTTTCCGAAGCCGAGCGTGACAGCGAACAACTGGTGGTAGACCGCCATAACAAGAAAGACAAAAAGGATTAGCCTTGAGCGGAAAGCAGCGGATATATAAGCAGAAGATTAAGGCCACGCAGACGCTGGCTAAGGTCTTTCATGCTATGGAGCTGATTGCGGCCTCGCGTATCGGGAAGGCTCGCGCAGCTGCCACTCAGTCCACGCCCTTCGACTCGGCGATTACCCAGGCTTTGGCGGCTTTGGCGATGCACTCTTCCTTTGATCATCCAGTTACCCGTGAACGTACGGACACTAACCGGGTAGCGGTGATGTGTGTTACTTCGGATCGCGGTCTGGCTGGTGCCTATTCAGCTTCCATCTTGCGGGAAACTGAAAAGTTGGTTGAAGAGCTAAAAGAGCAGGGTAAAGAGCCGGTACTGTACAGCTGTGGGCGCAAAGCAGAAAGTTATTTCCGGTTCCGGGGGATTCCGGTTAAGCGCTCGTGGACTGGGAATTCAGATTCCCCGACAATCGAGCAATCTTACGAGATAGCAGACGTCCTCACCGAAGCTTTCTTGGCGGATGTGATTAACGAGGGCGTAGCTCAGGTGTACCTGGTGTTCACCCGGTATGTGAATATGGTTAAGCAGGTTCCGGTAGTGCGCAAGATGCTGCCTCTGGAGGTCATCTCGGAAGAAGAAGCCGTAGAGATGGAGATGGATATTAACCTGGATCCACCCCAGGGTAAAGTTCCCCCACTCTATGATTTCGAGCCTAACCCCGAGGCAGTACTGGATCAGATTCTGCCCATGTATGTGCGCTCGCGGATTCGGTCGGCGCTGCTGCAGGCAGCAGCCAGTGAGCTGGCCAGCCGGCAAACTGCTATGCATACTGCAAACGATAACGCCCAAGACATGATTGAGCGTTACACCCGTCTGGCAAATAACGCACGCCAGGCAGAAATTACTACTGAAATAACTGAGATCGTCGGCGGGGCAGAAGCCTTGGCCGCTGGTCGCTAGAGGAAACAAGGAATAAGGAGACTCTAATGAGTGATACCGAACGGACTACGGGCGTGGGACGGGTTTCCCAGGTGATCGGCTCGATCGTGGACGTGGAGTTCCCGCCCGATCATCTGCCTGAAATGTATAACGCGCTGGAAACCATGATTCAGATGGAAGGGGAAGCAGCTCCTCATAAGCTGACTTTGGAGGTGGCGCAGTTCTTGGGTGACGATGTGGTTCGCTGCCTAGCACTCAAACCCACTGACGGCTTAGTGCGTGGACAAGAGGTTACCGATACTGGCGCCCCCATTTCGGTTCCGGTAGGGGACGTAACCAAGGGACACGTATTTAACGTGACCGGTGATTGCCTCAACCTGGAAGAGGGCGAGACTCTCGAAATTAAAGAACGTTGGCCGATCCACCGTGACCCGCCGTCTTTCGACAAGCTGGAATCCAAGACCCAGATGTTTGAGACCGGGATTAAAGTTATCGATCTGCTCACTCCCTATGTGCTGGGCGGCAAGATTGGTCTTTTCGGAGGCGCGGGCGTAGGCAAAACCGTGTTGATTCAGGAAATGATTCAGCGCGTAGCCCAAGACCACGGAGGCGTGTCAGTATTCGCCGGTGTAGGCGAGCGTACTCGTGAAGGCAACGACCTGATTCACGAAATGGATGAAGCGGGGGTCTTTGACAAGACCGCACTGGTGTTCGGACAGATGGATGAGCCTCCGGGGACTCGTCTGCGGATTCCGCTAACCGGTCTGACCATGGCGGAATACTTCCGGGATGTACAGCATCAAGACGTGTTGTTGTTCATCGATAATATCTTCCGCTTCACCCAGGCCGGCTCGGAAGTATCTACCCTGCTTGGGCACATGCCTTCGGCAGTAGGCTACCAGCCGAACCTCGCCGACGAGATGGGGCTACTACAGGAGCGGATTACTTCGGTGGCGGGGCACTCGATTACCTCCCTGCAGGCCATTTACGTGCCTGCTGACGACTATACTGACCCGGCTCCGGCGACCACCTTCGCACACTTGGATGCCACTACCGAGCTTTCGCGTGATATTGCTTCGCGTGGTCTGTATCCGGCGGTTGATCCTTTGGCTTCGACTTCGCGTATTTTGGATCCCACGTATGTGGGTGAAGAGCACTACCAGGTTGCCACCAAGGTGAAGACAATTCTGCAAAAGAACAAAGAACTACAAGATATTATCGCCATCCTGGGTATGGATGAGCTCTCCGAAGAGGACAAGCTCACCGTTAACCGGGCGCGCCGAATCCAGCAGTTCCTGTCCCAGAACACCTATATGGCGACAAAGTTCACCGGTGTCGAGGGCTCTACGGTTCCGCTTTCGGAAACCATTGAAGCGTTCAAGCGGATATGCGAAGGCCAATACGACCATATTCCGGAGCAGGCCTTCTTCAATATTGGCGGGATCGAAGATCTGGAACGCAACTGGGCGAAGCTGCAGAAAGAAGCGGCGTAATGAGTTCGCTTTCGGTTCGATTAGTTACCCGCTCTGGGGAGCTGTTTAGTGGGCAGGCGGGATTCGTCTCCCTGCCCACTACCGAAGGTTCTATGGGTATTTTACCGGGTCACCTCCCGCTTTTAGCTACCATTACCGCTGGTAAAGTAAAAGTTGGGGCAAAGGAAAATGATCCGGACGCCCAAGAGTTTGAGGTGGTTCCCGGATTCGTTTCGGTTGACGATGACAAGGTAACTATCGTAGTAGATGGGCTCTAGGCCGAAAAGAATCATCTTTAAGAGATATAGTTAGGCCATGACGGCGCTAAAAGTTTTTCTGCTAATCATATTGGTGATTGCTGCCCTGGTGGCTTTAATCGCCGCCTATTTTCTGTGGCGCATGAATCGGCTCTATCGTCGGGGAGCTTTCCTGTGCTCTTATCGCCCGGACGTGACCTCCGGATGGACCGAGGGGTGTGCGGTCTACGAAGCCGAGTCCTTAAACTGGCACAAAGCGGCAGGTCTTTCCTTTCGCCCCGACAAGACCTGGTCACGTCGGCATCTAGAGTTAGGCAAAGTGCATAACTACCTCTCCAAAAAAGGGGTGCGCAACGTAGCGGTGCCGGTTACGGTAGGTACTCATCGTTTTTGGCTCTTCCTGTCTGAGGATGACCACGCCGGTCTGGTTTCTTGGGCAGAGGCGGCACCTCCTCGGGAAATTCCCCAATCCTGGGGTTAAAATCTTTTTGCTTTAGAATAGATTCTCATGCGCGTTCTCTTCGCTAATTGCTCAGTTGAATACAGTGGTCGTCTAACCTCTTTCTTACCGATGGCACCGCGAATGATTATGGTAAAGGCGGATTCGTCGGTGCTTATCCATTGTGATGGCGGCTCCTATAAACCTCTCAACTGGATGGCGGGTCCGGCAACTATCGAAGAACTGCCGGTGCTACCCGAGGACGAGGCCGCCGGGGTAGAACAGATTTGGTTAGTAGAATCGGCAAAAACTGGCGATCAGTTAAAGCTGCGAATCGGGGAGATTTTCTCGGAAACCAGTTGCGACCTGGGAATAGATCCGGGACTGCAAAAAGATGGGGTAGAGGCGCACTTACAAGAATTATTGGCGGCGCAAGTACCCGAAATCCTCGGGTCTGGTTGGGAATTAATCCGGCGTGAATACCCCACTCCGGTAGGTCCGGTAGATTTACTGGTTTTTGACCCCGAACTCAATCATGTAGCCATCGAAGTTAAGCGACGCGGGGAAATCGATGGGGTGGAACAGTTAACCCGCTATCTAGATTTACTTTCCCGCGACCCGATTATGCCGGAAGTGCGGGGAATTTTCGCCGCGCAAGTCATCAAACCCCAAGCTAGAACGCTTGCCGAGGATAGAGGAATTCGCTGTCTAACCTTGGATTACGATACGATGCGAGGGGTGGACGACGCGGAATCGCGCCTATTTTAAGCAATGAGAATAATACTGAGCGGGCAGGAGCATTGCAGCTATGAGTGAAGTTTTCGCACTACGTGGACGAGTGGTCACCGCGAATCGCATCATTACTGATGGGGCAGTGGTGGTCTCCGGGGATGCCATCGTCTGGGTGGGGGAGGCAACCGCCGCTAAAGAGGTCGGGTTCGGCGATGAAATCTTAGCTGCGGAATCTCCCAGTGACGATCGCTATGTGCTCCCCGGTCTGGTTGACGTACACTGCCACGGCGGTGGGGGAGTCTCCTTCCCTGATATCCAAACCAAAGAACAGGCGCTGGCAGCGGTGTCCGAACATCTGCGTTGGGGAACCACTTCGCTGGTGGCTTCGCTGGTCACCCAATCCCCGATGGTGCTTCGGGAAAAGGCAGAGATGCTGGCGGAATTGTGCGAGGCAGGTAAACTCGCCGGTATCCATTTTGAAGGCCCGTTCATCGCTCAAGGTCATTGTGGCGCGCAAGATCCCGCACATATTCAAGCCCCTAACGCGCCCTTAGCGCGCGAGCTACTAATTGTTTCGCGTGGCTATGCGGTATCGATGACTTTTGCGCCTGAAAAACCTTATGCGATGGGACCTTCCGGGGTGGCAGAAACTTTGATTGCCGGCGGAGCGGTGCCTTCTTTCGGGCATACCGATACCAACTCTGAAAAGATGCGGGATGCCTTGGTAGAGGTACGGCAAACCCTGCAACATTCCGCGAGCGCTCGCTGCCCGCATGCTACTGTTACCCATCTGTTTAACGGGATGGCGCCTATGCATCACCGCAATCCCGGTCCGGTTCCGGAGATTCTGGCGGATGCCGCCGGGGGCGGAGTGATTGTAGAACTTATCGCTGATGGGGTACATGTCGCTCCTTCTTTGGTGCGTAATGTGTATGAACTGATCGGGCGGGAGCAAATGGTGTTTGTTACCGATGCGATGGCGGCGACCGGTCTGGGAGATGGTGACTACGTCCTCGGCGGACAAGCGGTAAGCGTTAAAGAGGGGGTAGCTAAGCTAACTCAGCCAGGCGGGGGGCTTGCCGGGGGAACTTCCCATCTGATTAACCAGGTTAAAATCGCACATCAGGCGGGAATCCCGCTGGTAGATGCGGTTTATTGCGCTTCGATGCAAGGGGCAAAAATCATGGGGAACTCCCAATTGGGGGAGGTTGCTGCCGGAAAGTCGGCGGACCTGCTGGTTACCGATGCCGATTTGAATCCCATGCGGGTTTATAAGCGGGGAGCTTTAGCGTTTTAAGTGGCCAGGCGTTCTCGTAAGCGTCCCTGGGGCGAGCATCGCCCTTTGCGGATGGATTCTCTAGCTTCGATGCCACGGGCAGTTTCCCGCGCCGATGGCGACTATCAGGTGCAGTATCTTTCGCAGGCGCGCAAGGTTTATCGTTGCCCCGGCTGTAGCCAGGAAATCCAGATTGGTCAGGCGCATGTGGTGGCTTGGCGCACTGATTCTCTTTTTGGTCAGCGTTCCGCTTTGGAAGGACGCCGCCACTGGCATCGCTCCTGCTGGGAACGCGGTCTTTAGCTAAATTTGAGGACGCGCCAAGTCCCGCCTCCCGGAAAAGGCCAACTCTCGCGCCGATTTACCTTAAGCTAAGCGGAGAGCTGTGCGAAGATGGATTTATGAACGTGGCGATTTTTACGCGCGATGCGCAAAGAATAGGGGGTACTCCCGCAGTAGTTTTATTAGCTGCCTTCCCCTACGATCACCGAATGTGGGAAGGGGTGGCGCGCCGTTTCGAGGGGGTACCGGTGATTGCTGTTGATCCCCCGGGTTTCGGTCATTCACCGATTCCCACTGACCCACCCTCTTTAGAAATCTATGCCGACTATGTAGCCCAGGCGGTGCGCGCGGAGGGCGCGGAAAAAGTGCTGGTGTGCGGAAACTCTATGGGGGGACACACCGCACAGGCGATGATTGAGCGTCATCCGCGCCTAGTGGGTGGAGTGGTTCTGGTAGGCACCAAGGCTGATATTGACACTCCCGCCGCGCGGGCAGCTCGCACCGAGATGGCGGTAGGGGCCTTAGTAGGCAGGGCGCAAGAACAGTTAGTGGAGGGCATCCCCACTATGTTGGCTAAAGAAACTGTTACTGATTTTCCCAAGATTCCGCAGCTGATGGAAAAGTGGATTAACGAGGCTCCCGGGGAGGCCATCTCTTGGGCACAACGGGCGCTAGCGGCGCGTCCGGGGCGCCTGGAAACTTTGGGGAGGGCGCAGATTCCGGCAATGGTAGTGCGCGGGGAACAAGATCAAAGTTCTACCGCTGCTCAAGCCGAAGCGATGGCTAAGGCGCTCGGTACCCGGGTAGTTTCGGTGCCACGCGCCGGGCATTTGGTTCCCCTTGAGGCGCCCTCGGCAGTGGCGCGGGCAGTGATGAGCGTTTATCGGCGAATGTCCTGACTTTTGCCGCTAGTTTTAAACTAAGGCGAGGGCGGGTAGCATTTACATCCTCCCCCCAGGGAACGGGCGAGCCAATATTTTAAATCAAGTTGCTGAGCGTAGCCTGAAAGTTTTCGTATTCACCTGCATAAACTAAAATAAATCGACCGTAGAGTGAGACTGAAAAGCGCGGGCAGCGCTCGTCCTCATACCGTAAAACTATGAGTTCTTATTCTGACTTTGACCTAGCATTGTCTAAGCTGCATCCCCACATGTTTGGCAAGTATGTATTCTTGTCGGAGCGGGATGGTTTGCCCGCGGGATTGGAGCCGTTCGCGCAGATAAAAGAGGAAGAAGGACTTACCCTAATCGTGCCTTTGGAACAGGCTAAAGCTGCCGGAGTGGCCGAGGGGAAAAAGATTTATCGCCGTATCACTTTGGACTGTGATGTTTCCTTGGAAGAAACCGGGCTTACTTTTACCGTGGCTTCCCAGTTGGCCAGCCAATCTATTCCCTGCAATGTTTTATCCGGTCTGTATCACGATCATTTGATGGTGCCGGCAGCGCGGGCGCAAGAAGCGATATCTCTGTTAGAACAGCTCTCCCAGCAAGCTAAAGGCTGGCTGCAATACTAGGCGTTCCTCTGCCTGCCAGCTAGTTTAGGACGCTAATGCCGCGCTGATTTGGGACAGGGTCGCCTCCTCGCCCCCTACGAATACGTTTTCAGTGTTATGGGCTGCTCCCGGTTGCCCAACTTTCTTTCCCTGGGGGTCATAGATCCCGATTTTTGACCCCACGTAGCGGCGTTGCGGAAATGAAAACTTCTTTACCCGGGCAAACCCGGCCTGATAGATGGCGCTAATCATCTCGTCTTCGCTGATCCAGGCTTCATCGTTATAGGAAACCACGATAGTGTTGGCGCGTACCCGATGCAGCAGGGAAAAGAAACTGCTTGCCATAGTGCGTTTGGAGTTAAAGACTGAGCGGTGCTCCTCGCCGCGGGCATCTACTCGTTTGCGGGCTACCCCGTAGGTTTCCGGGGCATCCCAGCGCACCAGAGTCTCCCAAATATGGTAGTTCGTGAAGTATCGGTGCTGGTTATAGGGGGGATCTAGGTAGGCGAGGTCGACTGGCGGTACCTGGTCAACCAGCTTGAGGGCATCTCCTTGCAGTGCCTGTCCCTTGCCCGAAATTAGTTCCGGCTCCCGCAGTTCTAACTGGTTATAGGAACGCGGCGCCCACTTCTTCAAATATGCCATCTGGAGCCCGGTGGTAGAGTCTACTCGGTCGGCTGCCTCTAGCAGGGAAGTTAATAAAATCGGAAATAGGGGATCGTCTGTTAGGGGAACCAGATAGTCGCGGCAAGCATCGATGCGCGCTCCGTTGTGGGGTTGGAAAAACCTGGCCTGCCGGCAAAAAGTCTCGGTGAAATACCCCTCTTTGCCTTCTAGGGCGCTCATTGCGGCTAGGTGCGCGCGCAAAGCGTCGTAATCTACCGTGTCGGCATCGGTTTCGATATAGGTGCGCGCCAGCTGGTAACTATAGGAGGCCAGGTCGCAGGCAGTGGTGAAGATTCCACGGCGTTTAAACTCTTGGGCAACCCGGGTAGTGCCAGAAAATAGGTCGAGGGCGCTTCTGACGCCAGCGGCGGTGGCAATAGTTCCTAAAGCTGGCACCAGGTTTCGTTTGGAGCCCAAATACTTAATCAATGTCCCTCCTTTCCTTCCGCTCACTATAAACCAGACCTGGCGGTTTTGGGGTATCTGAGCTACACGCGCCGAGGGTGAACGAAAAAATGGGTGCGGGCAACTAGGGTGGAAGTATGGCAAAAGAGGAAGCAGAAGCCGCGCGCGCCCTAGTTAAACTGGCAGATGGAACCGTTAAACAGCGAAATCAGTTGACCGGAACCGAAGTGTGGACCGTGCCGGGGCGGGGGCATCGGCCCCTTTCTAAGCCGCAGGTTAATCCCACGCCGATTACTGCAAAAGACCACACTGCTAGCTGCGCATTCTGCTCAGATCGCTATCTAGAAACTCCGCCCGAAAAATCTCGGATTGTCCTCGGGGATCAGGAACTTCCCGCAGATAAGACTACTAGCTGTGGGGATTTTCGGATTGCGGAGGGGCTGGCAGCCGATCAGCTCAGTAAATATCCGGCAGATTTTCGCCGGATTCCCAACTTATTCGAGATTGTTTCCTATCAATACTGGAACCTGAATTACGGACACCAGCCTTCCGATAAGGAACGCCAACGTATGGCGGAATACCTGTCTACCCCTACCGGCTATGACCATGTGCTGCGGGTAGTGCGGGCTAAGCTGCACCAATACGGGATGAATGATGCGGAAATAGACGGCATGAGCGAGCCGGAGATGCTGGGGCATGCCAATTCCTTCTTTTCGGGCGGACATGACCTGATTGTGGCTAAACGACATTTTGTTCCCGGAGCGACCGATTCTTCCCAACTGGCCTCGGCAGGTACCCTCACTCCCGAGGAACATAATGCCTATACCGCTTTCACCGCCCGCACGCTGCGTGACCTGTACGAGTTGGATTCGGCAGTTAAATACGTGGCCACTTTCCAGAACTGGCTAAAACCGGCGGGCGCCAGTTTCGATCACCTACATAAACAATTGGTGGCAATTGATGAATTCCCGGTTCAGACCGCGCAAGAACGCGAGCGGCTGCGTAAAGACCCCGATATTTACCACACGATTTTAAAGATTCGGGCGACTCGCGGGCTGATTTTGGCGCAAAACGAGGACGCGATTGCGATGGCCGGGGTGGGACACCGCTATCCCACGATTGCAGTCTGGCCGCTGGGCAAGCCCTGTAATCCTTGGGATGCGGGAGAAAAGAAAGTGCGGGCAGTATCCGATATTTTGCACGCTATCCATGCGGCGACCGGGGCGGATGTCCCCTGCAATGAAGAGTGGTATCACCGTCCGCTTTCGGTTTCCACCCCCATGCGTTGGCGGATTTTGGTTAAATGGCGGATTTCTACCCTGGCAGGATTCGAGGGCGGCACCCGGATTTACTTAAACACGATTGATCCTTGGGGGATTTGTCGGCGAGTAGTTCCCCGCCTAAAAGAGCTACGCGCATCCGGGAAGATTGCGGATATGCGCATTGGCGACGAAACTAAGGTTCTGCCCTCCCTACTGGATTAACTGCAGGTTTTAAGGGCGCGTTGGGGGTAATCCTGGCAAGTCCGCTTTATTAAGCAAAATATATAAGGAATCGGGAGGCTACCGCCTCCCGATTCCTTATTTAGCTACTTTAAAGCTTAGTTTCCTCTGGATTACTTATCGTTAGAGAAACCTTCCTTGATTTTTTCGGCAGCAGCCTTCAGATTGGCGCCGGCTTCTTCGGCTACGTCCTTGGCTTTGTCGGTAAACTCAGAAACCTTGTCTTTGATTTCTGCGCCCACCTGGTCAACTTTGCCTTCGGCTTCTACGTTCTTGTCTCCGCTAACTTTGCCAGCAGCTTCTTTAGCTTTGCCACCCAAATCTTCAGCGGTGTTCTTAATTTTGTCGTCTAATCCCATTTTGTTCTCCTTTTATTTCTTGGAATCTACGCGGTCCGCAGACCCTAAGCTACTTCGCCAATTCGTGGTTAGCCGCACCAGAATCGGCATTTTTATTCCTAAAACTTGATCGAGCCTAGCGATTGCCTGGTCAAGCTCTGTCTTTACTTCTCGAGGATTTGCTCCCTTAAAAACTGCGGCACTTAGCAGCAGTCCAGGCTGTTTCTTCACGTCCCAAGAAGCCACCTTCAAGGACGAGATCCAGCGGCTGTCGCTGACTTCGTCCTCGATAATGTCCCGGATTAAGCCCAGTTCGGCGGTAATCTCGCCCTCTTTTTCGGAATCTTTTCCAGCCTTATTTAAAGCCAGTGAGCGAATCTTGCCGCCTCCCTGGGAAAAAATCCAAGTGATTAGCAAGAGGGCGACAATTATCGCGACTGCAATCAGCCCCACCTGTATCCAGGAAAACTGCTGCCCCGACACTGTAAAGGTTGCTTTCTGCACTAGCGAAGTGTAGTCACTATCTAGACATGAGCGATATTTAAGTACCAGGTCGCGCAGCGGCGCATTTATGGCTGCTCCCACCAGCAGCGTTCCGGCAGCTAAGAAAAGCAAACCGAAAACGAACAGCAGAATCCGGTTCAATGCCCGCGGCAGTTTCTTCACTTCTCCAGCCTCCCCTCGGGGGCGACTTTAACAGTGGTTTTTAGCCGCGGCTGCAAGTTCCAGGAAGTAACTTCATCCTTCGTGAACTGTGTCATCTGCCCTTGGTCTAGGGGGCGACCGGTACTGGGGGTAATCGTGCTTAGCGAGCGGCGTTTACTGACCGCGGTAGACACTGTTCCCTGGGGGAGTCCTGCCTCTTCGCGCACCAAACGGGAAATCCCGGAGGCGATCACCGAGTCATCGGCAACGTAGGCGGCGCGTTCGTCCCTTAATGCATGTTTACTTAAAGATCCGGGAAGAATCGCTTTGCCTAGTAATCCGAGACCGAAAAGCCCCAATACTGCCCCCACGATGATTACTAAGGGGCGAGACTTTTCCTGTAAAGCTACCGGGGCTTGCTCCCACAAGTCTTGGGGAGCAGCCAGCAGGGGAGGACGCCCTAACGCGGACAGCACTCCCTCAGCGGCTAAATACCCTATTCCCGCAATCAAGAGCAGTGCCAGGATGACGCTGATTAATGCCCGGGAAGAGTGGGTTTCTCGCCGAACCAGATAAGACACATACAGGCGAGGTTGGCTAGCTTTCTTGCTCATTTCAGCCTCCTCTTTTCTGTATTTCTGTGTAGTCCGGTCAGGCGGAGGTTTACCCGCCCTACTTTTACCCCGGCGATTTCGCTGACGCGAGTGACGATATCTTGGCGCGCCTTGCCTGCCAGTGAAAACACCGAAGTGTCCGGGGTCTGCCTGATGGTGTCCAGGGCACGATAATCTAAGGGACAAGAAATATTTATCCCCAATAATCCCTGGTCATCGTGGGTAGTAACTTTTATCAGCTTATTGGGTACGCTGACTCGTCGTCCAGTGGTGGCAGCCACAATGGTTTGGATTGCGCGCGAGGAAACCGTGGTGATTCCCGGGAGATCCGCCCGTTCCTTATCGGATTGCATTACGCCTCCTTTCTAATCGGAGGTGGTGGTGTGCTTGCCGATCAGGGCTTCACCAACGCCTTTCAAATCTAGCTTGCCAGAAGCCGCCCTGCCTAATACTGCCCCGATGGCCATAAACAGGATGGCGACTAAAAATCCGAAAAACCCGTGAGCTACGGCCATATAGGCCAGAAAAGCACCACAAAAAATACCGGCTATGGTGGTCATTTTATTTTCCTTTCCGGCGAAGGTTACTTCAGATCCTTGCTTTCCTTCTCGTCCTCTTTTTCTTCGTCACTGTCGGGTACATGCACATCGGTAACCTTGATGTTTACTTCGGTGACTTCCAGGCCCACTAGCCCTTCGACAGCGGAGAAAATCGCTTCGCGTACTTTGTCGGCTACTTGGTGTACCGGATGGGGATATTCCACAATCAGCACCACGTCCAGCGCGGTTTGGGTTTGCCCAATTTCTACGGAAATTCCCTTAGTAATGCTTTCAGAAGCACCGACTTTAGACCGCAAGGCTCCGAGGGCGCGGGCGGCGGAGGTACCCAGGTCGTAAACTCCGGGAATCTCTTTAATAGCCAGACCGGCAACTTTGGCCACTACCTGATCGGCAACGGTGGTTAGCCCCTGACCTTGATCCTCGGCAACGTTATTGGCGGGGATTAGTTCCTTGGCTTCTTCCGCACTAGGTACCACGGTGGGTTTCTTCTTATCTTTTTCTGCAGTTGCCATTACTCATCCCAACTTAGTTATCTAATCTTCTTTTTAGTGGTCTGTAACCAGCTGTTTTATATATGCTGATTCTCTTTGACCTGTTTTCAGGGTATCGGAGATTGCTCCCCTTAGCGAACGCTAACTCCATCTCAATGAGCATTTAGCAGGGTTTTCCCGGTAGTATCGCCCTATGAGTAAGGAAGCAGATAAAGAAGAAACGGCTGGGCATGGCTTAGCAGATGCCGATAACAGCTCCGGAAATCAGGAAAAGGTTTCGCCGGCGGCGAACGAAGGAGAGAAATCTTTGCCACAAACCCGCGAAGAGGACGAAAAACAAGTTTCTTCCTCGACAGTTGCGGGTGAGAATTCAACGGGAGAGGGCAAGGAATCGGATGAAGAAGAAAGGCTTTCTGAGCAGCTGGGGGAAGCCGATAATAATTCCGATGACGCAGAAGACGCAGAAGAAATCGAAGAAATCGAAGACGCCGGAGCGACCGCAGATGGCAATGAAGCCGCAGCTGCTGAAGATAGCGCAGACACCGCAGATCCAGAGGACACAGTCTTGCACAGCGGTGAGGAAAATAGCGACGATCAGCAGTTCCAGGTTCCAGAAATTTTACCTTTAGCCGGTAGCCAGTCAGAATCGCCGGAGCAGCCAGATGAAGCTGGGGAGAATAAAGACGACGAACGGGTTTGGGGTAACCAAGTTGGCGGACACGTTGACCGGGAGGAAGTACCGCCCCTGCCCGCGGGCAGCTCTTTTGATGTTTCCCAGATTTCGGTAAAGAAATCTGAACCGGTTAAGAAGGCACATTCAAATTCACGCCGGGTCGTTGCCTGGATTTTAGGGGCAGTGGCGGTCATAACCCTGGTAGTAGTGGGGCTCTACGCCAGCGGGCTTTTACAAAAGATTTTTAATCCCGAAGGTGCCGCCTCCCCGAAGGAGGGCGCGCGAGCCTACTACGGGGCGCTACTGGATAAGGACGCCGAAACTTTATGTGTGCTTAGCTCCCCCGCCGCGCGTGGGGAGCTGGTGACCGCTTTAAGTAAGAAATCCGCAGGAAACAGCGATAGCGTAAAGGCGTGTACGGCTGCCGCTAAGGAGGCGTTTGCGCAGGTTCCAGACAGTCCCGCTATTAAGCTAAAAGATATGGTGTTTGCGCCCGAAAAAGCGGCAGATGCCGGAGGCGTGAAAGCGATTCTGATTAAGGATAAAAAAGGTACGCCCTTGCAGATAATGGGGTGGCAGGAGATCGATGGACGCTGGTTCCTGGCGGGGCAAGAATCCCAGCAAAAGGTGATGATGAAGTATCAGCAATCCTTGGCGGCGGGCGCTGAAGGAAAGAAGTAGGCTTTAGCGATCTAGCTCGTCCTCGTCCTCGTCGTCGGCGAAACGTTCATCAACGTTGGGGTCTTGCGTGTCCTCGAGGGCGGGGGACAGCTCTTCCCATTCTTCCTCGTGGTTTTCCCAATCGCCGCTGGGGGAGAGTACCAGCTCGCCGCGGTGCTCGCGGAAGGAATCGGGGGTAGCCATATAGACGTAGGCTTGTACGTCTTGGGTGGGACCTTCCCAGGTGCTGTCCTCGTCGGGGAATACCTCTACCCGCACGGTTTGGCGGGTGTACATATTATTGGGGTCGCCTTCCCCTAGGTAGCCTTCGTAGTCGTCGAGTTCTTCTAGGGTTTCTTCAAAGAGACGCTGTTCGACTAAGAGGATCTGTCCCACGATTCCGGTACCGCCGATAGAGCGGATCGCCATCGGATAGGATGCCCCGATATATAGGGAGGCTTCTCGCAGATAGGCCGGGGCGAATTCGGTCACTGCGGCTTTCAGACTGGAGCCAAAGCCGCGCGAACCGAGTTTCAAGGTGCCGTAGACGAATAAAGGTAGGTATCGCGTGCTCATGTCTTCATTTTCTCAGTAGCTAACGCTTTTCGGGCGTCTTTGGGGCGGCGTTTCGGTTTGAGATTCCGGCTCATGCCTAAATGAGGGCAGTATTGGCTGTTAAAAGCATTTTTTTTATTTTTTTAAGAGCGCGGGTAAAGAAAAAAGTAAAGTTGAGCCTATAAGACTTAACTTTTCGCCTCCAGAATAATTTGCTAGCACTAAGACGCTTAGAGTGCCAAAATAAGAGGCGTGAGGCCGAGAAATTCTCGGCGAGAAGATTTCCCGCTTTGCGGGGGTAAGGAGTAATCATGGTTCGCAGGTATGACCCCTTCCGCCAGATGGAAGCGATTTTTGATGACGCCATGCGTCAAGGTCCCTCCCGGGCAGCTATGCCCCTGGATTTGTATCGCGATGGGGAAAAGTTCATCGCTCTGTTTGATTTGCCGGGGGTGGATCCGGCCAGTGTAGATATTGATATCGAGGATCGCACCCTCACTATACGAGCCGAGCGCAAATCCCCTGAAATTGCGGGCGCCCAGTGGCTCACCCACGAACGCCCCTTTGGCACTTTTGCCCGCCAGCTCACCTTGGGTAATGGGGTAGCTCTTGACCAGGTGGAGGCGGAGTATGTGGACGGGGTACTCAAGCTGGTTATCCCGGTTGCCGAAGAAGCTAAGCCCCGCAAGATCGCGGTGCAGCGTGGCTCTCGCCAGATCGAGGGCAGTGGCGAAATCCTAAATCAGGATGACTAATAACAGTAAATAATTTTTTAAGGGCGGGGACGCGCAAAATGTGCGTCCCCGCCCTTACTTAGTTTTACCCTCAGGATTATTGCGGGTTATGCCCGCTGTGCTTTCCTCCTAATCCTGCTGATCACCAGCGCGCCGCCAACTGCGGTAAACAAAGCTGCCGCATACAGGTAAAGCAGTGCATTCGCGCCGGTTACCGGACCGGGCGACACCACCGGTTTATTTTCCTTCTTTTCCGGTACCGGGGTAACTACTTTATCTACAAATACCGGGGTAATAACCGTGTCTTCGCTGAACTTATGTCGTTTACTGAAGCCATAAACTCCCAGCCGAGCTTGCCCCTCATTTTGGGCTGCTTTATTGGCGGACCAATGCTTAAACCCGGTTGCGGCTTTTTCTCCGTCACTGACTGCGATCTCGGGAATCTCAACCCAAGCCTTGGGGTTGACCCAATAGCTCTTAGGAGTCAGATTGCCCAGTCGGCTGGAGGGCTTCACCGTCACCTTGACGTAGTTTCGGGCTTTAGTGTCCTTTAGCAGGTTCACTAAATCACCATTACCACTGGTTGCCTCCTTCAAGAAGTCGGGCATTTCCCCTGAGGGGAGGGCATCATAGCGGTTCTTGTAGACCTTTATCGGCACGTCAATTTCCCGCGTATTTTTCTCTCCCTTAATTTTTACTTTCGCCTTGAGGGTTATGGTGCGAACAACTTCCTCGGAGTCAGTCTTCCCCTTTTCGCTTACCAGCACGTAGATGTCGGCAGGGGTTTTTACTTCCTTCCCACCCTCGTCATAGAAATCTATACTTTCATACTCGGGCAAGGGTTTTATCTGATTATTCTTATATTTCGCCTTAATCAGGTTCTTTAAATCATCCAGCTTTGGTGCAAAATCATTTGTCCAGGTGTTAGCGGGATCAGCAAAGGACTCGGTAGTAGCCATGCCTTCGGTGGTGAGAGTAAACCAGTCAAAATAAGCGGTAAAGACGTAAGGAGATTCGTCATCCTTCTTTTTGATGATGGTTTCTGGAGACAAAAGTGGATTTTGATCCCACTTTTCAAAAGCCTTGCCGTCTTCCGGGGTGATGTAATATTTGTCCTTTTCCGGATTCTCTCCCTTCTTCAATGTCTGAGGAATCGGAATCGACTCAAACTTAGTGCCCTCCAGCACGTCGTAATGAATTTCTTTGATGGGGTTCCCATCTTTATCGGTACCAAAGGAGCCGCCATCGCTTGCCTTAAAGATAACCCGGACGTATCCATCGGGCGTCGGGTCATCTTTCGGTACTTCAATAACTCTGACATCTTTATAGAAGAAGGTAATCTCGTCGGAACCGGTACCGTTGATTCCTAAAAACTTGTTAGTGTCTTCCTCTACATCGTAGAAGAGCTGCTGCTGGGGATTAGAACTCAGTTTCCAGCCAATTATCGGCTTATAGTTGCGGGCGTCGTAATGCCGAGCTGCACTGGTGACTTCTTCTTGATCCAAGATGCGGTATTTCTCTATAATCTCTTTCTTTTTCGCATCGGTAGCGGCTTTCGCCAACTCCGTCTGGGCTCTTTCGTCCACATAGTTGACCTTATAGTGGCGGCTTCTGAAGGGGCGATAGAAGAAGTGGAATTCATTGTGCTTGAAGTTGGGGTTATCAACTAATTTGCCACCCTGCAAAATCTGCTTTGGCTCTACCAGGAGCGTTTGGAAATAGGGGTTACCTTGCGTTGCCAGGTTACCAAGCTCTTTAGCCAGCTTTTGATAATCGTCATAGAGTGTTTTAGTGTCTTTGTCTTTGGTGTTCCGCAATTCTTCATCGGAAGCCAAAATCCAATTGTCATCTTGCTTTGCACCAGTGGCGGATACCAATTTACCTGCGCGCTGGTTTCCTATAGTTTCTTTAGCGGGATTAGGCTTCACGGTCTTATCAATTGCGAGATTGTTATCCAAGAAGTGGTGGTAAACTCGCACATCCTGCATATCATTTTTTACCCAAATGGCTTTCAGGTAAATGGGACTTACTACGTCGTTACCGTAGGAGTAAAGTTCCGGAACTTTATAGGTGTCCCGATAAGAGGTGTCCACTTTGTCGGTGTATTCACCGGTATTGGCATCTTTCTGATAGCGCAGTACCTCCCAACCCATGAAGCTATAGCCTGTCCGGGTTGGTTTTGCCGGTTCTACCAGCTTTTGTCGCTGCACAACAGTAAAGACTTGCTTGTCCCCCTCATTTGCGCCCTTTTTCGCGTAAGTTTCTGGATCTGAGCCAACATCGCCTTTAATAGTTTTACGGGCGGTGGTAACGTTCTTCTCCTCAATGGAAGCTAACTTGCCCCCATTGGGGTCAAAGGTTACTTTCCACTTGTAGTCCGGCTCCCCCCCACTTGGCGTAGAGCACCAGGTTGTGGGCGGGCATCGTTTCTTTTTTGTTTTCCCAAACCAGTTTCTGCCCCGCCGGGTCTAGCGCCCAACCCTTAAATACCATTTCGGGCGCCAGTCCCGCTGGTCTCTTAATCCGATATCCGTCGCCATCTTTTTCCACCAGATCGGTCAGCTTCAGATTCGCTAAGGTCTGAGGATCATCTAGGTTTAAATCCTTTAAGGGTTTTTGGTAGAGGACGTCTGTCTGATTGGTGTCGTTGTACTCACTGTCGTCCTTGAGGTTTGCGGGATCATTGTTGAACCGCAGCTTGTACTTATTGCGGTGGTACTTAAAGCGAATATAGCCATTTGTATCAAATTGATCGCTGCCATCGGCAACGTCGCCCCATTCGTCGGCACGGTTAAAGAAGGTGGACATAAACTTCATTTTGCCCTTGGTTCGGACATCATCCTCATAGGGGCCAATTACCGTTTCGTTAGGAAACGGGGTCACCGCTGCCCGCTCTTCGTTCATAGCAGCAAGCTCATCCGCAGTAAGCTTCTCCGTTGTTTCGGATGTGCGGTAAGGGGTAAATCCTTGGACTACCGGATATCTGTGGTCATAGCTGTTCGATGAGGTGTCCGACTTGGTTCGATAAAGATTGTAGTCAATGATGGTCTTGCCGTCCTCAAACCCATCCATCCAAAAGTCCATGTGGTGAGGCATTGGCTGGTTTCCATCTTTGTCGCGACCCCGTTGTTCGATACCAAAGGAAAGAGTAGTGAACTCAAACCATTTGAGGTTCTTAGTGACGCCATTTCCGGCATCAATCTTCTTGGTGTAACCACCCAGGTTGTCGTAGCCTGCCATATCTAGGAACTCATCAGCCGATAGCCGGTAGGGAGGAGTATCGCGGTAGACCCAATGTGGCACATCGAAGTTTGGACTCCAGCCAAAACTTTGCTTACCCGGGGAAAACCCCTTGGTTTCCTCGGCGTCATTTGGCCACTCTGTCATCAACTGGTTAAACCGGGCCTTAAAGTGGTATGGGTTTCCTGGCTCGCCTAACTTTTTGCCGTGTCTCCAAATTTCGGGATAGAAGGTCGCCTCATCTGCATCATGCTGCTTATCATTCGACTTCGTAAAGTAAAGGTCATACACCTGGCGATCATAATAGATGTTATAGACGGTTTTGCCGGTGGAAGAAACCGTCTTTACTAAGTTGGGGCTATTTGGATCAGCGTTTTCTTTATCGGTTAAATCTTTATTGTATGTATAGAATTTATTCAGTAAGAGGTCCTTACCCCGGTTAAATCTTTGGTTTTTCCATATTTTATCTAACCGTGCCTGATCCAGATCCGGAAACTCCACCCCGTTTACCGTCTCCTTTTCAAGTTCTGGACGAGTACCGGTGGGCTGATTCTTATACACGTGGGTACTCACAAAATCATATTTTTCTAAAAGAGAAGCCCCCTCGGGGTAGTCGGCTTTTTCTGTCCAAATTTGGATTGCATAGTCTGCCTTCTCGTTATCTTTCCACACCGCAGTGAACTTGACGTTTTCAGCCGGCATAACCAGCTGCGCTTTTAGATCTTTAATCGCATTACCGCTGCTGTCTTTAATAACTTCACCGGCATTAAAGGTCGTGCCCGATTTATCTTTTAGCTCCATCGAAGGTTTCCAACCTCGGAAGGTAGCTCCCACTTTAGTGGGGATATCTTTGGCATCCAGGGTGGGGATTACTTGCTGGTAGTAAAGAGTGCGGGTAGGAACTTCCGTACCCCCGTCGGTATCAAAGGTGACGTCATAGTGGTTACGGTTGTAACGATATTCCACGGTAAATTTCGCGGTATTTAGTGGAACTTGGACCTGGATATACTCGGTTTCCGGAACGAAACCTTTTATTTCATCTGCTGGTAAAGGTGGAATTTTCAGGTTCGAGCCCACGCTACCTTCTGCGGTAGTTTTAGTTTCGCCGGTTTCTCCAGGTTTATTGCCATATTTGTCAAAATCACCAATGTCTTGGAAAACGTGTCTGACGTTAATGGTTTTCTTTTCCGCGTCATACTTAAATTCTTGGGAATTTTGGTGAGCGATTCCGTATTCCGCATCCCCGCTGCTTTTACCCTTTTTAGCTTTCTCCACAACTTCTTGATAGTTGATAAGAAAATCGTCTAGGGGATTGCCGTTATCCTTCGGCTTACCGTAACCCGGGAAATCCGGAAACTTAATCTTCTTGTTTACCTTGTCTTTTTCGTCTTTAGTAGCCGCTGCCCCTACGGTCGCCACATAGGGTTGATAGTTGATGTCGTACTCCCCATTTCTTTCAACCTTAAAGTCGCTACGAAGAGTGTAGATATCGGGTTGCTCCGGGTTCTTGACGAAATCTGCTGCCTTTTCGCCCGCTGGCAGCTTTACCGGTTCCACCTTCAGTTTGTCTGCGTATTTGGGGGTTTCCGCGGCGTCAGCTGTCAGCGGCTGGGAAAGCATCACTGCCGCCGGTAACACCAACGCCAATGCCAACAGTAGAGCCAGGGTTTGCTTAAAGGAAACTTTCATGGGGGACTTCCCACCTCCGACACCAAGATTCATTTCTGAGGGCAAATATTGGTGTTTCTACCTATTGATTATTTTAGCCATTAAAACATTGTTAATTTATATAAGTTAGCTGCGTAAAGCAAGCTCTCGGGGGCGATTCACGTAGTGTCAAGGCAGCCTGGTAGGGGCGCCTAAGTTATTTCGCGGACAGAGATTTCCCTCGGGGGTGCCGCAAATTTTTTTAACGCTTAAAACCCCTTATGTTCAAGTTGCTCGCGTGCGCGAGCAGTGAACTCAATAATCTGACTAGCGACGGTTACCGGATCAAAAACTTGCAAGAGGTGGCGGGAAGAGTCGGCGCGCACTAAGCGGGCATCTATTGCGCGAGCAAAAGAAGTAAGCCCTTGCCAGGTTTTGCTGGAGCGGCGGTGAGCTGCGGAAATAACCAGTTGGGGGAGCTGGCGATCCAGCAGGTCAATTTCTTGCAGGTCTTGCCAGGCCATATAAAAGGAGGGTTGCTCGCGGGCGGCACCCCGGTAAAGCCAGGTCAGGATTTTTTGCTCTATATCTTGGTACAGAGGGCTGGCGCCCTCGTAATTTCCCTCAAAAGAGGGATCTATCTGCACGATTCCCACTGGCCGCACCCGGGAGGGAGCGGGGGATTTTAATAGCTGCGCTGCCCAGACTCGCACTAGCATCGCCCCATAGGAGTGTCCCACCAGCACTATAGGCAGGGGATTATCAAAGGTAGCTCCCAGGTGAGCGGCGGTTTTTTCTCCGCCCGATCGCATTTCCGCCACTAGGCTTTGCCAAGTTACCTTCGCGTCCTCTTGGGGGCGCAAAATCGGGGAGCGGGTAGAGCGGGCGCAGTAAAAAGCGCGACAAAGAATCGGGAAAGTCAGGTCCCAGCTGCGCATAGACCCACCCAGTCCGG
The DNA here is from genome assembly GCF_900106855.1 of Varibaculum massiliense. Taxonomy (NCBI): domain Bacteria; kingdom Bacillati; phylum Actinomycetota; class Actinomycetes; order Actinomycetales; family Actinomycetaceae; genus Varibaculum; species Varibaculum massiliense. The sequence goes on along the minus strand of NZ_FNWI01000004.1, from coordinate 698,455 downwards.
CCTCGAGCCAGATAAGGGGCGCCGGTCGCGCCTGGATAGTTTTGCCAATCTGAACCCGCATATAACCAATTTAAGGTAAGAAGCTACTTTGGGTGAAGCGTTCATCGCTGCGCGGTGGTAGCAGGGGTGGAACACCTGCGGCTGTGAGCCGCGAAATCGCCTGCCAGCTCACAGTGCTAGCCATTGCGAATTTATCTCGATGTCGAGTAAAGTTGATAGCGAGGACTTAAAACTACAGCTTTTGGAGTTATTCATGGCAAAAATCAAAGTAGCCGGTCCAGTCGTCGAACTAGACGGCGATGAAATGACCCGCATCATTTGGCAAAAAATCCGTAATGAACTGATTCTTCCTTACCTGGACGTGGATCTTCGTTACTACGACCTCAGCATCGAGAACCGCGACGCCACCGGTGACCAAGTCACCATTGATGCCGCTAACGCGATTAAGGAACACGGGGTAGGGGTTAAATGCGCAACTATTACCCCCGATGAAGCCCGGGTAGAAGAGTTCGGGTTGCGCAAAATGTGGAAATCACCCAATGGCACCATTCGGAATATTCTGGGTGGGGTAATCTTCCGGGAACCCATTATTATGAGCAACGTGCCGCGCCTGGTGGGCGGATGGACAAAACCCATCGTAGTTGCCCGCCATGCCTTCGGTGACCAATACAAGGCTACCGATTTCAAGATTCCCGGTGCTGGCAGCTTGACTATTACTTTCCATCCCAAAGATGGCTCCCAGCCCATTGAGCATACCGTGGTGGAATACCCCGAAGATGGGGGAGTCGCCATGGGAATGTACAACTTCAACGATTCCATTAAAGATTTTGCCCGCGCCTGCTTCCGCTACGGTCTGCTGCGCGGCTACCCAGTCTACCTGTCCACCAAGAACACTATTTTGAAGGCTTATGACGGGCAGTTCAAAGATATCTTCGCCGACATCTACGACGCCGAATTCAAGGCACAATACGAGGAAGCCGGATTGCACTATGAACACCGTTTGATCGATGACATGGTGGCTTCTTCCCTGCGCTGGGAAGGTGGATACATATGGGCATGTAAGAACTACGATGGCGACGTCCAGTCCGATACGGTAGCGCAAGGCTTCGGCTCTCTGGGGCTAATGACGTCGGTGCTTATGACCCCCGATGGGCGCACTATCGAGGCCGAGGCAGCGCACGGTACGGTAACCCGGCACTATCGCCGCTGGCAGCGCGGGGAAAAGACTTCCACCAACCCGATTGCCTCTATCTATGCCTGGACCCGCGGTCTGGCACATCGCGGCAATCTGGACAACACCCCGGAGGTTACCCACTTCGCCGAGACCCTAGAAGATGTCATTATTTCTACTGTCGAAGGCGGGCAAATGACCAAAGACCTAGCGCGCCTGATTGCTGAGGATCATCCCTGGCTAGACACCGATGGCTTTATGAATGTGCTGATTGAAAATCTAGCTCAACGTCTAAAGCAAGAGGCATAAAATAAACCCAGTTGACCTGGGGGTTTAAAGAGGGATTTCCTCCGGTATAGCCCCCCAGGTAAGCGATTCTTTCGGGACGGACGCGGGGAAGCAGCGTCCGCCCCGAATTTTTCACGCTGGTCGCATCCTTGAAATAGGCTAGTATTGACTTTATAACTGACCGTTAAAAAATAGAGCAGCTAGATATTAGGGCAGGGAGGGAAACAGTGGCGAAGAATCCGCAGCCAGAAGCCAAACGTTTCCTATTAGTAATTCCCCCAATGCCCCATAACTCCCCAATGCTCAGTACGGTAATGCGAGTAACATTTGCAACCGCCAAGATGGGGATTGACTTAATCCCGGTGCAGTTAGACAGTGATCAACTAGATGTGGATGCCCTAGCCGACAGCGCAAAACTTATCGGCGCGATTTTGCCGTTGGTTCCCTTTAGTACAGAGCAAACCAAACAGTTACAAAGTCTGGGAGTGCCGGTAGAGCCGGCAATTTTTGCCACCGATTCGCCGATGTATTCGGTGGTGGCTGCCCTCTATGGTGCCTCCGGGCGGGCGATGGCTTCCCGGATGGTTTCCTCCGGGCATCGAAACTTGGTTTATCTTTGTTCCGATAGCGCCCTCCTAAAAAATCTAAATCAATTGCGTTACGCCGGAGTGCTGCAAGGGTGCATTTTTGGGGGGTGTCCTACCCCCACCATGCTCACCACCGAATATAACTCTCCCAACCTTTCAGGAGAGCTGGTGCAGTTATTCTCGAAGAATCCCGGGGTGGATGGATTTATTTGTCATAGCGATTTCCTGGCGATGGAAGTAATCCAGGCGCTGCGGATGTGTGGGCGAATGGTTCCCAATGATTGCGCGGTGATTGGGGTAGGCAACGCTCCCGAGGGCGAACTCTTCAACCCGCCACTCACCTCTGTCGATTTTAATCCCGAAGCCAGTGGGCGGATATACGCCCAGGCTCTCAAGAAATTCTTGTCTGGAGAAAAGGTGGAAGCGCCCGATCCAGCAGAAGTAGACAAAATGATGACGCTGGTCGCCAGGGGAAGCGCCTAGGGGTCAGCCTTCAAAGAGGAGGAATGATGGGCCAGTCCGCGCAAGGGCAACCAAAACGGCTTGGAGTTTTAACCTCGGGCGGGGACGCCCAGGGAATGAACGCTGCGGTGCGGGCAGTGGTGCGTACCGCCTTAAAAATGGGAGCTCAACCCTACGCGATTCTTGAGGGATGGCAAGGGGCAGTTACCGGCGGCGAGATGATCAAGCCGATGGGCTGGTCAGATGTATCTAGCGTGCTTAATAAAGGTGGCACGGTTATTGGTACTGCCCGCTGTAAAGAATTCCGGGAACGTTCCGGACTGCGCAAAGCCGCTAAAAACCTAGTTCTAAAGGGGATAGACCGGCTAATTTCTATCGGTGGTGACGGCTCGTTGGCCGGAACCAATGAGTTCCAAGAAGAATGGCCCAGCCTGCTGGAAGAATTAGTACAGGCGGGGGAACTAACTCCCGAGCAGGTAGCCGGACATGAAAAATTGCGGGTAGCCGGACTGGTCGGTTCTATCGACAATGATTTAGTCGGTTTCGATATGACTATCGGCACCGATTCTGCCCTCCAGCGCATCCTGGTAGCTCTGGACGAACTATCTTCAACCGCGGCCTCCCACCGCCGCACTTTCGTAGTAGAGGTAATGGGGCGTCACTGCGGGTATTTGCCGCTGATGAGTGCAGTCGCCCGCGGCTGTGACTATGTGTTTATCCCCGAGGCTCCCCCCGAGGAAGGCTGGCAAAAAACCCTGGCAGACAAACTTGCGGCTGGGCGCAAAGCGGGCAGACGAGAATCCATAGTGTTGGTAGCTGAGGGAGCTATCGATCACGAGGGTAATCCCATCACTGCAAACGATGTGTGTGACGCCCTCGAACAAGAAACCGGGCAGCGTCCGCATCTGACAATTTTGGGACACGTGCAGCGCGGGGGTACCCCCTCTGCTTATGATCGCTGGATGCCCACCGCCCTGGGATATGCCGCCGCCTACGAAGTGCTACACCAAGACCAAAACTCGCAACCGGTAATTATCGGCGCGCGTAACAATCGAGTAGCCCGCCTCCCCCTGATGAAAGCGGTAGGGGATACGCGCGCAGTCGCCAAATTCACCAAAGCTAAAGAATATGACAAAGCAGTGCAGGCACGCGGGCGTTCCTTTAGCGAAATGCTGGCGATTAACGAAGTAATGTCAACCCCTCCCCAGGAAGACCAGCTGCCAGCTGATGCGCGGCGGGTAGCCATTATGCACGTAGGCGGACTGGCTCCCGGAATGAATTCCGCCGCCCGCGCGGCAGTGCGGCAAGGCATTGACTGCGGATTCGAAATGCTAGGAATCTACGGTTCCTTTGATGGACTAATGTCCGGGAAAGTTAAACATCTAGCCTGGGAAGACGTCGAAGGCTGGGGTTTTGATGGTGGCGCCGAACTGGGAACCTTACGCCCCATCCCCAAGGTGGAAGAATACTATGCGATAGGGCGCGCCCTGGAAGAACACCGCATTGACGCGCTGGTAGTAATCGGGGGCTACAACGCCTACCTGTCGATTAATCAGATGCGCCAGGAAACTTCCCGCTATCCCGCCTTTAATATCCCCATGATTTGTGTCCCGGCATCAATCGACAACAATTTGCCGGGATCCGAGCTATCCATCGGAGCCGATTCCGCCCTTAATAATGCAGTCTGGGCGCTAGATCGTATCCGAGAATCTGCAGCCGCCTCGCGGCGCTGTTTCGTAGCGGATGCGATGGGGCGCCACTGTGGGTACCTATCCCTAATGTCAGGGATTGCGGCGGGAGCCGAGTTAGTCTACCTTGATGAATTCCCCTACAATCTGCAAAATCTGGCGAATGACGTGAAAATGATGCGGGATTCGTTCCGCGAGGGGCGCCGGCTCTGCCTTGTTCTGCACAACGAAGAGGCCGGAGGTAGATACGACCGAGAGTTCATCGCCTCCGTTTTTGCCCAAGAATCAGAAGGGCTTTTCGATGTGCGTCACTCTGCCCTGGGACACTTGCAGCAAGGAGGCGAGCCCTCGCCCTTTGACCGAATTTTAGCTACCCGCCTAGTACGGGTGGCGATTCAAGAGCTCAGCAAGCAATTCGCGCAAAATCGAAGCGAACCCTTAGGGGTGGGGCTGGCAGCGAACGGGATTGAAACCTTCCCGCTGCTGCAAATGCAAGAAAAAGTAGACCCCCAGGTTCGCAGGCCTGTCAACCAATGGTGGCTGCCACTGGCTGACATTATTTCGGTGGTTTCCCGCGATGAATGGGACATTGAAGTCCGGGAACTGCCCATCACTGACCTTTAAAAACCTTTGAACAGGAGAAAAAATGAGTGCCCCGATTGATCCCACCACCACCCAGGCCTGGCAAGAGCTAAGCAATCTTGCCCAATCCTTCCAGCCAGATTTAGCTGCTTGGTTCCAAGACCAGCCCAGTCGCGCCCAGGAACTGACCTTTAAAGCGGCAGATTTGCAGGTAGATTTATCAAAGAATCTGGTCGATGCCCCCGTATTGGCGGCGCTTGCGCGCCTGGCGGCACAGACCAAAGTCGAGGCACACCGGGATGCGATGTTCGCGGGTGCTCACATCAATACCACCGAAGATCGCGCGGTGCTGCATACCGCATTGCGGCGTCCTCGTGAGGACAATCTAAAAGTTGATGGGCAAGACGTTAGCGCCGATGTGGCCGCCGTTTTAGAACAGGTCTATGCCTTTGCCGACAAAGTACGCAGCGGTGCCTGGCGAGGAATTACCGGTAAACCCATCACTACCGTGGTAAATATCGGAATTGGGGGCTCAGATTTAGGCCCGGCAATGGCTTATGAGGCGCTACTTCCCTATGTGAAACCAGGACTTGAGTGCCGTTTCATATCCAATATCGACCCCACGGACCTCAGTGAAAAAGTGAGGGATCTAGACCCGGAAACCACCCTATTTATCGTGGCCTCCAAGACTTTCACCACTTTGGAAACCCTAACTAATGCCCGGGCGGCTCGCACCTGGCTGTTAGAACAATTGGCGGCTCGCGGAATCTGGGAAGGGAAAGATAGCGCCGCGCAACTGAGCGAACAAGACGCGCGTCAAGCAGTATCTAAGCATTTCGTGGCGGTGTCTACCAACCTTGAGGCAGTATCAGAGTTTGGGATTGATCCCGAGAACGCCTTTGGTTTTTGGAACTGGGTAGGAGGGCGCTACTCGGTAGATTCCGCCGTTGGCACCGCCTTGGCAGTGGCGATTGGGAAAGAAGGGTTCGCTGATTTCCTCGCCGGAATGAACGCCATGGACGAGCATTTCCGCACTGCGCCTTTGAGTGAAAATGTTCCCCTCTTGATGGGGCTATTTAACGTGTGGTACCGCAACTTCTTGCACGCGCCCACCCACGCGGTCTTGCCCTACTCCCAGTACTTGCATCGTTTCCCTGCCTACCTGCAGCAACTCACTATGGAATCCAATGGTAAGTCGGTGCGCTGGGATGGGGCAGCGGTAACCTACGATACTGGCGAAATCTTCTGGGGAGAGCCCGGCACTAACGGGCAGCACGCCTTCTACCAGTTGATTCATCAAGGTACCCAGATGATTCCCGCCGACTTTATTGCCTTCGCCAACCCCACTTGGCCGCTTAAAGACGGCGACAATGATCAGCATGAGCTATTCTTGGGCAACTTCTTTGCCCAAACCCAGGCGCTCGCCTTCGGAAAGACCGCTGATCAGGTACGCGCCGAAGGCACCCCGGAACAAATCGTGCCGGCCCGGGTGTTTCCTGGAAACAAGCCCTCGACCTCAATCATGGCTCCGCGGTTAACCCCCTCGGTACTGGGGCAGTTAATCGCCCTCTATGAACACATCACCTTTACCCAAGGGGTTGTGTGGGGGATTAACAGCTTCGACCAGTGGGGTGTGGAGCTGGGTAAACAGCTCGCCAAAGCCTTGACGCCGGCAATCGCTGGTGACCAGGAAGTCTTGGAGCAGCAAGATCCTTCTACTAAAGCGTTGATCGACTACTACCACGCCAATCGTGAAAACTAGCCTATAAAACTATTGAGGTTACGCGAGGGCTAGAGGGTTAGTGCACTAAAAGCGCTCGGGGCTCTGGTGAGCCTTGCTTCGCTCGGCTCAAGTCGCCCTCTCGCATCTTTTAGCGCACCAACCGCTGCATAGTGGGCCGATTTATTCCAGCTGTGCGCGGGGGCTAGGTTTTATCCGAGTCGGCTAGGCGGGCGCAAAATTTGGGAAACATCGCTACGTTTTCCAAATTTTTGGGCAGGAGGAAAAATCTAGCCCCTGCGCCAACCATGAAGATCCGCCCCCGAGCGCTTTTACCGCACCAACCTATTCCCGGGAACGGCGATATTTGTTTTCAAGCGGAAGGAAAAATCTAGCCCCTGCGCACAGCTGGGACTAGAGGATGTCCATGGTGTCGGGGTGGGAGCCGGAGCGGCCCGGCTCGCCCATATCCAGGGAATCTAGATCCGCTTTGGCTTGCTCATCGAGCTGGAAATCGAAAATATCCAGGTTTTCTTTAATGCGGTCGGGGTGAACTGACTTGGGGAAGATGACGTCCCCGCGCTCAATGCCCCAACGCAGTACTACCTGGGCAGGAGTTTTTCCTAGACGCTTGGCGGCGGCAACCACTTTTTCTTCCCCTAGAACCCTTCCTCGAGCTAGGGGCGACCAGGCTTCGGTTACGATTCCATGTTCCTGGTGGAACGCGCGCAGCTCATTATTGGCAAACTGGGGGTGAATCTCCACCTGATTGACAGCCGGGGTCACTCCGGTTTCCGCAATCAAGCGCTCTAAATGGTGAATCTGGAAGTTAGAAACCCCCACGGTGCGTGCTTTTTCGTCAAATTGGAATTCGAGGAGGGTGCGCCAAGTCTGCACGAAATCACCGTCATAACGGGTGGGCAATGGCCAGTGGATTAAGAATAAATCCACATAGTCAGTGCGCAGATCCTCCAGGCTCTGCTGGAAAGACTTTCGCGCGTCCTCCGGCAGATGCTTGTCATTATTGAGCTTGGTGGTCAAGAAAATTTCTTCTCGGGGAATTCCCGATTCCTCAATGGCGCGTCCTACTTCTGCCTCATTGTGATACATTTGCGCGGTGTCGATATGGCGAATCCCCAGATCCAAAGCATATTTCACCGCATCTACACATTCTTCGGCGGGAATTTTGTAGGTTCCAAAACCGAATTGGGGAATCTGATATCCGGTAGAAAGTTCCAAAGTGGGGATAGACAAGGCGGTCATAAAATCATTCCTTATTTCTCGACTGCTGTTGCCCCCATTGTTACCCGAGGGCTGTGGCATTTGGGGAACAATGCTAGCTAACTCACGCTTTGGGTAGCGATCTTCCAAGGGGAAAGCTGAAAGTAAAATGCTTTTAACTGCGAAAATATCCCAAAAAATCGACTTTGTGTTTTATCTTGCAGACCCCAGGTAATCTCATCTTGCGCCCTCGGAAAAAATCAGTGACCAGAAAGTAGCAGGGGGTGGCAGGCTAGTTATCGGCGTAGCGATAAACGTTGGTTTCCCGCTGTTTAAATCCGCAGCGCCGGTAGAGGCGGTTAGCGGCCTCGCGGGAAGGGCGGGAAGTTAAATCCACAGTTTTTGCCCCCACCTTCTTGGCGTGAACTACCGCTGCCTCCACTAGCTTTTGACCGGCTCCCTGACCGCGAGCAGCCGAATCCACCACCACGTCCTCTATCCAGGCGCGTTTTCCAGTGGGAATCTTGAAAGTGGCCAAGGAGAGCATCCCCAGAATCTTGCCTGCGTCTGAGCGGAAAACCAGCAGGTAAACTCCGTCTTGTTCGCAGAACTCTTTGATCTGCTCCGGGGTTAGCTGTTTGGCGGATTGCGAAAGCTGGGGGATGAGACGAGAAAATGCCTCTACAAGTTCTTCGTTGAACTCTTCGACCAGTTCGACTGCCATGATTGCTCCTTTTATTTTGGGAAACTCTTACCTAGAAAACATATACGCTGAAAGCGCAATTCGGAAAGTGACCTCTCCGTACCTGGCTTTTCTTAGGGAAAATCTGCGCCTAAACCAACCTTTCTGAAAATATATCTGCTGGTAGATGTGGTTTTTAAGAATTTCAGAAAAAAATTTTCCCGGACGAGGGAATAAACTCTGAACTTACGGAGTTGAGTTAAGTAGACTCAGGTTTTAGGGGTGCGGCTTGATAGACCCTCTAGATTTGATAACCTTGAGCGCGTAAGGCTCAAGGCTGATGGAATCTAAGCGGACGTCGTCAAGATTGAAAGCGGGGGCGTCAGCCGCCAAGGCCTAGAGCTAAAAAGACTAACTAAATAAATTCTTAGGAAGGAAAAAACTATGGCACGTGCAGTAGGTATTGACTTGGGCACCACCAACTCCGCGATTGCGGTTCTAGAAGGGGGGCAGCCCACGATTATCGCCAACGCGGAAGGTCAGCGCACCACCCCCTCGGTAGTGGCATTCTCCAAAGCCGGGGAAGTTCTGGTAGGGGAAGTTGCCAAGCGTCAGGCGGTAACCAACGTGGATCGGACCATCTCGTCCGTGAAGCGTCATATGGGGGATAGCTCTTGGAAAGTAAAAATTGACGATAAGGAATACAACCCCCAGCAGATTAGCGCCTTCATCTTGGGTAAACTGAAGAAGGACGCCGAGGAATACTTGGGTGATTCGGTACAGGACGCGGTAATCACCGTGCCGGCCTACTTTAACGATGCGCAGCGTCAGGCAACCAAAGACGCCGGTAAAATCGCCGGACTTAACGTGTTGCGCCTGGTAAACGAACCGACCGCCGCTGCCCTGGCTTACGGCTTGGAAAAGAGCGAAAAGGACGAATCCATTCTGGTCTTCGACCTAGGCGGAGGCACCTTCGACGTTTCCTTACTGGAAGTAATGAAAGATGAGGACGGCTTTTCCACGATTGAAGTGCGCGCCACTAACGGGGACAACCGCCTCGGTGGTGACGACTGGGATCAGCGAATCGTGGATTGGTTAATCAGTACCGTGAAAACCAATACCGGGGTGGATTTGTCTAACGACAAGATTGCAATCCAGCGTTTGCGCGATGCCGCAGAGCAAGCCAAGAAGGAACTGTCTTCGGCGACCTCTACCCAGATTTCTTTGCAGTACCTGTCGATGGCGGAGTCTGGCCCGGTTCACCTCGATGAGCGCTTAACTCGCGCCCGCTTCGAGGAAATGACCCAGGATTTGCTAGAGCGCACCCGCAAGCCCTTCGAACAGGTAATCGCGGATGCCAAGATTCATGTGTCTGATATTGACCACGTGGTGCTGGTGGGTGGCTCTACCCGGATGCCGGCAGTAGCCGAGATGGTAAAGACCTTGACCGGTGGAAAAGAAGCCAACAAGTCGGTTAACCCCGACGAAGTGGTGGCTAGCGGAGCTGCGCTGCAAACCGGGATTATCCAGGGTGACCGCAATGACGTCCTCTTGATCGACGTCACCCCCTTGTCGCTAGGAATTGAAACCAAGGGAGGAGTAATGACCACCCTGATCAAGCGCAATAGCGCGATTCCTACTAAGCATTCGGAGATCTTCTCCACTGCCGAAGATAACCAGGATTCGGTGCTAATCCAGGTGTTCCAAGGCGAACGTACCTTTACCCGTGACAACAAGTCGCTAGGTACTTTCCAGCTCACCGGGATTTTGCCCGCACCTATGGGGGTTCCCCGGATCGAAGTCACCTTCGATATCGACACCAACGGAATCGTGCACGTCTCGGCGAAAGACCAGAACACCAACAAGGAACAGTCGATGACTATTTCCGGGGGCTCGGCGCTTTCTAAAGAGGAAATCGACCGCATGGTGAAAGAGGCAGAAGCGCACGCGGAAGAGGATAAGAAGCGGCGCGAAGAAGCCGATTTGCGTAACTCGGCGGAACAGACGGTTTACTCGATCGAGAAACTGCTGAAAGACAACGCCGAGAAACTGCCCGAGGAAATCGCCAAAGAGGTACGCGAAGCCTCTGACAAGGTCAAGAAGGCTTTGGAAGGTGAAGACATCGAGGCGGTAAAGACCGCGATGGAAGAACTCAACACCAAGTCGCAAAAGATTGGGGAAACCCTCTATGCGCAAACCCAAGCCGAGGCGGCGCAAAGTGAGGCAGCCTCTGGCACCGAGGCTGCGGATGCTGGTGCCGGGGCAGAGGACGAGGTAATCGACGCGGAAGTTGTCGATGAAGAGGACGAAAACAAGTAACTCTTAAGTCTCAAGCTGTCTGGGGCGCTCGCGAAAGTGGGCGCCCCATCGGCAGGAGGAAGAATTTTGGAAGAGCAAAATGGGAAACGGAGGATAAAGATCAAGGTGAAAGACCCATTGCATCCCACTTCGGAACCAGAATCAGAAAATCAGGCGGATGCGTCCGCCGGGCAGGTGCCGGATTCTCAAAGCACCGTCACGCCGGAACAGTCAGCTTCAGTCAGCCCGGAGACCTCCGCGCAGTCTGCACCCGTCGACAGCACCAAAGGGGAGGAAACCGATGAGCAGGACGAAAACGCGGCGTTTGCGGATTTAGCTGCCCGCCTGGGCGAAGAGGTCGATCCGGAGGCTAGCGCGGCTCCAGAAGCAGCGAGCGAAGAGGAACACGAAGCTGAGGACCCTCAAGCCCAGGTAGAACAGCTTAAAGCCCAAGTGGCGCAGTTGACGGAACAGCTAGCCCGAGCGCGGGCGGAAACCTATAACCTGCAACAGGAATACTCCGGTTATGTAAAGCGTAGCAAAACCGAGATGTCTGCCCATCGGACAGATGGGCAAAAAGCGGTGCTGCAGGTGCTGCTGAGCGTTCTCGATGACGTGCAGGCGGCGCGAGAAGCAGGAGATTTGCAAGGCCCCTTCGAATCGATTGCTAACAAATTGGAAAACACTCTAGAAACCAACTTTGGTTTGACTCGCTATGGCAATAACGGGGATGAATTTGACCCCAACGTACACGAAGCCATGATGGCGCAAAGTGGTGGGGAGGGCGAACCCAGTATTGCCCAGGTGCTCCAGCCTGGCTACAAAGTGGGCGACCAGGTGTTGCGAGCAACAAAAGTAATAGTAAATAACCCAGATTAGGGATTAAGGAGGTGAGCATTCATGGCCGGACAAGATTGGGTAGCAAAAGATTTCTACCGCACTTTAGGGGTGTCGAAAAAGGCAAATCAGGCCGAGATTAAGAAGGCTTACCGAAAGCTGGCACGTAAATACCATCCGGATCAAAACCCTGGAGATAAAGCTGCCGAAGAGAAATTCAAGTCAATCGGGGAAGCCTATCAGGTACTGTCCGATCCCGAACAAAAACGTCAATACGACGCGATTCGCGCGATGGCGGGCGGTGGTGCCCGTTTCAGCGCCGGCCCCGCCGCAGGTCATGGTGGGGCCGGAGGCTTCGAAGACGTATTAGGCGCTATGTTTGGGGGCGGAACCGTTCCCGGGGGCGGCTCCGCTAGAATCAACTTAGGCGAGGGTGACCTTGGCTCCATGTTTGGTTCCCTGTTTTCTGGGGGAGGACGCGGCAGCTTCGGGGCATCCGCTCCTTTCGGGGCAGGGGCAGGTGGTTTCCCCGGCGGCGGCAAAGGACAAGATTTAGCTGCCGAGGTTACCCTGGATTTTCGCACCGCGATGGCGGGCAGCACTATGAAGCTGACGGTTGATGGCAAGAGCATGACCGTGCGAATTCCTAGCAAGATCCGCGATGGCAAGAAACTGCGTCTGCGTGGAAAAGGGCGGCCCGGTCCGGGTGGAAACGGTGACCTAGTGGTTACGGTGCATGTAACCCCCGATCCGGTGTATTCCTTTGACGGAAAAGCCCTACAAATGCAGCTACCGGTGAGCGCGGCGGAAGCCCTAACCGGCGCCAAAGTTAAAGTGCCGCTGCTTGGCGGCAAGCAGGCAACCATCAAAATCCCTGCCGGAGCTGATAGTGGCACCAAGCTGCGCCTGCGCGGTAAAGGATTAGCGGGGTTAGATGTGGTAGCTACGGTGCGCATCGTTAACCCTGCTAAACCCTCTAGTCGGGTAGTCGATATTGCCCAACAGCTAGGGGAAGCAATTCGCGCCGACCACCCGGATTTTGATCCCCGCAGTCAGCTGGAGAAGCAATAATGACTGCCAGGGTGGAAACTCTCTATGTGATCTCGGTTGCCGCAGAGCTGGCGGGGATGCACCCACAAACTCTGCGGCAATACGACCGCATCGGATTGGTAATTCCAAGGCGCACCAAAGGGCGGGGGCGACGTTATAGCGCCGAAGATATCGCAGAATTGCGAGAAATTCAGCGCCTTTCCCAAGAAGAAGGAATCAATCTAGCCGGTATTAAACGGGTGCTGGAGTTGCAACGCGCGGCAGCCCGCCTAGCAGCAGAAAATCAACGTTTGCGGCAGCGGCTCGCTGTTTATGAACGAGGACGCGGACGGGTGTTTTCAGCCGCGCCCACTGGGGAAGTTTCCCCTTTAACCAGATTTCCCGGGTCCCGCCGGGTTCCGGGACAAGAATTGGTTCCCTATTTGCCCGGTCAGATAGTTATATGGGGTGAAAATCAGGGTTAACCCTTACAATAGGGGAAACGATTCAGGGGAGGAAGAATGAGCGAAACACCAAAAAGGTACGGGGCTAACTCCAGCGAGCAGGAGCAATGGGTGTTGGATGGAAAGCTATACTCTGGAGATCCTGCTGATCAGCGGCAAGACACCTCGCCGTCCTCCTTACAGCAGCCGGTTTCCTCCCCGGGGCAAGCAGCGGAGCAGGCATCCTTTAATCAGGGCAGGGGAAATAATTTTGTCGCTTCTCCCGACGGTTCTCCGCAAAATAATATTGGCGAGCAAAATAATTTTGGTTTCGGAAGTGAACCTAGCGTTTCCAATAACTTTGGTACCCAAAATAGTGGCGGTAATAACTTCCCGCAGCCTCCCCTCTCTCAGCCTCCTTACGAGCAAAACTTCCCTGGCTACGGAACCCCCAATGCTTACCCCCAGGCGCAATATCCCTCCGCGGCAGGAAATAATTTTCCCACCCCGCCCGGTTACCCAGGGGGTGGCGCTGGGAATGTGCCTCCGGGAATGCCGCAACCTAATGAGCCGGGAGGAATGGAACCGGGTAGTTTCTCGGGGCTTAGTAATAACCCGATAACTCCGCCCCCGGAAAGAAAGTCTCGAACTGTGCCGGTCTTGGTGCTGGTGCTGGGAATCGTGTTCATGGTGGTAATCGCCCCCCTGACCTGTATTGGGATGCTAGTCGGGTATGGGCTGGACGTTGCTTCCAATGCGGAGCACCATAGCGGCGATAGTGTGATTACTCGCGAGGACGACTATAACGGGCGTACCTTAGTGCTGGTGGAAGTGCCTGAAGGTACCAAGGTTAGTTGTAAAACTACATTTAACGGCAATGAAATTCCTTCTGAAACCAGCCCGGGAGCCGATTTTAGTGCCGGTACCGCCACGGGTGACGAAAACAACGAGGTGTTCAGCTACAACCTTCACTCTCGCGGAAAACTGGTAATTGATTGCCAGAGCGCCCAGCCCGATAAAGCACCCATTTCCGCCATCAGCGTGATTCCCAACGTTACCTTTACCCTGTTGGTCTGGGCATTTGTTCTCCCCACGATTATGGGGTTTGCGGGTCTAGGGCTGCTGATTTGGGGGATAATCTGGACGGTGAAACGCGGTCGGGATAGTAGACAAGCTCTCGTCAATAACTCTTACTACCGCTAGTTTTCTGGTTTCCCGGAATCCCCGGAGTGCGTAGCGGCTTAGTTTAGATGAACATTTCGCTCGCCCTCAGGTGGTTTTGTCTCGCTCTGGTTGCGCACGAAAATCGGTTTCTGTGAGGTAGTTAACCCAAAATATAAAGTTGAGTGGAATAAACTCAACTTTCGGGGTGTTGGACTAAATAGCAACACCCCATCCCACCCGGATGGGAATATGGGAGGAAAAATGGAAACAAAACTTACTGTTAAATCACAGGCTGCCTTAGGGGACGCGGTACAAACCGCGCAAGCCAATAAGAACCCTCAGGTAGAGCCAGAACATCTTTTAAACGCATTATTAGGGCAAACCGACTCGATCGCGTTTGCGCTTCTGGAAGCGATGGTGCCGAACCGTACCCAGCAGATTAACGCCCCCTTACATCAAATGTTGGGAAGACTTCCCAGCGTCACGGGTACCAGCGTGGGCGAAGTGCAAACCTCAATGGCGATGCGCCGGGTAATAAATAAGGCCGGTGAGCTGGCACGCGAGCTCAGTGACGAATACGTATCTACTGAGCATCTGCTTATCGCCCTTGCCGACGATTCTGAGGGGCAAACCGCGGTGACGCAGCTGCTTAAAGGAGCGGGCGCCGATGTCAAGGCACTGCGTGAAAAACTCAAGGAAATTCGCAAAGATCCGGTGACTTCTGAGGATCCCGAAGCCTCTTTCGATGCCTTGAAAAAATATGGTCGTGACCTGACGGAAGTGGCGCGCAGCGGAAAACTCGATCCGGTAATCGGACGGGATAAAGAAATCCGGCGGGTAATCCAAGTGCTCTCGCGGCGCACCAAGAACAACCCGGTGCTAATCGGAGAGGCCGGGGTAGGTAAAACCGCAGTGGTAGAAGGCTTAGCGCAACGGATTGTCGCGGGAGACGTCCCCCAATCTTTACAAAACAAGAAACTGATTAGCCTAGATTTAGGGGCAATGGTCGCGGGCGCCAAATACCGTGGCGAGTTCGAAGAGCGTCTCAAAGCCGTCCTGGAAGAAATCAAGAACGCCGGCGGGGAAGTCATCACCTTTATTGACGAGCTGCACACGGTAGTAGGTGCCGGGGGTGGCTCCGAGGGCGCCATGGATGCTGGCAACATGATTAAACCCATGCTGGCACGCGGCGAACTACGGATGGTGGGTGCCACCACCCTGGACGAATACCGGCAAAATATCGAGAAAGATCCGGCCCTAGAACGCCGCTTCCAGCAGGTGTTCGTAGCCGAACCCTCGGTAGAAGATACGGTAGCGATTTTGCGCGGGATTGCCCCCAAATACGAAGCGCACCACAAGGTCACGATTACCGATGGGGCCTTAGTGGCGGCGGCCAAACTCTCGGATCGCTATATCACCGAACGTAACCTGCCGGATAAAGCTATTGACTTGATTGACGAGGCTGCTTCCCGGCTACGGATGGAGCTAGATTCCAGTCCGGTAGAAGTAGACGAAAAACGCCGTCAGGTTGACCGGTTGAAAATGGAAGAAGCCTATCTGGCGGATTCCGAGGGTGAAGGCTCAGATGAACAGACCAAAGCCCGGCTGGCGGATTTGCGCGCGGAAATCGCCAAGGAACAACAGGTCTTGGATGACTTGAATGTGCGGTGGGAATCTGAAAAAGCCTCCCGCAATAAGGTCGGGGATCTGCGCGCCCAACTCGATAAGCTAAACACCCAGCTAGAGCGGGCAATGCGTAGTGGCGATTGGGAAAGCGCTGGACGGCTGCAGAACGGGGAAATCCCGCAAATTCAGGCCGCGATTGCTGCTGCTGAAAAGCAGGAGCAGCAAAGCGATGACTCCGACGCGATGGTGGTAGACAAAGTCGGTCCTACCGAAGTTGCCGAAGTCGTGGAGTCCTGGACGGGGATCCCCACTGGAAAAATGCTGCAAACCGAAACTGACAAGCTGCTGCACATGGAAACCGAGATTGGTAAACGCCTAATCGGGCAAGAACAAGCGGTGCAAGCGGTTGCCGATGCAGTCCGCCGCTCGCGGGCGGGAGTCTCTGACCCCAACCGTCCCACGGGTTCCTTCCTCTTCCTCGGTCCTACCGGGGTGGGGAAGACCGAACTTGCTAAGTCCCTCGCGGCGTTCCTCTTTGATGACCCCGCCGCGATGGTACGCATCGATATGAGCGAATACGGAGAAAAGCACTCGGTATCGCGCCTAATCGGAGCCCCTCCCGGATACGTAGGTTACGAAGAGGGCGGGCAGCTAACCGAGGCGGTACGTCGGCGTCCCTACTCGGTGATTCTGCTGGATGAAGTGGAAAAGGCGCATCCGGAAATCTTCCATGTGCTGCTGCAGGTGCTAGATGACGGCCGCCTGACTGATGGGCAAGG
Source organism: Varibaculum massiliense (assembly GCF_900106855.1). NCBI lineage: Bacteria > Bacillati > Actinomycetota > Actinomycetes > Actinomycetales > Actinomycetaceae > Varibaculum > Varibaculum massiliense. The sequence goes on along the minus strand of NZ_FNWI01000004.1, from coordinate 681,878 downwards.
TCGGGTAGTGGATTTTCGTAACACTATTTTGGTGCTGACCTCGAACCTAGGCTCACAGTATCTGACCGAGAAAGATCTGGGCGAGGACGAGAAAGAGCATCTGGTGAAAGAGGCTGTAAAAGCCAATTTCCGGCCTGAGTTTTTGAATCGGCTGGACGAGATTTTGATCTTTAAGCCGCTCACTCGGGCTCAGCTGGCGCAGATTGTGGATTTGCAGTTGGCGCAAGTCATGCAGCGGCTAGCCTCTCGCCGTTTGAAGCTGACAGTTAGCGAGGACGCAAAACAGTGGCTAGCGAACCGCGGATATGACCCGGCGTTCGGGGCGCGTCCGCTGCGGCGCTTGATTCAAACCGAAATTGGCGATCAGCTGGCACAAGGTCTGCTGGCGGGACAATGGGAAGATGGTGCCGAAATTAAGGTTACGGTGCCGGAAGGACATGCCGCTCCGGCGGGAAGATTCCACCTGCAGCTAGTTTAGTGACGCCTAGTCATAAAAATGGTGCCGGAAGAGAGATGCTCTTTCGGCGCCATTTTTTGATACCCATTCTCAGTAGAAGCCCAGCTAGCAAAGCAATTTAATTGGTTTTATATAGAAATCCAGGCATTTGGAGGTGATGTAACTCTCGGAAACGGAGAAAACTGTTATAAAACATTGTCGATTTGTTAGGTGGTTTGAGGGGAAAAACTGTATCCTGGTTAGAGCTTGGGTATTTTTGTGCCCAACGGTAGAAAAAATTATAGGCGATAGGCAAGAGGGAGGGGGATGCCCAGGTGCCCAAAGCAGCACATAAGAGCGGGGAACGCGGGCCTTACGCCGGTGGCGTAGCTCGGCGTGAAGCCATACTTGACGCAACTGTAGATATGATTGCGGAAGTTGGCTACCACGGTCTATCTATGCGCGATGTGGCTCGTCGGGTTGGTATTTCCCACCCCGGGGTTATCTACCATTTCCCCTCCAAAGAAGCCCTGCTCATGGCGGTTATCGAGCGCTATGAGGATCGTTCTAACTTCGATGTGCAAGCCATGCGGCACATGCAGCCTTTCGAAGTGTTCAATGCCTTCACCGAACTTTCTACCGAGCTCAGTTCTAACCCCACAATCGTGGAAATGGAGTGCATGTTGTCGGTGGAAGCCTCTAACGAGGTACACCCGGCTCACGACCACTTCGCAGCTCGTTTCGAGGGGTTACAAAAGGTGCTAACCAGCGCCTTTGGGCAGCTACAAGAAGAAGAGCTCATTAACAAGGATTCCGATCCCAAGACACTGGCACATTCCCTTCTGGCCGAATGGTACGGCCTGCATATCCAGTGGCTCTACAACAGGGACGGCGTAGATGTAGTCGGTTCCTTGACCAACTTGATTATCAACCAGGTGGATCTTTCCAATCCCAAGGCGCTTCACGCCATCATGTCCAGCGGTTTTGCATCCCCCTCCGCAATGGCCGCAATCGAGCAGGTGGCTGGATTTACCTTGGAAGATTTGTTGGAAAAAGGATACATCAGCCTTTCCTCCCAGGAAATGGAGAAGTACGGCCTTTCGGACGTGCCGGAAGAAATCCTGGACAAGATTGTTCGTTCCGGCATCTTGACGGCCAACGACCTCGAATACGCGCAAGAAAACAAAGCTCTCAGTATCGATTTGCTGGGGCGGTTGGTTATCAACAACGTCCTCGAAACCGAGGAATACAACACCCTGGCAGATGTTGGCGTAGTGCCGCGTGAAGCTGTGGCTGCTCTTACTGCGGTTATGGCTGCCCGCCCCTTCTAGGAACTCGGCTGGATGGCTTCTGACCCAGTAGCTACAGTTTTAAGGCAGTTCCCTTTCCCGGTTTCCTGCGCGCTTTTCTCCTTTGTATCAGCGTCTTTACCCCAAAGTTGCCACCTGCTCGGTACCTGGGGTGACCAGGATAAAGTCTATCCTTGGATGTCAGTGACTAAGCTGGTTACCTCCCGCACTATTCTGGGGGCGGTAGAAAACGGTGTTTTAGACCTAGATCAGCCTTTTTCGCACCTACCGGGGGTGAGCGAGCCCCGCCCAGTAAGTGTGGCTGACCTACTTGCTCACCGCAGCGGTCTCGATTATGAAAAGAGAGAGTTTACCCGCGCCACCCATAGCCGTAGGGTGTACTCCAATTCTGGGTATGAAATCCTCGGCGAGCTACTAAGCCAGCGCAGCGGGGTTCCTTTTGCCACCTGGGTAGCGGAAATGGTGTTTTCACCCCTGGGAATAAAACGTAAAATGCGAGGTTCGCCTGCCTGGGGAATGCATGGCAGCCTGCGAGAACTTTTAGCTTTTGCTTTCGAGGCCGCCTGCCCCCGGTTCCTATCCCGGGAACTGTTTGCTGCCTGGTCGCGCAGTGATGGAATGGCGCTACCTGGGGTGGTACCCGGATATGGTTTTCACCGCGACAATGCCTGGGGGCTGGGCTGCGAAATCCGCGCCGCCAAAGACCCGCACTGGACGCTGCCGGATTCTTCCCCGGATACCTATGGACACTTTGGGCAATCCGGATCTTTCCTCTGGGTTGACCCCGCCGCTCATCTGGGCGCAGTTTTCTTGGGGCAAGAGCCTTTCGGCGCCCTCCACAAGCGTCTGTGGGTGCAGCTAAACCGCGTCCTGCGAGAAGTAGCCGAAACCGCTCAGGAGGCTTAAGGAGTTACCTCTAAAATCACTGGCACATGGTCAGAGGCGCCTTTGCCTTTGCGTTCCTCGCGTAAAGACTCGGCGGCTTGAATTCGCTGTGCCAGAGCGGGGGAGCAGTAGGCAAAATCAATCCGCATCCCTTCATTACGGGGAAAACGCAACTGCTTATAGTCCCAATAGGTGTATTGATCAAACAGGTCGCGGGTAACTTCAGTAAAACCGGCATCCGTGAAAGCGAAAAAGGCTTCGCGCTCAGGTTCGGACACGTGGGTGGCACCCGCAAACACCTCCATATCCCACACATCCTGGTCAAAGGGGGCAATATTCCAGTCGCCCATTAGCGCCAGTTGTGCTTTCGGATCCGCCTGAAGCAGCGAGGACGCATACTTCCGCAAGTTCTCTAGCCAGGTGAGCTTATAACGGTAGTGGGGATGGGATAGTTCGCGGCCATTGGGAACGTAGAGAGAAAAGATTCTTAGCCCGCCACATAGGGCGCTGATCGCGCGCGGCTCCACCACCGGTTCTTTCCCCGGATTCCCATAGGCGGGCTGAGAGGGAAAATCTCGCTGTACCTCCTCGAGACCTACCCGAGAAATAATCGCTACCCCGTTCCACTGGTTGGCTCCATGCACCGCGACCTCGTATCCTGCGTGCTTGAACGGTTCATAAGGGAACTGATCTGGGCGGCATTTGGTTTCTTGTATTGCTAAAACATCTAAGTTTTCCCGCTCCAAAAGCGCGCTCACCCGCTCATATCGTGCCCTGATTGAGTTAACGTTCCAAGTTGCAATCTTCATGTGTCAACCATAACGGCTATAAACCGATAAACTGAATGTCATGACCGCAAACGACTCGCAAAAGGCTCGCCTGATTTCTTTAATCAAAGAGCTATCTGTTAAATACGGGGATTTTACGCTGGCCAGCGGAAAGAAATCCTCCTTCTATATTGACCTGCGCCGCTCCACCCTGCATCACGAGGCTTCAGTGCTAATCGGGCATGTGTTGCTGGACTTGCTAGAAGAGGCGGGGTATCTGCCGGAAGATATTGATGCAGTCGGTGGACTCACCATGGGAGCCGATCCGGTGGCCTTTGCGATTATGCAGGCAGCTGCTTCGCGCGGTCTAGATATAGACGCTTTCGTGGTGCGTAAAGAAGCTAAAGACCACGGAATGGGGCGGCAGATTGAAGGTCCTGATATTGCGGGTAAACAGGTGGTAATCGTGGAAGATACTTCCACCACCGGCGGATCGCCCATCCAGGCAGCGCAGGCAGCAGAAAAAGCGGGCGCCAAAGTGCTTTGCGTGGCGGTGGTGGTTGACCGCGGCGATGTGGCGAAGCAAAAGGTTAACCAAGCTGGCTGGAAGTATCTGGCGGCACTAGATTTGACAGATTTAGGAATCGAGGGGGATTAACAGATGTCATGGGTTTTAGTAACCGGAGCTTCCAGCGGGCTAGGGCTAGAGTTTTGTAACCAGTTGGCAGGGCGCGGACACAATGTGGTGATGGTGGCGCGGCGCGAGAATGTTTTGCTGGAACAGGCGCAAAGGATTGAAGACTTTTATGGGGTTACCTGCGAAGTGTTAGCTGCTGATTTAGCTATGCAACAGGGGCTGAGAACGGTGGCGCGGCGTTTGGCTGCCGAAGAGCGTCCGATTTCTTTACTGGTTAATAATGCTGGTTTTGCCCTGGCGGAAGATTTCGTGGACGGATCCGCCTCTAAGCAGGTGCGCGGGCTAAACGTAATGGTGCGGGCAGTCATGCTGCTCTCGCAAACCGCCGCCTCTCGGATGCGTCGGCGCGGGCGGGGCGCAATTTTGAATGTTTCCTCAGTGGCGTCTGGAACTGCCATGGGAACTTACGCGGCTCACAAAACCTGGGTAGAAATCTTCAGTTGCGCCCTAGCGGAAGAACTGCGTGGCAGTGGGGTACAGGTAATGGCGTTAAAGCCAGGTACTACTGATACCGGTTTCTTCAGCAAGATCACCACCAAAATCGAGGACGTACCCACTATCGCTCGGCTGACCCCGGAATACGTAGTTGAGCAAGCCTTGAACGATTTGGCACGGGGAAAAATGATTTCGGTACCTTCCGTGATTTACAAGATTATAGATTTTTTGACCTGGAAGGCTCCCCGCTCCCTAGTCTGCCGCTTTACTGGATATTTGCAGCGTGATCGGTTCAAAGCCTAAGCCGATGGGTAACGGAGTCGGCCCTTGGCCCGGTGGGTCGGAGCACTGGCCAGAAGGTGAGCATTGGGATCCGGAGTTACTAGCGGGCGGGGATCGTCGCAATGTGGAAGATCGTTTCCGTTATTGGCGCCGGGATGCGATACGGGACTTCCTAGATAGCGAGCGTTTCCCGTTCCAAGTGGCTATCGAAAACCTCGACCATGATTTCAATATCGGTTCCATCGTGCGTTCAGCAAATGCTTTCGGGGCTAACTCGGTACATATTGTAGGAAAGCACCGCTGGAACAAGCGGGGGGCGATGGTAACCGATCGCTACCAGCACGTGGATCATTTTCCGGATGCAGACTCTTTCGCCCATTGGGCACGTTCAGCGGGCATTACCCTGATTGGGATAGACAATGTGGAAGGCTCGCAGGCACTGGAAGATGCGGTTCTACCGACGGAATGTTGCCTGGTTTTCGGGTCGGAAGCCAATGGCTTAAGCCCGGAAATGCTGGCTCAATGTTCGGCAGTCTATGAAATAACCCAGTACGGCTCGACCCGCTCTATAAACGTAGGAGCAGCCGCCGCAGTCGCCATGTGGGCGTGGGTGATTCAGCATCGAGACCAAAATCAATGACGCTAGTAAAAAATTAGTACAGGTTTTTAGAGAGATATATTGCGTCTTAGGTAGCATCTTGGGACACAAGACCCTGCAGTTAGCTTGACCTTGTGAGAGAATGAAAACGTAAGAAATCTATCTTAAAGGAGGGCCCTCGTGGCTATTGCAACCCCTGATGTTTATAACGAAATGCTAGATCGCGCGAAGGAAGGCAAGTTCGCCTACCCTGCGATTAACGTTACTTCCTCCCAGACGCTAACCGCAGCGATTCGCGGTTTTGCCGAGGCAGAATCCGACGGGATCATCCAGGTTTCGGTAGGCGGTGCCGAATACTGGTCGGGCTCTACCGTTAAAGATCGGGTAGCCGGCTCGTTGGCGATGGCGGCTTATGCACGGGAAATCGCCAAGAACTATCCGGTGACCGTAGCTTTGCATACTGACCACTGCGCCAAGCAGAACATTGATTCTTGGGTTCGCCCCCTATTGGAGCTAGAAGCTGAAGAGGTTAAGGCTGGTCGCCTCCCGTTCTACCAGTCCCACATGTGGGACGGTTCCTCGGTTCCGTTGAGCGAAAACCTGGAAATCGCCCAGGAACTGTTGGATCTGTCGGTTAAAGCCAACACCATTCTCGAGGTCGAGATTGGCGTTGTCGGTGGCGAAGAAGACGGCATCGTTGGCGAAATCAACGAGAAACTCTACACCACCCCTGAAGATGGCATGAAGACCGCTGAGGCTTTGGGCTTCGGGGAAAAGGGTCGCTACCTGACCGCTTTGACCTTCGGCAACGTTCACGGCGCCTACAAGCCGGGACACGTTAAGCTGCGTCCGGAAATTCTGGGTGAGATTCAGGAAGCCGTAGGCGAGAAGTACGGAAAGGGCGATCGTCCGTTCGACTTGGTTATGCACGGTGGTTCTGGCTCCACTGCCGAAGAAATCGCCACGGCGGTAAAGAACGGCGTTATCAAGATGAATGTCGACACTGACACCCAGTACGCCTTCACTCGTCCGATCGCTGATTGGATGTACAAGAACTACGAAGGTGTCCTAAAGGTTGACGGCGAGGTTGGCATCAAGAAGCAGTACGATCCTCGTTCTTGGGGCAAAGCTGCCGAAGCCGGAATGGCGGCTCGCGTAGTCGAAGCGTGTGAGCGCCTCGGCTCGGTCGGCACCAAGATGAAGTAACTTTGCAGTTTAGCTAGTTACCTAAAGATTCAAGGGTAGCCCTGGCGGATTTTTCGCCAGGGCTACCCTTTTTTCTTGCACTTTTTATCCCCGAAGCGTAGGTTATGCGGGCTAATATCCATTTGGGTATTAACCCCCATTTGGGGGTGCGGACGGATTTTTAGAGAGTGTTTTGGCTGGTACTGTCTTGTAAGTTGGGGTTTGTTTAGCTTTTTGGGCTCATGACTGAGGGCTGTTGATGAAGCCTCCCTCTAAAAACAGAACCGCCCTCCGGCGACAGAACCGCCCTCCGGCGACAAGATAGTCCTCCAAATACAACAGCGCCCCCCGGATTCGTGAATATGGGCGGAGAAAGTGCGCTCTTTATTGTCGCTGGAGGGTGCTTTTGTCCGAGGAGGGCGCTTTTGCTCGCTTTTCTTTCTTCTTCCTGACCAAATCACCCTCCAGGGACGGAATCACCCTCCGGAGACAGAATTGCGCTCCGGAAATAGAAATCCCCCCCGACAACAACTCCTCCCTCCGGCGACAGTAACACCCTCCCGGTAGAAATGCTTTTGCAGCAGCTACGAGGTGGTGAACAAAAATCACGCTCGGAAAGCGCCTTACGCTATGATTAGGGGCAGTGAAACTCTTACCTATTTGCTCGTGCCCCCTCGGTGCGGGCAATTTTTTCTATATGCCCTTACCCCTGGGTGAGGCATAGATAAGGAGAAGTTCTTATGCAGCAGGCCTCCTCGGATCTGGCCTTAATCGTGCTGGAGGACGGGTTCATTGCGAAAGGCAAAGCCTGGGGGAAACGCGGACGCGCCCTGGGAGAAGTGGTTTTTGCTACCGGGATGACCGGATACCAGGAAACTTTGACCGATCCCTCCTATCACCGCCAAATAGTTATCCAAACCGCTCCCCATATCGGAAATACCGGGGTAAACGAGACCGATCCCGAATCGGGACGAGTCTGGGTAGCTGGATATGTGGTCCGCGATGCCGCTCGGCGAGCCTCCAATTGGCGTGCTACCGGAGACCTCGAAGACCTGTTAAAAGCCCAGGATGTGGTAGGTATTCGCGAGGTAGACACCCGCGCCCTCACCCTGCATTTGCGGGAAGCGGGCGCCATGCGCGGCGGGATTTTTTCCGGAGATGCCCTCCCGGCGGGAGCCGCCTATCTAGACCAGGCCACCCGCGACCTTTTGGTTTCAGTGGTGCGCGACCAGCCGATGATGGCAGGAGCCGCGCTGGCCGCCGACGTGAGTACCCCCGAAAAATACGTGGTGGAGCCTGCCGGCGAATATGAAGGCAAAAAGCCCTTAGCGGTAGTAGCCGCCCTAGATCTAGGGATCAAAGCGCGTACTCCCGAACAGATGGCGCTGCGCGGAATCCAGGTGCATGTGTTCCCGCAGCACTCCAGCTTTGCAGACATCATGCAGGTGAACCCCGATGGGGTGTTCTTCTCTAACGGACCGGGCGACCCGGCCTCGGCAGACCACGAAGTAGCTTTGGCGAGGGCGGTGCTGGACGCGGGCATCCCCTTCTTCGGGATCTGTTTCGGCAACCAAATCCTAGGGCGTGCCCTGGGGTACGGCACCTATAAACTGGCCTACGGTCACCGCGGAGTAAATCAACCGGTGGTAGACCGTGAAAGCGGAAAAGTGCAGATCACTGCCCACAACCACGGTTTCGCGGTGGACGCCCCTGCGGAACACCCCTCGGTGGCACCTTTCGATGGAGGACGCTATGGGCGGGTTGAAGTATCTCACCTGGCGCTAAACGATGGGGTAGTAGAAGGCTTGCGCGCCCTCGACCTGCCGGCTTTCAGCGTACAGTACCATCCCGAGGCGGCGGCCGGCCCCCACGATGCCCAATATCTATTTGATAAGTTCCTAAGAATCATGCAGGAAACGAAGGAAAAAAATGCCACGCAGAACTGATCTTAAATCTGTCCTAGTTATTGGTTCCGGGCCGATCCAAATCGGCCAGGCCTGCGAGTTCGACTATTCCGGGAGTCAGGCCTGCCGCGTGCTAAAAGCGGAAGGGCTGCGAGTTATTTTGGTTAACTCCAACCCGGCAACCATTATGACCGATGCGCAGATGGCGGACGCCACCTATATTGAGCCGATAACCCCGCAGGTAGTGGCCTCAATTATTGAAAAGGAACGCCCGGACGCCCTACTGCCTACTTTGGGTGGGCAGACTGCGCTCAACACTGCGATTGCTCTGAGCCAAGATGGCACCTTGGAAAAATACCAGGTGGAGCTAATCGGAGCCAGCGCTCAGGCGATTAACGCCGGTGAGGATCGTGAAGAATTTAAAAAGGTAGTACACCGCTGCGGCGCCGAAGTGGCACGATCTTTCATTGCTCACAACCTGGCTGACTGCAGAAAAGCCGCCGAACAGCTGGGATATCCGCTGGTAGTGCGCCCTTCTTTCACTATGGGAGGCATGGGCTCCGGTATTGCCTATAACGAACAGGATCTGATTCGGATCGCCGGGGGAGGCATGGCCGATTCCATCACCTCCGAAGTGCTGCTGGAAGAATCGATTCTGGGCTGGAAAGAATATGAACTGGAGCTGATGCGCGACAAGGCAGATAACGTAGTCGTGGTCTGCTCTATCGAAAACGTGGACCCGGTAGGGGTACATACCGGCGATTCCATTACGGTGGCACCGGCGCTCACCCTAACTGACCGGGAGCTGCAGAATCTGCGCGATATCGGGATTAACGTGATCCGGGAAGTAGGGGTAGATACCGGCGGGTGTAATATCCAGTTCGCGGTGCACCCCGATACTGGTCGGGTAGTAGTTATCGAGATGAACCCGCGGGTGTCGCGCTCCTCCGCCCTGGCGTCGAAAGCTACCGGTTTCCCGATTGCGAAACTGGCCGCAAAACTGGCGCTCGGTTACACCCTCGACGAGATTCCCAACGATATTACCGGCTCAACCCCGGCTTCTTTCGAGCCCACTTTGGACTATGTAGTCGTCAAAGTGCCGCGGTTTGCTTTCGAAAAGTTCCCGGCTGCCGATCCCACCCTGACCACCGCCATGAAGTCGGTGGGCGAGGCGATGGCGCTGGGCCGAAACTTTACTGAAGCGCTACAAAAAGCCTTGATTTCTCTAGATAAGGCCGGCACTTACTTCCGTTGGGACACCCCGCTTTCCTCCTCTAAAGCGGAGCTATTAGAGCAGGTCAAGATACCTACGGAAAAACGCCTAATCCAGGTGATGGATGTGATTAGGGCGGGGGCAAGCCTGGAAGAACTCTACGAGGCTACCAAGATTGATCGCTGGTTCCTAGATCAGCTGTTCTTGTTGAACGAGGTCGCAGATAAGATTCGGGAAGCGGAGGCGCTTACCCCGGATCTGCTGGTAGAGGCGAAACGTCATGGTTTCTCGGATCTGCAGATTGGGCAGATCCGCTCCGTATCCGACGAGGTAGTGCGAGAAGTCCGCAAGGCCTTCGGGATTCGCCCGGTCTATAAAACGGTCGATACCTGCGCCGGGGAGTTCCCCGCTCAAACCCCCTATTACTATTCCAGCTATGACCTGACCAGCGAAGTTAAACCGCGTCAGCGTCCGGCGGTGATTATTCTCGGCTCCGGACCGAACCGAATCGGGCAGGGGATTGAGTTCGATTATTCCTGTGTACACGCTACCCAAGAACTGCAATCTGACTATGACACCGTAATGGTCAACTGTAACCCGGAAACTGTGTCCACGGACTACGATATTTCCTCGCGTCTATATTTCGAGCCGCTCACCTTTGAGCACGTGATGGAAGTTTACGAGGCCGAGTGCGCGGCCGGTCCAGTTGCGGGGATGATTGTGCAGCTCGGTGGGCAAACCCCGCTTTCTTTAGCCGCGCGTTTGAAAGCCGCCGGGGTGCCGATTGTGGGTACTCCACCGAGCGCGATTGACGCCGCCGAAGACCGCGAACTCTTTGGGCGAGTACTTGACGAGGCGGGGTTGCCCTCTCCGGCGCATGGAACTGCCACCACCCCGGAGCAGGCATTTGAGCAGGCAGAAAAAGTCGGGTATCCGGTTTTGGTGCGTCCTTCTTTCGTTTTGGGAGGACGGGGAATGGAGATTCTCTATTCCGCCGAAGAACTCGACTCTTACCTGCATCGCTATAACCTGTCAGATCCCACAGTCATGACTGGACCCCTGCTTATTGACCGTTTTCTTGATGATGCCATCGAGATTGATGTGGACGCCCTTTACGATGGTCAGGAACTTTTCTTGGGTGGAGTCATGGAACATATCGAAGAGGCCGGGATTCACTCTGGGGATTCTTCTTGCGTGCTGCCCCCGATCACCCTTTCCGACGCGATTATTGACCATATCCGCACTTCTACCGAGAAGATCGCGGCGGGAGTAGGGGTACGCGGCCTCATCAATATCCAATATGCCCTAGTCAGCGGGGTGTTGTATGTGATTGAGGCTAATCCGCGGGCTTCCCGCACGGTACCCTTCGTTGCTAAAGCCACCGGAGTACCGCTGGCTAGGGCAGCAGCCCTAGTAATGATGGGGTCCTCAATCGCGCAGCTAAAACAGCGCGGCTACCTGCCGGCAGATGATTCCGATTTCGCCACGCCCGGACGGCCGATTGCGGTTAAAGAAGCGGTGCTGCCATTTAAACGTTTCCGGGACAAGAATGGGCGAATTGTGGATACGGTTCTCGGACCCGAGATGCGTTCTACCGGGGAAGTTATGGGCTATGACCGGGATTTCCCCACTGCCTTCGCTAAGAGTCAGACCGCGGCTTACGGGAATCTGCCCTCTAAAGGAACCGTGTTCGTATCTGTCTCTGACCAGGACAAACGAGCCTTAGCCTTGCCGGTATCCCGGTTATTTGACCTGGGATTCTCGATTATGGCGACTGCGGGAACTGCCGCTTTGCTGCGCCGCTACGGGATTCCAGTTACCGAAGTGCGCAAAGCCAGCCAAGGGCCAGGTCCTGACGGGGAACAAACGGTAGTGGATATGATCCGCGCCGGGCTAATCGATATGGTGATTAACACCCCCGGCACTTCCGGGGCGCGGGTGGATGGTTATGAAATCCGTACCGCCACCACTGCCGCCGATAAACCGATTATCACTACCATTTCCCAGTTCCAGGCAGCGGTGCAGGCGATTGAGGCTACTCGGGACCGCACCTATGGGGTGTGTTCACTGCAGGAATACGACAAAGCTAAATAGTCATGTTTTTAATGCTTGCCGCCGCCATCGGGCTATCAATCGGTCTGGTAGTGGGGGCGCTGGGCGCCGGTGGGGGAATGCTGTTTATCCCCGTGCTGGTGTATTTGCTGCGCTTTTCCCCGCACGAGGCGGCGGCTGCCTCTCTGATTATCGTGGGGCTTACCGCTATGGTTTCGCTCATTCCTCATGCACGTTCGGGCAATGTGCAATGGCGTAGAGGATTGCTCTTCGCGGTCTTTAGCGCTGCTGGATCCATCGGTGGATCTCGGCTGAACGCAATCACCCCTGGTAACTACCTGATGTTGCTGTTTGCGCTGTTAGCAGCGGTGGTGGCGGTGGTGATGACCCAGAAAGGATTAGCGACCAGGCGTCAGTATTGGGATGGAATCCGCGAAATTGTGCAGGAGGACGCCGGGGAGTCTCCCCAGCAAAACTTCAGCTCGGATGCTGACGCGGTTCCCGAGACCTCCGCACAAGTAGCAGCAGATAAAGTAGAGCAGCACGGTCCCGTAATCAAATGGGTACTGGCAGCGTTGGTTACTGGTTTCTTAACCGGATTCTTTGGAGTCGGCGGCGGCTTTGCAGTAGTGCCGGCACTGGTGATTTTTCTGCATCTTAATATGCGGCAGGCTGCAGGTACTTCGCTGCTGATAATGGTGATTTCCTGTGCGTCTTCGCTGCTCGCCAGGATAGGGACGCCCCTAAATATCGACCTGATATTAATAGCGGTTTTTGCGCTTACTTCGATGGTGGGAGGGGCGCTCGGCCCTATCCTTACCCGCCGGGCAAAAGAATACCGCCTAACTTTGTGTTTTGCTCTGTTACTGGCAGGTGTAGCCGTGTTTACCGCTTACGAGCAGATATTTCTGCTGTAACTTTAAAAACACCGCAGTCAATCCTCGGGGCTGATCCGTTTGCCATACCTGGCAATAGCAGATTCCGTAATGGAACCTCCCGCGTCTTGTAAGGAAAACGAATACTGAAACTAAGACCGCTTGGCCACATCATTTTCGGCGAGACGCAAAGCCTGCTCGGTTTGTTGTTTCGCGCGTTGTAATAGTCGCAAGGCTTCTTGGGTGTCGACGCTCCCCGGACGGTCTAGACGCGTTAAAGTACGATTCGCCAGGTCAAGCATGGTGCGGGAGGCTACTCCGACCTGAGCGGTATGTACCCCGATATAGTCATCTACAGCTGCCATCAAAATCGCAACCTGCTCGCTAAGCGGCTCCACCTTTTCTTCGAAGGTTAAGGCTTGCGTAACTTTTTCTGCCGCGCGGAGACCGGCTTCTTCAGCTCGAGCTTGTCGCGCGATTTTACGACCTTGCAGTAAGAGGTTCTCGGTGCGTACGGTAGCTTTCAGTACCTCATTTTCGCATCCTGCGCGATCCATGGTTTGCGCTTCTTCCAGCAGGTTCTGTGCTCGCGCCAATAATTTATGCGCCCCCATGACGTCCTCGCCGATGCGAGTGGCCTTTTGGGGATCATCCTTTTGGATACGCTCCACAATTAAGCGGCATCTGACCAATTCTTCCCGGCATTCAATAATCTGCCGTTCAAAGCTGCGAGTAATATCTGGCAGCGGAGTCTGCTGATGATACAGATTCGTAAAGTGAGTAATCTGATCGCGTAGCTCCCGTAAAGGTGCGGGCAGATTTCCGGCCACAATCTGTTGATCAACCGGACGCGACTGCAGCTGAGCGGTAGCGAACTCCGCAAATGCGGCGCGGACTGCATCTTGGGCACGTACTAGCGCTAAAGCGAAAGGCTGAGTGATGCTCTTTCCGAAGCGATCCTGCGCCAACGCCAGCTTGCTGGAACCTTTGCGAGCCCAGGAATCGGCCTGCCGCAAAACTTTCGTAAAGTCTGGTTGCGCGCCAGGCTCTGCCGGGCACTCTCTCGTCTTTTGCGGGGTTTGCGGAGCTGCATGTACAGAAGCTTGCGGAGCGGGCTGCGGAGCCACTTGCGGGGTTTCTTGCGGGACGGTCTGCGGTGCAGGTGTCGGCGCGGGATAAGAGGGCGCGGCGGGCTGCGGCTGCCTGGGAGCCTGCGAACCTTCGACTCGCGGAGGCGGGGCTGCCGTATGGGCAGATACCTGCGGGATTGTCTGTGGCGCTACCGGAGTAGTTGCTTGTGGAGCGGGCTGCGGAGCCACTTGCGGGGTTTCTTGCGGGACGGTCTGCGGTGCAGGTGTCGGCGCGGGATAAGAAGGCGCGGCGGGCTGCGGGCGGGGCGCCAGGGTATCCGGTGTCCTGACAGCAGTCTGAGATGCAGAAGCCGCCGGTTCAGCAGGAGCAACTGATGAAATAGGGGAGCCGCCCTGCGGGGTTTGCGGAGCTGCGAACGCTTGCCCCGGAATGGGTGAGGCTACCGGCGCTACCGCCTGCAGCGCGAGGCTGGAGGCAGTTGCCTGGGGGCTCAAGTCCGGCTGATAGCTGACGGGCTGACCTAGAGCGGGTGAGGGCTGCTTCTTTGCCTGTTCTTGACGGAAACGGCTCATTGCCTGGGCGCGGGCTTTCGCGCGGGCAATCTCATCACGGCGCTCTTGCCCATAGTCTTTAATTTGCGCGGCAGAAGTAACCTGAGTGTCATCGTCATTGGCTTGCGGTGGCAAGTAGGTAGTTGCTCCCGGATGCAAAACGGAACTGTGAGGTTGAGGCGCGGATGCGCGCGGTGAAGGCGAGGTTTGCGCCGCTGGAGGAGTCGCTGGAGCAGCGGTAGCAGCTAACGGAGATGAAGCCGGCGGTTGTGCTGGCGGCACCGGCGATAAACCGGGAGCTACTGTTTGAGGGGCGGGCGCTACGGGCTGAGGCTGCGGCATAGCCGGTTGCGTGTGCGCCTGAGGTACCTGCGCCTTTGGTGCTTGTGCTTGTTGTTGTTGCGTCACCGCGGACTGCTGTACCTGCGGTTGCGCCTGTGTCACCTGAGGTTGGAACTGCTGCGGCTGCTGTACAGCTGGCGTCTGGGACACTACCTCCTGCGGAGAATGCGGAGATTGCATAGCGGAGTGAGCGCTGCCGGTAGTCCCGGCAAGTGCCTGGGAAGCAGCTTTCGTCCTAGCTAAAGCAATTTGATCTAACTCGGCTAGGGAAGGAACTTTGCCTGGCCGGGCGTCCTCCTCGCCAGTTTCCGCTTCACTATCGGCAGAAACCGAAGATGCCGGGGCAGTCGGTTCCCTGGTAGCCGGGGTTGATGGAGCCACCGGGCTGGATACCGCCTGGGAGGTCAAAACATCCGGTTGCTCCTTTTCTTCAATGCGTTCCTTAGCTTTACGGCGCGCTTTCAGCATCCGGGAAAGTACCACGATTACCACAATCAGGGCAATCAGGAAGGCAATCATTGCCCAGGGGGCGACCGCTAGCCCCGACCCCATTTCCGGCGCTTTCGCTGAGAGCGCATCTAGGTACGCCAGCACCGCCTCGGGATATTTTTGCTGATTAAGCAAGGGAACCATTTTATCGGAGGCGATGGCAGATAATTCCTCTTGGGAGAGTTTCGCGGCATTATCTGCAGAAGCCAAATACATAGTCTGATTAGGGTTATCAGCCACTATTGAGAGCATATAGGAGCCCTGGGGGGCGCCCGATTTTTGCAGCGCCATTAAATTCCAGTTACTGACGGTGTCATTGGAATACTCTGAGGGGAATGCCACATAAACATGCAGCCCAGAGCGATCTAAAGATGCCAGGCGCTCTTTTACTTTCCCCGCCTGCGACCCCATTTTATTTCCCGGATCATAAAGATGATTGGAAATTTTAGGCGGATCTTCGGCGTAAGCAACATTTCCAGTGACCATAAAACTGGCAAAAAGCGCAGCTAGAAGCACTATTGTCAGTAAACTGGCTTTCTTTAAGACTCTCACTTAAGTTTCTCCCTAACTAATGTGGATAGCCCGGAGCAGATTAAATCCCCACTGTGCATTATCATAGGCAAAGAAGTGGGTTGCATGTTGCTTCATGTAACCTAGATTAAGAAAAAGTAGGGAGAAATCAGTGCCAACCGGAAAAGTTAAGTGGTTTGATGCCGACAAAGGGTTCGGGTTTATCACCGCAGAGGACGGCTCACAGGTGTTCTTACACGCCAGTGTATTGCCAGCTGACACTAAACCTCCTACTCCGGGAACCCGAGTCGAGTTCTCAGTTGCCGACTCGCGCCGCGGTCCCCAAGCCCTATCGGTAAAGATCTTGCAGCGCACGCCCTCGGTAGCAAAAAATTTGCGGCGTAAACCCAAGGCCATGGTGCCGGTAGTCGAAGACCTGATTAAGTTATTGGACGCCTCCTCCGGGCATTTGCGGCATGGACGCTACCCGGATAATGGTGCGAAAATCGCGCAGCTGCTGCGGGCAGTTGCCGATGATTTCGATGCCTAGCGGCGGCGGTGAACTAAGAAAGACGCACATGAGTGAAACTACCCGGCGTAAAACCGGAAAAGCGGATAGTCTCCTGGCGGGCGCGGTAGACATTGCCCGCGAAGGGCTTGCCCCCATAGCGAAACCGGCAGAAATTGGCGAGCATTTGGGCGCCACTAGCGAAGGTGAACGCCTGGTTACTCACAGTTTTGAATGCTTAAAGCCCGGTTACCGCGGCTGGCATTGGGTGGCGGTTTTGGCGCGAGTACCTCGGGGACGCAAAGCCACAGTCTGCGAAATCGACCTACTTCCGGGCGAGGACGCATTGCTGGCGCGCCCCTGGGTGCCTTGGGCAGAGCGGTTGCGTCCTCAAGATATAAAACGCGAGGACGTGCTGCCTTACGTACCCGATGACGAACGCCTCGATCAGTCCTACGCGGATACGAACGCCGAAGACTTAGATCGGCGCACCCTCGAGGAACTGGGGCTGGGGCGTCCTCGGGTGCTGTCTGCCTGTGGCCGCGCGCAGGCCGCCAAACGTTGGTATCACTCCGAACAAGGCCCGGCACGACGGGGTATGACCCGGAAGAAACTACCGGAAAATACCTGTTCAACCTGTGGATTCTTGCTAAAAGTGGCAGGCAGTATGCGCACTATGTTCGGGGTATGTACCAATGAATGGTCGGTCGACGACGGCCGCGTAGTGTCTATGGATCACACCTGTGGTTCCCATTCGGAAACTGATGTCAAAGTGGATACTTCGCCTTGGCAACCCACTCCTGCCCGTCTAAATGAGCTGGACGTGGAACAGGTGGAAATCTAGGGGACTAGAGGCTCTGGCTGAAGGCGGGGGGCTGTGTTTGCGTCCTAGATATTGCCCGCTAGTGATTAGGTCTAGCGGCTTTGACATGGTGGCTAGTGAACTTCCGGCGGGACTAGGAAATCTGGCTGAAATTTGCAAATAAGTTGCAGATAGCGGTCAAGATTGGAAAAACCCTGGGAATCTCCCGATAATAAGCCTGTAAGTAACTTCTATGCCCCTGGTGGCGGATTGGACAGTTATCTTGTCTTCTCAAGATACGGCGAAAAAGTCGGATAGTTCCTTAGATCGTTTCTTTAAAATCTCGGAAAGGGGCTCTACCGTTGGGCGGGAAATCCGCGGCGGCCTGGTCACTTTCTTCGCGATGGCCTATATTTTGGTGGTTAATGCCGCGATTTTGGGGGTGGCGGCTCCCAAAGATATTAGCCAGTCCGCAATCGCGGCTGGCACCGCCCTGGTCGCCTGCGTAATGACCCTGCTGATGGGGCTAGTCGCAAACTTCCCTCTGGCATTGGCCTCCGGTATGGGGCTAAACGCCGTGGTGGCTTTCACTTTGGCTAACCCCGAGGCTTTAGGACTTAGCTACCAGGAAGCTATGGGGCTAATCTTTTGGGAGGGTGTGGCCATCACCATCCTGGTGCTGACCGGTTTTCGCGAGGCCGTGTTCAAAGCGGTTCCGGCCCAGCTAAAAACTGCGATTAGCGTAGGCATCGGGCTATTTATTGCGTTTGTCGGTCTGATTAATGCCGGGATTATTCGTCCGGGTGGCACTCCGGTACAGCTGGGGGTGAACGGCTCCCTGGTGGGCTGGCCGGCTTTGGTATTCTGCGTTGGTCTGATTGTGATCATTGTGCTTTATATCCGCAAGGTGCAGGGCGCGATTCTTATCGGGATTGTGGGAGCCACCGTTTTGGCTTTCATCGTGCAGGCTTTCGCCCATTTAGGCTCGCGCGCGGCCGATGAAAAGGCCGTGTCTGCATGGGCCTCTAACGTGCCGCAACTGAAAGGTTCCCCGGTTTCCCTACCTGATTTTTCCACTATTGGTGCGATTGACTTCTTCGGTCCCTTCACCAATCCCCACACCACCGCGGTGGGAGTGGTGCTGCTAATCTTCTCGCTGATGCTCGCGGACTTCTTTGACACTATGGGAACCATGGTGGCCGTAGGCGCGGGCGCCAACCTGCTAGACGAGAACGGCAATCCCCCCAAGACTCGCGAGATTCTGCTGATTGACTCGCTTTCGGCCATGGCCGGGGGACTCGGCGGGGTTTCCTCTAACACTTCCTTCGTGGAGTCGACCTCCGGGGTGGGCGAGGGCGCACGCACCGGTTTGGCTTCGGTAGTCACCGGGCTGCTGTTTGGGGTGTCTATGTTTATCGCCCCGCTCGTGGAGCTGGTACCTGCCTAGGCGGCCTCGACCGCCCTGGTGTTCGTAGGCTTCCTAATGATGGTGAATGTCCGCGATATCGAGTGGACGCGTGCGGACGTGGCGATTCCCGCCTTCATGACCATCATGATGATGCCGTTCGCCTATTCGATTACCGTCGGTATTGGCTTCGGTTTCATCACCTACGTGGTGGTAAAGATTGCCTCCGGACGGATTTCACGGATCCACCCCCTGATGTGGGTAGTCTCGATCCTGTTCGTAATCTACTTCTGCTTAGGTCCCATCCAATCCCTGCTGTCGTAAAGCAGGTGAGGCAAGAGCCTTAAGAAACCAAATAGTCCGTGGGAGTGGCCAGGAGCTGCTCCCACGGACTATTTGCTTTTAAAAAATGGGTGCTAGCCCTAAAAACTTGGGTTAAGACGGCGATAAATCTCAACTAAAATCCTGGCGAAACATGTATCTCATATGTATGATATCCATATGGATATAGAAAGTTATCTAAGCTTCGAATGGGATGATGCCAAAGCCGCAATCAACCAAGACAAGCACGCGGTAACTTTCGAAGAAGCCACAGAGGCTTTTGGTGATCCCTATGCGCGGGTAATCGACGACCCCGATCATTCGCAAGATGAAAAGCGATTTGTACTGATAGGTCTGAGCATGTCGGCTCGGGTTTTAACCGTCTGCCACTGTTTACGAGGACGAGGGAGAATTATCCGCATAATCTCTGCGCGGAAAGCAACAAAAAACGAGGAAAAGCAATACTGGAGGTGTCGACAATGAGAAAAGAATACGATTTTAGCGAAAGCCGCGTTAATCCCTATGTGGAACGTTTACGCAAACCGGTCACTATAAATCTCGATGTTGCCAACATTGACTATTTTAAGTCAGAGGCTGCGCGTACCGGAGTTCCCTATCAAACCATTATCAATATGTATCTGACAGAGTGCCGCACTCAAGATAAACACCTGGTATTTGCCTAGCGGTGCAGGTAGCTGCGCTAGGGTGGGAAGTGTGAGCCTGGGTTACAGGCGGTCGATTACATAGTCTAGGCAGGCGGTTAGCGCCTGGGTGTCGGCCACTTCCACATTGGGGAAGCATGCAACCCGAATCTGGTTGCGCCCCAAAGCGCGGTAGGGATCAATATCCACAATCCCGTTTGCGCGCAGCTGCGCAATCACCTGGTTGGCATCAATATCGTGGAAATCAATCGTCACCACTACCGGGGACTGTTCTTCCGGGTTGGACACGTAGGGGGAAGCGTCCGGGTGGGAACGCGCCCATTCATATAGCACCGCCGAGGACGCGCGGGTGCGTTTTTCCATTGCCTCCAGACCGCCCTCGGCTAGCATCCATTTCACCTGGTCTTCCCATAAAATCAAGGTGGCAATCGCCGGAGTGTTTAAGGTCTGGTTCTTAACCGAGTTCTTTAACGCCACTGAAAAATCCAGTATCGGCGGAATCCAACGGCCGGCACCCGGGTCTGCTTTGATTTCTTGCGCCCGTTCCTGAGCGGCCGGGGAAGCGAGCGCTACCCACAGCCCGCCCTCGGCGGCGAAACATTTTTGCCCCGAGAAGTAATAAACGTCGGTCTGTGAAATGTCGACCTGGATTCCCCCGGCAACCGAAGTGGCATCTACCAGGTTTAATCCGCCTTCAACGCGCTTTACTGGGCTGAGGGCGCCGGTAGAAGTCTCGTGAGCGGGATAGCAATAGGCATCGATTCCCTCTTGTCCGCCACGCAATAGTGCGATTTCGCTGCTGGTTTCTAGGCCCTGCGTCCTCGCCGATACGCCCCCGAGCTCTAGATAGGGGTCTTTAAGGTGAGGAGCCCCGCTGACGGTTTCCGCAAACTTAGCGCCGAAGGAGCCGAACACCGCATGCGCGGAACGCTCCCTAATTAAAGAGGACGCCGCTACCGCCCAAAAAGTAGTGGCGCCGCCATTACCGAGTACAACCTCATACCCGTCCGGGAGGGCGAATAACTCTTTTAGCCCGTCGCGTAGCGAACCTACCAGGTTTTTAACCGGTGTCTGCCGGTGCGAGGTGCCGGGCAGATTGCTGGCGGCAACTTTCGCAAGGGCAGTTTTTCTTATTGAGCTGGGTCCGGAGCCAAATTTCTTATTTTTGGGCAGTAAATTTTGGGGAATGCTGACAAAGTTTTCCATAGAGAAAACCTTACTCTAGGTGCGTAAACCGTTACTAATCCGGTTTGAATGTCATTAGAAAATGTTGGCAAGCATAAAAAATTGCAGACAATCGAGTTAGCCTAAGAGAGGATAAGCGCGGCGATAGCTCCCGCGCAAGGAACGGCGTTAGGGGCATTGATGGGTGACCTGGTTGATACTACCGAAATGTATCTGAAAACTGTCTACGAGATGCTCGAGGACGGGGTGCCGCCCCTGCGGGCGCGAATCGTGGAACGTCTGGATCATTCCGGTCCCACGGTTTCTCAGACGGTGGCGCGTATGGAACGTGATGGTTTGCTGTTTGTGGCTGATAATCGCCAGATTGAATTCACTGATAAGGGTGCAGAGCTGGCGCGGGAAGTAGTGCGTAAACACCGTCTCGCGGAACGCTTACTTTTGGATCTGATTGGCCTGGATTGGGTGATGGTCCATGATGAGGCTTGCCGCTGGGAGCATGTGATGTCTAATGCTGTGGAGATGCGGCTGCTTGATTTGTTGCATCATCCTTCGACTGACCCCTACGGCAACCCGATTCCCGATACCGAAAGCGATTTGCTGGGGCCGGGGATGTCCGCTGCGCAGATTGTGGAACAATACGGCGGCATTGTGGCCACTAAGGTGGTGCGGATTGGTGAGCCTTTGCAGGCACAACCGCGGATGTTGGCTTTCTTCGACGAGGCAGGTATTTTGCCTGGTAACGAGGTAAATCTGCAGCCACAAAATGACCAGGTGGCGGTTATTGGGGTCGACACGGAAAAAACTGTGTTACTTGACACTTCTTTGGGGCAGCACCTGTTTGTCGAAGGGGTCTCCGAGCAGAATTAAGCCTGTTTAAGAGAGCTTTTACCCTGCGGAAACGCATGGTCTTTGCGACTAATTTTACGGTTCTGAGGGCGCGTGTTTTTGTGGGGCTGACCACTTAGACGTCGGGGCGCTCCGAAAGATTAAAAAACTTTCGTAACCAAAACGTGACATTCCGTTACCGAAGCATTATATTTAGATACGACCAATCGGTTAGGACGGTTTCCTGGGTAGCTCCCAGTTAGCCATCTTGATCGGCCAGAGAATTTTTGACTGTCAGGAGAACCCTTATCGTGACTCAGAAACTGCAGGCGCGTCACCGCGCTCCGAGCCGTCCCTCCACTCCGGTTTCCCAGTTTGCCCAGTCGTTCTTTTCCTCCGAAAACGGCAAGCGCCTATCTGCGCTGGCCGGCTCGGGAGTTGCGCTAACGGTAGTAGCGGCCGCAGCCGTTCCCGCTAGCGCCGATGCCACTGCTGCTAAGCGGGCTGCGACCTCGGTTAATGCGGCTGAACTGGCTAAAGGCACCGTTGAAAAACTGACTGTTAATGCGGCTGTTTCCTCTGAGGTGGACAAAGTTGCTCAGGCTGCCACCTCTGCTCAGGTAAACACCCCCGCTCCGGCAGCACAGCCCGCACAAGGTTCTTCCTCGCAATCTTCCTCCTTCGTAGGGCGCGATTTGGGGCCTGCCGACGGCACTGTGGTGGGAATCGCGATGCAGTATCAGGACGTTCCTTACGTATGGGGCGGTTCGACTCCTAGTGGTTTTGACTGTTCTGGCTTTGTCGGTTACGTTTATCGTCAAGTCGGAAAGTCGCTACCTCGTACTGCCAATGCTATTGCTGCTGCTGGCACTAAGCTGCCGCTCAGCCAGGCTCAGCCCGGAGACATTCTGTGGCATAACAATCACGTAGCGATTTATATCGGTGGCGGAAAGCTGATTCACGCCCCCAAACCTGGTGAGCGTGTAAAAGTAGCCCCGATTTACTCCTCGGCTTTCCAGGTCATCCGTTTTTAGTTATTTAGTTTTTGAGGATTGTGACCCGAGGTGACCCCTCGGGTCACAATCTTTTTTAGCTATTCACATCTGCTTTCTTTCCAGTTACTTATACTTCCCAGTCGCTGGCGGGTCTTTCTATTCCGGGAGAGCCATCGTGTCTCCATTGTGTCTCCGGAGGGTCTATTTGCGCGCGGGGGGCGATTCTGTACCTGGCGGATGTTTTTGCGTGCGGAGGGTGATTCTGTCGCACAAATTGCCTGTTGATGCATCTGCACCTGACGTTTCCGCCCTCCAGAGACAAAATCACCCTCCGACGTTAGGCAATCCCTCTTTCAATCCTTCTGCTTTCGGGTATTAACCCCTGTTTTTTATCGCGCTGGCGGGTCTTCCTGTCTCGAGGGGGGTGTTTAAGAGGCAGGATCTTTCTATCTCGGGAGGTTATTACTGCGTCGAGAGGGTCTTTCTGCGCGTGGAGGGCGCAAATGCCGCGCATATTTCCTGTTTGCGTGCATTGCCCCAGCATTTCCACCCTCCAAACGCTTAGATAGGGCAGATATCTAACTATCAGTAGGGAGGGTATCTGCTCGGCTTTTATAAAGCGTGACGTTTCCGCCCTCCATAGGTCGAAATATGCATATGAATTGCGGGCAAAAGGCTTGCACCAGGAGATACAAAGAAGTGTGGAGTAGCTAGAAATAAGGGGACGCTATTGATCCGTTTCGTGCGTGAAACACGCATTCCCCGTGAGGACATAACGTCGCAGAAGAACTGCTCAGATAGCTAATAGAATCAGACTTCTTATAGGTCTTTACATATTAAAAGCAGGCTTTTTCAAGCGGTATAGGGGTGGAAGTGCCACACCGTTCCAACTGGTGCCGAGCCGTTCCCGCAGGAATTTAGCGAAGCCTAGAGTGTCTGCCACGTCCTCGTAGGTGAATCGGTAAATATGCCATCCGAGTTTTTGTAGCCGACTTTGACGCTGTTTTTCACCCTGGATAGCCTCGTAAGCTTTCTGAGGATCATTGCTTCGATATTTCTGCATCCCGTCGATTTCAAAAGCTTTACGAATCTTCGGGAGTGCAGCATCCAGAAAGTAGCTTTGAGCGGTGGAAATCTTAACTTGGAACTGTGGAATTAGTCGTTTTACCTGCGCTAACTGTGCGGCGGCATGAAATAAAGATTCCGCGTAACTTTCGAATCGGGGATCCATGTTTGCGAGGATTCGCCGAGCTTGAGGAGCGCCGAGCCGCTTCCGGTACTTTCTGGCCAGGCTATACATCTGCGCGCGCAGTTTTGGAATCCGGTCTGCGAAAGCCTCTCGGCCACGCCGATCAAGCTGACCCCACTCCGGAATAAGCTTTCTAGCTGCGGAATCGGCTACTGCTTGGGCGCTTCCGGCTGGGAGCCAGGCGGCACATTGCAACGTGGTCGTAGGAAGGTCGGTGATGCGCACTTGGTGACCGATAAATTTAGTGGAATCTTTTGGGAGGCTGATTTTATGGAAAATCAGGGGAGTCGGGGGTATTTTCGTGCGGATAGGGCGCCCTTGGGAGGTGTCGACATCAACCCAAGCTGGCAGCAGTTTCTTTTCAAAATGCCTAGTCGAGGTGTGTAAAGGAGTATCGCCTCGCAGCGATTTTAGGGACAGGCCATGCAGCAGGGCGGCAGTAACTCCGATAAACACCGGGGGAGTATGGCACCGCGCCGCGTGGGAGGCGATTTGTCCTAACTTTACATAGCGGATTCGTTGCCATTTGTCTGCTGATTTCAAAGGCCTGATCACGTGTCCGCGCCCGACCTGAATTAGGGAGCTGTTCGCTAGGGAGTCTGCAAGGACTCTCCGCGAAAACGCCTGGGTACTAATTAATTCAGGAAACATAGCTACACCTTGACAGCTATGGTGAACAAACTCCTGTTCCTAATAATCGGGCAAGGATACTTTCAGTTTGTTGCCCGCTGGGGACTGGCGTTATTGGCGCATTATTGAGATGCCGCGGGAAGGTATTTTTGTCTCGGGAGGGTGGGATTTTCTCCGGAGGGTGTTTTTATCTTGGGAGGGCGGTCTTGTCCTAGGAGGGCGGAACGGTCACGCGATTTAGGGAAAATGCTGGTGGCATCTGGCGGAATCGCCCTTCGGCGACTAATTGACCCTCCAGGGTTGAAAATGCCCTCCGGGGACGGGAATAGCCTCCAAATACAAGTTGACCCTCCAGCGCCGAAATTGACCGCCGGTGCTACTGGGAGTGCGGGCGGCGCAGGAGTGGCCTCATCAGGCAGCACATGGGCGTTTTTGTCAGGCGCACAGCAGTCTTCTTACCAGGCAGCAAAGTAGTGTTCCCGCCAGGCGCACAGGAGTCTTCTTGTCGGGCGGCAAATCGGGGTTTTCGCCGGGCGGCAGCAACATTAATATTCCCGCGATGAGGAAATCGTTAATGGATATATAGATAATCTGGGATTTCCAGGACGTATGTCCTAGTGTCAGAAATAATTTTTAAAAAGCAGCCGTAAATACGTAAAAATCTAAATATTTTACGACCAACCATCTTCCCGAACCGTTGCGAAAAAAAGATTAGTTTACTATCATGGAAATGTAATACGTTGAGGTGAAATTAGCTGCCATAGGTGGCGGCTGACCCGTGTTAGAGGTGTTTACGTGGCAAGTAAGACGCTTAGTAGAAGGCTGGTTGCTTCGCTATCTGTTTTGGGGTTGTTGTTATCGTCTTTGCTGGTGATTGTGCCGATGACGGCGCCCGCAGCAGAGCAGCCAAATGCCAATGACCCCACTTCCACCAGTACTAATACCTCCACTAATAACAACTCCGCAAAGCCTGCTGCCAACGCCACTAAACCTAGCCCGTCCGCATCCAAAAACCCTGCAACCGGCAACCAAGCAGCCCCCTTTAACTTCGAAGATCCCAGCGCGGGCGTTCCTCCGGCACTTCGTAGCCCGATTCCGATGCGGGGAGGGGTGCCGACTGACCCTCGTTTCACTTTCAACGGAACGGAAATCACCGGCCTGACCGATGCCGGTAAAACGGATCTTAAAAATAATCACGAACTGACCATCCCCGATGGCACCACCAAGATCGCGGCGGGCGTATTTTCGGGGCTGAAACTCACTAAGGTCACGCTTCCGGCTTCGGTGACGGAAGTAGGCGACCGCGCCTTTTACGATAATGCGATTACGGAACTTACGGCTCCGGGGTTGCAAACTATTGGCGAGGGCGCGTTCCAGAAGAACCAGCTAACTACTTTCGCTTCGGATACGGTAATCAGCATTGGCGAGGGCGCGTTCAGCGATAACCAGTTAACCAAGGTGAATATCACCGACGCCCGCCCGGATGATCCGCAGAACCCGCCCCAGCGGTTAACCACTATTTCGGCGAATGCTTTCCGTGACAATAAACTAACTGAGGTCACCCTGCCGAAGTATGTGACCGAGATCGGCGCTAGTGCTTTTGCCAATAACCAGCTGAAAACGATCAATTTGCCGGAGAACCTGCAGACAGTAGGCCAGGAGGCCTTTAGCGGCAACCAAATTGAAAAGGTGAAGATTCCCGCTACTATCACCACCTTTGGCAAGGAAGTTTTTTCGAATAATAAGCGCTGGGTGGTGCTAGAAAAAGCTGACGGGCAGCCCTCGCTCCCGGCCGCAGTAAAGTCCGAAAAGTACGATTCCGGCTTTGGTCAGGTAGCTGCCGAGGATGCAGTCTCGATCACCATTAACTACATCGATGCTGATACTAATAAGCCCCTGCGCAGCCCGCAGGTGCTACAAAGTGAGTTCACCGAACCGGACGGAGTCTATTTCGCGGGCGAAAAAAACACTATTAAGGCGCCGCAACTGGCTGGCTACGCGGTGACTCCGGCTTCTCAAGATATTACCCCGCAGTCCGGAGCGGAAAATGCGGTTACTTTTACCTATAAGAAAACTGATTTCTCGCCCAAGATCAGCGGGGAAATCGTCAAGCATATTCCCCAAGGTGGAGACGGTTCCAAAGCAGCTTTGCTGGCAGGGGTGACCGCAGAGGATATTGACGGCAACGATATTACTGCCTCTCTGACTGTCTCTCCAGAAAAAATTGACACCAGTGTGCCAGAGGCTACCTACGATGTCTACTACACGGCTACTGATTCTCAAGGGCGCACTAAGACGGTTAAAGGCAAGGTGGCAGTAGGTCCGGATTGGCCAGAAAAAACCATTTGTGCTGGTTGGCAGGTAAAAGATTTCACTTACAACGGGGGAACCATCACTGGGTTCAGCTCTACCGGTAATCAGAAACACAATGGTGGGAAGACCGCTGATCCCTGGTGCTGGTCGACAGTAGGAGACAAAGGGCAACCTATTACCGCCATTGGTGACCGAGCCTTTAATGGTAAAGGTCTTACCCGGCTCCCGGATTCTTGGGGTTCCATAACCAGTATCGGGAACCAGGCGTTTGCATCTAACAAATTCACCGAGGTGCCTAAATCTTGGGACAAAGTTACTACCATTGGCGATTCCGCCTTTGCTGGACCTTCAGGCTATCGGGGAGGAGAGCTTAAGGCTCTGCCTAAATCTTGGGGAAATGTAACTACCCTGGGGGAAAGTGCTTTTTCGAATAATAAGATTACTGCGCTGGAAGCTCCGTGGGGGAAGATAACCAACCTTCCAAAAAATGTTTTTTCCAATAACCAGATAGCTTCAGTGCCGGATTCTTGGGGCGATATTACTAATATCGACGAATCTGCGTTTTATAAAAATCAGATTACTTCCTTACCCGATTCCTGGGGCAAAGTAGCTTCTCTAGGCAGAAGTGCGTTCTCTGACAATAAGCTCACTGCTTTGAAGGCTCCGTGGGGCAAGATCACTACCCTGCCAGACAGCGTTTTTGAAAATAACCTCTTAACATCACTCCCCGCTAGCTGGGGGAAAATTACCTCCATCGGTAATAGCGCTTTTTCCCAAAATTATTACAATAGATCTGAATCGATGGCACTCCCGGATTCGTGGGGGGAAGTTACCTCCATTGGGAATCAAGCGTTTGCAAATAACCCGAACACTGCCCTTCCCGCGTCTTGGGGAAAGGTATCAAGGCTAGGTACTAAAGCTTTTTATAGCAACAAGATTACGGCCGTACCCAACTCTTGGGGCAATATCACCGCCCTACCTGAGAGCGTATTTGAACAAAACGAAATAACCTCGCTACCGGATGACTGGGGATTGGTTGCCACTCTCGGCAAGAGTGTATTTGCCAGTAATAAGCTAGTTGCTCTGCCGGATTCTTGGGGCAAGATCACCACTATCCCGAGAGAGGCTTTTTTCAAGAACGAACTTGCGTCGTTGCCTGCTTGGGGCCCAATCACTAGCATCGGACAAGCCGCTTTCCACCGAAATAGGCTGACTGTACTCCCGGACTCTTGGGACAATGTCACCACTATTGAGCCGTGTGCCTTCGCTGGGAAAAAGGTCTATGACGACGGTACTTATCCGCAGTTTTCGGAGAATAACAGTTGCTATTCCAATCCCGGTTCAGGCGATACCAACTTTAACCAGATTCAGTCCCTGCCTTCTTCTTGGGGCAAGGTAAAAACTATTGGATTCCACGCTTTTATGGGCAATACCCTCACCGGTCTGCCGGACTCCTGGGGAGAGGTTTCGACCCTCGGTGAAGAGTGCTTCAAAGATAATAAAATTACTGCTCTGACCGCTCCCTGGGATACTTTTACTCAGATTCCCCGCGGCGTGTTCTTGAATAACGAAATAACAACTTTACCGTCGTCCTGGGGAAACCTAAAGGACATCGGTAGCTATGCCTTCACGAACAACCGCCTCCCGGCATTACCAGCCTCCTGGGGCGAAGTGGAATACATCAGATATGGCGCATTTGCCAATAACGCATTAACTTCTCTTCCAGATTCTTGGGGGAATGTAAAGAGCCTGGGGTTGCGGGTACCGGGTAAGGATCGTCCTGCGCGCAACGAGCCGGCTGCGGGGGTATTTGGGCGAAATCTCAAACTCTACGAATGGGACAATCCGATAAACAAGGACAAAGATAAAAATAGGATTACCTCTCTTCCAGAGTCTTTAGAAAATATCGTTGAACTAGGGCAGAACACTTTCTATGGGATGCCGATTGAAGATCCCGTGTTTACGGTTCCGGACACTCCCTTAGATAAACCAGATAGTGACTTAAAGCATCCATATAACCGCTTGGAGCGCATTAGGGCTCTGTTCACCCAGACCTGGTGGGGGGGAGGCAGAGGCTCCTACGCCGGCTTCAACGGTCCAGTTTATTTGCGGCCAGAGTCAGGGAAGAACCCCGACAATATCACCGGTTACGGTGGTGATCGAGGCATCATTATCCTCACCGATTCCCAGGTGCGGGTACGCTACCTTGATCAGCAAACCGGTCAGCCGGTAGCTCCGGAAATGAACCGTCCAATTAACAGCCGAGAGGGCGATAGTAACCAAAATTATGTGCTAGTTCCTCCCATGGTGAAGGGATATTCGCTGCCTCCTACCCAGACCATAAAGCTAGATGGTAATGACAAGGACATAGTTTTCCGTTACCAGAAGGCTCCTGCCGAGTTGTCGGGCTCTTACGCCCGTCTGAATTTGACCGGAAAAATAAACCAGCCAGGCTGGCCCGAGTCCAACGAGCTAGAAGAGCAGTTCGGCAATAATATGCGTACTGACATCACCTACGGTGGGGATGCTGGCACCTCGATAGTTAAGAATGGGACCATCCGGATAACTTATGATCCCACCCGGGTAGAAGTTGCGGATTGGGATAATACTTCCAGCCAATACTTCCGATCAGTAAAGGTAGTTGCCCCAGGAGTCCTAGAAGTTAAGCTGAGGCCGAATTACGATAGCTCCATACGAACAAGTATTCCTATCTACTGGCGTATAAAGAAGCGGATTACCGCCTCGGATGCAGTGTTCCCGGTTAAGGCCGAATTGCTTGATACCGCCTCGGATGGGAAGCAGTATGTGTTGACCCCGCACCCGGCTTCTAAACCGGGACCGGTGAACCTTAAAGGTTACTATCCGCTGCCTACCTTCAAGAAAGATACAGTCGGATGCGAACTTGCTGTATGCAGGGACTACGATGACGATCCGGAAGGGGACGTCAGCACCTCTGGCAATAACGCGGTCACCTTTACTTTTGAAGTAGAGAAAATGCTGCGGAACGTGCGGGGTTACACCATCACTGACCAGTTGCCGCTATATACGAAGACAGATGGTACCCAAGCGCGTGCCCAGTTCGTAGCTTCTGAAAACCCGGGGTGGAAGCTAGGTGACGATCAGGTCACCCTCACTTACACTAATACCCAAAAACGTCTGACCACGGAATACTCAGGTCTAGGGAGCTTGAAGTTGCATTTCCCGGGGGCAAAGAAACAAAAACGGATTGATAACCACGCCGATTTTACCCTCACCCCCGAAGAACAAGGTCCGAAGGAACCGCTAATTACTGGGGCGGCAAATACTTACTTTAGCTTCTATAAACCGATGGAGACCGCACCCCCCGGCGTGCCCTTAACGAAGGTTGCTGCCGGTCCGCACTTCCGTGATGGAGTCGCGGTAATCTACGACAGCAAGCAGGATCGTAATACAGAATTCGATTGGAATGTACTTACCAGGAACACATCGGATACTCCTGTCACCCTAAATCTTAGGGACTTCGACCTTGATGACCGTTTACAATACACCGCTATTACTCCCGACCCAGTGTTTGTAGGGGGCAAACTGGAGATTATTAGTCCCACTGGTGAACCGGATACCTATCAAGTTCTTTATTCGGTTGGTATTACGGGAACTGACCGTATCGACCTGCCGGAGAATCTTACCTCCTACCAGAACGTCCAGTTGCGGTGGAGCAGCGTTAAGGCAATGCAGCCGGGACAAAGCACTATTACCAAGATTCACACCAAGCTCCGTGACCCGAATCAGAACCTCTGTAACGGACTGAAGTGCCAAGCTGACCTCAGAAATAAGGTACAGGGCGGAGAACGTATCAAAGAGGCTCATGTCAAGGTGAAGCCCGAGGGCAAAGTTCTTAAAGCTCGTAAAGTGAACACTTTTGCCAAGGCAACTATAGCCGGTAAAACCGGTACCTATACCGTGGGTGCCGAGCTGGAAACCGATTATGGTGATCCCTTGACTGCTTTCGAGCTGGTAGATGTGCTACCCAAGGGCTTGGAAGTTAACCGGGTGACGCTAACTCAAAAGTTTGCGGAGCTGCCCGGAGCGCGTTATGAGATCCTTTCCAACTTCAATGGCACCGGACGCGTAGCGGTTCGTTTCCAAGCCGACCAAGTCACGGATCCGAACCAGGTATACAGTGTGGGACAACTAGAGACCACTATTACCAATGGTGTTATCGACGGTGACATTATTAACGAAGCGTTTGTACGGGCGCAGGGAAATGTCCGTTACCTAAATGAAGTGAAGAACCCGATTGCGGGTACGGGAACGTGGTCGAAAGCGGAAAATACCACCCGAGTCGCGGTTGGGGATGAAACCTACATAACTAAGCGGATTCGGGAGCGCAAGCCCAATGCCCCCTGGATTACCGAGATTAGAACTGTCGGGGGAGCGAACTTCGATTATCAGCTGCGCTTAGGCTACGGGACGCGCCCGGAGCAAAATCCGGTGGTCTATGACTTACTGCCGGTGGCAGGTACTCCTGCCCGCAAAGGTTCCACCATGATTAACCAGTATGATCCCAGCGGGCGAATCAGCTTCCAAATGGCTGATGGAACGGCTGCTACTGGTTGGAATACCTTCTATACCTGCGATACTGGTATCGCGACGAAATATGACCTGGATCGTGCCAACTGGCAGAGCACTCCTTGCTCGGCGGTAACGGGGTTGAAATTCACTAATACCAACCCGCAGCAGCCGCGCAGCGAAGTGCGGATCACGGTACCGATGATTGCCGGCCCCAAGGGCGCGACTCCGCTTTCCCAAGAACATTTGGGTAAGCAGGCGATAAATGATTTCTGGAGCGTGTCTAGTTCTCACGAAGGGAAACTGGAATCCAACCCGGTGATTAACACTTTGGTGCCGCCGGCGGTAAATATTGAGCTGACAAAGTACGGATACAAAGCCGAGCCCTTACAGTCAGCGCAGAAGAAACTGCTCGCAGGAGCCAAGTTTGGCCTCTATGATAAAGAGGGCGCGCTCAAAGCCACCGCTATCTCTGGCTCTAACGGCAAAGTCAGGTTTACGAATGTGAATGCCGCCCCGGGTTGGACGGTGCGAGAAATCGAGGCTCCGACCGGGTATGCAGTAAGCGATAGAGCATTTATGCTGTCCGCCACCGACTTTAGTGCGACTAATTTTGATTCTGCTACCGGCACCTACCAGATTAAAGCGCCTGATGTTACCAACATGGGCAAATGGTATCCAGTCGAGCCGATTCGTGGTACCGCCGAGTTTAAAAAGGTGGATAAGAACGGTCAACCCTTAGCGGGAATCGAGTTCACGATTACTCCGCTACCGGTGCAACAGAACGATGGCACCATGTTTGTGCCGAACTCAGCTCCGAGGACGGTGCGCTCTAACGATGACGGTGACGTAAAGTTCTATGGCATTCCTGCCGGTAAATGGCGCTTAACCGAGAATCCGGGTGATCGTCACCTGCAGCCGATTGCTCCGATTGACTTTACGATTACGACTTGTTCCACGGGATGTACTCAATTCCGTGGGTTGAATCTGACGTTCGGCTTCGGGGATCTTGGTCTGGTTTTTAACGATAAAGGCTCGGTGTCCTTGTCGAAGCTAGGCGTGCGCGGCATGGCTGATAAGAATAAGTCCTTTGGCCAGTGGAAGCGCGGTGACGGGGTGATTAAACCCGGCGCGACCTTCGCCCTCTATAAAGGCAATACTGCTTCGGCTACCAACCTGGTTACGCAGGTAACCACCGGGGGACCAGACGCTAATGCCATCTTGAAGGATCTGGTGATTAACCAGGTCTATACTCTGAAAGAAATCACGGCTCCTGCCGGATATGTCAAGAACGATGCCCCGCTGCAGTTCCAGATTGATGAGGCCGGCAAGCTTAAGGATGCTGCCGGGCATCTGTTGTTCGAGCAAAGCGAGCTACTGGTGCCCAATGAGGAACAAAAGCAACAGTCTTCGCTGGTAGTCACCAAGGTTGACCCCAATGTTACCGGCGATGCCCGCAACCTTGCTGGCGCCGAGTTCGGCCTATTCAAGCAGGCCGACGATGGTTCTTGGCCCGCCGAGCCGATTAAGAAGGCAACTACAGTCGATACCGGGCAAGCAGAGTTCACCGAACTGGATGGCGGTATTTACCGGGTGAAAGAGCTGAAAGCTCCCATCGGGTACTATGTTGACCCCCAGGCGCAATACGATTTCATAGTTGATGATTATAAGGCGCAGCAGTTTACTTGGACGGCCAATAATAATCCTTCTCGCCTGCGGGTTTTCAAGTTCGAACCCCTGGTGAAGTCGATTGATGAAGCGGCAGCGGACAAGGTGGTGTCGGGCACTCCCGGCGCGGTTAAAGTGCCAGGCCAGGTGGCAGGCACCTTCAATGTGGTGATTCCGCTTTCCGGTGCCAAGTTCACCTTGTATGAAGAGGACGAGTCGACGGAAGTGGCTACCAACCTGGTTACTGGTAGTGACGGTTTGGTTAACCTGCCGGCAACCGTGAAGCTGGATCCGAACAAGATCTATAAGCTGAAGGAAATTCAAGCTCCCAGCGGTTATATCCTGAAATCTAACCCAATTTCGGTGAAAGTATCCGACTATGCCCTGCTAGAAGGGTTTACCGGACTGATCACTATGGAGGTGCCTAACACTAAGGACACCGGCAGGATCACGGTTTCGAAACTATCGAAAGAAACCGGTAAGCCGCTGGCGGGTGCGGAATTCACCCTAACGGCGCCTGATGGAACCAAGAAGACGCTGGTTACTAACGAGGTCGGCCTCGCCACCTTTACCGGCCTTACTTTCGGCGTGAAGTATAAGATTCAGGAAACTAAGGCTCCGGCGGGTTATATGACCACTGATGAAGGAACAGAAGTTACCCTGACCGGCGACAATCCGCTAATAACTTTCAAGCGCTATAACCAACTATCCGAGACCGAGGTGGAGCTTAATAAAGTCTCCGATGCCGGTACCGCAATAGAGGGCGTGGTCTTCGAGCTTTCTCAGGAGGGCGCGAGCGGAGCTGCTCAGACTTTGACTACTGATAAGAACGGGAAAGTTAAGTTCAAGGTGATACCTGGACAAAACTACACCTTAAAGGAAACCCAAACCAGCAGGGGTTACGCCCTATTGCCGCAGCCGGTGAACTTCACGGTAGACGGTAGCGGGAACGTGACCATTATCAGTGGAAAAGGAAATGTAAATACCGTTAGTGGCGGGAATGGATCCCTGACTGTCACTAACTACCCGGAAGGGAAACTTCCCTTGTCGGGATACGCCGGTGCTTTAGAAGTGTTACTTCTAGGGTGCCTGGCATTAGGGATTGCTATTGTAGTCACTCTATTTGAAAGGAAGAGAAGTGAGTAAGAAAAAGTTATTAGCCGTGCTAACCGGCATGGTGATGGCCTTTATGGGCCTGGCAGGCGTCGGCGCCGCCAGTGCTGATACTACGTTGACCCCGGGTGCATCGCAGCCCACTACCGCATCTTTGACGGTGCATAAGTATCTGGGTGCGACTACGAATTTGAAACACGATGGTACCGCGATTGACGCTGCCGAGCTTACCGGTAAAACACCTTTGGAAGGGGTTAATTTTAAGCTCTACAAGGTTGAGGGCGTTGACGTTTCTACCAATGACGGTCTGAAACTGGCTCAAGAAATTGGGGAAGTTTCTTTGAAGGACGATGTAGTCACCACCGGGATCACAGTTGGAGCTACCACTTACAAGCTGGCCGCTAACCCGACGACTATGACAACTGGCACTAATGGGGAAGCTAAGTTTTCCTCTGTACCCAGGGGTCTGTACGTCGTGGTAGAGGATCTAGCCGGATCAGGCACGATTAAGGCTGCAGGTAAAGAGGTTAAGAAGGAAAAAATCACTCCGATTGCCCCCTTCGCAGTTACTTTGCCGATGACCAATCCCGATGGCAAGGCCTGGAATAGCGACGTACACGTCTACCCCAAGAACCAGGAAAATGAACTGGATAAGAAGGTTGTAGACAAGGGCGTTACTACCCTGAATCAGGGCGCTGCAAACGGTATGGATGAGTTTAAGTATGTCTTGACCACCAAGTCCACGGGCGCTGACGTCAATGGCGATGGCAAGATGGATGCCGCTGACCTGGGTAATCTATACCAGATTGTCGACCAGCTGCCCGCCAATGTGGAGTATGTAAAGACTACCGCCAAGATTAACGACCAGACTACAACCGATTTTGATGCCACGACCGTTAAGGATGGTACTCCCGAACGCACCACCGTCACCGTCGCCTTCAAGGGTGCCGGTCTAAACACTATTGCTGGGGGTGCCAAGATCGAGGTTACTCTACACGTTAAGCTAAAGAGCGTTCCGGCTGATGGCTTGACCAAGAACACCGGTAAGTTGTTCCCGAATGATTGGTCTAAGAAGAACGATAAGCCGATTAACTCTCCGGAGGTTGAGACCCGGCACGGCGATATCGTAATCAAGAAGGTTAACAGCGCGGACGAGCCTCTGGCTGGCGCTATTTTCAGTGTCCACCTGGATACCTCGGCCAAGAAAGATTGCTCCAGCTATGGCCCGACTATCAAGACCTCGAATGAGACCGGGGCAGATGGTCTAGCGAAGATCTCTGATTTGCAGATGACTGACTGGATTGATGGGGTAGAAGTACCGGAAGCGAACCAGGTACCCTACTGCCTCGTTGAGGAACAAGCTCCGGCTGGTTACCAGATTCTGCCGCAGGCTATTAAGTTCTCGCTTACTAAGCCGGGAACGGTTACTGATCTGTCTACCGCCAAAGCGGGTGACGGTAACTTCGTGCAGATTACCAACCACAAGAACCTGGGGCTGCCGCTGACTGGTGCGCAGGGGATTCTACTCGTTTCGGCTCTGGGACTAATCCTAGTTTCCATCGGCGTGGTACTAACCGTTAAACGCCGTAAGGACTAGGCGCAAGTCTAGGAAAACTACTAATAGAGTGAACAATAGCCCCTAAGACCAAAGAGGGGGCGGTGCAGCCATCTGCACCGCCCCCTCTTTGCGCCCTCAAAATGGAAACTGCGTGCCAGAGAAAGCGGCAGAAAGCAGACCAGCTGACTAGGGGAGAAGCAGCTAACTAAACAAGCAAAAAGCCCGATGTAGACTGCGGGAAGCTCAAGCATCCGAGTTGGGTTAAGAAAATACCGAGCCAGCTAAAAGAATAGTAAGGCGTAAACAGCTAAGAAAACGAGGGGAGGGAACCGCGGTGCGAAAAACTTTAATCATCATTTTGACAGCAGTGGGAGCCCTGCTCTTGCTGTATCCGGTAGTCGCTATTTTCATTGGCAACGTGCGTATTGGGGAAATCTCGCGCATGCAAGCGCAAGAAATGAAACAGATGTCTGCCCATCCTGATCAGTCTCAGGCGCTGCTGAAAGCGGCACACGAATATAACCACAATATCCGTGGCATCCCCATTCTTGACCCCTACCTCTACCAGATGACTAAAACCGGGTCGGAAGAATATCAAGAATACCTAGCGACCCTCCCTGGAGACGTGATGGCGCGGCTAGTAGTGCCCTCCGCAAAAATCGACCTACCGGTGCGGCACGGCACCGAAGATGACGCGATTGCCCGTGGCGCCGGGCATCTTTTCGGTACCGGACTGCCAGTTGGAGGTAAAGGAGTAAACGCCGTCCTCACCGCCCATTCCGGGATGAGAACCGCCAGTTTGTTTGACGGGCTTCACGATGTCAAAGTCGGCGATATTGCCTACGTGCAGGTGGCAGGAAAAAAGCTCGCCTATAAAGTCCGCGCTATCCACGTAATCAAACCCACCCAGTTAGAGTTATTCCATCCCGTACCGGGCAAAGATATCCTGACCCTGTTCACCTGCACCCCCTACGGCACTAACACCCACCGCCTGGTAGTTACCGCCGAACGTATCCCCCTCAAGACAGCGCCCCCGATGAACGAAGAAGGACCCACCTGGTGGGATGCGTTGCGCTGGTGGATGATCCTCCCGATACTTATTTCCGCAGTGGGAGGGACTATCGTGGCGCGGTACCTGCGAAACGGCCGTAAAAAAGACGATGAAGAAGATAACCTCGAGGAAGCAGAAAATCTCGCGCAAATAGGTAGATTAACCCGGGCGGAAAGAGCAAAGAAGTTCCGGGAATCGCGTAAACGTAAAGCATCGCGCCATTCCGCAGGGTCGCGTAATTCCGCTCGCGCCCCCAAAGCTAGCAAGACCGGCGCAAAAAGCCACCAAACGTCTCTTCAGGAAAAAGAAAAAAGCTTCACCTGAACACCATCCGTTTCGGCCTTAGTTTCAGCGCGCACGGTTCATTTCAGAGTAAAGGCGCCCTCAGGTCTATAAAATAGGAGTAAGCAGGCATAGGCGCAGCAGAAGGGGGATATAGCCATGTCGGGAAAAGAAACTATTTTAGTGGGCGTTGACGGCTCCCCAGAATCTTTAGAGGCCGCGGAATGGGCGGGTGTGCGCGCCCAGCAAAGCGGCAGCAAGCTGCAAGTATTATGTGCCTACGCCCTGCCTTCCTATACGGCAGCCTCCATGGATTCCGGATTCGCAGTAGTAGATAATGATGCGATTCGGGAAAGCGCGCAAACCGTAGTGGACGAGGCTATCTCCCACCTCAATAAGCTTGGTTATCAGGCCGAAGGTCGGGTGGAGGCCGGTGATCCCACCGCGATTTTGGTGCAGCTGTCGCAGCAAGTCGATTTGATTGTGGTCGGTACCCGCGGAGGCGGCGGATTTACTGACCGGTTGCTGGGTGCGACCTCTTCGGCGCTACCTGCCTATTCTCGTTGCCCAGTAGTGGTAGTGCCGCGGCGAGGGGGCGCCGATGACCAATTCGTGCCAGTAAAGAAAATCGTGATCGGATTTGACGGTTCCACCCGGTCCCGCAAATCTTTGCGCCGCTCTATCAAAGAAGCCCAAGTTTGGGGCGCGGAGCTCACCGCCGTGGATGCGGTTCCCCTGGCATCATCCGCCGGGATCTTGTCCTGGTTGCCGGCAACAGTCGACCGCGACAGCATCTTGCGGGATGTACGGGACCAGCTTAAACAAACATGTCAGGAAGAAACCGCTGGTAGCGGGGTGAAAGTGCATTCTCATGCCCTAGACGGCAATCCGGCGGCGTTGCTGACAGAGTTTTCCACCGCCGTCGACCTGGTGGTGGTAGGTACTCGCGGAGGCGGCGGATTCGCGGGAGCGCTGATGGGTTCCACCTCGCAATCCATCTTGGCGCATGCAGCCTGCCCCGTACTGGTAGTACCCACTGGCGACCGCGAATCTGGCGCCGAAGAATAGGGTTAGGTACCAGGGGGGTTATTTCGGCTCTAGTGCCGGCCTGCTACGACGAGACCGAATCCGGCGCCAAACACTGAGCGTTAGTATCGCAAGTACAACGCAAATGGTTTCGTTGCATTTGCGTTGCAAGACTAAATTTTGCGTTGCACTTTGCATTGCAACGCAAACCTAGGGATTCTTCCTAGGTTTGATCTCCTCTTACTTACTTTTCCTGCGTTCGTGCGTTTTGATCTGTCCTTTCTTTTTGCGTATTTCTGCGTATTTTTACGAATCAAAATGAGTTTTCTGGCGCTGTCGTTGTTGGATCCCGAGACTCTACTCTCTGCCTCAGGCTTTATCATCCTGGCACTTATGCGTCTCACCTGCAGATATTCATGTTTGCGTTGCTTTACAGGTGCGACAGCCTCTTAGTGGACAGGCAGGCAGATAGACATTCTACATGAAGTATGCGACAAGTTAGCTGTATATCGTGAGAGTGGTTGGGTGGGAGTTTTTTGGCCTCGAGCGCCGCCTCGGAGCCCAAAATAGGCTGTTTTATGTAGAAAAGTGTTTAAAATTGGCAATTTCAAGATAAATGTTACAAAAGAAAATCTAGTTTCATTTAAAAATAAAGGAAATTACACGTTTAATTTAATGAATTTGCCTGTCGCATTCCTAATTTCAATTTCGATGAATTACGCAACAAAGTTATCCACAGGTTGTCGTCAGAAGTGCTTGTTTCGTTACTCCGCGAAAGATCGCCAAAACTGGGTGAAGTTCGAAAAAATTTCACCTTTCTGAGTGCTGAGCCTGTCCTGTAGTCGTATCGCCGTCCTCTGCTGGTCTGCCTCCGCCCCGAATCCTCACCTCTCTCGCCTTCCTCTCATCGCCCTCGTTCCCTTCCTTCGCCCTCTTCCCGCTCTGCCGTTCTCGCCCTCACTCCCAATTCCGTCCTTCCCGCCCCGTCCTTTCGATCCCACTCCGCACCTCCGCTCTGGAGGGTGAAAGTGTCGCGGGAGGGTGGAAATGTCGGCGTTGTGCCTGTAGTGGTTTGTGAGGGTGTGCAGAATCGCCCTCCCCGGACAAAATCACCCTCCCGGTACCGGAACACCCTCCGGCGCGGGGAAAGCGACAAAAACACCCTCCAGGGTCTTTAGGGTGGGGGAGGAGAATCGTCTGGTGTTCAAGATCGATGGCGAGGTGTTGCGGATAGTCCAGTGCGGCACCCATTATGGTGACTTGTGACGCTTAACTCCTTCTAGCTCCCTCCCAATTCCCGCAACCGCCAGCGCTGCCATAAACTGGAGACTATGAGCGCAAAGCAGTCGATTTTTACTTCTGAATCTGTCACCAGCGGACACCCCGACAAAGTCTGCGACCGGATCGCCGACACCATTGTGGATGCCCTGCTGGAGCAAGACCCGGAGGCGCGATCCGCCGTAGAAGTTATGGCCACCACCGGGCAGGTACATCTGGCCGGCGAAATCACCACTTCCGGCTATGTTGACCTGCAGACCCTAGTGCGCGAAACCATTAATGAAATCGGCTATACCTCCTCCGATATTGGTTTCGATGGAAATTCTTGCGGAGTGCTGGTCTCAATCGACCGTCAGAGCCCCGATATTGCTCACGGGGTGCAAGACTCGTGGGAAACCCGCCAAGGCGCAGCGGTAGATGCCTTTGACCAGCAGGGAGCCGGCGACCAAGGGATGATGTTCGGCTATGCCTGCAACGAAACCCCCGATTTAATGCCCGCCCCGATCTGGCTGGCGCATCGCCTCGCCAAGCAACTCGAAAAAGTCCGGCGGGAAAACATCCTCGACTACCTGTGCCCCGACGGGAAAACCCAGGTGACGGTACGTTACGAGGACGGGCGTCCAGTGGGACTAGACACCATCGTGCTTTCGACTCAGCATCGCGCTTCCGCAAACCTTAAAGACCTGCGGGAAGAAGTAAAAGCCGCCGTTATCGACCCGGTTATCGCTCAGGTGCCGTGGATTGAGGATCACGATTTCCGCACCCTCGTGAACCCGGCGGGACGCTTCATCCTTGGGGGACCGGCCGCCGACACCGGCCTGACTGGCAGGAAACTGATTGTCGATACCTACGGGGGAATGGCGCGTCACGGCGGGGGCGCATTCTCTGGGAAAGACGCCAGCAAAGTGGATCGCTCCGCGGCCTATGCGGCGCGGTGGGTAGCCAAGAACGTAGTGGCGGCCGGACTTGCGGATCGGGCGGAACTGCAGGTGGCTTACGCTATCGGCTCGGCGCACCCGGTTTCGATAGAACTGGAAACTTTCGGCACCGAAAAGATGGATAAATCTCAGATTCTTGAGGCCGTGCGGGAAACTTTCGACTTGCGACCGGCCGCTATTATCGATCGCCTTTCGCTGCGCCGACCTATCTATTCGCGTACCGCCGCCTACGGGCATTTCGGACGCTCCGGGTTTACCTGGGAAGATACCGATATGGCGCGGGAGCTACGCGCCAAGCTGGGGGCGTAAAAACAGCGGGCAAGCTGGGGCGTGACCCCCAGCCAGTCAAGCGTGGAGCCTAAAAAACTAGCGCCACCAGGTACTACGCCGAGAGGGAAAACTAAAACAACTAATCGTGCTTTTTGCCGCAGCCATATAGAATCGGTAAACGGAGCGAACACACGGGAGAACTAATGTCATTTTTTGAAAAAATCCTGCGGATGGGTGAGGGGCGAATCCTCAAACGCCTAGACCGGACAGCTCGCGAAGTCGTGGCGAAAGAAGAAGAATACGCCGCCCTCAGCGACGAAGAACTAAAAGCCAAGACCGCCGAATTCAAAGAGGCACTGGCAAAAGGGGCAACCGAGGACGAAATCCTGGTGGATGCCTTCGCGACTGTGCGGGAGGCCGCCTGGCGCGTCCTCAAGCAAAAGCCCTATCACGTGCAGGTTATGGGAGGAATTGCCCTTCACAACGGCAATATCGCCGAAATGAAAACCGGTGAAGGTAAAACCCTGGTCGCCACCATGCCCAGCTACCTGAATGCCTTAAGCGGCAAGGGCGTGCACGTAGTCACGGTTAACGACTACCTCGCCAGTTATCAAAGTGAACTCATGGGGCGTGTCTATCGCTTCCTGGGGCTAACCGTCGGCTGTATCGTTAACGGTCAAACCCCTACGGAGCGGCTAAAACAATACCAAGCAGATATTACTTACGGCACCAATAACGAGTTCGGATTCGACTATCTGCGCGACAATATGGTGCAGCGGGTAGAAGACATTGTCCAGCGTGAACACAACTTCGCCATCGTGGACGAGGTGGACTCCATTCTGATTGACGAAGCGCGTACCCCGCTGATTATTTCCGGTCCCGCCCAAGGCGAGGCTGACCAGTGGTACAACAAGTTCGCCTCCCTGGTAACCCGCTTAGAAAAAGATATGGATTACGAGGTCGACGAAAAGAAACGTACCGTGGGGGTCACCGATGTGGGGATTGCCGCGGTCGAGGACTTCTTAGGAATCGACAACCTCTACGAAGCCTCCCACACTCCCTTAATCGGCTTCCTCAATAACGCAATCAAAGCGAAAGAGCTGTTCAAACGGGATCGGGACTATATTGTTCGCAACCGGGAAGTGCTAATCGTTGACGAACATACCGGGCGCGTAATGGAAGGGCGGCGCTACAACGAGGGCATGCACCAGGCGATTGAAGCCAAGGAACACGTCCCGGTTAAAGCCGAAAACCAGACCCTGGCCACCATCACCTTGCAGAACTATTTCCGCCTGTACAACAAACTTTCGGGCATGACCGGTACCGCGGAAACCGAGGCGGCCGAGTTCATGAATACCTACAAGATTGGGGTTATCCCGATTCCGCCCAATAAGCCGATGATCCGCATTGACCAGCCGGATTTGGTTTACCCTTCCCGGCGCGGCAAACTCAAGGCGATTGTCGATGATATTAAAGAACGGCATGAAAAAGGCCAGCCAATTCTGGTAGGTACCACCGACGTTGCCAAGTCGGAAGAACTTTCCATCCTGCTGGATGAGGCCGGGGTGCCGCACAACGTGCTCAACGCGAAGCAGCACGCCCACGAGGCGCAGGTGGTGTTCGATGCCGGACGTAAAGGCATGGTTACCGTGGCCACCAATATGGCCGGGCGTGGTACCGACATTATGCTGGGTGGCAACCCGGAACATATTGCGGATCAGAAACTACGCGCGCGCGGCCTGGATCCGGAAGAAAACCTCTCCGAATGGCAAGCAGCTTGGGAGGACGCCCTTACCGAGGCGGAGGCCGAGGTAGCTGACGAACACGAAGAGGTTGTTGACCTGGGCGGACTCTACGTCCTCGGCACGGAACGTCACGATGCTCGCCGCATTGATAACCAGTTGCGCGGGCGTTCTGGACGTCAAGGTGACCCCGGGGAATCCCGCTTCTACCTGGCAATGGATGACCCGTTGATGATGAAGAACATGGCGGCGTTCGTTACCCGGTTTATGAATTCTTCCCTCTACCCCGAGGATTTGCCGCTAGAATCCAAGATGGTTTCCGGGCGCATCCAGTCCGCGCAGCATCAGACGGAGGCGCAGAACTTCGAGATTCGTAAGAACGTCCTTAAATATGACGACGTGATGACCGATCAGCGCGACCTGATTTACACCGAACGTCAGGAAGTGCTGCATAAGAAAATCGACCTCGATGAGCTGATTCCTTCCTACCTGCGTACTTTGATTAAAGAAGCGGTTACTCACGCCACCAGTGAAGGCAATGATTCCAACGAATGGGATTTGGAAAAACTGTGGAATAACCTACGTGCGGTTTATCCGGTGCGCGCCTCCCTTTCAGATCTCAAGGGTGAGGACGGCACTTTCCTGCATATTTCGGCTTCTGAGCTGGAAACTATGTTGCAGAATGATATTGCCGATGCCTATGAAGAGATTCTGGATCAGGTCAACGAGAACCCGATTGCGATTGATCAGCTGGGTGACCAGCCGATGGCCGAACTAGAACGCCGGGTACTGCTGGCCACGGTGGACCGCCTGTGGCAACAGCACCTCTACGAGATGGACTACCTCAAAGAAGGTATCGGCCTGCGGGCGATGGGGCAGCGCGACCCCTTGGTGGAATACAAGTCCGAGGGTGCGCTCATGTTCGAAAATATGATGGGGCAGGTACGTGAAGATACCATTACCGGTATTTTCAGTTTCTCCCACCAGTTCCAGCAGGTCTATGAGCAGCAGCTAGAGGCAGAAAAACAGCAAGCGGAGCAAGCCAAGAAGAAGGCGCTGGCAGAAGGCTCGGTGATGGGGGATACCGGACATAAGGAATCCTCACAAACGGTGCCGGCTGGCGCGGGAGCTTCTGGGCAAGGCTCAGCTTTTGGTGCCGAGGCTGCCCGACAGACTGCTGCGCAAGGCGGTAACCGGGCTCAGCGCCGCGCGCAGAAGAAGCGCAAGAAGCGTCGGTGAAATAACGGGTAATCCTTTTTACCTGCAGTATCGCGGGGAAGGCGGTTGGGTGGGCTTTTTGTATTAGCGCTATTGCCAAGCCCAGTACTCGTTGGCTGTGCGTTTGTTTACCCGATTTCCAGGGCGGTGATTCGCCAAGTTTTTCCCCAGGGTTTGATGCGCATGGCGATTGCCCGCACCCGGGAACCATCACTGACGCTGACTGCGACCTCGATTCCGTTGAAACCGTACTCGCCCTCACCGGCTTTGCGGTAACAAATCCGGCGCACCTGGATTGGTGCCGGCAGCGGATCATGTCTTTCGGTGCGCGCCAAAGCCAAGAAGGGTTTGCGCAGCTCCGCGCTGAACCAATTGGTGATGGCCTGTTCGGAGCGCCGCCCGGAAAAGACTTCAAAAATAGTTTTCACCGCCGTCGCTACCCAGGGTTTAATTTGAGGTAGCTGAGACAAGGATTCCCCTTGTTTAGGGGCAGGTAGTACTTTCGGTTTTTCTTGTTTTAAAGGGCGTAGTGCCTGCACTTCCAAAGAGCCATATTTGGGGCTAAGAGGAATTGTAGGAAGCTCCGGGCAAATGATGGCTAACGGCTGGGAGGAATTTCTGTCTTGAGGACAGATAGTCAATATTGGTTTTCCTGGCGGAAACAGCACCCGAAAGCGATTTTCACTATTAATTGGTTCGGCATAGTTCTCCACGGTCTCCCGTAAGAGGGGTTGTCTAGCTGCTAAACTCATCGACTTTGATCCTTGCAATATGAGAATTGTGCCGCTAATCCATTAGAGGCATCAGGGGAAAGGCATCACTGCCCAGTTGCGGTTTCGCGTTATTTAGAGAGAAAACCAAAAGCTACTTTAATAGTCAAAACTGCTACCAACAGGTTGTTAGTAATTTCAAATTAAGAAAACATTAAAGATAGGTGAGTTTTAGAGGTGGTTTCTGAGGTGGAAAAATCTGGGGGTAATACCAAAAATCTGCGGAACCTCACCTTTAGGATGCTTCGGGGTGGATTAAGAGTCCAGAGGGCGCGCGGGCGATAACATAGTTAGGTGCGTATTTATCTTCCGCTCGCGGACATCGAACTTTATAACCAGCAGCTTTATTCCCGCTTCGCCTGGGCGGGTAATGATGATTTCTGCCAGCTTTGGGGAATCGACTCTCAAGATGAGGAAGAAGCAGAAGATATGGCCATGACCATGGCGTCCATGTCTTGCCTAGAAAATTCCGGGGACGCCTATCCAGGGCGGATAGTGGCGGCGCTGGACGCAGATGGCAGTGAAATTGGCGCTACCAGTGACCTCGGTGTCTTTGAGGTGAAAACCGGCTTTAGCTGGCAGCGCCTGGTCAGCCTACATCTGGATAGCCCTGAAGATCTTGAGCTATGTCAGCAGGTAAGAGCGGCGCTGCCGGCGGAACAAGCCGCCTTTTGGTGTCGCGGAAACT
The DNA here is from genome assembly GCF_900106855.1 of Varibaculum massiliense. NCBI lineage: Bacteria > Bacillati > Actinomycetota > Actinomycetes > Actinomycetales > Actinomycetaceae > Varibaculum > Varibaculum massiliense. Next base: position 637,210 of record NZ_FNWI01000004.1, on the reverse strand, counting down.
ATAGCGGTGAGGAAAATCTAGAAACTCCGGGATGGGAGCTCTGGCAAAAACTAGTGGCTGAGCCGCTGTCCTGGTATGACCGGAGCGAACTTGAGTATCTGCGCCGGCTGCTAGCTGCAAATGCTGGTTCTTAGGCGCGGGTTCCCGCTTCCTGGGCATGTCCCTGGGCGGCAATCGCCTGGCGTAGCGCCTGCATAGAAGTGGCAATTTCCTCCGGGGTAGCTGGCTGGGCGTGCGCGAACTTAATGTCTTCCATAGAGTTCGCCGGAATTAGGTGCAGGTGTAGGTGCGGCACATCGAATCCCGCGATGCTCAGGCAGGAACGCTGGGAGCCGAAAGCTTGTCGTTGGGCGCGCCCGATAATCTGCGCCACTTTCATCAGGTGTTGCAGCTCTTCAGTGGGGGCGTCCCAATAGTTTTCGACTTCCCGGCGAGGAACTAGCAGCACGTGTCCGGGGGTTATCGGGTTGATATCAGCGAAGGCGACGCAAATCTCGTCTTTCCAGCAGAACTCGCCGGGGATTTCGCCAGCGATAATGCGAGTAAAAATAGTGGGCATGGTTCCTCCTGAGGTTACAGTTCTTGTCTTCAATGATAGGACGGCGAGGATTCTGGGGCGGATTTAGCGCAAATTTGGCAACACGCGCGGGCAGTGCTTGCCGAAAATGCCACTTTACATAGGATTTTCGTTTGACCAAGAGGGCAAGAAAAGCTAACCCTAAACTAAAGGTTGAGGGTTAGATCGGAGGGCGACCGTGACAGTACCAGATACCAACCTGGCGGATATTAAAGTTGTAGGCATCGGCGGCGGGGGAGCAAACGCCGTTAACCGCATGATTGAGTTCGGCCTGAAAGGCGTAGAGTTCATTGCGATTAATACCGATGCGCAGGCACTAATGATGTCAGATGCGGACGTGAAACTGGACATCGGACGGGAAGAAACCCGCGGCCTCGGCGCCGGTGCTGATCCCAAGGTAGGCGAGCGCGCCGCCGCTGATAACGAAGAAGAAATCAAAGACACCCTAGAAGGTGCGGACATGGTCTTCGTTACCGCAGGTGAGGGCGGCGGTACCGGTACCGGTGGCGCTCCCATCGTGGCGCGGGTAGCGCGGGAAATGGGCGCCCTGACTATCGGGGTAGTTACCCGCCCGTTCTCCTTTGAAGGTAAGCGTCGTCAGACCCAAGCTGATGCTGGGGTAGAGGCGCTACGCAAAGAAGTAGATACCATTATCGTGATTCCGAACGATCGCCTCCTGGAAATCTCAGATCAAAACATCACCATGGTGGACGCCTTCTCCGCGGCCGACGAAGTTCTACATTCCGGGGTGCAGGGGATCACCGACCTGATTACCACCTCCGCCCTTATTAACGTTGACTTCGCGGACGTGAAAAGCGTGATGAAGGGGGCAGGGACCGCTCTGATGGGGATTGGCTCTGCCACCGGGGAAGACCGCGCAATCCGCGCTGCCGAAGCCGCTTTTATGTCACCGCTGTTAGAAGCGAATATCGATGGAGCGCTGGGGGTGTTGATGTTCTTCCAAGGCGGCTCTGATATGGGATTACTGGAGGTTCACCGCGCCGCCGATATGGTGCGGGAAATGGTGCATCCGGAAGCCAATATCATTTTCGGTGCCAATGTAGATGAATCTTTGGGTGACCAGATTAGGGTGACGATTATTGCTGCCGGATTTGATGACCCCAAAAAAGGTAAAGGCAAAACCAAGAGCGCGAAGGTAGAGCAGAAAGCGCCGCTACCAGCGGGAGAACCGGCTGCGGCTCCGGCGAAAAAAGAGCAAAAAGAGGACTCCACCGCTACCTCCACGATTCCGACTTTCCCCCGGAGGGCATCTTTGAACGAGGAAGAACGCAATGTGGGGGATTTGCCGCGGGCGAGCGCGCCGGGAGCACACCGTCTGCCGGTAACGCCGCCCTCCCGTGATGCTTTCAACCGCCGAGATAATGAAAGCTCGCACAGCTACCGCGATAACTTTGGCGTAGATACGAAGCGTGATGATGACACTACTTTGACCGTGCCGCGAGTATTCGAGGACGATAATCAGGAATCGGGGCTAGACGTACCCGACTTTATGCGGTAGATCCAGATGTTTGACCTTGGGGGAGCACAGGCGGTTTTCACCAACCGGATTGGTGGGGGATCCACCGGTTCTTATGCCACTCTCAACTTGGGAGATCACGTTGGTGATGACCCGGCTGCAGTAGCACAAAACCGCAAGATAGTTGATGAGGCGATTGGGCGCAAAGTGGTGTGGATGCATCAGACCCACTCCAACCGGGTGACACAAGTCCATCCCGGTTACACTGACAGCCCCGCCGATGCCGATGGAATCATTATTGATACCCGCGAGTTCGCGGAACTGGGGCTGGCTACCCCCGCTGCCGCAGTGATGGTAGCCGACTGTGTACCGCTGCTACTGGCTTCCGATGATGGTCTATTAGTAGCTGCCGTACACGCCGGTAGAGCCGGAATGGTGACCGGAATTGTCCGGGAAGCGGTAATCGCCATGCGAAAACTGGGTGCACAAAACGGCAAGATTCATGCTGCAGTCGGACCGGCAATCTGCGGAGCCTGCTACGAGGTACCAGAGGCGATGCGTACCCACGTGACTGGGCATGTACCGGCCGCCTGGTCGCGGACTCGCTCAGGCAGTCCCGGTTTAGATTTGCAGGCGGGAGTAATCTCGCAGCTGCGCACGGCAGGGGTACGGATTACCTTCGCCTCTAAACGCTGCACTTTCGAGGATCGAAATCTTTATTCTTATCGCCGCGATGGCGTCACCGGACGCTTTGCGGGGATTGTGGTTGGCAAAGGCCAGGTGCCAACCGGCTGAACTGCAACTTTAGGTCGGTAGTTTTGGGAACACGCCGAGGGGGTGCTTCCTAAAAAACCCGCCCGCGATTAACGTTTTCATAGACCCGCATTAAACGAAGGAGAACCTGATGGGCGCTTTGAGGAAGACGATGGACTATTTAGGCCTGTCCGAACCGCAAGAGAACGAGGAATACCGCGATGAGCTGCAAAGCGAAGTTCCGGATGCTGAAGTTCCGGCTCCGCGCCCGCGAATCGTAGAGCCGGCGCTGCGTTTCCCGCATGCGGTCAGCTCCCAGCCCGAACCGGCCTCCGAATTAAAGCGGATTGTAACTATTCGCCCCACCACCTATAACGAGGCACAAAATATTGGGGAGGCCTTCAAGGCCGGCACCCCGGTGATTATGAACCTGGGGGCAATGAATGACCTGGAGGCGCGGAGAATGATTGATTTTGCCGCTGGTCTTAGCTTCGCTCTCGATGGGGGGATCGAAAAGGTAACCAACCGGGTGTTCCTGCTTTCGCCAAAATCTGTACAGGTTGACGAGGGTGCGTCCTCCCTGGGGTCAAAACGAGATTTCTTCAACCAAAGCTAATAAATGCTTTCCCTGATCTATTGGGTCGGTCTGGTTGGCAGATGGCTGCTACAACTGTACATCCTGGCACTAATTATCCGGGCAGTCTTGTCCTGGGTGATGACGCTAAACCCCAGTTGGCGTCCTCAAAAGTCGCTGAGCCTATTTCTTTGTAACCTGGTTTTTGGTCTAACCGATCCGCCTTTACGTTTCTTAGGAAGATTTATTAAACCGCTCCGTCTTGGGACTATCGCCCTAGACCTTAGTTTTATCGTACTGTTTCTGCTGGTCACAATCTTAATTAATATTTGGACGCATTTAATCAACGCGCTTTTGGTGCTTGCCAGTTCCTAAAACTGCAGAAAAATGCACAAAGTGTTGCCGAAAATCATAGATGTTACTATTGTTGAAGATGTGGAAGTTGAGCAGAACTTCGGTATGCTTGTTTCCAACTGCAACCTATAGTGCAGAAGTTCCTCTAGAAAGTTAATAGCTTTCCCGGGGAAGAAGACGATAACAAACTGAGGTGACAGGTATGGCTCTGCTGACTGCTGAGGATGTCCATTGGAAGCAATTCCAGGCGACTAAATTCCGTGAAGGGTACGACCAAGAAGAAGTCGATGAATTCCTAGACGAGGTCGTGGAAACTATTGCGACGCTACAAGATCAGAATGCGTCCCTAAAATCTGAGCTAGATGAGGTACGTCAGCAGGCGGCTGCTGGTGGAGTAGTAGCTCCCAGCGACAACAGCGAAGAAGTCGCTGCCCTCAAGGCACAACTAGAAACCGCTAATGGGCAGATTGCGCAGATGCAAGCGCAGGTACAGCAGTACCAGGCGGCGGCCGCCGAAGGTGACCCGCAGGCCGGGGAACAAATCCAGGCGCTGCAAGCTCACTTGGCGCAGACGCAGCAAGAAGCTCAGGCGGCTTTGGCACAGTCTCAAGCGGAAACCCAACAGGCGATTGCGGAAATCGAACAGCTGCGTGAACAGCTGGCGCAGGCACAACAAAGTGCAGTGGCTCCGCAGGCTGCAGCAGACCAGCCCGAGGACGCCACCTCGATGCTGGCGCTGGCACAGCGGGTACACGATGAATACGTACGCAACGGTCAGCAGGAAGCTGATCAGATTCTGGAAGATTCCCGTCTCAAGGGTGACCAGATTGTACGCGAAGCCAATGACGAGCGTCGTCGCGTGCTAGAGCAGCTAGAATCCGAGCGGGCAGACCTAGAGACCCGAGTCGATGATCTCAAGGCTTTCGAGAATGACTACCGTCAGAAGGTGCGCGAACACCTGCAGGCGCTAATTGGTCAACTCGATGCCCAAGAGGCCTAAAAAGAATATAAAAGCCTAGTTCCTTCCAAGAGCCAGGGAGGATGAAGCGATGCCACCACGCAAGTGGTGGCATCGCTACTTTTTTATTAAATTTAGTCATAGACTTAACCAATCTGGGAAGAAGATGAATAAGCGAGAGAAGAAGCCAGTCGCCCCACTCCTGGTGATATTTGCATTTATCGCCGTGCCGGTGCTGATTATTGACCAAGCCACCAAAGCTTGGGCACTCAGCACCCTAGAAGTAGGAGCTGCCCCTAAGCCCCTAATCGGTACCTTTATTGGTCTGCAACTGGTACGCAACCCCGGCGCAGCCTTTTCCCTAGCCGAAAGTTTCACCTGGGTATTTTCGGTGATTGCAGCGGCAGTACTGGCAATCATTATTTGGAGTGGGCGAGCGATGACCAATCTGGCATGGCAACTATCCCTCGGGCTATTAGCGGGGGGAGCGCTAGGAAACTTGGTTGACCGGCTCACTCGCCCTCCGGGAATCTTTCGCGGGCATGTGATTGATTTCTTGAACTACCGCGGAATGTTTGTAGGGAATATCGCAGATATTGCTATCGTAGTGGGGGTTATTACCGTGGTAGTGCTGGTGGTGCTGGGCGTACCTTCTACCAGCGGAAAGCATACCTACAAACCGGAGCGGGTGCGAGGTACCGATGCGTGAACGGGTTACGATGCGTCTGCCTGATTTAGTGCAGGGGATGCGTCTTGACCAGGTATTAGCCAGTGAACTACAGCTTTCACGTTCCCTAGTTGCCAAGCTGATTAACCAATGCGATGTGAAAGTAAATGGGAAAATTCCTCGTAAATCCGCCGAGGTCTTTCCCGGAGATCAGGTGGAAGTACTCCTTCCGGATGCCTCCCCAAAAAGTTTGGAAATACCCTTTGAACTGCCGGTTCTTTTTGAGGACGCCGATATCGTGGTGGTCAATAAACCGGTGGGGGTAGCCGCGCATACCGCTCCCGGATGGAAGGGACCTACGGTTAATGGCGCCCTGCTAGCGGCGGGTCACCAGATTTGTACATCTGGGCCGCGAGAGCGGATTGGGATTGTGCATCGCTTAGATGTCGGTACCTCCGGCGCCCTGGTGGTGGCGAAGACGGAGGTAGCATACCGGCAGCTTCAAGATGATTTTCGCGCCCGCCGGGTGGAAAAGATTTATCACGCTCTGGTGCAAGGGTATTTTGAGCCGCCGCAGGGAACCATTTCCGCCCCGATTGGGCGGCACCCCTCCCGGGATTTCAAAATGGCGGTGGTAACGGGGGGAAGACCGGCGGTTACCCATTATCGCACTTTAGAGAGGTTACCGGGGGTTTCGCTACTGGAAATCCAGCTAGAAACCGGCAGAACGCATCAGATTCGGGTGCATGCGCAGGCAATGAGACATTGCCTGGTGGGCGATCCTATCTATGGAGGAAATCCGGAGTTGGCAAAGAAGCTCGGCTTAGAGCGGCAGTGGTTGCATGCAGTTTCTCTAAGTTTTATGCACCCGGTAACCGGTAAAAAAATGACTTTCGAAGCCCCCTTGAGCCCGGATTTAATGGCAGCTTTAGAAAAGTTGCGGACTTTGGATGCGGGGAAATAGGCGTTTAACCCGCCTTTATCCGAGTTCTATTGTGGGGTTAGCGACTTTAGGGTTTGTCCCCAGGGGTAGATAACGCCGCTTTATCCTGTTAGCTGCAGAGTCCAGATTGCGGATAAAAGTCGCAGAAAATAGTTTCGCCCTATGGATCAGGAAAAATCCAGCTATACCCGCGCGCAGTTTCGCCAGGCCACCCGCAGCGCCGGGCAGGGTGAAAAACTCTTAGAACAGGCCGAGGGGCGTTTGCGCTCGTCCAAAGGGGGGTTGCGAGCGCGTCTGCTTCCCTCCCCGCAGATAGTGGCAGTGGCACTGGTTGTCATCGTCATCGTGGCAGTACTGGCGGGGGGGGCGCAAAGGAAAAATCCTTCCAGCCCGGCTTCTTTACCGGTCCCTACTATCAGTTCCGCATCAGCACCCACATCGACAACTGGTGGGGCGGTGCTGGTAGATGTAGTGGGAAAAGTTAATAAACCGGGGGTGGTACGTCTGGAGGCATCTGCTCGGGTACAGGACGCGATTAAGGCCGCCGGGGGAGCGCTAGCGGGTACGGATTTATCAGGGCTGAACTTGGCGCGCAAAGTCAGTGATGGGGAGCAGATCCGGGTAGGTATCGATGATAGCGCCGGCAGCTCCAGTGAAGAAGGTAGTGCGGGGGCAGGTGGAGAGGGTGAAGGAATAGCTACCGGGGGCGGGGGAAAAATTTCTATCAATGACGCCTCCAAAGAACAGTTACAACAGTTGCCCGGAGTAGGGGAGGCTTTGGCGCAACGGATTGTGGCTTATCGCAAAGAGCAGGGACGATTCCAAAGCATTGAGGATCTAAAAAATGTTTCCGGAATCGGAGAAAAGAAATATGCCGCCTTGGCGGAGTTAATCAAAATCTAGCTGCACATGAATCAGCGCATTTTAGATTTGCGATTATTACCGGCAGCGGTTTCTGCCTGGTTAGGGGCGCTGTTTTTGCCGGCTTTGCCTTTGGAGTGGGAACCGATTGTCAGTTTCTTAGCTTTGGCGGCAGCGGCAGGGTTGCTAATGGCCGTTTATCGCCGGCATCTAGCAGGGGTAGGGTTAATACTTGCCCTGGCGGTAGCGGCTTTTGGCGGGGTGGGGCTGTCGGTTTCACAGGTTGTACGGGAAGTATCCGCAGATCCCTTAGCGCGCGCTTGGCAAGGGGAGGTCTCTAAAGTTCGAGTGTTGGCAAGGGTAGAAGCGCCACCGCGAAAATATGCGCCCGGCAGTGAGCAACAAATAACCCAGTTGCAGCTATTAGAAGCCAGATTACCGCACACTCCACAGGTTAAAACCCGCCTGAAAGTGGTGGCCTTCGGTCAGCACCTAAAAGCATATCCACGCGGAACCGTGCTAGAAACCAGCCTGAAATTGGGAAAACCACATCGCGCTGCGGGAATCAATTCAAATATAAACGATTTTACCAGCGCAAATATGATTTTTCAGATCCCTGCGCAAATCATGGCTACCCCAAAGATTAGAGCCGGGCCGCGCGGTCTCGCGGCTCTCAAACAAAAATTCGCGGCCAGGCTGGAAGAAAAGCTAGAAGCCGTAAAATCCCCGGCAGCAGCCACGCTACTGCCAGCCATGATCCTGGGAATCCGCGCTGATGCCTCCGCGGATACCGAAGCGCTGAAAACTGCCGGAATTGTCCATATAACCTGTGTGTCTGGGATGCATATCTCCGTGTTGCTGTCCTTAGTGGCACTGCTGACTGCCGGTCTGAGGCGCCGCTGGCGCCTAGTGGCGTGTGGAAGTCTGTTAATAGGTTACTGTCTGCTGCTGGGGCCGGCGCCCTCACTGCTGCGCGCCGCGGTAATGGGCATGGTAAGCATACTGGCTCTAGCCAGGGGCAGAGAACCCCGCTCTTTTAGCGCCCTCCAAGTGGCAGTAATCGGGCTCCTAATCTTTAATCCCGCTTTTGGTCAGGACGCTGGATTTTTACTTTCAGTTAGTGCCACCGCCGCAATCGTGCTGGTAGCTAAACCTTTAGAGGAAAGGCTCCAAGAAAAACTGAAATGTTTAGAAAGGAAGGGGAGCGGGCGGGTGCCTCGGATAGTAAGCGAAAAATACCGCGCGCTTGGGGGAAAATTTCTGGTGGCTTTTTTGACGGTTAGTGCAGTTAGCCTGGTGGCGCAGCTTGCTTGTTTGCCGGGGCAACTGTTAATCCGTCCCGGAATCAACACTTTGACCGTATTAGCGAATCTGGCTATCGCCCCGGTGGTTACCTTGCTGATTTGGGGAGGGGCTTTCTTGACCTTCTTACCACTGCCAGGTACTTTACTAGCTAAAATCTTGGGAGCGGGATGTAGCTGGGTGATGCTGGTAGCTCGCGGGGTCGCTGGTAACCGTTTCGCCGTCCTGCCCTGGCCACAAGGAATTCCCGGGATTATAGCTTTGGGCGCAGTTGCTGCCGGGGTTATGTTTATTTTGCGTTGCTACTTTCCAAAAATGGAGATAGGTGGCAATGTTAAAGCATGGTCTCAAAGCAGATGAGTTGGCGCGATTGCGCCCTGGCGTCCGCCGTATTAATTCGCGGCTCAGAGAAACTGCTAGCAGATCGCGCCCTTGCTCGCTTAAAGCAACTGGGACGCAACCAGGATCCTTCCCTGGCGGTTACGGAAATCAGTGCCACTGAATACCAGGCCGGCTCCCTGGAATCTTTGACCTCTCCCTCATTGTTCGGAGAAGCTCGGCTGGTAGTGATCCCCGATTTTGAATCTGCCGATGAAGCCTTGGGGGCAGACTTAGTAGCTTATCTATCTGCTCCGCAACCAGATTGCTGGGTGGTAGCGCTTCACGATGGCTCCAATAAAGGAAAACGCCAGGTAGACAAGATAAAGAAAGCGGGAGCTAGGGAAGTTAAAGTCGCTAAATTAAAGAATGCCCGCGACAAATTGGCGTTAGTGGTCGAAGAAGTCCGCACCGCGGGTGGACGCATAGAGCCAGCTGGGGCGCAGCTACTGGTAGATGCGCTCGGTGGGGATCTAGCGGAACTAATCGGCGCTGCCCGCCAGCTGGTCTCTGACTATCCGCAGGCAGTAACCTTGCAGGCAGTACAGCAATTCTACGGATCGCGAGTGGGGGCTACCGGGTTTAACGTAGCCGATGCGGCGGCGGTGGGGAATCTTTCACGCGCCCTGGTGTTGCTGCGGCAAGCGTTTTCTTCCGGAGTGGAGCCGGTTGCGATTGGGGGTGCGCTCGCCCTCAAGTTTCGTAACCTGGCAAAAGTAAGCGTGCGGGGAGTAAACCCCTCCCAGCTGGGAATGGCGCCTTGGCAGGTAGAAAAAGTCCGGCGAGAGGTGCGCGGATGGAAAGATTCGCAGCTGGCGGCAGCGATTAAAATTATTGCGCAAGCGGATGAGGACGCTAAAGGAGCCAGCCGAGATCCGCAATACGCCCTGGAAGCGGCAGTTAGGAAAATCTGTCTTTTACGGCAGCGGTGAAGCGAGGAGAACTAGTTAGGAGCAGCAATGGCAATGCAGCGTAAAACCCGGCAACGGGACGCCATTATGGCAATCATGGCTGATGAAACGGATTTTCGTTCTGCCCAGCAAGTACATGCCGCTCTGGTGGCAGCTGGGCAAAACGTGGGATTAGCTACGGTCTATCGTAACCTGCAGACCCTAACCGAGATCGGAGAGCTGGATAGTTTGCGGTCCGAAGAGGGCGAAACCCTCTATCGGCGGTGTGCGGCCAGGCGTCACCATCACCACCTGGTGTGTCGAAGTTGTGGTTACACCGTAGATATTCAAGATGACCAGTTAGAACAGTGGATTGCCGAGATTTCCCAGCGCTACCAATTCAGCGATATCGAACATATGGCAGACATTTTTGGCCTCTGTGCCAATTGCGCAAACCAGCATTAAGAAACAGCGCCAGTATGCTACTTAGTGCGGGCACTCGCGATGGCATACAGGGCAATCGCAGCGGCAGTCGCCACATTAAGAGATTCCGCCTTTCCCCACATAGGGATGGCGATGGTTTGATTACAGAGGGCGATTTCCTCGCTAGATAAACCTTGGGCTTCATTACCCAGGCAGATAAACAAGGGTGAGGCAGTAACTTTACTAGAGGCGGTAAAAGCCGGTAAATCTGTTTCGGCCGCTCCTGACAGACCCACTAGGCAGCCGCCGCTTTCCTCGCTCAGCGCCCCTAACGCACTGAAGGAGGCACCAGAGTAAACCGGCAGGTGAAACAGGCTCCCGGCACTGGCGCGAATAACTTTGGGGCTAGAGGAATCCGCGCAGCCTTCCAAAGCCAGCACCCCCGCCAGACCGCAGGCATCGGCAATCCGAATGATTGTTCCCAGGTTGCCGGGATCTTGTACCCGCGCGCATACCGCCCAGGCGCCCTCTTTCGAAACCTCCGCAGGGGGAAGCTTGGCGCTAGGGAGCAGTGAAAGCTCGGCAGTGGTCGCAATTCCTTGCGCCGCGGGTGCGAATAACTTCATTACCTGCCGGGTTACCGGATGTACCCAGGAAGTAACTCCTAGTGCCTCCCGCGCCACCTGGATAGCCGGGGAAGGCGCACCGACCTCAACGTAAACGTCACGAACCGCTTCCGGATAAAAACGCAGCAGCTCGGCGCAAGCTTGTGGCCCCTCTACCAGCAGTAACCCTTGCTTTAAACGAAAACTACGCCTAGACAGATTGACCAGGGTCCGCACCCGCTGGGAGCGAGGATTGTCAATCGTGTCTAGGCGTAGATTAAGCAAAAAGCTAACTTCTTATTAGCGGCTTTAAGCAGCCGGAGCGTTTACGTCCTTCGGTAGAGCCGCTTTCGCTTTTTCTACCAGCTGATTAAAGGTGTCAATATCGTAAACCGCTAATTCGGAGAGCATCCGGCGGTCAACTTCGATTTCCGCTAGGCGCAGCCCCTGGATGAACCGGTTATAGGTCATATCCTGGGCGCGGCAAGCGGCATTAATCCGCTGAATCCACAGTTTCCGGAAATCATTCTTGCGTTTGCGCCGATCGTTATAGGAATAAACGCCTGAGTGCAGCAGCTGTTCTTTAGCCTTGCGGTACAGGCGGGAACGCTGACCCCGGTAACCGGAGGCGCGATCCAATACGGTGCGACGTTTCTTCTTGGCGTTTACTGCTCGTTTTACGCGTGCCATATCTCTTAATCCTCTCCTTGCCTACTTGTTGCCAGCCAGCAGCTTATTTACACGCTTGGCATCGGCGGGTGCCACTACCTGATCGCGGCTGAGGCGACGGGTCAGTTTGGAAGACTTGTGTTCTAGCAGGTGGCGTTTTCCTGCCTTTTCCCGCATCAGTTTGCCGCTTCCGGTCCTGCGGAAGCGCTTCTTCGCACCGGAGTGCGTCTTCATCTTCGGCATTGTTTTTCCTCTCTACCGGCGCGCCGGTGGTTTTGCCTGTTTCTTAGGCGGTTAGGACGGCCCTACTTTTTCGCTTTCGCTACAGCTTCAGTTTCCTGAGCCTCTTTAGCTTTGCGCGCTTTACGGGCATCCTTAAGTTGTTGACGGTTCATAGTTTCGCCGCGCTTTTGGTCACGGCGGCGACGCTGATCCGATTTGGTGTGATGCTTACGTTTCGTGGGAGCCAGCACCATGGTCATATTGCGCCCGTCCTGGCGGGGCATAGATTCTACGGTGGCCATCTCGGTTACATCCGCAGCCAGGCGTTCTAAAAGTTTTACGCCCAGCTCGGGGCGAGACTGCTCGCGCCCGCGAAACATAATCATGACTTTTACTTTGTCCCCGCCTTCGAGGAACCGTACTACGTGACCTTTCTTGGTTTCGTAGTCGTGATCATCGATTTTGAGGCGGAAACGAATCTCTTTTAGCTGGGAGTTAACTTGATTACGGCGAGCGTTACGAGCCTTCTGTGCAGCCTCGTATTTGAACTTGCCGTAATCCATCAACTTACAAACTGGAGGTTTCGCCGTGGGTGCGACCTCTACTAGATCCAAGCCAGCTTCTGTGGCTAGGCGCAATGCGTCCTCGATCCGGACTACCCCTACCTGTTCCCCACTGGGACCAACTAGGCGTACTTCTTTCACCCGGATGCGGTCATTAATGCGTGTCTCGTTGCTGATAGCTACTCCTTGCTTAAGATTTTTTGGGAGCCAAACTTAAAAAGAAAAGCCCCCGCTTATTGAGCGGAGGCAGCGATAAACGCGCAGATGCGTTAAGCATCTGTTCTTACCCGATACCCGAGAGCATCCAGGTGGGAAAACCTCCACTTTCGTACCAGTTTCCTGGTCGGTTAGTACCCAATCTAGCAGACCAGGGTACCTTAAGGAAAGCTGAGAACGCCTTGGCAGGGTTTGAAGTTGCTCACATGGCGAGCCGGTGGCATCAGCGGCGATAGTTGTCCGCCTGGTTTTCCTGGTTAGAAACTGAAAACTGGGAGCTGCCGGAACCGCCTTAGTGACAAACTAGTCCCGTAGAGGTATCCCGCGGGCATCGACTGCCCAAGAAGACCCGGGTTTCGCGGTCAAAATTAAGATACCTTCGATAAGACCCCAGGTAGTAGAGACAATAGCTAGGAAACCTAGAGAAAGTAGGCTAATTAGTAGCTGAGTAACCGCCCTGCCTATTCTTCCGAGATAGAAGTTATGCACCCCTAAACCACCCAGGAAAATGCCAAGCAAACCGGCAGCCAGTTTAGATTTTTGATTCGGGTACTGCCCGCTTGCGGGATTCGGCATAGGGGATGCCGTGCCTGGAACTGGTTGTCCCGGGAAAGGCGAATACTGCTGATAATTACCCGGAGTTGCCTGCCCGGGGAATGGTTGGCCTTGAGCCTGACCATTGTTATTCCAGTAATAGTCGCCGCCTTGGGGAGCGGGCATTGGGCTTTGGCTTACACCTTGGGCTTGATAGGGCTGAATCTGAGGGTTTTGTCCGCCGGGAGCTTCCGGCTTTAAAGAGTTATTCGGATTGTTAGGAACGGGAGGGTGACCCGGGTTATTGGGAAAATTACCGGATTGGTTTGGGGTGTTCTGGCTCATGAGAATCCTTTAGCTGTCTGACTTCGGACGCAGTATCGTTTCTAAGTTTACACGGAATCCCCTGCTGAGATGGAAGAATTTTCCAGGGCGAAAACAAAAATAACGCCGCCTGCTTTTCGCAGACGGCGCCGATTGTGTCCTGCTTACTAGCGGGTTACCCGACCAGACTTCAGGCACTTGGTGCAAACATTCATGCGCTTGCGCATGCTACCAACAACGGCGCGCACGCTTTGAATATTTGGGTTAAAACGGCGGTTCGTGCGCCGGTGGGAGTGCGAAACGCTCTTCCCGAAACCGGGGCCTTTTCCGCAGATGTCACAGGTGGCAGCCACGATAGTCTCCTTCAAGTATTCTTCTAGCTCTGAGCGATAACGCCCAGATATCGGCAACCCGACCAGATTAACTGATTCGAAGGGCAACAGCCAACTACCAGGTGGTTATTGTGCCAGGCTTCACTGAAAAACTCGTTAGACTATAAAGGCGGGATAAAACAGATCCTTAGCCATTATTTTGCGAAGGAGGCGGCGGTGGGCGAAGAAGAACCCTTAGCGGATTTATTTTCCTTTGCGGATTTTGCGCGCGCCGCGCGAGCTAAAAAAACGGTTACTGCCAGTTCGGAGCCGCTCAATAATGAGGGGCAAGAAGAGAAAAATCCCTTTGAGGTTAAGGAAAGCGTAAAACCCAATAAGCCCGCCCCGCGTCCTAGCTCCCGGGAGGAGCGGCTAAAAAATAGCCAAAAAGCCGGAGAAACCACCGTAGAAGGAACAACTGGGCTACTTGACTTTGAAATGCCGCAAATGGCTCCTAAACCGGTGAAACCGAGGACGAAGGGAAAACGGGAAAATGTGGCGAAAGCGTTGGAGTCTGATGAACGCCTTGACCTGCAAGTTACTGGAAGTAATATCCGGCGTTGGGTCAAAGTCAGCGGGGAAGTACTGCAGGTGGCGCAAAGCGCACTAGATGCCATGGATTCACAAAGTGAGCTGGATTCCGATACTGGCGCAAATGCTCTACTCACCTGGGATAAAGTGACTTTGACTGTAGCTGGGCTGCCCCCCAGTGCTGATAGGGACGTGAGCTGGGTATTAGAAGCGATTGCCGATGCCGCCTTAGCGGGAGCCAGCGGGATGATTGGGATAGTGTTGTCCGAGCTGTTTAGCGCAGCCGCCAATGCAGCTAATTCTCCCGGTTTAAACCCGGTGCAGTTATTAAAAGTATTGCGTTCCAGCAGCCAGTGCCCTACGCGCTGTCTGTTGCCCGCCGTGGAACGCCTGGATCCTCCGACCCTGTCGGGACTAATCGAAGAGATAAACGCGGAGCTAGAAACCCAGCCAGAGCAAATGTCGATTGAAGATATTCTCTCGCGTGCCTGGATGGCTAGCCAGGTGGCCTTGGTGGAGGGGGCAGAAGAAAATCACGGACGTCCCGATGCGCGTGCGGCAGTATTAATGCTGCTAGTGGCAGCGATGGTAGAAACTTATTGTCAGGAGAATCAACAAGACCAGGGGGCGGTAGCCACCAGTTTGCAGATGGTGCGGGATATGGTTCCCGCTTCCCATCTCGGTCTGCCGGCACCCTCGCGAATGAACTCTCTAGTGTTGACCTGGCGCGGGGAAGCCGATAACTCTCGTTTTCAGCGACTGCGCGCTGAGTTAGAAGAAAACGGGGTGTATGGGGCGATGACCGGGCGCGCCGATATGTTGGGAATCGGTCCGCGGATGCTGCTGGTGCGCAGCCGGCATCCCCGGCGGGTAATCGAACTGTTACCGGAAAAATCGGGGATGATTTTAACCCGCCCGCCGCTGCCTAGTGAAAGGGAAGATCCCGCTAACTCCAATCTGGTGAGTCTGGATTCCTCGCGCGCTATCCGCCCGATTAGACCAGCGGTTTTAGCCTACGCTTCGGCTCCCGGACTGGTGGGGGATTTAGCTAACCTAGGTGCTACGGTGGTACTTTCGCGCCGCGGAATTCCCCAGGAAGTGCTGCCAATAATCACTGAAATGGAGCAGGAAGTCGTGCAAGTTCTCCCCTGCGATCAGGTGAGCGCGGCGGAATTAGCAAACCTGGTGCGTCCCGCCAAAGATAAAGGGATTGAAGTAATGCTGGCTCCCACCCAAGATGACCTGCAAGTATTAGAAGTAGCGCGTGCCTGCTGTCAAATAGTTTCCTCCGCCATTGAAGCCCCTGACCTAATCCAGTTGCAACGCTCGCGCACCTTTGATGCGTTAGCTACCCAACGTACGTGGACAGTCTCGCCCAAAACACCCTTTGAGCTGCTGGCATCGTCAGTGAGCCCCAATGATATTCAGGCACGGATCCTCACCCGCAAAGGAGAGGATCCCGAGTTGATTGCCCGTATCCAAAACGCGCTTTCACAGGGGGCTCCCGGAATCCGGATAGAGCTAATCAGTGGAGGGCAAAGCGGTGACACCCTGGTGGGGGTACTGTCTTCGTGAGCGAGCAAGAAACCCCAGCAGCCGAGGAGCCTCTAAAGAAAGTCCTAGGGCGCGTCGCCGGAAAGTTAGAGAAAAAGTTTGGACTGCAAACCACCCTTGACCTGTTGTATTTCTTTCCCAGGCGTTATCACGAACTGGGGGAGCTTACCTCTTTTTCGCAGCTTACCTTAGGGGAAGAACAGTCGGTTATCGCCCAAATCGCAGATTCTTCGCGGCGACGCACTCGGGGCGGGAAATGGATGCTTTCCCTGCAGCTAAGCGATGGGGAAAATTTGATGGATGCGGTGTTTTGGGCAAAAAGCCAGCATCTGATCAACTGGATGTCCACGCAGATGCAGGTGGGGCAAACGAAACTTTTTTCTGGGCGCCCCAGTCTTTATCGCGGACGCTTGCAGCTGTCCCACCCCTCCTATCAGGAGGTAAGTGACGAAAATCTGGACGTAACCAGTAACCAGGCGGCGAAAGTGCAGGCGCAGCGTCCGGAACCGATTTATCCCGCGAAGGTCGGGCTACCCACCTGGACCACGCAAAAGGCGATTGCAGTGGTTTTAGATCAGCTAAAGTTTCGCCCCCTGCCCGATCCCTTACCCGCGGAAATCCGCAAAGAACAGGGCTTATTAGAGATAAATACGGCTTTAGAACAGATTCATCATCCCCAAACTCGCGCAGATTACCAGGCGGCGCGTAGTCGTTTTCGCTACGAGGAAGCCTTCGTGCTGCAGGCGGCGCTAGCTGAGCGGCGACAAGAACTCGCTGAGGATGCGCCGGTGTTAAAAGAGCTTCCCGGAGGATTTACCGAGCGGGTTGCCGCCTCGCTACCCTTTGCTTTAACTGATTTTCAGCAGCAAGCCTTGGCTGATATTGGCGAGCGGTTACAGTCACCTCGCCCTATGAACTTGCTGCTCCAGGGGGATGTGGGGTCGGGGAAAACCGTGGTGTCGCTGCTGGCGATGTTGCGGGCAGTAGATGGCGGGCGGCAAGGAATCTTCATGGCGCCCACCGAAGTGTTGGTACACCAGCATTTTTCTACCCTCACCGGTCTTTTGGGCGAATATGCCCAGCCGGGGGGATTTACTTTGCGGGGGACAGAGGGAGTCCCGATTTATCGTCTTACCTCCTCGATGCCAACTGCCGAGAAAAACCGGACTTTGGATGCGCTAAAAACTGGGCAACCAGCGTTGATTGTGGGAACTCATGCTTTGCTTTCTCAGCGGGTGATGCTTACTTCCCCCGGGGTGGTAGTGATTGATGAGCAGCACAAGTTCGGGGTGCGTCAGCGTGACCGGCTGCGACAGGCCGAATCGGGTACCCCCCACCTGCTGGTGATGACCGCTACCCCCATACCGCGCTCAGTGGCTATGACCTCGTTTGGGGATCTAGATTTACTGACTTTAAAGGGAATGCCTCCCGGGCGGACGAAAGTGGAAACTTTTCGGGTAGATACCGCTAATCGCACTTGGACAGCGCGCACCTGGCAGCGCGCCGCCGAAGAAATTGCGGCTGGTCATCGCGTTTTTGTAGTGTGCCCGGCGATTAATCCCGGCTCCACGAGTGCAGATGGGGCTGAGGGTGAAGAAGGCGAGGACGCCCGCGAACCAATCGCAAACGTCTCCGATACGGTCAGCCAGCTGCGATCCTTACCGGCGTTAAAAGGAATCGAAATTGGGATTCTGTATGGTCAAATGTCTGCGGAAGAAAAAGACCAGGCGATGGCGGATTTTACTGCTGGGAGAACCCCCTTACTGGTAGCCACTACGGTAATCGAAGTAGGGGTGGATGTTCCTGAGGCAACCATGATGGTGATTCTAGATGCCGATAGGTTTGGTCTGGCTCAGTTGCATCAGCTACGGGGGCGAATAGGGCGCGGTAAATTTGGGGGAGTTTGCCTGGTTTGGTCCCGGGTGCAACCGGACACGCTTGCCAGTCGCCGCCTCGATGCTTTCACTAAAACCACCGATGGTTTCGAATTGGCGGCATTTGATTTGCAGCTACGTGAGAGTGGAGACATTCTAGGAGATAGCCAATCCGGACGTGCCTCCTCCCTGAAAATCCTGGATTTATTGGCAGACGAGGAAGTGATCTCCCAAGCGCGCAAAGATGCGAAACATCTGGTTGCAGGTGATCCGCACCTACAGCAGCATCAAGTATTACAGCAGGCAATTGCCCGGCGAGTCAGCGAAGAAGAACAGGAATTTTTAGAACGAGGATAGCTGCCAGTATCTGAAATCTGGGAAGCTGCTTTCTGAGGAACTTAGCTAGGGTTAAACTGTCATGGTGACGAGAATAATAGCTGGAGCCGCCCGAGGCACTCAGCTAGCCGTACCCTCTTGTGGCACCCGCCCTACCCAAGACCGAGTTCGGGAGGCGATTTTCTCGGCTTTGCAATCTCGGGGAGCTACGGAAGATGCCTGTGTTTTGGATCTTTTTGCCGGCTCCGGAGCCTACGGATTTGAATCCCTTTCACGAGGAGCCCTCAGCCTAGACCTGGTTGATCGTGCCCAAAGCGCGGCTGCGGCAATCCGAAAGAACCAGGCGGCATCTGCGGTTTTTGCGGAAGCGAAACTATATGTGCAGTCAGCACTGGCTTTCTTGGCTTCGCGTTGGAAAGGAACCGACCCGAATCCCCAGTGGGAACTGGTTTTCATCGACCCTCCCTACATTATGAAAAATTCGGAAATCTTAGAGATATTAACGCAGCTGCTTCCCCTGTGTGACCCTGATGCCTGGATAGTAGTAGAGCGTTCGGCGCGCGATGAAGCCCCAGATTGGAACGAAGATGATTGGGAAGAAGACACCCGTAAAATCTACGGGGAAAGCGCCGTTTATTTCTTACGCCCCGCCCTCGACGCCATCTAAAACCATCCGGACGGCTGCAGTTTCCCCTCCCTCCGCGTGGGACGCCCTCTTCTGGCACGTCTTGCAGGTATTTTGGTATTCATGAGTACTGTTGTCTGCGTTGGATCCTACGACCCGTTAACCTACGGTCACCTGGATGTAATCAGTCGCGCAGCCCACATTTTTGAGCGTGTTATTGTGGCGGTTGCAAAAAACTCTCAGAAAAACTATCTTTTCACCGCTGCCAAGCGCGAAGAATTCATTACTCAAGCCACCGCAGACTTGCCGAATGTGCAGGCAGTTACCTGGGAGGGACTGGCTTGCGACCTCGCCACCCGCTATGGGGCAGTGGCGCTAGTGAAAGGGATTCGCAACTCTAAAGATACTGACAGCGAAATGACCCAGGCTTTCGCTAACCGGCAACTTTCCGGAATCGACACTATTTTGATTCCCACTTCCCCCGAAAACGCTCTAATCTCCTCCTCGGTAGTGAAAGAAATTGCTGCCTACGGGGGAGATGTCTCCGGATTTGTTCCCCCCGAAGTAGCCCAGGCGTTACAACAAGCGTTTACGGCAACCTCGGAAGATAACATCGCTCCCGACCATTCTTTGAACCCAGAAGCCTAAAACAGGAAGGAAGATTATGGAAGCCCAGGAAGAACCGCAATATGCACCTTCAGATGTGATTGCAGTACTCGATCGTCTCACCGAAATGATCGAGGAGGGACGCAGCGTTCCCTTTTCCGCTTCGGTGATGATTAATCAGGCTGAGGGGGTGGAGCTGCTTGACAATGCGCGTGCGGCACTACCGGCCGACCTGGTTAATGCGGATCGAATCGTGGCTGATGCTAACAAGGTGTTGGACGCCGCCGACGAGGAGGCCGAGCAGACTATTTCTGATGCTCGCTCCGAGGCCGAGCGGGTCACCACCGAGGCGAACCAGAGCGCGGAGCAAACTATTGCCCAGGCAGATGAACAGGCGCGACAAACGGTTGCGGATGCCAATCAGCAGGCTGAATCGGCGATTGCACACGCCAGTGCCCAGGCAGAAGAAACTATTGCCCAGGCAAAGGAGCAAGCCTCGCAGATTTTGCAGGAAGCCCGGCAGCGTGCAGATCAAATGGTTGCTCAAGAAAACGTTTACCAGGAAGCCCAGAGGGTTGCCAAAGAAACGGTTAATGCCGCGCGCGGGGAAGCCAGCGATTTCATGACCCAATCTGACCAGTACGTTAATGATTCGTTGACGCAGCTAGAAGATTTGCTGGGGGCAATAGCAGAGCAAACTCGCAAGGGGCGGGCGCAGTTTTCCCATCAGGAGCGTCCCCAGTTTTAGTAACTGAGGGTCGGCTCGCTAGCGCCGAAACAGAATAAATCTTAAGCTGAGGGGCATGAAGCAAGTAAAAAAGGCAGCTATCCCCCTGGATTTAGCAGGTTTAGGCTCCGCTGAAGGCGACAGTAAATCATGGCGGGTGCAGGTGGAATTACCCGCCGCCATCGGCACCGAGGATATGGCGGTTCCGGCCGGGGAAACCCTGGATTTGCAGGTACTCGCGGTAGCGATTTCCGAAGGGGTATCTATCAGTGTCAGCGGGCAGGCACGTACCCAGGGGGAGTGTGTGCGCTGCCTGGAAGCGGCAGAAAAAGTCATCGATTTTTCTTTGAGTCGGGTCTATTACTATCCGGATGAGCTGGCGCACCTGCTAAATGAGGTGAGTGACGACTCAAACATGTATGCTGAGCTAGATGAGGTCTATCAGGTGTGCCCTGATTCTCGGGTAGATTTAGAGCCACTTCTGATAGACGCCATCGTGCCGCAAATTCCGTATTCGGTGCTGTGCAGCCCTGATTGCCCAGGGCTCTGCCCCGACTGTGGAATCGCTCTGGCACACGCCGAAGCCGGTCACCATCACGAAAAGATTGATCCGCGCTGGTCGGCGCTAAAGGGGATATTTGATTAAGAGGGAGACAAAAACGCATGAGTCGCGGTTCGCAAGACCTAGCGAAGCTGCTAACCAAATGGGGGATTGAGCTAGACCCCGATATGGTGGTGCTGGCTTTGACTCACCGTTCTTTCGCGCATGAACAAGACGACCTGCCCAATAATGAACGTCTAGAGTTCCTAGGTGACGCAGTGTTACAACTGATTGTTACCGAAAGCCTCTACCGCACTTATCCCTCCCATCCGGAAGGACATTTGGCGAAAATGCGTTCCGCCACGGTTTCCCAACCGGCATTAGCCAAGGTTGCCCGGGATATTAACCTCGGGGAATTTATATTATTAGGGCGCGGAGAAGATAAGACCGGAGGCCGCGAAAAAGACTCTATTCTCTCGGACACGGTAGAAGCCTTGATTGGTGCAACTTATCTAAGCCACGGACTGGAGCCTACCCGGAAGGTAGTAGAAAATCTGCTTCAAGAACTCTTAGAGCACGCCCTCGAGCGGGGAGCAGTTATGGATTGGAAAACTACTTTGCAAGAACTTACTGGTCAGTTAGGGGTTCATAATGTAGAGTTTTCAGTAGAGGGTACCGGTCCTGACCATAATCGCCGTTTTAAGGCACGAGCTCTTATCGGAGAACGGGAGATCGGTTCCGGGAAGGGACGTTCTAAGAAGGTGGCAGAACATGAAGCCGCCCGGCAAGCGGTAATGACGCTGCGAGAAGAACACGGGGTAACCACGCCGTTAGGGTTCTAGAAAGCAATAATCTGACAGTTAAATATTTAGGAACAACAGTAGATTTGAGGGGAACTGTTTATGCCAGAATTACCTGAGGTTGAGGTAGTGCGCCGCGGCCTCGAAAAGCAGCTAATCGGGGCGCAAATAGAAAAAGTTGAGGTACTGTTTCCTGGCTCCCTGCGCGGGCAAGATGCGAAACGTTTCAGCGAAGCATTAGCAGGGTGGACAATTACCAACGCTGTACGTCGCGGCAAGTTCCTGTGGCTATTAGGCGAAGACGAAGAAGGGGAACAAACCCTATATTCCCTGGTTATTCATCTGGGTATGTCCGGGCAGTTGCTAATCAATAAACCCAAGATTGAATTGTCCCATCGGAACCAAGGACATTTGCGGGTGCGGTTGACGCTAAAAGATGGCAGAACCGTTAATTTCGTGGATCAGCGCACCTTCGGGCGCATGATAGTCGAGCCGCTAGTGGAAACCAAGGACAAGAAACCGGCAGGTATTGGCGCTGAATCTCATTTGCTTCCCCGCAATGTCGAAGTAAACGTAGCTCGGGATGTGCTAGATCCTCACGCGGATTTAAAGAAAATTGCAGAGAAAATACATCAGCGCAAGAGCTCAATTAAGCACTCCCTTCTAGATCAAAAACTGGTATCCGGGATTGGGAATATCTATGCAGATGAATCCCTGTTTGCTGCCCGTACTAGTCCGGCACAAAGCGCTAATACCATTAGTGAAGAACGGATTGTGGAAATTTTTAAGGTTGCCGGCAAGATTATGAAAGCCGCAATTAAACACGGCGGAACTTCTTTCGATGAACTCTATGTAGATACCAGCGGGAACCCCGGGTATTTCGAGCAGGAACTAAAAGTTTATGGACGAGGCGGCGAACCCTGTAAGGTTTGCGGCACCACTTTAGAAAAACTGCAGCAATCTGGGCGTACCGCCACCTTCTGTCCCCAGTGTCAGGCATTGGAAAAGTAGGATTACGTTAAATTCCCGCTGACAGCTAAGCCAGGCGATATTTCAGTGTAGAAACTACTGTTTACGTGTGAAAGTAGGGGTTAGCTCACCACTTTGTGACAACATTGTTTCCTTTGCAACAGGATTAGGTAGAATCGAGACGTGAACATTCAGCAGTCGCAGACAGAAGAGCCGTCCACTCGGGTAATGATTATTGACGACCACGAAATTGTGCGTCGAGGGATTGCGGAAATCGTAGATCGTACTGCCGATATGGAGGTAGTAGCCGAGGCGGGAACGGTTGAGGATGCGGTGCGTCGCGCGGAACTGGTGCGTCCTGACGTAGTACTGGTGGATTTGCAAATGCCCGATGGTACCGGCATTGATGTGATGAAACAGTTACGGGAGGTCTCTCCCCAGTCTCTGGCAATCGTACTCACTAGCTTTGATGACGATGATGCTTTAGCTGAATCCTTGCAGGCAGGAGCCAAAGCCTACGTACTTAAAACGGTAAGGGGAGCCGAAATTACTGACGTGATTCGGGCAGTAGTAGGCGGACGGGTGTTGCTCGATGAACGCACTGTTACCCGCCGCCGTGCCGGCAATGAAGATCCCACCGCTAATCTGACTCCGGCGGAACGCAAAGTCTTAAACCTCATCGGCGATGGGCTGTCTAACCGAGAAATCGGCGAAAAGCTGGGGGTTGCTGAAAAGACAGTGAAGAATCATATCACCTCGCTACTAGCCAAAATGGGGTTGCAGCGCCGCACGCAGGTAGCTGCTTGGGTTGCCAGTCAGCGTTCCGCCGCGTGGCGCCATCAATCGTAGCTGTTCCTTAAGTGCGGGGCTGGCTCGGTAAAAGCACTCGGCGTGTCTTTTAGCTTTCATACCAAAGTCAACGCGGGGATTAGTTTTTCCTCTCGTCGTGGGTCAGCCGGAAAAAGTGCTCGGGGGACCCCGGTGAGCCTTGCTTCGCTCGGCTCAAGCCCCCTCTCGCATCTTTTTCCGCCCGACCCCTGAGGCTAGGAAAACGGGTTTCTTCTCGATTCGGGTCTGGCTTAGGAAAAGTGCTCTGGAGACCTGGATAGTCTCGCAGGATCAGATCAATCACCGTTCGCATCTTGTTCCGCCTGACCCTTGCGGGGAATCAGCTACGATCAGCATTTATAAAAAATAGTTTTCGATTAGGCGCTTGTTTGGTGGGTATTTGATGCTGTTAGTAATGAGTTCTTGTTCGTTTGCGCTATAAATCCGTACTTGCACGCTCAGTGCGTATCTCGCGTGTTTCTCGTATCAGCCGGGACCCGAGCGCGGGGGATTAGTTTTATCTGAGTCGGCTAGGCGGGCGCAAAATTTGGAAAACGCCGCTACGTTTTCCAAATTTTTGGGCAGGAGGAAAAACTAATTCCCCGCGCTTAACTCGGTCTACGGGAAAGCGAGGCTGCGGGCGCGCGGGAGTGTAAAAATCCGCGCACCGGAATCGGTACGCGGATTATTACTTGGCTCCGGGAAAATCCGAATCTGAGATTCTACGGGTTGATGCGGGCGGTGGTGGCTAGTTTGATTTCTTTGCCAGCGCGCGGCAGGGCTTCGACCCGACCCGATTGAGAGTTACGGCGGAAGATTACGTCCGAAGCGCCTGAAAGTTCCGAGGCCGGAACCACTACCGGCTCCGCGAAGTAACCTTCCGCAGAGGGCGCCACGCCTGCGTGGGGGAGCACCGAAACTTTAGTGCTGGCGGTCAAGTTCAGACCAGGTTCCACCATGCAGTCATCGCCGAGGGCAATCCCCAGACCCGAGTTGGCGCCCAACAAGCAGCGTTTCCCGAGGGAAATCTGTTGCCCGGTTTCACCCGAGAGGGTGGTTTCAGTCGAGGCACCTCCTCCAATATCGGAGCCGTCATCGATTACTACCCCTTGGGCAACCCGCCCCTCGATGAGGCAAGCGCCCAAGGTGCCGGCATTGAAATTGACGAAAGCGGCGTGCATTACGGTAGTGCCGGGAGCCAGATAGGCGCCGAGACGAACTTTCGCCCCGTCGGCAATCCGCACCCCAGAGGGGATAATGTAGTTAACCATTGGGGGAAACTTATCCACGCTGAGCAGGTGAATTGGATGTCCATAGCTCAGGCGCATCCGCATGCGGGTGTTCTCAAAGTCTTCGACCGCGCAGGGACCTTCCGTGGTCCAGGCTACGGTAGGGAGGCGAGCAAAAATCCCGTCCAAGTTAATGGTGTTCGGTTTTACTAGCCGGTGTGAAAGTAGGTGCAGGCGCAGATATGCATCGGCTGTGGAGTGCGCCGACTCGTCCAAATCGATGGTTACCACTGTGGCGGTGCGGTTAACCCCACGTCCGGTATCGTGTCCTTCAATCTGGCTTAGTTTGTGGATTAAATCTTCATCTGTCTCATTTGGTTGGTAACCCAGGTGGGGTTGCGGATACCAAACGTCCAAGGTTTGCCCAGTTTCGCTGACGGTTGCGAGACCTACCCCGCGTGCTTTTCGTTCACTCATAACTCAACCTTATCCGTTGGGGCTTGATTTGGTAAGCCCTTCCATAAATTTGGCCAAAAAAAGCCAAGTTCATTTAATAGTTTACGCGCTAACGGCAAAGAAATTCCAATAATTCCGTGTGGGTCACCCTTGATTGAGTCAATAAATGCCCCTCCCAGTCCATCGATGGTAAAGCCACCGGCTACTTCCAAAGGTTCTTTACTATTTGCGTAAGCGCGCGCCTCTTCAGTGCTAATCTCGCTGAAATATAGCGTGGCCTGAGAATATCCGTGCACTTCTTGCTCGCAGTTAAAACCCTCTTTGGTGCGAATAAGGGAAATCGCGCAGTGACCGGTGAACAGCACCGGGGAAGCCCCGGAAAGTTCATGAATCTGGGCGAGGGCGCGTTCGAAGGTGTGGGGTTTTCCTCGGAGTTTGCCATTTAGTAGCAGCATGGAATCGCAGCCCATTACCGCCAGCCGGTCACCCACTTCCAATCTCGCAATTGCGTTCAAAGTGACCTGGTTGAGATGTAAACATTGCCGGCGGCGCTGCTCGGTGTTAGTTATTAACTGGGCGACGTGACGGGCTTTTGCCTGGGCTAAAGCCGTAACTACCTGGGCTGGGGTGGCGTTAACCAAATTAGTGCGCACCGCGTCCTCATCGATATCTGCTGCCCAAACTAAGGGGGTGATACCTGCCGCAGTCAGCACTTTTACCCGTGCTTTAGATGCCGAGGCTAGGACTAAGAAATCAGTCATAGCCTCTATTTTAAAAGTTCAGGTAATGGCGGGGGATAAAACTTTTTAAAACCATTGCTATTGGAGAAAAGCGAGGTGGCAAAGCTGTCGAAAATAAAAAGTTTCCGCCAAAGCGAGCGCCGCCGCCCCGTCTGCTGGAAAAAGTGAGGCTGTTCACCTTAAGGTTGTAGGGTGAGTGAATCCATGTCTGCTGCCCGGCTAGCGCGCAATACCGTGATGCGTCCGGTGTGGAAACTCATCGGGGGAGCTCCCACGATGACTATGCGTGAAATGGCAGAGCATGTGGGGGTAGAGATTAAGGTCGTAGAACGTTTTTGGACTTCTTGTGGCTTCCCCAAGGCAGATCCGGACACCTATATGTTCACAGAGCAAGACGCACAGGCGATAAAGGAATGGATTCACGAGATTAGAAACAGTGCGCTGTCACCTGGTACCGTAACTTCGTTACTGCGCGCCCAGTCCTATCTGGCCGATCGCCTAGTGCTTTGGCAGTTAGAGGCGATTGTCACCGATTTTCAAGAGCGCATGGGTCTGGATGACACCTCAGCGCGCCTGGTGGTTCTGGATAAAATCGATCAATACATAGAACTATTGCAATCCCAACTGGGTTATGCCTGGCGCCGGCAGATGGCGTATCTGCTGCTCAACACGAACCGGGAAGTAGAAATGCGGGAAGGGAAAGAGGCTGCCCCCGATTCTTACCCCCTGGATCGTTGCATGGGGTTCGTGGATATGGTTGCCTATACTCGCCGTTCTTCCACTATGACTGGGTCAGCGCTGGCAGATATGGTGCAAACTTTTGAAATGGCTTGCCGAGACGTGGTTACTACTCGCGGAGGGCGAGTGGTGAAAACTCTGGGGGATGCAGTCTTGTTCGTTGCTGATGAACTGTTGGTTGCCGCCGATATTGTGTGCGCAATCGTTGAGCGGTTGAAGCAGGAGCCGGAGCTCCAGCCGGTGCGAGCCTCACTAGTTCACGGGCGGGTAGTTTCCCGTTCCGGCGATATTTTTGGCCCGCCGGTCAACCTAGCCTCTCGCCTGGTAGATATTGCTCCCCGCGGACAAATTCTGATGGATGCCACCTCTGCCAAACAGCTTCAGGAATTAGATACTCAAGGTTTTTTTGCGGTCAGCCCGGCAGAAACTCAAGACCTGCAAGGTCTGGGGGAAGTGGAAGCCTGGTTGCTTACCCGCGATAAATCTGTGCATACTGCCCAGCCACTGATACGCCGCAGCACTCTGGAAATAGCTTCCCCCCTGGTAAAGAAACGGTAAAACTATCTAAAGCTCAAGCCCAGTGGCAATAAAGATTTTTATAGTTTACCATGGGAATATGACTACAGTTTTACTTGTTGAAGACGATCCGGCCATCTCGGAACCCCTGGCACGTGCGCTAGGGCGAGAAGGCTACGAAGTGCGCGCCCACGGTACCGGTCGCGGAGCTCTCGGTGAAATAATTGGCGCTGACCTGGTGATACTCGATTTAGGGTTGCCCGATATGGATGGGTTAGACGTGGCTCGGGAGATTCGCTCCCAAGGGTCTTCGGTGCCGATTTTGGTGCTGACCGCCCGCACTGACGAAGTTGATATGGTGGTTGGTCTGGATGCAGGCGCGGATGACTATGTAACCAAGCCTTTCCGGCTAGCGGAACTCTTGGCGAGGGTGCGCGCCCTGTTGCGCCGCGCTGGTAGCGACTTCCAAGATGACACTCTAGAGGCGCAAGACATTAAAATTGATGTTTCCGCTCACCGTGCTTTTCAGGATGGACGGGAGCTGCAGCTGACCGCCAAAGAGTTCGATCTGCTGCGTATTTTGATTAAAGAGGCGGGCAATGTGGTTCCTCGCCAGGTGATTATGCAGGAGGTATGGGGCTCGGATCCCGCGGGTTCCACCAAGACCTTGGATATGCATATTTCCTGGTTGCGCCGAAAACTGGGCGATGATGCTGCCTATCCCTATTACATTTCTACTGTGCGGGGAATGGGATTTCGTTTCGAGACCGACCGAAAGTAGACCGTGATGCGCCGCCGCGCGCTGTTAATGGTTTTTCAGTCAGTGTTGGTATCGCTGACCCTATTGGGACTACCTTTGGCAATTTTGGCTCCGTCGTACGTGTGGCAGTCCAGCCAGAGAGCCCAAGATCAGCAAGCGGTTACCCTGTCACGTTATCTGGATCAGATTGGGGTACACGACCTGGATCGTACCCGAAAGGCAGTTATCCAGTGGCGACGCGTCTATGCTCCCGAAGCTCAAATCCGTATTGACCATCAGGAAAAGCGTATTTTTGATTCTGGCCCCATAGGCACTGACTGGCAACTGTATTCCCACGCTCGCAGCGCTGGGGGTCTCTACGTTTCTGTGCGTTCCTCGGCGGTGCCAGTGATTTGGTCCGCGGTAGGGGCAGTTTGTGCGGTGCTCATCTGCGGGGCGGTGGCACTGGGGGCGGGCACCGCCTTCGCTTTCCATGGTTCGCGCCGGCTGGCTGCGCCCCTAATCTATCTTTCTGCCCAGGCAGAACAAGTGGGTTCCGGGGCAGTGCAAGCCCGGCTAGAGCCTACTGGAATCGAAGAGATTGACCTGGTAAGTGAGGAACTTTCTCGCTCCGGGGAAAGGATTGTGGGTCGGATTGCCAAGGAGCGCCAGTTCGCTTCGGACGTCACTCACCAGTTGCGCACCCCCTTGACCGCCCTGTCAATGCGGATAGAAGAAATCCAATATCTAAGCGATGACGAAGAGGTACGCAGCGAAGCTGAAGCCTGCCTGGAACAGGTAGAACGAATCACCCAAGTGGTAGAG
The DNA here is from genome assembly GCF_900106855.1 of Varibaculum massiliense. NCBI lineage: Bacteria > Bacillati > Actinomycetota > Actinomycetes > Actinomycetales > Actinomycetaceae > Varibaculum > Varibaculum massiliense. Next base: position 608,915 of record NZ_FNWI01000004.1, on the reverse strand, counting down.
GATTTGAAGAAGCGCGCACAGCAGGCCAGTCACGGTCACACCCAGGCAGTGAAAATGGAGGAGATTTTCCGTCAACAAAAGGACGAGTGGGAGCCCCAATTCGCAGCAGTAGGACGCCAAATTGTTTTTAATAACTTGGTAACTGACCGTTTACCCTTGGCGACCCCCTCTTCACTTTCGCAGGCCATTGCCACTTTGGTAGAGAATTCTTTGAAATACGGGGCAGGTACGGTCACGGTTTCTACCCGCAAAGGAGTCTCCTCGCGCTCAATCTTCGTAGAAGTTGCTGACGAGGGCGAGGGGGTGAGCGAAGATATTGCCCCCGATATTTTCCGGCGGGGAGTTAGCGGTCACGGGTCCAGTGGAATCGGTCTGGCGCTGGCGAAAGACCTGATTGAAGCCGATGGAGGTCGCATTGAGCTAACTAATCGTCAGCCGGCGGTTTTTACGATTTCCCTAGCGGCTGTTTCCGAGTCGATGTCTCCCGATCGTCTCTTACCTCAAGGGGGATTAGTAGTGATAGGGCGCCGTCATGGTCGCCACTAACGGCACTTTTAGGGAACCAGCACCATTATCCAGGGTTTCTTCAGCTAGCGCTCTAGGTTATCAATGCCGGTGCGCACCAGAAAATGACAGTTAGTTTCTTTCTGAGTCTAGATAGTCGGAAATATCGGCGGTCGCGGTGAGAGGCATGGGAAGTACTACTTGCTCGTCTGGGCGGGTCGCCAACTGGGTGCGGATATAGTCCTTTACCGCTTTGCGGGTGTGGACATGGTGGTGAGCTTTTTCAGACATGAACCAGCGGTGCTCTAGAACCTCATGGAAGATTTGTGCCGGCTCTAGTTTCGCCCGCAGGTCATCGGGGATTGCGCTGATAGTGGGCAGATAAACGCGGTCCATCCAGGCGTTTGCCACTAAACGCAGCGGAGTTTTGCTTAGTTTCTTGTGTTGCTGATAGGTCAAAATATCGGTGTAGATACGTTTTGCCTGTTTTTCTTGGACTTCCAGACCGGTTAAATCTTTTACCAGACGCTGGAAATGCCCGGCCTCTACCACTCGCGGGGCGAACCTCAGGAAATCCCCGTCCTCATCGGATTCAATGTCTACTTGACCGATATCGAAACCGAGCTGTCCCAACCTGTCGGCGCGTGCTCCTACTCGCCAAATCTCGTCGGCGGGGATACGCTCGGATCTGGTTAAATCATTCCAGAGGGCGCGGTAGCGTTCTTCCAGGTAATCGCCGACTATAGTCGGATCAAAGTCTTCGTCTACCAGACCACCTGCCTGTAAGTCCATTAGTTCGCCGATGATATTCATAGCACCTAGGGAAACATCGTATTCGCGGGAACGATCCGAGATGTTGTCGTAAAAACGCCCAGTTTCTGCATCTACCAGATAGGCGGCATAGGTGCCGGCATCACGGCGGAAAAGGGTATTTGATAAGGAAACATCTCCCCAGTAGAACCCGGATAAATGCAAGCGAACCAGCAGGGCAACTAGGGAATCCAGGACGCGGTCGAGGGTGCCGCGAGATAGATGTTTTGACAATAACACCCGGTAGGGAAGGGAATACTGTAAGTGGTGGGTGACTAGGGCGGAGGGTAGTTCTTCGCCATTTTCGTCCTCGCGTCCGGCGACTACTGCCGCCACCGACACAGTAGGCAGTTCTTTACTTTGCAGCTGGCGCAGCATTTGGTATTCGTGGAGCGCATCGCGTTCAGAAATCTCTTTGACTGCGAAAATTTCGCCCTTGGCCTGAATAAAACGTACTACGTGGCGGGAAATGCCACGGGGGAGGGCTGCTAACAGCTCATTTGGCCATTCTTCTAGAGGCAAGGACCAGGGCAGAGAAGGTACCAGGGAATAAAATGAAGAGGTCCCCTCAGTAGTTACCCTTAGCTTTTGCATAGCTGGCACTATTTCCTCCTTATGGCTATTGCTAGGACAATTGTGGCACAGGTAGTTGGGTATCTGCGAACACAGTTAGCTAAAATCGCTTAAAGAGAGTTGCTTAACAGTTAGGGAGATAGTGGTCGCGCAAGAAATTGGCGGATACAAGGTACTTAAGGCCTTGGGGACAGGGGGGATGGCATCGGTTTACCAAGCCGAAGCCCCCGATGGGCGCCAAGTTGCCTTGAAATTTTTGCATCCCCAAATCGCTAGCGACCCCAATGCCCGCAAACGCTTGCAGAGAGAAGCTGACGCGATTAACCGGGTCAGCTCCTCGGGGGTAGCGAAAGTTTTTGAGGTAAACACCGAGGGTGAAACTCCTTATGTGGCCATGGAACTGATTAAAGGGGTCACTATCGCCCAGGATGTGAGCGAATTCGGTACCTGGAATCTGCCAGATCTGATTGACCTGGCACAGTGGCTAGCCCGGATTTTGCGGGAACTTCATAGCGCCGGGGTAGTGCATAGAGACGTGAAACCCGCGAACATTATGATTTCTAAGCAGGGGCCGGTGTTGATTGATTTTGGGATCTCCCAAACCCCGGGGGCAGAACGTTTAACCGCAACCGGGCTGGTCACAGGAACTCCCGGCTATATTTCACCGCAACTTATTCAAGGCGAGGATGCACAGGAGCGCGATGACTGGTGGGCTTGGCTGTGCGTGTTGCTCTATTGCATCACTGGTCGTCCCCCCTTTGGTTCTGGCCCTATCGAGGTAGTTTTAGGGCGGATAAATACCGGTCAAGCCGACCTGTCAGAATTGCCGCAGCCACTCAGGCAAGTGTTTTTGGCTGGCTTCCAGGTGGATCCGGAGCGCCGCGCCTCCCCCGAGCAGCTAATCGCGGCTTTTGAGGCGGTTAATGAGGGGAAAGATCCTGCTGACTACTTGCCGGAAGGCGCCTACCTGCAGGATGATTCTGGCTCTGCGACGGCTAGCCAGGGTACAGCGGTTTTGGGGGCAACGAGTATCGGAGCTGCTGGTCTGGGGGCGGCAGGCTTAGGGGCGGCTCCTCCCAGTTTCCCCCCTTCCCCTCAACACGGAGGGGAAACAGAGCCCAACTCTGCCCCCCTGGCTTCGGGGCAAGCTACGCGGCTTTATCCCCCCGCGTCCCCTGAAAATGCCGGCGCTGCCGCTAACCAGGTAGTGCCAGCGGGGAATTATGCCGGGAACTATGCGAGTAGCGGCGTAAATTCGGGGGCGCAGCCGCCTGGCTATGGCGCAGTCGCCGGAGTTGCTCCTGGCGGCGAGGTGCCTGCACAGTGGGAGCCGCGCTATATCCCTAATAAGCTACCTAATGCTTGGATATCCTGTTTGGCGTTAATGCTATCTTTATCTCTGTTTACGGAAGTTTTTGAGTTCAAAAATTATTCGGGAACCTCTGACGTGAATTATCTGTGTGCGGTAGTCTTAGCGATTTTAGTAGCGCTTTGCGGTCTTTTTGGGGCATTTAGGGCGCGCATGCGAGATGCGCAATTGGCTTCGGGAATGGTTACTCCGCCCAGCGCAGCACTTAAAGCCCAACCGTTATTGGCTCCGATAAATGGAGCAATCGTGGTGACCATACTGGTGGCGGTGGGTGTTTCTCTTATAGGGCGTTTTGGCTACCCGCCGTTAATGCAGCTGGCGTCGCAGCTTTTGCCACCGGGGCTGCGCGAACAACCGGTGATTTATCGGGTACTGCTCTACCTGGCGTGTTCGCTGTTTGGGACGATAGTTGCCTTCTTTTCTCGTTCCTTTCGGGTGGGGTTTGGTTCTATGGTGCGCCTGCTGGGGGGAGCGGGGGCGCGCCTATTTTGGATCTTGGTGGCGTTAGCAGCCAGTATTGCTGCCGAATATATGGTGGTAAATGGTCTGTGGTAGGTGGCGTCACCCAGGATTACGGTGATTAAAGCCCGGATAGGGTGAGAGTGAGGTGCGTCCTCGTTTATGCTTAAAACAGATAATCTGGAAAGTTGCAGGAAAGTAGTAGCGGGAAAGTAATGGCAAAGACAAAAGGCAAAATGCAGACCGGAAAAATTAAGAGTTCATCTCCAGCTGCGAAAAAGCGGCAAGAAAAGGTTTGGAAGCAGGTAGAAGCGCAGCGTGAAGCGGCGCGGCGCAAGCAGACTCGTAATCGCGTGGTAATCGCGATAGTTGCGGTGCTGGTGGTGGCGGCGGTCGCCCTCTCCGGATACCTGATTGCGCAGCGAGGGAACAATATAGCGCATGCAAGTCGAAGTGCTGGGGGCGCGGTGCTTTCCGGACAAAGCCCGGAAAAAGTTGCTGCCCTCTCTGGTCAACAGGCCGTTGATGCGGCGCAGGGCATTTTGATTGGTCAAAAGGGCGTATATAAAGCTACCGCTGGGGTTCCCACGATTGAGATGTGGTACTCCTATGGCTGCCCCGCTTGTTTGAATCTAGAGCACAAGCTGGGGGATAAAGTCCTGGCTTTTGCTAAAGATGGTAAAGCCAATCTGGTGCTGCATCCGGTGGCTACTCACGCTCTGCCGTGGACGATCATCGCCGGGAATGCTTCTATGCAGGTAGCTGCAGAGCAGCCGGAGAAGACGCTGGATTTCCACCAGGCGTTGATCGATGCCGGATATGGGGTGATGTTCGCTAAAGGTGAGGACGCTGGGTGGAAGGATCAGGGTAACTCCACGATTATGGCTGATCCGGCTAAGTCGCTAGAAAAAATCAAAGAAGTTGCCAAGAAGGTTGGGGTTAAAGACGAGATCATTAACTCCTTTAAGGCAGATCCGCAATCGGCGCTGCTGGAGAAGTGGCAAAAACAGTGGGCGGAGGCTGCTGGTAAGCAAACCCAGCAGGTAGGTACCCCGATGTTTGCCTCCAATGGGAAATTGGTTGAGAACCCGATTAACCAGGATGGAAGTTTTAACGAGGACGTGTTGCTGGGGAAGTAATAGGTCTGGGACTGCTAGCTGGGTGGGGATTAAGTCTCAGCCACTAGTAACTCGGGGCGGACTAGGTGGGTCTCACCTAGGTAGAGATCAGGTTTGATCCAGCGGTAGGTTAGTGAGAACTACTCTTTAACTGCCGAAGAAATACGGGAGATCGGGTTGCAACTAGCTGCGGTTTTGTTCATTTACTAAAGCCATGACAAACTAAAGGGCGTCTTCATTTTTGAGGACGCGAGGCGAGGACTGCGGGTACGGGATACCTACCCAACGCGCCGGTTTCGTAAGGGCCGCGGGAGTTACAGACGCACCGCACCCTCTGTACGCATTGCGTACCCGCCGACTTAGCTCAGTTGGTAGAGCAGCTGTCTTGTAAACAGCAGGTCATCGGTTCGAGTCCGATAGTCGGCTCCACGCAGGGAATATTCTATTTGGGTCGTTGCGCAGCCAGGATGTAATCCTGGTATTTTCCCTATTACGGGAAAGAATCCTGCTGCCGGGCAGGTCGGCGGATAGCGATAATCACTCATGGTGACTTAGAACGCGTCGAGGTCGTGGTGCTTATATCAGCAGCGGAGAATGTTCATTTTTGAAGATTGTTTGGGACAAATCGTAGCTTACGGGCGTTGGCGATTATTGCTCGATTTTAAAAAGCCTCGGTCTCCTACGCGGTAAAAATTGGGTTAAACAGCAGAAACGTAAATAATAAACTCTACAACTTAACGTTGCTTAACTCCCAGTCCTGATGTGATTATGAGCATAAGCGTCCAAAAAGGTCTCAGCAAAGAAGCGAGCCTTGGGCGTTACAAGGAGAAATGCATGAGGGTTAATGAGAACCGTAGTAGGGCTACCCGCGGATCGGCATCTGATATCGCCCAGGTGTTGGGAGTGTCGAAGGCAGCGGTCTCCTATGCATTAAATGGGAAGCCCGGAATCTCTGATGAAACCCGGCGGTCAATAATCGAATTGGCACGTGCTTACGGCATAGAAGTACCAGAACGTGCTACAAATATGCACACTATCCCCTCGTTGGTAGGTTTGGTACTTGCGGATCTTTCCAACCCGTTTTACCAGGAGCTAGGCGTTGCTGTGGCAGAGGTCGCTCGGTCACATAATCTAAACACGCTGTTAGCACACACCGGCGACCGTCCTAAAGATCTGCTCTCGACCGTGCAAACCATGACTCAGCATGGAGTTAATGGAATCATTCTTACCGCAACGCAAGATGGTGATGCTTCGGTAGCTCGCCTATTGCGCAATGCAAACCTGCCTTATGTACAGGTATCACGCAAAATGCCAACAGTACGTGCAGCTTTTGTGGGAATAGATAACAAGAACGCGGCAAAAGATATGGCTCTACATATGGTGAGCCACGGATATAAGAAGATAGCGCTGGCTATTGGTCCCCGGAGCTCTTCGGCTTCAAACGAGCGTCATGTTGGGTATCTTGAAGGTCTAATCGAAAGCGGATTATCCACCCCTACCGAGTGGATTGTGCGTACCGATCTGGGAACTGGGGGCGGGTATAACGCCGCAAAACATTTTCGTTCGCTAAAACGTGGGTTACCAGAGGCAATTCTGTGTGGCTCAGATGCCATTGCTTTCGGAATAATAGAGGATTTTAACGCTCATGGTATTAGCGTTCCTGACGACGTCGCTGTGGGAGGTTTTGATGGTGTTACCCCAGCGGTATGGCCAGGATTTTCACTTACCACTATCGTGCAACCAATTCGTGCGATGGCGGAGCAAGCTGTGGTGCAGCTAGAAAACCTGATGCGTAACGAGCGTGTCAAGCAAACGGACATCGTATGTCCATATGAACTACACATCGGCAATTCTTGCCGCTGTCAACCTATTTAATCTAATGAAAGGTATAAGAATAATGGATTCGATATCGCTAAACGGCAGGGTTGCGGTAGTAACCGGAGCCTCGCAGGGGATTGGTAAAGGCATCGCGCTAAAACTTGCGCAGCGCGGAGCCACCGTGGTTGTTGTAGATATTAATGGCGAGGCTGCCAAGGTGGTGGCTGAACAGTGTGGAGGCAAGTCACGATCCATTGCATTGAATGTTGCCGATCGTGAAGCTGTGGATGCTGCCATAGAGCAGGTGATTGCGGAACTGGGCAAGATTGACATCCTGGTAAATAACGCCGGAATCAACCGTGACGGCATGCTTCATAAGATGACCGATGACATGTGGGATGTGGTGCTCGCAGTAGATCTTTCTGCCGTTTTCTACTTGTGTCGCAAGGTGGGATCGCATATGCGTGAAAACCAGTATGGGCGCATTTGTAACGTGGCCTCCGAATCTTGGCAAGGAAACGTGGGGCAAACTAACTACGCGGCAGCAAAAGGTGGCGTTGTCTCCCTAACCCGCTCTATATCCAAGGAGCTGGGGTTCAAGAATGTGACCGCCAATGCAATTGCTCCTGGTTTTATTGAAACGGATATGACCTGCAAGCTTAAGGAAATTCCTTCACGTGCTGGATTCGAGAACCTCTATGAAGAGCAAGTCGCAAAGGTGTCCCTCAAGCGTGCCGGAAAACCAGAGGATGTAGCCAATCTGGTTGCGTTCCTGGTATCTGACGATGCCTCCTACCTGACCGGTGAAACCATTCGCATCGGAGGGGGATACAAGCTATGAGCTTTAAACAAGTGACGCCTGAAGAAGTGGCATCACTGATTCCGAACGGGGCTACTGTAGCTGCCGATGGTTTCACCATGATGAGCGTAGCTGATGAAATCTATGCGCATATCGAACAGTCATTCTTAGAAAAAGGTACCCCGAATAATTTGACATTCGTACATGCAGCTGGGCAGTCAAACCGAGTGGATGGGCTTGCCCGCCTTGCTCACCCAAAATTACTAAAACGCGTAGTGGGGCCACACTGGGGGCTAAACCCACCTATGGCGAACCTGTTGGGCGAAGATGAGGTGGAAGCTATTTGCTTGCCGCAAGGTCAGATATCCACGCTGTATCGTACGATAGCAGCAGGTAGACCGGGGCAGCTTTCTACGGTGGGGCTCGGTACTTTCGTTGACCCACGGCTGGATGGAGGACGAATTAACGATTCTGCCCGTGCTGCCACAGCTCCTGATGAGTATGTGGAACTGGTGGAAAGAGATGGTAAGGAATACCTATTCTACAAGTCTTTCCCGATTGACGTGGCGATTATACGGGGTACGAAGATTGATCCAGATGGAAATATGTCGCAAGAAGACGACGTGACAATTCTGGATTCGCTGGCAATTGCGCAGTCTGTTCATAACAATGGCGGAATCGTAATTGCCCAGGTGAAGCAGATTGTAGAGCGTGGTGACATTCCGGCTCGTCTGGTGAATGTTCCCGGTGTACTGGTGGATTACGTTATGGTGACTTCTGATCCAGCGAAATACCACAAGCAAACTAACTCGGCGGTTGAGGTAAATATGGATCTGATCACGGGGTATGCCTCCTCTGAGGAACTAGCAAAGTCCATCCTTGACCACGAGGTGGAACCGGTTCGGGTGCGCATCGGGGAGAGGGGCGCAAAGCTGGTACGCGACGGAGACATTATTAATCTAGGTACCGGTCTCCCCGGAGACTCCATAGGTCGGGCACTTGCGGTAAGCGGTAAGCTCGCCAAAGTTACCTTAACGGTGGAGTCTGGCACATACGGAGGTGTCCCGCTAGGGGGAGTGGACTTTGGGTGTGCAATTCATCCGGCAGCTATTATCAGCCATCCGCAACAGTTCGATTTTTACAACGGTGGCGGCGTGGACATCACCTACATGGGTGTGGGGCAAGTAGATGGTAAAGGCAATATTAACGTTTCGGCTTTTGGTGGCAAAGCCATCGGCTGCGGTGGCTTCATGGACATTGTGGACGGTGCGAAACGAATCTGCTTCCTGATGATTGCCGATTCGAAACATCCCAAGTGGGTAGATGAAGTGGACCAATTAACTTTCTACGGTGCTGCCGCCCTAGATAAAGGGCAAGAAGTCTACTTGGCTTCTGAACATTACATGGTGCAACTAACCACCGAAGGTTGGAAGATTCTCGAGGTTGATGACAATGACGCTGCTCGCCAAGCAGCGGCGCTCATTCATACGACGCGTTAAGTAAAACACTGGATTCCGCGAAGGCGGGAGCGGTTCTATTAAGAAAGGTAAACAATTGGAAAAAATAGTCATTATTGAGGGCGCAAGGACTGCAATCGGTACATTTGCTGGTTCCCTGTCCACTACGCCTAATCACGTCATGGGGGCAACCGCGATGAAAGCGGCGGTGGAACGTTCTGGCGTTCCCATGGATGCAATTGATGAAGTAGTAGTTGGCTGCGTGGGACAAGTAGGCGGGGATGCCTTCTTGGCACGCCGAATTTCCTTAGAGGCGGGAGTACGCGAAGAGTCCACTGCTTTTACAGTAAATAGGTTATGTGGATCGGGGTTGCAGGCAGTTCAATCTGCAGCGCTTGAACTGCGTGCTGGAGATTCGAAATTCGTAGTTGCCGGTGGTTCCGAAAATATGTCGAATCAGCCCTTTATGGATTTTCAGGCGCGTAACGGCTGGCGCACTGGCAACCATACCTTGGTTGATGGAACCATGTCGCTAGTAACCGATCCTTTTGGTGGTTACCCGATGGGTGTTACCGCAGAAAATGTAGCGGATAAATTCGATATTTCCCGCACGGATCAAGATGCTTTTGCAGCACGTTCACAAAGGTTAGCCGCAAAAGCTCAAGCTGACGGCATGTTCCAAGATGAGATCGTGGACATCACAGTTAAGGAACGTAAGTCAGAGCGTGTGTTTAACACCGATGAGCATTTGCGCCCCACCTCCAACGAGGAGAAATTGGCCAAACTACGTCCTGCTTTCCGCAAAGGTGGATCCGTTACCGCCGGTAATTCCTCCGGCATTAACGATGCTGCTGCCATGTTGGTGATGACCACTGAATCTATTGCCAAGGCGGAAGGTTTAAAGCCGATTGGTGAGCTGGTTAGTTTTGCAAAGGCAGGTTTGGCTCCCGAAATTATGGGTTTTGCTCCAGCATTGGCGATTCCGCGGGCGCTTGATAAGGCTGGGCTGTCCCTGGCCGATATCGACTGGATCGAGCTTAACGAGGCCTTCGCCGCTCAGGCACTAGCCGTGATCCGTGACCAGGATTTGGATATGGATAAGACGAACCCGCTGGGTGGCGCGATTGCATTGGGGCACCCGGTGGGAGCAACTGGCGCTATTTTGACACTTCGTACCCTTTACAACCTGCGTCGCACGAACACCGAATTTGGCATGGTAACCATGTGCATTGGTGGAGGCCAAGGCGTGGCAGCGGTATTCCGCGCACTATAGAACGGAGAAATTATATGTCAACTACACATGCTGAGTTCTCCTCCGAAGAGAAATCTAGGATGGACCTACTAACAAAGAAGAACTTCAAGAAGCTGATGCCGCTCCTGGTGATCGTGTACATCATTAGCTTCATTGACCGCACCAATATCGGTATGGCTAAAGAAGCGCTGCAGGCTGATATCGGCCTTTCGGCGGCCGCCTACGGCCTCGGTGCCGGTCTGTTCTTCCTTTGCTATGCCGTGCTCGAGATCCCCTCGAACCTGATCATGCACAAAACGGGTGCTCGCTTCTGGATCACCCGAATCATGGTCACCTGGGGCATTATTTCGATGCTTATGGCGATCGTCTGGAACGATACATCGTTCTACGTACTGCGAATCTTGCTAGGTGTCGCTGAAGCAGGCCTGTACCCTGGCATCATCCTGTACATTTCGTACTGGTTCCCGCAGAAGTACCGCGCTCGCGCCATCGGCATTTTCCTCCTCGGCGTATCGATCGCAAACATCATTGGGGCCCCGCTGGCGGGCGCTCTGCTCCAGATGCATGGTTTGCTCGGCCTACACGGTTGGCAGTGGATGTTCATTATTGAAGGTCTGCCGGCAGTTTTCCTTGCCTACGGCGTGTGGCACTGGCTTCCTAATAAGCCAGAAAACGCTAAGTGGCTCAGCGACGAGGATAAGGATCTCATCGAGCGTTACCTCGCTTCGGAGGACGTTGGAGAAGAGTCCAGCCACAGTGATCTGCGCGCGCTGGGCCCGGTCTTTCGCGATCCAATTATCTGGCTGGTAGTTGTTGCTTACTTCACCCACCAGATCGCTGTGTACTCGCTGTCGTACTTCTTGCCCTCCATGATTAAGTCTTACGACGCGAACATGGGCAGCATGACGGTGGGTCTAATTACTGCGATTCCGTGGATCGCGGCTGCGCTGGGATCCTGGTTCCTACCGAAGTACGCCACCGGCCTTCGCAAGTCGAAGTTCATGGCCTCGATTGGGTTCCTCATGGTTGCCGCTGGTCTGACCATCGCTGCTGTTGCCTCAACGAACCTATGGGTCGCCGTTATCGGCTTCTTCATCGCTGCTTCACAGCTGTTCGTGATCCAGTCGATCCTGTTCACCTTCCCGCAGCAGCGCTTCTCTGGCGCCACCTCTGCAGCAGCTGTCGCATTCATGAATATGTGCGGCCTGGCGGGTGGCTTCCTAGGCCCCACGGTCATGGGCAAGTTAGAGGACTCGACCGGCAACCAGCTTGCTGGTCTATGGTTCATCATCATCGCTGTGCTTGTTGGTTCCGTCCTGGTATGGGGTCTGAAGTACCGCAACACCAATGCTGAAGAATCAGCAAATGCGTAAAACATCCTAGATTGGTGGGGTAGCCGCTTTAAACCCGGCTACCCCACCACTCAACAATCGGAGTAGCAATGAAATTCGTCCTCGCCCCTGATTCTTTCAAAGGCACGATGAGCGCCGCCACCGCCGCCGCAACGATGAGCGCCGGGGTTCGTGATGTGTTCCCTGATGCTGAATGCATTGAGGTTCCCATGGCTGACGGCGGCGAAGGAACCACCCAGTCCCTGGTGGACGCGCTTGGCGGCAAACTACTCCACGCCGATGTCGCCGATGCACTCGGGCGCACCAGGACCGCCCACTTCGGGTGGATCGAGGCGGAACGCCTGGCGGTCGTCGAAATCGCCGAGGCTGCCGGCATCGAACACCTCACCACAGAAGAGCTGAACCCCCGCGAAGCAAACACCGCGGGCGTGGGTCAGCTGCTCAACCACATACTTGAACTCTCCCCCGCCCGCCTGATAGTTGGCCTGGGCGGATCAGCCACCAATGACGGCGGCTGGGGCATGGCGCGCGCCCTGGGCGCGGTTGCCACAACTGCCGCAGGAAAGGAAATTGAGACCCGGGCGCTGGCTCTGGCGGACGCCGCCAACCTGGACACCAGCGGCATCAGCGAACGCTGGCAAGATGTAGAAATCACGCTCGCGTGCGACGTCGATAACCCACTCACCGGCGAACGCGGCGCAACCGCCGTCTTCGGCCCCCAAAAGGGCGTGCAACCGAATGAGGTTGAGGTGTTTGACGCAGCCCTCGCCCAATGGGGCAAGCTCCTGGACTCGGCAAGCGGGCGTGCCGTATCCGAGATTCCCGGAGCCGGAGCAGCCGGCGGCCTGGGCGCGGCCTTCATGGCACTGCTGGGCGCAAAACCGCAGCGCGGCGTGGAAGTCGTGATAGCCACCGTGAAGCTCGGCGAAAAAATCGCGGGTGCGGACTTCGTGTTCACCGGAGAAGGCTCCATGGACTTCCAGACCAAATTTGGCAAAACCCCGTGGGGGGTTATGCTCGAGGCACGCGCACAGGGCGTACCCACTATTGCGTTCACCGGCAATCTGGGCCGCGACGTGGAGTCGCTACACGAAAACGGTTTCGCGGCCATCATCCCCACCGTGCGGGTTGTTGGCACCCTTAAAGAGGCTCTCGCCACAGCCCAGCCGTCACTACAAGATTCAGTGCGAATGGCGTGCCGCATCCTCGCGGCGGCACGAACACGCGAATAGCTCTAAGTCGGCTTGGCTCAGCACGGGCCAAGCCACCTACAGGGGAGCCGGTTTGGCAGAGCCGCCTAATCGGGAAGCCCCAGACTAAAAGTTGAACAAGGAGTACTCAAAGATGATTTCCGGGCAAGCACTTTGGCCAGAAGAAATGGTGCACGATTTGCAGCCAGTTGAGGTATATGGGCGAACGGTTCAAACCTATGTACCTGGTCCTGCTTCACTTTATGAAACTCTAGTAAATACCGCGCAACGGTTCGCCAGTAAGGTGGCAATTTTTGCTGAGGACGGTAACCGTTTCACTTTCTCTGAAGTCAAGCAGCTAACCGACCAGTTCGCGGCCTATTTGCACACAGAATACAAAATTGGTCCCGGAAACCGAATAGGGGTATTGCTGGACAACGGAATTGACTTTATTACCTCTTTCTACGCTAGCAACCGGCTAGGTGCCATCATAGTGCCGCTCCCTGGTAAATTCCGTCGGGCAGAAATCGACGCTTTGGTGGCTCGCGCCAACTTAGATTTAGTCATTTGTCATCCTGAGCAAGCTGCTTGGTTTGAGGATAAGCCAGTAGTTACCACCTCCTCTAACACCTGTGCTTGCGGGTTACCTTTGAATAGTGAGAAGGGGGAGTTAGACCCGAAAACAGTGCTGGCAGAGGTTCCACTTCCGGGAATCGAGCAGGATTCCATCCTGTTATTTACTTCGGGAACCACATCCCTATCCAAAGGTGTGCTGCTGACAAATATGAACGCAGTACATGCTGTACGTTCTTATGAAAGGGTACTTGAGTTAACCAGCGATGACACTACTATTATCGCCGTTCCCATCTACCATGTAACCGGAATGATTGCCATCATTGGACTATTTATTTATTTGGGAGGTTCAATTCATATCCAGAAACGTATGGAAGGCAGACCATTTGTCAAGGAAATTTTCATTTCTGCGGTTAGCTTTGTGCATGCCTCTCCTACGGTTTTCGCGTTGATGTTAGAAGAGCGTGATCGTTTTCCCGAACTTCCATCGGTGCAGAAGATGGCATGTGGCGCAGCCCATATGCCGGTATCGCGAATTAAAGAATTACACGAATGGATGCCGCAAATGCAGTTCCGTACGGTGTATGGGCTAACCGAAAGTTGCTCTCCTGCTTTCGTGTTTCCCTGTGATGCGGCTGGCTCTCCTTACTTAGGATCCTCTGGATTACCTATTCCCGGACTAGAAGTGAAGATATGTGATGATTCTGGGGTGGAATTGCCCGTTGGGGAGGTGGGCGAAATAAAAATGCGCGGAGCTAACATTGCTAGGCGCTATGACGAAATCGAAATTGATGCCTTGACCGCCGATGGTTGGCTAGCCACCGGTGATGTAGGGCGAGCCAATTCTCAGGGGTATATATACCTGATGGATCGCAAGAAAGACATGATTAACCGCGGTGGTGAAAAAATCTGGTGTATCGATGTGGAAGAAGAACTGCGTAGGCTAAACGTGATTGCGGATGCATCTGTGGTTGGAGTTCCAGACCCAGTCTATGGTGAAGTTGCTGCTGCTGCCGTGGTACTTGAGGATGGGGCAAACACCAGTGAAACACAACTTAAACAAGAACTAAATAAGCGGTTGGCGCGCTACCAGGTTCCGGTATACTTCCGCCAGGTTTCCGCCATTCCGCTGACCGCTGGTTCGAAGGTGGATAAGAGCGCGGTACGAGCATTGTTTGTTTCTCTCTAAACTGATTTATTCTCTAGGTTTTCATCGAAACTGCCAAACTGTGAGTGAAATTTTAGCGCCGCCCTGTTCCAAGATAACTATGGGGCTTTGGTATTACAGAGTTTTCACACCCCTGCCGATTCAAGATTTACTGAGCACAGTAGGTTAGAGATTTAACTGTCGAACTTTTCGAAGCCGAATTTGCTATAAACCAATGATTCCAAGGTCTCGGGTTCTAGGGATTTTTCTATGCCAGCCGTGTGGGGGCTGGTTTCTTTTCTCTCCAGGACGTTGGTGTGACGGGTGGGTTTAGCTAACCATGGCTTTAGATACCCGGGTTTTCGTCTTCGGGAAGGAGGGGTAAAAATGTTGCGCCCCCAAGCCAGATGGTACTACACTTGTAATACAGCGCCGGAGGGAGAGATGATGGGGGCGATTAGTTTACGGGTTCCAGATAAAGAGCTGGATTTATATAAGGATTACGCGCGGATTCATAACCGTAGTTTATCGGCGGTTATTCGCGCAACCATGATGGAACGCATTGAGGACGAATACGATCTGAAGACGATCGCGCGTTATGAAAAGCAGAAGGGTGCCGGTGAGGCGGAGCTTTATTCCCACGATGATGTATGGGCGGAATTGGGGGTATGAAGCGCTATTCGCTCTACTACACGAAAGAAGCCAAGAAAGCCCTGAAAAAACTGGATAAGCCGGTTTTGGTGATGATTAAAGCGTGGGTAGAAAAGAACCTAGTCAATACCGCTGAGCCGAGAAAGTATGGCAAACCATTAAAGGGCAAATTCTCTGGTTACTGGCGTTACCGGGTTGGAAACTATCGGCTCATTACTGAAATTCGGGACCGCGAACTGATTATTATTCTGGTTGATCTGGGGCATCGCAGGGACGTTTACCGGTAATAACCTGCGCTGAAGGCTGCGTCTCTCTGAGAGCGAGCTAGGGGAGGGCGAGAGAAACGTGAGTATGAAAGATCCGGTGTATCCCGGGGCGGTAATCCGGGAGGATTGTTTGGAAAAACTTAGGGTTGATCTTTTCCGCTACGGAGTTTAGTGCTATTGAGTGGAGAGGGTCATTTTTAGCCCCAGGGCTTTCATGATTTTCGTGATGGACGCAAAGGAGGGGTTGCCCTCTTTGGATAATGATTTGTAGAGGGATTCGCGGTTTAGCTGAGTTTCTTTAGCGAGCTGAGTCATGCCGTGTGCGCGGGCAATATCACGTAGAACCACTTGCACTGTTTTGGTGTCACCGTCTTCGAGTGCGATAGCTAGATAGTCATTTATCGCTTCGTCAGTGTCAAGGTATTTGCTCGCGTCAAACGCAGAAAAAGTCACCTCGTTCATGATTGTTCCTTCCTTATCTGTTTTGCGAGTTCCTGAGCGGTTTTAATATCTCTGGTTTGGTTAGATCTATACCCCCCAGCGAAGCGCCAAACAAGCTGCTGGAAGCATTTTCCACACCCTAATTGTAGCTTAAAAGCTACAGCAGTCAAAAAGTGCTGTTCATTTTACCCCGATAGGGCAGGATACCACGCAATCTAACCTCAGAACGGCATTAGCAGCCAGCCCTGTTTTATCGGGTGTTGTGCAAGTTGGACCATTTTTGTTGTGCAAGTTGGACCGTTTCTATTGTGCAAGTTGGACTTTTCGGATACTGCTGCTGGGGAGATTCCTGGTGCAGGTTTTTCCCCGGGGTGTCGCAGAGGAACCTATCGGTTAACACTCTCCTGCCATATAGGAAACCAGGTGCCTAGCGGTAAATGCGGCTTCTATGCCCGATCTCGATTGCGATCACTACCAGTTCTTGATCTTTGATATCGCAAAGTACGCGATAGTTACCTACTCGGTAACGCCACTTTTCAGATAGGTTGGCGCTCAAGCCTTTTCCGTGCGCGCGGGGATCTAGGCACCCGTCGATGTTTTTGAGCAGCCAAGCGACAATAACTCGCCTGACGCCGGGATCCGTTTTTGATAACTGCTTATCGGCGTGCTTAGAAAACTCCAGTTTCCACATACTAGAGGTATTTCTTTGCGATCTCGGCGGAAGAAATCGTTTCCGGGTCAGCTTCGAACTCTGCTTTCGCTTCTTCCCAGGCCTGTAAATCTAGTTCGTCCTCTATACGCTCCAGCGTTACCCTGCGAATAAACTCGGATACAGAGATTCCGAAGGCAGCGGCATAATCAGAAATGAGAGCCTTTTCTTCCCGCTCGAGCCTGATAGTAATAGTTGTACTAGCCATCGCTACCTCCCCTCTATTTATAAGACAATGTAATACGTAGGTGGTGGGCGGCAGTGAGTGTATTGACTTACGCCTTACCATTTAGCGCTGCGAGTCGCACGGATTAGCCACTTTACGATTGCTGCCACCGCGGCGCCTTGTGCCCAACGCTCAAAACTACCTGAACGCCGGTGAACCGTAATTCGGGGATCATCAGGGCGGGCATAAGAATTTAGATGCTTGTCGAAATTCGCTGCCCAGCGAGATTCCAATAGGCACACGCCCTCTCCATCCAAGACCACGTCCATGACTAAAGCGGCAGATGTAACTGTCTGAACGTACACCGCCAGGCTCTCAGCAAACTCGGCAATCGCGCGCCTACAAGATTTATCGCCGCTATCCGCAAGCCGCATGAGTTCTTCCGCAGAGGTTGGTGAATTATCGTCCTCGGTAATGGCTCTACCTGCTTGAGCTCGCGATAAAACTGCTGGCACAGTCAGTGCCCCATTAGCGCACCCCACGTGTCCATATTGGCAAACGCCGTGGGCTCCCGCTAGAGGAAGATGTGCGGTCATACCTAGACCGCCCTGTGGGGAGCGAACAGCTCGTAGGTTATGCACCATGCCGTGACCTACACCAGCCCCAATAGTGGCAACCACGAAATCTTCACAGTGTCGACCCAGCCCAAACCATTGCTCTAGCATGGTTAAACCAGTTACGTCATTAACTAGTTCTATCTCGGGAATGTTTTCATCTGTGGTTTCTGTGAAAAAAGTTTTTAGGTTAACGTTTCGCCAGCCTAAAAAACGACTTTCAATCACCCTGGATTTATCAATCTTTCCCCCCAGAGAAATTCCGACACCTTCAATCGGAGGGTGATTAGTGGATCGAGTGTATTCGTCAATCAGATTTTTCAATTGTTTTTGGCACTCAGTGGCGCTCTGGTTTTGAATTGGAATCGTCTTGCTAGAAATAATGCGCGCATGGGTATCGGTACGCACACAGTGGATTGTGGAGCTGGTCAGATTAATTCCGATAAACGAACGGTTATTAGAAGCAACTTCCAATAACTTGGTGGGGCGCCCCATCCCGGTTGTTGATTTCCCAGAACGCACTTCGCTGATTGTTCCGCTGCTAATCAAAGGGCGAACTAGGCGGGTGAGGGTAGCAGGAGATAAATCAAGATCACGTGCGGTGTCGGCACGCGAAAGGGGACCGTGCGCCAAGACGTGCGCAACGATAGCAAGCGCAGAATCATCAAATATCCGTGTCATCGTTCCCCTTTCGCAATCCTTTTCAGTTGTTCAAGACATTGCCCAGATGCAGCGCAGTAGGGCGCGCGGAATTTATTTTCCCAAAACTTCTTGTAACAACTCAACAATCGCGCTATTATTTTTAGTAATGAAAATAAGTCGGTGCAATGAAGTGTCGATTAAAATTTTTCTTGGAGGAATCGATGACGAATTTTCCTACGTTACTTAATCTTCGTAATGGCGGCACCTCAGTGTATTTACGCATTACAGAGTGGAGAATTCCGCAGATTCTCTACTGGGGGGAAGATCTTGGGGAGTTAACTGCTGCTCAAAGTCAAAATTTTTCGCGTTCTCAATTTTCGGCCGTAGTTTCCGGCAATGCCGATATTTCCCCCCTCTTTTCTTTAGTGCCGCAACAAAGTGAGGGTTGGGTAGGGACACCGGGGCTAGTTGGTTCACGTAACGGCAAAACCCTTTTTTCGGCTTTCAACTTGACCGATATGAAACTGACTTATCAAGGAACTGACGGTGTGGCCTCGGCTATGTCGGCAAAACTACATGACATGGAAGCCGATATCGACCTCACCTTGGAACTTGAGATTGCCCCCTCCGGCATAATCCGTACCCGAGCTACGATCACCAACACTGGCGCTGACGGTTACCAGGTGGATTCGGTGTTGTTGGGACTGCCTACGCCGGCAGCAGAAACCTATGTTCTGGATCAAACCGGGCATCATCTGCGAGAACGTGATATTCAAAAGCATGAGTTCACTATCGGAGCGCATCAACGCGACACGCGGATCGCACGCGGGCACGCACTATCCAGTATCCACGGAACTTGTGAAGCCAATACTTCCTGGCGCAGCGGGCTGGTTCACTATGCACACGTGGCATGGTCCGGAAATACCCGCACCATTGCCGAAAAAGATACTCAAGGATATCAAGGACTATTAGCAGGGGAATTATTGCTACCCGGCGAAGTCGTGCTGAAAAAAGGTGAAGAATACACCTCTCCTTGGATCATTGGCACTTGGGGGCGCGGACTAGATGAGGCGGCAGGGCGGATACATAGTTTTGTTCGCGGTCGCGATAACCATCCGAAAACTCCCCGCCCAGTGACCCTTAATGCTTGGGAAGCTGTTTATTTTGATCAATCGCTACCGCATCTATTAAAGCTGGTAGACCTGGCAGCTGAGGTTGGCGTAGAACGTTTCGTGCTCGATGACGGCTGGTTCTCCGGACGTCGCGATGATACTTCCAGTTTGGGAGACTGGACAGTATCTGAGGAGGTGTGGCCCGAGGGGCTATCCCCGCTGGCAGATGCAGTGCACGCCAAGGGAATGCAGTTCGGGCTGTGGTTTGAGCCAGAAATGATTAACCCCGACTCCCAGGTGGCCAGGGAACATCCAGATTGGATGCTTTCCCCACGTACCCATCGCCCCCAAGAAGCTCGCCACCAGCAGGTAATGGATTTAACCAATCCCGGAGCTTTTGAACACGTAAAATCGCAGATTTTAGTGGTATTGGCATCCACTCAGATTGACTATATTAAGTGGGATTTCAATCGTGACCTCTACGAGGCAGTATCACCTGCTAGCGGGATTCCGGCATATCACCAGCAAACTCTCGCTACCTATCGGCTCATGGAGGACATTCAAAAAGCCTATCCCGACCTGGAAATTGAATCCTGCGCGGGCGGTGGTGGTCGCATCGATCTGGGAATCATGGACTATGCTGTCCGGGTTTGGGGCTCCGACTGTACTGATCCCATTGAGCGGATGTTGATAGAGGCGGGCACCTCCCTGGTACTCCCGCCGGAGCTGGTAGGTTCCCACGTGGCTTCCCCGGTTTCTCACCAAACCGGACGTACCCTAAGCCTGGCTCTGCGTGCCTCCAACGCTATGTTCTCGCACATGGGAATTGAATGGGACTTGGCATCCGCCCCTGCAGAAGAGATTGAGCAACTTGCAAGCTGGGTAGCTCTCCATAAGGAACTGCGCCCCCTGTTGCACTCTGGGCGAACTGTCCATGTAGATCATCCTGACCAGGGTTATTGGGTTCATGGAGTGGTATCCGAGGACAAAGACCAGGCCGTGTTTGCGGTGACCCGCCTGCGCACATCGGCTCAACGTCCCTCACCAGCGCTTTGCTTACCGGGATTAGATAGCTCCATTTCTTACCGGCTCCGGGAGCTGCTGCCCAAAGGAATCAAGTCTGCGATTGGCGAGGGCGAAGGCACGGTTTCTTGGTGGCACGAGGGATTGGAGTTACCGGGAACTGTACTGCAACGAGCCGGCATCCGCCTACCGGATCTCAATCCTATGCAAACCGTTTTGATGGTTTTAACTGCGCAATGATCTGCGCCTAACCCAGCTTTGTTCCCCAAAAAAATCTGAAAGGAGAAACTGATGAGCACATCCCTGGGTGTTGCTTCGAGGAAGAAGCAACGCCGCGTGGTTAACTCACGTCAAACGCGATATGCGTTAATTTTCTTGATTCCCGCTGGAATCGGCTTATTTTTCTTTTACCTACTACCAGCACTGCGCGGTTTTTATTTTTCATTTACCGATTACGCAGTGCTAACTCCCGAAAAGTGGACAGGATTAGCGAACTACCGTCGTCTAATCCATGACCCGCTATTTTGGAATGCCGTAAAAGTCACGGTGTATTACGTAGTGCTTAACATCGGTTTTCAAACCATTATCGCCATCGTCCTGGCAGTTCTGCTGCAACGCTTAACCAACTCAACCATTATTCGCGGTATGGCATTGTTGCCCTATTTCATAGCGAATGTGGTTGTTGCCCTGGTTTGGTACTTCATGATGGATTACCAAATCGGTATTGTAAACGAAATTTTCACCTGGGTGGGACTAGACCGGGTCGCATTTTTTGGGGAATCAGCCTGGGCGATTCCTACAGTCGCATTTATTAACGTGTGGCGACACATGGGTTATACGGCGCTACTGGTTTTCGCGGGGCTGCAAACCATCAACCGCTCGGTCTATGAGGCGGCCGATATTGATGGAGCCGGGGAGGGACGAAAGTTTTTCTCAATCACTTTGCCACTGCTTCGTCCCGTCCTCGCCATGGTGTTGGTGGTGACTTTGACTGGCTCCTTCCAAATCTTCGACACGGTAGCGATTACCACTAAAGGTGGCCCCATCAACGCCACCCGGGTTATCTACTACTACATTTGGGATCTGGCGTTCGGACAGCTCGACTTCGGGTATGCCTCTGCCATCGCCATGGTGCTATTTGTTCTGCTATTTGGGATTTCGCTGATTCAGCTGCGACTTATGCGCGCCGGCGAATCCGACGAACTGTGAGGAGCGAGTTATGAGTGTTTCAACGGTGACAGATACCAAAGCCACGTCCTCTAAAAAGGGCGCTGTGAGTAAAAAGACTGGTTCCAGTAAACATCGCGGCCCAGGTTTCTACGGTGCGTGGGCATGCCTGATTATTTTGTTATTTTTAACGATTTTCCCCTTCTTGTGGATGCTGCGGTCTTCTTTGATGACCAACTCAGAGTTGCTGGCAAACCCGGGACAGTTATGGCCGAAAAATCCCACTTTCGATGCCTATAAACGGGTTTTAGGGATGACTACCCCGGAAGAGTCTTTGGCACAAGGGGGTGCAGGAGCCTCAATTAACTTCTGGTTGTACCTGCGTAACTCCTGCGTGGTGGCAGCGGCAGTTATGATTGGACAAACCTTGTTTTCGGCGATGGCAGCCTACGCATTTTCCCGTTTAAGGTGGAGAGGACGAGATGCGGTTTTCGCGCTGTTCCTATCGGCGCTGATGGTGCCGTCTATTTTCACTGCCATCCCTAACTTCGTGTTGATTAAACAGCTGGGTCTGCTCAATACTTTCGCGGGGATAATCCTGCCGACCTTCTTTATGACTCCGTTTTCGATATTTTTCTTGCGCCAATTCTTCCTCGGAATTCCGCGTGAGATCGATGAGGCGGCAATGATCGACGGGGCAGGTCCGTTCCGGGTATTTTTCCGGGTTATTTGTCCGATGGCCTCTGCCCCCATCATTACCTTGGCAGTGCTGACCTTTATTAACGCTTGGAACGACTATATGTGGCCGTTATTGGTGGGGCAGTCCGATAATGTGCGGGTGCTGACGGTAGCGCTGGGTATTTTCCGATCCCAAAAACCGCAAGGTTCGCCGGACTGGACAGCTCTGATGGCTGCCGCTTTAGTAGCAGCGCTCCCCATTATGATTTTGTTCATCATCCTCGGAAAGCGGATTGTGAACTCTGTTGGATTCTCTGGAATTAAGTGAGGCTCGACATGAAAAAATCTGCGTTTACTGCTTCTGGGCGCCGGATGGTCACCGCTGTTTTGGCGGCGACCCTGGGTTTGATTCTTGCGGGTGGACTTGCTGCTTGCAGTTCGCAAGTGAGTGGAAAACCGGGGCAAACCGTATTGCGTTACTGGTTATGGGATTCGGGGCAACTTCCGGGATATCGCCAATGTGCTGCCGATTTTGAGAAACAAAATCCCGATATCCATATTCAAATCGAACAGTTTGGTTGGGATGACTACTGGACGCAAATGACAGCCTCTATGGTGGCTGAAAATGCGCCAGATGTTTTCACTGACCACACGCAACAGTTCGGTAAGTATTCCTCATTGGGGCAGCTCCTGGACATTGAACCTTATGTCAAGGACGAGAAGTTTGATTTGAGTCATTATGCCCCGGGACTCGCCGAACAGTGGGAGTCTGCGGACGGTAAGCATCGTTACGGTCTTCCTAAAGACTGGGATACTGAAGCGCTGTTCTACAACCAGGATATGGTTAAAGAGGCAGGTTATACCCAAGAAGACCTCTGGAAATTAGAATGGAATCCGAAAGACGGCGGGACTTTTGAAAAGTTTCTTGCTCGTCTCACGGTAGATGTGAATGGCGTTCGCGGGGATGAACCCGGTTTCGACAAGAAACACGTAAAAGTCTACGGGTTGGGTTACAACGAAGCTGGATCTGGATATGGGCAAGTGCAGTGGTCACCTTATGCTTTGTCTAATGGTGGCTGGACCTGGACGGATAAGAATCCCTGGGGGATGCATTTTAACTACGACGATCCGAAGTTCCAGGAAAGTATTGGATGGTGGCGATCCTTGATCGATAAGGGATATATGCCGCCGCTATCGGTGGCGTCCTCGGGGATCGGGACTGTGGAATCTCTCGGGTCAGGTGGATATGCCAGCCTGGTTGAGGGGTCGTGGAATATTTCTACTATCGCTAACGCCACTAAACTCCCGATTCAAGTTGCCCCCACCCCAATCGGTCCCGATGGGCATCGCGCTTCGGTGATGAATGGTTTGGCAGATTCGATTTGGATTGGCACCAAGCATCCTAAAGAGTCCTGGCGTTGGGTTAAATACCTGGGGTCAGCTCAATGTCAAGATGTAATTGCCAAGCAAGGTACGGTGTTCCCGGCAATATCTTCTTCAAGCAAGAAGGCAATCAAAACCTTTGAAGATATGGGGTTTGATGCTCGCGCATTTTCGGTTCATATTGAGGAAGGTACTACGGTACCGTCTCCAGTAGTTGACCGGTGGGCGCAGGTAGATGCCCTCATGAAGCCGGCAATGTCTTCGGTTGTCGCATTTGAAAGCGAGCCGTCCTCGTTGACGGAGGCAAACAAGCGGGTAAATACGCTAATGCGCTCTAACCGTGGAAAAGATTAGCTGATTTAAAGGTAATGACTGAAACTTGGACGCCCTGATCGTGATTACGGTGAGGGCGTCCAAGTTTCGTTTTAGGGGGATGGCGAGATACAGATATTTTTAAGTCTGTGGCAGCCGCTAAAAGGAGAATCTTGTGACTGAGCATCAAGAACTTTTACAACAAGCAGATAACTTCGTCGCGGCGACCCAAGAAGACGTAAACCCGCGTTGGTATCCGCAGGTACACCTAGCTCCAGCCGCCGGATGGATCAACGATCCTAATGGTATTAGCTACTTCCAAGGCCGCTATCACGCGTTTTTCCAGCACCATCCCTATAGTGCGCAGTGGGGGCCTATGCATTGGGGTCACTTCTCAAGTGAAGATTTGGTGACTTGGAAACGCGAATCTATCGCCCTCGCTCTCAGTGAAGACTACGACCTCGATGGCGTATGGTCTGGCTGCGCCCTCGAGCATCAGGGGAAACTGTATGTTTTCTATACGGGTAACCGCTGGGCGAACGGTAAAGATGATGGTGATGGCGCAATCCAACGCCAATGTCTGGCAGTCAGCTCCGATGGGCAGACGTTCACTAAACACGGGCCCGTTATTGAAAGCCCTCAAGGAATCTCTAACTTCCGCGATCCCAAAGTGTGGAAACAAGGCGAAAAATGGTGGCTGGTACTCGGGGTGGAAACGCCGGAGGGGCGCGGGCAAGTATGGCTCTATTCATCCGCCGAGCTATACACTTGGGAATTTAATCGGGTACTCTATGAAGATCCTGATCCGGATGCATTTATGATCGAGTGCCCCGACTTTTTTGAAGTTGATGGCAAATGGGTGCTGGTCTATAGCCCGATGACTTCCGTACGTCGCCAGGGATATAACCAACGCAATGGACACAACACCGGTTATGCGGTAGGAATTTGGACTCCGGGAGGGGACTTTAAAGTTCTCAAGAGTTTCGCCCAGTTCGATTTCGGCCATAACTTTTATGCGCCTCAGTCGATGCATTCTCCCGATAATCGCCGCCTAATGTTTGGATGGATGGGAGGCTTCACCTTGCCATTGGCCAGCCAAGCAGAGGATGGTTGGAGTGGGCATCTCGCGACCCCGCGGGAGGTATCCCTGAGTAAAGACCTAGAGATTATTGCTACCCCGATCCCAGAGTTCAAGGGTCTGCGTGAGGACACGGTTGCTGAGGGCGCATTTACCGTGGATACCGATAAAACCGTTGAACTGGTGGCTGATTTGCCTGTCGGGGAAATCGAATTGACGGTAGATCTGGATAAAACCTCCTCTGAACAGGTCTCTTTGCTGGTGCAACAGACCAGTGCCGACCGCTATATCGAGGTTGCCTACGACTCGCTATCGAATCGAGTAATCCTCGATCGGGGCAAGAGTGGGTCCAGTGATCGTGGTTATCGCTCTGCTCCATACGTCGGGGGATCGCAGTTGAAACTGCGGGTAATCATTGATCGCGGCTCGCTTGAGGTGTTTATCAATGATGGCCGCTATAGCTTATCTTCACTGGCATTCCCGACCGAGGGTAAACGCGGGTTCAGTATCGCCTCAGTTGGGGGAGTGATTACGGTCAGCGACCTGAAGATCCATTGCCTCAAATCTATTTGGGGAGACTAAGTAATCGCAGACGGTTGCTAGTAGCGTATTTTGTTTGCTAGTAACGGTTTTAGGTATTGGATAAGAGTCGTGTGCAGCCGGAGAATTGGTTGCCCACAACTTTTTTAGCAATAGTAGTTGCACTTGTTAGATTTGGTCTTTGCGTCCTCGGTAGATTCGCAATCAAGAGCTTGTAGAACCGCAACAAAATACTGGTGAAAGTGCAGTACTTGCACCTTGATTTGCTGAGTAATAATTGTAAAGCATTCACTTACTGTATTATTCGGGTAATCAGAAGAAAGCTGGGGTAGTTCAGGATTCCACTCAACCCACAGCTGTAACAGAAGAACACTCCGAGGTTAGAGGAGCTTGCCGCTATCCCCGCTGCGAATTGACGGTTCCGAATAATACAAGGTGGTTACTATATCTTGCGCGTGATTTCCGAAATACTTCCCAAATATAGTAAGTCCTCCTTGATTAGGAGAGTCAGGTTTTGTTCCAATTTTAACCGTAAGGAAGGGGGAAGAATGAAGACGTAACTCATTTAAGGTACAGCCTGATATACGTTTACCATTCACCGTGCTATCTTCGTGATTAATTCGTAGATGAATCAGATTTCCATATTGACTCAAGTTGGATTTCCACCACGAGGGCGTCAAGATGCCACGAACGTCAGAAAAATTTCCGGGACTCGTCCAAGATCCTACATCTACGTCGTTGATTGTAAATAAAATATCGCTTTTCCACTCGTTGTTGGATCCGGGATATTCACTACAAATTTCCATAGAAATATCAAGCATCTCCGCATGTTGATTTGAGTCTAAAGGGTTTTGTAATCGATAAGATACAAACCCGGAGGAAAACCATAATAGCTGGGAGCGAATTCTATCGTTGCAAGTGAAACTACGAGGATCATCAATTACTCCGATAATCTTGGTCCTGCTGGCTAACCCGCAGGTGGGCTCGGCTTGGAAGTCCGAATAGTAACCGATAGGTGTTTTCTGAGTGACACGTTCAAAGGGGAGGTAAATCTTCGAAGGGAAAACTATTTCTATGGAATCGACAGATAAGGAAACTATTTTTTGGCGGCGATCTTCATGTTGAGAGTCTTCTTTTACCTGTATCAAGCCTGCTTGGCGTAGCTGGTTTAAGTGTCTCGAAAGCGTTGTCTTACTAAGGTGTAAAATCTTTGCCAGTTCGGTAGCGGTTGCGGGTTTTTGAGATAGCTGTTGGAGAACGCTAAGCCGTGAATCAGATGCCAGAGCCCGGTAAACTACTAGGGATTCCTTGTCCAGACGAAGTTCCATACCTAGTGTTCTCCGGGCTCTTTGCGATTAATATATTGTCCTTTCCAATTCTAGCTGCGGAGCTAGTTGTTTGCGTTAATCTGGTGTAGCTCCTTCAAATCGAATTTGGGCTTGCGGTCGTAGGTTAGTAGCCCATTGACCTCTTGTTCGACATCCGTGAGCTGGGTGTAACAGAATCCCTGCACATACTTTGAAGTGCAGAGCGCAGAAACAAGGCGTCGATAGGCAGATAAAAATTCTTTTTCGGAACATATGCTGAGGTAACTCCAGTCCGACTCCTGATTGGTAGCAAATCCCATACCCCCGCATTCAGTAACTAGAATGGGCTCTCCGCCATAACTGAACCCATTGGCGTATACCGGGCGTCCGCTAACATATTGCGACACTAACGCCTCCGGGGAGCTAAGAGTTTCACAGAATTCTTTGAACTCGGGGTCGTCTTCATTTTTTCCGAACCGATAATTGTGAATGGCACAGATATCGGTGACAGTTTGATCCCAACCATCGTTGGAACTCACCAGACGAGTGTTGTCGAGCGAACGCAACAAATGATACAGAGTCTGTGCCCAGTGCTGTTGTTTCCCATCTAAGTGGATATTGGGAACACCCCAGCTTTCATTCAGTGGTACCCAGGTTATGATACAGGGATGATTACGATCTCGCAGGTAAACCTCTTTCCAAGAATCGAAAATGGCTATTTGAGATTCCGCAGTGAAAAACGGGGTAGAGGAACATTCCTCCCAAACTAGAAAACCTAGTTTATCTGCCCAATAGAGAAAACGAGGATCTTCAAGTTTTTGATGTTTTCGGCACCCATTGAAGCCCATCTCTTTCGCCAAGGAAATATCCCGACGATAATCCTTATCTTCAGGGGCAGTCAGTAAGCCTCTAGGCCAATATCCCTGGTCAAGAACTAATTTTTGGTAGTAAGGCTTGTTGTTTAAACAAATAATTCCATTTTCTGAATGTATTTTTCGCATTCCGAAATAGCTGCTAACAGAGTCTATTTCAATATTTGAACCAATATCTATTAACGTTAGTTTAACTGTAAATAAATTGGGATATTCTGGGCTCCACAAGTATTCATCGCTGTCATGAAAACCTGTTCGGAAGACATCTGATTGCACGAGATCCACAGAAAACTTTAGTTTGGGCTCTATACATTTGGTACGTGTCTCTACGACCAGTTGATGGCGATAATAAATCTCCAAACCCAGCATAGTATTTCGATTGCTGGTTTTAGCTTTAATATTGAACTCAACAGTTCCACTGTCCAAATCGGGTTCGATAGATAGCGATTCAATATGTTGATCGTTTACAACTTCCAACCAAACCGTTTGCCAGATTCCGCTGCTTCGTGTGTACCAGATTCCCTGGGATTTCGGCATCCAGAACTGTTTGCCACGCGGTATTTCTTGGTTATCAAGCGGGTCATGAACTCGTAAACAAAGGCTTTGAACAGTCCCTTTTTCGAGGAAAGGTGTGACATCGATAGAGAACGGGGTCTCACCGCCGATGTGTTCTTTTACCATCTGGCCGTTAATAAATACTTGTGCTTGATAGTCGACTGCTCCAAAATGCAGTATTAAGCGTTGTTGTGGGGTTAAGGTCGGCGTATCAAAATCGCGTTTGTACCAGATAATGTCGTGTCGCTCTTGGACATTAATGCCGCTGAGCTCACATTCATAAACGAAAGGGACATTGATCTGCATCTTGAAAGGGGTGTCTTGTAAAAACCAACGCTCACGCAGACCCTCGTCTTCGTCGTCAAAGCAGAAATTCCATACTCCATTTAGATTCTGCCAGTTCTCCCGCTTAAACTGCGGACGTGGATACTCATTACGTAAATAGGTCATAGAAAGTCCTCCAATTACTTGATTCCGCTGGTCATATGCAGTGCTTCCATGAAATACTTTTGAGCAAAAATAAATATGGCCAGCATCGGTAGTAAGGCGATTAATGCGCCAGCGGTAGAAATACCAGGGTAAGTTTCGTATTGGCCTTGTAAAAGTTGCAGGCCAGGGGTTATAGCCATGCTTCCCACATCGGTGAGTACAATTGAGGGCCACAAAAAATCATTCCATGCCGCGGTGAAAGTAAATAACGCCACAACCGTCAAAGCTGGTTTTAATAAAGGCATTATCACATGTAAATAAATTTGAAGGTGGCTCGCTCCGTCTATCCTAGCTGCCTCATCTAGCTCATTAGGGATTGCCTTGGCGAATTGGTGAACTAAGAAAACATTGTAGACTCCGGCGGCTCCTGGCAATATCACAGCCAGGGGAGAGTTTAAAAGCCCCAAGGTGTCTACGATTTTATAGTTAGGAATTAAGCTAAGGACTGAGGGGAACATCATCGTCGATAGTAAAAATAAAAAGAGTACGTCCCTTCCCTTGAAATTAACTCGGGTGTATCCATAGGCTGCGAGTGAAACAACAATTAACACAAGCAGCGTTTCACCTACGGAGATTACCAACGAGTTGAAAAACCAAGTCAATACAGGTGTTTGTTCATTGGCGCTTAGTAGCTCGATATAGTTAGCCAAAGTGAATTTCTTAGGAATCAGACTAAAACTGCTAGAAATGATCTCATCTTTGGATTTGAATGAGGTGAAAAATGCCCAAACAACTGGGAATATCCATAGGACTGAGAGTACTAAGAGAATAATTCCGGCAAAAAATTTTTCAACGGTGCTAAACTTCATGGCTTACCTACCTTTGGCAAAGTTTTAGAATGATGAGTTCCACTGCGGAAACCAGGATGATTACCAGACCTAGTATCGTTGCCATCGCCGATGCCATTCCAGCAACCGGTACCCCTGATCCAAATGCATTTTGTTGAATACTCATGAGTAGTACTTTTGTGGAGTCATTCGGCCCGCCATTTGTCAGCATCAAGGGTTGGCCATAAACGTTGAACTGTAAAACGGTAGTTGTGATTACTGTAAAAAGCATTGGCAGTTGGATACTTGGGAGTTGTATTTGACGGAGAATGCGGAAATTTGAAGCTCCATCTATTCTTGCCGCGTCTATTTCTTCCTGAGAAACTCCGCCCAATGCGGCGATATATATAATTAAATTTTGTCCGATACACCACCAAACGGTGACTAGAATCAAAGCCAGCCATGCGTAAGGCTGCGTTTGAGTAACGTTGAGATCAAAATTGAACCATTCGGTAAAGGGGCCATAAGAACGGCTTAGCAAAAAAGCGAAAATTAGCATTACAGCTGAAACAGCGAACATAGAAGGAATGTAAAAAACTGCTTGAAAAATTTTCTTAAACTTTTGCTGTGTCTGTAGCATGGCAGCCAGTATCAAAGGGACTATTATGCATAGAGGAACAGTAAAAACCACGAAAATTATTGTTGCAGATAGCCCATTTACTAACTGGTCGTGGAATATTGAATTTTTATCAAATAGTAGTTCTCTATAGTTTGTTAGTCCCGTCCAAATCGGGTCATTGAAGAGCGACCATTTTGTGAAGGATGCATAGATCCCATAGACGACCGGAAATAAGAAAAATAATATGAACAGAACGCTATGTGGCCCTATAAAAAAAGTCGCCCACAGGCCATTGCGTATACGGCTCTTGTGTTTTTTGGTTTCGGATTTCATAACTATACAACCCCAAAAATGGTATGTTTTGATTTTTAAGTTTGGCGGGTGAGTACCCTGGGGTACTCACCCGCCAAAACAGGTGCTAAATATTACTTTTTCATTTTCTGTTCAGCGATTTTCTGGATATCTTGCATAGTTTGCTTGATATTGGCTTTGCCAGTTATCATGTCCCATGCCCTGGCGTCGACTTCGGTGTTTACATAACTGAGTCCAGGAGTGTTGATTACGTTGACAGATTTGGCGATGTTTTCTTGCTTTAACAGGAAGGATTGCGGCATACTCGCATATTCTGAGTTATCTAGCATGGCTTTAGCCGAGGGGTTTGCCCCTGACTTCAACATTTCGAGTTGGTTAGACTGTAGCCATTCCATGAAAGCCACCATACCCTTTAGCTTTTCATCGGATCGCCCACTCTTGTTCCTGATTATCACGTACTGATCAGCACCGGAACATTGGACTAGGTTTTCCAGAGCCCACTGGGGAACTGTTGTTTCTCCCCACTCGAATTTCGCGTCTTTTACTGTGGAGAGTTGCCAAGTTCCCTCGGGCATAAAAATCAGTTTACCGTTCATGAACAACTTGACTGCTTCCTTGCCGTCCGGAACCATGTATCCCTCGTCTAAAAGGTTCTTTAACTCTTCAAAGACCTTAGTAGAAGTATCGTTGTCTACGGAGATGTTGCCATTTTCATCAGTCCACTTACCGCCCATTTGTAGATAGAGATTATCGTAGTTCTGGAACGGCCAAGAGTTTGCATAAGAATAGACGCCATCGGCCTTAGCTGCAGCACCTGCCTTTTCTATTTCTTCAAAAGTTGCTATGCCGTCATCCATGGCGCCAGGGACATATTTATCGACTAAATCTTTGTTGTAATACATGACCCAGGTACCCATGGTTCCGGGGATTCCGTATTGAGAGTTATCCACCTGTCCTGCAGTCCAAGCGGCTGGCAAATAAGCATCTTTAGTTAGCTTCGTGCCTTTGATTAGTTTATCCCAAGAATCTAAAATTCCTTGGCTCTGCCAAGAAGGAACCTCTTCGGACGCCACCCACGCAATATCGGGTACATCCTTACCGCTGCGAGCCGTGGTAGCTAGCTTGGCGTTGAAGGTATCCTTCTTCATCGTGAGCATCTTAACTTTTATGTCCGGATTGGTCTTGTTGTAATCGTCAAAAGTAGCTTTTGCCGCTTTTGCATCGGGGCCCGTCACTTGGCTCCAAACTATTATTTCTGAGTCATTGCTTTTCGAGGAACTGCTGCTCCCGCTGCATCCGGATAATCCACCGAGTGCTAAAGCTGCAACACAAACGGTTGCAAGTTTGGCTATCCTTTTCATTATCACTCCTTAGTGATTAGATAATTTGCCATGCATCTTTGCATTCATCCTTATTTTGGCATCAATATGCGCTGGAGAAAATACAAATAGGCGTTAAATAGATGTATTTTTTTGCAATTTTTGTACTCGTATTTATAGCGCTATGCAAGATAGTTTGCACTTTGCGCAACTATCTGGGTTTAGCTAACGTTTAAGCAGTAGTGTTAGGGAGATAATTACCGGCTATCAGTCTGCGTGCGTTCAATGGTAGCTTTTTCTTGGAGAAGAATCGCTGATAACTTACGTGTGCGGAATATCCTGACAGGATTCCCTACGGAATTGGACTAGGCTTTGCGCTCACGCTAATGCTTTCCTGAAAAGTGAGATTTTGAAGTGGGAGCATATGGAAAGTTCCTTACAGGGAATAAGGTTTCTACTTCCCCAGCCACGCCAGGATTGCAGTTACCGCTGCCTCGATCCCGGTGGCCAGCGTGGGTTGCATGATGGGTGCAAACTTGGGGTTATGGTTGGGGTACCCCGGGTCGTCCTCGCGAAATCCTCCTAAGCCCCAATAGCAATAGGGGATCCCGAACGCATCCGGGATAGTACTGAAATCTTCCGAGGCCGGAACTTCGCCGCAGTCACCTACGCGCTCAGATCCGAAATGCGCCACAAACGCGTCAGTTACCGTTTTGGTGGTTTCGGCATCGTTATTGGTCAGGGGATAGGAATCGTAGAGCTCAAACTCGGCAGGCTCAGGGGCTCCGGCTGCCTCGCATTCCGCGTTGACCATCCGTTTTATTGCTGATAAGAGGTGTTCGCGCACCTGCAGATCGTAGGCGCGGATATTGACCAGCAAAGTGGCGCGTTCAGGAATGATATTCGACTTGGAACCGGCTTGCAGGGAACCTACGGTTACGACCGCCATCTTAAAGGGATCAATTTCGCGAGAAACAATAGTTTGCAGGCGCAGCACAATCGCGGAGGCGAGTACCACCGGATCGACTCCCATATGAGGCATAGAGCCGTGCGAGCCTTTACCGTACACCGTAATTTTCAAAGAGGCGCCGGTAGAGAGGATGGCACCGGAATGGGTACCGACGGAACCGGTAGGCATGGGGCCGGCGAGTACGTGCTGCCCTAAAGCCACATCGGGCTGCGGAATTTTGTCAACCAAGCCGTCTGCAACCATGGATTTTGCGCCCTCGGCGGTTTCTTCGCCGGGCTGGAAGAGGGCGATATGGGTGCCGCTCCACGTCTGCCGGTTTTCGGAAAGTATCCGGGCAGCTCCCAGACCGGCAGTAATATGCACGTCGTGACCGCAGGCGTGCATAACCGGCACTTCGTTGCCCTGTGCGTCGCGTCGCGTCATCGTAGAAGCGTAGACGAGTCCGGTGTCCTCTTTCACCGGCAAGGCGTCGATATCGGCGCGGAAAAGCGTGGTTTTACCCTCGCCGTTCTGGAGTACGCCCACAACGCCGCCTCCGATTCTTTGGGTTTCATAACCGAAGTCTTGCAGCTGTTTGTCAATAAAATCGCAGGTTTCTGTCTCTGCCATAGAAAGCTCGGGATGCTGATGTAGCCACTTGTAGGTTTCCTCTTGCCAGGAACCTAGCTTTTTTACGGCCTCTGCAAGATCGAAATCGCTCATCATAAACTCCTCCTATTTTTCTTAACTCTATTTTCTTCCCGATGCAAGAGCGCCCTCCTGCTTGGGGGAGAGGGATGGCAATTTAGCTGATTTCGTTACCAGTGGAGGGCGCTTTCGTTCCTGGAGGGCGATTTGGTCGCTGGAGGGCGATTTTGTCTTTGGAGGGTGATTTGGTTTGGGGAATTGGGGATAGGCGAGGTGAGGGGTGACGTTTTCACCCTCCCGCTACAAAAGCACCCTCCGGCGCGAATTTATAAGGGTGTTTTTCGGTGAATTAGCCACTTGTGGAGGGCGATCTTGTCTTTGGAGGGTAGAAATGTCCGGGGAGGGCGAAAATGGCCGGGGGTGAGGGCGTCCAAGTTTTTCGTTAGGGGCGGGGCTGGCATCGAGAGGTAGAAATGTGCAGGAGGACGAAGGGCGGTTGTATCCTCTGTATAACCGCAACAGAGACGCTGTAATACCGCAACGCAAGTACTGTAAAACCGCAATAACTAGCTTGTAGAACCGCAATAGTAGCCTTGTAAAACCGCAATAAAACGCCCTCTAAACCTCAATGACGTGCTAAAATCATTTTATGATTACCGATATGATCCCAAGAAACGTAAGAGTGTTGGCTGAAGAAATTTTAAGTGACACTCCAGTGCTGACGGTGTCGGGTGCGCGCCAAGTGGGTAAGAGCACCCTAGTAACGCAACTGCTGCAAAATCGGAGTCATCGTTTACTCAACTTGGATAACGCCGCGACCTTACAGGCGGCACAGACAGACCCTGACGGTTTTGTGCGCCAGTTCCCGGAAGGAATCATGGCAGTCGACGAAATCCAACGAGTGCCGGAACTTTTTCGTGCAATCAAGGCCGCAGTCGATGAAAATCGTCGCCCCGGACGGTTTATTATCACTGGTTCTTCGAACTTGATGAATTTGAAAGGCGCGGAGGAATCGTTAGCAGGACGTGCAGAAACTCTGCGTTTACGTGGTTTAAGCAAGGGGGAACGCGCGGGATTTAAAGAAGATTTTGCGGCAAATGCCTGGAATCCTCGCCCCCAACTACCAGAGTCCAACTTCGAACGCGGTGACTATCTGCGTCTGATTACCGAATCCTCTTTTCCCGAAATTGCTGAGGCTACCCCTCGCCGGCGTGACCGTTGGGTTCAGGCGTATGTGGAACGGGTATTAACCAAGGATGCTACCGAGCTGTACGGGATTCAGCATCCAGACCGACTGCGCCTCTTGCTGGGAAGAATTGCCTCGCTGGGATCCTCAGAATTTGTTGCCGCGCACGCCGGCAGGGAACTGAATATTCCAGAGCGGAGCGTTCCCGGGTATCTAAATGCTTTAAAAGACGTGTTCTTGGTTGATGTTTTACCAGCTTGGGGTACTAATCTAACCAGGCGAGTGGTTTCGAAACCAAAAGTTTTCCTGCAAGATCCCGCCATGGCGGCCAGCCTGGTAGGGGTAGATGCCGAGTCCTTGGAAATGCAAATTTCCAGTTCCTTTACCGGTGGGTTACTTGAATCTTTCGTGGCCACCGAACTTTTGAAACAACAAGAGTGGTCAGCAATACCCTTCAACTTGTTCCACTTCCGTGACTCCACCGGTAAAGAGGTAGATCTGGTTATGGAGTCAAGGAATCGCGAGGTGGTAGGGGTAGAAGTTAAGGCGGCAGTCAGTTTGCAGGGCAAAGATTTCTCCGGATTGCGTCACCTGCAAAAGTTAGCTGGCGACAAGTTCCGATGTGGAATCCTACTTTATGCCGGAAAAGAATCTTTGCCGATGGGGCCGGGTCTTTGGGTAATGCCTATCTCTACGCTCTGGACTGTTTAGCCGCTCGCGGAGGACGGCTACCAGGTGAGGGAGCGGCGTGGGTGATGCGAGAAAGCCGGGGGTGCTGGGATGGCTCCAGGAAACTTGACACTAGGACGGCGGCGGAGCGCAAACCGGGAAGTCGCTATTTTTTTGGCAGCAAAATGCAATTGGAAAATAAAAATTATTTCTGTATTTCCAAAGGTAGAGGGTATATAGTAGGGTGGTATGTGAGAAGATAATTAATGAGGCTTAATCGCCGTGAGCAGGGGAAATGGCCGCATTAACTCAGGGAGAGATAATCGTGAATTCGGGTTCCACTCGCGCAACGGGGCAAAATCGGAAATATCGTGCCCTCAAACTATTACTACCCCTACTGGCTTTTGCGCTGCTTTTGGGGTTCGGCCCGCAAGCCGGGGTGAGCTACGCGGAGCCGAGTGGGGATGGTACTTCAACTCCCACGCAGACTACTAGCACCCCCACTGATCCGGCTTCACCTGGTTCTGCTAGCGCCCCCGTGTCCTCGCCGGAAGAAAAAACCACTCCCGCAGACCCGGCAAAACCTGCCCCGCCAAAAGGAAATCCTGCCCCAGGACCCCAAGAACCCACTGGCGAAAGTTGCAGCCTGAAGACCTGTTTGAACAGTGCGAAACTGTTCTACGGCGGGCAAGAAGTCAAGAAAGATGACAAGGGTGGCTACGTAACCCATCCAGATACCCCGTACCAATTGCGGCTGGGATTTAAAGAAATCCCCAATACAGAACCAAGGGAACAGGGACAAATTCCCCTCGGTAAAGAGCTAACTTATGACCTTCCTAAGGGAATGGAAGCTTTCGCTACCAAGGATCCGAAAAAATTCTCTATTGATCTGGGCGATGGCAAATTCGTTGAGGGCAACGAGTATTGGGTAAAAGACAATAAAATTCACGTGAAGTTGCAAAAAAATGAAGAGTTAGAGGGTTCTGCCCAGATGGAATTCTATGTAACTCTGGATGTGAAGTTTGCGAAGGATGCCTCCAAGATTAATCTGAACGATAACCTGCGCATGGACGTGCTGATTTCTAATGATCCTGACCTGTCGATAACCAAGAGTGCGCGGCATGATTTCGCTGCCGGGAAAGTATTCTACACTCTGACGGTTACCTCTATCGACACTAATGAAAATGTGTTGATTTCCGACCAAATCAATGGCAAAGATAGCGTTCTCACCTTGGATTCTGAACCCAAGAACATCAAGGTGAAGTCAAATAAACAGAAGAATCTCAAACCGAAGGATTTGAAGATTGAAAATAACGGTTTCCATTTAACCATCCCGAAGATGACCCATAGGGAACAGGTTACGGTGGAGTATGCCGCTTCTGTCGACTACAGCAAGATTGACCCCGAGGTGGGCGGCACCATTGAGCAAACCAAGAATGATGCAAAGGTAGTTTCTGACCAGATTCCTGCAGAAAAAGAAACCACCAACGACCTGGCAAGCCAGCTAAAGATCGGTACCATCACCAAGAATGCCGGTACGGCTAAAGAAAAGGCTCCTAAGTCAGGAAAATACGAGCAGACATGGACACTGAACGTTAACAAGTACTCAAAACTGAACGTGGCGGGCAATACCGTCAAAGATTCCATCCCTGACAAGTACCAAACCATGATGAAATACTCGGGTGCAGGTATTAAGGTCGTGGTGAACAAAGATAAAAAGGACGAGCAGGGCAACCCCATCCAGGAAACCCGCGATATTAAGTGGGCAGATTTGGCTACCCACGGCGACCACGAGTGGTCATATATTCTGCCGAAAAATGATCCCGAAAAGTCTAGCTACGAAATTACCTACACCACCGAAGTAGACGTTTCCCAGCAGATTGTGCCAACCGCGGTGAAGAACGAGGCGTCCAACAAGAAGGAGAAGACCCCAGAAGGTCAGGAAGAGAAAGTTACCGTCCCCACCAACGGTCTCAATCCTCCCCATATTTTCAATGTTCAAAAGAAAGCACTTTCGGCAGATAAGGATAAGGTCACTTGGGAAGTGGCCGTCAATGTGGTTCCGCAAGGATACAAGTCCTTAAAGTTGACGGACACTCTCCCGACCGCCACGAGTGATGGTAAAACTTACCGAGACACGCTAAAGCTTGACAACCTCGTCGAAGATATCAAGGTTCACGACTTGCTCGAGGGCGAAAGCTGGACGTTCGCGAAAGATGAAAAGGACCCCAACAGTGGATTTAGCATCACCTTCTACCAGAACACGGCAAAGACTGTAACTGGTCTAAAGCCCAACCCCAAAACAGATCAAGATGGTAACCCCATTGACCGTCAGGTCACGGTTACCTTCACCACCAAAAACAACACGGATTGGGTGAATGCATACCGCGCTGGTGACGAGAGCCTCTACCGGCACGTCAACCGGGTGAAAGCGACCGCCAATGATGATATTGAACGTACTGCCTCGGCCTCTGCTACCCCGGATCCGGAAGGTATTCACAAAACCTTCAACGCCATTAGCTATCAGGAAATTGGCGGGGTTGACTATCCGGTATTCAACTACCGGTTACGCCTGGAGGGGCTAGATCAGTATAAAGGGGAATCTTTCAAGATTACTGACAAGTTCGATGCCCCGCTGTTAAAGCTGGCTGACCACCCGAAGCCCAATATCGACGGCAAAGAGCAACTAACGATAGATAAGAAGGAGAATGGCGAAATAACCTTCGAGATGAAGACTGCCGATTTGCCGAAGGATTCGGACGGCAAAATAAAATCCGTCTATTACCTGGATTATTCGCTAATCCCGGCTAGCCGGGCAGCACTAGATGCCATCAATAAGGATCCCAAAGGGGTAAAGGTTAGCAACACCGCGACCTGGGGGCCGGTGACTACCAAAGATGTAAAAGCAGACTACCTGTATGGTCCGCTCACCAAAGAGCTAACTGATAAGCCGACTTTGGCTAACAACTATGTGGCGTCCTTTAAAGTCACTATTAACCCCGGTGGCCTAGATATAGCTAATGGGGCGCCGACTGCGAACTTTAAAGACCAGATGACAAATTTGCGTCTGCAGCCGGAAACTTTAGAGATGACCCCGAAGGACTTTAACTATCATCCGGTCTATAAGGACGGGGTGCTCACTATGGAAGTTCCCAACAAACAGAAAGTAGTGGTCACCTATAAAGCCAAAGTAATCGGCAAAGACCTGGTTAACTACGGTAACGAGGTCGAGGTTGGTAAAGAACGTTCCGCGGTTAACGCCTCTGTAGCGGTACGGGTAGATGCCATCGGCAGTGCTCCCAACCCTGCGATTACTATTCACAAGCATGATGCGCGTGACTTGACCACCCAGTTGGAAGGCGCTGAGTTCGAACTCTATGAGATGAAGGACGGTAAATTCCAGCCACTGATGGGCAAGCTTAACCCAAACCAGGCTGAGAAAGAGCCCTTGCGGTTTACCACCGATGAAAAGGGAGAGGTAACCATAAAGGGAGACGAAGGGAAACTCGGTTGGACGTTGCTGGTCAGCGACGACAATGACCCGGAGCAACAATACGAGTACCAGTTGAAAGAAGTGAAGTCTCCTAAAGGCTACAAGCTGCTAGAGAAACCGCTGAACTTCACCATCCGCAAGAATCCTGCAGATGAAACCCAACAGTATGCAGGTGCCCATATCTATGTGGCCAACGAGCCGGAACCAGGAACCGATATTCCAGGTAAACCGGGTGACGTGCATAAGAAGCTAGGAAAGACGGGTGCGCAAGTTAGCGTGGCGCTGGGAGCCATGCTGGCGTGCCTCGCTGGAGGATACCTAATCCTACGTCGCCGCGAACAGTGGTAACCGATTCTTCCCAGCAAAGGATAGGTATGGGACGGTAAAAGCGCTCGGGGGACCCCGGTGAGCCTTGCTTCGCTCGGCTCAAACCCCCTCTCGCATCTTTTACCGCCCCGTGTCCTATTAAGCGGCTAGCTGCTCCGTCTGCGCACTTCGGTAACCTGTTAACGCGGGTGACGTAGGTGTGAAAAGAAAACGCGCGAGGACTAGGTTTTATCCGAGTCGGCTAGGCGGGCGCAAAATTTGGAAAACGGAGCGACGTTTTCCAAATTTTTGGGCAGGAGGAAAAACCTAGACCCCGCGCAGAGCATCGACGGTTAAGTAACTCAGTAACCGGATTTTTGTAGGGGCGGGATTCTTCGCAGGAGCAGGGCGAATATTACTACCAGGGAAATCAAGGTGGCGGTGAGGGTGACTAAACCTGACCAACCCCAGTGATACCAGGCAATCCCTCCTACGGTGCCAAAACAGGAGCCTCCCAGGTAGTAAGAAATGGAATAGGCGGAGGCAGCTTGCCCGGCAGCACCCACTCCCGCCACGGCACGAGCGGTTACCCAGCCGGAGGCGGTGGCGTGGACTGCGAAGAACCCAATAGCGAAAACTATCAGCGCGGGAATCACGATCCACAGAGTTTCAAAAATGGTCAGTAACAGCCCGATTAAAGTCAGGAGTGCCGCGAACGGCATTACTCGCCGCCGGCCGTAGCGGGCAACT
The DNA here is from genome assembly GCF_900106855.1 of Varibaculum massiliense. Classification (NCBI taxonomy): domain Bacteria; kingdom Bacillati; phylum Actinomycetota; class Actinomycetes; order Actinomycetales; family Actinomycetaceae; genus Varibaculum; species Varibaculum massiliense. The sequence continues at coordinate 569,471 of NZ_FNWI01000004.1, read as the reverse complement.
AGGTTGCCACTCACCGAGGCGGCCAGGGAACCAAAAGTATTAACCAGGAAGAATCCGGACACTATCCAAGTGGGGAAAAGGTAAGGGGCAGCGCTGAAACGGTAAGGCACCATATTGAAAACCGCCTGGTAGGCTCCCAGCGTTAAGGCGCCAATCAGGAATAACAAGGCTAAACCGGGCTCGCTCAACACCGCTTTGGTGTGGGCTATCAAGGTTTTTATACCTGGGGGAGACTTCTGGAAGTTTTCTTGCGGGGGCAGTAATCGCCACACCAGCAGTGAAAACAAAACTCCGGCCACACCGATTGCGGTTAGCACCCAATGCCAGGGTAGGAAATGGGAGATGACGCCGCTGAGGATCCGCCCAAAGAGACCGCCCAGGCCGGTGCCGGCAATATAGACCCCCGCTGCCCTAGGTAAATCCCGGGCGCGCACTTCCTCCGCCAGGTAAGCGGTAGCCACGGCAGGCAGACCCGCCGCCGCAATCCCTTGCAGGAAACGCCCGGCAAGCAGCAGGTGCCAGCTGGGCGCGAACCCGAGCACCATACCCACCAGAGAAGTTACCAAAATAGAGGTGAGGATGATTGGTCGGCGCCCTAGTCGCTCCGAGGAAGGGCCGACCAGGAATAAGGCAAGCGCGAGGCCTGCGGTGGTGAGAGACACTGTCAGGGACGCCGCCGAGGGATCCAGATGAAAATGCTTGGAGATTTGCGGCAGTAGCACCTGGGTTTCGTACATTTGCGCGAAACTGACGAACGCGGCAATAAATAGCGCGAACTCGATGCGCCGGTATTCGGGGTCTCCCCGGGAGTAGCCAGCGCTATCGCTTCTGTCCGCAGCCATAGCGGCAGTCTACGCCTTTAGGGATTTTGACCCACAAATAACTGCCAGAATCTGAACAGTTTAGGCGTTTTGCAGCCGGCGGCGCACCAGCACTACTCCGGCAGCCAGCGCCAAGACCCCCAGCGCTAGAGCCGCACTAATTTCAGAGCCGGTAGGAGGCAACGGGGGAGTCTTCTTTGGCGGAGGAGGAGTATCTCCCGGTGGAGGGGGCGGAGTAGTACTAGGCGGGGTTGTAGCAGGCGGGGGAGTTGATTCTGGGGGAGGAGTAATGTCAGAAGGAGGAACTGTGCACTTGTTAGTAATCAGGAAGCCTCCGGCAGCGTCTCCGCGGATTTCGCCACGGTATCCCTTGATTTCCACCTCGGAAACACTGTATTCGGCCAGTTTGCCATCAAGATACTTTGGTAGACCAGTGAATTTACCTTCCCAAGAGTTACTGGGATTTAGAGTTAGTTTTTTCCCGGTATCTTTACCATTTGCCAGTAACTGCACCTCGATTTGGGTGACATCTGGACAACTCTTATGGGGGTTAGACCATTTCTTGGCAACTTCTATTTCGGTGGCCAACTGATTTTCCAAGGAGATGGAATAAATCTTATTTTCCTGGTCTGCGGATTCGCCGCTTACGACCAGCTGGTAGCCATCGAGCTGTTTGCCTTTTCCGTCATGTTCTCTGAAGGTAATCGGTAGTTTCTTGCCGGTCTTCGCGTCGATTAGGGTGTCGGGATTGGGGAAGTTCTCGACCGTGGCCATCCAGTTGTTTTCCTTGCTCAGTTCCACCTGGTCTACCTGGAACCCGCCGACTAGCACGTCCAGGGTTATCTTGGTAGGACGCTGCGCGGGGTCATCGCCCTTCCAGGACTTCTTAACCCGAAGCTTCCATTTTTCGGGGCTGCCGAAGAATAGCTGACCATTATTGGCAATCCCCGCGCCGCTGATGCCTAACTTAGTAGCGGTATTATTTTCGATAACCACCCGCGCGATTTTTTCAGCGAGTTTCTTTGAGTCTTCGCTGGGCACCGACTTGAAAGCTTTATTTTCATTGATTTCCGTATCGTAAGGAATCAGCTTGTTATCGCCGCCCTCTTTATAACGAGGCAGTTGCTTAGCTAGTTCCCAGTTAGAGTGAACACCATAGATAGAGCCATCCTGATACCAGAGGCGCTGTCCGCCGCCTAGCATTCGGGGGCTAACGGAAACCGGTTGTCCTTCACGCGGTTCACCAGCAAAATGCTTGGTGATACCGGCAAAATCATCCCCGGCACCATTGAAACTTTCATATTTAGGGGTGTCCTCGGCGGAGTTCCCATAAAATGCGACCCCGCGAGTAATGTTCAGCGTGGTATGCCCGGTGGGACAGTTCCAAACCCCGCCCCCTTGCTTACTGATGGGACGATTGTTGGCGCCGATTAAATATGAATCTTTAACCGTGTTATTTCTAATCAGGGCGTTATTAACGGTCAGTTTGGCGGAAGTGTCGTTGTAAATGGCCCCGCCACCCCAAAAACCTTCCGATTTGTTTTCCGAGAAATGAGCGGCGTTAATTGTCGATTCCGCTTTACCACCAAAAGCGATAGCGCCCCCGGATTCTCCAGCATTATTTCCGGTAAAAGAACCGCCGTTGATGGTTATGGTGCCTCCATCGGTGTCGATAGCTCCGCCCCATCTATATGCCTGGTTATTGCTAAAGTCACCGCCGTTGATGGTTATGGTGCCTTCATTGGCTTCGATAGCTCCGCCCCAGCCTTTAGCAACATTGTTATTGACAGCACCGCCAGAAATTTCGGTTTCTGATTTGTCTAAATAGAGAGCTCCGCCGTTACCTTTGTATTCCCGGCTAGCCTGGTTTTCATGCAGGTTTCCACTGCTCATCTTGAAGGATCCGTTCTCAAGGGCTAGCGCACCCCCACGTTCCGTGAAGTTGTCGTGAATATTTCCACCCGAGATATTCACGTTAGTGTACGCGCCAAATACTGCGCCGCCGTAGCCGTTACACCTGGAGTTCTGAACGCTGTTGTCTGCTATTTCGCCGCCCTTGATATTAAGGGTCGCGGCTTTTTCTTCACTACCCCAAACTCCCAAGGCTCCCCCTTCGAAAAAGCCTTTATTGCCTTTAATGGTGCCACCAATGACTGTGGCTGTCCCGTTATGGACAGTAATTGGCGCTAATTTTATGTCTTTTAAGTCGTCGCATTTACTATTTGCTTTCGTGGTTACCTTATCCTCTGGCATGGTGTTCTTTGAGAAGTCGGCAGTATCGCTCATGCTGAAGTTGCCACCATCAACAAAAATCACCGGACCCGCAGGGGCGGAATCGTAAATAGATCCGGCACTAAAGTTCAGGTCTCCGTTTACCGTAAATTGTGCTTTGGTGAAAGAGGGGCCGGACAGGTTCAGTTTCCCGCCGGATTTAATTTCCACTGCGGTGGCGTTAGTGCCGGTAACTGTGCCTGTTCCCTCTAGGGTGAGTTGTACACCCTCGGGGACTACCAGCGGTTTTGACTGCTCGCTCAGGGTTAGGGTGCCGGTCACCGTGAGGTTGTGTTGCCCGGGAGTAAGCTCGCTGGTTTTGGAAACCAGGTCGTCCCAGTCGGAGACGCCCTCGGCTGCTGCCGGATTGGTTGACCCTAGCGCCACAATCACCGCGAGGGTCGCGAGAGTGGCTACTAACTGAAAAACGGAGGAAACTTTTTTCTTTATTAGCACATTTTCATTTTAGGTTATCTTCTGAAGGTTAGCAATGGGTGTAGGGGAGCATATATCCACAGTCAACACGTTTTTGCAGGTAGCCGTAGAAAATGAGGTGGTACGGCGCGAAAACTGGCAAGTGCTAGCCAGTCTGATAAACGCTTCCTGTGGAAAACCCGCCCAAAACTGCGGAGGGAAAAGGAAAATTAGTAGACTCCGTATTTGGTAATCACTTGCAGGTCACTTCCCCGCGGCGTGGACAAATTTTCCCTAGTTGGCGGCGGAAGATTAAAAGATGAGAAGAGGACGTCGCTGTGGTCAGGTTGCGGGGAAGTAGAGGGGGTTCGCGCCACTCATCGCGCTCCGCCTCCAGGCGAAGCAGCTCCGCACATTATCAAACTGGCACCACCGGGTATTACAGTTTCCGCGCGCGCCGGGAAAATAATGCTAAAAGACGCTCTCGGCTACGTAAAGCTGCGGTGGGAGTACTCACCGTGTTCAGCCTAGTAATCGCCTATTTAGCTTGGCAGCATCCCGGTATTACTAAGGCGCAGGTAGATTTAAACGATGGCGGAATCTGGGTAACTAACCAGTCAGAGCACCTGGTGGGGCACCTTAATTTCCCGGCGCGCACCCTGGATGGAGCCGTACGCTCTAAAGCTGGACAGTTCGATGTTACCCAGGCGGGCGAAAACGTACATTTCCAGAACCAAGCGGCCAGTGAAGCCGCCAAAATCGACCCCAAGAAAGTACGCCTGGAAACCTCCTCCTCCCTGGGGAAAGGGGAGCAAATCGCTCAATCCGGGGAAAATTTAGCGATTCTAGATCCCCAATCCGGTCTGCTTTGGAGCGGGAAAGACCTGTTAGGGGTGGAACGCAACCGGGCTAATGCCAGCGTGCGTTCCCTGCGTGGTGCCCAACTGGCGGGAGGGGAAAAAGGAACTTTCTTCCTGGTCTCGGCTACCACCAAAGAGCTGATAACCGTGCGAAAAGAAGGCAAACTGTGGAAAGACGAGCGGGTAAGTCTGTCCCAGCTGCCACTTAACGTCAGACTCGAGGTAGCGGGGGTAGGAGACCAGGCAGTCGCCCTTGATGGTGACCAAGGAATCCTCTATCTACCTAGCGGGAAAAGGATCAAATTGCAGGGTTCGCAGTTAAAGCTGCAAGAATCTGGACCTAATAAGCCGTTTGTTCTTCTCGCTGACCAGGATAAATTACTGAAAGTTGACCTTTCTAGCGGGGGAACTAGCGAGATTCCCTCCGGGGGTAGCAGCGGCACTCCTGCCCGCCCGATGGTGAAAGCCGAGTGCGTTTATGGGGCGTGGGCAGGCAGCGGAAAGTTCGTGCGGGAATGTTCCGGGAAAGTTTATCGCCCCTCCCAAGAGTTGGAACGGCTAAAATCCGCACAGAATCCGGTATTCCGTAAGAACCGTGATTTGGTGGTACTAAATGACACCGCTGACGGTGCAGTCTGGTTAGCCGACAGAAACATGGAACTGGTAGATAACTGGGACGAAATCTCCACCATGTTAAAGAAACAAGAGGAACGGGAAGATTCCCCGCAGCTGACCGAAGAAATCGCGCAGAAAGATCGACAAAAGGAAAACACTCCGCCGGTAGCCCGAGATGACGTTTTTGGGGCGCGGCCAGGGAAGATAACTACCTTGCCGGTGCTGGAAAACGATTCTGATACCGATGGGGATTTACTGACTGCCGAAGTAGTGGGACAGGCAGCGCATGGTCAGGTTAAACCGGTGCGCGGGGGAGCGGCCTTGCGGATCGAGCTGCCCGCCGATGCCTCTGGAACCATTAACTTTACCTACCAGGCAAAAGATGGTAGAGGCGGGGGGGATACCGCCAATGTGACTGTAAACGTCACCCCGGAGTCGCAAAACAATGCTCCAACCCAAAAGCGGGTACCTACCGTAGTAGTGGAATCGGGCAAGCAGATAGAATATAACGCCCTGCCCGCCTTTAGTGATCCCGATGGGGATCCGGTGTTCCTGACCGGAGTATCCGCCAGTAGCGAGAACCAAGTCGAATATCGGCAAGAAGGCACCCTGGTAATCCGCAACCAGGGCGGCTCTGTCGGGAAAAAAGAAATCAAGGTACTGGTTTCTGATGGACGTGACGAAATCACCGGGCGGGTGATGGTAGATGTGCGTGCCGCCGGAAATGTGCCACCCGAGGCAAACGGGGATATCGCGTTTGCGCGGGCAGGAAGCACTATCACTATCCGCCCCCTCGCTAATGACACCGATGCGAACGGAGATCCCCTCACATTAGCGGGAGTCAATATCGAACGAACCGGGCCGCAGGTCACCCCAGATCTGGCAGGCGGAACTTTATCTTTTAAGAGTGAACAAGAAGGCACCTACTATTTGACCTATACCGTGTCTGACGGGCCAGCTACCGCCACCGGGGTTATCCGGGTAGATGTCACTTCCGCGGGCAAACGCGGGAAACCGGTAGTAGAAGACGATATGGCGGTACTGCCCGTTGGTGGGCAGGTGCTAACCGATGTACTCGCCAATGATGCCGACCCGGCCGGGGAAGTGCTAGTCACCCAGGCGGTAACCGTGGGGGAGTCCTCGCCGCTGCGGGCAACCGTGATGGATCATTCCCTGTTAAATATCACCGCTCCCCGGGGAATCACCAAAGCGGAAACCTTAAAATACCAGGTGTCCAATGGGTATGAAAGTGCCGAAGGGGTAGTTACGGTTATCCCTATGAGGACGCAGTCGGCCACTACGCCCCCCAACGCTAAACCAGATGAGGCTAAAGGGCGCGTAGGGGATGTGACCAGCGTGGACGTGTTGGCTAATGACCGCTCCCCGGTGGGGCTCACCTTGAAACTGTCTCCCAAGTTGCAAACCTCTACCCCGGCGGAGGCTGGGAAGTTCTTTGTCACTGGAAACCAGGTACGCTTCTTGGCGAAGAAACCTGGCAAATATGAAGCTACCTATACGGTGACGGATACTAACCAGAATCAGGCCAGTGCCCGGGTCAGCGTAGAGATAAAACCGGCTAATGCCTCCGATAATGCGGCTCCCGAGCCGCGGGTAGTCACTGGTCGGGCAATCTCCGGGCAAACCACCCGGATACCGGTGGATCTGACCAATATTGATCCCGATGGCGATTCGGTTTCCCTAGTGGGGATTGCGGATGCCCCCAAGATGGGGGTAGTTGATATTGGCCCCAGTTGGCTAAACTACCAGCCAGTAGCGGGGAAAATCGGGACTGATACTTTCAGCTATATCGTGGAAGACCGCTTCGGTAAACAGGGAACCGCCCGGGTGCAGGTAGGAGTGGCTCCCGCTGCTGCCCTTAACCAAAATCCGCAGGCTAACCCGGATGAAGTGCGGGTAAGGCCGAATCGCGCCCTCGCAGTGGCAGTAACCGCGAACGATACCGATCCTGATGGTGACGGAGTGAGCTTGATTGCGGAATCGCTGCAAAGCCCCCGGGATGCTCTGAAGGTTTCTGCACGTCAAAATGCAGTAGTGCTTACTACTCCGAAGAAAGCGGACTCTTATGGGATTCAATACTCCATTAGCGATGGGCGGGGCGGACAGGATACCTCGATAGCTACTGTGCAGGTAGACCCGCATGCACCGTTGCAGGCTCCCGAGGCCGCCGATGACTTGGTGACCGCGAAAGAGGGGGGAAAGAAAGTTGGCGAACCGATTGTAGTAGACGTCCTCGCCAATGATATTGACCCTGATGGGGATGGCGCTGCCCTGACCGTTAGCTGCCAGCAAAAAGGGGTGACGGTAAGAGGAACTAAGCTGGTGATTCCGGCGCCTTCTAAGCGGCAACTGGTACTCTATAAGGTCACTGACCAGGATGGTTTAAGCGCAAATGCCATAGTTAATGTACCGGGGGTTTCCGAACAAAAACCCTATATCGACCCCGATACCGTGCCGATAAAAGCCCAATCCGGAGAAACTCTGACTGTTGACCTGGCTTCTTACGTGGTTACTCGGAAGGCACGCAGCCCCCATATTCATTCTGCGAAGGCTATTACCTTGGGGGCTGGATTTTCCGGCGGAGTGAAAATGTCTGGAGATGACTCCTTCCAAGTGACTATTAGCCCCGAATTTTTTGGGAAAACTTCCCTGGTGATGCAGGTCAGTGACGGGAAATCTAATGACTCTTCTGCTCTTAGCGCCTCCCTGACCCTGCCGATAGACGTGAAATCCAACGATAACCGTCCCCCGATTTTCACCCCCACACGCCTAGACGTAGCTGCTGGTGAGGAAGCTATTACCACTAATCTCGCGGATATGGTTAGCGATTTAGACGGCGATGACCCCGCCAAAATGCGTTACCGCCTGGGGGCAGTTCCTGCCGGGATTAAAGCTTCGCTGAGCGGTAGCCGGCTCTCGGTTTCGGCAGATGCGGGTAAAGCCAAAGGTAACGCGGGCAATATCGAAGTCACGGTAGAGGACGCATCCGGACCGACTACCGGGAAAATTCCGGTGCGGGTGGTCAGCTCCACCCGCCCCTTAATCCAACTCACGGCGATTGATTTGGAGGGCGAGTCCGGAAAAACCCTCAGTATCGATTTGAATCGCTATGCCACCAACCCCTATCCCGGAAAACCCTTGAAAACTGTGGGATCGCCCAATGTAGTGCAAGGATCCGGGCAGGCTTCGGCTTCGGGAACTCGGCTAGAGGTTACCCCGGCCGCTACTTTCAAAGGCGATATGGTGGTGTCCTATACCCTGCAAGATGCCTCTGGTGACCCTGACCGTCAGGTGACCGGCACCGCGCGGATCAGGGTAGTGACGGTACCGGATGCCCCCACCGCTGTAACCGCTGCCGTTAAAGAATCCACCACTGTCACTATTAACTGGATAGCTCCGGCAGCTAATGGGGCGCCAATCACCGGTTATAAAGTTACTGATTCAGTTTCGGGTAAATCAGTTACCTCTACCGCAACCATGGTTGACTTCCCAGGGCTAGAACCTGGGAAAAAGCATAGCTTTACGGTGGTAGCCACCAACCGGGTGGGGGATTCTAAACCCTCGGGAGCATCCCCGGCGATCGAGGTAGAGGTTACTCCCAGCATCCCCGGCAATCCGAGAGGTGTCACTGGTGATAAAGCCGGGACTGCTACCCTAAAATGGGATGCGGCTACCACTAACGGAGGATCCCCCATAGATCACTATGTAGTGACCATAGATAAGGGCAATCCTAGGGAGGTTAAAGGTACCACTTTGAAAGTTACCGGACTTCCAGGCGGCTCCCACACATTCACGGTTTACGCGGTCAATACCAAACCCGGCCCTACGGATGGGGCTAGTTTTACTACCTTCGATAGCTTCAAGAACACCGTTTCTGCCACATTGGCGCGATCCGCAGACCCCCGAGGAGCTTCAGTATCCTTAGACTTCACTGTTCCTGCCGGTGACAGCGGAGAATGTTGGGCAACTGCGGTAGAGAGAGCAGAAGTGATAAACGGTAACTTTACTTACTCTGACCCTTATGCGAAGGAAGAATTGCAAGTCGCCTACAGATGCAAATTTAATCGTAACGGTAAAAAATCTGGTACGGTCACCGCCAATATGCCGGCTAGGGATAATCCCAGTATTAGCGGTATACGCGAAGATGAAGGCGCAAAAACTAAGACTGGGACGGTTATATACGTGGATGTGCAAGGATTAGATGTTTGGGATATCGACAAATACTTAGATTTGGAAGTTACCGGGCAAGAGAAAAATACCCACAAAAAACTTAGGTGGAATCAACACAAAGAGAACGCTATCTCGGGGAGCGGTTGGACTATTATTCTGACGAACTTGAAACCCGGTGATGAATGGACGATTACTGCAACACTAAAATTCAAATCTGGCGGCACCTCCATAGATTACAAGCAGATAGTTATTTCAATCCCCGATCCCAGCCCCGCGGAGCCTCCGGATGAGGAATCGGCGTCATCTGTTTCTTACCTGAACAATTGGTTGAATCTTAATCCTTTGATTCCGGTGTCAAAACCGCTATACCCGCAGCTGATTCCACTGACACAGCTGCCGACTGTATCCGGTGATAACCTACCCCTTTGGCGCGACCCGATTACTCAAATCAAGTGGCGCGCCCTCAGTAACTATCAGAACCACAACCCCAGTCATAGCGGGCGGGAGTTACCTGCCCGGCAAACCGAAAGGCAGATAGCTCTATGATCCTTAAACAGGCAGAAGCCGCCGATTTTTCCACCCGTTTCGCGCAAATCGCCGAAAACGTTGATCAGGCGATACTCGGTAAAGGACACCAGGTACGCCTGGTACTCGCGGCCTTCTTGGCAGGTGGACACGTACTTTTAGAGGACGCACCCGGAACTGGGAAAACTGCCCTGGCACGCGCCCTCGCCGCCTCCGTAGCTGCCTCGCACAGCCGGATTCAGTTCACGCCCGATATGTTACCCACCGACATTACCGGGGTGACCGTTTATGACCAAAAAACCAAGCAGTGGGATTTCCATGCCGGCCCGATTTTCGCCAATATCGTGCTCGCGGACGAAATCAACCGCGCCAGTCCCAAAACCCAGTCGGCACTGCTAGAAGTAATGGAAGAACGCCAGGTCAGCGTGGATGGGGTGGTACATCCGGTAGATTCGCCATTCCTGGTGATTGCCACTCAAAACCCGGTGGAGCAGGCAGGCACCTATAAACTTCCCGAAGCGCAGCTAGACCGCTTCTTGATTAAAGTTTCCCTGGGGTATCCCGATCAGGAAACTACAGTGAAGATCTTGTCGGGAGCTTCCCAACCTGACCTATCGAAAGATTTAACCGCGGTGGTAAAAGCGGAAGAAATTAATGCCTTAGGAGAAATGGGGCTGCGCAACTATGTAGATGAGCAAATCACCCGATACGTGCAGCAACTAGCGGAAGCCACCCGCGAAGATGATGCCGTTAACCTGGGGGTTTCTACTCGGGCGGCTATCGGGATGATGCGGATGGCGAAAGTGTGGGCGGCTTCTCAAGGACGCCACTACGTATTGCCAGATGATATAAAGACCCTGGCAGTGCCAGTTTGGTCGCATAGGATCATTATGGATGCCGATGCCCTCTTTGAGGGAGCGACCGCGCAAAGCGTAGTCGAGAGGGCGCTCAATGAGGTACCTCCGCCAGTGGATTCGCAGGCCTAAATAATGAAAGTTCCCGAAACCACCACCACCGCGCTAAAGAGCGCGCTGAAAAGCGGAAATAAAGCCTGGAAACGGGCGCGCAGCACCACTTATCTGGGCGCGCTACGCAAAATTCCGCTCACCGGCTTAGGATGGCTAGTCCTGGTAGGAGGACTCGCCAGCCTGGCTGCCTGGCTGCTGTGGGATTGGGCAGAGGCCGGCGCAGTGATGTTTGCCTCCCTATTAGCCCTGGTAGCTGCGGTAGCGCAAACTTGGGGCGGGGGAGACCTCTCGGTGCGGGTGCGGGTAGAACAAGACCGGTTGCGAAAAGGACAAGATCTGATCGGACGGGCAACCGCCAAGAATAATGGACGCCGGGCGGTGCGCGCCCTCAAAATAGAGTTGTCCTTGGGGAGGGAGCAAGCCGATATTGCCCTGCCAACTTTGCGTTCCGATAAGAGTTTTAGCCGGGATTTCCAGCTGCAAACTAGGCGGAGAGAAAAGATTATAGTGGGGCCGCCCCGTACCGTGCGGCAAGATATTTTGGGGCTGATTCGCCGGGTGCGTTCTTGGCCGGATTTCCAAGAGGTCTACGTGTATCCCAACTTCACCCCGGCTCTGGGAACTTTAAGCGGTTATTCTCGGGATATGGAGGGGGCAACCTCGCAGGTAATAACCAGTTCTGATGCTGCTTTTCATGCCTTGCGCCCCTACGAAAGTGGGGATGACCGCCGCCATATTCACTGGAAAATGTCAGCGCATACTGGCCAGTTAATGATGCGGCAATACCTAGAGACTCGCCGCTCCCACCATTTGATTGTGCTGGATCTGAAACGCGAAAATTATGGGGAAGCTGATTTTGAACTCGCGGTAGAGGCGGCGGCCTCTCTAGCGGTTTCCTCCCTGTCCAGTGGGCAGCCCCTGACCCTGTATGCGGGCAAAACCGTGGTGAAAGCCGCCACTTCCCGAGCGGTATTGGACTTTCTTACCGAAGTGCAGCCCCAGGAGGATGCCCAAGAGTATCGGCATCTGGTGCGCTGGGCGCTTGCCCATGAGGCGCAGGCCTCGGTTTGTTCCCTGATCTGCGGACCGGGAGTATCTATGCGCCGCCTGCAACAAATCTGTTTGCTGCCTCCCGCTGATATGGCTACCACCGGCGTGCGGGCAGATGCCGGCGCTACTTTGACTCGGCGAGGCTCTTCTTCGCGGCGACTACTAAACATCGGGGATCTCACGCAGCTCCCCCGAGCGCTAAATGGGGTGAGCCAGGCATGAAAAGATCCGATTTAATCTGCTTAAGCTCCCTGTTTTTATTCATCGTTCCCTGCTGGTTATTTGCCCTGCCTTTCCTGGGTTTCACCGGGGCAGTAGCGGCCATCGGAGGCACCGTCCTGGGGGTGCTGATTGCTCTAGTGGTTCGCCGCTGGCACCTGGGAATAATCTCCACTGTGACCCTGATGCTGGGGGTATTTTTAGCCTTCGGCCCCACCTTGGCTGCTACTGACCCGCTGGGACGCAAGTTTTACCCCTCATTATCTGGTCTGCAAGTGTTGGTGACCTCCACGGTGACCTGTTGGCGCGACGCCCTAACCGCGTCTCTCCCCCTAACCCCCTTAGGGGGACTAGCGGTACTGTCACTAATTACTTGCCTCGTAACCGCCCTACTAGCGGGATTAGCGGCGGCTTCGCGTCGCCCCTGGGTGGCGCTGGTACCTGCCACCATTAGCCTGGTGGTAGCGATTGCTTGGGGAGCCCAAGTGGTTCCGGCGGCGCGTTGGGCAGGAGCCGGATATTTCCTGGTAGCCCTACTTTGGTGCGCCCTGGTTACCGGTTCTGCTACCAAGGCACGTACCCGCCGGGTTAACCTAGCGGGAGGCAGGCAGAAAAGCAGCTTTACCCGCCCCTTAGCGATGGTGGCGGTCACCGTGGTTATCTGCCTGGCCTCCGCATCTTTGGCGGCGATAACTGAACGCGGCAACCGGGAAGTGCTCCGCACCCACGTACTACCGCCAGTAGAACTAGAAGACTTTATTTCCCCGCTAGCCTCCTTTAGGCATCTTTCTCGCGACTGGAAAGATAAAACCATCGCCGAGGTCAAGAACTATCCGGCGGGCAGTAGGGTGCGTTTTGCCGCTATGAACGCTTATGACGGCACAGTTTTTAAAATCGACCCCCAGCTGAACGTGCAATTTGTGCAGGTTGATTCGGTATTAGATAAACAGGTTTCAGCTGATAGTACCGCGCACATAAAACTGGTGAACTATGACCAACCCTGGGTGCCTCTCTTGGGCGATGCCTATTCCCTAAAAGTAGCTTCCCAACCAAAACCAGTTATTTACTATTCGACCTCGCTGCGCTCAGCCTTCGCTACTGCCCCCGCTAACCTCTCCTACCAGGTAGGGTTCGCCAAAGACCGGATTCCCAACGACTCGCGGATTTCGGGACTGGAGTTTGACCCCATCCCCCAAGGCAAAGACGAGGCGGTTCCCACCGAAATTACCGAACTAAATAATCAGTTAACCGCCCGGGCAACTACTCCTTTGCAAAAAGTACGCAATGTGGAGTCCTATTTATCAGGGCAAGGTTTCTTCTCTGACGGCTCAGATGGACTTTCGCGTCCCGGACACCGCGCGGCTCGGATGAGCCAATTCTTCCAAGGGAAAGAGCTAATCGGTGACGATGAACAATACGCGGTAGCTATGGCACTGATGGTCAGGGCGTTTGGGGCGCCTGCGCGAGTAGTGTTGGGTGCCTACCCGGCCGATAAGAAAGCTGGCGGGAACCTGAAACTAAAGGGCGATAACGTTCATGCCTGGGTGGAAGTGAAATTTAAGGACGTAGGTTGGGTGCCTTTTGATCCCACGCCTCCGCGGGAGCGAGTACCTCGCACCGATCAACCGCAACCTAAATCTGTGCCTAAACCGCAGGTGTTACAGCCGCCCCCACCACCGGCCACTCCGCCGGTTTTACCGCACGTGGAAAAGCAGGCGCACGCCGACAATCCTTCGACCGGAATACAGATTCTGGCGGCGCTAGCGGTGGCCGCAAAATATGGTTCCTGGTTATTGCTGCTACTTTCGCCGATTCTGCTAGTGCTGCTGGCTAAGTGGTATCGCGCGCGCAGAAGGCGGAAAGCTAAAGAGCCTGGAAAACGCTTGCGCGGAGCCTGGGAAGAAATAGTAGATCGCTTCCGTGACCGCGGGGTACGGCTCCCGGCAGGAGCCACCCGGCAAGAAGCCGCCTGGATAATCGACACTTACCTGGGAGGAATAAAACAGGGGGAGGCAGAATCGGGGGCAAGAGAGCTAGCCGGAATCGCAGATTACCTGGATTATAGTCCCGGTCTCGATAGCGAGATCGATTCCGACTGGGCGTGGGAGCTAGTTAAGCAGTTAACTGACACCTGGAAAGCGGCAGCGGGGAAAGCTAAAGCCCTGGTAGCCGCGATTCGCCCCTCATCGCTTTATAGCCGCTTTATCCGCAGTGGTTTCGCCCAAAAATTCACCGCGGTCCCCGGGCTGGATAAGATCCTTACCCCGCGCAAAGAGATTTCGCTACCTAGCTTGTCCTTGGGGCTTACCCAGCAGGAATACCGACAGTTACGCACGCCCTTAGCTCCGGTGCGCGGGGAAACCGCTCCGGTTACGGCAGTAGCGGGCGGGGCGTTCTCGGAAGCTACTCGCCTAGGGAAAGTGGGATTACCGCAGGTAGGTATAGATTTTAGTGACGGCACCCGTCTAGTGAACCCTACCGTTTCTCCGCTGCCACCTCCTCCTCCGCCTAATCCGCGGAACAATCCCGGAGGAAATCAGGACGCACTAGATTACACTCGCCGGGCGTCTTCACCAGCCAATATAGACGAGACTCGCCTACGGAAAGGGGACGATGATGGTACAGACACCCCCTAAAATTCCGGGATATAGCGTGAAAACTTTGCTGGGGAGAGGCGGATTTGCTGATGTTTACCTCTACGACCAAAAACGTCCCCAACGTCAAGTGGCAGTTAAAGTCCTGCGAGAACTGGGCAGTCGAGAAGGACGACAAGTTTTTACTACCGAGGCGGACGCTCTGGCTGCTACCTGTGCGCATCCGGCGATTCTCTCCCTGTATCAAACCGGGAAACTGCCTGATGGTCGCCCCTTTCTGGTGTTGCAATACTGTCCGGTTACGAATTTGTCGCAGCGGGTTCGTCGCCATCCACTTCCCCTCAAAGATGCCCTGGATATCACGATTCGTTTGGCGGGAGCGCTAGAAACTGTGCATCGGGCGGGATTGTCGCACCGGGATGTGAAACCCGCAAACGTGCTGATTTCCGAGTTTTCCACCCCGGTGCTTTCTGATTTTGGTTTAGCTTTACCATTGGGAAAGCCCCTGGCTCACCGGGATGTTTTAGGGCTTTCAGTACCCTGGGCGCCTCCGGAGCAACATGATGAGAATTCCCTGGCGGGAGCCGCTAGCGACATTTATTCCCTGGCGGCAACTATGCATTCGCTGGTTACCGGGCGTAGTCCCCATGAGATTCCCGGCGGTGATAACTCGGTATCTGCCCTGACCCAGCGGGTTCTGCATACTGCTCCCCGCCTAGATGCTCCTCAGTTAATTTCTCCGTTACGCGAGATTCTGGCCTGGGCGCTGCAAGCCGATCCCGCGGATCGTCCAGAAAGCGCCTCCCAATTTGGGCAAACCCTGTCTGAGGTACAAGCCCAACTTGGTTTCCCGCTGACCAGTATGGATATTGCGAGCGCCAATCCAACTCTGGCGCGGGTATCCACAGATCCAGATGCCACTCGCCTGAAAGATGTTTCCGGTTCGCAGCCATCCTTAGCGGGGGCAGATAGCGGGAGAGCAGATAGTCCCCTGATTGTGGGGGGTAGCTCTTCGGTAGCCCTTTCGCGCTCCCTATCGCCCGCCTCCCGCTTGGGTTGGCGGCGAATCTTCCTAGCCCTAATTGGAGCTTTTGTGCTGGTAGCCGGAACTGGTGCTGGGGTTGCTTACTATTTCAAATCCGGTACCACCTCGGTTAAAAGCGCTCCCAGTACCAGCGAACCGCTAATTACCGCCTCCGCGGATGACGGCATCGTGGCGGAAGTATCTGCGGTTACCTCCTTGGAAGGGAAACCGGCTGCAGATGGACAAATAACTTTAACTTGGAAACCGGGCGAGGGCGATACTCCCGCCTCTTACCAGGTGCAGGTGACCCAAGATGGCAAAGATGCGGGCAGTCATACGGTGACCGAACCAGAAATAACTCTTAAGCCCCAGGGTGGGAAATGGTGTGTAAAAGTTTTCGCGGTGAGCTTAGATGGAAAAATCTCGCCTGGGGTAGACTGGTGCCAATAGGAGAGTGCAAAATTGCCGGTTGGTAATGGAGGAAACCAGATGAATAACGATCCCTACCAGTACTATCCGAACCAGTCGGGTAATGCTAGTGCAGGTTATCCGCCCAACGGGGTTTATGGAGCTCCCCAAGCGGAATCCGGTGCGCCCGTGCCGGGAAATCCCGCCCCCTATGCTCAGGCGGGAAATCCCGCCTACCCCAATCCTTATGGTGAACAACCGCAAGCTCCCCAATACGCGGGGTATTCTCCCCAAGGCGTTCCTGGATATCAGCCATCCGAATATGGACAGTCTGAGTATGGGCAACCGGAATATGGACAACCTGCCTACCAGCAGCCCTCCTACGAACAGCCCCAATATCAAGAACAGCCTCAATACCAGCAACAGTATGGGCAAGCTGACTATGGGCAGGGGCAATACGGGATGCAACCTCAATATGGGGAACAACCCGGTTACCAGCCGGCATTGCGTTATACAGTGACTTCCGGGCAAGGGCAGTCCATGATTTTAGAGGACGCGATTGTGGTAGGTCGCCGCCCGGATGCCGCTACCTCTTCCTATCCCCAAGCCCAAACTATGACCGTGCCGAGTCCGGCTAAACAGATTTCCCGCACCCACTGCCTGCTCTATATAGATGAGCACGGTAATCCCTCGCTGAAAGATCTAGAGTCGGTAAATGGCACCCGTTTGCGCCGCAGCGGGCAGATTTACCCGATTGAACCCGCAGACCCGGTAGTGCTGCAAGCGGGCGATATCGTTGACCTGGGGGAGGGGCAATACCTGTCTATCGGAACTGCCCCCGCCGGGTATTAAGTCAGCGGTCAATTCCCAGAGCCCGGCGCGCTTTGGCGCGGGCATCTCCGCTATCTTTGGCTGTTAAAATCGCTTGTGCGGCGTTTTCGCACTGCTTCTTGGTGACCTGTTCTAGCTGGGCGCCCACTCCGGGAATCGCCGAGGCAGCCATTGACAGGGAAGTGACCCCCATGCCGATTAATACGCAAGCCAAAATGGGGTCAGCAGCTGCCTCCCCGCATACTCCGACCGGCTTGCTTAGGCGCACCCCGGAGGCAGCTACCCGAGAAATCAGGGTTAAAACTGCTGGTTGCCACGGGTCAGTGTAGGTCGCCAGATTAGCGTTCATCCGGTCGGCAGCCATCACATACTGGGTGAGGTCATTAGTGCCAATAGAAACGAAATCAACCTCGGCTAAGAACTGGTCAATCATAATCGCAACCGCCGGCACTTCCACCATGATTCCGGCAGCAAGTCCTCGCTGGCGAATCAGCTTCGCTACCCACTTTGCCTCCGACAAGGTAGACACCATCGGTACCAGCACCCAGTTTTTCCCGGGATGCCCCTGGGCGGCCTGCGCGATTGCATCTAATTGCCGGGTGAACAGTTTTTCTTCAATCCCAGTAGTACGTAGCCCGCGTACCCCTAGGGCGGGGTTAGGTTCTTCCTCTAAAGTTGCCCAAGAAATTGGTTTATCCGAGCCGGCATCTAAAGTGCGGGTAACCACCTTTTTATCAGGAAAAGCCGCCAATACCTGGGAATATATTTCTGCCTGCTCTGCGCAAGTAGGCTCTTTCATTGAATCTAAGAAACACAGCTCAGTGCGGAAAAGTCCTACCCCCTGAGCGTATCCGGCGGCGGCTTTCTTTGCCCCGGGGCCATCTTGTACATTGGCTAACAGTTCCACGTCCTCGCCACTGGCAAGCCGTGCCGGCCCCTGCCAGTGGCGGATATCTTCGCGCGTGCGCAGATCAGCCGCAACTTTCGGGCGGGTTTCATCCGGGTCGGCTCCAGTGGTTATCGATCCTAGGGAGGCGTCTACGAATACCTGTTCCCCCTGAGCAATTTGGTGGAGTTTACGCACCGCCACGATACAGGGAATCCCCAGCTGGCGAGCAATAATTGAAGTGTGGGAGGTGGGGCCACCCTGTTCGGTAACCAAAGCCAAGATTTTTTCCGGGTTCAGTCCGGCAGTATCAGCCGGAGCCAGATCGTCGGCGAAAAGTATCGAAGGCTCGGATAAATGAGGCAGTCCCGGCTCGGGTTCTCCTAGCAGCTCCGCCACTACCCGCAAGCACAGATCGTTGAGGTCAGTGGTGTGTTCGGCCATCAACCCCCCGGCTTTTTCAAACATGGTGCAAAACATTTCGGTGGTGGTGATTACCGCGCTGGCAGCCGGGATACCTTTGTTTATCGCTTTGACCACCATTTTCTTGAAACCAGGGTCACGGGAAAGTTCCGCTTGTGCTGCTAAAACAGCCGCGGCGCTGCCTACGGTTTCCTTAGAGCGTGCCAAGAGGCGACCGGATACGGCTTGGGATGCTTGGGTGTAACGCTCGGCTTCTGCTTCCCGCTCATCCAGCGGGATTTTTGTGGCAGGTAGTTTGGGGATTTCGAAACGGCTTACCCAGGCAACCGGTCCGTAAGCTAGACCATTGACTACGGGAGTGCCATAAATTGTTTCTTCTGCAGACATTTATCCTCCTCAGTGAGGGGTAACTTTATAGTGACAGTGTTGCACGTTTTAGGAAGTTAAACAAGGAAACATCTCAAAAATCCATAATAATCGTAAAGATAATCGATTAAGTCCACAAAATCTCTCAGTAAACTCACAATAAGTATTGAAGCCACGTGTAATGATGGGTAGAGTAATTGTAAACGGACTCTGGTAATACTCTAGCTACCTGGTTCGATTGTGGCAGCAGAACGGGAGGCTAAGGTGTCTGTACATAGCGGAGGTCGCCGCCTCCTCATCGAACAAGCATTATCAGAGTTTGGGCAAGTGAATCTGCGGGAGTTAGCCCAGCGTTTTGAAGTCTCTGATGAAACTATTCGCCGTGACCTCGAAATACTATCTGACCAGGGCAAAGCGAAACGAGTTTACGGGGGAGCAGTCGGCCTCCAACAGATCCCCGAGTCGCAACTGTCAGAGCGGATGAAAATCAACGGCGAAGAAAAAAGGAAAATGGCACAGCTCGCCCTCAGCCACATTCCCGAGGGCGCGTTTACGGTTTTCTTGGATTCCGGCTCCTCGACCGCCTATTTTGCAGAAATGCTCCCTGACCGCGCAGATTTGCTGTTGGTGACTAACTCTGCGGCAATTGCAGCGGCAGTAGCCACCCGTACCCGCAGCCTAAAAGTACATCTAATTGGAGGGACGGTACGCGAATCTACCCTGGCCACAGTCGGAGCGATGACAGTGCAGGCCGTGCGCGCTCTCCACCCTGATCTGACCTTCTTGGGTGCTAACGGGATGGATCTGCTCGATGGCTACACCACCCCCGATATCGAGGAAGCTGCGGTAAAGCGGGCAATGGTGCAATGCAGTCGCCAGGCGGTGGTACTGGCAGATGCGGATAAATTCGGACACACTAGCACAGTTAAATTCGCAGCTCCCGGCGAAATTGAAATGCTGATTTCAGATCAGCGCCTGGCAGAACTCGCTGGTAAAGACCTGGAAAAACTAGCTAAGGAAGTGTTCTTGGCGTGATAGTTACCCTGTCTGCAAACTCCAGTTTGGATAAAACCGTGAACTTGGAGCAGCCCTTGGTGCCGGGGGGTGTCCACCGGATTGCCTCTACCCACACCGATCCCGGCGGGAAGGGGATTAATGTGGCACGGGTGGCTCAAGAGGCAGGATTCCCGGTTTGCTGCCTGCTGCCGGCAAAGCCGCAAGATTCGATTCTAGAACTGTTAGACCAGGTAGAGCTGCCTTATGTGTACACCGAAATCCCGGAAGCGGTACGCACTAACCTCACGGTCATAGATGCCAGTGGGGAAACCACCAAAATCAACGAACCCGGTCCCACGCTTAATCAGGAACAAGAAAAATCGCTTCTGATAGCACTTAGAGAGCAGGCGGGAGACCTGGGCGAGGACGACTGGGTGGTGCTATCCGGATCATTACCCCCGGGGTTACCAGACGATTTTTATGTCACCTGTCTAAAAGAACTGGGTACCGCGCAGGGACGGTTTGCAGTCGACACTTCCGGGCAGCCGTTACACGCCCTGGGGAGAGCTCTCGGGCAGGTGAAAGTGGACCTGATGAAACCGAACTCTTTCGAACTTGCCGAGCTTTTGGGAGGCAACGGATCCGAGCTGGAAAAGGCGGCTATCAGCGGAAATCTGCTGCCGGTAGCGCGTAAAGCGAAAGAGCTCAGTCAGCGAGGGGTAGGGGAAGTACTCGCCACCCTGGGGTCGGCCGGTGCCATCTTGATTACCGCGGAGGGGGCATGGCATGGCACCAGCCCCGATGTGCCGGTGCGTTCTACCGTGGGTGCCGGAGATTCCTCCCTCACCGGGTATCTACTTGCTCAAATCTCAGGCAAGAGCCCGGAAGAATGCCTAGCCACCGCGGTAGCTTATGGCGCGGCTGCCTGCGCGAAAGCAGGAACCCAGCCACCCACCCCGGAAGAAATTCATCCTGAAGAAGCCCGGATAACCAAACTCAGCCTTTAAAAGTCATCCCGAACAGGAGAACTATGGAAAACGAGAAGTTGATAATCCCGCAGTTGGTGAGTCTAGATGAGCCGCTGGGGATAGATAAAGACAGCGTGATTAAAACGCTGGCCGCAAAGATAGCGACTTCTGGGCGTGCAGAACAAAACGGTTTAATCAACGACCTGATGGCGCGGGAGGCTAAATCCGTGACGGGAATGCCGGGGGGAATCGCTATCCCGCACTGCCGCTCCCAGGCGGTTAAGGTTGGTAGCCTGGCTTTTGCCCGCCTGGCGCAACCGGTAGATTTTGGAGCCAAGGATGGTCCGGCAGATTTGATTTTCATGATTGCCGCTGCGGAAGGGCAGGGGCAGGCGCATTTGAAACTGCTGCAAAAGCTGGCACGAAAACTGGTGGACAAAAACTTCTTGGCTACTTTGCGTTCGGCGGATTCTGCCGACCAGGTCGCAGACCTCATTATGGAGGTGGTAGAGCCCGGGTCAACAGCTACCCCGCAGAGCACCCCCGCGGCTAAGCAGGTAGCAGCGAATCCTCCGGCAGTCCCAACCAACCCGGCTGTCCCGGCAAACTCGGCAGTCTCCAAAGCCCCGGCAGCCCCGGTGAAAAAGGAAGAGAAAACCGGTGACACGCAGGGCAAATACTTGGTGGCGGTCACTTCTTGCCCCACCGGGATTGCCCACACCTATATGGCGGCAGATTCGCTGATTAACAAAGGTAAAGAACTGGGGATTCCAGTCCATGTGGAGGCGCAGGGATCCGGGCATATTGACCGCCTAGACCCCGCCCTGATTGTCGGTGCTTCCGGGGCGATATTTGCGCATGACGTTAGTGTGCAGGAGCCGGAACGTTTTGCTCATCTGCCGCTAATAGATGTAGGGGTAAAAGCGGCCATTAATGACCCTGAGAAACTGATTCGGGGGGTAATGGCAAAAAAGAAAGACCCGAATGTGGATCCGGTGGTCGCGGCGGAGCCCCCAGAGAAAGAAGATACCGTAGGTTGGGGACGCCGAATCCAAAAGGCCGTGATGGCTGGGGTGTCGTATATGATTCCCTTCGTAGCAGCCGGCGGATTACTAATCGCTTTGGGTTTCCTGCTAGGCGGCTATGATGTGGCGGCTCCCGCCCAAGACATCTCTCTTAACTTCTCGCTGTGGCACCTGCCAGATTCTGGTCCCTTCGGGGAAGGCAAAATCCTCACGAATCGTTCCGGTTTGCTGCTTTACCTAGGAGCCCTACTGGTATTCCTCGGTCAAACTGGAATGAGTTTCTTAGTGCCAGCGCTGTCTGGATATATTGCTTTTGGTCTGGCAGGACGCCCCGGCATTGCTCCCGGCTTTATCGGAGGCGCTATTTCAATAACGCTAGGAGCAGGCTTCATTGGTGGTTTGGTGACCGGGATTCTTGCCGGGATTCTCGCCAATGTTCTCTCCACCCTGAAATGTCCGCGCTGGCTAGCAGGTTTGATGCCGGTAGCGATTGTGCCACTAATCAGCACCCTGCTTATGGGTCTACTAATGCTACTGCTACTGGGACGTCCGTTGGCGGCGTTGATGAGCGGTCTGCAAAACTGGTTAAACTCTATGGCTGGCACTTCCGCAATCTTGCTGGGGATCGTTATCGGTTTGATGATGTGCTTCGACCTGGGCGGACCGGTAAATAAAGCCGCCTACCTGGTAGGTACTGCCGGCTTATCGCAGGCCACCGATGGGTCATATCAGTTCATGGCGGCAGTCATGTTAACCGGAATGGTGCCACCTTTGGCGATGGCGCTGTCTTCTACTCTGCGTCCGAAACTATATTCGCCGGCGGAGCAGCAAAACGGTAAAGCAGCTTGGCTGCTAGGATTGTCCTTTATCTCCGAGGGCGCGATTCCCTTCGCCGCTGCTGACCCCCTGCGGGTGATTCCTTCCATGATGGCAGGCGGCGCGGTAACCGGGGCTATCGCGATGGCGTTCGGGGTAGGTTGCCGGGCTCCCCATGGGGGAATCTTCGTGCTATTTGCCTACAGCAATATCTTCGGGGCGCTTATTGCCCTGGTAGTTGGAGTGGCGGTGGCAGCGGCAGCGGTCACTTTCGCCAAGATGCGTCGCAAGAAACCGGCAGTAGTCAAAGCATAAGTTTTAATAAACCAAGAATAAGGAAAGGAATAATGATGCCCTCAAAAACAGTGAAAGTGGGATCTTCCGTGGGATTACATGCCCGTCCCGCCTCGATTATCGCGGAGAAAGCAGCCGAGTTCGCTGAGGAAATCACTCTCGGAACCCCCGAAGAAGAGCCGGTAGATGCCTCCTCAATGATGTTGATTATGACCCTGGGTGCCGAATGCGGTACCGAGGTTACCGTGGAGAGCGAAAACGAGGAAGCAGTAGCGGCGATTGCGGAACTGGTCGCAAAAGACCTAGATGCCGAATAGGGATTTTAGCGCCCCGCAACGTATAAAATCTACAAAAATCCGGAAAGCAGATATCCCCTCTTGGTTTAAGTCGCGCGCTGGGGCGCGATAGCCTAGAGGGGACATCTGTATATGGGAGGAATGCTTATGCAGCCGCGGGTCGCCTTTATTGTTGTTTCGCAGTCACAGACGCTGGCGCGGGGGATATGCGAGGTGGTAGCCGCCCTTGCTCCGAAAGTCATTATCGAGCCGTGCGGATGCCACGATGAAGGGTTGGGTACCGCCGCGGAAATCCTGAGTACCAAAATTTCCACGGTGATGGAAAAACTCGGGGAACAAGACGCGATTGTCTTAATGGCGGATTTTGGGGCGGCGCGGCTGGCCTGCCAACAGGTAATCACCGATATCGGGATGCGCAGGCTGCGACTAGGACACGGACCGATTGTAGAGGGAACCGCCGCGGGGGTAGTAGCAGCGGCTCAAGGTGCAGATTTGGCAGAAATCCTGCGGTCAATCAACGCTGCTTCCCAGTTTTATCCTGAAGAGGACGCGGCAGATATTTTGCCACCTCCGCCCGCTCCGGATCCGCTTGCTCCCCGCACACTCACATACAGAGCCTCAGAGCCGCTATCGGCGCGTCCAGCAGCGCGTTTAGCGCGAATTGCTACTGGTTTTGATGCTCAGGTGACTATTAATCAGGTGGATGCCGGCAGTGTCCTCGCGCTTATGGGGTTGAAAATAAAACCGGGGGATGAACTGCGGATTGCCGCTGAAGGCGGGGAATCCTTGAAAGCCTTGGATGCGGTTCAGGCGGCACTAACTGCACCTGAAGAGGACGCCGTAACCGGGGTAGAGGATTGAGTGCGGCTCTCAGATTCTGCGGAGCTGAAAACCGAATTGAGGTCGGGTCTTTACCGGTATTCTTAAGTAGTAATCTCTCTAAGTAATCTGTGCTTATAAAGGTGGAAAAAGAGAAAGGAAACGGCAATGAGTGACTTCAAATTGGACCCCGATAAGGAATATACCCTGGTGTTGGTGAAGCCGGATGGCTATCACCGCGGACTCACCGGGAAAATCTTGGCGCGGATTGAGCAAAAAGGCTACGCTATCGTGGCTTTGCGGGTAGTGCAGGCCAGTGACGATGACCTGCATGAACACTATGAAGAGCATCGTGGTAAACACTTCTTTGAATCCATGGTTGACTTCATGCAGTCCGGGAAGATTGTGGCGGCAGTTTTCGAAGGTACCCGGGTTGTTGAGGGAGTGCGTTCCCTGGTGGGTGCCACCAGTCCCACCGAGGCGGCTCCGGGAACTATTCGCGGTGACTTTGGACGCGACTACGACAGTGGGCAGATTCAAAACTTGGTGCATGCTGCAGATTCGCCGGCTTCCGCTGCTCGGGAAATAAAAATCTGGTTCCCGGACGCCTGCTAATACCCGGAGACCTAGATGTATGTAAAGTCGCTGACGCTGCGAGGATTTAAGTCTTTCGCCAGCGCCACCACTTTGCAGTTCACCCCGGGAATTATCTGTGTTGTCGGCCCGAATGGTTCTGGCAAATCGAATATCGTAGACGCACTCGCTTGGGTGATGGGCGAGCAAGGCGCCAAAAATCTGCGCGGCGGATCAATGGCGGACGTTATTTTTGCCGGAACCAGTTCCCGCAGCTCCCTAGGGCGGGCAGAAGTGGCGCTGACCATTGATAACACCAGTGGGGATTTGCCGATCGATTATTCGGAAGTAACCATTTCTCGCACCCTGTTTCGCCAGGGAGGTTCCGAATACGCCATTAATGGCACTCCCTGCCGGCTACTAGATATTCAGGAGCTGCTCTCCGATACCGGCATGGGGCGCAATATGCACGTGATTATCGGGCAGGGCAAACTCGACCAGGTACTTTCTGCCGACCCTTCCCAGCGGCGCTCCCTAATCGAAGAGGCCGCCGGGGTGCTAAAACATCAGCGGCGCAAAGAACGCGCCCTGCGCAAACTCGATGGCTTAGAAGAAAAGCTTTCCCGGCTTTCCGACCTCACCCAAGAGATTCAAAGGCAACTGGGCCCTCTGGCGCGGCAAGCTAAAACTGCGCGGCGAGCGGCAGTATTGCAGGCGCAGGCGCGTGACGCCGGGTGCCGGATTTTGGCGGATGACTTGCAGCAGATGAGTCGGCAGCTGTCCCGCTATAAAGAAAGCGGGAAAGCCTTGGAGGTCAGGCGCGAAGAATTAGGGGAAAAACTAGCGCTGCAGCATGAAAAACTGCAGAAATTAACCGCAGATGCGACGCAAAATGATTTAGCGGGTAAAGCCACCAATTTGTGGCAACAGCTGACCGCAATTACCGAGCGTTTGCGGGCTCTAGAAGCCTTAGCCAATGAGCGCGCCTCCTCCCTGGCAAAACCGGAACCAGTTCCCGCCGGTCCTAGCGTAGAGGAACGCCAACGCCAGTTGGCACATTTACAAAGCGAACTGGCAACCCATGACCAGGACACTTTAGCTAAACGTAAACAAGCTGATGCCGCCGAGGCTGCCCGGGAAGAAACTACCCGGAAAGTTGGGGATCAGGTTCGCATTACCCAGGAACTGCGGGAAGAGGCACAGCAAAAAACCCAGAAGACCGCGCGGCTAGAGCGGGAAGTTGAAACTGCGAAGGCGCGCCTAGAGGCGGCGGATTCCCGGATTCAAAGAGCCCAAAAAGCCCAGGTGGATGCGCAAGAAAAACTGGAAGTTGCGCGGGTAAAACAGCAAGCTGCAGGGGAAACAGCCCCAGATTCCGGGATGGATGCCGCTGGAAACTACCGGCAGCTATCCGAGGCGGAAAACCAGGTACGCACGCAACTGGAAAAAGCTCGTGACCGTCTGCGGGAAAGCGAAGCCAAAGCCGTGGCGGCCTCCGAGTCCAAAGCAAGCCTCAGTGAGGTCTTAGCCGCCTCCTCGAATCAGGCGGAAAGCACTTTTGCACAGGCAGCGAAGGCAGGGGGGCAGTTAGCCTCTTTAATAACGGTTCCAGATTGCTGGGAGGACGCAATTGCAGCCCTACTTGGACGCTCCGGTTCCGCCCTCACTATTGAATCAGCGCAGCTAGAAGCGGGACTAATGGCGGTTAAAGACAGCAGTGGCAGCGTCAGTTGGGTAGTGGGTGACCCAGGGGACGAGGCCGTTCCGCTAAGCCCTACTACCGGGAACAAGCCGGGAGTACCGATTCCTGCCCGGGAGGTAATTTCGGCTCCTAGCGGGCTGCATCCGGCATTAAATACGCTGCTAGAAAATAGTTATTTAGCTGAAAATCTAACGCAGGCGCAGGCGTTGGTCGCGGATAATCCGCAGGTGCGGGTAGGGCTAAAAGACGGCACGATTATCGGCAAATACCTGGGGGAAACTGGCAGCGGTGGGGTTAACCGTATCGAGGTGGAGCGGCGCCTACGATTAGCACGGAAAGCCGCTCAGGTCGCCGAAGCTACGAAAGAAAAAGCACGCGTCCAGGTGAAGGCAGCTGAGGAAGCATTATCGCAGGCAGCGGCAGCATCCGCGCAGGCTCTGAAAGTATTGCGTCAGGCTGATGCCCAAGCGGCGGCCAAGGCGCAAGAACGGGCGCTTACAGAAGCGGCAGTTAGCGGAGCCGAGAGTCAAGAAAAGCGGGCGGCAGCAGAACTGGCACAGGCGAAGGTAGATTTTGAAAAGTGTAGGCAGCTGCTAGAGGCGGCTGAAAAAGCGCGAGATGCTTTTTCCGGTAGCGCGGATTTAGCTCCTTTGCAGCAGGCGGAACAAGCTTTAGAGGCGGCACGGGCCGCGGATTTATCGGCTCGGGAAAAAGCTGCGCAGACGCATTTAGAGCTGGCGGCAGCCACTCAGATTACCAATACTTTGCGGGAACGCTTCCAAGGGGAAGTGAAATCTTTGGAGCGTTTCCAGTTGCGCCTGGCTGCCCGTAGTCAACGCGAAGTCGAGCGCGCCCGGCAGTCCCAAAGGATGTTGCAGGTGGCGTCCTGGTGTGAAGTATTTGCGCAGCGTTCGGCCAGCGTAGCCCAGGTGGCGAAAACTTGGCGGGAAAGCGCCGAGGCCGCCCGAACCGCCTCCTCGCAGGCCGCCGAGCAAGTACGCAGTGAAATCGACCGTTTAAATACCCAGTTGGCAGAGCTAAATGATTTAAGCCGCCGGGACGAGGTGGCAGCCGCTGAATATCGGGTGCGCGCGGAACAGTTAACCCAACAGGCACAGGAACGGTACGCGCTTTCTCCCCAAGAACTGATTGCTGCTTTTGGTCCGCAGCAGCTGGTTCCGGATCCAGAGTTATTGGCACAGCGGGCAGAAAATGCCCAGGAAGAAGCGGTAGCTGCTAGGGGAGAAGCTGAAGAGGGGGTAACTGAAAGCGCACATGAAACAGCTGATGGCGCCGGTCAACAAGAGCGCGAAATTGCGTCTAGCAGGGAGGACGGCGCAGCAGAGCCCGAGGAAGGACGCTGGCGTCCCTACAATCGCGCCGAACAGAGTGCGCTGCTGGAAAAGGCGAATCGCGCGATTTCCCGGCTAGGGAAAGTCAACCCCCTAGCTTTAGAAGAACACCAGGCGTTAGAGAAACGTTTTGAATTCTTAATGGGACAGCTGACAGATTTGCGGACTTCGAAAGCAGATTTGCTGGTGGTGGTGCGGGAAGTGGATCACCAGGTGAAAGTAGCTTTTGAAGAGGCTTATGCGGATATATCCCGGGAATTCACCGAGGTGTTTTCCCGCCTATTCCCGGGAGGTACCGGTTCCCTAAAACTGACCGATCCGGACGATATGCTTACTACCGGGGTAGAGGTAAATGCTCGTCCTGCCGGAAAAAATGTGCAGCGCCTATCCCTACTTTCCGGCGGGGAACGCTCCTTGGCGGCGCTGGCATTTTTAATCGCGATTTTCAAAGCCCGCCCCTCGCCCTTCTATATCTTGGACGAGGTAGAGGCTGCCCTCGATGACCTGAATCTTTCGCGGATGCTAGAGCTATTTAAGCAGCTGCGCGAAGTTAGCCAGATGATTGTGATTACCCACCAAAAACGGACTATGGAAGTAGCCGATGTGCTTTACGGGGTGACTATGCGCGAAGGGGTATCCCGGGTAATTTCGCAACGCTTAGAGCCGGCAGATAGCTAAAATCACACCGAAATCTGATAACAGTTTGGTATCGGTCAATAACCGGAGTCGGTAAATCGCTTAAGTGTTGGCATACTAGATTACGTGACTAAGCCGTTAATCTTACTATTCGTGGGCATTGGCATCACTGTACTTATTGGAGTGCTGGTGGTGGCGGTCATGGTGCGTACGCGCCGCCCCGGAGGTGGGGTGCGGGAATGGATCCGCGAGTCGGCTGGTTCTTGGCAAGAAAACGACCATCGCGCCCCCCGGGAACAATCTGGTCAGCGGGTACGCCTCGATACTTTGCTGCAAGAGGCAGCGCCAGGAGAATCCGCTGATCCTCTGGCAGAGGTGGAGAACCTGCGCAGCGCTGCCGGACAAATATGGGGGGAAGAAGTTGCAGCGATGCGTACGCGCCGGGCAGAGAAAGATGCGGCGCGTCAGCAAAAGCGGACAAAAGCTGCGGCTAAGGGAGCTTGGCAGGACTCTGACGGGATGCTACCTCCCACTTTTGCTCCCGCTCAGCATCGTCGCCCTCCAGCTAGTGCTGCAACCCCGATAGTGAAAGATCCAGGAGATTCCACTAGCTACCTGCCGCAGGTACCGGCGGTAAATGTGGTCGCAGTTTCCGGGAATAAAACCAAGGAAAAAGCTGCTGGAACCCAAAAGATTGCGGATACGCCCCTTGCGGACAAGCCGAAGGACCACCAGGACGGGCAGATGCGTCGCTGGGCTCGCAAGTTCACCCCCGATACCCCCACGGAACAGACAGGCGCTGCTGAACTGGACTTAGAAGCGCACGCCGGTTTGCCGGGGGACGAGCCTTTCCACGTGGATAAGGTTTCCTGGCAGCCTCTTAAATCGGAATAAACCCGATATTTTTCTAAACCGGCAGCTCACGGAAGGAAAACTATCCCTAATATGACCTGAGCGCGCCAATAGGTGACAATAGAGACATGAGTTTTCTTTTTTCACCTCTCGGGATTGTGGTTATAGTTCTGGTTTTGGCGGTAATTGGAACCGGTAGCGCCTTAGCAGTGCGTTCCGCGAAAGCCAAAAAACAGTTGGAGTCCTCCAAGGCTAAACAAATTGCGGCGCCTGCCGCCCAGGTAGACGAGGAGAAAGTATCTGTCGCAGCTGCGCAGCCGGAGTCGGCAGAGCCGGAACCGTTAGCGGCAGAACCAGAGGTACAGAAGGCGGAATCAGCGGAATCGGCAGGGAATCTGAGTGAAGCCCCCGCCGCCGAGGAACCGAGTGAAGCTTCTAGTGAGGAGGAAGCACAGCCGGTTGCCCCAGAGCAAGAAAGCTCTCAAGGCGCCCTCGAAACCCCGGAACCTGCCCAAGGGCGGATGCAGCGCCTGCGTTCCCGCCTGGCTAAATCAGGATCTTTCGGCAAAATGCTACTGGGGGTGCTCGGTCGCGGGGATCTTAGTGCCGAGGATTGGGAAGAAATAGAAGATACTTTGCTGCTGGCAGACTTAGGGGTTGCTGCCACCGATGAACTGATGGAAGAACTGCGCACCCAGGCGAAAGTGTTGGGCACCTCCGATCCCGTAAAGATTCGAGAAATCTTACGCACCAAGTTGATTGAGCTGGTAAACCCGGATCTAGATCGCAGCTTGCACCTAGAGCAAGCCGATGGTTCTAAGCCCGGGATCGTCCTCGCCGTAGGCGTAAACGGCACCGGGAAAACCACCACCGTCGGTAAGATTGCCCGGATTCTGGTGGCAGAAAATAAGTCGGTAGTGCTGGGAGCCGCCGATACTTTCCGGGCAGCCGCCGCTGACCAGCTAGAGACTTGGGGAAACCGGGTTGGGGTGGAAGTGGTGCGCTCCGATAAAGAGGGCGCCGACCCGGCTTCGGTAGCTTTCGA
Source organism: Varibaculum massiliense (assembly GCF_900106855.1). NCBI lineage: Bacteria > Bacillati > Actinomycetota > Actinomycetes > Actinomycetales > Actinomycetaceae > Varibaculum > Varibaculum massiliense. The sequence continues at coordinate 539,634 of NZ_FNWI01000004.1, read as the reverse complement.
CGCCGTAAAATACGCCAAAGATAAAAGACTGGATGTGGTGCTGGTAGATACCGCCGGGCGTCTGCAGAATAAAGCCGGTTTGATGGACGAGCTAGGTAAGGTCAAACGGGTAATCGAAAAGAGCGCTCCGGTGACTGAGACCTTGCTAGTTCTAGATGCCACTACCGGACAAAACGGGATGCAACAGGCAAAAGTATTCTCCGAAGTAGTCGATGTTAGCGGTATTGTGCTGACAAAACTTGATGGAACGGCGCGGGGCGGAATCGTGGTCAGCGTACAACGCGAACTATCTGTGCCGGTCAAGCTGGTGGGTCTGGGGGAAGGACCAGACGATTTAGCGCCTTTCGTACCCGAGGACTTCGTTGACGCGCTGCTGAAGTAAACTAGACGGCGAGACTATTTCCAGGAGGAAACACTTTGTTTAATAGCCTGTCTGATCGCCTAGCCGATTCCTTTAAGCGTCTGCGCTCTAAAGGCTTGCTGACCGAGGCGGATGTTGACGCTACCGTCTCCGAAATTCGGCGTGCCCTGCTAGAGGCCGACGTAGCGCTGCCGGTAGTCCGGCAGTTCACCAAGACGGTGCGCCAGCAAGCTTATGGGGCGGCGCGTTCGAAAGCGCTTAATCCCGGCCAACAGGTAGTCAAGATTGTTCATGACGAACTGGTAGAAGTCCTGGGGGGCGAGACCCGGGAATTACACTATGCGAAGCGTGGACCATCCGTGTTTATGTTGGCCGGTCTGCAAGGTGCCGGTAAAACCACCCTGGCCGGGAAACTGGGCAAGTGGCTGCGGGAAGAAGAAGGCAAACGCGTCCTCCTGGCTGCCTGTGACCTGCAGCGTCCCGGCGCGGTCACTCAGCTGAGTATTGTCGCCGAAAAAGCTGGGGTAGATATTCACGCCCCCGCATCCGGGGATGGGCAGGGCGATCCGGTCGAGGTAGCGCGCTCGGGATTAAACCGGGCGATTACCGAAGGCTATGACGTAATCATTGTCGATACCGCCGGTCGGTTGGGTGTTGACGAAGAAATGATGCGCCAGGCACGCGATATCCGCGACGCGGTTAACCCCCACGAGATTCTCTTCGTCCTGGACGCTATGGTGGGGCAAGACGCAGTGCAAACCTCGATTGCCTTCCGGGACGGGGTGGGCTTTACCGGGGTAGTGCTGTCCAAACTCGATGGTGACGCTCGCGGCGGGGCGGCGCTTTCGGTGCGGGGAGTAACCGGGCAGCCGATTCTTTTTGCCTCTACCGGCGAAAACTTGGGTGATTTTGAGCGTTTCCATGCCGAACGGATGGCCGGACGCATCCTCGATATGGGCGATATGCTCACCTTAATCGAGCAAGCCCAAAAGGCCTATGACCAAAAAGAGGCCGAGGCGCTGGCTCGCAAGATGCAAAAAGGCCAGTTCACCCTGACTGATTTTATGGCGCAATTGCAGCAGCTGCGCAAGATGGGGTCGATGAAGAAACTGATGGGAATGCTGCCCGGCATGAATCAGTACCGCGACCAGCTAGATGCTTTTGATGAAAAGAGCATCGACCGGATTGAAGCCATCGTAAACTCCATGACCCCACAAGAACGCGACGATTTATCCTTGCTGAACGGTTCGCGCCGTGCCCGGATTGCGCGTGGTTCTGGCACCACCGTTACCGAGATAAATGGGCTGGTAGAGCGGTTTACACAGGCTGCAAAAATGATGAAACGCATGTCCAACGGGGGAGGTATGCCGGGAATGCCTTCCATGCCGGGAATGCCGGGCGGACGCGGGGGCGCCACCAAGAAGCAGCGCAAGACCGGCAAGAAGAATCGCCGCAAGTTCGGAAACCCCGCGAAGCAAAAACAGTGGGAGGCCCGGCAAGCTGTGAAAGGCGAGGAAACGGCTCCGGCACCCGCTGCCGGCAGTGCCTTCGGAATGGGGGCTGCTCAACCCGCAGCCCCGGCCGCTGCTCCCACTTTGGATGACTTGCCCGATGACTTGAAACGGATGTTGGGGCAGCGATGAAGCTGCTGAGCGGAAATTTTTATTACCGTAAGCAAGCTAAGCAGGCTCCCCGCTGGGTGCGGGGGCAGTTACCGATTACCGAGGATGGACACTTCGGGGCGTTTAGAGAAGATAACAGCGCTGACGGCGACTATTTCCTGCCCGGATTTTGCGATGTGCATTGCCATATTGGGTTTGCGGCAGTAGGGGAGCTGGCTACCCCGCAAGAAGCATTAGCGCAGGCGCAGGCAGATCTAGGCTGCGGAATCTTAGCCATTCGAGACTGCGGAAACCTAGAGTATGCCCCCGGGATTTTGGACAACCCCGCACTGCCGCCGATTATTCGCTGCGGCCGCCATATTGCTCGCCCCAAACGTTATATGCGCTTGCTGCCGGTAGAGGTAGAAAACCTGAGCGATTTACCGCAGGTGATGGCTAAACAGGCAGAGCGCAGTGACGGCTGGGTAAAAATCGTGGCCGACTGGATTGACCGCTCGAAGGGAGCAGATTCAGATTTAGATCCCCTGTGGCCCACCGAAATCTTGAAAGAAGGGATCGCGGCTGCTCACGAGGCAGGGGCGCGAGTAACCGCGCACGCATTTTCCCATAAAGCGATCGCGGGACTGCTAGACGCCGGGATCGACTGCATTGAGCATGGCAGCGGGATCGATGCCAATCAGGCTCAAGAGTGCGCCCGGCGCGGGATTCCCGTCACCCCAACCTTGTTGCAAGTAGAGCTGTTTAACCAGTTCGCGGCGCAAGCGGGGCAAAAATACCCAGTCTATGCGGCGACTATGCAGAAAATGTGGGAGCAGCGGCGCGAACACTTTGCAATGCTCCACGCCGCGGGAGTGCATCTGCTGCCCGGAACCGATTCTGGTGGTTACCAGCCGCATGGAGAACTGGGGCGAGAACTGTCCCTGTGGGAACGCGGCGGGGTAGAGACCTGGGAAATTATTGATTTTGCAACTTGGCGTGCCCGTGACTATCTGGGGATTGGCGCCATTGAACCGGGGGCGCGTGCCGATTACCTGCGCTATTCCTCAGATCCGATTGGCGACCCGAAAGTGGCGGTTAAACCCGAAAAAGTGGCACTATTGGGCAAAGAGTTCCCGGGTAAAGTCCCCACTTCCTAGGACTAATAACCTAAAGAGGGTAATAATAGAAGCTATGAGCACTTCGGGAATGAGCCTTGACCATGCGCTAATGATCGTCGCGGGGGAGGCGGCGCAACAGGTAGGAGTCTACCTGCGCAAAGCCTTCCGGGCGCCCCTAGAAGTGTTCTTGAAAGCCGGTATCCACGATCCGGTCACTATCCATGACCGCTACGTGGAGGCGCGGTTGCAGTACCTGCTAGGAAGCGCGGTTCCTGGCTCCCGGATCTTGGGGGAGGAAACCGGGGAGCATGTCCTCGAGAAAGAAAAAGTTGCCGCCGCCGGAACCTTAACTTTAGAGCAGGTTCAACGCGCTAGCTGGGAAGGAGGGTGCCGGCAGGGGCTAGATCCGATATTGGTTGAGGAATTTGCCTGGGAGCAGGCCCAGCCCCACCGGCGGGAGGATGCTCCGGGAGTAGGCGAACTGGCGGAAGCAAAAGCGCTAGTAAAAGACTTGGGTACTCGGGTGCGTTGGATAGTGGATCCCATTGATGGCACCGCGAACTTTGCCTCCGGAGTAGCTTATTTCAACACTTCCATTGGAGTAGAGCTTGAGGGAAAAACGGTGGCAGGCGCAGTTTATGTTCCCTATACCCGCGAACTTTTCATCGCTGATGCTACCGAAGCCACCCTGTATGAGGGGGAGCGAGCCGCGCGCATGCGTGCCGAGGGCGCCCACGCTGAAAGTGAAGGCATCATCACCGGCTATTTCCCCTTCCGTGATAGGAATCCGCAGCGAGTAGAAAAATCTTGGCAGATGGCGGCCCGTCTGGCTGATGCTTATGCCACCGTTCATTCTCCCGGTGCCGGCGCTCTTGACCTGGCACAGGTAGCCGCCGGGCATACCGCAGTCGCCTTTGGAACTGCGATGCGCCCCTGGGACGTGGCGGCCGGGATCCACCTGGTGCGAGTTGCCGGAGGCAACGTTCACACTTTTAAAACCCGTCATAACCAGGAAGAACCTGAGTATTTACGGGGAGCGTTCGTGGCTAGCGCCCGTGGTCTAGATCCGGTTACTGCCCGTGCCGCAGTCGAACAGTTTATTTGCGCTTTTCAATAGTTTTTCCGGATTTCACCGCAGTCGGGGCGGTGAATAAGTGCGGCAGAAGGCTGCTTGGTGATTAGCTCGCAGCCACACTGCAGGTAGCTAGAGGTGTGAAACTGCTCAAAGAAGCCGCCCTAGCGGGGAATAAAGTAGAAACCTGGCGCCAAAATCTGGCAGAATAGCTAGTTGTACCGGGCCAATACACCCCCTCTCTGTGTGGCGGCCTTGTCTCGAGGGCTTGATCCAGGCCGTATCCCACCGGCTAGGGCGGGCGCTCAGCAGTCAATAGAACAGGAGAAACCACAAAAGTGGCAGTTCGTATTCGTTTAAAGCGTATTGGTAAGATTCACTACCCGGTGTACCGGATTGTAGTGGTAGACAGCCGCAAAAAACGCGACGGTCGCGTAATCGAAGAGGTTGGACAGTACAACCCCAACGAGGAACCGTCTTTCATTCAGGTCAAGTCGGATCGGGTGCAGTACTGGCTCGGCGTGGGGGCGCAGCCCTCAGACGCAGTTCGCCGGTTACTGGTACTCTCAGGCGATATTGCCCGCTTCAACGGTAAAGAAAACGTTGAAAGCTGGATTAAGACCAAAGAAACTCTTAGCAGCGACCAGGCTCGCGAAAAGAACGTGAAAGCCGCCGCGGACGAGGCACAAAAGCGTAAAGCCAAGGCCAGCGAAGAAAAAGCTAAGGCCGAGGCAGAAGCGGCAGCTAAGGAAGCCGAAGAAGCAAAAGCCGCGGAAGCGGCAGAATCCGCGGAAGCTGAAGAAGCTGCTCCCGAGAGCGAGGAAGCCTAATAATGTTGGCGGATGCACTAGAACATCTAGTTAGTGGAATTGTCGATCACCCCGAAGATGTGCGGGTGGATGAACGCAGTATGCGGCGCGGCAAGCTGCTAGAAGTGCGGGTTAATCCGCAGGATCTTGGACGCGTAATCGGTCGGGGAGGACGCACCGCGCGGGCTCTGCGCAAAGTTATGGGTGCACTTTCCGCTCGCGGACCGGTTCGGGTTGATGTAGTCGACACCGATCGCCGTTCGCGCCGGTAACGCTAGTTTTTAGTTGCGAGCCCCATGAGGATTCATGGGGCTCGCAACTTTATCTGCAGGTATATTCTGGTGATGTGTCTAGGGGAGAAAAATGGATCTGGTAAAAGTAGGGCAGGTCGGTCCGCCGCGTGGTCTAAAAGGTGAAGTGCTGGTGCGTCCCTTTACCGACTATCCCGCCGAACGTTTCCAAGTGGGGGCAACCCTTACTACCGCCGCCGGAGAAGAATGGACAGTGGCATCCTACCGGGAAATAAAAAACCGCTACTGCCTGACTTTTTCCCATATAAACACCCGTGAAGATGCAGAATCTATCCGGGGCAGCGAACTTTTTGCCCCCGAGACTTCCCGCGAAGATGAATACGCGGCTGCCCAGTTAGCCGGGCTAGAGGTTCTTAGTCCCGAGGGCGAAACCTTGGGGGAGTGCAGCGGGCTAGAGATGGGCGGATTTCAAGATCGCCTGCAAGTAACCACCGCGGCCGGGCAGCTAGTGGAAGTGCCTTTTGTGAAAGCCTTAGTGACCGGGATTGACCTGGAAAATGGGGTAATCACCGTGGATGCCCCCGAGGGGCTGTTCTAGAGGCGCAGAAAGGCAGCAAGATGCGGATAGACATTATTTCCATTTTCCCCCAGTTCTTTGATTGCTTAGATGTTTCCCTCATGGGTAAAGCCCGCTCTAGTGGGATTTTGCAAACCCAGGTTTGGGATTTGCGGGACTGGACCGAAGATGTCCATCGCACTGTGGACCGCGCCCCCGCGGGCGGGGGCGCGGGGATGGTGATGAAACCCGATGTGTGGGGAAAAGCCATTGATCAAGTGATTGCCCAGGCAGGTGCCCCTAAAACAGTGCTGGCGATTCCTACTCCGTCGGGCGTTCCGCTCACTCAACGGCAGGTGCGCGATTTAGCGGAAAACACCGAGCATCTGGTAGTGGCCTGCGGGCGCTATGAAGGCATCGACCAACGGGTAAGCCAGTATTATCAGCAGTTGCCGGGCGTAAAGGTGCTGCCTTTTTCCCTGGGGGACTATGTGCTTAATGGCGGGGAAGTCGCCGCCGTTGCCCTGGTAGAAGCCACCTGCCGCCTATTGGAAGGTTTCGTGGGCAACCCCAATTCCTTGGTGGAAGAATCTTATGAGCTATCCGGTCTGTTAGAGTATCCAGCCTATACGCAGCCGGCTACTTGGCGCGGCCTGGATATTCCCGCAGTTTTGCTCAGCGGGGATCACCAGAAAGTTAAAAGTTGGCGCCGCCAGCAGTCCCTAATGTTAACTGCCGCTCGTCGCCCCGACTTGATCTGGGAAATAGAGCCCGGGGCTCTTCAAAAATCTGATCGCGAAATCCTGGCTGCTCAGGGAATCCTGCCTGCCCCCTATAGCCAGCGGGTACGTTTTCGCCGGGCGCGGCCGGGAGAGGCTGCCACCTGTTCAGCCATCGCTTCCCACCTATTCCCGCAGGCCTGCCCAGATTATTTACCCGCGCATGCCATTAAACGCTTCGTAGATCAAGAACTCAGTGAGCCGGCGTTTAAAGCCTATTTAGCTGACCCGGGAACCTTCATCCTCTTGACAGAAGTGGCCCCCGGCGCTCCCGGGCAAGAGGAAACCACTTGGGAAACTGCCGGCTATACCCTGACCCACGTGGGAGAGCCCGGATTTTTACCCCCCGAAGAAAACCTGGTGAAAACCGCGGGAGAAAACTGCGCCTACCTGTCTAAATGTTATCTGGATGAGCGCTGGCGCGGCTCGGGACTAGCGGGCGCCATGCTAGAAGTAACCCACGCCTACCTGCAAGAGCACTTCCCGCATCTAACCAAGATTGGTTTAGGGACTAACCAGGCGAACCGGCGGGCATTAAAGTTCTACCGCCACCACGGTTACCGCAAATGCGGGCGCCGCACCTTCCTAGTAGGGGGAATCGAAAACCACGATCTAATCGCGGTTAGGGATTTCACAGCCCACCAAGTTCCGTCTTGGGCGCAAAACGTGGCACAATAAGCAAGGTTGCATAAGTAGGCTGCGAAACCTGCCGCAGGGGGCCGCAAATGCCGCTTAGCAATGCTAGATACGCCGGCGAGACCGGCCCGATAGCTGACGTTACCTGCGGAACGAAAGCAAATGAGGAAACTACATTGAATATCATCGATGAGATTAACCAGAAGAGCCAGCGCTCGGATCTACCTGATTTTCGCGCTGGGGACACTGTTAAAGTAAACGTACGCGTCACCGAAGGTGGAAACACTCGTATCCAGGTGTTCCAGGGGGTAGTAATCGCCCGTCATGGCAAGAAACAGGCAAATGCTACTTTCACCGTGCGTAAAATCAGCTTCGGTATCGGGGTAGAACGTACCTTCCCGGTAAACTCGCCGACTATCGATTCTCTAGAGGTAGTAACCCGCGGTGATGTGCGCCGGGCGAAACTATACTACCTGCGTGAACGTCACGGTAAAGCCGCTCGCATTAAAGAGCGCCGCGACTCCTAATAACACTATTTTGTTAATCGGCTCTGCCCGCTGGCAGAGCCGATTAACTTATATGTGGCATGATGGAAACATCGAATCATGGCGGGAGCTAAAGGGATGAAAGAGACTGGAGCCACAAGCGGCTTAGGAAACCGGGGTAAAGGCAGTCTTGCCCCCGGAGGTCGACGCACGCGCAAAACTCCCTCCAAAGGGTGGCTAATGATTCGCGAAACCCTAATGATGGTGGTGGTAGCCCTGGCTATCTCGGCGATTATCAAAGCTTTTTTGCTGCAAGCCTTCCAAATCCCATCCTCGTCGATGGAACAAACCCTGCAAATCAATGACCGCATCATCGTGTCGAAACTGGTTCCCAAATACCGGCAACTTAACCGGGGTGACGTAATCGTTTTCCAAGATGATGACAACTGGTTAAAACGCGATGGCACCACCCCCAGTCCCTCCATTGCCGGAAAAATAATGATCTGGGTGGGATTACGTCCCGACGACTCCCACAACCACCTGGTAAAGCGGATTGTGGGGCTGCCTGGGGATCGGGTGCAATGCTGCGACACTAACGGCAGACTGAAAGTCAACGGAGTGAGCGTAGACGAAAGTGGATATATAAACCCTGGCAGTGCGCCCTCGTTAATCAAATTCGATGTCACGGTGCCGGCCGGGAAACTTTGGGTGATGGGGGACAACCGTTCCAATTCAGAGGATTCGCGTTTCCATATAAAAGAACCTTCGAAAGGGTTTGTGTCTGTAGACCAGGTGACGGGACGAGCCTTCGCAATCATGTGGCCGTTAAATCGGGTGTCTACGATTAAGAACACCGACGCTTTCGCGGCAGTTCCCCCCGCTCCCTAAAATGACAACCACCCCAAGCCGCGACCTGGAACTTTCCCTACTGCAGCGCGCCCGTAAACTATTTACCCCACCGAACTCTGGTACTATTCTTGCAGGTGAGGGCGGCACGGCGGCGACTAAGCTAACTTGCGTAGCCGGCATTGACGAAGTAGGCAGGGGGGCAATCGCGGGGCCTTTGGCGGTGGGAATAGCAATCATAGATGGCACCGAGGGGGAGCCTCCAGCTGGTTTAACCGATTCGAAACAGCTAACCGCTAGGCGGCGCGAAGCCATGTTTGACGAGTTAGCGGCGTGGCCGGCTGCCTGGGCGGTAGGAACTGCTAGCCCCGAGGAAATCGATCGGGAGGGCTTGACTCCCGCCTTGCGTTTAGCGGCATACCGCGCCCTGGAAACAATAGAAACAATTGGTTTTTCCCCGCGTTTACTGCTGCTTGATGGCAGTTTTGACTATCTATCGGCACCTGCAGACTTATTTGCGACCTGCGAAGCGCCCCTGCCCGAATCGACGCCGGACACCTCCTCGAGAAAAGAAATTCCCCGCGAAGTTACCACTTTGGTTAAAGGGGACGGGAAATCGGTAGTTATCGCCGCTGCTTCCGTGTTGGCGAAGGTTACTCGAGATAGACTTATGAGCGGCTTACCCGATCCGGGGTATGGCTGGGCAGCAAATAAGGGATATGCGTCCGCGCAGCACCTACAGGCAATTAGCCACTTAGGGTTGGATTCTTTACACCGCCTCAGCTGGCATTTGCAAGGAGTGCCGGCATCCGAATTCACTCGGGCTTGGCATACTCGCCGCGAAAAACGGGCGCAGCCTCCGATAGTTTTCAGTAGTCAGAGGGGATGACATTGGGCATTGAAGATCTAGAGGCGTACGAGAATCATCAGGAACTCGCCCTATTCCGTGAATACCGAGATGTGGTTTCCATCTTCAAATACGTGGTGGAAACCGATCGCCGCTTCTACTTGGCGAATCAGGTTGACGTGCAAATGCACAATAATGGCGGGGATGTTTTCTTTGAAGTAACTTTGCAGGACGCCTGGGTGTGGGATATTTATCGCCCCTCCCGTTTCGTCAACCGTGTCAAGGTTTACTCGTTCAAAGATATTAACGTTGAAAAACTGCCCGAATCAGAAATAACTATTTAAAATACTGACCCGGATAGTGTATTTACCTAACCGAGATGACGAGCGGCTGTTACCATAGAAGGAAAGTGTTAGGCATTTTAACGATGGTTTATATGCAGAAAGGCTGACAGTGTCCAAGATTAATGCTGTGGCGCCGGACTGGTCCGGGATAGCTTTCCATAACGACTCATTTGTCGACGTATCCAGCGAGGATTACCGTGATAAATGGGCAATAATGTTCTTCTATCCGGCGGATTTTTCCTACGTTTGCCCCACTGAACTAGAGGATTTGGCAGACAACTATGCCCAGTTGCAGCGGATGGGGGTAGAGGTCTATTCAGTTTCTACCGATAAACATCACTCCCATAAGGCCTGGCATAAAACCTCGAAACGGATTCAAAAAATTTCCTTCCCCATGGTAGCCGACCCTACCGGCAAAATCTCGCGTGCCTTCGAGGCCTTGGACGAAGAATCCGGCTGTGCCTATCGCTGCACTTTCTTGATTGATCCCAGCGGGATTATTCAATACGTAGAAACCACTTCCGATGCAGTCGGACGCAGCGCCGGGGAACTGCTGCGGAAAGTGCGGGCGGCACAATATATTTACGACCACCCGGATGAAGTTTGTCCCGCGAACTGGGATTTGGGCGAAAGCACGATTACTCCTACTTTTGATCTGTCCGGAAAGCTATAAATATGTTAGAAGAACAAATCCTTGACCAGGTAAAACAAGTTATTGGATTAGTTAAATACCCGGTAGAGTTCGCCACTTCCCTGGATTATTCTGAACAGTCCAAGCAGACCTCCGAAATCCTGCATCAGATAGCGGGATTATCGGATAATATCCAAGTCAAATGGGAAGAAAACCAGCGCAAACCCTCTTTTGCGATTCGGCGAGCTGATTCCGATATCAGCGTGCGTTTCGCGGGGGTGCCGACTGGAACTGAGTTCAACAGTTTCGTGTTGGCGCTGTTGCAGGTGGGCGGACATCCGGTGAAGGCTGACGCCGATATTATCGCCGCGATTAAAGAAATCGATGAACCCGCCGAGTTCACCAGTTATGTTTCGCTTTCCTGCATGAACTGCCCGGACGTAGTACAAGCCTTAAATGCAATTTCGGTTATCAACCCGCTGATTAAGCACACCACGGTGGATGGGGGAACTTTCTGGGAAGAGTTCGAGCATCTGCATCTGCAATCAGTACCCACGGTGATGAAGGATGGGGAAGTATTCCTGCAGGGCAGGGCAACTTTAGAACAGATTGTTTCCAAGATTGGACGGGGAATGACGGGGCTGCGCCTGAAGCGTTTGAATGCCCTGGAGCCTTTCGATGTGCTGGTAATCGGGGGAGGCCCGGCCGCTACCGCCGCGGCAGTATATGCGGCGCGTAAACAGTTGCGGGTCGGGTTAGTGGCAGACCGCATCGGGGGACAAATCCTGGAGAGCGGTCAGATCGAGAATCTAATTACCCTTGAACGCGTCCAACCCGAGGATCTAGTCGCCACCTTTAAAGCGAACCTACGCGATTACGCAGTTGAGCAGATTGGTGGGATTCAGATTGAAGCCATTGGGCAGCGCGGCGAGGACGGGCTGATTCCGCTGACTACCGAGGGCGGGGCTTGTCTGCGCGCGCGTACCGTGGTGATTTGTACCGGCACCAGTTTTAGGCGTCTGGATATTCCTGGTGAAGAACAGTACTTGAACCGGGGGGTTACTTTCTGTCCTCACTGCGACGGTCCATTGTTTGCCGATCGCCGGGTTGCAGTCATGGGAGGGGGAAACTCGGCAGTCGAGGCGGCAATTGATTTAGCGGCATTGGCTCGGGAAGTTACTCTGATTGACCTAGCTGAAAAACTGCAGGCTGATAAAGTGCTGGTCAATCGGCTCACAGAGCTGCCCAATACCCAAGTCATCAGTTCTGCCAACGCTACCAGGGTGATCGGGGATGGTCATCGGGTTACCGGTCTGGAATATCAAGATGCCCAAGGGCAGAAACACAGCCTGGATCTGGACGGTATCTTTGTGCAGATAGGCTCGATTCCTAACACTGACTGGTTGCCAGAAACTATGCAGTTAGAAAACGGGTATATCAAAGTAGATAACCAGGGCGCCACTTCGGTACCCGGAATTTTTGCCGCCGGGGATTGCACTAACACTCCTCATAAGCAGATTGTGATTGCCCTGGGTGCGGGAGCTAATGCCGCCCTGGGAGCTTTTAACTACTTGATCCGCTGTCCCCAGCACGGTGAGCAGCTGTATTAACGCCTTTATCTTCGAGGGGGCGGGTAGGTCTATCTCGGTCTTCGACGCTGTACAACGGGTTATCCCCAAGGGGAGGTAATCCGGGGTTTTCCTTGCCCAAAAAATAAAAAGTTTCCTTTACCTGCCTGCAGAGTCAGTCTTGAGGCATGGCAAGTAAGAACCGGGTAATCGGGGCGGCGGGAGAAGATCTGGCCGTGCGGATGCTGAAAGAGTGCGGTTACCAGATTATCGACCGTAACTGGCGCTGTCGTTTCGGAGAGCTCGATGTTATCTGCCGGGATCCGCGTTCGGCGCGCCTAGTATTTGCCGAGGTAAAAACCCGCACCACCCAGCAGTATGGGGGAGCTCGGCGCGGGATTGGGCGCGAAAAATATAGCCGCTTGCGCCAATTGGTGAGTCTTTGGCTTTCTGAGCACCCAGACCTGGGTCAAGGGTGCGGGGTGCGCATCGATTTGATTGCTATTGATGTATCCGGTGGAAAAGTGCCGGTGATTAACCACTGTCGGGGGATCTAAAAATGGCACAAATCGGAACTTGTTATGCCCTGGGAATGGTGGGCTTGAATGGTCATTTGATTAAAGTTGAAGCCCATCACACTCAAGGTTTACCGGCATTCGCCCTGGTAGGGCTGCCAGATGCTTCACTTAGAGAATCTCGGGCTCGGGTGGAGGCTGCGATTGCCTCCACCGGGCTGCGCTGGGAACCTACCCGGCTTACGGTTAATCTTTCCCCGGCGGAACTGCCTAAGACTGGTTCCGGTTTTGATTTACCAATTGCCCTGGCAGTGGTGGCTTCCCGCTTTGCCGGGGTACAAAAACGGGCAGAGGGGATGGTGTTTTGCGGGGAACTGGGTTTAGACGGGCGCGTCTATCGGGTAAAAGGAATCTTGCCCCAGGTTTTAGCGGCGCGGCGGGCTGGCTTCAAGAAAGTGATGGTGGCTGCCGAGGCAGTCGCCGAAGCCTCCCTAATTGAGGGAATAGAAATCATCGGAGTATCGCACCTGGTAGAAGCACTGTCTCATTTAGGGATGCGGAAAATGAAAGACCGGGTAGCGCAGCTTAAAACCCTCGATAAACCAGATTCCCTGGCAGCGCCGGCTGCCCCGGTACTGGAAGATTCCCCAGATTTGCAGGAGGTACGGGGAGCGTTCCTGGCACGCAAAGCCTTGGAAATAGCTGCTGCCGGCGGACACCACCTAAGTTTCATCGGAGTTCCCGGATCCGGGAAAACCATGCTGGCACGTTGCCTACCGGGGATTTTACCGCCTTTAAATGATGAGGAAGCCTTAGAAGTGACCTCGATTCACTCCCTGGCGGGAACTTTTATGCCCGCAAATGGCCTAATGCGTTGCCCACCCTTTATTGCCCCGCACCATTCCGCTACCCTTCCGGCTTTGATTGGGGGAGGCAGCGGAATCGCCACCCCCGGCGCAATCTCCTTAGCGCACCGGGGCGTGCTTTTCCTGGATGAAGCCCCCGAATTTCAAACCCGCAGCCTGGATGCTTTGCGCCAGCCTTTAGAAACCTCAAAAATAACCGTGCATCGCTCGCGGGCGGTTACCAGTTTCCCGGCAGCCTTCCAGCTGGTGATTGCGGCTAACCCTTGCCCGTGTGGAATGTGGGGGCAACTGGGAGGGGAATGTAAATGTACCCCTTATCAGCGGGTACGGTATTTAGCGCGGCTTTCGGGACCGCTTATGGATCGCATCGATCTGCAGTGCCGGGTAGGGCGACCAAAAATTAGCGATTTAACCACTGAAGAATTACCCGAGAGCAGTAAAACCGTGCGCGAGCGGGTGTTGACTGCTCGAGAACGCGCGCGTTATCGCTGGAAAGATCAAGGAATTGTCCTGAACTCGCGCATTCCCAGCCGCATTTTGAAGCAGTATTTAGATTCCGCCACTAAAGACCGCCTAGATCGCCTGGTGGGATCGGGACGAATCTCTATGCGGGGCGCTGACCGTATCTGCCGAGTGGCGTGGACAGCTGCGGATCTAAATGGCAGAGATAAACCCACCAACGAAGATTTTGGTCTGGCCTATTCGCTGCGAACTTCGCAGCGCTCCTAGGAGGAAACATGGAAGATAATCATCAGTACCGGCTGGCATGTGCTAGTTGGTCAATGTTAACAGAGGCCGGAGATCTGACAGCAGATTTGCTCCTTAGTGAACTCGGCCCGGTTGCCGCCCTAAAAATTGCCCGCCGCGCCGCCAGTGAGCATCCACAGCGATGGCACAGATATTTACCAGCAGAGCTGCTGCGACGTACCGGCGGAGACAAATGGGACAAGTCATTTTCCCGTTGGCGGTCTCGCCTAGAAGTCCTAGATTTACCCGCTCTAGAAAAGATGCTTTCCCGAGGACGTTTTAAACTGCTTACTCGCCGCGATGCGGATTGGCCAGCCGCGTTTACAAATGTCGCTAACGCACCCTGGGCACTGTGGGCAATCGGGGATACCTCCCTGCTAAATAAGGAAAGCGAGAAAACCGTGGCGATGGTAGGGGCGCGCGCCGTTTCCAACCTGGGACACGATATCGCCACCGAACTTGCGTGGCGTTGTGCCGGAGAGGGGATGACCCTAGTTTCCGGGGGTGCTTATGGAGTAGATTGTCTGGTTCACCAGGCGTGTTTGCGGGCAAAAACTCCGACCATTAGTCTGCTGGCAGGCGGTCTGGATCGACCATACCCGGCTATGAATTCGCAGATGTTTAAGCAGATTGCGCGGGGAGGGCTACTGCTTAGTCAATATCCGCCCGGATCGCGCCCCACCCGGTGGCGATTTTTAGATCGCAATCGCCTAATCGCGGCGTTATCGGCAGCAACTGTGGTTATCCAGGCGGGTTTTCGTTCTGGAGCGCTCAATACTGCCCGGCACGGCATGGAGCTAGGGCGCCAGGTAGGGGCAGTTCCCGGCCCCATTAACCAACCCGAATGGGCGGGCTCCAACCAGTTAATCCGAGATGGCGCCACCTTGATTAGCGGCGCCGAGGACGTGTTAGAAATGATTGCACCCCTAGGGACGGTAACTAGCGAGCGCACTCGGGTGCAAGCAGGTTACCTGGACGGTCTGGATTCTCTAAGCGCCCGAATTCTGGATGCCACTCCGCTGGGTAGCCTGGCTGATGCCGCGGCAATTGCCCGCGCCAGCGGGGCAGCTATCGAGGAAGTGCTATCTGTTATGGGTAATCTGGAAATGGATGGTCGGGTAATCCAAGTCGATGGCAAATGGAAAAAGGCGGGGGTCTAAAGATGCGAGCGGTAAAACGAGGGGAAGCCTTAGAGGACTATCGCCGTTATCTGCAGTATGCCAAATCATTCTCGCCAGCCTCCATTAAGGCTTATCTAGCGGATTTGCGCGGGTGGCTGGATCATTGCGGAATCAGTGAAGAGCAATCCATTTTGCCGGCCTGTACCTTGCTGGCGGCGCGTAACTGGTTGGCGCAGTTGCGTACGCAAGGACAAACCGCCACCACTATTGCCCGTAAAATCGCGGCGCTGCGTGCCTTCTCAAAATGGGCAAAACAAAATCAATTGCTGGAAACGGATTTTGCAAAGCAACTTCGTACCCCGAAAACTGCGAAAAATCTGCCGCACACCCTATCGGTTTCGCAAGCTGAACAGCTGTTAGCTTGGTGTGAAAGTCAGGCGGATACTAACGCGGTGATGGCACGGGATTGGGCTATCTTCGAATTGATTTACGCTACCGGGGCGCGGGTGGGCGAGATCTGCACCTTGGTACCGGAAGATATTGATTTCAACTCGCGTACGGTGCGGCTATGGGGCAAAGGATCTAAAGAACGAATAGTCCCCTTTAGCCCCCAGGCCGAAAAAGCCTTGCGTTTTTACTTGCAGAGGGCGCGGGGCGAGCTACAAAAATCACCGCCTGCTGACGCCCTATTCTTAGGAGCCCAAGGGGGGACAGTTTCGGAAAGGATTGTGCGGGGGCGTCTGCATCGCGCCTGCGCCCTGGCGGGGGTACCCGATTTAGGACCGCACGGTCTGCGACACTCGATGGCCTCCCACATGTTAGCGGGCGGGGCTGATCTGCGAGTAATCCAAGAAATGTTAGGACATTCTGCGCTATCGACTACTCAGCGCTATACCCATGTAGATGCTCATCGCCTAATCGGTGCCTATCAGCAGGCTTTCCCCCGCGCCTAGCATCTTTTGGGGGTCTTTACCGACTGCTAGCAGCAAGAAGCTAGTTTAGGGGTCGGGGAGCAGACGAATCGGCCCCAGGATTAGCAGCAGGGGATTCAAGTAGTGGCGGTCATCGATTTTTGCCCCAAAATGTAGCCCCGGATGTCCCTCCTCCAAGGTTCCGATCTTTTGACCAGCCTTAACCGCTGTACCTACCGCTAAGTCACTTTTCACCGGGGTATAGGTAGTGCGAATCAGCTCCGAATGTTTAATCGAAATACTGGGTTTGCCGGCGATGGTGCCGACAAAGAAAACGGTTCCTTCCCGCGCACTAAAAATCTCGCTGCCTGCCGGCATAGCTAGGTCAACTCCCCGGTGTCCGCTGCCCCAAGGGGAGCTTGGGGGATCAAAAGGTCGCAGAATCTGGACGCGATGGCGACTTGGCCACTGGTAATATCCAATCTCTCCCGCAAGCTGCGCCAGGTTCACCGTTTTCCCAAATCCTTGAGCGCCAGTGTTAGCAGAGGCAAAGGGGGCTGGGGAAGTGGCCAGCAGTAAGGTCGCCCCCAAAGCTGCTAGTAGCGCCCCGAAGGAGTAGGGATTCTTGTTCACCCCCTCAGCTTGCGCGCCCGTGACCTCTGAAAAAAATTGGTAATAAGTTAACCAGGAAGTTGCGCTCTTATCTACCCCTGAGGACAAACTAGGGGAAACTAGATAGATAGCCGAGAAAACCGCAAGACCAGCTGAAAAACAAACCAGGAGCAACCGCCAGGATTAGTGGGGCATTCGTTGGTAACTGAATAACCAGTCGGGAACGTCTTAGGAAGAGAAATAGCCAGTATTTCCTTTGAAAACTGTCAGCAGATTAACAATGCTCAGCACCACTTTCAGCTTGGGCTAGCTACCTCAAGACCGCTAAGATAGCACTTAGCACCTGGATAACCAGGTGACTTCGCGTACGACTACCAGCCTAGCTGGGTCACGCTGGCTTCGGTCCTGTTTTTAGGAAGATTACCTGGGGGCAACCCGAAAGTGATCTCTACCTGATGAAACGGGTGTCAGCGGACGTCGTGCCAGGAACCGAATGGAAACCGTAAGCGGGGCGATAGCCCCAAAAACGCGTGCGCCTTAGCGCACTGAAAGGAAGTCATGGCGGTAGTAACCATGTCTGAGCTGCTCAAGAGCGGCGTTCACTTTGGACATCAAACCCGGCGTTGGAACCCTAAGATGAAGCCCTTCATCTTGACTGATCGCAACGGTATTTATGTAATCGATTTGGCGCAGTCTCTCGATGGAATTAATCGTGCCTACGATTTCGTGCAGCAAACTGTGCTGCGCGGGGGAAATATCCTTTTTGTCGGCACCAAGAAACAAGCCCAAGACTCCATTGCCGAGCAGGCAGAGCGGGTAGGGATGCCTTACGTTAATCAGCGCTGGTTAGGTGGTATGCTCACCAACTTTGGGACTGTACACAAGCGTTTGCAGCGTCTGCGTGAACTAGAACAAATCGACTTTGACGATGTTTCCGGTTCCGGACGCACTAAGAAAGAACTGCTGATGATGCGCCGTGAGAAAGATAAACTCGCCCGCACCCTGGGCGGTATTCGCGATATGGCGCGTATCCCTTCTGCTATCTGGGTAGTTGACACCAATAAAGAGCACCTGGCAGTGGCAGAAGCCAATAAACTCAATATCCCGATTGTGGCGATTTTGGATACCAACTGTGATCCAGACGAAATCGAGTTTGGGATTCCCGGCAATGATGACGCTATCCGTTCGGTAGCCCTGCTCACCCGGATTATTGCTGATGCCTGCGCCGATGGCTTGATTGCTCGCTCGCAAAAGGCAGCTGCGAAGAAAGAAGCTAGCGAAGATACCGCTACCGACAGTGCGGATGCCGCCGCAGCCAGTGAAGAACCCTTGGCGGATTGGGAACGCGAACTGCTAGAAGGCTCCACCCCGGGCGAAGCCAGCGAAGAGAAAGCTGAAGAGAAATCCGAAGAGCCTGCTGCCCCCGCGGAAGAGGAAGCAGCCCCGGCTGAAGCAGAAAAGTCTGAATAATCCGCTGAGGATTGTTAACGAGAGGAACATACTTATGGCTATTTCGATGCAAGACATTAAAGAGCTGCGTGAACTAACTGGCGCAGGTCTGATGGAAGTAAAGAAAGCACTGGAAGAGGCAAACGGCGACAAGGACGCAGCCGTAAAGGCGATTCGTTTGGCGGGTAAGAAATCCCTGGCTAAGCGGGAAGATCGTTCTACCGCTAATGGTCTGGTTATGGCAAAAGTGCTGGATACCGCGGACGGACAGGTCGGGGTAATGCTAGAGCTGAACTCCGAAACTGACTTCGTGGGCAAGTCCCCCAAGTTTGTTCAGGCCGCCGAAGAAATCATGCAGGCGCTGGTAGACAGCGGAGTAAGCACCCGCGACCAGCTGCTGGCTGCTAAATGCGGCGAAGGCACCGTGAAAGACAAGGTCGAAGAAATCGGCGCCCTCTTCTCCGAAAATATTGTTTTGGGTAAAGTTACCCGGATCGAGGGCGAGGCGGTGACCAGCTACCTGCACTACTCCTCCGCGGATCTGCCTGCGCAGGTCGGGGTATTGGTAGCCACCGATAAGGCCGGCGCCGAAGTCGCTCACGATATTGCGTTGCACATTGCCGCTTACAGCCCCCGTTTCATTGACCGCGAGGAAGTTCCCCAGTCCGAACTGGATAAGGAACGCGAAACTCTGCGGGAAATGACCATTAAAGAGGGCAAGCCCGAAAAGATCGTTGACAAGATTGTGGAAGGTCGGATGGGTTCCTTCTACAAAGACAACTGCCTACTAGACCAGGATTTTGCGAAAGATCCTAAGAAGTCGGTAGGACAAATCGTGAAGGCGGCCGGCGGTAAAGTTACCGCTTTTGCCCGTTTCCACGTAGGGTCTTAAGCAAATAAAGATGTGGCCTCAGGAAAATCCTGGGGCCACACTTTTATGTCCAGGGGACTGCACCCGGGTTTTACCGGGACAATCAAGTAAGAAACATTTGGGGGTGACCCCAGCCAGTAATCTTCGGGTTAAGGTAGTAATAGGTTGCCTACCGACCAGTAACGATATTTTAAGGGGACAAGGGTGAACCAAGAAGTCGCGAATAAACAACGCAGAGTGATGCTGAAAGTGTCTGGAGAAGTCTTTGGAGGCGGACACGTCGGCATGGATCTGGACGTAATTAACTCGGTAGCTCACCAGATTGGGGCTGCAGTTGAGCAAGGAGTCCAGGTCGCAGTGGTAGTCGGCGGGGGAAATTTCTTCCGGGGGGCGGAACTATCCCAGCGCGGTCTTGATCGGGCGCGCGCCGACTATATGGGAATGCTGGGAACGGTAATGAACTCCCTGGCCTTGCAAGATCTGCTGGAACAGGCAGGGGTAACCACCCGGGTACAGACCGCGATTACCATGGGACAGATTGCCGAACCCTATATCCCCCTAAAAGCAGTGCGCCACATGGAAAAGGGGCGGGTAGTGATTTTCGGTGCCGGCTCGGGTCTCCCGTTCTTTTCTACCGATACCGTGAGCGCCCAGCGCGCCCTCGAAACCCATTGCCAAGAGTTATTAGTAGGTAAAAACGGGGTTGACGGGGTCTATAGTGCAGATCCCAAGCGCGACCCCAATGCCACCCGTTTTGACTACCTTACCTATCAGGAAGCCCTACAGAAGGGGCTAAAAGTTATGGACGCCACCGCCTTCAGTCTTTGTATGGACAATGGTCTTAATACCCGTGTTTTTGGTATGTCCGAGCCTGGCAACGTTACTTCCGCCCTCCTGGGTGAGACAATCGGTACATTAGTTTCTGCTGAAAAGGAGTAGCCAAGTGATTGACGATATTCTGCTCGAGGCCGAGGAGAAAATGGAAAAAGCCATCGAGTTTTCTCGGGAAGAGTTCACTGCGATTCGCACCGGGCGCGCTAATGCCGCCATGTTCAACCCGATTTTGGTGGAGTACTATGGGGCGCCCACGCCTTTGCAGCAGCTGGCCACGATCAATATCCCCGAGCCGCGCACCGTGCTGATTTCCCCTTATGATAAATCCTCTACCAATGATGTTATTAAAGCAGTTCGTGACAGCGACCTGGGGGTTAACCCCACCGATGAAGGTAACCACATTCGGGTGACTCTGCCGGAACTGACTGAAGAACGTCGCCGTGATTACGTAAAGCTCGCGGGACAAAAGGCCGAGGAAGGTCGGGTATCCATTCGTGGTATCCGCCGTAAAGCCATGGACCAGCTGGGCAAGCTAAAGAAAGATGGCGATGCTGGCGAGGACGAAGTGGCGCGTGCCGAAAAAGAGATCGAGGCTTTGACGAAAAAGCAGGTTGACACCATGGACGCCCTGCTAGAGGCCAAAGAAAAAGAACTAATGGAGATGTAGTTGAATCAACGTCCCCACGCCATAAGCGAGGGATCTGCCTCTGTTATGAACCCGGAACCTATGAAGAATCCGCCCGTGAAAGCTAAAAAGTCGCGGGCAGGACGCAACCTACCTGCTTCGATTGGAGTGGGCGTAGGGCTCGGAGCCTTGGTGCTGGCATTGCTATTGGCACCCACGGTCTTATTCCTGGTGTTTGTAATGGTAGTGGCGATTATGGCGGAAGTAGAGATGGCCAGAGCCCTCGCACGTATCCGGATAAAGCTGTGTCTGCCTCCTTTATGGGTAGGCACTATCGGGATGATGCTTTGCGCCTATCTGCTAGGACCGGAGGGACTGTGGGCGGCGCTGCTGGCGACCCTGATTACTTGCGCGATTTGGCGTCTAAGCGTGGGGCCTTCTAAGTTCGCTACCCGTGACCTTTTAGCTACCTGCTTTGTCGCTATCTATTTGCCGTTCTTGGCCTCTTTTGTGGTAATTATGCTGCATAACCCGCATCACCCGGCGCCAATTATCCTCTGGATTGTCATCACTATCTGTAATGACATTGGTGGTTATGCGGCGGGGGTGCTTAAAGGTAAACACCCGATGGCTCCGGCAGTTTCTCCCGCGAAAAGCTGGGAAGGTTTCGCCGGCTCGGTGGTGATGTGTACGGTGGCCGCCGCTATCGCCATCTGGGTGACCGGAACTCCGCTTTGGGCAATCGCGGTACTGGGGATATTAACCCCGGTGATCGCCACCTGTGGTGACCTGGGGGAATCTCTGATTAAGCGAGATTTACAGCTAAAGGATATGGGGCACCTATTGCCCGGTCATGGCGGGGTGATGGATCGCTTGGATTCGCTGCTAATCACGGTGCCGCTGTTCTTTGTAGTTTCCCTATTTATCTTTTAAGGGCGGCAGCAATGGCGAAAGAAAAAGCCCTGGGAAAAGGTAAAACTACGGTTAAATCCAGGGGAAAGGCAGGTGCTCTCCCCAAGAGTGCTGCCAGTGATAAAGACCTGATGCGCCGGGCTCGCCCTCGCCGCGATCCTGCCCAAGTAATGCCCACGGATCAAGCCCCCGAAGGCGCCAGAAGCCCGGATGCGCGTCCGGTGCTACGTTTTCAAGCAACCAAGCGGGTAAAACCGCAGGTACATTTAGCGGATTTTGATTTGGCGGGGCGCAAAAAAATGCTAAAAGAGGCCGGTTTTCCGGCTTTTCGCGCTGACCAGTTATCGCGCCACTATTTCACGCATCTGACAACTGATCCGCAGCAAATGTCGGATCTGCCCGCAAATGGGCGCGAAAAACTCACGGATCTGGCTTTTCCGCCCCTGATTGAGCAAGTAGTGGTACGTAGCGGTGACCAAGGAATGACCCGCAAATACCTGTGGCGGCTTTTTGATGGTGCCGAAGTGGAATCAGTGCTGATGCGCTATCCTTCCCGCGCCACCTTGTGTATTTCATGCGAAGTGGGATGCGGAATGGCCTGCCCGTTTTGTGCCACGGGGCAAATGGGGCTGACCCGTAATCTTTCTACCGCGGAAATCGTGGAACAGGTGCGTCTGGCACGTAAAGCCTGCGAGGAGGGCGAACTGGGCGGGGATCCCTGCCACCTCTCCAACGTGGTGTTTATGGGGATGGGCGAGCCGATGGTGAACTATCGGGCAGTGCTAGGCGCGGTGCGCCGTCTGATCGCTGAGCCCCCGGAAGGATTCGGGATGTCGGCGCGGGGAATCACGGTTTCGACCGTGGGACTGGTGCCGGGAATCAAAAAACTGACGGAAGAAAAAATCCCGCTGACCTTGGCGATTTCGCTGCATGCCCCCGATGACGAATTGCGTGACCAGTTGATTCCGGTAAATTCTAGGTTCAAGGTTAGCGAACTCTTAGATGCCGCCTACCAGTATTTTCAAGCTACCGGTAGGCGAGTCTCCATCGAATACGCCCTGATCAAGAATATGAATGATCAAGTTT
Source organism: Varibaculum massiliense (assembly GCF_900106855.1). Classification (NCBI taxonomy): domain Bacteria; kingdom Bacillati; phylum Actinomycetota; class Actinomycetes; order Actinomycetales; family Actinomycetaceae; genus Varibaculum; species Varibaculum massiliense. The sequence continues at coordinate 517,181 of NZ_FNWI01000004.1, read as the reverse complement.
GGAGGGCGGGGCTGCTGGCAGATTTACTTAATGCTCGCGGGCATGGCTGGGCGCATGTGAACCCGATTCCTTTAAATCCCACTCCCGGATCCATCTGGACGGCGAGTGAATCCCACGCTCAAGCCGAATTTGTGGATACCCTGGAAAGTAGAGGTATAACTACCACTATCCGCGATACTCGCGGACAGGACATTGACGGAGCGTGTGGCCAATTGGCGACCAAATCTCGGAAGGAGAGGGCTGGCAAATGAGTGAGAACAGCTTTCCGCGAGCCGGTTTTTTTACGCGGGGATACGACCCATCCCAGGTAGACGAGTTTTTTGCTAAAGCTCGTAAAGCCTACGAGGGTGGGGTGCCTGCGGAAAAGTTCTCGGCTGCCCAGGTGCGGGGTGCGCATTTTGACCTGGTGCGGCGGGGCTATCAAACTAGCGCCATCGACCAGGCAATGGATCGCCTAGAGGCGGCGTTCGTGCGCCGGGATCGCGCCGATAACGTGGCGGTTAATGGTTCCCAAGCCTGGATGGAGCGGGTTGCGCAACGGGCAACCACGCTTTATCCTCGGATGCTCCGTCCCCGGGGCAAACGTTTTGCCCACCCGGATGGTAAAGGTTATGACGTTGCCCAGGTAGATGAACTCCTTGACCGTTTAGCGGAGTATTTCGACTCGGATGAGGGGATGACTTCTGCCGAGATTCGCAACGCCACTTTTAAGACCGCCAAGAATGAAAAAGCCTATAAAGAGGGCGTAGTTGATGCCTATCTCTCGCGGGCGATAGAGGTATTGCTGGCGGTAGAATAACCGTTTGCGGGCGGGACGCCGCCAAAATAATACTGGTGATTGGGGAGAGGTAGTGCGCGACGTTTTCATCTTGGGATCAACCGGATCCATCGGCACCCAAGCCCTAGAAGTTATCACTCAAAATCCGGAGCGTTTTTGTGTCCGCGCCCTTAGTGCCGGTGGGGCTAACCTTGCTTTGCTGGCGCGCCAAGCCGTCAGTTTCCGCCCGGAGATAATAGCGATTTCTTTAGATAAGGGCGAGGAATTTGCTGATGCGCTAGCTGCGGAGCTTTCCGACAGCAAAGCAAAATATCAACCCGAGGTTTTGACCGGGGAAGATGCTAGTGAGCTTTTGGCTAGGCGAGCTGACCGCGAAGCGGTGGTACTCAATGGGATTACCGGTGGAGTGGGCTTGGCTCCCACTTTGGCGGCATTGGAAAGCGGAGCCACCCTGGCATTGGCAAATAAAGAATCTTTGATTGTGGGCGGTGCCCTAGTGAAAGCAGCCTGTCAGCGCCCTGGTCAGATCGTACCGGTTGACTCCGAACATTCGGCGATTGCCCAGGCTTTGGCTAGCGGTGTCCACCATAAGGGGCTAACCAGTGTAAACCAGGATGGATGCAGTGAAGTTAGTCAGATTATCCTCACTGCTTCCGGTGGACCTTTCCGGGGTAAGAAACGTGCGGATTTAGCTCAGGTCAGCGCGCAGCAAGCGCTTAACCACCCCACTTGGTCGATGGGGCCAGTGGTAACTATCAATTCTTCTACCCTGGTGAACAAGGGATTAGAGCTGATAGAAGCACATCTGCTTTTCGACGCTGAGCCGGAAAACATTGTGCCGGTGATTCACCCGCAGTCGATTGTTCACTCTGGGGTTACTTGGCGCGATGGTGCCACTATTTTGCAGGCCTCCCCGCCCGATATGCGCCTGCCGATTGCCTTGGGGTTAGATTGGCCGGCGCGCCTAGAAAAACCGGTTACCCCCTTGGATTTCACTAGCGCCCAGCAGTGGCAGTTCGAGCCGGTAGATCATGAAACTTTCCCGGCGATAAAACTGGCTCGAGCCGCAGTGGCAGCCTCCGCCTCCCACCCGGCGGTCTATAACGCCGCCAATGAAGTTTTTGTTGATGCCTTCCTTAACGGAAACTTGCCCTACTTGCAAATAGTGGATTCTTTAGCGCAAGTTTTATCGGAACATACCGGTATTGATAATCCGGATTTAGGGCAAATAATGGACGCACAAACCTGGGCGAAAGCTAAGGCTCAGGAAATTGTCATAAACACTAGGTAGGCTACCTCCATGGCGTTTTTGCTGGGAATAATAATTCTGGTTATCGGGCTAATCATCTCTATTGGCCTGCATGAATGTGGACATTTGCTGCCCGCTAAGAAATTCGGGGCGTTAGTTCCTCAGTTCATGATTGGTTTTGGGCCCACCTTGTTTTCGCGTAAACGGGGGGAAACCGAGTACGGGGTAAAAGCTATCCTCTTGGGGGGATACTGCCGGATTTTGGGAATGTATGGGCCGGGCGACCCGGATCAGTTTGGATACAAACTTGACGGTAAGAAACTTTCGGTACGTCAGGCGCGTGCCTTGGAGCCGCAGCAAGCCGAAAACTTGGTTCCTACCTGGTCGCAAGAAGCCCGCGATGCCTCGCTAGCAGAAATCCCCCTAGAGCAGCGTTCCCGCGCCTTTTATAACTTACCGGTACGGCATCGCCTGGTAGTGATGTTCGGCGGACCGGTCATGAATCTATTCCTAGCGTTCGTGCTGATGGGGGTAGCTATGTTGGGGATTGGGATTGCCACCCCTACCACTACAGTCGATAAAGCGGTTTGCCTAAAAGCCGGTCAGGTGGTCGAATGCTCCCAGGAGGGAGCCCAGCCGTCACCGGGAGCCAAAGCCGGAATTAAATCCGGGGATGTATTGCTTGCCTGGAACGGTAAGAAAATCAACACCTGGGAAGACCTGCGCAAATATGCGCAGGCAACTCATGGAGACGCTACCGTTTCGGTGCGGCGCGACGGGGAAGTTCTTGACCTACACCTTTCCGGGGTAGAGGGGAAAGCCGGTCTCTATGCACGTTCGGTACGGCAAAGCACTGGGCTTGCCACCTACGGGCAAACCATGTGGCAAATGTTCTACCAAACCGGGGCAGTAGTCTTAAAACTGCCGGTAGCAGTATGGAATGTAGGGGTTTCAGTGTTTACCGACACTCCGCGAGATAGCTCCGGCATCATGTCGGTATTGGGGGTAGGGCGCATCGCCGGAGAAATCGGTTCCGCCCCGGCCACCCAAATAACCTTGGCTGACCGTGCCGGAGGGCTGCTTTCCCTATTGGCTTCGCTAAATATGGCGCTGTTTGTATTCAACCTGATTCCGCTGCCTCCGCTAGATGGCGGCCATATTGCCGGAGCCTGTTGGCAAGGAATTAAAAACGGCTATGCGCGGCTGCGTTCTCGTCCCGCTCCCGGTCCCATCGATGCCGCGAAAGCGGTGCCACTAACATACCTGGTGGCGGGGCTGTTGATTGCGATGACCGTGCTGCTGATGGTGGCCGATATTGTGGATCCGATTCGCTTGCCGTAGCTTCCGGCGATATTACTAACGGTCGAACTTCCGATATCAGCCTCAGGATGCCCGTGATACAGCGAGGAACAGCGCCGGTAGAGAGGGAAGTCTTGGGGAAAGTAGGGGTTTAGCGGCTTAGGCGTCATAATAGGAACGTGAGTGTTGAACTAGGAATGCCGGAAGTTAAGCCGATGGGTTTTCCGCGGAAGAAAACTCGCAAGATTCATTGCGGAAGCGTAGCTATCGGGGGAGACGCCCCGATTAGTGTGCAATCTATGTGCACCACCAAAACTACCGATATTGGGGCTACCTTGCAGCAGATAGCGGCGCTTACCGCTGCAGGGTGCGATATTGTGCGAGTAGCGTGCCCCAGCGCGGATGACGCGGAGGCACTGCCGATAATCGCCCAAAAATCTACTATTCCGGTGGTAGCTGATATTCATTTCCAACCTAAATATGTATTCGCTGCCATTGAAGGCGGGTGCGCCGGAGTGCGGGTTAACCCCGGAAATATCCGCAAATTCGATGACCAGGTGGAAGAAATCACCAAATGCGCCCGCCAGCACGGCACCGCTTTGCGGATCGGAATCAACGCCGGTTCCCTGGACCCGCGGGTAATGGCGCGCCACGGTAAAGCCACCCCGGAAGCCTTGGCGGAATCCGCGGTTAATGAGGCGCGGCTCTTTGAACAATACGATTTTCACGACTTTGCAATCTCGGTTAAACACCATGACCCGGTAACCATGATTCGCGCCTATGAACTGCTGAGTGAAATGGGGGATTGGCCGCTGCACTTGGGAGTAACCGAGGCGGGACCGGCTTTCCAAGGCACTATTAAATCCGCGACCGCCTTCGGGGCCCTGCTGCGTCAAGGTATCGGGGATACTATCCGGGTTTCTCTCTCTGCTGATCCGGTAGAAGAAATCAAAGTCGGGATTGAAATCCTGCAATCCATGGGGCTAAAAGAACGCACCCTGGAGATTGTTTCCTGCCCCTCTTGCGGACGCGCCCAAGTCGATGTTTACACTTTGGCAAACGCCGTCACCGATGCGCTAAAAGACGAGATTAAAGTGCCGCTGCGTGTAGCGGTGATGGGTTGCGTTGTAAACGGTCCTGGCGAGGCACGCGAAGCCGACCTGGGGGTAGCCAGCGGTAACGGTAAAGGCAAGATCTTTATCAAAGGTAAAGTGATCAAGACGGTTCCCGAGGAAGAAATCGTGCCTACCCTGATTGCGGAGGCTCACCGCCAAGCCGAGCTGCTAGGTCTAGAAGAAGGCTCTGGCGAAGTTGAGGTAACCGTTTAGTCCATCGAGACAGAAGCGGGAAAAGCGCTCGGGGGACCCCGGTGAGCCTCGTAAAAATGACAAGGGCGTATTTGGAACTTTCTAATTGGGGACGTATCCGATTCTGAAGGTAATGGTTAATAACGTGTCCCTCTCGCATCTTTTCCCACTCCTGCCCTAAAAATCCTAAAGCCTAGAGGGTTTTCTCGCGGGGAGGATTGATTTTTCCTCCTGCCCAAGAATTCGGAAAACGTAGCGACGTTTCCCGAATTCTTATGCCCACCGCGCCTACTCGGATAAAACCAATCCTCCCCGCTTAAGTCCAGCCTGAGCGCTTATCTTTTCTCATTCCTCCACGAAAACCCCGACACCCTAGCGACGTTTACCGAATTCTTGAGCTCAAGGGTCTTACCGCTTTCCTTTTGAATAGCCGGGTATCCGAAGTTGAAACCATGCGAATAAAGGCTGCCAGCTCGGATAAAAACGACCTTCCCCGTTTAAGCCGCCCGTCTTTTTATTGTTTCCCCGCGCCGTTTCCTGCAGGAATACATCGTCAACGCAAGTTTGCTCTTGGCACTTCAAGCTGGGCGTAGAGTCCTTGTCTACGACCGTAACCCCGAGCGCGAGAGAGAAGTTTTATCCGAGTCGGCTAGGCGGGCGTAAAACTCGCAACTGTCCGCGGGCAGTTGCGAGTTTTTGGGCGGGAGGAAAACTTCTCGCTCGCGCGGATCTAGCGGATAGCTCCCGCGCTCCTACTACAGAAGCCTTTAACAAGATTCCTGCGAGGCGGGCGCGGTTTAGGTTCCTTTGAATCATCTACTAAACTGGCGAACGTGGCTTACAATATGTCGACTTATTTTGTCAGGACTTTGCGGGAAGACCCGGTAGATGCCGAGGTGGATTCCCATAAACTGCTGGTGCGCGCCGGTTATATTCGCCGCGCCGCGCCCGGGATTTACACTTGGACCCCCCTGGGGCTGCGCACGATTCGGCGCGTAGAACAGGTAGTACGCGAAGAAATGGATCGGATCGGCGCCCTCGAGGTGGCTTTTCCGGCGCTGCTGCCGCGCGAACCCTATGAAGCGACCAACCGTTGGGAGGAGTTCGGGCCTTCCCTGTTTAAGCTGCAGGATCGCAAGGGCGCTGACTACCTGTTGGCACCCACTCACGAAGAAATGTTCACCCTGCTGGTGAAAGACTTTTATTCTTCCTACAAGGATTTGCCAGTCGTCCTCTACCAGATAAAAGAAAAGTATCGGGACGAGGCGCGCCCCCGGGCTGGCCTGATTCGCGGACGCGAATTCATTATGAAGGACGCCTACTCTTTCAATATTGATGATGAAGGACTGGAAGCCTCCTACCAAGAGCAGCGCCGCGCCTATCAGCGGATTTACTCGCGGCTGGGGCTAGATTTCGTGATTTGTTCCGCGATGGCAGGCGCTATGGGAGGCTCCCGCTCTGAAGAATTTATATTCCCCTGCGCTATTGGGGAAGATACTTTTGTGCGCTCTGAGGGCGGTTATGCGGCCAATGTGGAGGCCGTGACCACTATTGCCCCGGAGCCGAAAGATTATTCGCAGGTTCCGGCGGCAATTGAACGTAAAACCCCTGGTGCACACACTATTGAAGCGCTAGTGGAATACTCGAATGAGCATTTCCCCCGCAAAGATGGTCGGGTGTGGAATAAAGCTGACACTTTGAAAGCCTTCATGGTTGCTGCCACCTATGCGGATGGGAAACGGGAAGTGCTGCTCCTGGGAGTACCCGGGGATCGCGAGATTGATATGCGCCGCCTGGAGGCTTCTCTGGGGGCAGATGTGGAAATGGCTACCCCGGAAGATATGGCCGCTTACCCCAATATCGTGCCAGGCTTTACCGGTCCTACCTGTGCCGGGCCTGATCATCCGGATCGGAAAGTAGACGAGGACGGGAATATTACTGGCAGCCCCCGCTGCCTCCTAGATCCGCGGGTAGTGGAAGGTACCGAATGGATCGCGGGTGCCGGTAAAGAAGACACCCATATTTATCACCTGGTGGCCGGCAGAGATTTCCGCGGTGACGGCTTTATTGAAGCCGCCGAAGTGCGCGATGGGGATCCGGCGCCTGATGGTTCCGGAGCCTTGCAGACCGCCCGCGGGATTGAAATCGGGCATATATTCGCCCTCGGAACAAAGTATTCCGAAGCCCTGGGGTTAAACGTACTAGATCAAAACGGAAAATCCCAGGTAGTTACCATGGGTTCCTACGGCATCGGAGTCTCCCGGGTCATGGCTGCTATCGCCGAGGAATATCACGATGAGGTGGGGCTCAAATGGCCCACCAATGTGGCGCCCTTCCAGGCACACGTGCTGGTTACTGGTAAAGGGGCAGAACTTTTCGAGGCCGCGCAAAAGCTGGGAGACCAGCTCACCGCCGCCGGAATCGATACTTTGATTGATGACCGCAAGAAAGTCTCTGCCGGGGTAAAGTTCAAGGATGCGGAACTGCTAGGTATGCCCTGGCTGGTAGTGATTGGGCGCGGGCTCAAAGAAGGAACCGTGGAAGTGCGCTGCCGCGCCACTGGCGAACGCAGCGAAATCCCAGTTGCAGATGCCTTCCAGTATGTCAGTGACAGGGTGCGCAGCGACCTTGCGAAAGCCTATGCACGGGCAGAAAAAATCGTTCCGGCAGCTGCGGTGGCAGCGGGTAGCGAGGAGGAATAACCATGGCTTTTCGAGAAATCAGAGTAATCGGTGACCCGATTTTGCGTACCCCCTGTGAACCGGTGGGCGAGATCGATGAACATATAAAACAGCTGGTAGAAGACCTGCTGGAAACGGTAGATGCCGACGGGCGGGCCGGTCTCGCCGCCAACCAGATTGGCGTGGGGCTGCGGGCTTTCTCCTGGAATATTGATGGGGAAGTTGACTATATTCTTAATCCTCGGCTGGTAGAAGTTTCTGAAGACGAATACCAAGACGGCGATGAAGGGTGCCTTTCGGTGCCGGGACTGTTCTTCCCCTGTCAGCGCGCCTGGTATGCGCGTGCCGAAGGGATTGACCTGGATGGCAAGCCGAAAGTGGTTGAGGGCGAAGAACTGATGGGGCGTTGCATCCAGCATGAATGTGACCACCTCGATGGGCATCTCTATCTTGATCGCCTGGATCGCTTAACGCGCCGCAAAGCTTTCAAAGAGATTCGCGAAAAAGGTCTGTAGCTGCCCTCTGAAATCGCACTTAAGCACGGGGGCTATATTTATCCTCCTGCCCAAAAACTCGAAAAAGCCGTTGGCGTTTTCGAGTTTTACGCCCGCCTAGCCTTATCGGACAAATATAGCCCCCGCGCAAGAGCCTGGACGCGAGGGCTGTGTTTGTCCTCCCGCCCAAGAATTTGGAAAACGTAGCGGATTCATTGCCGTTTTATGCCCATACCCGGTGAGTTTCATATTTTCAGCTAGGTATCCGAAGTTGGAGCTTTCGATGGAGAGTCTGCCAAACCCAGCCCCCGCGCGTTCATCTGGTTCCCTCTTGTATCTTTCCTCGCGCGCAAAACCACAGGTGTCACATTAGCCTCAGTGGTCACAAAATTGGTGGTCAGAGGCTTTTGGGCTTGTTGAAAGTCGCTATCGAGGGCAAAATAGAAACAGAGACACCGCGTGTCATCACTCTTTGAGGGCGCACAGGCCGTTGGGGAAGACGAACCTTGCGAGCACTAAAGGAGAAGCGATGAACAAGGATTACACCCGCGGTGTACTTTTCGTACACTCATGCCCCCGTGCGCTTTCTAGTCACGTGGAATGGGCGGTTGGCGCGGTTCTAGATCAACGCGTCAACCTAGAGTGGACGGAGCAGCCTGCCCAACCGGGAATGTTCCGCTCGGAACTGTCCTGGGTGGGGCAGATTGGTACCGGTGCCAAGCTGGCCTCTGCCTTGCGTGGCTGGGAACATCTGCGTTTCGAGGTTACCGAGGACGCCTCCATAAATAACAATGGAGGACGCTGGTCATATACCCCTGACCTGGGAATCTTTCATGCCCAAACCGATGTGGTGGGCAACGTAGTGGTGCCGGAGGATCGGGTACGCTCTGCACTCGCCCAAGGTAGCCAAGAAGAGTTGCGGCGGCTCCTGGACTTGGCGCTGGGAACCGCCTGGGATGAAGAACTCGAGCCTTTCCGCTACGCCGGAGCGGGCGCGCCGGTGCGTTGGCTGCACCGAGTGGGCTGAGATGGCGCTAGATGCTGATGCCCTAGCGGCGCTCGCTGATTTTGGTAAAAACCTGCCTGGTGGCTCGGAGGGCGAAAGCGGGGGAGAGGATGAGTCGGCGCGTACTGCTGCCCCGGAATCCGGGGCGGTTTATGAGGAAAGTAGCGCTAGTGACCCGGATGCCTCCTCGGAAAATATATACCCTGCCTGGGAAAACTTTAGTGGTGAACCAGCGGTTATAGCTTCTCTGCTAGAGGCCGTTGTCACGGAAACTGGCAGTGAACAGGCGGATCTGCAGCCGGCGACGGAGTTGAGGACGCAGTTGGATTTCGATGATCTGTCACTGTATGCGGTAGTGGCACGGCTTGAAGGGGAACTGGGTCAAAAACGCTCCGATACTCAGATCGCCAAATGCGAAACTTTGGGGCAGTTGGCTAGCTTATATCAAAGTCACTAATCCGATAGCTATTCCAGCTATCAACTTTAATCAGGGGTTTACCTGGCTTTTAGATTTCGTTAAAAATACCGTGTTAGTCTGGAAATAATCGTAAATTCTGATGGAAGGGTTAAATATGGATGACGCAGATGCAGCTGCAGGTGTAGCTACAGCTATTGGGATAGGGATCATTGTTTCGATGTTGATCGCCTTGGCTCTAGAAATCCTGTTTATTTGGTTGGTATACCGAGACACCAAGAAATACTCTGATGCCGCCTGGGAACGCTCGGGACAAAGTAAGGTGCTTTGGCTGGTCTTAGCTTTCTTCTTAGGTGTTATCGGATTGGCGATTTATTTTCTGGCCATCGCTCCCAAAGTACGCGAAGCAGACATGGCCATAAAATCTGGTCAAGCTCCTGGCTACGCTCAGGTAGGTCTAAACGGCCAATACGGCCAATATGGGCAAAACGGACAGTTTGCCCAAGGTAACCCTTCCGTGCAGGCGCCTCCAAGTGGAGATTCTGGACAGGTAAACCAGGGTGAACAGTTCCCTCCTTCGCAACCTCAGGGGTAGTTGCAGAATGGGTTAGTGTCAGGCAGGCTTTAAGCGCATTTGCTTTGCCAAGTTGCAGTGTTTGGGCGTGTCGGAGCTAATTGTTAAATATCTGAGATAGCTTTAAAAACACAATAACCTAACATTCCATCCGGCGAGAGGAAATATTTCCTCTCGCCGGATTTGTTTTTTGCTTTCCCCTCATTCTTATCTGGCGTCTACTTCCGTTAGTGCTGCTGGCAGTTATCGTTGGCTCGACTGTGGTATTGAAATAGAAAACCCTTGGTTCACTCAAGTAGTTGCTAGTTTTTCTATTCTTAAAAATATATAATGACGCTATATAACTTTCACCTGGGTTTTTGCTCATGCGCCCTTCATGGGTTGTGAGAATTCATTAAAGCTTAAGAGGGGATAGGAAAGATGAAAACTCAAAAAACTCATGGTTGTACTTGCAAGCGTAGCGCTGGGGCTGGGGCTTGCTGGGTGTACGGGCAGTGCTGATAAGAAGGCAGAGGATACTCCTAAGCCTCCCTCTATTAGTCAGGTGGAAAAGCAAAAGCAGCAGGAGGCTAAAGCAAAGGCTGCAGCAGAGACGAAGGCCAAGGCGGAACAAGAAGCCAAAGCCAAGGCGGATGCTGCTGCTAAGGCACAGGCCGCTGCTAAGGCTAAAGCACCTGCCCCTGCCAAAGCTCAGCCCAAGGCACGTAACTATCAGCCGATATCAACGTAAGGCGCAGCCTAAACGGCGCTACCAGGCTCCTCGCCGCCCCGGTAGCACTGCTGCCAAGCCAAAGGGGAACAGCGGCAGCAGTAAGGGTGGCTGGTCTAATGGCTCGGTAGATACCAAAGATGGTAAGAACTGGTACGTAAAAGATGGAGTTGATGAAGTCCACGTATGCGGCGACACCGAGGGCAACTCCTGGCCCTGCTAAGTAAACTGAACGTTTAAGACCTTGTAGCCCTAGCGATTTGCTGGGGCTACAAGTGTATTGGGGACGCAATTCCCTGTCCGACCCGAAAACCTATCTACCTGCATTTTCATTTTGGAAATCCTTTTTACGCATTACCAATAGTGGAAGCGAAAAACATAAAAGGAGGACTTTCCAAGATGATACAAAAAGTATCTAAACGCTTGGTGTTGCTAGCTGCCTTGGTAGCGTTAGCACTGAGCGTTAAAGTTCCACTATCAATGCCTAAGGCTGAGTCGAAAGCTGTAGGGCCTGGGTACTGGATTAGTATCGGGTGGTTTACCGCTCGGTTTGCGCGAGTTCTTTTAGGCGCTGGCGGAGGGCTTCAGCGTCGCCGAGGGCGTCATAGAGCGCGTCCTCGGAAAGTACCCCGCGAGGCAAATCTTCCGGCAAAAGCCCCTGGTTGTCGGCTTCTAGATCTTCCCACCAGGCTTTTCCGGAATAGTAGCTATCCAAGGCGCGATAATCGTCCCACATCTGCTCATAGGTATCCAACGCGCCCTCAACAGTTGCAATCGCGTCATTTAGGCGCACCAGCGCCGCCTCCATCTGCGAAACCCGCCCGATTATCTCCGCGGAAACTTGAGTTTTTTCCATAGCGCTATCCTCCCACACCTCGCACCTTACCGCTTATCTAAATAAACGTCTCCGGAGGGCGCGCCTGCCGCTGCTAACCAGTCCGGCAGTTATTCCGGTGGCAGGAAAAACTAAAATCCCCTCAAAGCTATTGACCCCCTAGAACGCTTGTAGTACCTTGTACTACAAAAGGGGAGGGTGAGAGATGGCATTTTCCATTCGGATGAGTGCAGAAGAAAAAGCACTAGCCACCAGCTATGCGAACCTGCATTCCGTTACCTTGGCAGAAGCCTTTCGGCAGGCACTTTTTGAAAAGATCGAGGACGAGTTCGACCTGGCAGTGGCCGATGAGGCTCATCGCGAGTGGGTGGAGGACGGAAAGAAATCGTACTCCTGGGATGAGTTCAAGAAAGAGCTCGACCTGTGAAATACCAGTTCCGGGTAACCGCCAGGTTCAAAAGGCAGTTTCGCAAACTCGATCGCTACACTCAGCGCATGATTAGCAACTGGATTGATAAAAACCTGGTGGAAACCACCGATCCCCGCAGCCACGGAAAACCGCTGCGCGGAAACTATGCGGGGCAGTGGCGATACCGCATCGGAAACTACCGGCTTATCTGCGAAATTGAGGATGATTACTTCTATATTCAAGCCTTAGCTATTGGACATCGCAAAGAAATTTATCGGTAGTTGTAGCGGAGGCAACTATAGGGAAATCCTGCGAAAGCCGGGGTTGTCCGTAGAATCGAAAAGTGGCTTAATGCGGTCCAGTGCCTTTTAGACAGGTGAATACCTATTCCGGAATTAGCAGGGTATTACCTCCAAAAAGTAGGGGGGCGGCCACCGCTCGGTGGGCGCCCCCCGGATGCGATTAGTATCAGATATTACTGTTCGCCAGAAGAACCGGCGTTTGGATTTAGCAGGTCATAGCGTTTTACTGCTTGCGAAACCACCGAGCGATCCTGAAGAACCCCGTCCTCATTCAAAGCCTCCAAGGCCTGAACTACCAGGGACTCTGCATCAATCAAGAAGTGACGACGCGCGGCGGCTCGGGTATCGGAATACCCGAAGTCGGAAGCGCCGAGCACCTTATAGCGTCCCGGCACCCAGGGGCGAATCATATCGGGAACCAGATGGTCATAATCCGAAGTCGCGATCACCGGTCCGGTAGCATTACGGAGCCGCTGAGTAATGTATGGCAGGCGGTATTCCTCATCCGCATGAATCAGGTTGTGGCGATCGCTCTCCATACCGTCCCGGCGCAGCTCATGCCAGCTGGTTACCGACCAGACTGCGGCATCAACCCCCCAATCCTGCATCAAAAGTTTTTGTGCCTGCAGCGCCCAAGGCACCGAAATCCCCGAGGCCAGCAGCTCCACTTTCGGTCCTCCATTTTCATAGTGACCGGTCAAGGCGTACATGCCGCTTAAGATTCCCTCGACATCTACTCCCTCGGGTTCTGCCGGCTGCTGAATCGCCTCGTTATAGACCGTCAAATAGTACATGACGTTCTGGTCACGTCCATCGGAGCCGTCCCCATACATTCGCTGCATACCGTCACGAATAATATGCCGCAGCTCGTAGGCATAAGCCGGATCGTACTGCACAAATGCCGGGTTAGTGGCGGCAATAATCGGGGAGTGACCATCGGCGTGCTGCAGACCCTCACCTGTCAAAGTAGTACGCCCCGCGGTTCCCCCAATCACGAAGCCCCGCGCGAGCTGATCGCCAGCCGCCCAGAACTGGTCGCCCGTCCTCTGGAAACCAAACATCGAGTAGAACAGGTAGAAGGGAATCATCGGTTCCCCGTTCGACATATAGGAGGTACCGGCCACCTGGAAAGCCGCCGCTGCACCCGCCTCATTAATCCCGGGGTGCAGAATCTGCCCGTCCCGCCCCTCCGAATAATGCAGCATCAAATTTTCATCTACCGCAGTGTAATTCATACCCAGGGTGTTATAGATCTTCGCCGAAGGGAACATAGAATCCATCCCGAAAGTACGCGCCTCATCGGGCACAATCGGTACGATTCGCTTGCCAAACTCTTCGTCTTTCAAGAACTCTTTCATCAGGCGCACCAGCGCCATCGTAGTGGCAACCTTCTGCTTACCCGAACCACCCTTGAGGACGTCATAAACGGAATCCTCCGGCAAAGAAAGCTGCATCTGATTACGTTCTTTAGGACGCGAAGGCAAGAATCCCCCCAACTTCTCCCGCCGCTCAAACATGTATTGCAACGAAGGATGATCTTGCGGGGGACGGTAATAGGGAGGTAGCTGCGGATCTTTCTCCAGCTGTTCATCGGTAATCGGAATATGCAACCGGTCCCGCAGCGCCTTCAAATCTTTCAAGGTCAGCTTCTTCATCTGGTGAGTAGAGTTGCGCCCCGCGAAAGTCTCACCCAGCACATACCCCTTAATAGTGTGCGCCAAGATTACAGTCGGCTGTCCCTTATGCGCCATGGCTGCATGATAGGCGGCGTAAACCTTGCGGTAATCGTGACCGCCCCGCCGCAAATCCCAAATTTCTTCATCGGTCCAATCCTCCACCATTTTCGCGGTGCGAGGATCGCGGCCAAAGAAATGTTCGCGCACATAAGCGCCATCATTAGCTTTGAAAGTCTGGTAGTCACCATCCAGGCACTCGGTCATAACTTTCAGCAGCGCATGGTCATGATCTTTAGCCAGCAACCGATCCCAGCCGCGCCCCCAAATCACCTTGATAACGTTCCACCCGGCGCCTCGGAAGAAGGACTCTAGTTCCTGAATAATCTGTCCGTTACCGCGCACCGGGCCATCCAGGCGCTGCAGGTTACAGTTCACCACAAAAGTGAGGTTGTCGAGCTTTTGTTGCCCCGCCAGCTGCAGCATCCCCCGCGATTCCGGTTCATCCATCTCCCCATCACCCAGGAAAGCCCAAGTGTGCTGGTCAGAGCAGTCTTTAATTCCGCGATTAGTTAAGTAGGTGTCGAACCAGGCTTGCGTGATTGCCTCAGCCGGGCCTAGCCCCATCGAAACCGTGGGGTATTCCCAAAACTCCGGCAGGTGCCGCGGATGCGGGTAAGAAGGCAGCCCATGCGGAGCTTGCGATAGTTCCTGGCGGAAACCATCCATATCTTCCTCAGAGAGCCGCCCCTCTAAGAAAGCGCGCGCATAAACACCCGGGGAGGCATGTCCTTGGAAAAACACGTGATCCCCGCCGCCCGGGTGCGACTTGCCTCGGAAGAAATGGTTAAAGCCCACCTCGTAAAGAGTAGAAATCGAGGCGTAGGAAGAAATATGACCCCCCACGTGTACCCCTTGACGTTGCGCGCGGGTAACCTGCACCGCCGCATTCCAGCGCATCCAGCGGCGATAGTCCCGCTCGATACGTTCATCGCCCGGGAAAGCCGGTTCATCATGCGGCTTAATCGTATTAGTGAAAGGGGTGTTCAGGTTCGCGGGCACCGCCACGTTTTGCTCGCCCGCCGCTGAAAGCATCCGCAACAAAAGATCGCGAGTACGCTCCGGACCGCGTTCTTTAATCAAATCATCCAAAGAATCCAGCCACTCGCGGGTTTCTTGGGGATCAGGATCCGGTAGGGCGTTAGCTAACTGGTGTACAGAATCCAGTGATGCCTTATTTTCGCTCATAGATTTCGTTGCTCCTCCAACAGAAAAAACCATACGCACCTAATTGTTATCTATTTCCGTGGCTTTCGCTAGTGTTGCCCGGAAAACAATGAACACCCTCCGCAAGCAAGCATGCAGGCAATAAAGCCAGGGACGTTTTTCTGCCCGCCTGGAAGCTGCCTTGAATTTCTTCTAGCAGAGAAAATAGGGGAAGGGAACGACCGGGAAAGCGTAGGTAAGCAGAAAAATAGGTAAATCAGGGCGCGTTTATCTCAAAGCGCGCCTACGCGTTTCCTCCTATTGCTTTAATCATGTAACTTAGAGAGCGTGGAAACCACACGCGAAAGGCATGAAAGTTCCCTATCCGTTTCAGAGATGGGGTTTAAGAAAGAACAAGTCATTCAGGAATTTGGTTGGGACGAGGACGTCGATGAAGATCTTCGCCAAGCCATAATGGATCAAATAGACGATGATCTCCAAGATGAAGATTTCACCGCGATGACCGATGGCGCCCTAATCTGGTGGCGTGACGATGACGGCGATGCTGATGATCTCTCCGATGCGCTGATGGACGCGATGGGCAATATGGATGAAGGGGGATTGATTTGGGTACTCAGCCCAATCGCCTCCGACCCCGGTGCCGTTGACCCGCGTCTAATCGAAGAGGCCGCAAAAACGGCGGGTATGAATCCCACCACCTCTGACGTGGTTTCTGCGCATTGGGCAGGCACCCAAATAGTTTCCCGCGGCCGCTAAGTGTTTTAAACCGCTCCGAGTATCTCCGGTATTTAAAACGTCTCCCCAGGTGGAGGCGGTGTAGCTGATTCCTGTTGGGATTACGCGTCATTTTCTCAATCAAACCCGAGGGACTGGGCTGAGAAAAGCGCTCGGGGGATCCCGGTGAGTCTTGCTGCGCTCGGTTCAAGCCCCCTCTCGCATCTTTTCCCGCCCCAACCCTTAGAGCCTTGTATGGAAGAGAAAAGATTGCCGAACTAAGAAAATGTTATGGAAGTAAGCCACAATGAGTGTTAGTAATCCCTGCGGGATTACACACAATTTCGTCTCCCTCACTAATACGAAAACCCGAACGGTTTTCGTGCCGTTCGGGCTCCTCATTGTGGGCCCAGAGGGACTCGAACCCCCGACATCCACGGTGTAAACGTGACGCTCTAACCAACTGAGCTATAGGCCCTAGACCTGTTAAAGAATACCCAATAGCGCGAAAGAAACAAACTTCGCGGGCTGTGAGATGTGTCGAACTTACTCAATCAGTTCCACTGAAACAATCCGCCGTCCACATTTCCCGCGCGCCTTTTGCAGCTAACGCGAGGTCATGGGAAAATGAAATAAGCCAAGAATACCAAGGGAGGCGGCGCAAATACCTGCGGAAACGGAAGTCAGTAAACAAGACCTGGACAGAGCCTATGAACTGGTGCGCCGCGTGCGTGACCGGAGCTTAAACCGGCGCAAAACTGATTCCTCCCCGGGCAGCGTCCCGGCAAATGCCCCCAAAAGCTCCCCGCGCTACTACCCAGATGCCAACACCCCCAAAGAAGGGTTAGAACTGCTGGATTGGGGCGGTACCGCCCTGACCAAACAAAGCTCCCACGGCGGGGATTTCTCCCGGAAGCTACGCGAAGATTTTCAACGCACAAATGCCTCTGACCTGGATATTTCCGAGGTTGAGTATCGGCGGGTACAGCTAGAAAAAGTTTTCCTAGTCGGCATTTACGATTCGGATCGTGCCAGTGCCCAGCAGTCCCTAGCGGAGCTGGCAGCCCTCGCCCAAACCGCGGGAGCAGAGCTGGTAGGCGCCGCCCTACAGCGGCGCAGCGCCCCGGATGCCGCAACTTTCGTAGGGCGCGGGAAAGCCAAACAGTTAGCCGAACAAGTGGCGACCCTGGAAGCCGATACCGTGATTGTAAATGCGCAGTTGCAACCCTCACAACGCCGCGGTCTAGAGGACCAAGTCAAGGTGAAAGTGATTGACCGCACCGCCGTAATCCTGGATATTTTCGCCCAACACGCCTCCTCCAGGGAAGGCAAAGCGCAAGTCGAATTAGCGCAACTGCAATACTTACTGCCGCGCCTACGGGGCTGGGGACAGTCAATGTCCCGTCAGGCGGGCGGGCGCGTATCCGGGGGTGCTGGTATTGGTGCGCGCGGCCCGGGCGAAACCAAACTGGAAACTGACCGCCGCCGGATTACCAAGCGAATTGCGAAACTGCGCCGGGAAATCAAGCAGATGAAAAAAGCGCGAGACACTAAACGGGAAAGTCGCCTCAGCAGCTACCTGCCTTCGGTGGTAATCGTGGGATACACCAACGCCGGGAAATCCTCCCTGTTAAACGTACTGGTAGATGCGGATGTGATGGTGCAAGACGCCCTATTTGCCACCCTGGATCCCACGGTGCGGCAAGCAGAAACTCCCGATGGACGCGCCTACACTTTGTCCGACACTGTAGGTTTTATTGACGAACTCCCGCACGAACTGGTGGAGGCTTTCCGCTCTACCCTGGAAGAAGTCGAATACGCCGATGTAATCGTGCACGTGGTGGATGCCAGTCACCACAACCCCGTCCAACAGGTAGAAACCGTACATGAAGTGCTAGCGGATCTGCCGAACGTTTCCCGCATCCCCGAGATTATCGTCCTCAATAAATCCGATCTGGTAGATGCCCTGCACCTACGGGCGCTGCAATCGGCACTTGCAAGCGGAATCCCGCTATCTACCCGCACCGGGCAAGGCCTAGACCAGCTACGGGAGGCAATCGGCGAGGCGCTACCTCCTCCCGCTAAACCCATTGACTACGTGATTCCCTACGACCAATCGGCACTGGTAGCGAGGCTACACGAGGAAGGTATCGTAGACAAAGTGGAATACTTAGAAAACGGCACCCACGTGGTAGGACGCGCCGGGCCTGCGCTTGCCCAAGCCATCTTAGAGGCGGCGAATTAGATGGAGAATCCCGCAGCCTCCCCGTTAGTAGCCACCGCCGATAGAGGCAAAGGTGGAGGCGGTAAAGACGCCCAGATGGCACGGAAAATCCTCAGTACCTGCATCAGTCAGATTGGCGGAAGTGAACGCGCCCAACAGGTGCAAATGTGCAACCTGGTTGCCCGCTCGTTTTCCCTGCCCGGCAGTCAATTGGTGGGGGCAGGAACCGGTACCGGAAAATCTCTTGCCTACCTGGCAGCGGCCTTCCAAAGGGCAATCGAACATGGGGACAGAGTAGTAATCTCCACTGCCACCTTGGCTCTGCAACGTCAGTTGCTTACCTGTGATATCCCCACAGTCGTGAGTGCCTGCCGCGAACTTGGTTACCCTCCTCCCACGGTGGCGGTATTAAAGGGCTGGTCAAACTATATTTGTCGCTGGAAATTAGCGGCTCCCGAAGAAATCGAGGGATTGTTCCCCAGCTATGAGGCAGCCGAATATTCCCCCAGCAATATCGGTAAACAGCTGCAGCGCCTGCGAGACTGGGCAGAAGAAACCGACAGCGGTGACCGGGATGAACTTCAGCGGGGAGTGTCCTTAGCTGCCTGGCAGCAAGTCTCGATTTCTCCCAACCAATGTCAAGGTAAAACCTGCCGCTTCTTTACCGATTGTTTTCCGCGCGATGCCCGTCTGAAAGCCCAAGACGCCGATATCATCATCACTAACCATGCTTTACTGTCCATCCAGGCGCTGACCAGTGCAGAGCTACTGCCAGAGTTCGACCTCTTGATCGTAGATGAAGCCCACGAACTGCCTTCCCGCGCCCGCTCCCAAGCCTGTGTAAGCCTCGCGGGCGGTACTATAGAAAAAGTAGCGCGGGGAGTGAGCAAACATTTCCACCTTCCAGTTACCGCCCTGGAAAAAGCGGGCAAAGATTTTACGAAAATCCTAGAGGCGCTGGACGAGGGCGAACTGAACGAACTGCCAAAGAAACTAGAAACCACCTTAACCACGCTGCAAATAGAACTCTCCGATATTTCCGGGGAAGTCACCAACAGCGCCGATGAGGATGAACAACGGGTAAAACAGCGCATCGTCCTCGCCCAGATTGAAGAAGCCTTAGATGCGTGCGAGATAATCGCGGCCTTTGACCCGGAAAAATCGGCCGCCTGGATCGCGGAAGAAAAATCCGGAAGCCGCCGCCTGTATAGCGGCTCTTTGGATGTGGGCGGGGATCTTTATACCCACCTATTTAAGGGACATTCCTGCGTACTCACTTCGGCAACTATGCAGCTGGGGGGATCTTTTGAGGCGATTGCGACTCGTTTAGGATTCCGGGACAAGAACGTTTGGCAAGGCAGTGACCTGGGCAGCCCCTTTAACTATCGGAAGCAAGGAATACTGTATGTGGCCGCAGATTTGCCGCGCCCGGGACGCTCCGGCTTGAGCGAAGCCGCTTTGGAAAGAAGCCTAGAGCTAGCCGAGGCTGCCGGCGGCGGAGTTTTGGGGCTGTTTTCTTCCTATAAAGCTGCTAAGCAAGCCGCCGAGTATTTCGCTAAGGAAAGCGACTTGCAGATATTCCTGCAGGGGGAGGCCCCGATAAATCAACTGATAGACGACTTTGCAGCCAGTAAAAACTCTTGCCTGTTTGGTACCCTGTCCCTTTGGCAAGGAGTAGATTTGCCTGGCGACAAATGCCGCCTCGTCCTCATCGATCGTATCCCCTTCCCGCGGCCTAATGACCCCTATATTTCTGCCCGCACCCGGGCGGCCCAGGCTCAAGGGCGCAGCGGATTTGCTGAGGTTTCTCTGTCTCACGCGGCCTTACTTTTAGCGCAGGGAGTCGGTAGATTGATTCGCACCCACTCGGATCGGGGAGTAGTGGCGGTGCTAGACCAGCGTCTAATCAACGCCCGATATGCGGGCTACCTGCTGAAATCAATACCGCCATTTTGGCGAACTACCGACTGTCAAACAGTGCTCGGGGCGCTAGGGCGGTTGGGGAACCCAGGCGAAGGGGACAAGTAGCTATTCCGCAAGCCTAAAAGCCGGCAAAGTCACCTCGGCAATTAGGTCGTTCTTCACCGGAAAATCCTGGCAGTAGCAGGTAACTTTAGAAGTAGAAGATTGATTCCCGCCTAAAGGAGAAACCATGTCCAAAGAACGCGCCAATTCTCTCTACCCTGCGTCGATGCTTACTCGCCGCTCCAAAGTTGGGATTGTAGGTGCCGGATTCGTGGGAACCGCCCTGGCTTATGCCTGCCAGATTAAGGGCGCAGCGCGTGAAATCGCCCTCTTTGATATTAATAAAGCCAAAGTTGAGGCCGAGGCGCTGGATTTGGCTCACGGGATTCAGTTCACCCCCGCGGCTTCCATCTCAGGTTCTGATGATGTTGAGGTATTGCGGGACGCGGATGTAATCGTGATAACCGCTGGTCCCCAGCAAAAACCCGGGCAATCGCGCCTCGATATGGTGCAGGCGATGGTCAACATCATGAACTCGATTTTGCCGAAAGTGTTAAAAGTGGCGCCCGATGCCATCTATATTTTGGTTTCTAACCCGGTAGATATCGCCACCTATATGGCTTTGAAGATGAGCGGACTACCCTCGCACCAGGTATTTGGTTCCGGTACCGTGCTTGATACCTCCCGGATGCGCTATCTAATCTCCCAAGAAACCGGGGTGGCGGTGCAAAACGTGCATGCCTATATCGCCGGGGAGCATGGCGATTCGGAAGTACCCCTGTGGTCTAGTGCCGAGATCGGAAACGTGCCACTTTCCCGCTGGGGAGCCACAGTCAATGGCGGAATTTTTGATGACAAACTGAAACAGCGTATCTCTAAAGATGTAGTCGAATCCGCCTACCGGATAATCGAAGGCAAAGGGGTCACTAACTTTGCA
Organism: Varibaculum massiliense; assembly: GCF_900106855.1. Lineage (NCBI taxonomy): Bacteria > Bacillati > Actinomycetota > Actinomycetes > Actinomycetales > Actinomycetaceae > Varibaculum > Varibaculum massiliense. The sequence goes on along the minus strand of NZ_FNWI01000004.1, from coordinate 496,383 downwards.
ATCGGACTTTCCGTCACCAATATCATTTCTGCAGTTATGCGCGATGAAGACCGGGTACTGACGGTATCTTCGCTGCTTGATAACTGGAATGGGATTTCCGGAGTATGTATGGCAGCTCCCACCCTGGTGGGGCGTTCCGGGGTAGGGCGGGTGCTAGATCCCCCCATCACTCTTAATGAGCGTGATGCCCTCACTCGCAGCGCCGAAAAACTTTCCGAGGTAGCTAAATCGGTAGGCCTCTAGCTAGTAGAGGGGGAAGTTCGCTAAGAAAGGGGAACTTCCCAAATAATTTTTAACCCTCGAGGTAGCGCGGGTTGAATCAGACAGAGTCCGCCGTGGCGGCGCGCCCGACTTTTCAGGTTATCCAACCCGGAACGCCTAGTAACTGCAGGGTCAAGACCATGACCATCATCGGTTACCTCTACGCGAATAGAACCATTAGTACCCATCCCGTTAATGGTTACCACTACCTGGGCCGAGGAGGCTCCCGCATGGCGCGCCGTATTAGACAAAGTTTCGCGCACCACCGCTACCACGTCATCAGAAATATCGTGGCTAAGTCGCTGATCGACTTCCTCAATCAAAATTTCTTCCCGAGAAGGATCAGCAGAGGAAAGCGTTTCGCCATCGATATCTAAAACGAAGGAGGGCGCAAATCCCAGAAGCCGGCGGGCTAGAGAGGCTTCCCGGCGCAAACGCTCAACCAAATCTACTGCTGCGTCCGGTTCTCGCAGATTATGAACGATAGCACGAATCTGTTTCACCGAATCATCGACACTGGCCAGAGCATCTTGCATCAGGGATTCGGCGTGCGCAGAATCCAGATTAGCGCCACTAGCGAAAGCTGCGCGGATGCGTTCCAACTGCATGCCAGTGGCAAAAAGTTGCTGAATTGCCAGGTCGTGAAGATCTTCACCGATTTTGGCGCGCTCATCTAGCAACGTAGCAATATCGGCAGCATGTTTAGCCCCGGCAATCTCTAGAGCCAAAGCCGCCTGAGTTGCAACCTGTTCCGCCATTTCTAATACCGCCGGATCAAACTCCGGTTTTTCCGGCAGGCGCAGCAGCAACAAAACTCCAATGGCGTGGGAACCAGCTAGTAAAGGAGCATAAAGTGCCGCCCCGAACCGAGCTAACTCCGGCACCCGCATAGTGGTTGCCCGCGCTAGCGAATCAACGATTAAACCTTGACCTTCTGCCAGTACCGTGCGCGCCCGCCCGTGGGGAGGAAAGGTCACCCCGATCAGGTCTGAAGCAGCGTATCCAGAAGCAATCTCGCACACCCAGGAATCACCCACCGAGGGGAGTACCAGCAGTGCCGTATCCGCGTCCGCTACCTCCCGCACCGATTTCGCGATGAACTGTAGCGCGTCCTCTTCCTCAGTTCCCTCTAATAAAATTGTCGTGAGCTGCTGAGATACCCGGGTCCAGCGTTCGCGGGAACGTGAAACTTCGTAAAGGCGAGAATTTTCTACCGCCACCGCCGCCAGGGTAGCTAGCGCCGATACGTACGCTAAGTCCTGCTGGCGGTAGCCACCGGGTCGGTTGCACAGATAGAGGCGCCCGTAGACCTGTTCGTGGATACGCAGCGGTACCCCCAAAAACGACACCATTTCCGGGTGTGTAGGCGGGTATCCGGTGAAACGAGGGTCGGAATGCAAATCGTTAGAGATAATACCGTTATTCACCGGGATTGCCCCGATTATTCCCCGACCGATCGGGGGGTCTCCCAGAGATTCGTACTCGGCGGCACTCAAACCGTGGATATAAAAAGCGCTGGTTTCTCCGCGAGAACCCAGGATAGATAATGCCCCGTAGGGGGAGGAGGTAACCGCACAAGCCTGATCTACGAAAGCCTGCAAAACTTTATCTTGTTCCAGGTTTCCCATCAGCTGCAATACCGAGGAAATCAGTTGGGTACTATCTGCTGGCAGCGGTGAGTGATGCCCCGCATCGCTATTTAATACCGGGGGAATATCGATTGGTGAGGGCGCGTCAGCATTGTCTCGCCCGCTAGCTACAGAACCCGAATCAGGGAAGCTAGCGTTAGCGGAGGCGGGCAGTTCCTTAAAAGACATCTACTTGCTCCTGACGTAGGCTCCAAGCATATCCTTGGTGACTTTCCAGCAGCTCCCGATGGGTACCTTGGGCTACGAAAGTTGCCGGTTCGTCCGGGCTGCCATGCGGTTTATCCATAATGAAAACCTGATCTGCCTGGTCAAGTGGGGTGAGGCGGTGGGTAACCAGAATGACTCCCCGCTGATGATCTTCGCTGCCGGCAGTAAGTAAATCACGCAGTAGCGCATCGGCAGTTTCCGGATCTAAGTGTTCGCCCGGCTCGTCTAGAGCTAGCAGTGGAGCTTTAGCGGCTAGGGCGCGTGCCAGCAGAATGCGGCGGCGTTCCCCACCAGAAATAGTGGTTGCTCCCGAACCTAACTCGGTTTCGATACCCTCTGGTAGCGAGGAAAGCCAATCACCTAAACCGGCTTCTATCAAGAGTTCTTCGCCCTCGGAGACGGAAAGCTGACCGTTAGCCACCCGCAAGTTTTCCAAAATGGTGGTTTCGAATATATGGGCGTCCTCGGGGGTAATCACGAAATTAGCCGCCGCTTGCGTACGCGGCAGAGAAGAAATATCTACTCCGTCAATTTTCACGCTCCCAGCAACCGGTTTTAGCAGGCCAGCTAAGGTATAAAGCAGCGTGGTTTTCCCAATGCCAGACTGACCCACAATCGCCAGGTGATCCCCGGGAGCCAGGCGCAGATTAATCTCGTCAGCCACCACCGGACCGCCCGGCCAGCCGATAGCCAAATCCTTGGCTTCTAAAATGCTGGGTTCGCTCGGCTTGCAGTTTTCCGTCAACACTTCTTCGGTTTCTTCAGCAGCTTTTACTTGCTCTTCCGGAGGCAACATATTCATGATTCGCACGGCGGAAGTCGCTGAAATCACCAACTGTTGGGCGGCAGAACCTAGCTGGGAGGTACCCTCGAAAGCAGAAAGGGGAGTAAGCGCCAACACTGCCAGCATCACCTCGGGGATTGATTGATCATTGACCGCAAAAATCCCGAAATAAGCCGCCATAATCACCGACATCAGCATGCCGAATACGTCGATAGCGGCCGCCCAAGCTGCAGGTTTCGCGGTGGCATCTTTCGCGTCATACAGTTGATCTTCTAAATCGGATAGGCCCGCAAGCACCTGCTGGGTTTGCCCGTCAACTGTGATTTGAGCAGCGCCATCAACAATGGTCATTGCCACTTCCGAAATGTGGGCGCGACTCTCGGTTTCCCGGTGTTGGGCAATCCGGGTAGAGCGAATAGTAAATAACGGTCCCACCACTCCCGACAGCAGCAATCCCAGGGTTAAGAACAGTCCGGCGCGCCAATCTACTAGCGAAATTCCCACTACCGTAATTACCCCCACGATAGTGGCTACCATTGCCGGCAGCAGACTTTTGACTACGAAATCGCCGATATTATCAACATCGGTTCCCATCCGGTCGAGAATATCTCCGCGGCGCAGGCTGGCAATGCGGGCAGTATCGGAATGTGAAAGCGTCTTGTATAGGTTAGTGCGCAGGGTGGTCATTCCGGAAACCCCCAACTGGTGGGAGGCAAGGCGCTCTAAATAGCGGAAGACTGCTTTCGAAATCCCGAAGAAACGCACCGATACCACTGCTACCTCTAGGTAGAGGACGGGCGGCATTTGCGAGGCGCGCGCAATCAACCAGGCGGCAGTCGCCCCCAGAGCAATTGAAGCGCCCAATCCGGCAGCACCCAAAAAACAGGCGAGGAACAAAGTTCCCGGTTTAAGTTCCAAAAGTTTAATCGCCCGCTTAAGTGCCTGGCGTTCCTGAGCAGTAATAAACCAAGTCTTCATTTATTCCAACCCCCGGGTCGAACCTAAGAATTCAGGAATCTCCGCCTCACTGGCTATGGCTGCCTGCGGCTGGCTATCGCGATATTCCTCGGCCTCCTCAGCGGTAAAGGGCACCGAGGAAATCCGCACTACCTGGTCTGCGATCTGGGCAAGTTCTTTGCGGTGAGCAATTAAAACTACGGTTTTTCCCGCATCCTTTAGCTGCTGGACAACTTGGGCGACCTGGGCAACCAAATGCGCATCTAGGTGGGCAGAAGGCTCATCCAGGGCGATTAACTGTTTAGTAGACAGTAACGCTCGTACTAGGGCGAGGCGTTGGCGCTGACCTACCGACAGGCCTTCCCCGCCGGCGCGTAAGAAAGTGTTCCAGCCGTCTGGTAGCTTCGCTACTACCTCGGCAAAACCTGCGAGATTAGCAGCTCGCTGCACCTGCTCGCCAGGTTCGCCATGCGGAAATAATTCCTTCAGGTGGGCGGGGCTCTCCGCAATATTTTGGGCTAAAGTTCCCGGCAAAAGTAGCGGCATCTGCGGTAGCCAAGAGGTTTGCTCCCACCAAGAATCCGGGGAAACCTCATCTAAATCCAGGGTTTTGCCAGAGGCAGCGGTGAGGGTAATAGTGCCGCGGTCACAGGAGAGCTGTTTTAATAACGCCATCACGGTAGTGGTTTTACCTTCGCCAGATTTGCCCACTAAGGCGGTGATTGTAGCTGGTTTAATCACCATATTTACGGCGTTGGGTGCCCAAGCTCCCCGCGAACGCATCCCCAGATCCTTAATGGTAATAGTGGTTTCTTCTAGCTTAGGAGCCGGTTTATCACCCCCGGTAGCCGGGGGAGTTTCCAAGATTTCGAAGGCAGATTGGGAGGCCGAAAGCCCATCGGCGGAGGCGTGGAAGAATTTTCCGACTTCCCGCACCGGTGCGTACACCTCGGGAGCCAGCATAATCGCAATTAGTCCGGTGTAGAGGTCGAGGCCGCCAACCACCATCCGCAAGCCTACGGTGACCGCCACGATTGCTACCGAAAGAATCGAAATGAACTCCAGGACGGCACCTGACAGGAAGGCGATCCGTAAAGTCGCCATCGTGGTTTGGGTATAGGTTTTCCCAATGGAGGAAATCTGTTTTTCCGGACCGCGATGCCTGCCCAGGCTCTTTAAAGTGGCTAAACCGGCAACTAAATCGAGCAGTTGCCGCCCCAAATGCTGCATAGTGGCCAAGCGGCGATCCGAGGCAGTCTGGGTCATCAGCCCGATAATCACCATAAATATCGGAATCAGAGGAATAGTTATGATCGCTACCAGTGCTGACCAAAAATCCATAAATGCCATTACCAGTAGCACCAGGGGAGTTACCGTGACCGCCAAGATTAGTTGCGGAATATAGTCCACGAAATAAGGACCGAGTTTTTCTAGACCGCGGGTAGCTAGCGTTACCGTGTCGGTACCTTTACGTGCCAGCCAACGCGGACCGAGTTTTAAACAATGAGCCAGTACCCGCCCACGCAATTCTCGAATCGCTTTCTTGGCAGCCCGATGTTGATGGTAGGAACGGAAATAGGTGAGCGCTAGCCGCGCCAGGGAAACAATCGCTAACCAAAAAGCAAAGTGGGCGACTTGACCCCAGGACTGGCGCAAAGATATCACTGGAGAAATTAAGGCTGCAATCAGAAAGCATTGGGCGATTACTAGACCTGCTTGCATAATGCCGGTAACTGCGGTGATGGCAATGGCGACCCGCGCAGACTTAGCATATTTCAGCAGTTTCGGATCAAGTGGTTTCAAAACAAGTGTCCTCCGTGCAATTAATGGGACTATTTTCCCACAGGAACCTGAAAACTCTAAACCTTGTTCATCGAGTAGTCGTTGCTTACGCGTGGGAGAAGGATTTCTTCTCCCACGCTCATTCCAGGTCTGGGTGAAAAAAGCGCTCGGGGGACCCCGGTGAACCTTGCTTCGCTCGGCTCAAGCCCCCTCTCGCATCTTTTTTCACCCAGACCGGTTACCCGGGTGTGGGGGCTAGGTTTTATCCGAGTGGGTGCGGTGGGCATAAGAATTCAGAAAACGTCGCTACGTTTTCTGAATTCTTGGGCGGGAGGAAAAACCTAGCCCCCGCGCCTTCTTTCCGAGTACTTTTTCTGGCCCAGACCTTCTATGAGGTCAATAGTCGCGGGGGTAAAAATAGTGTTGGCCTTGGCTATTCAGCCAAGGCCAACACTATTTATTTAGTTTTTATTGTTCGGCATCTAGTTGGGAGTTACCTGATAGGTGCCGATTATTTGCCTAGCTTTCCGCGAGGAAAGAAGCACCCTGACGAATCTTGTCCCAGGGGACACCCGGGTTTTCGTCCAGATCCTCAAGAGTAATCTTCAGTGGCATCCGCGTGTAGCTCCAGTAGGTGTAACCCAAAACGATGGGTACCACTACCAGCGCGATCACTAGCATAATCGCCAAAGTGGACTGCGAAGAGGAAGCATCCCAGATAGTCAGAGAGAACTCTGGCTTGATGGAAGACTTCATTGCGTTGGGTGCCATCGCGGTAAAGATCCACGCTACTGCCCCAGCGATTCCGACGGAGTGGGCGAGCAAGGTACCCCATTCGGAGCCGCGAAGAGCCATCAACACCGCGGCGACAAATGCCAAGGCGGCAATGATCAGCGGGATCCAAGCCATGGCTTGGGAGGCGTACAGGAATTGACCCCAAAGCGCAGCTACGGCAACCAACACGGTGTCCGCAATCGCGAACTTGCCGAGTAGGTTCTTAGCGCGGTTCTGTACTTCACCAGTGGTGCGTAGCGCCAAGAAAGCCAGACCCTGAGTAGCGAATACCAGCGCTAGCATGACCCCACCGGCAATGGTGTAGGGGGTTAGCAGCGAGAGGAACACACTACCGGCAGGAGCGCCCTGTGAAGTGAAGTTGTGGACGTGCTTGCTGAGGTCAGCAGCTCCCGCCACGGCTTCACCCGGGGTGTTGTATTGGGTAATCGCAATGTTCATGCCCTGAACCAGGTTGGCAAAGGCTACGCCGAACAGAATCGGAACTAGCCAAGCCACAATGGTCTGCCAGCTGTCCCAGCGACCCCGCCAAGCAGCCGAAGCTACTTTGGTGCGCCACTCAATCGCGCAAATACGGATGATTAAGCAGAACAGGATCAAGAATAGCGCTAGGTACATTCCGGAGAACATGGTGGCATACCATTCCGGGAAGGCGGCGAAAGTGGCGCCCCCGGCAGTTAGCAACCAAACCTCGTTACCATCCCAAACCGGACCAAAGGTTTTTTGTACCTGAGAGCGTTCCCGGTCAGTCTTGGCTACCATCGGCATGACCATGCCGGCGCCTACCCCGAATCCTTCCAGTACCAGATAGCCAGTCCACAGGACGGCGATCAGGATGAACCAAATAACTTGTAGAATAGTCATCTCTTCGATCTCCTATCTGACCTAGTAAGCAAAGCTTAGGTTCTTGCCAGCATCCTCGCCGTGTACCGCCTTTTCATTGGCAGTGACGTGGATACCTTCCTTAACGTAACGCTTGATCAACAGGAACCAGACGATGCCTAGTGCCAAGTAGATCAGCGTGAAGCCCAACATGGTAACCAGTACCTGCCAGGCGGGGACGGCGAACGAAAGCCCATGCTCGGTAAGCATAAATACCGAGGAACCATCAACTTGCATATCTGTCGGGTGCACGATGAACGGCTGACGACCCCATTCGGTGAATAGCCAGCCGAAGGTGGTAGCCAGGTAGGGCATCGGCAAGCACCAAATAGCGAACTTGCCCAATCCGGTGGACTTAGAAATCTTGCCGTTCTTGGTGGCAATCAGACCCCAAATCGCCAGGATTGCCGAGAAGATGCCGAATAGCATCATCAGGCGGAAGCTCCAGAAGCTGAAGATAATGTTCGGGCTGAAATCAACCGGCTGGGACTGCATATCGTAGCCACGCTGGCTGAGAATCTCCGAGAACACGGAGCCGTATTGCTGGTTCAAAGTATCCAGACCCTCTACCTTTCCGGTAAAGGAGTTGGTAGCCATGAAGGAGTAAACCCCGGGAACTTCGCCAATCTTGGAGATTTGATCGCATTTAGCGTCTAGCGGTCCGAAAGCGGCAATAGTAAAGGGCGCGCCTTCTCCAGCGTTCGGAGTCTCACATAGAGCCTCCGCGGCAGCCATCTTGGCCGGCTGGTGCTTGGCAACCAGCTGACCTTGTATGTGTCCGGTGACTGCGGTTAGCAGACCACCAATAATCATGACCAGCATGCCGAAGCGGGCGATTGGACGCCAAATATCACGAGCCTCGGTTTCGGCGCCGGCATTGGCAGAGCGAACCATCCACCAAATAGCAATACCGGCAACGAAGGTGCCAACCAGTAGCCAAGAGGTAGTTAGAACGTGAGTGTAGGCCGCCCACAATACCGGGTTAAGCAGTACCTGGAAGAATCCAGCCAGACCGTCCAACTGCGCACGGCCGGTTTCCGGATCAAAGGTTGCCCCTACCGGGTGCTGCATCCAGGAGTTTGCCCCGATAATCCAGAGAGCTGAAGTGTTAACCCCGACAAAGACCAGCCAGGCGCACGTAAGGTGTGCCTTCTTAGATAGCCGGCCCCAGCCGAAGATCCACAGACCCAGGAAGGTGGACTCCATAAAGAAGGAGATTAGAGCCTCGCACGCTAGCGGCGCACCGAAGATGTCGCCTACAAAGCGGGAGTACTCTGACCAGTTCATGCCGAACTGGAATTCTTGCACGATACCGGTGGCTACACCGAGTGCAAAGTTAATTAGGAACAGTTTCCCAAAGAACCGTGTCGCCTTCAGCCAATATTCCTCGCCGGTCTTGTGCCATTTCGTTTGCATAATGGCAACTAGGAGGGACATGCCGATGGTGAACGGAACCAGGATGAAATGGTAGACGGTAGTAATACCGAACTGCCATCGCGCCAACATGGTGGCATCTAATGCTGTTGAAGCAATAGTCATTCTGCTCGCCTTTCCGTTTCTAGTCGGTTTATGAAGTCGCTGCCCCCTATGAACTTGTTCAGGCGAAGTCCATAGTGACAACGTTGTCACTTACAGTAGCTCGTTTTTCAGGCGGTCGCTAAGAAATTCCCAGGATTCCCTAAGAATTTCCCCTGTTTTACGACAGAATTAAGAAATATGGAATAATGATTGTGGATGGTTTCTGCCGTCGCACTACGGAGGAAACCAGCCCAGAGGGACTATTTTCCTAGGAAAACTCTCTGGCGTGGGATAAATATGTTCGCGTAACCAAGGGCTTCCGTCCTAGAGGACGGCGTAATATAGGGGACTTGTCGGTGCGGGCGTGTCCAGGTGAGATCAGTGGTGAAAGACCCAAATAATAACGAAACAGAATCTAATCAAAATAGTGGAGCGGCGCTTTTTTCTGGGCCGGCTTTTTCGGCTCCGAAGAAAATAGAATCCTCTCCGGTGGCTCCCGCTCAGATTACTGCGGCTCCGGCTTTTGGGGCTCCTATGTTTGCGGCGGCTCCGGTTCCGGAAGTACACGTTGACGAGGACGTAACTCGTGAACAGGAAACAACTTCAAAGCGCAAGGGCAGGAAAAAGGGCGAAGACAACAACGATAAGAAAAGTAAAACCGGTAAAGGTAAAGGCGAGAAAAAGACGCGCAGCGCCAAAAAATCCCGTAAAGACCAGGACACTGCCGGCGATAACGGTTCCGGTGATAACCAGAAACAATCTCGCACCAAAGAGGCTTCTGCCTCGAAAGATAGCTCGGAGAATGGCGAATCCCAGGCGGCGCGGGCAACGCAAGAGGAAACTGAAACCAGTGGTAGCCACCGGCGGCGTCGGCGCCGCACGCGTGGTAATGCGGAAGCTGTCGACCAGATTGAGCAGGTCAAAGGGTCAACGCGCCTAGAAGCGAAGAAGCAGCGTCGCCGGGAGGGACGCCGCGAGGGACGCCGCCCCAAGATCATTACCGAATCTGAATATTTAGCGCGGCGCGAAGCGGTAGATCGCACGATGTTAATCCGCTCTAAAGACGGACTAAACCAGATTGCGGTTCTTGAGGACAACGTACTGGTTGAGCACTATGTGTCCCGGCATACCCAAACCACTATGGTGGGCTCGGTTTATCGCGGAAAAGTGCAAAACGTGTTGCCCTCTATGGAGGCAGCTTTCGTTGATTTAGGGCGCGGACGTAATGCGGTGCTTTACGCCGGGGAAGTCAATTGGGACGTCGCCGGGATGAAGGGTCGGCCACGCCGGATTGAAGAAGCCTTAAAATCTGGCGATTCGATTACCGTGCAAGTAACTAAAGATCCGATTGGACACAAGGGTGCGCGACTTACTTCCCAAGTAACCCTGCCAGGACGTTTCTTGGTGCTGGTGCCGGGGGGATCAATGACCGGAATTTCCCGGAAACTTCCCGAGGGGGAGCGGCGCCGCCTCAAGAAATTATTGAAAGTGATTGTGCCCAAGGACTTCGGGGTAATCATTAGGACGGCCGCCGAAGGCGCCAGTGAAGAGCAACTGCGCCAAGATGTGCAGCGTCTGCAAAGACAGTGGGAAAAAATCGAAAAGAACGCCGCGTCCTCCAAATCGGCACCCTACCTATTGCATGGAGAGCCGGAACTTGCCTTGCGGGTGGTACGTGACGTGTTCAATGAAGATTTCCAAAAGCTGATTGTGCAAGGCAAGGAAACTTATCGTCAAGTTGATTCCTATGTGGAAGAGTTCGCTCCCGATCTGCGCGATCGGGTGGAACAGTGGGTGAGCAGTGACGATATTTTTGCCGCGCACCGGGTAGATGAACAGCTGGCTAAAGGCATGGATCGGAAAGTGTGGTTGCCGTCAGGCGGCTACCTGATTATTGACCGTACCGAAGCGATGACGGTCATTGACGTTAACACCGGGAAATACACTGGTTCCGGGGGTACTTTAGAAGAAACCGTTACCCGCAACAACTTAGAATCCGCCGAGGAAATCGTGCGTCAGCTGCGACTGCGTGATATCGGGGGAATCGTGGTTATTGACTTTGTCGATATGGTGCTGGAATCCAACCGGGATTTGGTTTTGCGGCGGCTAGTAGAATGCCTAGGGCGAGATCGTACCCGCCACCAGGTCACGGAAGTTACTTCCCTAGGTCTGGTGCAAATGACCCGCAAGCGGGTAGGAGAAGGGCTGGTAGAGGCATTTTCTACTCCTTGTGAGCATTGCGAGGGACGCGGGTTTATTGTGCACTCGGAACCGGTAGAAAACGGAGAGAATAGCGACGAAAATTTGCGTTCTCAGGGGCAAAAACGCGAGGCGAGAAACGAGAAACGCGCAAAAACCGATTCTAAGAACCGGGCATCAATGGCGAAAGTAGCGGCAGCTGCCAGCAAGGCTCATGAGGACAAACCCCAAAGTCAACAGGGGGATACCGATAATACCCGGCATTCTTTAGCTAAAGAGCCAGCTAGCCCGGTGAATGAAAAGGAGCGGAAAGAATCGGTTCCTCATCCGCAGGAAAACGCTGAAGCTGTGCAAGAAGTAGCCACCCCCCAAAAAGATGCGGTAAAAGATACTTTTGAACAGCACATAAATCCAGAAGAATCACCAGAAGATGTTCGCGGAAGTGAGGTCGTTGCCAAAGCGCCTCGCATGGCCGCCACTTCCGGGACGGTTACGCACTCTTCTGAGAGCGCGGTGATGACTATTCAAAGTGCGGGTGCCGTCAAGGCGGTGAGCTTGGAACAGCTTGGTGCAGGTGCTCCTACCTGGGAAAAGAAGACGGAGTCCGGTGAAGATAATGGCGGGGAAACCCCCAGGCGTCACGCCGCAGTAACCGCTTAAAAATCTGATTTTTTCTCCCGCTGACTTCCTCGGTCAGCGGGAGAAAAACAATTTTCGGGTAACTCCACCTCTCTAAAGAATCTCACAATGTGGGTATTTTTGTCCGACAGGTGATAGGTGGGGCTATTTTGGCTCTAAGCAATTGCGCTTCGACAATTGTTTGTCCCGTCTATAAGGAGTTGAGATGTCTGAACAGGTTTCGCAGCCTACTGCGTCCAATAAGACCAGCCGACAGTCATGGGGGACACAATACGGATTCCTGATTGCGGCGATTGGGTCTGCGATCGGTTTGGGAAACATTTGGCGTTTCCCCGGTGTTGCCTATACCAATGGCGGTGGCGCTTTTATTGTTCCCTATCTGATCGCCCTACTAGCTATCGGGCTGCCGATGCTGATGCTGGACTACGCGATTGGTCACAAGTTCCGGGGCTCACCTCCGCTGGCGCTAGCCAGGGTAAACCGGCGTACCGAAGCCGTAGGTTGGTGGCAGGTCGGGGTATGTTTCTTCATTGTGGTCTACTATGCGGCCATTATTGCCTGGGCGCTGCGTTACACCGTGTTTTCTTTTACCCGCGCCTGGGGGAATGATCCGGCAAAATTCTTTTCCGATAAGTTCCTGCAGGCTCAGGACACTACTTCCATCTCGCTGACCCCCGTGTGGGGAATAGCGATTCCGCTAATCATCGTGTGGGTAGTCACTATCGTGTTAATCGCCCTCGGGGTTTCGCGGGGCATCGAGTGGATTACCAAAATCTGTATTCCGTTATTGGTGGTGCTATTTGTTGCCATGGTAATCAAGGCGCTAACCTTGCCGGGCGCAACCGATGGGTTAAACAAGTTCTTTACCCCAGATTGGAGCGCCCTCTGGAATGGGAAAGTGTGGATTGCAGCAGTTGCCCAAATCTTCTACTCCCTGTCAGTAGGGTTCGGGATTATGATGACATACGCCTCCTACCTCAAGAAACGCTCAAACTTGACCGGTACCGGTCTGGTTGCTGGCTTCGCCAACTCTTCTTTTGAGGTGCTTGCGGGTATCGGAGTGTTCGCCACCTTGGGGTATATGGCGCATCTGCAGGGAACTTCAGTTGACAAACTGGAAAATATCACCGGGGTGTCGCTGTCTTTTATTACTTTCCCGCAAATCATTAACGAGATGCCCGGTGGATCCATTTTCGGGGCGCTATTCTTCGCCTCTTTGGTGTTGGCTGGGGTAACCTCCATGGTTTCTTTGGTGCAGGTAGTAGCGGGGGCTTTCCAAGATAAGATTGGTTGGACCTCCAAACAGGCTTCGGTGATTCTGGGGGTGATCCTCGCGATTGTCTCAGTATTCTTCTTTGGTACTACCACGGGGCTCGCGGCCCTGGACACGGTTGATAACTACATCAACACCATCGGGGTGGTTGGCGCGGCGCTGTCGCTATGCGTGATTGTTACAGTGGTAACTCCTTCGCTGCGTTCCTTGCGGATTCACCTGAACGTTACTTCTGCGGTCAAAGCCGGCAAGTGGTGGGAGGCACTGATCGGATTCGTAATCCCGGTGCTCCTAGTATTCATGCTGGTACCAAACCTAGTGGATCTGATTTCTCACGGCTATGGCGATTATCCGCGCTGGTGGACAAATACCTTCGGCTGGGGAATGTTGGGGATTCTTTTGGTGTTCTCAGTGATAATGCCCCGTTTGAAGTGGCATAAGAGCGCCGAGATTTCCCCCTCGTTTGACCTAGAAAACGTGGACTGGAACAAGGAGGAAGACTAGCTATGACCGGTGAAGCAATTTTGATGATGCTGGTCGCCATCTTGGTGATATGGGGCGGCCTGGTGGGGTCGGTAGTGGCGTTGCGCCGTATGGATCCGCCCTACCAAAAGGGCGAAAACTACTCGGAAACTGACTTTAACCCGCATCCAGGTCTTACCGAAGCTGACTTTATCGAAAAGGAAGCTGACAAGACCGAGGAAGCAGCTGCAGTCAGCGAAGGGTAGCAATCTCTCGGGGAATACAGGCAGGGCGCAGCGAAGGGTAGCAATCTCTCGGGGAATACAGGCAGGGCGCCAGCGATATTATTCCGCTGGCGCCCTGCCTGTTTTTGATACCCAGCTCTTCAGTTTCCCGAGTCCCGGGTTTACCCCTTACGCCCTAGTTATCTTGCGTAAAAGTTCCTAACGCTTGGCTAACCGCGTAGCAGGCAACTGCCCCCGCAGCGGCGACATTCAAAGAATCCACTCCATGACTTAACGGGATTTTCACTAACTGATCGCAGCTGGCGAGTGCCTGCTTAGTCATTCCCGGTCCTTCGGTGCCTAGTACTAAAGCAACTTTCGGCTGTTTCCCCCGCTCCACCTGGGATTGCAGGCAGGCGCAAAATTCTGGCAGAGAAATCGCTTGTTCAGATAAAGCTAGTCCGGCCACTATAAATCCCCGATTTTTCAAAGCGGAAGTATCTGGCCAAGCAGAAATCTGCGTCCAAGGCAATGAAAATACGGTTCCCATCGAAACTCTAACTGCGCGGCGATAGAGAGGATCGGCGCAATGCGGGCTGGTCAAAATGGCGTCAAAGCCCATAGCCGCTGCTGAGCGAATCGCGGCGCCAACATTGGTGTGGTCAACCAGATCCTCTAGGATTAGCACCGCCCGCGCCCCGGACAGTACTTCGTCCAGTTCCGGCAGGGCAGGGCGTTCCATCGCGGCGATAGCGCCGCGATGCATACTGAACCCGGTAAGTCGGGTCAGCTGTTCTTCCTCAGCTACAAAAATAGGAATATCGCCAGCCCGGCTTCCCAAAGTTTCCTGCAGACGTCCCAGCCAATGCCGATTGGTTAAAACCGAGCGTGGCTGATGACCGGCTGCCAAAGCGCGGGCAATCACCGAAAAACTTTCCGCCAAATATAGCCCGCGTTCGGTCTCAAAACTTTTTCGTAGGTTCACGTCCTTTAACTGGGTAAAGTCACGTACCCGCGGATCAGACAAATCATTAAGCGGAATGAGCACTCATCTATCTTATGGCTTTAAGGGGCGCGAATAGATTTCCACAGATTTCCTGGTCGGTAGTTTTCCCGGTTCCTTTATCCGCTATTCTTGCCCGCCACCGTTTGCGCGCCAAAGTAAAGAAAAGCATCAAACCTTAAGGAGTAACTATGGAAACCACCTCTCTAACTGCGTATTCGCCCGCAAAAACTAAGCTGGGAGCGCGCCTTCAAAATAGCGACCCCTTTGCCCTCTCGACCCCGGAATTCTTGGGGGAGGAGGGGGATAAAATCGTGTTGGAGATGCTAGAAGATGACCCGGATTTACCTTCCGGTCTCTATGGACCGCTGGGGTGGCTAGCAGAAACCAAAATCCCGCAAATCCTGAAAGACTATGTAGCCACCGGACAGGGAATAGGGGATTACCAGCGTTTTCATGGGCTTGACGCCGAGGGTGCGCGCAAAGTATTGGCGGCGCTCCCGCGGATAGCTTTAGCAGATCGCCAAAATGATGCCCCCACTTTACTGGCGTTTCTGAAGGCCTGTATCGCTAATCCGGGGCGGGTTTATCTTTCCGGATACCTAATCGGGTCCTCGCGTTGGGACGAACGGGTCAGTGTTGACACTATGTTCATAGTAGAAAGTTCCGCGGAAGGGATGCCAGAGCCTTCCGCGCGGCAGGCGCGAAAAATCTGGCATACCTACCAGAGCAAACTTTCCTTGGGGCAGGCCAGCGCGCCCGATGAGCTGTATAGTGCTGACCCCAGATGGGCATCTGCCGGATGGTGCCTGTGGTGGGATTAGCGATTAACATCGGTAGTAACGGTAGTTTCCGGCAGATTGTCGTCCGCTATTAAGTAACTACCTAAGCTATTAAGTAGAATCGAGGGCGTGCTATACCGATTCTTGTTTAATCATGTGATTTCGCGTTTGGATCCCGAAAAATGCCATAACGCCACTATGAAAGCGCTGTACTTAATCTCTAAGATTCCCGGATTAACCGCGCTGATTAGGATATTTTTCTCCGGATCCGTAGGTACCTTGAAGGGGGGCTGGGTCGGCAACCAGCAGGGGCTGAAATCCCTGGCCAGACCAGTTCCTGGATACCTAGGGCTGGCAGCGGGCATGGATAAAGATGCTTTAGCTCCTCTGCAATTTGGTGCCTTTGGATTCGCGTTTGTAGAGGTAGGAACGGTAACTCCCCGTCCGCAACCCGGAAATGACAAGCCGCGCCTGTGGCGGATATTGCCGCTACGCGCAGTACGTAATCGCATGGGCTTCAATAACCAGGGAGCCAAACAAATGGTGCGGCGCCTGCAGAAGCTACGCAGTACCCCAGCGGGGCGTTCCCTAATCCTAGGGGTGAATCTGGGCAAGAATAAGACCACTGAGCTTGCGCAAGCAGCAGATGATTACCGCGCTAGTGCGTTGTTGCTGGCAAAATATGCAGACTACCTGGTGATTAATGTTTCTTCGCCCAATACTCCCGGACTGCGTAGCCTGCAGGCAACTACGCAGCTGCGCGAAATCGCCGAAGCAGTTAAAACAGCAGCTCAACAAAGTGCAGGCAGAGCAGTTCCGGTATTGGTGAAGCTGGCTCCCGACCTGGAAGATACGCAAATAGTAGAACTAGCGCAAATGGTTAAAGAAGTGGGATTAGCGGGCGTAATCGCCACTAACACCACTATTAATCACGATTTTGGAGAAGGGGGAGTAT
Organism: Varibaculum massiliense; assembly: GCF_900106855.1. Taxonomy (NCBI): domain Bacteria; kingdom Bacillati; phylum Actinomycetota; class Actinomycetes; order Actinomycetales; family Actinomycetaceae; genus Varibaculum; species Varibaculum massiliense. The sequence continues at coordinate 480,014 of NZ_FNWI01000004.1, read as the reverse complement.
CGGGTCCTCCCCTCAAAGAACGCGCCTTGCAAGTTGTGCGGCTTTTACGTTCCCGCTTAAACGAGGACTACCTAATCATCGGGTGCGGGGGAATCGAGGACGCAGCTACTGCCCGGCAGTTCCTAGATGCGGGAGCTGACCTGCTAGAGGCGCTGACTGCGGTTATCTATCAAGGTCCAGCTTTCGCTGGGAAAATAAACAAGCAGCTTAGTGCGGATCTTCCCGCCTTGCCGTTGCGTAATAACCACAAAAACTAGGGGCGAGAAAGCATATAGGCGCGAATATCGCTAGCGTACTCGCTGATATCGGGGCGCGAACCGCGCGGACCGGAAGGGCGGGGACGGCGCATCCGCCGCGGACTAGCCAGGCGCATCAAAATATAGCGGCCATTGCCTTTCTTTACCCGTTTGTCTCCATCAGTGATTTTCAACAGCGAACGGTTAATTATTATCGTGGTGATAATGGCTTCAATCAGTGCCAGCAGCAGCAATCCCCACATGGTAAATAGCAAAATCGAATTCAACTGTTGGTTGCGAGAGAACGCAATCGACAAAATCAGGAAAGCCAACACAATCGGCATAAATAACTCGCCGATAGCAAAACGGGCATCCACGAAATCGCGGATATAGCGCCGAAGCGGACCTTGATCGTTAAGGGGTAGATAACGCTCATCACCTGTGCCATCTAGCGCTTCCCGCTGTTTCTTATAGACCTCGTCACGCTGCTCCCGGCGCCGTTTACGTGCCTCTTTCTTGTCCACTACCAGCGGGCGCCGATTGCGCGCCTCGGCATCCTTGCGTTTAGGGGTGGGGCGCCCCTTGCCCGCGCCCTTTTCCTCTACCTTAGCGGTATCTTCGTCTTTACTGCTTCCAAAAAGTTTCACTCATCCAGGTTATCTAGCCGGGGCGGGCTTTGGAAATCTGTATTATTTAAGGATTTTTCGCCGAGGTAGGAACGGCTCCTTTCTCTAAGCCCGCGGTATCGGGGTACCCTGGCAATCATGAGTGATATTTCTAAAGTAAAAACAGCTTCAGAGAACATTTTTAAAGACGTGAAAAGCGAACTGACGAAACTGGTGGCTATCCCCTCCGTTTCTTCAGATTCCCGCGCGGAAGTAGAAAAATCTGCCCACCACCTGGCGGAACTATTTTCTAAGCTAGGGATGGAAACCGCGGTGAAAACCGCGCCTACCCCCGGTGGGGAAGAAGGTATGCCCGCGGTTATTGCCCGGAAAATAGTTGACCCACAGGCAAAAACAGTTTTGCTTTACGCCCACCACGATGTGCAGCCAACCGGACCGCGCGAACGCTGGAATACCGATCCCTTTGTCGCCACCGAAAAAGACGGCCGCCTCTATGGGCGCGGCACCTCGGATGATGGGGCAGGAGTGATGGTGCACTACGGGGCGCTGTTGGCTCTGGCAGATAAATGCCCAGTTAACGTGACCTGCTTTATCGAAGGCGAAGAAGAAATCGGCTCGCCCTCCTTCCGTAACTTTATTGAAAAGTACCGGGAAGATTTGGCTGCGGATGTGATTATTGTTTGCGACTCCGATAACTGGCGGGTAGGGGAACCGGCACTAACCGCTACTTTGCGGGGAGTAGCCAGTATGGATGTGAAAGTAAAAGTAATGGAAACCGCCTTGCATTCAGGAGCCTACGGCGGCCCGGTACTAGATGCGGTCACTATTGCCAGCCTTTTGCTAGCGAAATGCTTCAACCCTGACGGTAGCTTGGCAGTACCGGGTCTTGGCGGGTCTACCAGTGCAGATGTGCATTATCCCGAAGAACTATTTAAGGCAGATGCCCAGGTAGTAGACAGCTTCCAGCTAGCTGGGAAAGGCGAGTTGGCATCGCGGCTCTGGAATCAACCCTCACTTTGCGTTATCGGTTGGGATCAGCGATCCCGCGCCGAAAGCGCCAATGCCCTGGTTCCGGAAACCTGTTTGCGGCTATCACTGCGGACTGCTCCGGGTACCGACACTGCCGAATGCGCTCAGGCTTTAAGCACATTCTTAGAAGAAAACGCGCCTTTTGGAGCCGAGGTGGAAACCGAAGTTCTCGAATGCGGTCCCTCCTATCAAGCCGAGTCATCGGAGGCGGAAAAAGAAATGAAATGGGCGCTATCTAGTGCTTGGGACAAAGACGCGGTAGATATTGGTTGCGGGGGAGCAATCCCGATGACCGCCGACTTGGCACAAGTGTTCCCCGAGGCAGACATCCTGATTACCGGGGTGGAAGATCCGGCTACCAATGCCCACTCCGAGAACGAATCCCAAGATTTAGGGGACTTGCGCAATGCGATTACTGCCGAAGCGCTGTTCCTGACCCGGCTAGGCGGCCAGCTTTAAGTGCAAATAGTTCTGGCAGTAACCAGCACGGCCTCCGCTAGCGCCAAAAAGCTAGGGGAGGCCTTTAAAGCTGGATGGCTCCGGCACCAAAGCCAAGATCAACTGCAGGTTATCCCCTATTCATACAGTTATAGCGAGGTGGCAGCTAACTTCCCGCTAGCGGATATTTTCGCTGGCACGGCTGACCCAGAGCAGGCAGGTAAACGCTTAGTCGCGTCATTAAAAGCGGGAAACGATATATATCTTCCTCCCTGTCAGGCAGAACAATCCTTGCAAAGTGAATATCTGTCACCGGGGGCAATGGCTTTGGAAAACCTAGAGGAACTTCCGGATTTTCCCGCAGCTTTCATGCGGGCAGTGGCACGCGCCTACGGTAAGGAAACTGCAGACCCGCAAGTTTGGGAAAACCTGGGGCGCACCCTCGGCCGTGGGGTGGTAGTTACCGGCAGCCAAAAACCGTTATTTTCTGCCTCCGGGGTGCTGGCTACGGTGGCAAAAACCCGACCGCAGATTGCGCAAAAAACTAAAGAAAATTGGGAAGAGATACTGGGGCAGGCGCAAAAATGCGGACACCAGCGTTATCTGGGGCTGTCCAGTGCAACTGGCTTCGGAAAAGCTCAGGAAACCCAAATCGGAGCTCTGCCGGGAGGAGGGTGCGCCTTTGGGATTGGGGAACTATTAGGCAGATTGGGAGCCCGTCTGGATTTCGCGGCAGATTTCTTGGATGAGCGCACCCGTCTGCCCCAGATTTTAACGGGCGCAGATTTGCTAGTGGCGAATACCGGTGAGCTTTCCCCCTGGAATGTTTCCGGTTCGCCGTTAGAACATTTATGTGACACAGCTAGTCGCTTCGGTCTACCAATAGTGGCGATTACCAGCGAAAATAATCTGAGTAGAGCAGAGGCGTCCGAAATGGGAATCGATGGTATTTATCAGTTTCCCACCGATATTTCCGGTATGAGCCAGGCTGGACTTCGCTTAGCGCGTACCTGGTCACGATAGCCAGTAGGGGCAGGCTTGGACTAGGCTAAGGACTAGCTTACTGAAACCAGACGATAGTTATTAGGGAGAAACATGAGTGAAGAACAGGCTGAAAAAACAGCCACCCACAAAGTTACTTTGACCGAAGCCGCCACTAAGAAAGTAAAATCACTGCTAGAGCAGGAAGGACGCGATGATTTGCGGCTGCGAATTGCTGTCCAGCCAGGCGGCTGCTCCGGGCTAATTTACCAGCTCTATTTTGACGAACGGCTCCTGGATGGGGACGCAGTAGTAGAGTTCGCTCCCGGAGTAGAGGTAGTGGTCGATAAAATGTCCAACCCCTATTTAGAGGGCGCCTCTATTGACTTCTCGGATACTATCGAGCGGCAAGGCTTCACCATCGACAATCCGAACGCAGTAGGTTCTTGCGCCTGCGGCCAATCATTCCACTAAAAACAGTCAGGACTTAACCGTGAAACGTAGACTTTCATCTTCTCTAGCTGCCTTTGCTCTGATGGGAGTAATAATCGGCGGCGCCCTCACCGCTTGCAGCACCAATGATTCCGGGGTGAAAGTTGAGGGCGACTACGGCAAAGCTCCCAAGGTTAGTGCCGGGGAAGGAACTCCGTCTAAAGACCTGAAAGTTGTCACCCTTAAAGAAGGAGAAGGTGAAGCCTGCGGCACAGGCGCGGTGGTAGAAGTCAACTATCACGGGCAACTGTGGAATGGGAAAAAATTCGATTCCAGTTTTGACCGCGGAAAACCCGCTGTCTTTTCCTTAAAACAGGTAGTTCCCGGCTGGGGACAGGGGCTTAAAGATGCCAAGCCAGGATCGCGCACCCTCCTGGTGATTCCTCCCGACTTGGGGTACGGGGATCAGGCAGCCGGCACTATTCCCGCCGGATCTACCCTGGTATTCGTAGTGGATACTCTAAAGTGCTTCTCTGCTTCCCAGGCGAAGAAAGGCGAGCAGCTGCTAGCAGGAGCTAAAGCAACCGGCGACACTCTGCCCGGTCTGGAAGTTGACGGCAAACTGGGAGCAAAGCCGACATTGAAAGTAACCCCAGATCAGCTGGCCAAAGATCGCACGGTGGTAGTGTTGGCGCAAGGAAAAGGGGCGCCGCTGAAAGCCAAAGATGTGGTGATAGTGCATCAAAGCTGGGTAGACCCGGATGGGAAGACTGCCTCCACCTGGGATAGCGCAACCCCGATGCCGCTGCAGGGGGAAAAGACTCTAGCCGAGTTGGGATTAGATAAAGAACTTGCTGGTAAAACTGTGGGATCGCGCCTAGGTTTAAGTTCCATGCAAAACGGGCAAGCCGTAGCAATCGTGCTAGATATTGTCGGCACCCTCTAGGAAATCTGGACCGGCTCGGTAATGCATAGTATTAACGCTTTACATGCAGTCAAGACATTGAAAATGCGGGTGATAGCAGTCGCACTTTTGGCTGCTGTTTGTCTGTGCTCCCTCGCGGGCTGCTCCCAGGGAGGGACCGAAGCCTCCGCTCCCGAAGTAAAAGGGAAGTTCCCGGCAGTCTCCGGTGAGTTAGGGCAGGCGCCCCAAATGGAGGCAGGTGTGGGCAAAGCCCCCACCAGTTTGCAGGTACGAGTGCTTCACCAGGGCGACGGACGCAAAGTAACCGCCAAAGACCAGGTGTTAATGGATACGTTGGGTAACCTGTGGGACGGAAAAACCGTGATGAGCACCTTTAGAATTGGGGACTCTGCCCAAGGCTACGCGATGAGCGAAGTTATCGCCGGTTGGAAGCAAGGGCTAATCGGCAAGAAACTCGGCTCGCGGGTGCAGCTTACCGTACCCCCGAAACTAGGATTCCAAGGTGAAGCTGCCAAGAGGATCCCCGCCGACTCCACTATGGTGTTCGTGATTGACCTGATCAGCGCCATGGATTTAAGTGATGTCTCGGCACTGAAACAGGCGAAGAAAATCGACAAATCATTCGAGAAGCTACCTAAGGGAGTGAAGATTGCCGGCGCTCCCGGCAGTCAGCCGCAACTGAGCATCGATCCCGATATGCCGGCTCCAGAGTTAAAACAGGTAATCATGCTTTACCAAGGCACGGGACCGAAACTGGAACCGGATGATTTTCCCGGGGTACATTTGACTGCCGCCAGCTATCAACAGGGTGAATGGTCGAAAGTTTCTAGCTCATGGGAGAGCGGCAAAATGGTGTCTACCCCCGCTACCGTGCAGACTACCCCACAGTTTCTGGGGGTACCGATCGGTTCGCGGATGGTGATGATAGAGCCCGCCGAGGGGGCGCGCCAAGGGGCGAAGGCACATCCAGCGCGGATTGCTATCTACGACATCGGGGCGAAACAAACCAGCACCCGCCTCGGGTGACAGTTCTTGGATCTTGAAGGCGCGGGAAAAAGTTTTTCTTGTTTTCAGCGTTGCGCGAGGGATAGATTTTTCCTCTCGCCCAAGAATTTGGAAAACGTAGCGACGTTTTCCAAATTCTTATGTCCTTAAAGCCTTATCGGTTTAATATGTTGCAGCCAGGTATCCGAAGTTTAGGGCATTTGATGCAAAGTCTGTCTGCTCGGATAAAATCTATCCCCCGCGCTTGCTGGAAAAGGTGCAATAAGACAGCCAGAGCGTGCGGACGGATTTATACCGAGGGGTAGGCTTCGGGCACTAAATCCGTGAAAATGCCAGAGCATTTTCCGGATTTCGGGGCGCGAGGTAAAATCCGTTCGCACGCTCAATCTGGCGTGTTTTTTAATAGCTACGCGGAGCGGCTGCTAGGCCAGGTTGATTAGGGACTTAAAGTTCTTTTCGGCGTTTTCGAAACGGGCGGCAACGTTTTCCCAATTCACCACATTCCACCAGGCCTTCACGTAGTCAGCTTTCACGTTCTGGTAGTCCAGGTAGAAAGCGTGCTCCCACATATCCAGCATCAGCAGCGGAGTTACCCCCACGGGTACGTTTCCTTGCTGATCGAAGAGCTGGAAGATGATGAGGCGGGAAGAAATGGAATCCCACGCCAGTACGGCCCAGCCGGAGCCTTGTAGTCCGGTGGCTGCCGCCGAGAAATGCTTCTTGAAAGCCTCAAAGGAACCGAAGTTTTCGCTGATTGCGGCGGCTAGTTCGCCTTCGGGCTCTCCGCCGCAGTCAGGTCCCATGTTGGTCCAGAAAACCGAGTGGTTGGTGTGTCCGCCCAGGTTGAAAGCTAGATCTTTCGAGTACTGGTTAACCGCTGCCAAATCCCCGGCTTCACGGGCAGCTGCCAGCTTCTCTAGGGCGGCATTGGCGCCATTCACATAGGTGTTGTGGTGCTTGTCATGGTGAAGTTCCATGATCTTGCCAGAAATATGCGGCTCTAAAGCGGCGTAGTCGTAGGGCAGTTCCGGAAGCGTGTATTTCTCCATGAAAATGGGTCTCCTTTGTTGTTTTACAATCCACCTAGCCTCCCTCCGACTAGGCGAGTTCGTAACCTAGTTTAGGTGCTAAGTCCTACTTTCGCAGCCGCAGCAGCTATGCTGGCAGCTGAAGATGGGGTTTTGCAGTGCCGTTAGTAATGCAGACTCAAGATAATTAGCAGCACAATCGTTTCCACAGACTGCAAGAGCGTAATAGTCGGTTACAATGAGAGCCAAAAGTCCCTTTAAATATTTACCTAAGGAAGCAGAAAATGGCGGAAGCGGAAAAGAACCTGCAGATTTTGTTGTACAGCGATGACCGTGAGGTGCGCCGACAAGTAATCGCCGGGGTAGGGATCAAACCCGCGGCGGATTTGCCGAAGATTACGTGGGATGAAACTGCTACTGCCACTATCACTCAGGACAAGGTACGCAATAATCATTATGATTTGCTGATCCTTGATGGGGAGGCCACTAAGATCTCTGGGATTTCGGTAGCGAAGTCTCTAGCTGAGGAAAATAACAACCTGCCGCCGATTCTGATTTTGACTGCCCGCCAACAGGATGAATGGCTGGTCGGCTGGGCGGGAGCTGCCAAAGCGGTAGAACGCCCCCTCACCCCCCTAAAGCTACAAGAAGCGGTATCAGAACTGCTGCGCTAAGCTAAAACACTTTTTATTCGAGGGAGTATCTGCGGCATATAATCCCGGCGGCACCCTCAAAGCTGGAAAGAAAACGGCTGTCGCGCCTGATCCAAGGTATGTCGTAACTGAGTGCGAGAAAGCATTCCCTGGGCAGGCAAAGCAAGGGCCTTGTTTCCCCGCATCCGTACAATCCGGGTTCCCGGTTGATAAAGTTGCTGCGCCAAAATATGTAGCTGTTCCCAAAGGACATCTTGGGCGAGGAAGCGGGGAGCAGGTGCCGGGAAAACTTCCGCTAATCCCGCAACCGTTTGGTCTATCGCAATTTTAGGGGCGTTAGCGCAGGTAAACGCAGTACCTACCAGTTTTCCGTAGGCGAGGGCGAGGTAAACCCATCCGCCGCGAGCAGCCGGGAGGGCAAAAATTAGTTCTGCCGCCGTGAGCAGCGGGGATAATAATTCTTGTTCTGCACCTGCGCGCATTAGCGCAGAAAGCTGTTCCCGAATCACTGCTGCCTGCTCGTATTCTTCACGCTCTGCCAGCTCACGCACTTTTCCTAACAGCGTGTCAACCGCGACCAGCTCTGCGGCGGGCTTATCAGCCGCCAGTTTTGCTAGGTGCTGGGCATAACTAGCTTGTTTTTGTGGGCGGCAGGGAGCAATGCAGGCCCCTAACTCTTCCAAGTAACAACTATCCGCAGGGTTCCCGGGGGAAATTTCTTGAGTACAGGTGCGCAGGCACCACTGCCGGGAGAGTACCCGGCGGACTCGCTCAGCGCTTTTGCGGGTAGAAAACGGCCCGAGGGTGCGGGAGTGGTTTTCTCGCTCTACCCGTTTAGAGAGTTTTAGGCGCGGAAAATCTTCATCGGTTAGTTCTAACAGCCAATATTTATCAGGGCGGGTACTGGCGCGGTTAAAAGGTGGGTTAAGACGCGCGATTAGCTCCAGCTCTTTTAGCCGTGCCAAGAGGACATGGGGAAAACAAATATGCTGAATCCGGCAAGCGGAGGCTAACATTTCCCGCATTTGGCGACGTTTTTCACCCGTTGTGGTGTAACTGCCGACCCGGGTTCGCAGGTTAGAAGCTGACCCTACATAGAGAGGATTTCCTTCCTCGTCCTCAAAAATGTAAACCCCGGGACGCTCCGGTAGCTCCGCTCCCAGCACCCGTTTTGCCCGAAGCTGGCGGGGAACCTTTTGCAAAACCCGAAAATCTTGGCTGTGGGTAAGACCTGCCCCTTGCCCTAGATCCAGTAGCCCCTGTAGCACAGTGACTGTAGCCAAAACATCCTCTAGGGCACGGTGAGTAGGCTTTTCCGCGCCAAAATATTTAGCGAGGGTAGCCAGGCGGTGATTCGCGACAAAAGGGCGCGGCAGCAGTAGGCGGGCAATCGCCAAGGTATCAACGGTGAGGGCGGCAGGTAGAGGAGCGTCTAGCTGCTCGGCAGCGCGGCGCAAGAATCCGGTATCGAAACTAGCATTATGAGCCACCAGAGCGTTTACTGGGGGAGAATCGGGACGCTCCGCCCTCCAAAATGTAAGGAAACGCGAAAAAACCTCTTCCAGGGGGTCGGCAGCCAGCACCATCGAGTTGGTGATTCCGGTCAGCGCCACGATTTTTGGGGGAATCGGACGGCGGGTTCGCACCAGAGAACGAAAAGTTCCACACAGGCGGCGTTTATAGTAACGGGCAGCCGCAATTTCGGTGATTTCCGCCCCGGCACCCATCCCGGTGGTTTCCAGGTCAACCACCAGAAAACAACACTCAGATAGCGGGGTTCCTAGTTGCGAAAACTGACCTTGGGGGGCTATTTCACCGTTTGCAGGTACCAGGGTACTTAGGTGTTGACGTAGGGCGCGCGAAGGTGGACCGAAAAATTGAGCGCTCACACTCTCGCCCCATCGTCATCCCCCCATTTATTGGTTAAAGGGCTGCGTCCGCGAGGACGCAAGTAAAATAGCAGGGCGCAAAAAATCGCTAAATCTAAGAAACCCAGGGCGTGCATCCAAGGCGGCAGACTGACTCCCGCAATATAAGTGGCTACCCAGGCTATTAGCACTACGATGGTGATTACTAAAACGCGCACAGCCCCGCGAGGGCGAGGAGTAGCCGGCAGTATGGGGGGTTGAAACTGTTCATTTGGCTCGGCTAATTCGTAATCTCGCGGTCCAGGCGCGAAAATACCGGTATCATCTAACCTAGATGTAATATCCAAAAATTCATCATCTACGCGACGTTGACTTGGGTTGCGGCGGCGATGCGCCCCCCACTTCTTGGGGAGTTTCATAGTCGTTAGTCTAGTCGGTCTTTAGAGATCGGCTAGTTAGCCCGGGCGGGAAGGAAGCTTACGTGTTTTACCGGATGCTGAAAGTAATCCTGGGGCCGATTCTAAAGGTTCTTTACCGCCCCTGGATCAAAGGAGCCGAGAACATTCCCGAGACCGGGGCGGCGATTCTGGCCTCGAATCATCTAGCGGTGATTGATTCTTTCTTTTTACCGCTCATGATTGACCGCGAAGTAGTTTTCGTGGGCAAAGCCGACTATTTCACCGGTAAAGGTCTAAAAGGTGCCTTTGTGAAGTGGTTTATGACTCAGGTGGGCACAATCCCTATTGACCGTTCTGGGGGGAAGAAATCCCAGGCCGCTTTGCAAAAGGGGTTGGCGCGTCTACAAGAGGGCGAATTATTTGGTATCTATCCGGAGGGTACCCGCAGTCCCGATGGGCGGCTTTATCGAGGCAAAACCGGGGTGGCGCGGCTGTCGCTACGCTCGGGTGCCCCGGTTATTCCGGTAGCCATGATTGGTACCAATATCGCCCAGCCGATTGGCACTCGTATTCCGCGCCTGCACCGCATTGGAGTGGTGGTTGGGGATCCTTTGGACTTTTCCCGCTACCAGGGGATGGAAGATGACCGCTACGTGTTGCGGGCAATCACCGACGAGATTATGTATTCCTTGATGAGCCTATCGGGGCAAGAATACGTGGACTTGTATGCGGCGGATGTGAAAAAGGCGTTGGCTGCGAAGAAGGATGACCAGGACGCGGTTGCTGCCGAACCGAAAGTGCAGGCCCCTGGCGGCAGGCAGGCTCCAAAAACCGAGGTGCCGGAGCCTCCCGAAGAAACTACCGGTGAGGGCAAAAAAACGAAAGAATAGCCCCCGTCTAGGAAACTTCGGATATTTTCTTCCATAAACTGATGTTTGCGGCCAGTTTTAGTTACTTTAGGGATTCGCGCGCAGATTGGGCGATAACTCGTAGCTAGCTAGGGGAAGACTACCCCTTGTCCTAGAGTCGTCCTCGGGTTATCGAGTAGACTTAATGAATGTCGGGGCCAAAACTGGCCAAACAAATCTTTTGGAGGAGATATGACCATTAAACGGGTAGCACTACTAACTGCGGGCGGCTTTGCGCCCTGTCTTTCATCAGCGGTTGGTGGATTGATTGAGCGTTATACCGAACTGGCCCCGGAAGTTGAAATCATTGCCTATAAGCACGGCTACCACGGGTTGCTGTCCAAGAATTTTATTGTGGTAGACGAAGATGCTCGTAAAAATGCTGGTCTGCTGCATGAATATGGTGGTTCCCCGATTGGTAACTCCCGGGTGAAGCTCACCAACACCAAGGATTTGGTTAAACGCGGTCTGGTTAAAGAGGGAGTTAATCCCCTGGAATTCGCGGCTAATCGCCTGGTAGAGGACGGGGTAGATGTGCTGCACACTATCGGTGGGGACGACACTAACACCACCGCGGCTGACCTTGCGCACTACCTGCATGAACATGACTATGAACTGACCGTTGTGGGTCTGCCGAAGACCATTGACAACGACATTATCCCGATTCGTCAATCCTTGGGCGCCTGGACGGCTGCCGATAACGGAGCGTTATTTGCTGAACACGTAATTGGGGAATGTCAGTCCAACCCGCGGGAACTGATTATCCACGAAGTAATGGGACGCCACTGCGGTTATTTGACGGCTGCTACTGCCCGTTCCTACCGCAAGCTATTGGACAAGAAACAGTGGCTGCCCTCCATGGGTCTTACCCGCGAGTCTCGCGATATTCACGCTATTTTTGTGCCTGAGGCACATATCGATATCGAGGTCGAGGCCGCCCGTCTGCGCAAAGTTATGGATGAGGTAGGGAACGTAAATATCTTCCTTTCCGAGGGCGCCGGGGTCAGCGAAATCGTGGAGCAGATGGAGCAGGCAGGGGAGACCGTTCCCCGTGATCCCTTCGGTCACGTCCAGCTAGATAAAATTAACCCCGGTCAGTGGTTTGCTCGCCAATTTGCCGAGCGGATCGGAGCGGAAAAAGTGATGGTGCAAAAGTCCGGTTACTTCTCGCGTGCTTCTGCTGCGGGCGTTGAAGACTTGCGCCTGATTAAGTCGATGACCGATTATGCGGTGCAGTGCGCACTGGAAGGCAAACCTGGTTTGATTGGTCATGATGAAGAAAATGGGGATTTGCTGAGCGCGATTGCGTTTGCGCGGATCAAGGGCGGTAAAGCCTTTGATATTAATACCCCCTGGTTCCAGGAAATGATGGCAGACCTTGGGCAGGAAGTTAAGCCTGCCTAGTTGTTCTGTGGCGTGCCTACCCGGTTTTCACCTATTAGGGGACAGGCACTGAAATAATCAGTTGACTGAAGTTCCTTTGGCTCTCGCCGCTTGCGGCGAGAGCCAAAGGAATTTATGCCGCCAGTTTTTCCGGGAAGGTATCCAAGTTGCCATTCGGGCGTTAACGGGACAGATAAAGCAGAAAACAACTGCCGGTAATTTGAGAAAAACCAGCAGGGAATAAGTCCGTCTCCCGGACTTATTCGTCTTAAAATCTAAAACTTACTAGGGTGGATTTCGTGGACGAGAAAACAACTAAGGCGCTGAATTCTTGGCGTAACTGCCCAGCAACCCAGCAGCCCAGCTATCCAGATCAGGACAAGCTACAAGAAAAACTAGCTGACCTGCGTACTCGCCCTCCTTTGGTGTTCGCCGGAGAAGTAGATGCCTTAAAAGAACTACTGGCAGAAGCCAGCAAGGGACGCGCCTTTGTGCTTACCGGTGGGGACTGTGCGGAAACCTTCGCGGAGTCAACTGCTAATCGGGTACGGCTGAAAATCCAGACCATTTTGCAAATGGCGATTGTGCTCACCTATGGGGCGTCCTTGCCGATTGTAAAAATGGGGAGAATGGCTGGTCAGTATGCCAAACCTCGCTCCAGTGATACTGAAACCCGTGACGGAGTTACTTTGCCGTCCTACCGGGGAGATGCAGTCAACTCTTTCGAGTTCACCCCCGAGGCGCGCACTCCTGATCCGGCACGGCTACTAGATACCTACACTCGTTCGGGTACCACTTTGAATCTGATTAGAGCCTTTACTCAAGGTGGGTATGCTGACTTGCATCGGGTACATGAATGGAACCGTGGTTTTACTTCCAACCCGGCATATAAACGTTTTGATGCCCTCGCTGGCGATATTGACCGCGCAATTTCTTTTATGGACGCTGCCGGAGTTAGCGCTGATGAATTGCGCACCGTGGACTTTTATAGCGCCCACGAATCTTTACTTTTAGAGTACGAACAAGCTATGACCAGGGTGGATTCCCGTACCGGTAATCTTTACGATACCTCTGCGCATTTCCTGTGGATAGGGGAGCGTACCCGCCAGGCGGATGGCGCCCATGTGGAGCAACTCTCCCAAGTTGCCAATCCTCTGGGGGTAAAAATTGGTCCTGACGCTAGGGGTGATGACCTTTCTCGGCTGCAAGATAAACTAAACCCCCAGGCCGAGCCGGGACGGCTATCCTTCATCACTCGAATGGGTGCCAAGGAATTGAAATCCTCTCTACCGGCACTTTTAGAGGCACAAAAGCGTGATGGGCGGCCAGTTACCTGGATGTGCGATCCCATGCACGGAAACACGATTCAATCTTCCTCCGGCTATAAGACTCGCAGTTTTGAACGCATCCTGGAGGAAGTGGCTAGTTTCTTTGCCGCTCACCAAGAAGCGGGTACTATCCCAGGGGGAATCCACGTGGAATTGACTGGTGATGATGTCACCGAGGTAATCGGGGGTAGTGAACGCCTAACGGAAGATTCTTTGAAGAACCGCTACGAAACCCGGGTGGATCCGCGGCTAAATCACCAGCAATCTTTAGAACTAGCATTCCAGGTCGCGGAAATGCTGCAAAAACGCCACGATACCATGGGTAATCCTTTGCGTGAACCCTTAGAACCTTGGGGATATACCGTTTAAGCTCCAGGGGGCAGCGAACGCTTAGGGACGCAGCCTAGCACCCGGCTCCAGCGTTATTTCTCTAGCCTTTACCGGGGTGACATCCTATACGTAGGTTAAAGTAACCGTAGATCCACTCTTGAGCTTGGTGCCCCCACCAGGGGATTGGGAATAAACCCGGTTGGGAGCAATCCCTAATAGTTGTTTTTGTACATTCACCTGGAAGCCCAAATCCGTCAACTTTTGTTTAGCTTCCGCCATAGATAAAGCGGTCACATTAGGGACTTCCACCATTTCCGGACCTAGCGAAAATCGCACTTTTATCCGGTCATGGTGATAAACGGTAGTTTCTGCCTCCGGTTCTTGCCCGATTACTTGCCCACGCGGAACAGAATCAGAAAACTCGGTAGTTTTTTCCATCTCCAATTTGAGGTTACTGAGAATTTCTGCAGCTTCCTCTTCGGTTTTACCAGCTAAATCCGGTAAAGTAATCGGTTCTTTCCCTTTTGAAACCGTCACTTTTACCGGGCTGTGATGGCGTAACGTAGTGCCGGCTTTCGGATCGGTCGCAATGATTTTCCCTTTTTCGACCTCATCGGAATACTCTGCGCTGGTACCGGCTAGTTTCAGCTTTGCCCCTTTAAGTAGCTTCGCGGCCTGACTACCATCTTTGCCCGTTAAATCGGGGACTTTCACGTATTCAATTCCCCGTGAAATGTACAGATTCACCCGGGATTTTTTCCATGCCTTCGCACCAGCTTTGGGATTGGTGCGGGTCGCCTTATTAGGGGCAATAGTATCGGAGTATTCGCGACTAATTTTCACCTTTAACTCTGCTTTTACCAGCATGGATTTAGCTTGCGCTACGGTTTTCCCTTCCACATTGGGAATCGCTACTCGCCCTCCAGGTCCCAAAGTAAAATACCAGCCAGTTACAGCCCCGGCTGTTACCAAAATCGCGGCGATAATCGCTGCTACTAAGCGTTTCTTGCTTTTTTCTTGAGGAGGGGCTTTAGAGGTTTCCTCCGGGGTGGCTGCTGCAACCACGGTTAGCGGTTTTTCGGGGTTGGCCTCAGGTAGGGTAGCAGAATAATCATCGCTAGTGTCTGCACTATGAGGACGAATCGGAGCTGCAGGTACCTGCGGGGAGGAGGCCGGCAAAACCGGCAGTAATGCAGTTCCCCCTTTGCCTAGGGGAGTACGTTCAGTTTCAGTTTCTTGCGCTACGCTCACCGGGCGCTTAGCTTTCCGTGCGCTCAGCTCAGGACTAAGACAAGCCGATACTGCCCTGATCAGCTGTAGCGCTGCTCCGGCGTCAGCGGGGCGATCTTGGGGCTCACGGGCAGTAAGCGCCGCAATCAAATCGTCGACCTCGCTAGGAATCCAAGACACTGTGTTGGAAAGCGGGGGCACATCCTCGCTTACATGCTGCCAGGCAGTACGAATCGCAGTCTCACCTTGGAAGGGCGGCACCCCGCTAATCAACTCATACGCCATGATTCCCACGGAATAGACATCGCAACGAGCATCCGAGGTAGTTTGGGAAATCAGTTCCGGAGCCAGATAAGTGACTGTTCCCATTACCGATCCGGTAGTGGTGCCGGTAGCTTGATTAACGGCGTGAGCAAGTCCAAAATCAGCTACTTTTACCTTCCCCGAGGGAGCCAGCAAAATATTTTCCGGTTTAATATCGCGGTGAATAATCTGCATCCCATGAGCTGCCTGCAACGCCTCTAAAACCTGTTCGGTGATTTCTAGAGCACGTCCTAAGGGTAAAGTGCCTTCCTTAGTCAGTACCTGGCGCAGATTCGGACCATTAATAAACTCCATCACCAGGTAGGGGCGGCGCCGCCAGGTTCCCTGATCGAAAATCTGCACAATCTCCGGATGCATCAAGCGGGCAGCCGAGCGTGCCTCTGCCTCAAACCGCTCCACCAGGGAGGCAGTATTAGCTAGGTGGGGATGCATAATCTTTAGCGCCACATCGCGCCCCAACCGCTCGTCATGAGCGCGGTAAACACTGGCCATCCCCCCGGTGTCAATAATCTTCACTATCCGGTAGCGTCCATCGATTAGGCGTTTTTGCATAGGGTCTTCATCGGCAGAGCTGTGTTTTATTTCCGGAATCTGTCCAGTATCTGCGGCTTTAGCAGCTGCGTGGGGGATAGACGAATCCTGCGGGATGTCGCTAGGGCGTCCTCTAGATTCCGGATCAATGCTCATAAGGCAATCCTAGCGGCAGCCTACTGCAATGCCGGTAAGCGGCACGGCTAGGAGCAGGCTTGCCCCCTCAGATAGGCTAAGAACATGGAAATGATCAGTTTCGCGCAAGCCGCCGAGCGTCTGGGGGTAAAGGTCACTCGCGCCCACCGCCTCCTAAATGAGCATCGCCTTTTGGGCTTACCTGATGAGCAGGGAAAATTGCAGATTGTCGCGGATAGTCTGCTGGAAACTCCCGAGGGATGGACTCTAATTGAGCGCCTGCCTGGAACCATGCTCACCCTGTTAGATGGAGGTTTTAGCGTTCAGGAGGCAACCGCGTGGGTACTTGCTGCCCAACCGTTACTAAATGACCAGCGCCCGCTGGATTTATTGCGCGCCGGAAGCCATAGCAAAGTTAATGCGGTGGCAGCTATGCAGGCATTATAGGGCGAATGCTTTAGGATTCGCGTTCGACTAAGGCGCGTCCTAGTCGGGAAAGTGCCTCGCGTCCAGGGGTATCGAAATCACCGCTCGCTAACAGGGCATCACCTTTAGCAGCATACTCGGAGATTAGTAGGCGATGTCGCTCTTTTACTCCCTGCTGCTTTAGGGCTTCAGTCACCGCCGAAATCTGGGTGGCAGTAGCAGCCCGGTTGCCGAACACTTCGTGTAACTCCTTGCGCGCGCAATCGCTTAGCAGCTGTTCCGCCAGGGACCACAATACGGTTTTCTTCCCCTCGGTGAGGTCTCCACCTGCAGGTTTTCCGGTTTGGTTGGGGTTGCCGAAAACTCCGAGTTCATCATCGCAAAGCTGGAAGGCGATTCCCCAGTATTCCCCGATAGCAAATAGGGTTTTCAGTTGCTCCGCGTTGGCACCAGCTAGGCGCGCCCCCAAGGTGAGCGGGTGGGCAACTGAATAACGCCCTGATTTGTGGCGAACCACCGTCAAAATTCGCTCCCGCGCGGTGGCCGGATCCAGTTCATCGGTTTCGAGTCGCAAGTCCAGGTACTGACCAGCGGACACTTCCCGGGTCATCTCGGTCCAGTTGGCGAAAAAAGCGTCTGCGTTTTCACAAGCAGAGGTCACTTCAAAAGCGCATTGATCGGCAACCGCTAGCAGCAGATCTCCCAGTAGAATCGCGGCAAAACTGCCGTATTCGGCAGAGTTACCTTGGCGTTTCTCTCTAAGATGTTGTTTGGTAAAACTGACATGAGCTGCATCTTTGCCGCGTCGCAGTGGGGAGTTATCAATAATGTCGTCATGGACGAGGGCGCTGGCTTGGTAAATCTCTAGCGCCACCCCCAGGTCAAAAACCTGCTTTGGGGGACTGGTCAGGTTGCCACTGATTGCCGCCCAGCCGGTATAGGCTAGGCGAGCGCGGGTGCGTTTGCCACCAGAAAGGGCGCCGAGTCCTCCTTGGAATAGTTCTGCTATCCCCTCGAGGTTGTGCCAAGGCTGTATCCCGCTTTGCCACGCCCTCGGCAATAGTTTATCAATCTGGGCTGAAAACTCCTGTTCAGTGGGCATTAGCTGCTAATTCCTTTCCCTGTATGGTCTCCTCTAGCCGCGAAACTTCCCTAGATATGTGCTAGAAAGTGTGGTATTGAATTATAATTGTTGAGCATTCTCTATGAAATCGTTTAGGAATCAGGAAAGGTCGCTGTGACTACTAAACCTGCTCAATCTGAATCTAGCGCGAAAACTTCCTCGAAAGCTAGTGCCGCTGCTACCAATCGGAAAATGGCTACTGCTAAGACCGCTAAGAGCGCGGGAAAAAACCCCTCCACTAAGACGGCAGCTAAGAAGACCACTGCTGCCAAGACCGGCGCGAAGACTACGGCGAAGACCGCAGGTAAGTCTGCAGCGAAAAAGACTACTGCTGCCACGACTAAGAAGGCGACCGCAGCGAAGAAAACCGCTGCTAGCAAGACTGCTACCGCGGCAAAGACTGGTGCGGCAAAAAAGACCGCTACCAGTAAGAAGACTACGGCTTCTAAACCGGTAGCGAAGAAGAGTGGGACGGCGAAAAAGACCGCTGCCAGCAAAACTGCTGCCACCAAGAAAACTACTACCACCGCTAAGAAAGCTACCGCAGCGAAGAAAACCGCTGCTAGCAAGACCGCTACCGCGAAGAAGACAGCTGCCAAGGCTGAGGGAACAGCGAAGACCGCCGCCTCTAAACCGGCAGCCAAGAAAACCACTACGGCAAAGACTGCTGCGGCAACTAAGGCAACTACTAAGACTACTGCTAAGAGCGCCTCTAAGGCGCCGGCAAAAGCCGAAGAAACCAAGACAAAATCAACAACTAAGAAGCCGGCGACGAAGAAAACAGCCGCGAAGAAAACTACTGCCAGCAAGACTGGCACAGCGAAAAAGGCGGCTGCAGCCAAGAAGACAGTTGCAAAGAAAGCTGCTGCGAAGAAGACCAGCTCTAAAGAGAAAGAAATCGAGAGTACGCTGCCGCAAGAAGATCAAGAACTCGCGGCAAAAGACGCCGAGCTAGATGAAGACGCGGTTGAACCTGGCGACGAGGATCTAAGCGACGAAGAAGAAATCGACATCGAATCGGAGCTGGCAGATAGCGACGATGATGAAGATGATGAAAAGCATGGGGAAGACCGGGAACCTGAAGAAGACGATGACGAGGATGAAGATGCTCCCGCCAATGCTGCCGAAGGGTTAAATGAGGCGATTGCGCAGGCGAAGGCTAATGCCAAGGGGCAAAAGAAAGGCAATTCCTTTACGGTTTCCGATTCTGATGAAACCGATGAGCCCGCGCAACGGGTTACGGTCGCAGGAGCTACCGCAGATCCGGTTAAGGACTATCTGAAGCAGATTGGTAAAGTTGCGCTACTAAACGCCGCGGAAGAGGTAGATTTGGCGCGGCGAATTGAGGCCGGTCTCTATGCTCAGCACAAGTTGGAAACGGAATCAGAAAATCTGACTTCTAAGATGCGTCGGGACTTGCATTCATTGGCGATTGATGGTCAACACGCCAAGAATCACCTGCTAGAAGCAAACTTACGTTTGGTGGTGTCGCTAGCGAAGCGCTATACCGGTCGGGGAATGTTGTTCTTGGATCTGATTCAAGAAGGCAACCTGGGGCTGATTCGCGCAGTCGAAAAGTTCGATTACACCAAGGGCTATAAGTTCTCCACCTACGCCACCTGGTGGATTCGTCAAGCAATTACCCGCGCCATGGCTGATCAGGCGCGCACTATCCGCATCCCGGTCCACATGGTAGAGGTAATCAACAAGTTGGCGCGGGTACAGCGGCAGATGCTGCAGGATCTAGGGCGCGAGCCTACACCAGAGGAACTGGCCAAAGAACTCGATATGACCCCTGAAAAAGTGGTGGAAGTGCAAAAGTACGGTCGGGAACCGATTTCTTTGCATACCCCCTTGGGAGAGGACGGTGACAGCGAATTTGGGGATCTGATTGAAGACTCGGAGGCTGTAGTACCCGCCGATGCAGTCAGCTTTACTTTGCTGCAAGAACAGTTGCGCCACGTCCTTGACACGCTTTCTGAGCGCGAAGCGGGGGTAGTGTCGATGCGTTTCGGTTTGGGTGATGGTCAGGCGAAAACCTTGGATGAGATTGGCAAAGTTTACGGGGTTACCCGTGAACGTATCCGCCAGATTGAATCGAAGACTATGTCGAAGTTGCGTCACCCCTCGCGCAGCCAGGTGTTACGCGACTACCTGGATTAGGGTTGCTGCCCCACTTTTAACTTTCCGCCGTCCTTGGCTTAGCAAGGACGGCGGTTTAGTTTTGCCAGACGCGAAAGCCAGAGCGGTGGGCGTGACTTCCTTGAGGGCGCAGTAGACAATGAAGGCATGAGTGAGCAAACCTATGTTTTTGACGCGACTGACCGTTGCGATACCTGCGGAGCGCAGGCGTGGGTTCTTGCCCGCCTAGAGGCCGGCAATCTATTTTTCTGCGCCCATCATGCCCATGCCCTGGTGCCGGCTTTGCGTGCTAGTGGTGCCGAAATCGTGGATAACACCTCGCAGTTACATTTAGAGGAAGCCGAAAATGCGCCCCTAACCTCGCTGTCTCGCGCCCGCTAGAGCGCGGATTTACCAATGCAACGAAGAAAGAAAATTGCTTGGTATTTAGCCGGAGCTAAAACCGCAACTCTAAAACTTTAGATTATTACCCTGGCAGCTCTGCGGGGAGTGCCTCACAATAATGCGTACTCGGAAAGCCGTTCGCAAGCCTAAAAGTGGCAACCCTTAAACTAGAGGGGTGGCACTTAAGACAAAATCGGATTACACCGCCCGGCATCTGTCGGTATTAGAAGGACTTGACGCAGTTCGCAAGCGTCCCGGTATGTATATCGGTTCCACCGACCACCGCGGGCTGATGCACTGCCTGTGGGAGATTATCGACAACTCGGTAGATGAAGCCCTCGAAGGGTACTGTGACCAGATTGAGGTCACTATTGGCGATGATCATTCGGTTTCAGTAGCAGATAATGGTCGCGGTATTCCGGTCGACATAGTCCCTGGGGTGGGACTGTCCGGGGTGGAGGTCGTCTACACCAAGCTGCACGCCGGCGGAAAGTTCGGCACCGGCTCCTACGGGGCAGCCGGCGGCCTACACGGGGTGGGTGCCTCGGTAGTAAACGCCCTCTCTGCCCGCCTAGATGTGCAGGTTGATCGGGGCGGAAAAACCTATCAAATGTCTTTCCTGCGTGGAGAACCCGGAGAGTTCGATGACAGCGAATCCCGCACCCCTACCTCTCCGTTTAAGCCTTTCACTAAAGAATCGAAACTGAAAGTAGTGGGGAAAGCCCCCAAGAAAAAGACCGGGACCCGGGTGCGTTTTTGGGCAGATTTCCAGATTTTCCCCAAGACCGCCTCCACCGGATTCTCTTGGGAACACCTTTTAGAACGCGCGCGTCAAACTGCGTTCCTGGTGCCGGGGCTAACTATTATTTGCCGCGATGAACGCCCCGAAGAACCCCTAGAGGAATCTTTCAAAGCCGAAGGCGGAACCGAGGACTTCGTAGATTTCCTCGCCCCCGACCAGGCGATTATCGACACCTGGTGTATCCGTGACCAGCGCACCTACCAGGAAACTGTGCAACAGCTCGACCAAAAAAGCGGACATTTACGTCCAGTCGAAGTCGAACGTACCTGTGACATTGATATTGCCCTGCGTTGGGGTAACGGCTATGACACGGTAGAGCGGTCTTTCGTGAATATCGTGGCCACTCCCATGGGTGGCACCCACATAATGGGATTTGAAAACGCTCTGGTGCGAATGTTGCGCAGCCAGATCGATAAAAATAAGAAATCGAAGCGCCTGAAACTCACTCAAAAAGAAGCCAAGATCCGAATCGAAAAAGAGGACGTGATGGCGGGGCTGACCGCGGTGGTGACCGTGCGGCTGCCCGAACCCCAGTTCGAGGGGCAGACTAAGGAAGTGTTAGGTACTCCCCAGGTGCGTCAAGCGGTCTCCAGCGCAGTTAGCTCCTGGCTGGAAAAGAAGTTCGCTTCCTCTAAACGCGATGATAAACAGCAAGTATTTGCGCTGATGGAAAAGGTAGTGGGGGAGATGCGGGCGCGGGTGAGTGCGCGGCATCAAAAAGAGATTTCCCGGCGCAAAAACGCCCTGGAAACTTCCTCACTGCCGGCAAAACTCGCGGATTGTCGCTCCAATAAAGTTGAGGACTGCGAACTATTTATCGTAGAGGGCGACTCGGCGCTAGGCACCGCCAAACAGGCACGCTCAGCGGATTTTCAGGCGCTACTGCCGATTCGCGGAAAAATCCTCAACACCCAAAAGGCTTCTACCTCCGATATGCTGTCTAACGCCGAATGTGCAGCGATTATCCAAGTAATCGGAGCCGGCTCTGGGCGCAGCTTCGACCTGGACTCGGCCAGGTACGGCAAAGTCATTATGATGACCGACGCCGATGTAGATGGCGCTCATATTCGCACCCTGCTGCTCACCCTGTTCTTCCGCTATATGCGACCCCTGATTGCTGCCGGGAGGGTCTACGCGGCAGTACCCCCGCTGCATCGGATCGAAATTCCAGCTCAAGGGCGTAAGAAAAAAGAAATTATTTATACCTATTCCGAGGAGGAGCTACACCAGCGCCTGCGCGCCCTCGCCAAGAGCGGACGCAAATATAAGGAACCTATCCAGCGTTATAAAGGTCTGGGTGAGATGGATGCCTCCCAGCTGGCGGAAACCACCATGCAGCGGGGCAAACGGATGCTGCGCCAAATTACTTTTGCCGATGAAGAAGCACTGCAACAAGCAGAAAATATTTTCGAGCTGCTTATGGGTTCCACGGTGGCGCCCCGGCGGGAGTTCATCGTGGCCGGCGCAGACCAGCTGGCAGCCGAACAAATAGATGCGTAGTGGTTTCAGTTTGCCGCTTGCGCCCCGTTAAGATAAAGATATGTCAACTTTGCGCGAACGCTTAGGGAGTCTCCCGGCTGCCCCGGTACCCCCTGTACACCTGGGATTATATTGGCGTCCCTCGCGCGAAACTGACTCTTGGAAAATCCGGGAACTAATCCATTTAACCGAACAGCACTCCCATCCGGCACGTCCTACTTCCGAGGGGGAGATTAGTCGTTTAACCCATGCGCTTAGCCACCCGGAACTGCAAGATTGTTTAATCGGACTGGATTCACGCGGTAACCTGGCGGCTTTTGGGTCGGTTACTTTGCAGCCGGATGAAAAAAGTTATGCCCGCGCTGATTTGTTTGCAGTTACTGCCGAGCATTGGCGAGGGCGTGGAATCGGCCGCGCCCTGCTGGCCTGGCAAGATGTGCGCGCCCGAGAACTAATGCTGGGCTACTATGGTCAGGACTATGACCGTCCTGCCCAAATCCGTAACGTGGTGGATGAGCGCGCCGGGGATCGGCGAATGCTCTATGCCGCTGCCGGTTTTTCTGCGCAACGCACCATCAAAGTTTTTTCTCACCTCCTAGATACTTCTAGCTTTTCTGACCTTGCCGCCCTGGAAGAAAAGTTCCCCACCAAAGATGTGCGGATAGTTTCTGCCCGCCGCCTTTCCCCGGATCACTGGGAAGAAATAAAAGCCTTACATGTAGCTAACTCCGCGCGTCTATATGCCGATAAAGGGGATGCCTCCCGCTGGTGGGGGCGGGTTTTAGCCAATTTGGCTCCCGATTTATCTTTTGCTGCGGTATCTATGAACTCTGGTCGGGTGCTTGCTTATTGTCTGGTGGTTTACCGGGATTTATGTCAAAGTAGCTGCCTGGAATCCGAGGGGATATCCGCAGAAATCGTCCCCACAGTGGCGGTAGATATTTTCGGTGATGACCGGAAAAACGCCGATAGCCATGGGGCAGATTTCGCGGTACTTAAACAAGTACTTTCCCAGGTGCTCTTGGCCTGCGCCCATTCGGGTTATAAACAGGTATTCGCCGAAGATAACTATCCTACCCTGGGGGATCTTTCTCGGGTTTGTGCCGCCTGTGGCTTTAAACTGGCGGGAGCCCGCATGATTTATACGGTGGAACTGTGATGGGCGGGCAGGAATGGTCGCTACCAAAGAGTACCGGAATATATAACTGGCGCAATCTCGGTCCCGATAACGTGCCGGAAATGGGTAGCCTGATTCACCGGATAGAAGAATTCGATAATCCCCCCTTTAGGACAGCGATTTCTGAGGTAGAAGAGTTTTTCGCGGCGCCGGCGCGTTGGCGTACTATCGGGGCTTTTGGCGCGGAAAATAACCTGGTCGCCTATGCGCAGGTGCGTCCGCGCCTGCTGGTAAACGAAGTGGTCTGTGAGGGCGGGGTAGATCCGCGCTACCGCGGCCAGGGTTTAGGACGAACCTCGATTGCTTGGCAGCGGGATCAAGCGCGCGCCCTCCTCGATCATTCCCGTCCCGGACGCGCCCTGTTTTATGTGGAGGATATTGCCCCTGACCTGTCTGCGTTGCTCTTGGAAGCCGGATACCAGCAAACTGCTTCTTTCGTGGACGTTTCCCGAGACTTGACCGATCCTATAAAGCAGCCAGATCTGCCCTATCCTTTCCAGATTGTGGCTTGGGATCAGGAACTAGATGAAATGCTGCGTCATACTTTGAACCGGATTCTGCAAGACCGTAACCCGGGGCCGGGTTACAGCGTGGAAGATTGGGCTACTCGCCGGGGAGCTTTCACCCCAGATTGTTCTTTTTTGGCGCTTGATAAAACTACTGACCGTTCTCAGATTGCCGGTTTTGCGCTTTCCTCCATCTACCGCCAAGACTGGACGGCGGTGGGTAATCGCCAGGGGTATATCGATTTGTTGGGGTTAATGCCTGGATGGGAAAATGCCGCCATCATGCAGTCTTTAATCGCTGCAGTGTTGAAAGCCTTCAAAAAGCGGGGGTTTGCCACTACCGGAGCGCTCTTGCCGGAGGCGGCAGACGCATTTACCCGGCGCCTATTCTTAGAAGCCGGGTTTAAGGTCATCGGAACCTCAACCCAATATTCGATAGAAACTCCCGCCTCCGAAGCGGAAGATAACTCCCTCGATTAGGGAATTTAGTCGTCTATGGCACGGCTAATTTACCCCCAGAAAGCGATAACCGCTTAACCCAGGAAATATATTTGCCGCTTTAGCCCGCTACCAGAAGCGTCGCGCTTATCAGTTTGTGCAGGTAGCGGCAGAGGGGATCCATCTTTGGCGAGGGCGCGCGGCGGGGCAGCGGTGATGGCTGCCAGGGATAAGCGGCTCTCACCTTTTAAGAAGCGCTGACAGCGCACTCCCTGCCCGGCGCGTCCCTTCTGGGGGTATTGCAGGAGGGGGGTGACTTTGGCGCTGGTTTGTCCGTTTCCGAGGCCAGAAGAAGAAATCCCGGCAATGGTTACTATCAGGGAAGACTCTAGGTTTTCGGCGCTAACCAAAGCGGCGGCAATCACTTGGTCACCATCGGTAAGTTTCATTCCGCAAATACCCTGACCAGTGCGTCCTTGGGGACGTACTTTATCCGCCGGAGTGCGCAGCAATTGTGCTGCCGAAGAAATCAGCACAAAAGCACCGTCATCGCCGCCACTGCCAGCTGCCACTACCTGGTCGCCGCCGTCTAGAGCGATGATTGAATAAGAATCTTGAGTAGCCAGCACCTGGGGACGAATCCGCTTAATCACCCCAGCAGCCGTAGCTGCCCACCAGGTAGGTCCGTCCTCATCCAGAGGAACTAGCCCCACCACTTCCTCGCCCTCCTCTAAATTCAGCAGCCGTGAAATCGGAGGCGTGCCCCGCAGGGAGGGTGGTGCTGCCGAACGCACCAAAGCCGGTACTTCCAGGGCAGTCAGCTTATATAAAGTGCCGTGGGAGGTAACTGCTCCCACCTGCCCGCGTGCCGTAGTGGGAGCAGTAGCAATAATCGCGTCCCAAGGTTCGCGTTGCCCTTCAGTTGGGAAGGGTTCATGTCCGGGGAAGCGCGCTACCAGACCGCCTGCCCCTAAAACTACGGTAGCCGGCTCATCAGGAATCTCGAGAGGCGCATCTTGCTCGGCAGCCAACTGCGCCGCACCCTCTTCCGCTAGCAGCACCGTTCGCCGCGGATCCGAGCGTTTTTGCGCCACTTCCCGCAGTTCACTGACCACTAGCTCTTTACGTTTATCCTGGGAAGCAATCAGGGCTTCTAGTTCCGCGATTTCGGCGGTTAAACGGTCGCGCTCCGACTCTAGCTCTAGACGAGAAAACTTAGTTAACCTGCGCAGCTGCAAGGACAAGATATGTTCAGACTGCACATCGTCTAAGTCAAAAGCCTCCATTAAGCGTGTTTTCGCCTGAGCGGCGTCCTCGGAGGCGCGAATAATCTGAATAACGTCATCAATATCGAGGACTGCGATTAGCAATCCCTGCACCAAATGCAGTCGTTCTTGCCGTTTACGCAGGCGGTACTGGCTGCGGCGCATTACGATCTCCATCCGGTGATCAAGGAACACCTGCAGCATCTCTTTTAGCCCCAAGGTGCGCGGCTGCCCATCTACCAGCGCCACCGCGTTAATCCCGAAAGAATCCTCCATCGGAGTGTGCTTAAAGAGGGCGGCACGCACCGCCTCGGGATTAAAACCGGATTTTACCTCGATAACTAGGCGCATATCGTGGTCACGGTCAGTTAAGTTAGTGACCGCAGAAATCCCTTTTATCCTGCCCTTTTGTACCCCGTCTTTGATTTTTTCAATCACTTTTTCTGGGCCGATCATATAGGGCAGCTCGGTGACCACAATCCCCATCTTGCGGGCAGTAACCCGCTCAATGGAGGTCTTAGCGCGAGTGCGGAAGATGCCCCTGCCGGTTTCATAAGCTTGGCGAATACCGTCCAGCCCTACAATAATGCCGCCCCCCGGCAAGTCAGGGCCGGGAATAAAACGCATCAAATCTTCGGTGCTGGCCTCGGGGTTTTCTAAAAGATGAATCGCGCCCGCCACGGTTTCCCCCAAGTTATGAGGAGGAATATAGGTTGCCATCCCGACTGCAATCCCATTGGCGCCATTTACTAGCAGATTCGGGAAAGCTGCCGGAAGCACCGCCGGTTGCATGAACTGGTTATCGTAGTTAGGAACAAAATCGACGACGTCCTCATCCAGGTTGGACACCATATCTTGCGCTGTTGGAGCCATGCGCACTTCCGTATAGCGCGCCGCCGCCGGACCGTCATCTAAGGAGCCAAAGTTTCCGTGCCCATCCACCAGCGGCATCCGCAGGTTAAAGTCTTGTGCCAGGCGCACAATCGCGTCGTAGATGGCGCTATCGCCGTGGGGGTGGAGCTTACCCATCACTTCCCCCACTACACGCGAGCTTTTTACGTGCCCTTTGTTCGGCCAGAGCCCCATTTCGCTCATCATATAGACGATGCGCCGCTGCACCGGCTTGAGACCGTCGCGGGCATCTGGCAGGGCGCGGGCATAAATCACCGAGTAGGCGTATTCCAGGAAGGAAGTACGCATTTCCTCGGACACGTCGATATGAGTGATGTGTTCTTGGGGAGTCTGGCTTTCTGGAGGGGTAGCCTTCTTCGGCTTGGGTTTTACCGGAGTAGTTGTCGCGGGCGCCTTAGCGCTCTGTTTCTTGGCTGCTGGTTGGTCGAGTTCACCGCTAGTAGGCATAGCTGTAGAAAACAGGTCAGGCTGACTGGGATCATTCGACTTTTTATTCACCTTATTATCAAAGCAAAAAACTTAGCTCTAGTCAGATTTGGCTCGCGGATATGAGAACATAAGAGGTATGAGTCACCGTGAGGAAACATTGCCTGGAATGCGGATTTGGGATATTTTACCCACCGCTTTTGGGGCGCTTAACTGGCAGGAGGAAACCGAGTTTTCTCCCATACTTCGCCAACTAATGGGGGAAGATAAACGTCGGTTATGCCTGGTGGCGATAGACGGTATGGGGCAGCAGCTGCTTTCGGCTAGGCGGGGGCATATTCCTTTCATGCGCCCTTACCTTACGCAAGCGGAAGACGCCTGGGGGCAGCCAGTGAGAACCTGTGTGCCTTCCACCACGGTGGCGGCGCTGTCGAGTCTGCACACCGGACTTTCTCCTGCCCAAACCGGGATGCTGGGATATCAGTGTTGGGATCCGCTCGCTAGGCGCGTCCTCAATCTAATTACTTTCGAGGGCTTTAGGCAGTCTGCGCGTTCTTGGTGTGACCAGTCTACTTATTTTACTCGCGCCCGCCAGGCGGGATTGGACACGCTGGCGCTAGTTCCCCCTGATTTTGTGGGCTCGACACTTAGTGACATCACCTTGCGGGACGCGAATCTCAAGGTGTCAACTGAACTTTCCCAGCGTTGTTCCCACGCCTTGCAAGCTTTTAAACAAGGCGCCGATTATGTTTATCTATACTGGTCACAACTAGATCACTGGGGTCATAATCGCGGATGGTCGCATCCCAGGTGGTTACAGGAACTGGAAGCGATTGACCGGGGATTATCTGAGCTGCGCGCCCAGCTGCCAAAAGATGTTGCCCTGCTGATAACCGCAGATCACGGTATGGTGAACGTCACCGCGGAAACCACCATCGATTTAGCTAGCTGCGAGTTAGCCTCGCAGATAGCGGCAGTTTCTGGGGAGCCGCGCGCCCTCCATATTCACCTCAAAGAACAGTATCTAGGAAAGGACCGCGCCGGTAATCGCACTCGGAATGCGCCTAAAGCGCTGGTGCTCGTGCAGTGGCAAAAACTGGTTGCCGGGCGTGGTCAAATAGTGGCTGATTACCGGGAAGTTTACGGAGATATTAGCAATCCGAATCGCATCGGGGACTTCACTATTTTTGCAAAAGATAACTATCAGTTCGTGGATTCCCGTTTCCATAGCCGCGGGGTTTTAGAAATGGTGGGGGTACACGGTTCTCTAACCGATGCGGAAATGGAAATCCCCTTGATTGTTGCTTAGCGGGTGGCGTACCTCTGCTTAGCTTTTAGTTCTAGCGCGGCTTGGTGCCGAAAACGATATCATCCCAGCTGGGGATAGATTTTCGACCGGAACGCCGATGCTTGCCCTTAGCTTTGGAGCGGCTATCGCTCGAGGCGAGGACAGTTTTATCGTTATCCTCAACATTTTCCATTCCCGGCAGTACCGGAGCGCTGTCCAGATGATTTTCACCCGGGGGAGGAGGTGCCGGGCGGGAAGGGGCACCCGCTTCGTTTGCCACCTCTAGCGGGGCGCGCCGGGTCAAATCCAGATTTAGTGCCTCGGTTTCAGACAGCGTGCCTACAAAAGTAGGCTCCGTAGAGTCCCACACTTGGTCAGCCTCGCGCTTTACTGGCGCAGGGCTGCTAGAAGTGTCAGGCACATCCGGGATAGTGCTGCCGGGTTTACCATGTAAAGAAACCACTTCTGCCTGCTCTTTTGGGGGATCGCCAACCGGGTTGTCGCGGCGGGCTTCCTCCTCTAAATCGGCAAGTTCCTCTAGTTCAGCTGGATCCTCTGCCAGTTGCATATCGGCAGTCGCATCCCGTTGCCCCCGGGCAGCTGCCAGCGCATCTAAAAGCGCATCCGTGCCGGTGTCCGGCTTTTCCGGGGGGAGTGGCTGCGGGGATGAAAGCGGGAAAAACTCTTCGAAACTGGATACCTTGGATGCCGGCTGAGACGATTCAGTTAACCAGATAGCTTCTTGATCGAGGGCGCTAACCGTAGAGGCTCCCGGCTCCATATTCCAACGAGCCGTAAGGTCACGGGCATCCTGGGTGAAAGTCAAAATAATTTCCCACGGGCCTTTCCCACTGCGAACCGCGTCCCAACGCAGAGAATCTGCAGAAACTCCCCGGGCTGCCAGACGATCAATAACCAGTTCCCCCAGGTGGGGAGAATCCGATTCCCCTCCCACCTGACAGGCCTGTGCTAAGTTTGCGGCGTGGCGCCGTTCCGCCAAAATCGGGGTGGCATAGCGGCGCACTTTTTCTTCCGGAACCTCGAATTTATCTGCGATTTCACCGATAGTACTGCCGGCGCGTAATAACGATTGTATTTTTCGCGGAGAAACTGTTCTTTGTGGACTTTGTGGCACTGCCTCCAGATTGGGGCGTTCTGGACGCAGGGTTTCGCGCAGCTCCTGGGTAATAGCCAAGGCGTAGCGGGTGCCTTCCTCGTCATTGAGAATCAGCTGATTACCATCTGGGTGCAATCCCAACAGCTCTAGGTCTTTCATATTCCTCCGTTCCCTTGCTTCGAGATTGCCACGTTCAGGGGCATTTTTTGCCTATTAGGCGCGGTGTGTCTGTCGTATCTAGCATTTTAGGGCTTGAAGTGTTAATATCCCCGCGTCTATTGTTTATTTAACCGAAGACCTAAGCATCGCTATAAGAAGGGACGAACCGTGGCAACAGATTATGACGCCCCCCGTAAAAATGAAGAGGAAGTCGAACAGGACTCCCTAGAAGAGCTGAAGGCTCGCCGTGAGGAGGCCAGTGGATCCTCCGAGGTTGACGAGGACGAAAACGCAGCTGCAGAAGATTTCGAACTTCCCGGGGCGGACCTATCCGGGGAGGAGCTTTCTATCCAGGTGATTCCGGCACAAGATGACGAGTTCACCTGCTCGGTTTGCTTCCTAGTGCAGCACCGTTCCCGCCTGGCGGGAGCAGTTGACGGTAAACCAGTTTGCCGCGACTGCGCCGAATAAACTGGCGTTATGAAATTTTTTCCTTCCCGCCGCAAACGCGTCCTTGAAGAGGGATCTTCTGAGGATACGTTAGATCGGAACGATTCTCCCAAGGCGGAAGAGCTGCGTACTCCTGCGGAGCCTACCCCTAAGGAACAGGAAACCTCGCCGGCCGATAGTTCCTTGGCAGCGAGCGCGGAATCTTTAGAAAACCTGGGTCCTTTCAGCGAAGGCGAATCCCCAGAAGGCAACGAGTTCTTAGATTTGGGAGCCCTTAGGATTCCGTTAATTGCCGGTTTGCAAATGTTTCCGGTACAAGATGAACATGGCAATATCTTGGCGGTAGAAATAGTGGCAGGAACAGGGCAAATGCAGCTTTCTGCTTTTGCGATGCAACGCTCAGGGGGGCTTTGGGATCAGGTGCGTGAAGAGCTGTCAGAACAGCTTAAATCTCAGGAGTATCAAATTTTTCCGCTACCAGGTCCTTTTGGAGAAGCCCTTTTGGCGCGCCCGATTCCTGGAGGAAAATCTGCCCATGAGGGCGCTTTGCCGCTACTATTGTGGGGCGTTGAGGGGCAGCGTTGGCTGCTTCGGGTAATCGTGCGCGGCTTAGCTGCTGAAGATGAAGCTACCCGGCGACCGCTTTTGGAGGTTTTGCATCGTCTCGAGGTAGTGCGCGGGGAAGAGGCGCGAGTTCCCGGTGAGCTGTTACCGATTATTCTCCCGGAGCAGGTGCGTCAGCAGTTGGAAGCAGGCGAGCAGTGAATAGTGAGGTTGCCTCCACTGGTGAGGATATGAGCGAAACCGCACAAGCCGCAACCGTAAAAGTTCCGGCAGTCTCTAAGGTTTGTGAGGTAGGTGCGCGGCAAAAAGTCTCTCTATTTGGGGTTTTACGTTCAGTAACTTTTCCCCCGCCTACTGCGGCGGGATCTTTTTCCGCTACATTGTTTGATGGTACCGGTTCGATAGAAGTTGTCTGGCTAGGGAGGAAAAGCGTTCCCGGTATTAAAGCCGGAATCCGCCTGGCGGTGCAGGGAATGGTTATTTCTCGTTCTAACGGACTATGCGTGATTAACCCGACTTTTCAGATTGAGCCGGTAATAACTGATGAACATTAATCCTTTAGAGGAGCCAGAAAGGGAATCTGCTAATCCTGATGCGTTCTTGCCTCAGGAAAACCCGCTAGCAAACTCCGGAAAAATTAGTGGTTTAGGGGCGCAACTGGGTTCGCAACATTTTTCCATTCGCGAGGCAATCGGCGGGGCTTGGGGAGCCCTAGAAGCCACCTTACCCACCATCCTGGTGGTAGTAATCTACCCGTTTACCCAATCCCTGCGTCTACCGGTGATGCTGGCGCTGGCAGCCACCTTGATTTTCGGGGCTATTCGTCTGCTTCGCCGCCAAAGTCTGCGCCAAGTGCTCGCAGGCCTAGCAGGTACCCTGATTAGCGTGTTTTGGGCTTGGCGCAGCGGGCAAGTCGAAAACTTTTTCGCCTTCGGTTTTTGGATAAACGGGGTTTACTCAGCGATATTGTTGCTAACTATCCTGGCTCGCCGCCCCGCAATCGGCTGGCTAGTAGCCGGGGCAATCGGCAAACTAGACAGCTGGCGCAAGGCAGATGCCCGCAAATTTTATGAACTTTCTCGGCTTTGTACCTGGCTATGGATAGGGCTTTTTACCCTGCGGCTAGCCGTGGAACTTCCGCTTTACTATGCGAACCTGCTGGTGCCTCTGGGGGCGGCGCGCCTAATCCTAGGGTTGCCTGCATTCGCCCTCATCGGATATTTCAACTGGGTGCTGCTGCGCGGTGAAACTAGCCGGCTGCGCGCGGCAAATAATAAATCTGCTTCCTAGCTAATCTTCTTGCGCCGGATCGGCGACTTCCTCGGGAGGAGGAGCAAATAGCGCGCTTATTTGCTCTAGATCTTCCTCAGTTTCGGAGCTAAACAGCATTAGCAGTTCGTCAAAGCCTTGCACCAGGGTATCTGGGAGGGGAGAAAGCGGGCGCGAATCACGTAGCACTGCCGCTAGCACTACTGAGGGCGGCAGGTCGAGGGCAGATAGGGGCTGCCCGGTTAGGGGAGAATCCTCCGGGACTGTCAGGGAATACATATTGGTATCTGAGGTGTGGAAACGGAACAAATGCACCGGAATCCCCACAGACACTACTTCCTCTACCAGGGAAGTCATCACTCGGGGGGTAGACACCGCCACGTCAACACCCCAGGCGTCGTCAAACAGCCACTCGTTCTTCGCGTTATTTACCCGCGCCACCGTTTTCGGTACCCCGAACTCAGTTTTCGCCAGCAGGCAAACCACCAAGTTAACTTTGTCATTGCCGGTAGCACACACCACCACGTCGGCCTGGTTAATCTCGGCTTTAGAGAGAGTCTCCAGGGAGCAGGCATCACCCAACACCCAGTCTGCCTGGGGAATCGAGGCTACTTCCATCCGCGCGGAATGGTTATCTATTAAAGTCACTTCATAGCCGTTAGTAACCAGTTCTCGAGCAATAGAGCGCCCCACAGAGCCGGCTCCGGCAATCACAACCCGCATCTAAACCTCCTGCTTTGGGGGGCGTTTAAAAGCCCGTTCGATCTGCGCTGCCCGCTGGGAGGGGACTGTACAAATCAACTCATCACCCTCTTGAATGACCAGGGATGAAAGGTTGAAATAGGGTTCGCCATCGCGCCCAATATAGGCAACCTTAATATCTAGCAGTCTCTGGGTCTTTTGCAGCGAAACCCCCACCCAACTTTCGCTAGGGATAATCCGCAGCACTTTTACTTGGTAGACGGAATCAGAGTAGGCGACTTGAGTGTCATCCGGCAGCATTTGGCGCAGCATCTCTGAGGCGGTCCAAGATACTGGGGAAGTAGTGCTGATACCCAGTTTCCGATAAATCTCGGCGCGGCGAATATCGTAAATCCGGGCTACTACCCGGTCAATCCCAAAGGTTTCCCGGGCAATGCGCGCCGCCAAGATATTAGTGTTATCTCCGTTAGAGATAGCGGCAAAAGCATAGGCTTCTTCGATATTGGCGCGCTCTAGTACTTCCCGGTCGAACCCTATGCCGCTGACTTTTTGCCCGGTAAAGTTAGCGGGCAGTTTCCGGAAAGCCTCGGGGTTAGAATCAATAATCGCCACCGAGTGTCCCTGTTCATCAAGGGTCTGGGCGACGCGGGCGCCTACTCGCCCCGAGCCTAAAACTACGAAGTGCATGCAAGTAGCGTAAACCTTTTTGCTGCTATTTTCAGCTTACTGCTAGCTCAAAAACTATCGATTTTAGTCAGATAGTGGGATGATCGGGATGTGAAAGACGTGAAAGACGGCTGGGAAAAACCGGCTCTGCCTAAACCGCGGTTGATACGGGAAGGGCTCTCAAAACGCTATGCCCTGCCAGTTTTTGCCTCCAATGCGCTGTCCTCGATTTCCTACGCTCCCGATCAAATCCTCTTGACCTTAGGACTAGGGGGAATCGTTGCCTCCGGGATTTCCCTGTGGGTAGGGGTAGCAGTTTTCGTGGTCATGGCAGTGGTAATTATTTCCTATCGTGAGGTGGTGCGAGCGTATCCACGCGGAGGCGGGGACTACGAAGTGGCGCGGCAAAACCTGGGTTCAAATGCCGCGCTGGTGACTGTGAGCGCCCTACTAGTTGATTATTCGCTTACTATCGCAGTTTCCACTTCCGTGTGTGCCAGCTACGTGGGGGCGCTATTCCCGACGCTCAACGTTCATCAGGTTTTGGTGTCTTTAACAGTGATCGCCGTATTGACCCTGCTGAACCTGTCAGGGCTACGTGAGTCAGCACAGCTCTTTGCTATTCCCGCCTATCTTTTTATGGGCGTAATCGCTCTTCTGGCGATTTTCGGTTTTGTCCAAGAGGCACTAGGTACCCTGGGTTCCGCGGACACCGCCGCTATGCAACTTTTGCCCGCAGAGCGCTATGAGGCCGGATTGACCGGTCTGGGAGGAGTATTGCTATTTTTGCGGGCATTTTCCGGAGGCTGCGTAGCCTTGAGCGGGGTAGAAGGAATCAGCAACGGGGTGCCTGCTTTCATGAAGCCCCGTCCTAAGAACGCGCGGATAACGCTTGCGCTATTTGCAGTGATTAGCGCGACTATGATGCTTTCAGTGCTACACCTGGCGAAAGTAACCGGGGTAAAAGTTCCCGCCCTTAACTATCAAATCTTGTCCGGTGATGGCCCGCTTGCGGCCTATGAGGTCCCCCCGGTGATTGCACAACTAGCGCATACGGTATTCGCGCCCTATCCGTTCATGGCTTACCTGGTCACCGCGGTAACAGCTCTTATCTTAGTGTTTGCTGCTCACAGTGCTTTTAACTGGTTTTCGCAACTAACTCAGGTACTCTCTCGTGACCGGTTATTACCCCCACAGATCTTCCGACGCTCCGATAGGCGTTCCTTATCGCCAGTGATTTGCGTTCCCGCCCTAGTAGCAGCGGTATTAATAACGGTGACGGGGGCGGAGTCTCCCCGTCTAATCCAAATGTATATCGTGGGGGTTTTCATCTCCCTAACCCTTTCTCAGCTGGGGATGCTGCGATACTGGAACACGAAACTACGTATGCATACGTTTAAAACTAATCGGAAAATATTGCGGCGGCGCTGGATGGTCAATGCGATTGGTTTTATCTGCACCGCTACCGTGCTGGGAGTGGTGACCGTTTCCCGGATTACCCAAGGTGCAGGGGTCGCCTTGGTAATGATGGCGGTAATGTTTGGGCTGCTGCGAGCAATCGGGAAATACTATAAAGGCACTGCCGCGCAAACCCTGGTGAGCGATTTTGCGACTGCACGCGCGCTGCCCTCCCGGGTGCAAAGCATAGTGCTGGTTTCCAACCTGGATAAACCTACGATGCGAGCAATCTCCTATGCGCGCGTGTGCCACCCCTCCTCGCTATCGCTCGTACACGTAGAGATTGAGTCTGATGACTTTGAGTGTCTGAAGGAAAGTTGGCTAAATAGCGGGGTAGAAGTGCCGCTGACGGTTTTAGCGTCACCTTTCCGCGACATTACCGGTCCTCTGATCCAGCACGTGCGGTCTGTGCGGCATCGCTCGCCTCGGGATTTAGTAGTAATCTATATTCCCTGCTATCTGGGGAAATATCCGTGGCAAAAGTTCTTACATAACCGCTCCGTTTACCGTATTCGTCGCCAGCTGCGGGATCTGCCAGGGGTACTGGTGGTGCTGGTGCCGTGGAACTTCTCCTATAGCCCGGGGCGTAAAGATCGCCGAGCAGGGATAGAGCCGCTGCGTCCTCCCGAAGAATATCGCAAGTCAGACCCGGTTTTCAGAGGAGGATCTAAAGATATAACCCGAGGTGCTTTTATGGGTGAAGACGACCGTCTTCCCTGGTTTGATAATGTCCATGGCGGTTGGGGGATTGACCCGCCCTCTCTGGGGGATAAAACCGAAAGTGACGAGGATATTCAGCCTGACTTTTCCTCTGATTTTTAAGTATTTAGCTTATGAGTGAAGTTTTTCTGCAGCTGCTGCGCCCCGTCCACGGCGGTTACTGCCTGGCGCACAGGGATGGTCAAACCTATATGGTGCGTTTCGGGTTGCCGGGGGAGACGGTAAAAGCCGTCCCGGTCGCTAAGAAAGGCAAAGTTATTTTTGCCGAGGTGAGCGAAGTGCTTCAGGCTTCACCTCAGCGGCAAGTGCCGGTGTGGGCTTTGGGTGGTCCGGGAGGCACGGGCGGTGCGGATCTTTGCCACGTGAAACTGCCGTACCAACGCATCTGGAAAACGCAGGTACTGGCGGATTGCCTGCGGCGCCTGGGGGGCGAGGAAGTTTACGCGCAAGCGTTGGCTGCCAGTGGGGGAGAGCTAAGCTGCCAGGGCGTAAGTAGCGGACACGCCGGCGGCGAGAACGGCTTAGGGTATCGTCTGCGCGCCGATTTTGAGGTCAGTCCTGCCGGGCGGGTGGCGATGACTAAATTCCGCGGAGAAGAACTGGTAGAGATCGATAGCTTCCCCCTGGCAGATCCGCTGATCAGTGGCTCGTCTTTATTTAGCAACCCCGACAGGTGGAGCGAGGTTTTAAAGCCGGGAGGACGCATCCGAGCTTGGGCGAGCGCTAATGGGCTGCGAGTGTGGAATGGACGCGCCCTCTTCGATGAATCGGCTCAGCCGGTTGCAGAAAAGAATGTGCGTTTAACGGTTCGCGGTTTCGGGGACTACCTGATGGCACCGAGCGGTTTCTGGCAGGCACACCGCCAGGCGGCACGGATTTTAGGCGAGCAAGTAATGGCGGCCGCTACCGGTGATGATCAGCATGGGAATGCGACGCTTGCCGCGCTGGGTGAAGAGCAAGGAAACTCTCTCAGTGGCGGGACTGGGGACGCAAACTCGACTAGCGACCGCCCGCTGACACTCGGGAACCGGCGGTGGGAAGAAATCCTGGAACTGTACTCAGGTGCGGGACTGTTTTCGCGTCCCCTGGCTAGCATTCTGAGCAGGGGAGGTCGCCTGACCACTTTGGAGGGGTCAAAGCCGGCAGTGAAAATGGCGCGCAAAAATCTTTCTAGAGTGCCCGGACGTTTGCAGATTCGTTCCGGGCGGGTCGATGCCCGGGCGCTCGCGGATTATGCCGACAAGATAAAGGCGCCGCCCCTGTTGGTAATGGATCCGCCGCGCAGCGGTGCGGGACAAAAAGTGATGGCAGCGCTGGCAAACCTAGAGCCAGATTGCATTATTTACGTGGCCTGTGACCCGGCAGCCCTTGCCCGCGACCTAAAAGTCGCCGTATCCCGCGGCTACCAAATCGCGTCCCTACAGGCATACGATCTTTTCCCCCACACGCACCACGTCGAGACTGTCGTATTGATGTCACGGGCTTAATAGGTGGGTGCATTTTTGCCCTTGTGTAGCAGTGTTTAGCGAGGGCTATCGTTAAAAGGTTTAATGCGTGGCGGTTTTAGGCTGTCTTGGCGTGGTTTTTGAGCGCAGTTTGGCTGTATGAGGGAAGATATCAACGCTCTAGGGTTGAGTGCACAGGATGTTAACGTTAAAAGGTGCACCCACTTTGCACCCAGCTGGTGAAGTGGGAAAATATAGCTCAAAAGGTAAAATGAAACATGATTATTAGTATGTGCACGAGGAGGTGCTTAAGGAATGGATAATAAGAAGTTTATCGCAGAGACGAAAGATGTTCGTTTAACGGTGAAACGTGCTGATACCTTTGGCGTGAGCTTTGTTAACTGTGAACAAGATATATTGAGGGTTGAGGAAGCGCAAAATGTTATAAGGCTTATTCAAACTAAAAAAGTCTCAGCTTCGAATTGGCTGAGGTGGTTTACTCAGGGTATGCCTGAAATTGTTGTGAGTTTGCCACATGATGTGGAAGGTTGTGAGGTTGAATCTGATTCTAATCAAGTGCTCATCACAGATATTGAGATTGGTAAGCTTTATGTAGAAGTGAACAATGGCAAGGTAGAAGTTGTTAATTTGAAAGCGGATGATGTCTTTCTTAAATGTTGTAATGGGTCGGCTTCAGCAACAAACGTAGAAGTAACTCATGTTTGTACACTTGATACGTTAAATGGCATGAGTATTTTAGAAGGAACAATCACCAAGGATGCAAGCCTTGAAGTAGATTGTGAGAATGGTGTCACCGAGGTTTCAGATAAGAAGAAGGTAAACTGTAAAAACGATGGATTTGCGCATTACATGGTGCACTGCCTTAATGGGAAAGCTATTGCGAAGTAGCAGACATATAGATCAAAAAAGAAGCAATAAAACTTGATATAAGTTGGAATTAGAGCGTATGTAGACATACCAATCAAGGAGGAAGCCGTATATGCTCTATGTAAAATTTGATGATTTCGAAGATGTTAGCGTCATGGGAAATGAGAAAGACCATGGAATGTTTATTCCAATTAAGGATGGAAATGTGTATGCTGAGTGCGAACGGTGCGGTGTAGTTGAAAAGATCACCTCACCATGCGAATTCATTGCTAGCACATTTAGGTCAAGAGTGAACTTCAATGAAGGTTATGAACTTTGCGAGAAGTGCTTGCAAGAGGTTGAGTTTGTTACTGTCGCTTTGAGAACTGGAAAATTACCTAATCGAGAATTGAAATAACTTAAAAAGCAAAGCAGTGATAACCGTAGTAATACAGGAAAAACTAAACGGTTAGACAAATTTCTGAAAATAGCCTAACAATCTCACGTGGAGACGTTATCTCTTCTTTCCAAACTTAATGTCGACAAACATATAGATGTTGAAATTCCGCTGAATGAGCTTGATTTGACAAGTGCTGAAAGTAAGGCTACCTATAAGCAAATTCAAAACTATGTTTTGGAAAAGTTTGGGTTTAAGGTATCTACACTTTATATTGCACAAGTGAAGAGAAAATACGGTTTAGACATTAGGGAACACTACAATATATCAAACAACGAGAGTCGGAAAATCCCACAGTGCCCAATTGAAAAGGAAGAGGCTATTTTTGATGCGTTGAAGTATTTTCATATGATTAAATAAATTTTGGCGACAAATTTCCATATAAATAAACTGAGGTTAGAAAATGAATAGAAAAGCAATTGCTGAAAATGTAAAACGTAGATTATGGGCAGAATCTATGGGAAGATGTATGAATCCAGATTGTCGAGCAGAATTATTTATAAAGAATAGTGATATCATGGAAAAAGCACATATCGGTGCATATTGTGAAACAGAAGATAATTCATATGAAAATTTGATAGTCTTATGCCCTAATTGTCATAAGAAATTTGATAAAACTGGTTTTATAGATGAAAACATGGTTAAGCAATGGAAAGAGATTAGAAGAAATGAATTAGAAAAATTTTTTTCTGTAGAACTGAGCTCTTTTGATCAACTTAAAGAAAAAGTTGTTCCTTTTTTGAGTGAGAACTATAGCATATATAAAAGTTACTACCTGAGTGGTAATAAGTCTTTATGGGATAAATTTGAGCCTCAAATATTATCAAATAATGAAAAGCTAAAATTATTATTTGAAAATAATCGTACTTTATTTCAGCAGCATTCGTATAAGAACTATTCAAATTTAGAATTGATTCAAAAGTTTATAACTCATGTTGATGAATTTAAAATTACCAGAGATGATGGGGAAAAGATGAGAGAGGTGCTTTTTCCACAGGAAATTAACTCTATTTTCGGAATCATGCCAGTAAGCGATTATATTCTTCCATCCACAGAGTCGATGGAAGAACTGATAAAAGTATTGAGAAAAGAAAATTTGATAGACGAAGTTATGCTAGGGATAGAAAGACCATATATATTACTGAAAAATAAAGAAAAAATATTTATGGACGATACTCCTAGAGTAAGGCAGCTATATTATGATAACAGTTGTTTTAGAAAAACGGGTGTTAGATTAGAAAGTTTAAATTTTGCTTTGAAATATTTAAGATCTCGAAATATAAATTTTACATATGTTAACCAAGATTCATTAAGAGAAATTAAAGTGAATGACATTAACATAGTTTTTGTTTATGAATATTGCTTAAGTAGGACATTTTTATCTAGCATGTCACCAAAACCTAATTATGTAATTGTAAATTTACATAATTGGAATGGGTCATGCTGTATATCAAGAGAAGCATTAAACTTAGCTGATAATTTTGAAGTTAAATTACTTACAATGGATGAGTTTTATGGATATATCAATGAAATTAAGTAAAATAGAAGCAATTAATTTAATTAAAAAAAATATAGATTTGTTTTGCTTTTTTGACAAGTCTTATATTTTTGGTTCCATATTGAAACCAGATAAATATTCAGAAGATATTGATGTTTTGTTATTATATTCAACCTTCTCTTATGATATTCAAAAAAGTGTAAATGAAATTATAGAATTCATAGAGCAAAAAACGTTTTATCCTGCAGATATAACTGCTCTAAGTTTTGAAGAAGAAAAAGAGATGGGATTTATAGATAAGTTGGATAAGAAATATATCTGTATAAAGTGATTATAAAATGGGTAATAGTATCCGACAATGACAAGGTGATAAAGATAGCGTTGAAATATTTTCATATGATTAAAAAAGTTGAAGAATAATATTAGAGAGATTATCGCAGGCAATAACTTAAACGTGCTTGAAACGGTTGATAAAAGAATTGCAGATAAACAAGCGATACTACTAACCTTGCTTAAAGCTAAAAAAGACTACACGAAAATAGCTGATGAGATTGATGAACTGAAAGGTAAGAAACAGCAGCTTCTTATAGAAAAAGCAGGTCAAGAAGATGCTAAAAGACGAATCAGAGAAATGGAAGATTTTCTGTAAAGTGAGTGTCACGATATTAGTGAATATGACGAGAAGCTGGTAAGGCCGTACATCAAGAAAATAAAAGTTTACGAGGACAGGTTCAGCGTAACTTTTAAATCAGAGATTAGTGTGAATGTTGAAAGGGCATCGTAAAAGCCAAAAGAATGTGAGCGTTTGAAATGTTACAAAAGTCAGCCTAGGGGGAATCCTCTCTAGGCTATTTTTATGCTCAAGAATCAAGCTATTAAGCCAATCTTAAACCTTTTAACGATAGCTTTTTCTATCGTTAAAAAGTGCACCCAATATCCATAGTGTGCACTCAAAAAAGTGTAGCTATACTACCCGTTCTCTCAATCCATGTGGAGTGCGTAGTCTTGATGTCAAGGGAGGGGTGAAATAAGCTATAAAGCACGGTGATACTCCGGTTTTCCGGCAATCGGGCTGATTTATCATTGGGCAGATAAAACGCTCTGTGGAAAATTATTCAAAGGCAAATCGGATCAAAAAGTG
The DNA here is from genome assembly GCF_900106855.1 of Varibaculum massiliense. Classification (NCBI taxonomy): domain Bacteria; kingdom Bacillati; phylum Actinomycetota; class Actinomycetes; order Actinomycetales; family Actinomycetaceae; genus Varibaculum; species Varibaculum massiliense. The sequence goes on along the minus strand of NZ_FNWI01000004.1, from coordinate 439,345 downwards.
TGAGAGTTGAGTTGCCCTGATAGATGTCGCTGTGTTGAGTTGCCGAGTTAGATGTCGTGGAGTTTTGGCTGTGAGATAGATGTTAAGACCGGTAAGGCTTGATTTATTCGCAAAATTTTCTTTTCCTATTCTAGAACGGTAACAGGAGGAACTTCGAATATGGAGCATGTTGTAGTTGGGATATGTATTGTGGCAGTGGTTACCATTGCTGCTTTACTAATTTATAGGAAAAAGAAAACAAATATTCCCGAAGGTGAGAATAGCTCTGATTCGGATAATGGGGCGATGGCAGCAAAGGAAACCAGTGAATTATCTCAGCCAGATCAAAAGCTCGATGAACTTGTCATTCAGATGGAAATGCTCCCGGCAGAAGCAATATCCGATGAGAGTAAGCTGGTGGAGATAACTGATAGTAAAGTTCTGGCGCGTGTGAATAATCTTGTTCCCGGATTGGCACAGGCTGGTATAGCAGGTTCAAATGCATTCCAAACCGCAAAAGCGGGAAGCGAGGTTTTGTATCGCGCTATAATCCCGGCTGGTGCTAAACTTACCAATTCTAAGGCTATGGAAGGAGCGGTTCGAGGACTCTATTTTGGTGCTAATGGAATCAAGGGTCATGCAAACCTTGTAGCGGTTCAAGCTCAAAATGGAACGGCTGTAGTAGCAAATACTGCGGCGGCAGCTATGGGAGTGGCATCAATGGTCGTCGGGCAGTATTACATGACACAGATAAATGCAGAGCTTGGAGAAATCAGTGATGGAATTTCAAAAATATCTGATTTTCAAGATAACGAATTCCGAAGTCGGATTTTTTCACTCGTTGCTCATGTTAAGAAAATTGCTGACTTTCAGGTAGAGATCCTTGAGAATGATGAATTGAGACTGTCAAAGATTGCGCAGCTCGATAATCTGGAAGAAGAATGTACTCAGTTACTTGGTCAGGTTAATTTGACTTTGGCGGGCTTTGCAAAGAAAAATGATCTGGATTATGCATCTTATGAAAAGGAATTAAAAGAAGCGCAAAGCTGCTATACATACCAAAAAGCATTACTTGATGTGCTGTATAAGATTTCCGACTTGAGGTATACGCTTCATATGGGAGCTGTCTCAAGAGAGCAGTGCGCAGCGCTTTTGCCGACATACACAAAGCAGGTGGAAGATACTCAAGCATTATTGACTGGGTGGCATCAGACATCCGTAAATCGCTTAGGCATTGATACAGACGAGATTAAGCGTAAAAGAGTTGGATTCGATGGCGTCATTCATTTTATTCCCGGATTATTTAATGATGACCTTAATTTTAGGGCGATTAACGAAAAAACAGTAGATATGATAACGGTTCAAGCTTCAGTCAAATCCATTAAACATCCGCAGGACACCTCTGACCTGTATGCCGAGGATGTGCAACTGATTTCTAAAGACGGAAAAATATACTACTTACCAATGGATAAGGCAGAATGAATGTGAAAAAAGGGGGACGATAAGGTGACAGGTGCGTTGTAACAAAAAAGTATGACAAGGAACTCGTCCCCTTTACATGAATGGTGCCACCGGCACGCAGAATGCCATTCACGCCGGCTATGATAATTTGTTGTTTAGTGAGAGAGATATTTTAGCGCTTAATGAAATGATGACGATTGCGGATATGAGTTTGCCAGACAATATAAAACCGCTTTTCAGTGCCTTTGACTTTTACATCCAATCGACATTTCCTTTGCCAACTTCCACCCCGCAACGAGCGTTAAGACTAAGTTCTTGATGTAGGGTTATCATCAGGGCGGTCTTGATACAAGTCGAGACTATAGTATTGATGTCAAAGCCGGATTAGCAGCTGTTGTTGCGCGCTTGGATCCTTGCGCTTGTCGATTCTGATATGCGCTTGGCAACAAACGTATGTTTCTGTTGCCTTATCCCGTACGTTCGTTGTTGGGGATTGGCATGAATGAGAGCAGAGCAATGAGGTGGATATCGGTCATCGGTGCGTTGTGTTGTATGGCTCGTGCACCTTGGATTTTGTACGTTCTCTGTTAGTTTTATATAAAATTCTTTTGAAACAGCTATTTTCACATAATTATGTGCGCGTGTGCTAAGAAAATGCCATGTTACGATTCGTAACGCTTTTGTTCTCGTTCGTTCCTTTTCTATTCATATGTTGCTCGTTAGCCTGTAATTACGCAGTGCGATTATTAATTGCATTACGAGCAAAACAAATAATCGTTAAGAACGAAAACTCATAGCCAATGAAAGGAGTTATACAATGTTGTTAGGAGAAAAAATCAGAAATGCGCGCGTGGAAGCGGGTTTAACTCAGAAAGAACTTGCTGAAATGATTATGGTTTCGCGTGCTGCGGTAGCGAAGTGGGAAGGTGGGCGCGGTCTGCCAGATGTTGCAAATTTGAAGGTGATTGCGGATGCGCTGGGTGTTACTGTCGACTATTTGTTGGATAAAGACAATGCTATTGATTTGTCAATTATTAAGAAGCCTATTGATTTAGCGAAGTATGGTCTTAATGCAAAATTGGGTGTGTGTAAGAAAATCAAGATGAAGGAACAAATTATTCGCGATGAATATGCAGACGCTGAAATTATTATGCTCACGGTGACGAAGTTTATTCCAAATTCGTCTGAAAAGTTTATGGATAATTTTATCGGGTGGATTACTACTTTGTTTGGTGGTATTCCTTTCTTTGATACGTTTGCATTCGGTAAAGCGGTAGAGAGTATTGGCAGTGAACAGTATTACTTGGTGAATAAAAAAGAAAAGCAATTTTTTGTGCTGATAACGGATGAGCATATTATTAGCAGAATGATGCGAGTAAAGTTCACTGATAAGAAGATGCGTGTTGGGGATAAGGAATTTACGCAAGTTGGTAAGTTGCGTGATAAGTAAGAATCGGTAGTTGGTTGGGAATTGGTCAGAAGAATGTGGTTTTCAGTTTTGATTTCCGTATTCTCCTGATTTTTATTTTCCGGGTTTTGTACATGCTTTTACCTGAGTCATGCAACTTTAGTGACCCAGTACGTTTCAGGGTTAGGGGATACATGTGCTTTTAATCGAAATAGTCATTTTATGCGCGGCATTTTTTGGGGTCTGCTACCTAGGGACTGGCACGGATCAGAAAAATTTAAAAAACTATAGTTCCTATCCGAATAAAGTTCAAAACCGCATCCAAGAGATTGCCGAGTACCGCGGAAAGTTTAAGGAAACAGGAAAAGTCAGTGTCTGGGCAGCACACTTTTTCGTATTTACTGTCTTATTTTTATTTTTCGGAATTCCTATTCGCCAGGAAAACTTCTCTCATAACTTTATATATTTGCTGATTTTGGGACAGACCTTAAATGTCTTTGACCTGCTCATCATTGATCTGCTGTGGTGGCGAAATAGCAAGCGGATAAGATTATCGAAAATACCGCAAAAAGAGCTTTATAAAGATCCGAAAAAGCATATCGAGGCATTTATAAGAGCGCTGTTGCTCTACTTTTTCGTGGCGCTAGTTGACGGATATCTACTAACTTTATTTTGACGAATAACTGCCAGAGTTGTTTTCTCTGGATGGGGAGTGAAAGTTGCTGACGTCCTTACAATCGCAGGTGTCGAGGGAGTCTTCGCTAGTTCTGAAAGGTGTCATCCATTTATCAAATCTGTGAGCTGGGTGCAGTGGGAGAGACGTTTTGGCAAAATACGAAAAATGGTGAGAAGGCGCATACTCACCTAAGTTGATAACCGTTCTCATTACTGTTAAGTTTTTTGAACGAAATAAATTTTTCGCTGAGAAAACTAAAACGGTTAGGAAAATGGTGCATAAAAATAGCTTCAAAACCCTTCTGGCTTCGCTGATTGCCGCCCTCTTGGTATTTTCTGCAGCAGGCTGCAGTGCGCACGCGCAGGGAGGGGCAACCACGGAAAACACTGGAGAAAAAGATAAACCTCTGGTCTATGCCACTTTCTTTCCGGTAGCCGATCTGACCAGCCGGATCGTCGGCGACAAGATGGAAGTCAAAACGGTTATTAAAGGCACGCAAGAGCCCCACGACTTTGAACTGCAAACCAGCGATCGCGCTGAACTCTCAAAAGCCGATCTGATTGTTTACAACGGTGCCGGAATGGAAGGCTTTATTGGAGACCTCCGCGAGAGCCTTGGGAGTGAAGAAAAATTCCTCGATCTATCGCAAGGGCTAACCCTACTAAGAAATAAAGATGCGGCCCGCACCGATAGCACTGCGGTTAACCCCCACACTTGGCTCAGCGTTAAAAATGCTCAGGCCGAGCTGAAAACAATTTGCGAAAAGGTTAGCGCCCTAGATCCTGAAAATGCTAGCTATTACCAGGAAAATCTGAAAAAAGCCCAAGAAAAATTCCAGGTGTTAGACAAAAAATTTGCTCGGGAAATCGCTAAAGTTCCCGCTGAAAAACGCTACTTTGTTGCCTCCCATGCAGCTTTCAACTATCTGGCAGACGACTACGGTCTCAAACAGGTAGCAGTCACCGGGATTTCACCCGAGGACGAACCCTCGGCTAACCAATTGGCTACCATTGCTGATTTCGTGAAGAAACATCAGATCAGCACGATCTTTTTTGAAGGGAAAGCCACTCCGAAAGTCGCAGAAACCCTAGCACGCACTACCGGAGCAAAAACCGGCACTCTTTACACCATGGAGCATCTAACTAAGGAGGAAGAGGCACTCGGATATCTGGGGCTAATGGAGAAAAACTTAACTAACTTGATGGAATCGTTCGGTGAATAAGATCCTGGAAATAAATAAAGTCGCTTTTGCGTACGGGGATATCCCGGTGCTGCAGTCAGTGGATTTATCCCTCACTGCCGGACAGTTTGTGGCGGTGAGCGGCGATAACGGGGCAGGAAAATCCACCCTGATGAACCTGATTTTGGGAAATTTGCATCCCTCGCAAGGTCAAATTCGCCTTTTTGGTGATCTGAGTAGTGTAGATAACCATTATCGCGACCTCGCCTATCTTTCCCAAAACGCGGTCAGTGGCTACCGCAATTTTCCGACCACCGTGGCGGAGTTAGTGCGGGTCTATCTGGCGCAACTGAAAAGAAAAAGCGATCCTACCGCCCCGCTGGACACCGTGGGGTTAAGCGGGGTGCGCACCCATCGTCTGCGCGAGTTATCTGGGGGGCAACTGCAGAGAGTAGGAGTCTTACTGGCACTCCTGAAACAGGCGCGTCTGATTCTCTTGGATGAACCTACCGGCGGTATAGATCAAAAGTTTTCGCTTGATCTCTACCGCCTCCTGCGGGAGCAATGTGACCAGGGGAAAACGGTTTTGATGGTTACCCATCAATTGGCGGAAGTTGCTCCTTTCATAGATGCTGCTTATCGCTTGTCTGCAGGGAAAATGACTTCCCTTGAGCTGGAAAAACTTGAGGTTAGCCGATGAGCCTGTTTGCTTATGACTTCATGCAACGCGCCTTCCTGGTAGGAACGGTACTGGCGGTAATCTTGCCGCTAATTGGCTTGCCGATTGTACTCAAACGCCTATCGATGATGGGGGATACGCTCTCACACTCTTCGCTGGCGGGAGTAGCCGCCGGGCTGGCTTTCGGTTTTAACCCCTTAGTGGGATCGGTTATTGCCTGCGTAATCGCAGCTCTATTTGTAGAAGCAGTACGAGTACGTTTGCGTGCCTACCAAGAGATTTCTACGGTTATTGTGTTAGCAGCTTCGATTGGGCTCGCCGGAATTTTTACCAGTTTTTCCGGTGGATCTAGCGCCATCACCACCTATCTGTTTGGTTCTATCGTTACCCTAAGTGACCTGGAGTTGTATCTGGTGCTAGGGGTGGGGGTAGCCGTGGCAGTGGTCTACAGCGTCCTGTATCGCCGCCTCTTTTTAACCATATTCGATTCTCCGACCGCGCGGCTATTAGGGATAAATATTCGCGTCCTCAATTTTGTGTTCGCGCTGTTGGTGGCACTAGCAGTGTCGGTAGCGGCAAAAACTATCGGATCCCTGATAGTCTCCTCGATTCTGGTAATCCCCGCGATTGGGGCTATGCAGTTCGCGCGAACCTATCGCGGCACCTTGCTGCTGTCAGTGATCATCTCATTGTTCTGTGTGTATGCGGGGCTAGTGCTCTCGTTTTATCAAAACCTGCGCCCCGGCGCGGTAATCGTCCTCATATCGGTATTTGGGCTGCTAGCAGCCTTAGTCTTTAGAAAAAAGTAAGGAGAAAACATGGCTAAAGCTAAGCTAATTGTAGGAGCGGGGGTAGCCGCTGCTCTATTGCTAACTTCCAGTGCGCTGGCGTTCGGGGGTGTTTTTAATAACGGTGAGGACGCCCTCGGTGTCTCCGGGAAAACTCCCTCGGCTGCAAGGAAAATAATGCCTCGTCCTCAAGGACCCAAGTTCAAACTAGACGAAACCACCCAAGTGTTAGTGGACGGGGAAGTAGCTAGCGATGAAATCGTGAAAGTAATAAAACACGGTGACCACTGGCATGTGTTTACCAAAGATGGACGCGAAATCATCACTTACACTGATCCATCCAAAGCTAAGAGTGCGGGGCAGCTGCGCAGCACCGCGAAAGTACTATCTGCGGGACAATTGGGGCAGGTGGCATCGCAGGGAGTAGTCAAAATCCTAAAACATGGAGACCACTACCATATTTACACCGCGGATGGCCAAGAGTTTGTTACCTACACTAATCCCAGCGGCCTATATCCCGGGATTGCTATCGGAACTTATACTGGCAGCCACGGGGGCGGAAAAAATCCCGTTCCCAGTTACCGGCCGTGGCGTCCCCAGGTAGTTCCCGCTGGTGGTAAAACTAATCCTTCCGGAGTGCCGGGTAGCACGGTAAAACCCCGTCCGAGCGGGAAACCAATCCCTGGAGGTGGATTGCCCTTAGTGCGGGTGGTTTCTTTGCCGCAACTGGCCAAGTTGCCGATTGTGAAAATCTTGCAGCACGCGGATCACTATCACGCCTATACGCAGGCGGGGGAAGAGTATATTACCTACGAAAATCCCGCGAAAGTCTTTCCGCAAATAAAAATAGGTCAGTACTCCGGTACACATGGTGGGAATGGGGAAGCGCCGAAGCCGAATGGAGGTGATAAGCCTAACCAGCCTGGTCAAGCACAACCGCCAACGGAGCAGCGGCCGAAACCCGGTAACCAACCCGGACAGCAAAAACCCGACGACTCTGAACGAGTCGTAAAAATTCAACGCCACGGAGACCACTGGCATCTACACTTCGCTGATGGTCATGAAGGAATTAGTTATACCGATCCTTCTGAGCTCTATCCCGATATTGAGATCACCGAATATGAGGAAGAAAAACCGCAGGACAGCACCGAGGTTCAAGAAGACGAAAAGTTTACCTATGACCAGGTAGAAGCGAAACTAATCGTACCCTTGGAGTACATAACCTACGGAAACGTCACGCATACCACCCGCTTTGACCAGGAAAATCAACGTTTCGTGATTCCGCATTACGATCACTACCACTACATGACCTTGGATACGATTATCCAGTTCGCCCGCGGAGGTAAAGATAATATGTTCCACGGTTACAGCGCCCGGCAGGTAGTCGCCACTTTGAAATATCTGGTGTTGCATCCCGAGGCACGTCCCCAAGGGGAAAACGGTTGGGGGAGCGCCGCGGAGGTCGCGCCCTAGAAAGTTCTAGGAATGCTTGGCAGAAAGTAACGTAAAAGAAAATTAGGTAAGGAAATTCTTTTATAAATCCCCGGAGTTTGGGGGAGTGCCTCCTTCTTGCGGGCTGAGGGGTAGCAATGCTTTTCCCTCAGCCCGCATGCTCGTCCTCGCAGGTAAAAAGAAAAAAGGTTCGAAAAGTGCAACGCTAAACCTTGAAAGAAAAAATCGGGGGTTGTAAATACTGGCATTCGTGCGCTTCGCAAAGTATCTTGATATCAAGAGAAAATATTTTGATTCCCTGCGGGAGGCGGCTATGAGTTTAAACAGCTTTGGGGCGGCGACACAGCTAAGTGTTGGCGATAAGAGCTATAAAATCTATGACCTAAAAGCGGTGCCTGGCACCGAAAAATTGCCCTATTCCTTGAAAATCCTGGCAGAAAATCTGCTGCGGAACGAGGACGGGGAAAATATCACCAAAGAGCAGATTACGCAGATAGCAAACTGGGATCCAGAAGCGGCACCTAGCAAGGAAATCCAGTACAGCCCGGCGCGGGTCTTAATGCAAGATTTCACCGGCGTTCCCTGCATCGTTGACCTGGCGACTATGCGCGACGCGGTGGTGAACCTGGGTAAAGATCCTGACCTGATCAACCCGCAAGTGCCAGCGGAAATGGTTATTGACCACTCGGTACAGATCGACGTATTCGGCTCCAAAGATGCCGTGGAAAAGAACATGGACATCGAGTACCAGCGCAACCAGGAACGCTATCAGTTCCTCCGCTGGGGGCAAGGCGCCTTCGAAAACTTCCGGGTAGTACCTCCGGGAACCGGGATTGTGCACCAGGTAAATATCGAATACCTGGCGCGGGTTGTTTTCGCCGACCAGGACGAGGATGGCGCGCTGGCTTACCCCGACACTTTGGTAGGTACCGACTCTCACACCACTATGGTTAACGGTCTGGGCGTCCTCGGCTGGGGCGTCGGCGGAATCGAGGCTGAGGCGGCCATGCTGGGACAGCCGGTATCGATGCTGATTCCGCGGGTAGTGGGCTTCAAGCTAACCGGCGAAATCGCGCCTGGCGCTACCGCTACTGATGTGGTACTGACTATCACCCAGATGCTGCGTGACCACGGAGTAGTCGGCAAGTTCGTAGAGTTCTATGGCGAGGGCGTAGGAGCAGTTCCCCTAGCCAACCGCGCCACTATCGGCAATATGTCGCCGGAGTTTGGTTCCACTGCCGCTATCTTCCCGATTGATGAGGTCACTATTGACTATCTGCACCTGACCGGCCGCAGCGAAGAATCCTGCGCCCTCGTGCGGGAATACGCTAAGCGGCAAGGACTGTGGCATGACCCCTCTCACGAGGCACGTTATAGCGAATATCTGGAACTGGATCTGTCCACCGTGGTGCCTTCTATTGCTGGTCCGAAGCGTCCGCAAGACCGCATCGAGCTGGCAATGGCCAAAGATTCTTTCAAGAAGATTCTTCCCGACTATGTGGCCGGAGATAAGACCATTGATCCGAAACTGATGCGTCCTACCCGCCCCACCCAGGTGAAACTAGCTGGTGGGGAAGAAGTAGCCATGGATCACGGCGACGTGGTAATCGCCTCCATTACTTCCTGCACTAACACCTCCAACCCCTCGGTGATGATGGCGGCTGGTTTGCTCGCTAAGAACGCTGCTGAAAAAGGACTAAAGCCGAAGCCGTGGGTGAAAACCTCCCTAGCTCCCGGCTCCCAAGTAGTGCGGGACTACTACGAAAAAGCCGGTCTGATGCCGTACCTGTCGCAGCTGGGCTTCGATATTGTCGGCTATGGCTGCACCACTTGTATCGGTAACTCCGGTCCGCTGCCCGAGGAAGTTCACAACACGGTAGCGGAAGCAGACCTGACGGTAGTGTCGGTACTGTCTGGTAACCGTAACTTTGAAGGGCGGATCAACCCGGATGTAAAGATGAACTATCTAGCATCCCCACCGCTGGTTATTTCCTACGCACTAGCCGGAACTATGGACTTCGATTTCGAAACCGAGCCGCTAGGCACAGATAGCCAAGGAAACGAAGTTTACCTGCGCGATATTTGGCCGGCTGCCGAAGAAGTAGAAAAAGTAATCGGCCAGGCTATCGACCGCGATATGTATCTGCAGGATTACCAGAGCGTCTTCGAAGGAGATCACCGCTGGCAGTCCCTGGAGGTTCCCGATTCACCCACCTTCGCGTGGGACGACGGATCCACCTATGTGCGCAGAGCACCCTTCTTCGAAGGGATGCCGGAAACCCCAGATCCGGTGAAAGATATTTCCGGAGCCCGAGTGCTGCTGAAACTGGGAGATTCGGTAACCACCGACCATATTTCCCCCGCAGGTGCGTTTGCCGCCAAGACTCCGGCTGGTCAGTACCTCAGCTCCCACGGCGTGGAACGGCGTAGCTTCAACTCCTATGGTTCGCGGCGCGGTAACCACGAAGTGATGATGCGCGGCACCTTCGCAAATATCCGTATCCGTAACCAGCTCCTCGACAATGTCGAGGGCGGTTTCACCAAGGACTTCACCAAAGCTGACGCCCCAGTGGTGCCGGTTTACGATGCTTCGGTATCCTACGCCCAGGCCGGAGTGCCACTGGTAGTACTCGGTGGTAAAGAGTACGGAACCGGATCTTCGCGTGACTGGGCTGCTAAAGGTACTTTGCTGCTGGGAGTCAAAGCGGTTATCGCGCGGTCTTTCGAACGGATTCACCGTTCCAACTTGATCGGTATGGGGATCTTGCCGCTACAGTTCCCCGAGGGCGAAAGCGCTGATTCCCTCGGGCTAGATGGGACAGAAACCTTCGATATTAACGGCATTACCCAGCTCAATGAGGGGGTAACTCCGCAGGTTATGAAGGTGAAAGCGACTAAGACCGATGGCTCCACCGTAGAGTTCGACGCCACCGTGCGGATCGACACTCCCGGTGAAGCTCAGTACTACCGCAACGGTGGAATCCTGCAGTACGTACTGCGCAATCTAGTTGCCTAGTTAATCGCACGAGTTTAATGCTCTGGGCGTGGTGAAAGATGCGAGAGGGGGCTTGAGCCGAGCGAAGCAAGGCTCACCGGGGTCCCCCGAGCGCTTTCACCACGCCCAGAGTGGCGTTAGCGGTGGCGGTGCTGTTTCCAGCGTTTGCGGATGCGCTTGCCCAGGGAATCTCCCAAGTCGCGTTGGCTAAGCGCGCGGGTTTGCTGACGGTAGAGCTTGACGATCAAGTCGCGTCCTCGCACATAACCCAAGACCTTTTGGGAGCGCCCCACCACCGGCAGGTTAGAAAGAGAAGATTCTGCCAGCTCCTTGAGAATTTGACTAGGGAGTTCAGTGGGGGTGCAGAATGCTGCGGTTAAAGGGATCTGCGCCAAGGGCGCATCCGCGCCGCGTTTATCGATTTCCTGACCGAGCAGTAGGGCACTCACGGAGCCTTGGAATTCTCCCTGGGAATCGACCACCGCCAAAGAGTTCTCGCCGCAAGTTTCCAGGGTATTTTCCGCCTGAGCTAGGGAAATATCTTGACTTAAAACTTGCGGTGGTTGATGCATTAAATCCGCGGCTGTGCTGCGCCCTAATAGAGTAGCCGAGACGGGGTCGGAAAGCCGGTCACCGCGGCGGTGCAGTTTTTGAGTGTAAATAGTCGAACGAGTCATAAATAGGGAAATACCGGTGGCAATGGCTACCGCCAACATCATCGGGAGAATCAGAGAATACTGCCTGGTCATTTCGATAATGATGAAGACTGCGGTTAGGGGTGCGCGAGAGGCCGCCGCGAAAGCCGCCCCCATGCCGATTACTCCATAAATGGCAGTTGCAGAAGCCGACCAAGGTTGAACGAGCTGTCCCACCACCATACCCGCACAGGCACCCACAAATAAGGTAGGACCGAAGACTCCGCCGGCTCCCCCCATAGAAATGGTGAATGCGGCACTCACGGCGCGTCCTAAAAGTAACGCTAGAATCATCCATACTGGGAAATCACCAGAGAGCACCCGCAACTGCACGCTATCGCCGGTGCCGTAAAGTAGCGGGAAATAGTAGAGAAATACTCCCAGTAGCAGCGAACCAGCGACCGGGCGAAACCATGCATTCCAGCGATAAACCAGGTCAATCCCATCCCAAACTAGGTAGATAAGTTTAGAAAATCCGATTCCCGCCAAGGTTGCGACTAAAGCTACCAGTGCGACCAGCAAGTAATCACTGTGGGAAAATAGGTCTAGCGATTGGCTAAGAGGCACGCTGGCCTGGTCAGGCAAAAACTGTTGAGAAACCAGAGAGGCGGACACCGAGGCAAATACGATGAAAACAAAGTCCTCGGCGCTAAGAGCCCCTAACACCAGTTCCACCGCGAAACAGGCACCAGCCAGGGGAGCGTTGAAGGTAGCAGCAATCCCCGCGGCAGCCCCGCAAGCACACAGGAACATCAGGCGCTGTTTGCTTAACCCCAGGCGGGTTCCTATCCAGGAAGAAATCGCGGCCCCAATCATTACAATCGGCCCTTCTCTGCCCGCATTTCCCCCTCCTCCCAAGGTCAGAGAAGCAGCGAAAAGTTTTACTAGGGCGTTGCGTCCGGGGATCCTCCCGCCTTTGCGGCGGACGGCGAACATTACTTCTGGTACGGCATGACCGCGAGAACCAGGGGTGAAATATTCAACTACCGGTGCATAAAGTAAAGCGGAAAGCACTGGAACCGCAATGATAAAGGCCGGTGCTAACCCGAGGAATCCGTGGGGGGCGCCAGCGTGGGCGGGGTAATCGGTATAGCCGGTGACCAGGTAACTCCAACCGGCGATTAAATAGTAAAAACCTACCGAAACCAGGCCGACTAGCGCCCCGATAGTAATGGAAAGGGCAGTTAACCCGGCGCGCGAACTCCCGAAAGCATCGGTAGATTCTGACTGCTTTTTCCCCATGCTTTTAGTTTGACGCGCTAGGTGGTGTTGGTGCAAGTAACTGCCGATAAATCCATCTTTGCCCGCAATAAAACAAAATGTGGCTAAACTGGCTGGGTGGCAAGAATTCTGGATCGGATAACTAACCCGGCAGATTTGAATAATCTCTCCAGCTTGGAGCTAAGTGAGCTGGCCGGTGAAATCCGGGCATTCTTAGTAGAGAATGTGGCGAAAACTGGCGGTCACATGGGCCCCAACCTGGGGGTAGTGGAACTTACTATCGCCCTGCATCGGATGTTTTCTTCTCCCACGGACACCATTATTTTCGACACCGGACACCAAGCTTATGTCCACAAGATATTAACGGGACGCAAAAATTTTGCTCATCTGCGGACCGCGCAGGGACTATCGGGTTATCCTTCGCGCGCAGAATCAGTACATGACGTGGTGGAAAATTCTCATGCTTCTACTGCACTGTCCTGGGCGCAGGGAATCGCGGAGGCTAAAGCCCTAAAAGGAGATCATTCCTACACGGTGGCAGTAATCGGCGATGGCGCCATGACCGGCGGCATGACCTGGGAGGCACTAAATAATATCTCCGAGCGGCCCGATTTACGCCTGATAATTGTGGTCAACGATAACGGTCGTTCTTATGAACCCACCATCGGGGGTCTGGCTCATCACCTGGATGCCCTGCGCACCTCTCCCGCCTATGAGCGAGCCTTGCGTTGGGGGAAACAGCACTTAAAATCTCGGGGCAAACCAGGCGAACTCACCTATGAGGCGTTGCACGGGATTAAACGGGGGATGGCAGATATGGTGTCTCCCGAACAAGTGATGTTTTCTGACCTGGGAATCAAATATACCGGCCCGGTAGATGGGCATGACATTGTGGCCACCGAGTTTGTATTAGCGCGGGCGAAAGAGTTTTCTGGACCAATCATTGTGCATGCCATTACTGAGAAAGGACGCGGCTACACTCCGGCAGAAGAAAATGATGCCGATCATTTCCACACTGTGGGCCCGATTCATCCCGAAACCGGTTTGCCGGTAAAGAAAGAACGTTTTGGCTGGACAGCGGTATTTGCGGAAGAAATTGTGCAACTGGCTAAACGGAACCCCAAGATTGTGGGAATATCGGCGGCAATGATGGAGCCGGTAGGTTTAAAACCGTTGCGAGCCCAATTTCCGCACCGGGTATTCGACGTAGGTATTGCCGAACAACACGCGATGACTATGGCTGCCGGACTGTCTTTTGCTGGTTGTCACCCGGTGCTCGCCCTCTATGCCACTTTCTTAAACCGCGCTTTCGACCAGCTGCTAATGGATGCTGCCCTGCATAAACAGGGAATAACTGTGGTTTTAGATCGCGCGGGTATCACCGGAGCTGATGGAGCCAGCCATAACGGGATGTGGGATTTGGCGATTGCTGCCATGGTTCCCGGGATTAGGGTAGCGGCTCCGCGGGATGCCAGCACCCTGCGAAAACTCTTAGGGAAGGCAGTTTCTATCGAGGACGGTCCCACCATAGTGCGCTACCCCAAGGGGAGCGTACCTGCCGATATTGAAGCAGAAACAACCGTGGATGGTCTCGATGTGTTATTTCAAAGTTCCGGAACCGGTAAAAAAATTCTGGTGGTAGCAGTGGGTGCTATGGCGGAGTCGACCATCGTTCTTTCCAAAGAACTTGCCGCGCGGGGGCATGCGGTTAAATGTGTAAATCCCGGGTGGGTAATCCCCGTTTCTCCCGCGCTTTTAAAACAGGTGGCTGGCGCTGATTTGGCTATCACTATCGAGGACGGGGAAGTAACTAACGGGGTGGGCGCGCTGCTGCGTAGCAGCTGCGCCGGCGAAAACTGTTTCACCCCGATTAAATCCTTTGGGATTCCTCGCGCCTTCTTACCCACGGATTCCCGCGATCACCTGCTAGAAACCTCCCGAATGACCCCCCAGAGTATGCTAGATGAACTGGCAGCCCTACTTAACTAGCTACTTCGTGCATTACCCCTTACTGGTATAGATATTTTTTGAACGTGTTCGTGAGAAAAGACGCGACTTTTCAAGAACTAGTCCTTAAGCCCAGTAGTACCTGCGAAATAGTGAGGATAGACAACCTGTTGCAGGCAGCTTTACCGTTGGGATTGCGTCTAGAATAGAAGGCAGCATCGTAACAAAAAGATAAGGATCTAGAGTTGAGTAATTTTAATCAGCAAGGCGGCAGACGCGAACCCCAATGGCGCAAGCGGCGCTCGCAGGCGGGCAGTGGCGGTAACTCCTCAAATCAAGGTGACTACTCTAACTCTAGAGGTCAGCGGCAAGGCGATCGGGATGGTTATCGTGGACGGAGACAATCCGAGGGCGGATACCGTGAGGGCGGCTACCGCAAGAACAACCGTTCAGGTGGTAAATGGCAGGAGCGGAGCGGAGACAATTCCCGCAATAATCGCGGCGACCGCCGTGGTTCCTACCGGGGGCAACGTGAAGATAACCGCGGAGAACGCGGCGGAAATCGAGGTTTCGATCGGGGATACAACCGGGGCGGGCGCCGTTTTAACCGCGATAATCGCCGCGAGGAGCGGCGCGATGATCGCCGGGAACGGGAAGCACAAGCACCCCGCGAGGGCAAACATTCCTATGGGGTACGCGACTCTCGGTATCGCGCAAAAGAATGGCGCCATGAGAATGAACCGCAGATTCCTGCGGGGGTAAAAGCTTCTGACCTGGATCGAGAATCGCGGGCGGCTTTGTCTTCGCTGGACCCGAATAACGCGGAAATAGTGGCTCGTCATCTGGTGATGGCAGGATCGCTACTGGATGTAGATGCGGAAGAAGCCTATTTACATGCCAAAGCGGCAGTTAGCCGCGCAGGGCGGATCGCTGCTGTGCGGGAAGCCTGCGCCCTCGCCGCCTACGGATGCGGAAAATATAGTGAAGCCCTGCGGGAGGTACGCGCGGCTCGCCGCTTAAGTGGCAGCGACAGTTTGCGAGCCATCGAGGCTGATTGTGAACGCGGTCTCGGAAAGCCTGAAAAAGCCCTAGAGATTATTGCGGAAACGGATATTTCGGGCTTCGAGCTATCAGACCTGGTAGAGCTGGTTATAGTGCAGGCAGGAGCCCGTCATGATCTAGGTGAATCAGATGCAGCGCTGCTGCTACTTGATCAATTCTTAGAAAATCACCCCCTAGAAGATCCCGTGATGTTGGCGCGAATCCTTTCCTACAAGACTGATTTGTTGCGCGAACTGGGCAGAGATGAAGAAGCGGATAAAGTCGCAGAGGAAATCCCGGAAATTCCGGACACGGTGGCCATTGTGGATCTGGAAGAAGTTCTGGAAGCGGATAACCCCTATGTGCCTTCTGATCTGCATGGAAGTCGAAAACCGTTAGTAGAAACTGCCGACGTTTTGCTAATCGATTTGGATGGCGTGTGCTATGCCGGAACCCGCGATATTCCTCATGCGGCTGCCGGGTTAGCGGCGGCGCGCGAAAGCGGAGTAAAGTTCCAGTTCCTAACCAATAATGCTTCCCGTACTCCCGAGCAGGTTGCGGAAAAACTTAAAGGTCACGGGATTGCCGCTGATCCGACTGAGGTAATGACTGCAGCGATGGATGCGGTAGAGATCCTCACTCAAAAGATTGAACCGGAATCGAAAGTACTGGTGATTGGAACTCAGGCGCTAATCGATACAGTTGCAAAGGCCGGATTTGAAGTAGTGAGTAAGGCCAGTGAGCAGCCGGTGGCGGTTATTCAAGGTTATGGTCCAGAGGTTGGCTGGCGCCAGCTTTCTGAAGCTGCCTACGCCATTAGTGCTGGTGCCTTGTTTATGGCAACCAACCTGGATGCTACTTTGCCCACGGAAGATGGTTTTGCTCTGGGGAATGGATCCCTGGTGGCAGCGGTAGAACACGCTACCGGGCAAAAACCCTTCGCCGGGGGGAAACCATTTGCCGGCATCTATCGGAAAGCCGCCGCCCACGCGGGGGCAACTAAACCGCTGGCGGTGGGCGATCGCCTCGATACGGATATTGCGGGGGCAGTGGCTGCCGATATGCTCAGTCTGCATGTGCTTACCGGAGTGTCTGATGCTAAAGCGGTAGCGCTGGCCTATCCGGATCGGCGTCCCTCGTATTTAGGATTAGACCTTACTGACTTGATGCGAGTACATCCCGGTCCGGTACATCAACCTACCGGAGCCTGGACCAGCGGAGAATCTGCGGCTTTTATGGTGGCCGAAGACGGACGGGTAATGCGGGATGAAGAACCGGTCGATAACGGCCAAGTACTCAGCTTGGAGGACTACCGCGCCCTGGTGGCGGCGGTTTGGGATGCCCGTGATCGGGGCGTATTCGTACACCTGCCAGATTTGCAGGTAGTACGCGAGGTGGAAACCTCGGCATCAGACGCTCCTGAGGATGACGCCGATACCCTCGAGGAAGGATTCGTGGCTCCCAGCGAAGAAGCCGAAGAAAATCTCGACTCTGCTCAGCAGGTATCCGATGAAAACCTGCAGGAAGAAGCAGGGGAAGAAGTACCACTCCCAGTAGATAGCGAAGATCAACAGCTAGAATTGCTCCTCCCCGATGAGGTTGACAGTGAACGCTCAGAATAACCTGCAGGATTCCCCAGAAGACCTGGAACTAACGGCGCGAAAATCCGATATTGATCAGCTGACTGCAAGTTGGCCGCAGGAGGGGGACAACATCTACCCGCAGGTTACTTTAAGTGACTTAGAGACCGCGGTTAACAAATTGTCTGCCGTCCTCGATTCACTGGATGCGCAGGTAGGAAGGAAATAGGTGTGGGGAGGCTGCGTCGGCTAGACCGCGAACTGGTGCGTAGGCATCTAGCGACTTCTCGCGCTCATGCCGCCCGGATAATCACCGCTGGCAGAGTCAGGGTTGATGGTCGGGTAATGCCCAAACCTGCCTCCCAGATAGACCCGGCACAAGCGGTGGTGGTAGCCGAAACCCCAGACGCGGAATACGCTTCCCGGGGCGGATATAAGCTGGCCGGCGCCCTCGATATTTTAGATAAGGACGCCCCCGTTATAAAAGGGAAACGTTGTCTGGATGCCGGCGCTTCTACCGGTGGTTTTACCGATGTTTTGTTGCGACGGGGAGCCGACTCAGTAGTTGCGGTAGATGTGGGGTATGGACAGCTGCGTTGGAACTTGCAGCAAGATCCGCGGGTAGAAGTCCATGACCGCACCAATATCCGCTACCTGGATCCGCAAACAATTGGGGAACCTGCCCAGTTGGTGGTGGGAGATTTATCTTTTATCTCCTTAAAACTGGTTATTCCCGCTCTGGTGCGTGCCTCTACCATCGACGCCGAATATTTGTTGATGGTCAAACCTCAGTTCGAGATTGGGCGCGAACATTTGGGGTCTGGGGGAGTGGTACGTGACCCGGAAGATCATTTCCACACGGTGCTAGCAGTGATCGCGGCAGCGAAAGAAAACGGGTTAGGATTACAGAAAGTGGCAGCCTCACCGCTGCCCGGTCCGGCAGGCAATGTTGAGTACTTCGTTTACCTAGTACGCGGGGCAAAAATGCCGGCAGCGGAGGTGGTCGAGCAAATGCTAAGAGATGCGATTGCTGCCGGACCAGCGGGACAAGAACAAAGCGATAAAACCAACCAAGCAGGGGGAGAAACTCATGGGTGAGCGACGGGTAATGGTAATCCGGCACCTTTCACGTCCCGATTTGGAAGAAACTGCCGATAATGTCGCGCAGGCGCTGCGCAGTCATGGGATAACCCCGGTAGATGAAAAATATCCCGGTGCAGTGGAAATCGTAATCGCTTTAGGTGGAGATGGAACCCTGTTAGGAGCAGCCCGTTATGCTCGTGCCCAAGCAGTGCCACTAATTGGAATCAACCTGGGACACACCGGCTTCTTAACCGAAGTGGAACCGGATAAAATCTCGGAAGTTATCAATCATATTGTGGCCGGCTCCTATACGGTGCAGTCGCGGATGACCGTGGACGTGACGGTGACTTTACCTGATGGCAGTGAAATAACCGATTGGGCGCTTAACGAAGCCGCCATTTTATCTACCGACCGCGCACATCCTTCCCACCTGGGATTAGGGATTGATCAGCGGGGCATTACTACCTATGGAGCCGACGGTTTGATTGTGGCTACCCCGACTGGTTCTACCGCCTATAACTTTTCTGCCGGCGGACCAATCGTGTGGCCAGATGTAGAGGCGATAGTGGTTTCCCCCCTGGGAGCGCACGGTTTGTTCACTCGCCCCTTAGTGGTTTCCCCCGAATCCACTATGGAAATCTCGGTATTACCTGATCAGCGTACTCCCATGGAGCTGTGGCTAGATGGTCTGCGCTGCCACGAAGTTCCGCCCGGATCTGCGATGCGGGCTACTAAAGGCAAATCATCGGTACTGCTAGCCCGGATTCTTGACACTCCTTTCTCCGGGCGCCTGGTTCACAAGTTCCAGTTGCCGGTTAAGGGTTGGCGTTCGCTGGGGTAAGTCATGATTGATCAGCTGTCCATTACTAACTTGGGGGTAATCCCTGAGGCGAGGCTGAATTTTTCACCGGGTTTAACTGTACTTACCGGGGAAACCGGGGCGGGGAAAACTATGGTGCTTTCCTCGATAGGGCTACTTTTGGGGCAAAAAGCTGATTCTGCTTTGGTACGGCACGGGGAAAAAGAGTTGGCAGTAGAAGGGATTTTCATTTCCGAGCCTTCCTCACCCGCTGCGGCAGCAGTGATAGATGCCGGCGGGGTAGTCGAGGACGGCGAAATAATTTTGGCACGCACAGTTCCTGCCCAAGGGCGCTCGCGCTGCCACGGGGGAGGGCGCACTATTCCCAGCGCGGTATTAACCCAGATTGGAACGGAGTTAGTTACCGTGCATGGTCAGTCTGAACAGCTCAGTTTGCGCACTTCCGGGCGGCAATTGAACCTGCTGGACTCCTTTGGGGGTGCCGCTCACTTAGCGCTAGTCAAGAAGTTTCGGGAAAAATATCTTAGTTGGCGTGATTTAGAGACGCAGCTAGCGCAGTGGGAAAGTCAGACCCAGGCGCGAGAGCAGGAAGTTTCCCGCCTCAGCGAGGGGGTTGCCCTACTAGAAAAATTGCAGCCCCAGATGGGAGAAGAAGACCAGCTGCTCCGCAAGATTGAACGCCTGGGCAATGTAGAGGATTTACGAGAAGCAGCCCAGCAGGCTCATAGCTATCTTTCTAGTGACTCCTTGGGGGAGGGCGCAGATGCAGCTTCCCTGGTAAGCGCGGCTGTGCAGGCCTTAGAAAAGGGAGCGCAAAGCGATGAAGAACTGGGGGAGCTGGCGCAGGCGCTGCGGGATGCTTCCTCGATTATTTTAGATATTGCTGCCGAGACTGGAGCCTATTTGGCTAGCTTAGAGGCTGACCCCGCAGAACTGGAACGCAGCCAGCGCCACCTAGCGGAGCTTCGCCATGCTTATCGTCCCTACGCGGAAGATTTAGATAGCTGGCAGACCTGGGCTGAAAGCGCACGAAAGAAAATCGCGCTGCTTTCTGGGCCGCAAAACCAAGGTCAACAATTAAAGGAAGACTTAGAACAAGCCTGCGTAGAAATGGGAACTCTGGGTGGGAAGCTCACTAAAGCCCGCCGCGCCCTCGCCAAAGATTTAAAGAAGAAAGTTGCAGGAGAACTGAGCGGGCTGCAAATGCCGGATGCCGGTTTTGAAATCCAGTTAGATACTTTGGATACGCCCACTGTAAACGGATATGACCAGGTGACTTTCGGTTTGCGGCAAGGTAAGGACGCGCCGGTGCGTTCCCTGGCGCAAGGAGCTTCCGGGGGTGAACTATCGCGGATCATGTTGGCCCTAGAAGTCAGTTTAGCTACTCGCGATTTATCTGCTGGCTCCCATACTTTCATTTTTGATGAGGTAGATGCGGGCATCGGGGGGCAAACTGCGCTGGCAGTGGGGCAGCGCCTGGCTCGATTAGCTCAACATTCGCAAGTAATAGTGGTAACCCACCTCCCGCAAGTGGCAGCGTGGGCAGATAAACAATTGGTAGTAAGTAAGCAGGCTAATCGGGCGCAGGTTAATGAAGTTGCAGGTAGTGAGCGAGAGCGGGAGATTGCGCGCATGTTAGCGGGTAAAGCTGATTCACAATCTGCCCTTGACCACGCTCGGGAGCTGATTAGTGTCTGCTGCGTGGGGTAATGTGGATTCGTGGGATTTTTTAAACGCCGTAAAGCACAAGCAGTGGCACCAGTCTCTAGCAGTCGGGTGCGAGTGGATAAGAAAACTAAGCATCTCACCCAGCGCCTGCAAGCCGGGGAAGTCGCGGTTATTAACCATGCCGATATTGACCGGATAGCAGCAGAAACCCTGGTGGCCGCGGGACCTAGCGCAGTCCTCAACGCTGCTAAATCAACTACCGGGCGTTACCCGAATATGGGGCCTTCCATCATTGTGGATGCCGGAATTACCTTGATTGATGATCTGGGCACCGGGATTATGAACCTTAAAGAAGGCAGCCGGGTAACGATTGAAGGCAATAAAGTCCAGCAAGATGGCAAAGTACTCGCCGAGGGCGTCCTACAGACCCCCGGCACCATTGCAACTGACTTGGAGGAGGCTCGCAAAGGGGTATCTACCCAGATAGAAGCGTTCGCGGCGAACACTATGGAGTATTTGCGCCGCGAGCGGGATTTGCTGCTTGATGGGGTGGGCGTTCCCAAAGTAAAAACTAAATTCGCCGGTAAACATGCCCTGATTGTGGTGCGTGGCTACCATTATCAAGAAGATTTACGTTCCCTGCGTCCCTATATTCGTGAATACAAGCCAGTGCTGGTGGGGGTAGATGGGGGAGCCGATGCCATTTTAGAGCAGGGATACACCCCGGACATGATTATCGGGGATATGGACTCCGTATCTGACCAGGCGTTACGCTGTGGGGCAGAAATTGTGGTTCATGCCTATCGCAATGGCAAGGCTCCCGGTACTGAACGGCTTAAACGCGAGGGGATTCCCTACGTACTCTTCCCGGCTACCGGCACTTCCGAGGACGTAGCGATGCTGCTGGCTGATGATAAGGACGCAGAAATGATTGTGGCGCTGGGAACTCACGCCACCTTGGTGGAGTTCTTAGATAAAGGGCGTTCCGGGATGGCCTCTACTTTCTTGACCCGCTTGCGAGTGGGCTCCAAACTGGTCGACGCCAAAGGAGTCTCCCAGCTCTACCAGCCACGGGTATCTACCTGGCAAACTCTGCTGCTTGCCCTAGTATGTATAGGCGCGGTAGCAGTCTCCCTGGCGGTAACCCCGGTGGGGCAAACATTTTACGGGATTGCCGGTATTTATCTAAATGATTTAATTGACTTTTTCCGACAACTATTCGGGGTTGCTCCTTCACTAAAGGGCTAAATAAGGCAGGAGAAAAATGATTGATTTTCGCTATCACTTGGTGTCGTTGATGGCCGTACTGGTCGCCCTCACAATGGGGGTGGTGTTAGGAGCTGGTCCTTTGCAAGGCAAGATTTCCGACACTCTCACCGGGCAGGTGTCGCAGCTGTCTAAACAGCAGGCAGAATTGCGTGAAACCAATGAAGACCTAGTGAAACAAGCCAATAGCAGCGGTGAATATATCGGGGTGTTAGGAAGTAAACTCACTCCCGGGACTATGACCGATAAAAAGGTCGCGGTTATCAGGATGCCCGGGGTCAAAGAGGAAACCGTAAGTGGGCTTAACAGTCAGATTAAAGTGGCGGGAGCTGCGATAGTAAACACAGTGACCGTAAAAGATGCTTGGTTTAACGAAGATTCCAAATCCTATCGCGAAAGTCTGGCGCCCACTTTAGCTAGCAAACTGGGTGATACGGTCGATGCCAAAGTTTCTACTCAACAGGTGCTTTCTACCGCCCTGGCTGCTGGTTTAACCAGTGATGATGCCGAGGTGCAGGCTTTGGTATCTAACCTATCTGCGGGAGATGTTCCCCTGATTGGTGCCTCGGCTGTTAGTGATCCTGCTGAGTTCATCCTGGTGGTTAGCCCCGCTAGCAGCGAGAAGGACACCAAGGATTCCGCCCTAAACCTGGACTTAGAGTTCGTAAAAGGTATCGATAAGGTGTTGCCCAAGGGAACGGCTGTCGTAGGTAGCGCCAAAGATGAAACCAGCTACTTGACCCAGATTCGCTCCGAAAAACTGGCAGTTACCACGGTTGATGGGTTGGGATCAATGATGAGTAAAGTTTCTACCCCCTTCGCGCTCTTAGCAGACCAGGGTGGGACTAATCAGGCGTATGGTACCCAGCAGTATGCGACGCAACTGATTCCACCGATTCCCGCTCCCGCGAAGGAGGAATAGTTATGTCCCGGGCAATCCAGGGGGCGCTAGTCTCGGGAGCAGGGTATTTATTGGCTCGCAACTACCTGCGGAGACATCTTTCATCCCAGGATCATAAGCGTTATCAGCGGAAAAATTTTCATGGGGAAACCGTGAGTCTGACCGGGGGGATAAAAGTTGCTGCCGCCTGCTTGGCTTCGGGGCTGAGCTTGGCGGGCAATCGCGGCGGTCAAATGGGGGCGATGCTGCCGGTGGCAGCGGGAGCCGTCCTCGGATATTTAGATGATACTGGAGCCGAAACCCCCGTTAGCCAAAGTAAAAAAACCAACAGCACGCCAGATCAAAACCTCAGTGAGCCATCACTTTCCGGAAATAGAAAAGATAAACCTGCCGTTGCTAAAGGGTTTCATGGGCATCTGCAGGCTTTAGCTGAAGGCGAAGTTACCACCGGCACCCTAAAAATTGTGGGCATCGGAACTGGAGCCGCACTAGGAGCTATTGGGATTGGACGCTCGCGGAAAACTGGCCTGGTTTCCTGGGTGTTAGATACGGTTCTGATAGCAGGCAGCGCAAATCTGGCAAACCTCTTTGACCTGCGACCGGGGCGTTGCCTAAAGGTAGGGGCACTATGCGCGCTGCCGCTTAGCGGCGAAAAAGGGTCGTCAGCTCCTTTAGCTGGCGGAGCCTTGGCAACCAGTCTGCTTGCTTTACCCGCCGACCTGGGAGAGCGGGAAATGCTGGGAGATACCGGGGCTAATGCCCTGGGAGCACTGCTGGGAAGTGCCTGGGCGCAAAAGACCGGTACACTTGGAAAACTGCTGGGAGTCCTAGGAGTTGTAGGGCTTACGGTCGCCAGTGAAAAAATATCGTTTTCACAGGTAATTGCGAATACCCCGGGGTTGAAAACTATCGATAATCTAGGGCGCCGGCGTTGAAAAAAGCGGGGTTAAAGAACCGGCTGCCCGCTCTGGCTTCGGCTGTCGGGCTAATCTCTGTTCTTACCTTACTATCGCGAATTTTTGGTTTTGGGCGCTGGCTCACCCAGTCGGCTTGGGTAGGCACTGGTGCCTTCGCGAATGCCTACTCCACTGCTAATCAGCTCCCTACTGTACTGTTCGAGGTGGTCGCGGGCGGAGCGCTCGCGGGAGTAACTATCCCTATCTTGGCCGGTCCGATTGCTGACCGTCTGCACGCGGAGGTGCAACGGGTATCGTCTGCGCTGATTACTTGGGCTCTACTACTGCTCACCCCGGTAGGTCTGGCAGTGTTTTTACTGGCTCCTTGGATAGGGCAGGTAATGCCGTGTCCCCAGGGGGTAGATCCCCAGCTACAAGCCCATTTAATCAGTGTTTTCTTACAAATGTTTGCCTTGCAAGTTCCGCTTTACGGTTTATGTGTAGTGGGTACCGGCATCTTGCAGGCGCACGAGGAATTTCTGCTGCCCGCTCTAGGACCGCTATTAAACTCCCTGGTAGTGATCAGTACCTACGCGGTTTTTGGTTACCTTACCCCTTCGGTTGCCGATCCTGGCCAGGTGGCGCATAACGCCATCTTGATTCTGGGTTGGGGAACGACTGCGGGGGTGGCGGCGATGAGCCTGCCCCTGTTTATCCCTATCTATCGTCTAGGGATTCGCTGGCGTCCCACTTTGAAACTAGGAGAAGGACGCGGGCGTCAGGCATTGCGCCTGGCAGGCGCAGGTGTAGGTTCTCTAATCGCGCAGCAGTTCTCAGTGCTAGTGATTATCCTGGTGACCCGCAGTTATGGTGCAGAAGGTTCTTTGCCCATCTATCAGTATTCCCAATCGGTTTATATGCTTCCTTATGCGGTGCTAGCAGTGCCGATTGCAACTGCCATGTTTCCGCGGCTGTCTGGTCTGCTGCACCGGGGCGGGAAAGCAGCCTTTAATCCCGAATGTGCGGCCTCTACCCGGTTGGTAACCGTGGTGGGAATGCTGGGGTCAGCGCTTCTGGGAGCCTTGGCGCTGCCGGTTACTGATATTTTTACTCGCATCAATCCGGTACCGGGCATGCTCTGGGGGCTGGTGGCAATGGCTCCCGGAATCGTAGGTTATGGGCTGGTCTACCATGTTTCCCGGGTACTTTATGCTCTGGGAGGAGCCCGGCAAGCGGTGATTGCCGCCTCTGCTGGTTGGTTAACCGTTGCGGCTTTTTCCTGGGGTTTGGGAGCAACCTTGCCCGGAATGTTTTCCAGTCGGGCAAACGGAATCCTCTTAGCTCTGGGAATCGCGCAATCGGTAGGGATGAGCGTAGGGGCGCTGGGATTATTGCTTGGTTTGCGTCAGCTAGCTGGTCGGCAGGCAGTTAGCGGTGTGGGTCTCTCTGCCTTGAAGGCTGCATTCTTGGCGCTGGTATCCGGGGGAGCCGGCTGGTTCGTGTCCGGATACTTTATGGGGCTGTGGCCGAGCGTAATCGGGACTTTCGCGGCGGCCGCGATCGCGGGAATCGTGAGCGCCGCGATTATGAGCCCCCTAGTGATTCAGGAATTCCGCCAGCAAAAGCGAGGAGCGGCTCCGGTGGCTGATTCTGCAGAGGAAGAGGTCACGAAAAACCAGGAAGGCAACCTTGCCGACTAGCTACTATCAAGACAGAGTGGAAAGAGGAAGCATGGAACTGCGCGATGAAAACTATAGTTTCCCGGTAGAAAACCACCAGCTGATTTATCAGGGGAAAGTATTTGATTTTGTCAGTGATAGTGTGCGTTTTCACGCTGATGAAGAGGTCGCCCAGCGTGATTACCTGGCTCATCCGGGAGCAGTCGCCATCGCAGCGGTGCGTCCAGTATCTGGGGCGGATTCCTCCTCCCGGGAAATCTCCGATTGGGAAATTTTATTGGTGCGTCAATACCGGCATCCGGTGCGTGCCTTCCTCTGGGAAGTGCCAGCTGGGCTTTTAGATCACCAGGGTGAAGACCGCCTAGAGGCAGCTCAGCGAGAACTTTGGGAAGAAGCTAATCTTGAGGCCGAAACTTGGCAGGTGCTGGTGGATTTCTTCACTTCCCCCGGGGGCAGCAGTGAACATTTACGAGTGTTTTTAGCGCGCGAGGTTTCCTCTGCTACTGGCAAGCGCTTTGAGGCTAGCGAAGAAGAACGCGATATGGTCACCGCTTGGTTTACATTGGAGCAGGCTCGCGATGCCCTGCTATCTGGGAAGATGCACAATCCTTCAGCGATGGCAGCTATTTTGTCGGCGATTGAATCTTTGCGTCAGGGCTGGCAGGGGCTGCGGGAAACGGATTCGCCCTTTATTACCGATCCTCTACAGATTGAACGCTAAGAGAAAATCCGCTAGCCGCGAACAAATCTAGGGGGGACACTTTCGGGTTTTACCCGCGCTAACTTCTGCCTATTTCCGCGAATCTTCCTGTATCGCCGGACACACTTAGTTTTGGTCTGCTATTTTTGAAAGGCAGCTGTTACTAAAATGCGCTAGACTGAGTGCGGTCTATTTTTAAGGAGGGGGAAACGTGAGCGATACGGAGCCGACTCGGCAAACAGTTTTAGACTTAATCGTCGAAAAAGGACCGGTTACCGCCGCCCACTTGGCAAAAATCCTCCGTTTGACCACCGCCGCCGTCCGGCGCCATATCACCGCTTTAGAGACCGGACAGATGATTACGGTCTATGACCCTGCTCCCCAGGCAAAACGGGGTCGAGGGAGACCTGCTCGCCACTATATAGCGACTGGTAAGGGACGTGAAGGACTCAGCGAAGATTACTCTAAACTAGCCAGTCGGGCTCTTGGATTTATTGAACAGGTGGCCGGTCCGGACGGGATTGATACTTTCGCGGCCGCACATTCTCGCGATATTGAACGCCGCTATGCGCCGCTGATTAGGGAAGCCGGCTCCGATCCTAAAGCTCGGGCTCGCGCCCTCGCCGATGCTTTAACTGCCGATGGGTATGCGGCGACGGTCCGCGAAGTAGGAAACGGCGGTTTCGCGGTACAGCTTTGCCAAGGAAATTGCCCGGTTCAGGAAGTTGCTGGCGAGTTCCCGCAACTTTGCGAAGCTGAAACCCAAGCTTTTTCACGTCTTTTAAATGTCCATGTGCAAAGGCTGGCGACTTTAGCGGATGGGGAACACGTTTGCACCACCTCGGTGCCAATAGCTTTACCCAACCCCAAAATTCCCCGCAAGCCGGTAAACATGGCAGAGTAGGGCAGGAAGAAACAACAAAAGAGGGAATAAAACACAAATGACATCATCACCACCGGTGATTGCCACAAAAGAGCAGAAAGAGGCTGCTGACCAGCAGGTTATTGACTCGATTGGCACTCAATATGAGTACGGCTGGCACGACTCGGATGCAGCGGGACAAAGCGCTAGGCGCGGTCTCGATGAGGAAGTGGTGCGCTTTATCTCTGCCGAGAAGAATGAGCCCGAATGGATGCTGAAGCGTCGCCTCAAAGCGCTGAAGGTCTTTGAGCGCAAACCCATGCCGAACTGGGGACCGGATTTATCAGATCTGGATATGGATCAGATTAAATACTTTGTGCGCTCTACGGATCGGGTGGCAAATTCCTGGGAAGACCTGCCCGAGGATATTAAGAAAACCTATGACCGGCTGGGGATTCCCGAGGCGGAACGTGAAAGCCTGGTCTCCGGGGTAGCCGCCCAGTATGAATCGGAAGTGGTCTACAACCAAATCCGCGGTGACCTGGAAAAACAAGGGGTGGTGTTTTTAGATACCGACACTGCCCTGCGGGAACACGAAGACCTCTTCAAACGGTTCTTCGGCAAAGCAGTCCCTGCTGGCGATAACAAGTTTGCTGCCCTGAACACCGCCGTGTGGTCGGGGGGATCTTTCATCTACGTCCCCAAAGGGGTACACGTAGAGATTCCGCTGCAGGCCTATTTCCGGATCAACACCGAAAACATGGGGCAGTTTGAACGCACCTTGATCATTGCTGACGAAGGCTCTTACGTCCACTACGTGGAAGGGTGTACCGCGCCGATTTATAAGACAGATTCGCTGCACTCCGCGATTGTAGAGATTTTCTGCCTCAAAGATGCTCGGGTGCGCTACACGACCATTCAAAACTGGTCTACCAACGTCTATAACCTGGTAACCCAGCGGGCGATCTGCGAAGAAGGCGCCACTATGGAATGGGTAGACGGCAATATGGGGTCAAAAACTAATATGAAGTATCCCTCGGTTTACTTGACCGGAAAAAACGCGCGGGGGGAAGCGCTCTCCGTAGCGTTCTCGGGTGAGGGACAAAACCAGGATACCGGGGCAAAAATGTTGCACCTGGCGCCGAACACTTCCTCTTCGATTGTGTCTAAATCTATTTCGCGTAATGGCGGGCGTTCCTCCTATCGAGGTCTGGTACAGATTGCGCCTCAGGCTAAACATTCCAAGGCCTCCGTGGTTTGTGATGCGCTGCTGGTAGACCAGATTTCCCGGACGGATACCTACCCTTACGTGGATATTCAGACCGATGACGTAGAGATGGGGCACGAGGCTACCGTTTCTAAAGTTAGTGCTGACCAGCTCTTTTATTTGATGAGTCGGGGACTTAGCGAAACGGAAGCGATGGCGATGATTGTGCGTGGTTTTATCGAGCCGATTGCTCGGGAGCTGCCTATGGAGTATGCCCTGGAGCTTAATCGCCTGATTGAACTACAAATGGAAGGATCGGTGGGGTAATGGCCGAAATGGTAAAGCAGACAGGCCATAAAGTAGTCGCGGCTCCCTCGAGGGCGGATCGTCCCACCTCGTTTAACCTCGCTGATATCCCGATGCCGGGTGGACGTGAGGAGGATTGGCGATTCACTCCCCTCGAGCGGATAAAAATGCTGCTGGCGGATACTTTAGAGGGAGAAGCGCCCCGAGTTGAAGTTGCCGGACAGGTGGTGAGCAAAACTAAGCGGGTAGAGCTGGGCGCGTCCTCATACGTCGAAATAGCAGCTGACAGCGATATCCACGGAAAAGTAGGCGCCCCCGGGGACCGCGCTGCCGTAGTCGAGTGGAATAATCACCGCGACCTGGTAAACGTAGTAATCGCCGAGCAGCTCAGCGAACCGGTACGTATTAAGGTAATCGGGGAAAGCCGCCAACCGGCAGCTCAGCATATCTGCATTGATGTGAAACCGGATGCGAAAGCCTTGGTGATCCTGGAGCACATTGGGGATGTCCAGCTGAACCAGGGGGTAGAAATCGATGTGGAATCCGGCGCGCAGCTTGAGTTCGTTTCTATTCAAGAATGGGATAGAGCGGCAGTTCACGCCAGTAACCACCGGATGAGCGTGGAAAAAGATGGCAAGCTAAAGCATATTACGATTACCCTGGGCGGCGACCTGGTGCGGATTTGTCCCGACATTGAACTGGATAAACCGGGTGGGGAAGTTGAACTCTTTGGTGTCTACTTCACCGACACTGATCAGCATCAAGAACATCGTCTGTTCGTCAACCATAGCGCGGAAAACTGCCGCTCTGATGTGCACTATAAAGGGGCGTTGCAAGGTCAGCAGGCACACGCGGTTTGGATTGGGGATGTGTTGATTGGCAAGAAAGCCTTCAACACCGATTCTTATGAACAAAACCGTAACCTGGTGTTAAACGAGGGTGCCAAAGCCGATTCCGTACCTAACCTAGAGATTGAAAACGGCGAAATTGCGGGGGCTGGACACGCTTCGGCTACTGGACGTTTTGACGAAGAACAACTGTT
Organism: Varibaculum massiliense; assembly: GCF_900106855.1. NCBI lineage: Bacteria > Bacillati > Actinomycetota > Actinomycetes > Actinomycetales > Actinomycetaceae > Varibaculum > Varibaculum massiliense. Next base: position 409,813 of record NZ_FNWI01000004.1, on the reverse strand, counting down.
CTATCTGCTGTCTCGGGGGATTCCGGAAGATATTGCCCGCAAAATGGTGGTGCATGGGTTCTTCGCGGAAGTGATTCGCCAAATCGGAATCGAGGAGATTGAAGAGCGACTCTTAGAAGCAGTTGACGCCCGGCTAGAAAAAGGGCCAGATCCGCTATGAGCCTCGAAAAAGTTTGCGACCTCAGCGCCCTGGAGCCCGCTGAGGCTCTGCGCGCCGAAGTCACCGATGAGCGGGGAAAAAGGATTCCGATTGCAGTGGTGCGCGACGAGGAGGGCGGTTGGCACGCCATCGACGCCCTTTGCACTCACGGAGACGTAGCTTTAGACGAGGGCGACGTAGAAGGATGCGCGATCGAATGTTGGGGTCACGGCGCCCAGTTTGATCTCAACACCGGACAACCTACTATGCCGGCCACCGAGCCAGTTAACTGTTATCAGCTTGAAATAAAAGGACAGGCGGTTTATGTTGACGCCTGCAGCCGCAGTAAAGGAAAAGAATAAATGGGGAAACTAGAAGTTAAAGACCTGAAAGTTTCGGTAGAAACTCCCGAAGGGGTAAAACAGATCCTGAAAGGTGCCTCCCTAACCGTAAATTCCGGGGAAAAGCACGCGATTATGGGACCGAATGGTTCGGGTAAATCTACTCTGGCCTATTCGATTGCCGGTCACCCCGGTTACCATATCGAGGGTGGGGAAGTTCTGCTGGACGGGGTAAATATCCTGGAATCATCTCCGGATGATCGGGCTCGTGCCGGTTTGTTCCTAGCGATGCAGTACCCGGTGGAAGTTCCCGGAGTAACCGTCTCTAACTTCTTGCGCACTGCCCGGACCGCGGTTGATGGGCAGGCTCCGCCGGTGCGCACCTGGGTAAAAGAGCTCAAAGAGGCCATGGAAGACCTACGGGTAGACCCCCAGTTCGCTAACCGCGACCTCAACGCGGGATTCTCGGGTGGGGAAAAGAAACGGTTAGAAATCCTGCAAATGCAGATTCTGCACCCCAAGTTCGCCATTTTGGATGAAACCGATTCTGGTCTGGATATTGATGCTTTGCGCACCGTGTCTGCCGGAGTTAATCATGCCCACGAAAAACTAGGTTGCGGTCTGCTGGTAATTACCCACTACTCGCGGATCTTGAACTACATTAAACCGGACTTCGTGCACGTATTTGCCAATGGGCGGATCGTGGATTCCGGGGGTAGCGAACTGGCCGACAAACTGGAAACCAGCGGGTACGACTCCTACCTGTAAGCCGCAGTTTAGTGGCCTGGTAAGTTGCTGGTTTTTGAGAGGACAAAGCTAATGGATTCGCCATTTACCGAGAGGGAACTGACGCGCTTGCGTGCCGATTTCCCGATTCTTTCCCGTACCGGGCGGGGAGGAAAACCAATAGTTTATTTAGATGCGGCGGCCACCTCGCAAAAACCGCTTTCAGTTATCGAGGCCGAGAAAGCTTTTTACGAGAACTCTAACGGGGCAGTCCACCGGGGTACCCACCTGCTGGCCGATGAATCTAGCCAGTATTTCGAGGACGCGCGCCTAAAACTGGCCACTTTTATCGGGGCGTCCCCGGAAGAAATCGTGTGGATCAAGAACGCGACCGAAGCGCTAAATCTGGTCGCCTATGCTCTCTCAAATCCCGGGATAGAGGGCGGAGCACCTCTGGTAGGGAAAGGGGCTCGGGTAGTTACTACTCGGGCGGAGCATCACGCCAACTTGGTGCCCTGGCAGCTGCTTGCCCAGCGGACTGGATGTGAGTTCGCCTATCTGGATCTAGATTCACAGGGGCGGATTGACTTAGAAACCCTAGACGTTATCACCCCGAATACCAAGGTAGTGGCGGTAACTCACGCTTCTAATGTGTCCGGGGCGATCACTGATATTGCCCCTATTACCCAGGCGGCTCACGCGGTGGGGGCGTGGGTAGTGGTAGATACCTGCCAGTCCAGCGCTCATCTACCGCTAGATGTTAAAGCCCTAGACGCGGATTTTGCCTGTTTCTCCGGGCATAAAATGGCGGGTCCCACCGGTATTGGGGCTCTATACGGCCGCCGGGAATTGCTAGAACAATTGCCGCCTTTCTTGGCAGGCGGTTCCATGATCGCTGACGTGACCATGGACAAAACTACTTTCCAACCTGTGCCGGAGCGTTTTGAGGCGGGCTCGCAGCCGGTTGCCCAAATTCATGCCTGGGCGGTGGCGCTCGATTACCTGCAGGAAGTGGGGATGGAGCGGATCCGCCGGCACGAATTGGCTTTGACTCAGTACCTGCTGGAAGGATTGGCGACTGTAAAAGACTTGCGGCTGCTGGGACCGGCGGACTACCGGGAAAGGGTTGGTCTGGCGGCTTTCGATTTCGCGGGGATTCACCCCCATGACGTGGGCCAGGTACTAGATGCCGAGGACGTGGCGATTAGGGTGGGTCATCACTGCGCCCTCCCGCTGCACGCCCACTATGGCCTGCGGGCATCTTGCCGGGCATCGCTATCACTGACTTCTTCCCGCGGCGATATTGATCGCCTAATCGAAGGGCTAGAGGTAGTTCGTAGTTTCTTTTTAAGGGGGCAGTAATGGTTTCAGCTATAGATCAGCTTTATCAACAGGTGATTATGGATCACGCTGCGGAAAAGCACGGCAGCTCCCCAGTGACCCCCTCGGACACCTCCTCCTATCAAGTTAATCCCACCTGCGGGGATGAGGTGACTTTAGAGGTTACTTTAGAGGGCGATACCCTAGCCGGTCTTGCCTGGCAGGGGCAGGGCTGTTCTATTTCTCAGGCTTCCCTGTCAATGATGAATGACTTGGTGGCAGGGAAATCTCTGGCGGAAATCGAGCAGCTTTGGAAAGACTTTGACCAAATGATGCATTCGCGCGGGCAAGAAGTGCCTGACAAAATACTAGATCCCCTGGAAGATGCCGCCAGCCTGCAGGGAACCTCCAAGTTTCCAAACCGGGTCAAATGCGCCCTCTTAGGGTGGATGGCACTGAGAGAATCAATCGCCAAAACGCAAGCGAGGCAAGAAAATGAGTGAAGAACGTCCCTGGGAAAACACTGCCGAGGTGCCGCAGCGTTTTCAGGAAGTAGCAGCCGGTAATGAAAATGCCGGTCCCTATCAACCCTCTAAAGTGCATCAACACGCTGACTCTTTCTCGGATCAAGAGCCAAATCAGATGGCTCCAAATACTGAATCTACGCAGGTAGCGCGAGAAAAACAACCAGCTGCCCAAACTTTTTCTGACCCCTCTGCGCCGCTTACCCCTTCTGAGGCGAAGGTAACCAAAGAGGATGTATTCGAAGCCCTCAAGGATGTTATCGACCCCGAATTGGGGATTAATATCGTGGATTTGGGGCTGGTCTATGGGGCGGAAATCCACCCTGATGGGGCAGTAACTCTAGAGATGACACTGACTTCTGCAGCCTGCCCACTCACCGATATGTTGGAAGAACAAACCCGTTGGGTTTTGAGTTCCATGGCGACCAGCGTAGCCATCAATTGGGTATGGATGCCTCCCTGGGGGCCGGATCGGATTACCGAGGAAGGACGTGAACAGCTACGGGCTCTGGGATTCAACGTTTAATGGGATAACATAGGCTTGCAGATAATCTAGCAAGGGGAAATCCATGGTACGTGGAGTCTGGTCAGAGGTCGGAAAACTTAAAAAAGTTTTAGTACACCGTCCGGGAAGAGAACTTGATCGGCTCACTCCCTCTAACCGCGAAAAATTGCTCTTTGATGATATTTTGTGGCTGGAAAAGGCGCAGGCAGATCACGATAATTTTAGTGCGACTCTTTCCTCTCAAGGTGCCGAGGTCGTGTATCTGCAAGATCTTTTAGCCGAAACTTTAGACTTGGAACCGGCACGAAAGTGGCTGCTGGAGCAAACTATTGATGAACGTTATTTTGGGGTGGCGCTTAGTGCTCCACTAAAGGATTATCTGGCGGGGCTAGCAAGCAAGCAGCTGGCCGAGATTCTGATTAGTGGTATGACCCGCGCAGAAATCGAGGCAGAGCTGGGGGCGGTGGCCTCCGCAGTGTTAGCGCGCGTGGGCAGCGAAGATTTGATTTTGGATTCGCTGCCTAATCACTTGTTTACCCGGGATACTTCCGCCTGGATTGGTGGGGCAGTCATGCTCTCGGCGATGAACAAGACTGCTCGCCGCCGCGAAACCCTAAACCTGCAAGCCATCTATAATTTTCACCCAGATTTTAGTGATAATGTTACCCAGTTTGGAGCGGGAATAGCCGATAGCCCGGCCGCTTGCGAGGGCGGCGATGTGGAAGTATTGTCTCCGGCTTCGGTACTGGTCGGTATGGGTGAGCGCACCAGTCCTGCCGGTTTCGAACGCCTAGCTGCCCGGTTATTGCTAGATTCGTCCTCCTCTATAGAAATGGTTACCGGTCTGATAATGCCGATGGAGCGTGCCCAAATGCACCTGGACACGGTAATCACCATGATTAACCGGGATACGTTCTATAAATACAAGAACCTGGGGATGTTGCCCAGTGTTATTGCCCGCCGAGACAAAGGCGGAAATATCTCTTGGCGTTACTATCCCGCGGAACAAATGCATCAAGTATTAGCGGAGGCCTGCGGGGTATCTTCGATAAATATCTTGCAAACCCCGCAATCTGATAGTGGAGCCGAACGCGGGCAGTGGAATGATGCCTGCAATCTGCTGGCGCTGCGGGAAAACGTGGTTACTTCTTATGACCGTAACTGGCAAACCATTGAATACTTGCGTTCACAAGGAATCGAAGTCCTGGAAGTTCCCAGTGCAGAGCTCGGGCGGGGGCGTGGGGGACCGCGGTGTATGACCTGTCCCCTCGAGCGCGCAGCTATCGAAAACTAGCGTTCAACTCCAGTAGAGCCGGAGAAAGAAATAAATAGAAAGGTTAAACTGTGGCATTACTATCTGGTCGCCATTTTCTAAAAGAACTTGATTTTACCGCCGAAGAGTGGCGGTACCTGCTGGATTTGGCGGCGCAGTTAAAAGCGGCAAAACGCGCAGGAACCGAACAGCCTTATCTAAAGGGGAAAAATATTGCCCTGATTTTTGAGAAAACTTCTACCCGCACGCGTTGTTCTTTTGAAGTAGCTGCCTACGACCAGGGGGCGCACGTAACTTTCCTGGATCCAGTGGCATCCCAGATTGGGCATAAGGAATCTATGGCGGACACCGCGCAAGTTCTGGGACGCTTCTATGACGGGATTGAGTTTCGAGGACGCCGCCAAGCGGATGTAGAAACTTTGGCGCGCCTATCGGGGGTGCCGGTTTGGAACGGACTTACCGATGAATGGCATCCCACCCAAATGCTATGTGACCAGCTAACTATGAGAGAGCATTCCGGACGGGACTTGCGCGATATTTCTTTTGCTTACCTGGGAGATGCCCGCAATAATATGTCGAATTCGCTACTGATTTCCGGGGCGATGATGGGCATGGATGTGCGGATTATAGGGCCGCGGCAGCTGTGGAATGAACAGTGCTGGATTGATAAAGCCCATGAAATTGCCGCTCAGACCGGCGCAAAAATCACCCATACTGATGATCCGGCTGATGGGGTCAGGGGCGCAGATTTCTTGTATACCGATGTTTGGGTTTCGATGGGGGAGCCAAAAGAGGTTTGGGACGAGCGGATTAAGCTGCTGTTGCCTTACCAGGTGAATGCACAGCTGATGGAGGCGGCGGGACCGCAGGCAAAGTTTTTGCACTGTCTGCCGGCTTTCCATGACCGGAACACCACCGTGGGGGAGGACATCTACCAAAAGACCGGGTTGGAGGCGTTGGAAGTGACCGATGAAGTGTTCTGTGGGGAACGTTCCATTGTGTTTGATCAAGCAGAAAACCGGATGCACACTATTAAAGCGGTGATGGTTGCCACTTTAGGTAATCTCTAGGTAAAGGAATTCGTAAAGAATCTCACTAGCTTGCCTTAGCGGTGGAGAGAAAAAATTCTTGTAGTCTTAAACCATGAATTTTGGTTTTAAAGGAAATCTGGCAGTTACTGCTGGAAAAATTGCCGCCTTTTCCTCCCGTACCTTGGGGAAAGGCTCCGGGGGGATGATTGGCGGGCGAGTGGCACAAAAGATTTGTCCCGATATTATGAGCCGCCTTGCCGCGGGGAAAAAGGTAACTTTAGTTACCGGCACTAATGGGAAATCTACCACCACAAAAATGCTGGTGAATGCCCTGCAACGGGCGGGGAAACAGGTGGCTACTAATCGCGGCGGCGACAATATGGAAAATGGGGTAATCGCCGCGATGATGGAAAATCCAGCGGCTCCCTATGTGGTTTTAGAAGTTGATGAAATGCATGTTCCCCTGGTCGCTGCGGAAGTCAAACCCCAGGTGTTGCTGTATTTGAATCTTTCTCGTGACCAACTAGACCGAGTGGGAGCGGTGGGTCATGTGGAAGAGCGCCTGCGACAGGCAGTAGCCCATAGCCCCCAGGCTACGGTAGTAGCGAATTGTGATGATCCGATGGTGACTTCAGCTGCCTGGGACGGAAAACAAAAGGTGTGGGTAAGTGTCGGTACTCGCTGGATTGATGACTCCCTGGTCTGTCCGCGTTCGGGTAAAGAAATTAAACGCGAGGGAGAGGATTGGTTTTCTACCGGCGAACCGACCTTCCGCCGCCCGCACCCCGATTGGAGCTACCAACTAGAGGGCTCGTCACCTGGTGAGGGCGAGTCAGTAATGGCAGGTACCGCTATGGAAGTGTCGGCGCCGGGGGGTAAACAATTGGTAGTGGTAAACCTACCGGGGCAAGTCAATCGGGGCAACGCCCTCATGGCTTTGGCAGCTGCCAGCGTATTAGGGGTGCCACTAACTGCTGCTGCCCAGGGAATCCCTCTCGTTAGTGAGGTTGCGGGGCGCTACGCTACCTGCCAGGTGGGGCAGGTTAAAGGGCATTTGCTTTTGGCTAAGAACCCCGCTGGATGGCGAGAAGCCCTCACTATGCGTCACGCTGGGGCGACGGGCGCGATTTTAGCGGTCAATGCCCGGATTGGTGACGGAACCGATCCTTCTTGGATTGAAGATATTGACTTCAGTCCTCTACGCGGTACCCCAAAAATTATTGTTTGTGGAGAATGTGCTGATAAGGTGCAATCCTGTTTGGATAAACAGGGGATAACCTGCGAAGTTGAAGACAGCGCCTATCGTGCTATCGGCATGTTCGGTTCTGGACAGGTCGATATTTTAGCTAACTACACCGCATTCCAGGATTTGCGGGCAGAACTAGGGGCCAAAGGACAGATTAGTTAAGTAGCTGCAAGGTAATAGGGGGGGCGGGTAGCTAAGCTACCCGCCCCCCTATATATAAGGAATCAGATTTTAAAGCAGCGGAAGTAAATCCCCGATTCCCTCAAATACTGCCTTGGGGCGATAGGGGAACTTCTGGATGTCCTCACGGGAAGTGGAGCCAGATAACACCAGGTAAGAGTCCATCCCGCTTTCTACTCCGGCGTGAATATCGGTGTCCATGCGGTCACCTACCATCGCCGCGTCTTCGGAGTGAGCTCCCAGTTTATTGAGCCCGGCGCGGAACATTACCGGATTGGGTTTACCCACGAAATAGGGGTTGCGCCCGGTCGCCTTGGTAATCATGGCGGCCACTGATCCTACAGCCGGCAAAGTGCCGTCCTCGGAAGGACCGGTAGTATCCGGGTTGGTGCAAATAAACTTAGCGCCGTTTTCGATGAGGCGGATCGCTTTGGTGATGTTGACGAAATCGTAGAAGCGGGTTTCCCCCAGGACTACGAATTCGGGGTTGCTTTCGGTCATCACATAGCCAGTTTCGTGAATCGCGGTGGTCAGCCCCGCCTCTCCGATAACAAATGCGGTGGAGTTAGGGGACTGGCTGTTTAAGAACTCGGCGGTAGCATTAGCAGAAGTCCAAATCCGATCTTCGGGAACTTCTAATCCAGAGGATTCTAGTCGCGCCGCGAGGTCACGGTTAGTGTAAATAGAGTTGTTGGTTAACACTAAGAACGGAGTTTCTTTGGCTTTTAGAGTTTCGATAAACTCGTGTGCGCCCGGGAGTGCTGTAGATTCGTGCACCAGCACGCCGTCCATATCGCTCATCCAGGCTTTAGGTTTACGTAGTTTACTAATATCGTTCATATCTTCATCCTATCGGTGTATCTCGCGATTGCTAAGCTTAAAGCCCTGATAGCCGCGCACTTCACACCGTAGGGAGCTGCCTTGCTTAGACAAGCGTGCCAGTTAGGTTCTTATTTAAATTTTGATAACTGTCGGTTTGCCTTACCGCCTGATACTTGGAAGTTTCCAGGTATCTATAGGGCTATGCATCTGAATTGCTAGTTAGTTCACGCGCATATCTAACACTTGCGCGGCCGTGGCGGCATCAATAACTAGCCGATTGGCGTAGCCATGTTCGAGGGCGACCCGAATAATCGCTACTTTCGCGCCACCTCCGGCAACCATAATCTTTTCGGGAATCCGCCGCAGCTGTGCCAAAGATATCGCCATAGTGCGGTCATTTAGTTCCGGCAAACACACCCTGCCGTGGGTATCGATGAATCGGGAACAAATATCGCCGACTGCTTTCTGCTCTAAAAACAGTTTCACATCCCGCGAGAGGGTGGGCAGGGACAAAAGATAGGAACTTTTTGCCGCATCCCCCACGGTAAAGACAGCTATTCGAGCATCTTGTCCTTGTTTCAAAGCTGCCGCCACCTGCTTTTCTTTCATCATCGCCTGTTTTGCTTCCGCGCTTTGAAACACGGTGGGCGCTCCTAACAGGTGTGCCTGTGCCTTAAAAGCATCGGCAAAACGATTGACGGCCTCGATCTCGCTTTGCCCGCGTGCAAACCCGCCTACCCCTCCGCGCAACTGCACAATCTCAACCTTCTTGCGTGGCTGCGCGGTCAGGTTCTTAGAGATTTCTTCGATGGTCCGCGACCAAGAAACCCCCACGGTATCGCCATCTTTAATCACCTTTTCCACCATTCGGGCTCCGGCTTCCCCCAGTGCTTTGCGGACTTCAATATCGGAGGGAGCGCTGGGATAAACCACCACCGCGTCCTCTAAACCAAAACGCGAAATCAGAGCCTTCGCAGTCGACGAGTCTGCTAGTCGGGGATCATTTACCGTGATTTTCACGTACCCTTTGGCGCGCGCATAGCGCAGCAGCTTAGAAACGGTAGGGCGCGAGATTCCCAGCCGGGCCGCCACTTCATTTTGGGGAAGGCCCCCATAGTAGGCTTTGGCGGCATCAATAGCTTGAATGTCTTTGCGACTCAGATTTACGGGCATGACTTTTCCCTTTGTTACGGCACCTTTGCTAAAGCACTATTGTAAACCGCCCGGTTAGCCTAGGGAAGTAGCTTCATCGCGGTGGCATTATGTTTTACTGCGCTATATGGAAATAAGGCGCTGTTGAGACCGGTAAAGTGGCAGGACTCTCCACACTAGCGGGGTACCAGGAGTCAGCTAGGATTTAGCATCGGAGAGTAGAGAAGCTGGCCCAATGGAAATAGTAAGCTTTTCTTGAATCTTCGGGGCATAGCTGGCTACTAACGCCGCCAGGAGCCAAGAAATGCTGATGGAATCCCAGCCCGGAATAAGCGCCCGGTAACTATCCTCAAATGTTTTTGCGCTGTTGTTTTTAGGGAGGACGGAACCGCGCGAACTCTCACCGGTTACGGAAATTCCGCAGGAGTTAATGAAGGCTATCGTTTCCCTAGCAGCTCCCGAAGCTGACCGGGTATCTGCGGTGACGGATAAAATAGCGGTGGTGGTCGCAGCAATTAATTCGGAAGCCATCCATTGCGCGGCTGCCTGATAGCTACTAAAATCCGGAGTCAGCTGGGAAAACTCTGCGCTGGTAGTGGGATCAAACTGAAAAATAACTTCTGAAATCCGGAGCTGGTAAAGCTTTTCAGTAGCTTTCCAAAATGCCTCTAGCATCTGAGATATAGCAGCTGGTGAATCCGTAAAGCTGGGAGCAATAAAATATGCGGTCGCTTCAATATGCTGCTGCCTGGGTTTTACAGTAGCTTCTGCAACTTGCCATATTTCTCCATGGTCATATCGCTCCGGAAAATTATCGATAAAAGCGTTCTGCCAGGCATAGATAGCATTAACCAGCGGCTCGCTGCCCTCTTCTACTTCCGGTAGGGGGCTACCTGGTTTTCCAAGTAGGGAAATATAGAAGCCGCAAAACATGGTTATTCTTCACCTCCACCTGCTCTGCCGGGGATGCTGCTCGCTCCGACCTACTCCTATCCTCGAAAATACGGGAAAGTAGCGGGGCAAGCAATAGCCGTATCAGTTTTAACTACTGGCAGCTCCTGGGTAGAATCGCGGGGTGATTAATGCGCAAGATATGGAAGTGCGGATCGGGCAGCGGCTCTTGGTCTCCCGCACCAATTTGCGGATTGATAAAGGAATGCGCATCGGCCTAGTTGGGCGCAATGGCGCTGGTAAAACCACTACTATGCGCTTAATCGCGGCGCTAGTGGCTCTCGGTAAACACCGCTCCAGCGGTTCCCTCAGTGAGGAAGAAGCCCAAGAGTTAATCGACAATATCGATTTTCAAGGAAAAGTGACTTCCTCAGGGTCGGTAGGGTATCTGTCACAAGACCCGGCAGTGGGGGTGAAACAAAAGGACGGGATTTCCCGGATAATGGCGGTGCGGGATTTGGATCGCACTTTGCGGGCAATCGAGAACGCTCAAGAAAAAATGTCCACTACCAGTGGGGAAACGCAGGCGAAGGCGATAGAAAGATACGCCCGCCTGGATGAAGAGTTCACCCGCCTCGGCGGGTATGCTGCCCGCTCCGAAGCTATGCAGATCGCCCACAACTTAGGGCTTGACCAAGCCGCGCTCACGCAGCCACTGGCGACCCTTTCCGGAGGGCAGCGCCGACGGGTCGAACTGGCGCGGGTACTGTTCTCTCAGCCGGACGTCCTGCTTTTAGATGAGCCCACCAACCACTTAGATCATGACTCCATCATTTGGCTCCGGGATTTTCTGCGTACCTATGCCGGCGGCTTCGTAATGGTCACCCACTCTACCGCGCTGCTAAAAGACACGGTAAACCAGGTTTGGTACTTGGATGCCTCCCGGGCGGTGATTGATCAATACAAACTGGGCTGGGATGCCTACCTGAAGCAGCGCGCCCAAGATGAGGCGCGGCGGCGCCGGGAGCGCCAAAATGCCTTAGCAAAAGCGCAGGCATTGCGCGAGCAAGGCGAAAAAATGCGCGCCAAAGCCACTAAGGCAGTCGCGGCGCAGCAAATGCTGCGCAGAGCCGAGGAACTGGTTAAAGAGGCCGGAAATGAAACCAAGGCCGAAAAAGTTGCCCGCCTGCGGTTTCCCACTCCGCTAGCTTGCGGAAAAGTGCCGCTGAACGCGCGCGGCCTCGCGAAATCCTATGGCAGCCTGGAGGTATTTAGCGGCCTAGATTTATCAATCGACCGCGGTAGCAAAGTGGTGGTACTCGGGGAAAACGGAGCCGGTAAAACCACGCTGCTGCGGCTGCTAAACGGGATTGAATCGGCAGATGCGGGGGAAGTTGTTCCCGGTCACGGCCTCAAACTGGGATACTATGCCCAAGAGCACGAAACCTTGGATCCCGCTCGCACGGTTTACGAGAATATGACCGCGGCGGCTCCCGATCTGGATGAAACCCATGTGCGTAACATCCTGGGACAGTTTCTATTTTCCGGGGAGGACGCTTTTAAGCCGGCCAGTGTGCTTTCTGGGGGAGAAAAAACCCGGCTAGCTTTAGCCACCTTGGTGGTAAGTGGCGCTAATGTGCTGCTGCTAGATGAACCTACCAATAACCTGGATCCGGCGTCTCGGGAAGAAATCTTGCACGCCCTCGATCAATACGAGGGCGCAGTAGTGCTGGTAACCCACGATCCGGGGGCGGTGCAGGCGCTGAATCCGCAGCGGGTGTTGCTGTTGCCCGATGGGGACGAAGATTTGTGGAGTGATGATTACCTGGATCTGGTGGAACTGACTTAGCTAGGTGTCGGCCTTCGTCGGTACTTTGTCGGCGCTAGCGGATAATCCGGGTTAATTCAAAGTTGCCGTATCTACCTGGCTAAAAGGAACCACTTTAGTGGGAAAAGACCTATATGCCAGGTACTGCTGTAAAAACTCGGTATGTTCGTCGCAAGTCAGCCAGGTTTTGTGTACGGGGCGGGGAATTTTGGGGTTACGCCACAGTACCGCTTTGGTTGCCGGGGATTCGCATCCGCGCGCCGAACAGATATTGTCTTCTGGTCCTCTAGCTAAAGCCATACCTCTCCTTGTCCTTAGTTTTCATTCTAGAGGCTTAGCTAGGATAGAGCTATGAGCTACGAATTAACGCTGGTGCGCCACGCCCAGGCTGGTTATGGCCAGGGCGACCACTCTCGTCCTCTAACTCCGGCGGGGATACGGCAGGCGCGGGAGTTGGGGGCGTTATTGGGTAAAAAGGGCGTTGAGGTAGCGCTGATTTTGCATTCTACGGCGGCTCGCGCCACTCAAACTGCCCAGCAGATCGGCAGGGCCTACCCGGATGCGCAGCTACTGGCAGAGGACGAGCTGTATCATTGCTCCCCGGAGCGGCTGCTGCGTTTAGTGGGGGAGTATGGACCGGCAGGGGGTAAAGCCATTTTGGTAGTAGGGCATGAGCCCATTATTTCCATGACTGCCCAGCTTTTAGCACCGGAAAACGCTGGCGTTCCTTATGGGGTATCCACCGCTACCGCTATCGCTTTTCAAGTTCCCGGCTTTACTCATCTTGTCTCTGGTAACGGGGAATTATCTGGGGTTTTTCACGCCCCGCTGCGCCAATAGCCGGGGTACACTTAGAAGCTTTCGCGATGCTGTTACCGCCAAGGCGCTGGTAGATAGAGCTCGGGGGCACTTCTTTTGAAGTGCCCCCCCGGTAACTCTTAGAGCTTTGGCTTAATGATCTACGACCATCCCCTTGGGAACTACGGTGATTCCGCCCTCGGAAACTGTAAAGCCCCGTTCGCGGTCTTTATCGTGATCAACGCCGATTTGTACCCCTTCAGCTACGCGCACATTCTTATCCAAGATGGCGTTATGAATCACTGCAGAGCGTTCCACATCGACCCCATTCATCAACACCGAGCCATCGACAGAGGAGAAGGAGTGCAGATGCACCATGGGAGAGAGCATAGAGCGCTCCACCCGCGCCCCGGAAATAATTACTCCCGGCGAAACAATAGAATCCAGAGCCATGCCCCGGCGAGTCTGATCGTTAAAAGTACTCTTAGCGGGGGGCAGCCACGCATCTAGTTTCGTGTAGGTTGGCCAGTCAAAGTTATAGAGGTTGAACACCGGAGACACCGACAACAAGTCCAGGTGAGCCTCGTAGAAGGCATCGATAGTACCGACATCACGCCAGTAGTCACGGTCACGATCGGTAGCGCCTGGAACTTCGTTTTCAATGAAGTCATAGCAGTTAACCCCGCCATGCTCTACGAAGTACGGCACCAGATCCCCGCCCATATCGTGCTTTGACTCCTCGTTCTTGGCATCTTCTTCTAGGGCTGCCACTAGATCTTTAGTGGTGAATACGTAGTTGCCCATAGAGGCCAAGAACTTGGTGGGATCATCAGGAAGCCCCTCGCAGGTATCGGGTTTTTCGATGAAGCGATTAATCGTTCCGTTGGTTTGGTCAATTACGCCAAAAGCACTGGAAAGTTCAATCGGTTGCCGAATCCCGGCTACCGTACATGGCAAACCGGATTTAATATGGTCATCGACCATTTGAGAAAAGTCCATGCGGTAGATGTTGTCCGCGCCGATAATCAAGATGTAATCCGGATTTTCATCGCGCACGATGTTTAACGACTGGTAGACCGCGTCTGCACTGCCCCGATACCAGTGTTTGCCCCGCCGCTGCTGGGCGGGCACCGGTGCCACATAGTTACCCAGTAAATCCGACATCTTCCAAGTGGTCGCCAAGTGGCGGTCCAGAGAGTGCGATTTGTATTGAGTGAGGACTACCGAGCGTAGATACCCGGAGTTCACCACGTTGGAAAGTGCGAAATCAATCAAACGATAAGTGCCCCCAAAGGGAACCGCAGGTTTCGCCCTATCTAAAGTAAGGGGCATCAGGCGTTTACCTTCACCACCGGCCAGAATCATTGCTAAAACATTTTTTTTACCCATGACGTCAGCATATGTCAAGCAACACTTACCGCGTGGCGATTTGAGCTCGATTAATTAAACGGTAATAGTCCGCTTACGTAGAATTTAAAAAATATTAGTTTTCCCCGGCTCTTTTCTCCGAGTACAGGGCAGAGGTAATCCTTGGGACGGGATTTTTCTGCAGGGAGACACGAAGGTTTCCCGTTTCTGCCCCGCGCCTTCACGATTCTACTAACCTGGTAAATAGCAGCAGATTTAAAGGTCACCTAGGAAAGGATCCTCAAAATGCGTGTCGATTTGTTAAGCCGCGAGTACCCACCTCATGTTTATGGCGGAGCTGGCGTCCACGTCACTGAGCTGGCGAAGGTGTTAGCGGAAAGAATTGAGGTGGGAGTGCATTGCTTCGACGGTCCGCGCCCCGATAACGGCGGAAAAATTCGGGTACAGGGATACGACTATTGTCGAAAGCAGGATGGGGATAATGCCGCCCTGCGTACCCTGGGAATCGACTTGCAGATGGCGCAACACTGTGACCAGGCTGACCTGGTGCATTCTCATACCTGGTACGCCAATATGGCCGGTCACTGGGCAAAGAAACTCTACGAAATCCCGCATGTGGTGACTGCCCACTCCTTGGAACCGCTGCGACCTTGGAAACGCGAACAACTAGGCGGAGGATATAATCTTTCCTCCTGGGCAGAAGAAACCGCTTATCTGGCAGCCGACGCGGTGGTAGGGGTTTCCCATGGGATGAAGGAAGATATTTTACGGGCTTACCCGCAGATAGATCCGGATAAAGTCCACGTTATCCATAATGGCTTGGATCTAACCGATTGGGCGCTGCCTACTGACCAGGAGGCGGTTGCCCAAACTCTGGCTAAACATGGGATTAACCCCGAGATACCGACGGTGGTGTTCGTAGGGCGGATAACTAGACAAAAAGGGCTGCCGCACTTCTTGCAGGCAATCGAGCAGATTCCGGCAGATTCGCAAGTGGTGTTGTGTGCCGGGGCTCCAGATACCCCAGAGATTGAAAAAGAAGTTCGGGAACTGGTAGCGGGGCTATCGGCTCGGCGCAGCGGGATTATATGGATTGAAGAAATGCTCCCGCACGATCAGCTAGTAAACATCTTGTCTGCGGCTCATGTGTTTGTTACTCCTTCGATATACGAACCAATGGGAATAGTAAATCTCGAGGCCGCCGCCATGGAACTGCCGGTAGTGGGCACCGCCACCGGAGGGATTCCCGATTGCATTGCCGAGGGTGAAACCGGGTATTTAGTGCCGATTGAACAACTAACTGACGGCAGCGGCACCCCCACGAATCCCGATAAATTCCATCGGGATATGGCGGAGCGGATTACCACCCTGCTTGAGAATCCTGAGCTAGCCAAGAAAATGGGTAAAGCCGGACGTAAGCGGGTGGAAGAAAAATTCTCTTGGCAGACAGTTGCAGATAAAACTGTGGAACTGTACCGCTCCCTCCTATAAAGCAAATAGGCAGGTAAAAGGGTAATAGCTGCGGCGGGGGGGGCGAGCATTTTGGGGAAGATGCTCGCCCCCGCCACTATCTGTTGGCACACTGGTTAAGATGGGACGTATGGATACTCTGCTCCGATTGCAACACGTTAGTTTTATACGTGGGGGAAACCCCATACTGCAGGATGTTTCCTTCCAAACCGAACTAGGAGAGAACTGGGTAATCCTAGGCCCCAATGGAGCAGGAAAAACTACTCTGATAGCCATCCTGGCAGCTCGCAGCTATCCCTCTAGCGGGGAAGCAGAGATTTTAGGAGAGCGATTGGGTGCAGTCCCGGTGCAACAACTGCATGAACGGGTGGGGCTGTGTTCTACTGCGGCGTTGCGGGTAATCCCGGGGTCGCAAACTGTGAAGGCACTAATCCTATCGGCTGCTTATGGCACTATGGTGCGCGGACGGGATCAAGATTTTGAGGATATCGACTATCAACGCCGCAGTAATCTGATGGAGTTATTCGGGGTAGCATCTCTGCAAGACCGCAGGTTGTCCACGCTTTCTGACGGGGAACGCCAGCGGGTGCTGATTGCCCGCGCCCTGATGGCGGATCCAGAAATCTTGCTTCTGGATGAACCGGTAGCGGGGGTGGATCTGCAGGCACGTGAACTATTGCTTTCCGCCCTGGATGAACTCAGCTCGGATCCAAAGTCTCCCCAGATAGTAATGGTCACCCACCATTTAGAAGAAATACCGGCAACTTTTAACCGCGCCGCCTTGATGAAGGAAGGAAGAATTATGGCTAGCGGCGAGATTAACCAGGTGCTGACCAGTGAAAATCTCTCGGATTCATTCAGTTTGCCGCTCAAGTGTGGACGCAGCGGCGATGGACGTTGGTGGGCGCACGCCCAGTAGCTAGCCATACTAGAACTAATAACTTAAGCCCCAAAAACCGGTTGACAGTAAGGAAGAATTGTGGATTCAGCGCAAGAGGAAGTACTACAAAAAATTGCGGAACTGGGAGTAAAATTCATTCGCCTTTGGTTTACCGATGTATCTGGCTCCCTAAAGTCGGTGGCGATTGACCCCGCCGAATTAGAAGACGCCTTCAACGAGGGGATCGGCTTCGATGGTTCCGCCATCGAGGGCTTTACCAGGGTGTACGAATCCGATATGCTGCTGCGGCCGGATGCCTCCACTTTCCAAATTTTGCCCTGGCGGGGCGAGGATGCCGAAGTCGGACGGATGTTTTGCGATGTTTATACCCCGGATCTGCAGCCTGCTCGTTCTGATCCTCGCCGGGTATTAGAGCGACAATTGGAACGTGCCGCAGATCTGGGTTTCACTTTTAACATTCACCCCGAAATCGAGTTTTACCTGCTAGAGCCACCCACCTCCTTAGATGAACCCCTGCGACCTATTGACAATGCCTCCTACTTTGATCATGTGCCTAATGGCGGGGATAACTCTTTTAGGCGCCGGGCAGTGGCAATGCTGGAAGAAATGGGAATCTCGGTAGAGTTTTCGCATCACGAAAACGGTCCGGGACAAAATGAAATCGACCTGCGTGCCTCCGATGCCCTGACCGGATCCGATAACATCATGACTTTCCGGATCCTAATCGAAGAGATCGCGATGCAAGACAATATGGTGGCCACCTTTATGCCTAAGCCTATGGCGGGTGAGGCGGGCAGCGGAATGCACACCCATGTATCACTTTTCGAGGGGGAACAAAACGCTTTTTACGATGCCTCCAGCGATATTTATCAGCTCTCTGCCACCGGTCAGGCTTTTACTGCCGGGCTGCTTGCCCATGCCCGCGAATACTCAGCAATAGTAAACCAACACGTCAACTCGTATAAACGCCTTTGGGGAGGCTCAGAGGCGCCCTCCTATATTTGTTGGGGACACAATAACCGTTCAGCGCTGGTGCGGGTGCCGCTCTATAAACCAGAAAAAGCCGGTGATGCCCGCATCGAATATCGCGGCACCGATCCAGCCGCTAATCCCTATTTAGCTTATGCGGCACTGCTGGCTGCCGGGCTAGACGGGATTGAAAAAGAAATGAAACTCCCCCTAGAAACCGAGGACGATGTCTGGCAACTATCGGATCAAGAACGCCGGGCGCAAGGAATCCCCGCCCTGCCCCTAACCTTGGAAGAAGCCATCATGGAGCTACGCAAATCCGAGTTTATGGCCAACGTACTGGGAGAGGAAGTTTTCGCTTATGTGCTGCGCAATAAAGAGCGGGAGTGGCGCGAGTATTCGGCGCAAATCACGCGGGGAGAACTGGCAAAGTTCTTGCGAGTATAGTCATGGTCAGGAAAGTTACTCTTGCTTCCCGCCTGCGTTCTTGCGGGGTTACGGAAGTTGCGCGCGCGGAAAGCTGGATAAGCAGCCCAACTTTTGTCCCGCTGGTACAAAATGAAGATTTTTGGCGGGAACTGGGGGCTTCTGCCTGTCCTGACCAGGTATTACTGTGTTTAACGAACCTTTTAGAGGCAGGGGAGGATACCGGGAAATACCTGGCAGAAAATCCCCGCCAGCGCGCCCTGGTGATAGCTATTTGCGGAGTTTGCCGGTTTGCGGGCGATTACCTGGTTTCTCACCCCCAGATTCTTCCGCGCTTGCAGGTGGCGGATCAAGATAGCTATTGGGATGGCAACCGCTACCTGGTTGCCCAAGAACTAGATTTAATTGCTCGCTACCGCACCCGGGTGCGCCAAGAAATATTGCAGGCGGTGCAGGCTAAGGAAATCCGGAAAGATACCTGGCTCGCAGGCGAAAGCGACCTTAATGATCTGCGGCGTGCCTATCGCGCTCAGCTGCTACAAATCATCGCTGAGGATGCCTTGCACCCCAATCCGCTAGCTTTCTTTTCGGTAGTGGCCGGCAAGCTGAGCGCCCTTACTGACGCGACTTTAGAGGGCGCCCTCGCCCTCGCCCGCGCAAAATATGACCCGGAAGGAAAAGCTGATTTTGCGGTGATTGCCCTGGGAAAAACCGGGGCAGGGGAACTCAACTATCACAGCGATATTGACCTAATATACGTGGCTGAGCCCTGCGAAAATAGCACTCTAAATGAAGAACAGGCTCTGAAAGTGGCTTCTCGCTTGGCAATCGGGATTTCCCAGGCTTGTTGCGGACCAGGAATTGAGATGCCACTGTGGCCCATAGATTTAGCTCTGCGCCCGGAGGGGCAAGATGGAGTCACCTGTCGCACGGTAGCTGCGCACGCCAAGTATTACCAGAAATGGGCAAAAACCTGGGAGTTTCAGGCACTATTAAAGGCACGCCCTGCCGCCGGATCCTCCCGGGTAGGAGAAGCCTATATGCAGGCAGTATGGCCTCTGGTATGGACGGCAGTCGAGCGGGAAGACTTTTTTAGTGACACCCGCGCAATGCGTATTCGGGTAGAAGAATCGATCCCTAGCCCTACAGCTGGCCGGGAATTAAAACTGGGGCCCGGGGGGCTACGTGATGTAGAGTTCTCGGTGCAGTTGATGCAAATGGTGCATGGTCGCACTGATGAAAGCCTGCATGTGCGCCCCACTTTGCAGGCGTTAGATGCTCTGGTTCAAGGCGGTTATATTGGTCGGGAATCCGCCCGGCAATTGGCGGATGCTTACCGCTTCTTGCGGGTAGTGGAACACCGGATGCAAATGCAGCGGATGTCGCGCACCCACCTATTCCCACAAAACCCCGAAGACGAACGCCGGATTGGCAGATCGCTGGGGATAGAGCGTTTTGGTAAAAGCGGGGAACTAACCAGCTACTGGGAAAAACTTAAGCCCCAAATCCGCGCCCTACAACAAGATATTTTTTATCGTCCCCTGCTTCCGGCAACTGCGGGGCTTTCAAAAGAAGAGGCTGCTCTAAATCCGCAGGCCGCCGCTGATCGCCTGCGCCTGGCCGGATACCGGGATACGCGCGGAGCCCTGGGGCATATCGCCGCTTTGACCGCGGGGGTGTCTCGCCGCAGCCAAATCCAGCGCCATATTTTGCCGGTGTTGCTGGATTGGTTGGCGGAAGGACCTTCCCCAGATGCGGGGCTGCTGCGTTTTCGCCGCCTCTCGGAGTCAATCGGGAAATCGCACTGGTATATGGGGCTGCTGCGTGACTCTTCCCGGGTAGCTCACCGTCTGTGTACTATTTTGTCGCTCAGCCCCTATATCGCGGAGCGTCTGGAACATGTACCGGAGGCGGTGCAATGGCTAGATGATGATGAAAAACTCGCTACCCGCAGTTTTAAGCAACTTTATGCAGAGATGGAGGCACTTTCCCGACGGCACCAGGACACCGCAGCTGCAGTAGATCTGATTCGCCAAACCCGGGGACGGGAATTGTTGCGTTGCGCTCTGCGAGATGTAATCAATCATTTAGATCCTATTTCTGCCCAGGCAGCAATCACCGATATTAACGATGCAACTATTGCCGCCGTCAGCCAAGTGATAATGCGCGAAATTGCGGAAAAAGAAGAGGCGGTACCGCGTATTGCCTTGGTAGCTATGGGCAGGGGCGGTGGCCGCGAATCCGCCTACGCTTCTGATGCCGACCTGTTGGTGGTGCATTCACCGCTGTTGGATCCGCTATGGTCTGCGCCCGGGTTGGTAGAAAATGTGCCTGCTCCGGTCTTTGGGAATTCCCCCGCAGCTACCTCTTTGCGCACTAACGCGAAGCTACCTGCCCCCGAAGCCTCCCGGATAGCAGTCTTGTTCGCTACGCGACTGCAAGAAGAAATGAACCGACCAGCGACAGCTCCCAGTTTGAAAGTTGACTACGGGCTTCGTCCCGAGGGCGAGGATGGGGTCATTTCGCGTTCCCTGGACGCCTTACGCGACTACTATGAACGTTGGGCGGAACCTTGGGAATTGCAGGCATTGTTGCGAGCCCGCGCCTTTTGGGGCGACCAGGATTTAATGGAGCGTTTTAGCAAAACTATTGACCCGCTGCGCTATGAGCGTCCCATTGATGAGGGCGGGATTCGGCAAATCCGGCTACTGAAAGCCCGGATGGAAAACGAGCGAGTTCCCGGCGGTCAAGACTCCTCCCTGCACGTAAAACTAGGCCCCGGGGGACTTAGCGATGTGGAGTGGGTAGCCCAATTGCTGCAGATGCAGGGGGCAGATTCCTGCCCGGATCTGCGGGTAACCGGCACTTTGCAAGCTCTGGCGGTAGCCACGGGGCAAGGAATGCTATCGGAAACAGATCGCGATGCCCTGGTAGCAGCCTGGATGTTAGGATGCCGGATTCGTTGCGGTAATGTGCTGGTCACTAACCGGATGAGTGGTAATAAATTGGACTATTTACCGACTGCGGCTGCCCCGGCTCACGCCTTGGCACGCCTGCTGGGCTATCCGCTAGGTAAAGAGAACGATTTGCGGGAAGACTATTTACGCCGGGCGCGCCGGGCGCGGGCAGTGATGGAACGGGTCTTTTACAACTCCTAAGAAAGGAAACTATGAAACTGGTTTTGATGCGACACGGGCAAACTAACGCTAACATTTCTGGCGCCCTGGACACTGCTGAGCCAGGCGCCCCGCTGAACCCCGAGGGGCTGCGTCAGGCGCGTGCGGCGCTAAAAACCTGGGAACAGCTTCACCTGCCAGATCCCCAGCTGATTGTGACTTCGAATCTGATTCGTACCCACCAAACTGCCCAGCCTTTAGAAGAACGATTCGGACTAACCCGAGTACAAAGCGGCGATGCCAATGAGGTGCAGGCAGGAAAGCTGGAAATGGCTACCGATATGACCTCGGTAGAGCAGTACGTAAGTACTATTGGCGCCTGGATGCAGGGCGATACCCAAGTAAGAATGGAGGGTGGGGAAAGCGGCGCAGAAACTTTAGCGCGTTTTAACCGGGTGGTGGCAGTGACTGCCGACAAGGTGGGCGCGGACGGCTGCGCAGTGATTGTGGCGCATGGAGCCATCATTCGTTACTGGTCCTATATGAACACCCCGGAAATTACTTTTGCCCTGGCAGCTACCAAACCGGTTTCGAATGCTTCTCTGACGGTTTTTGAGGGCGAGCCGGGGAATTTTTCCGCCCGTATCTGGTCTTCACGTCCCGTAGGGGATTGGGAAGTTGATGAGAGCGTCACCGAGTTGCGTCCTTCGAAAGCACTCTTAGACAAGGTGCTGGGCACTCCTCAGGAAAACGCCAAGTAACCAGGTGTTTCTTGCTGAGTTAGCGTTTCGAGGCGAAGCAGACCCGCAGCTACTATTTTCCGCGGAACATCCGGCGATTCATTTTTGCCTTAGCCGGATCCACCCCGCCGGGGAGGCGATAGGCCTTATTTTGTAAAGACTGCAAGCGTTGCCCCACAATCGGAACTTCGTCCTTGCCGATTTCTTTCTTCAAGCGGTTAATGGTTTTCAGCAGCTTCCCGATGGGAACTTGATTTTTCCCCTGCCCCGACTGGATTTTATGGATAGGTACCGAGGGGGCAACCCGATGGCATTTGCGCTCTTGGTCATTGAGTAGTTCGCTAACGCGTGAGGAGGGGCCTTCCGAAATAAGCACAATTCCGGGTCGTCCTACCAGACGATAAACCAAGTCTTGTTTACGGTTAATAGCTACCGGTTCTTGCTCAACAATCCAGCCGCGTTTGATAGAACGCAAAACTGCATAAACATTACCTTTAACCCCCTCTAGCTGCTTATACATGGCGCTATTGGCCAGACGCGTTAGCAGGGTGGTGGCCAGCAACATCCCCAGCGAGAGTCCGACAATTACGTAAAAGATGCTGCGCCCGACACTGAAGGGAACCAGAAAGCAGATTATCAACACGATGAGGGGAACTGACAGCAGGGCAGCCAGCATCGCCCACCCAATCCAGGAATAGCTGCGTTTAGTTACGCGGTAAACATCCGCGATGTTGTTCCACCAGTGTTTTTTCTTCTGCGGGTTATTTTGTGTAGCCATGATGCCTTAAGCCTATCGAAAAACTCGCTAAAACGTATATTGAGAACTTGTCCCCAGGCAAAGGGCAAGGAAAACAAAACTGGTAACTGTGGAAAATAAGATGACAAAAACTCTCAGGAAGAGTTGGGTGAAGTCATGGGAACGAAATGTGTCTTAAAAACAGCTGGAGATCCCCCGGGGTATCGGAAAAAGATAATCGAAGCGCAGACGGGTAACAATTGGGTGGCAGTTCCGGTAGCAGAGGAAGTTGTTCCGGTATTGCAACTGATAGTGCCGTGCGGAAAAACTTCTTTTCCCTGTCCTCATTTGATTAAGGATGAGCAAGGGAAAAATTGGTTAGTACGTCCCTTTATGTACTTGGGTGAGGGCGCACAACATGATTTAGAGATACCCCGGACAGGTGCATGCGTGGCAGGGGCGGTTCTGCCTGCCAGGGGACAGGTGTCGCAGCTAGCGGCGTTTCCTGCGGAAAAAACGCTGAAAGAGCAGCAAACTGGGTTTGATAATACGGTTTTAGTTAGCGATGCCTTTCAGTTAGCCCCAAAACGAAGCAGGCAAATCACCGCTTCCGGTGCAGAAAAGGTTGCGGCTATAAGTCGTGCGCCGCAGGCAGCGGGTAAACCAAAAAATCCGCAGATAAACCTGATGGTGCCTAAAAAAACTTTGTCTTTTTCAGCTCCCAAGTTGGCTGCTTTTGCTTCGGTTTTTGCTCCCGCGCAGGATCAAGAAAATCCCGCTCCCGCGCCCTCGGCAAAGGCGGGTTGTTACCGGCCGGACAATTCCCCTGCGGCGTTAGCGGAACCGGCAGGGGAAACAGCGGAAACTTATCTAGCTGAACCTGCCTGGAAAAGGTTAAAGGCTAAAGCGACTAAGAAAGGAACTGGCGATTTCGGTGAAGCAGCAAAAACTGCCGGTATTGAGATTATTACCGCCCCGCCCGCCGCCTGGAAACTATGGATGCGCCGGTTGCTTCCCGCGGTATCGATAGCGTTACTAGCGGCAGGGTCCTGGCAGCTGGTGGGTAGTTTATAGCCGCAATCCGCGAAAAATTGCATTCCCGCAGTCAGCAGCCGGTAACCAGGGAAACCTAGCCGTTAATTATTGGTCTCCTCGGTAGTCTCTTTTTCGGATTCTTCCTCGGCAGTGTCCTCTACGCTTTCCCAGGGAACTGGGTCACCGGCGGCATCCTCGTAGGTTTCATCTTCCTCATTCCAGTACACCGGGTTACCTTGCTTGTCCAGATAGGTTTGAGAAGCGTAGTCGTAGTCGATGGGATTGCCTTCCGTGTCGGTACGCCGATACCATTCGGTAACCTCCGGTGTAGTGTAATCAAAATCTGCGCCCGCACCCTCTCCTTCTTTAGTGGGTACTACTACGATCTTGAAATCATCTCCGTAACGTTTGAGCCCCCCAACCACTGCTTTAGAAAGGGCTGAGCGTTCAAAGTTACGCCTGATGGTGAAGGGATCGCGAGATAAATCCCGTAGCAGCGCAAAAATCATTCCCGCTATGATAATCGCGAAAGGTAGGGAAGCCACGATAATCAAGTTTTGCATCCCTTGCAGGGCGTCTTGCCCACCTACCAGCATCCCCACTACGGCGATACCGGCCAGACAGAGCCCCCAAAATACCGTGATTTTCCGGTCGGGAACTGGTTTACCCTGTTGGGATAGAGAACCCATTACCACCGAGGCGGAATCGGCGGAAGTCACGAAGAAAATCGCTAAACAAAACATGGCTATCAGAGAAGTGATTTTTGTCAGTGGTAGCTCCTGCAAAAGGGCAAATAACATTACTTCCGCGCCTTCCTGCAAGGGCATATCCGCTCCATGAATCTGCAGATACATGGTGGTTCCCCCGTAGATACAAAATGAAATCAGGCAAACCAAGGTGGGCGCCAGTAAAACTCCAGTCACGAATTGACGCAGCGTGCGTCCGCGAGAAATTCGGGCGATAAATAGCCCTACGAAGGGAGACCAAGAAATCCACCATGCCCAGTAGAACACGGTCCAGGTGGAGGCAAATTCAGCGGCTTGCGGCCCGTAGGAGGGGGAGGTCGCTAGCAAGCCGAATAGGTCAGAAAGATAGTTCATCAACGTGGAAGGAATCAGATTCAAGATGAACACCGTGGGGCCGGCAAAGAAAATAAAGGCCATTAAGCAGAAGGCTAGTCCCATGTTGATATTGGAAAGCATCCGGATACCCCGGGAAATCCCGGAAACCGCTGAAGCAATAAACGCCGCGGTCAGCAGGGAAATAATGATTATTAAGCCCGCGTTACCGATTTTGCCAATCCCCGAAACTAATTCCAGACCTCGGGTAATCTGCATAGCGCCCATCCCTAAGGAGGCGCAGGTGCCGAACAGGGTAGCGGTAATCGCCAGCATATCGATTACTTGCCCCACTCCTCCCTGGGCAAACTTGTGCCCCAGTAAAGGAGAGAAAATCGAGGAAATTAGGGGAACCCGTCCCCGTCGGTAGGTGCCGTAGGCGATGGCACATCCTACCAGGGCGTAGATTGCCCAAGCATTTAGTCCCCAATGCAGCATCGTTTGTGACATGGCATCATTTAGAGCCTGATAGCTGCCAGGTTTAGCGCTGGAGTGCGGGGCGGGAGAGGTGAAATAAATCATCGGCTCGTAGGGGCCAAAAAATAGCAGACCGATTCCCATACCGGCACTAAACATCATGGCTATCCAAGAACCGTAAGAGTATTCGGGTTCCTCGTTATCGCGACCCAAAGGAATATTTCCATAGCGAGAAAGTCCCACGAACAGCATAAACAGTAAAATCACGGCTGCCAGAATAGAAAATAGCCAACCGGTATTGTCTACCACCCACTGCAACGCCACATCAGAAACTGCGCGCAGGGAATCGGTAGAGATTAGTCCCCAAAGGATAAAAGCTAACACTAACGTCCCGGTACACAAGAACACTACTTTATCGGTGCGATATTTGATGATCTGTTCGTCAATCGCAATTCCGCGCACCAAGCCGGGGTGCATACCATGCGGATAAGGTACCTTGTGCAACAGATTTTGGGTCTGCTCTCGGGCAATCTGGGTTCCGCGCCGCCAGGCACTGGCCGCTGTCGGAGGATTTGTACCTGCTGCGCTGCGATCACTATCCGGGTTGCTCGCGGCTGCAACTGTTGGGCTGGTACTGCTTACTTCGGATTTTTCAAGTTCAGCTGAAACTTTGTTGGCCAGCGCCTGCCGTAAATGTTGGGTGCGGGAAGCAACAATGTGGGCTCGTTCAGGATCGCTTTGCTCTAAGTGCGAAATCCGACGATCATATTTTTCTAAGAGGATGCGTAATTCTTCGCCGCGTCCGTGGCGTCTGCCCTGGTGAAACCCAGTTCTCTTCGGAAAGTTCTGTTCTGGTGGAATCGGTTCTTGCTGGTGTTTTTTCATCATACTTATTCTTAATACTTAGTTATATTGTCATCTTCGTAGGGAACAGAGTCGTTATCCAGCGTACCCCGAGCGCGGGTTTAAGTCAGATTTATTGTCCGGCAGCTTTGAGACCGGCAACTAGGGAAGTGCGGATTTCCTCCATAGTATTGGTGACCCCAGTGGGATTAGCGGGCAGCATTAAGGTTTGGGTATTAGAAGATTTGGCTACCTCTGCCAAAGTATCAAAATACTGGGTCATCAATAAAATCTGTTGCGCCTGGTCGCCGATGCCGGCATCGCGTAAGGATTCGTATTGTTCTACTAAGCCTTCTACAATGGCGCGACGCTGCAAAGCGATACCTTCACCTTGTAGGCGCTTGGATTCCGCATCCGCCTCTGCCTGTTTTACCAGTTTGATTTTATCGGCTTCTGCCAGCTGGATTGCGGCTTCCCGTTCGCGCTGGGCAGCGTTAATAGAGTTCATGGAATCCCGTACCCGCTTATCCGGATTAATGTCGGTGACCAGCGAGTTCACGATTCTAAAGCCGTAGCGCGCCATCTGTTCTCCCAAAGAAATCTCAATTTCTTGCGCGATAGTGTCTTTGGAAGAAAAGGCCTCATCCAGGTTTAACTGAGAAAGGGAAGAACGTATCCGGTCAAATACATAAGAGGTAATCTGTTGGGCGGGGTTAGCCAGGGAATAGAACGAGGCCGCCGAGTCTTGCACCTGGAACTGCACCGAAACCGGGATAGCTACGAACACGTTATCTTTGGTTTTGGTTTCTACTACCAGATCCAGTTGCTGAATCCGGCGTTCCACAATTTTGGCTATCCGGTCGATAACTGGAATCTTGATGTTAAGACCAGGGGTGCAAACCCGCCGATATTTTCCGAAACGCTCAATTATGGCTTCCGTTTGTTGTTTCACGATGAAAATCGCGGAAAACAAGAAATATCCAATCAAGACTACTAGCAGTAAAAATATAATCATGCTGCTACCTAAAATACCCATCATCCGTAACTCCTCTAGAGATAATCCTGACTTGTCAGATATTTAGAGAATATCAACCCCGTTTGTGGTGCGCGCTTTGAAAACTTTCCTAGCGGCTTTCTCGGGGGAAGGACTTCGGTTTTGAAAAAGATTTATCTCGCCTAAAACGCCAGATAAACGCAGCTGTGAGCAGACCCACGCAGGCCCAGTTTGGTAAAACCGATAACTTTCCAGATATACTTTCATACGCAACGCGGATGTAGCTCAGTTGGTAGAGCATCACCTTGCCAAGGTGAGGGTCGCGAGTTCGAGTCTCGTCATCCGCTCGATTTAGAGGGCGTCGCCAAGCGCGGCGCTCTTTGATTATGGTGGGTTGGTCGAGTGGTTAGGCAGCGGCCTGCAAAGCCGTGTACACGGGTTCGAATCCCGTACCCACCTCGGGCGATTGGCGCAGCTGGTTAGCGCGTTTCCTTGACACGGAAGAGGTCGCTGGTTCGAGTCCAGTATCGCCCACTAAAGTCGCTCCAGGATTGGAGCGGCTTCTTTGTCTCTGGGGACTGCCTTTGGGGCTAACGGTTAAACCCCGCGTAGCTTGTCTTGTAGCTCTGGGGGTAGAGTCTTGAGGACCTCCTGTGGCATAGCCGCAGAAAACGGGTTTTCCTCCTGGTAGCTACAAAGTGCGCACAGCTCTCCTTCACTTGCCGGATGGGGATTTTTACAGCGTACACATTCGCGGGTTTCTTCCGAACTTTGCCGGTGCCTAAGGGCGGTGAAAACCTCTAAGGAGGCCTGGCTAGCTATTTCGGCCTCACAGTGCTGCGGGCAGTAACGCAACGCCAGGCGACACTCAGTACACAGCTGATGCCAGTCGCTACCCGCCGCATTGAGATTTAAACCTTCATTCGCGGGGCATTGGCGTACTTGTGCGTTACATTCCGGGCAACGCAACAGATGAATCAGATCTATCCGCGCCCATTTCGGCAGAAACGCATCTCTGCGGTTATCCTCCCCAGTATGCAGATTGCCGCAGGCAAGGGGGTTAGATTTTTCTTCCGAGGCAATCGAGGAGGTGTCACCAGGGCTAACTACGCGATTTTCAATCCGTTGAGTTATTGCTAAAAGATGGTAGGCCTGGAAAGTACGCCCTGCATGCGAACAACCCAAATCTAGCGGAGCGTGCGAAGAAACAGGTAGCAGCAAACGCCGGGGGAGAGGGACTGCCTCCAAGGATACTTCGCGCGGGTGACGCGCTGCTTTCTTAGGGGGGAGGTAGTTTTCCAATAGCTTCCCGAGGCGCGTCCTCGCCACTAAAAGTTTTTCTTCTAAGGCCTGCTCACATTGGGGGCAGCCAATAATTTGCAAGGTTTCGATATCGCTAGCCAATAGCTGAGCGGCCAGGTCAGCGTGAAAAGTTTCCCCCAGGCACCCGGACCAATAAAGATGGGCATCCTTTTTTCCCACGGTTATCGCCGGCAGACTCTCGCAGCTAATAACCAGGGTTTTAATCGGGTCTTGGGCGCTAATCCAGCGCAATAAAGCGGAAAAGTTACGAGGAATCAAAGTTCTAGCTGTTCTTTATTAGTGAGGACGGCGGGTAAGTTCTACAGGGACAGCGCCTAAGGAATCCCCTTGGCGGGATTGGCGTTGCCGGGGAGCTATTACCAGTTTATATCCGGCATCTAGGAGCGCCTGCTGCCACTCAGAAAGGGTCTGCCCAGCTAGTATAGATATTCCACGTAGCCAGGGAGTTTTCGCCAGCCGTGCCCCCTCAGCAAAGAAATCAGGACCCCAGCATAAAAGATGCTCACAGCTAAACTCGCGGGCAACTCCCAGAGCCTGTTTTGCCCCTGCCTCTTGACCGGCAGCAAAATCATCGGCGGCTTTCAACAAGCATTTACTTAAAAAGTCCATTTCCAGACCAATATGATCATCGGGTTCCTTGCCCAAGTGGGGAGCTTGGAACCCCATCGCCCCATAGTAGTGGCGAACTTCAATGGTTTCTTGATCGAAAACTAGACCATCCTCGCCTCGCTGCACCGATTCAAAGGGGGAAAGCTGGGCGCTACCGGTGATTCCGTAAAGCTGGTTTTGATCCGCCCATAGCTGGTATATATCCTCTTCAGAAGGATCATCGGGGAAGGAGGAACGCAACTCTGTTAGCGCCTCCTCACCCTGAGGAGTCAACGGTAGCGGCCACTGGCTAGATAGGGATAAAAATTCCTTAACTACCGAGCTGCTGGGAGGCTTTAGATGCAGCGCTCCCAGGACAGAAAAAGCAGCGGCGAAAGAATCTAGTACTTTGAGCTCCATAGGTTAATTTTTACCCCAGAAGCGTGTTGATACCGGCGCGTACCAGCCCCTCGTAATGCAGACCGCGTCCAATTAGTTCGGTAGCTACCGCTAAGACGAAAGTGACCCACAGGGTAATCACCAGGGAGCGCTGGGGGTAAGAGGTACGGGATATGTAGTTCCGCAACACCAACGCAATCAATAAAATGGTGATTACCAGCAAAACCAGCCTAATAATCAGGTAACCATGCGCCATCATATTTCGGGCAACCTGCTGCTGTACCGGACTACCCAGACCAAGCTGGGTCATAAAGAAAGCGTAAGAAACGAGAATAATTAGCCCGGCAGCAGCCGCAATCCCAGTGGTAATCCGCATAGAGCGCTTAGTTAGATCAATTAAGCCCTCCGGTAGTTTCCCGGGAGGGAATAGCCCGCGGCGCAAAGTAGCAACTAATTTTTGCCAGACATTGTGGGGCTCGCCTTGTTTTTCGCTGGCTCCCCGCAGTTTCATCCGCCAGGTAGTCAACAGCGCTATGGCCACGGCCAGGGAACCGGTAAAGAAGGCGGAGCAGAAGAAGGAAACCCACACGAACCAGGTATGCCAGGCGGGAACCGTCATGGCGAAGTAGTAAACCCCGCACATCGATACCACCAGTGACAGACCCGCTAGCGCGGTCAGGGCTGCAAATACATCTCGAACCGTGCGGCTGAAACGGTTAAACCATTGGGTGAGCGCAAAAATCAGACCGAACAGGGCGTAAAGCACCCCGGAAATCAGTTCGCGGGAGAGCCAAGATGATCCCAAATGCAACAGGGTAAAAGGAGCATGGAAAGGATCATTGAGGTGGAAGAACGCCGCAAAGAACCCCAGAAGCAGCAGGGGACCGGCCGCGTACATTCCCGCATTGGTCAGGCTGTCAATCGCGGATTTCTCTGTCCCCGCGCGCCGTCCAAGTAGTTGGATAATTCCCAGAATCCAAAACGCCCCTACTGACATTTGCGCGACAGTAGTAAAGATAATCATGGGCAGTTCGCCGATATGCATGATGCTCCTTAACCTAGCTGGTGAATATGATATTCGCTGTTTATATCTCTTTGGGACTTTGGATAATGCCGGAGCCCTTATCCCATTCCTGGGCATCGCGGTGCGGTCTGATTACCAGATGTGGATGAGTAATCGAAGGATCGGGGAGAGGAGCGATTCCGGCTTCCTGACCAAACTCTTTACGTAGAGCTTCGATCGGTCCCCAACCGAGGGCGCGAGTGGGACAAGCATCTACGCACGCCGGGTTTTGCCCCTGGCTGCGATAGTCATAGCACAAATCGCATTTCGACATGTGACCGCTGCGGGCGTCCAATTGGGGAGCGCCGTAGGGGCAAGCCCACTGGCAATAGCGGCAACCCACGCATTTAGATTGATCCACATAGACGGTGCCGTCTTCGCGCCGGGTCATGGCGGTGGTGGGACACACTTGCACACATATAGGATCTTCGCAGTGGTTGCAGGCGATAGAGGTGTAGTAACTGAAAACATTGTGGTGGAAAGTTCCGTCAGTTTCATTTACTCTCCAGGAACCACCGGTATATTCGATCACCCGCCGCCAGGACATTCCCACCGGTAAATCGTGTTTATCTTTACAAGCGATTTGGCAGGCCTTGCAACCATTGCAAAGGTTTTGGTTAAACACGAAACCGTATTTAGCGCCCTTCTTAGTTAAAGGCTCGGTTAAAGTGTTATTCCTGCCGGGAGTAGGAATCGCATCGTCGGCCATTGCGTCCTCCTTGCAAAGACTGTTGAAAAAGTGCGGCAGCCCCACTTGCTGCCTCTTTGAAAAAATTGTATGAGATTGACTGTTCTTACAGGTATTAGCGGGATTTTCCTTGATTATTAGGGCAGTTCATCATTGCTTTATTCTCCTAGGAAATCAACTAAATGCCCTTCCCTTTTTTGTATTATTTTCGCTATCTTTAATCTTTATTTTCCGTATTTAAGGAGCCGGCATTTTTTAACACCTCCCCGGATGCGCTGGCCGATTGCGCCCAGGCTTCAATTTCTTCTTGGATAGTTTCCCGAATCATTTGTTTAGGACTGTATCTAGCGAGGTTAAGATTTCGCAGCACCTTTAGATTTTCTAAATCTTCAGGAGTAAGCCCTGCGAATTCTCCGGAAGTTTCTTGCCGCAATTTGGCTGACCAGCCGCGAAAACTGGTGAGAACTTTGCGCAGAGCCGTTAGTCCCTGTGCCACGTTCTTTGGACCTAGTACCAGGGCTGCAATCACCGCCAGCACCAAGAACTCGCTTCCACTAATCCCAAACATTGCTGCTAACCTCTGTTCCCTAGCTTTTCCGCGCGCTTCCTAAGCCTTGACCACTTGCGCCAAAATAGTATGAACCCCCATACCTTTAGCAATCGGAGTTGGGTGCAGGGAGCTTAAAGTATTCACCGAACCGGCCACGTCCACCGGTTTCTTCGGATTTGCACCCGCGGGGGGAGTAACCTCCGAAGCCGGCTGGGGGTCATACCAGGCGCCCTGAGGAACCGAAATAGTTCCCGGAACAATCCGGGTAGTCACCTTCGCAGGTAGGCGCAAAGTGCCGCGTTCGTTATAGACGAACACCAAATCATCGTTCTTAATCCCGCGTTCCTCAGCATCCTTCGGATTCATCCATACGGTCTGAATATGGGCTTCTTTCAGCCAATCCACATTGCCGTAACTGGAGTGAGTCCGTGCCTTGAAGTGATGACCGATCACCTGCAGGGGATACTTCTTATTCGTGGCAGCATCCTCGGCACCCTCCCAGGTAGACAGGTGCGCGGGGATGGGGCAGATTTCGTCTCCGTCTAGGCGGGGACGAAAATCTCCGAACGTCCATTTTTTCGCCATGTTCTCTAGACGTTGGGAGTAAATTTCGATCTTGCCGCTGGGAGTCTTCAGCGGATTCGCCTGCGGGGCTTTACGGAAGTCTTCCAAGGGGATACTAGATCCCAGGTTACGGCGAACAATCCCCACTTTCTTCCACTCTTCATAAGTAGGTAGGGTGGGATCCTCAGCGCGACCGGTCTCCACGATTTCTTTCAGCCATTGCTCGCGGGTCTTACCCCCGGTGAACTTGTCTTTAACCCCGAGGCGATCGGCCAACTCGGTGCAAATATCGAAAATAGATTTACATTCATAGAGTGGTTTGATAGCTTGCTCGGAAACAATCCCGTAGGCCATCGGGGTAGCGTTCTCGCCGTGGTGGTAGTCAGATTCCTCCGAGGTAGAAGTACCGGGCAGCAGATAATCTGAATATCGGGCACTGACCGTATGCATAATGTCGCAGGTAACAATGAGTTCACACTTGGTGTCGTCCTGCAGAATCTCTACCGATTTATTGTTATCCCCAGTTTGGTTCACGACTGAGTTTGACCCGTAAGCAAAAACTGCCTTAATCGGAACTTCTAACTTGGTGTTGGTGGGATTTCCGTTGTCGTCTACCGGTACTTTCAAGGCGCGCACGCCCGGCTCTGGTTTGACTCCCACTCCGGCGTTAAATGTGTCCATCTTCGGACCGTGGTCAATAGCATCTAGCCAGCTGAAAACGGAGATAATTTTCTCCGAAGGGTTCGCTACTTCGGTGTTGAAAGTCTGGGTAATCGGTAGGGATTGTCCGCCCTCGCGCCCACCGGTGCCCCCGCCCTTAATACCGATATTCCCGGTTACGCAGGCGAGCAGGAAAACTGCGCGGGCAATGCTTTCCCCGTTAGCGTGCCGCTGCGGCCCCCAGCCTTGGGTAATGGTGCAGGGTTTAGCCAAAGCGATTTCCCGGGCGAGGCGACGAATCTCATCCGCAGGCACGCCAGTAACTCTGGCTGCCCACTCGGGGTTTTTAACCGTTTTATCTTTGCCCTTGCCCTGTAAGTAAGCCAGATAGGAGGCGTTCGCGGGGGCGCCCTCGGGCAAGTGATCCTCGTCAAAACCTAGGCAGTATTTATCTAAGAATGCCTGGTCGTGCAGGTTTTCTTCGACCATCACGTAAATCATGCCCGCGATTAGGGCCGCATCTGTGCCGGGACGCAGCGCCACCCACTCGTCTCCGAGTGCTACCGAGGTTTCCGAATAGCGAGGATCGATAACAATGGTTTTTACTCCGGATTTACGTTTCGTAGCTTGGGTGACGAAGGTTTGCCCCCCACCAGACATTCGGGTCTCTAAGGGGTTGTTACCAAACATTACCTGCAGCTTGGAGTTCGCCGCATCATCAAAGCTGTTCCCGGCGACCCATTCACCATAGAAATAGGGATACGCCTGAGTGATATTAGTGGTGGAATAGTCAGAATAGTGGTCCAAATATCCGCCGTAGAGGGAAAGCATCCGCGCCATCGGGCTGGCTTCAGGCGGCCAAGAGCAAGCCATAGTGGAACCCAAAACTCCGGTGCCGTATTGAATATAGAAACACTCGTTTCCGTACTTGGCCTTCAGAGCCTTCATCTTTTCGGCAATTTCATCGAGGGCTTGTTTCCAGGAAATTTCCACCCACTGGCCTTCCCCGCGCTTAGTGCCGGGTTTGCGTTTCATAGGCTTTTTTAAGCGATCAGGATTGTAAATCCGGTGGCGGATGGAGCGTCCGCGCGGACAGGCACGCACCTGCTGGCTGCCCAGTTCATCGTTACCGGTGTTATCGGGCAATACCCGCACCACCCGACCGTCTTTTACCTGCAGGCGCACCGGGCAACGCGAACCGCAGTTAACGGTGCAAGCCGACCAGACGGTTTTATCTACATCGGTACGTCCGGTGCCGTTAGCCACCAGTTTTCCGTTCTTGTCGGGGGAGTAGGGCGAGGGGGTGGAGCAGGCAACCAGTCCGGTAGTACTGCCAGCTATTGCCGACCATTTTAAGAAGGTACGTCGAGAAGGACGGGTATTCGCCGGTTGCACCGCTCGCATCATTTTCTCCTTGTCAAATGAATCCAATCCGCCCACGCCGACGAATCTCAACCAATTGTAGGAGGAAAATGAAAGAAAATGGGGAGATTCTGGTACCCGGTTATTTCTCCGAAAATAAGGAATAAAGGTGGTGCTTATTCCGTTTTTTCTGCTTAAACTTCTTTAGGGGTGCTTAAAATGTTGGGAATTCTTTTCCTATTTATGCAAGAGGAGACTTGCTTTTACCTAAACAGCTAGGAAATGCCTTCCTGCTCCAAAGCATATTTTCTCCATTTAGGATTGATGTCTTTGGACAGGGTTAGGCTGAGGGTATGGAAAAAATGCTTTCCTTAGCTGACGGAAGAAGTCTCTGCCTAGAGGAATTCGGGAATTCGGCAGATCCCCTGATGATTCATATCGAAGGACACGGGGCGCAGCTGGTTTCGGTTCCTGAGAGCTACTGTCAGCGTCTAGCCGGTGCGGGTTTTTACGTAATTAGGTTTGATAATCGGGACGTAGGGCGCTCCTCGCGCACCCCCTATCCTTACGATTTACGGGATATGGCTGCGGATGTGGCAGCTATGATTCGCTACTACGGGCAGGCAGCAGTGGTTACCGGGCGTTCTATGGGTGGGGCAATCGCCCAGCTGCTAGCTTTGGATTATCCGCAGCTAGTTTGCGGACTGGGGTTGTTTTTTACCTACGCGAAAAATAGCAGCCAGCTAGTAAAGCCGGTGCGGGAAGTGCCTTTTTCGAACCGCGACCAGTTCCTAGCCTGGCACTTTCGCCAGATATCCGAGATTGCGGGCTCCAAATACCCCTGGGAGGAAAAACAGCTACCGGATTTGGTGGCAGGTTGCTGGCGTCGCGGTTTTAGCTGGGAAGGATTAGAACGGCAGCGGCAAGCACTGGAACGAACCGTGCCTTGGGCTCAGCGGCTAGGAGAAATCCAAGTGCCGGTATCAATCGTCCATGGAGAGGAAGACCCAGTAATCCCGCCTGCTGCCGGGAAAGAGCTACACCGCCTGATTAAGCATTCTCGGTTGCATCTAGTTCCGGGAATGGGACACCAACAGCCAGCAGCAGCCAATGATCTGTTTATTAAAGCAACACTTGAGGCCGCAGGAATACCCGGAGAAGCCAGCTAAAAAACCTTCACTACCAGGGGTAGGGAAAAGGATAAAAAATAGCAGAAAAATCGCTGGTGCGCGGGAAGGGACTTGAACCCTCACGGCCGTTAAGTTGGCCACTAGCACCTCAAGCTAGCGCGTCTACCGATTCCGCCACCCGCGCTCGAGGACACCAGTGAGATTAGCACACCTTAGAGCCTGCAGAAAAAGCGAGGGCGAAAAAGTGAGCCGCTAAACCTGGAAAAATTTAGTTCGCGCCCAAGCTGCCTACAATAGAACCTAGCTAGACGTCCTGGGGAAGAAGAAGTGAAAGCAGTTGAAGGGGAGAAACGCAAAGCGATGGGGAAACATTATTACCAAACCGTGATTTTCGACATGGATGGCACCTTGACCGATTCCGTTCCCCTAATTACTCAGGGCGTGCAAGCGGTTATTTCCCACTACCACTTGAGCGCGCAAACCCCACAGCAGCTGAAACGGTTTGTCGGACCGCCGCTGCGAATTGGTTTCAAAAAATATCTGGATTTGCCGGAAGGTACCTTAGATGAAGCGGTAGAGGTTTATCGGCGATTTTACCGTCCGCGGATGACCCAGGTGCCACTATTTGCGGGCATAACAGAATTGCTGCAAAAACTGCACGCCAAGGGGATGAAAATCGCGGTAGCCTCCTCGAAACTGGAGGAACTAGTGCGCGAAATTGCGCGGGGAACCGGAATGAGTCCCTACCTAGATTGCATTGCCGGAACCCAAGAGAAAAGTGGAACCAGCGCCGAGAATCCCCGCGATGTTGCCAGTCCGCTAACTCGCCGCGGTAAAGAGGGAGTTATTCGTTACGCCCTAGATCAGTTGGGAATGGAAAATTCGCTAGAGCAAGTAGTGATGGTGGGAGACCGGGAAGACGACTATCAGGCGGCAAAAAATATCGGTATTGCAGTAATCGGGGTTTCTTGGGGAGCTGGTAACCGAGAGGAATTCCCGGGGGCGCCTTGGGTAACTTCGGTAGCAGAACTAAAAGCGACTTTGCTTGCAAAGTAATAAAAGAAAGGGAAAATTTTGATTAACGAGGACGCGGGCGCGCAGCCAATAGAGAATCCAGAACTTAAACACCAAATTCCAGACCCGCACCGTCCGGAAGATTTAGTGCGACAGTTTCATCAAGTCTACGGTCTGCCGATTCAACATGACCAGGCGGAAGTCGATCGCGAGCGGGTACACATGCGGATGCGTTTAATCTACGAGGAAGTTAGTGAACTTACCGGCGCGGTTTATGGGGAGCAGGCACGCCGCCTCTTGGAAAAAACTATTTCTTCTTTGCCCGATGACGGCACCCGCGACACTATCGAAACCGCCGATGCTCTCGCAGATTTGGTCTACGTAATCTATGGAATGGCTCTGGAATGCGGGATTTCGCTGCCGGCAGTCCTGCGGGAAGTGCAGGCCTCGAACCTATCGAAATTGGACTCAGAGGGCAGACCGATTTATCGCGAGGATGGAAAAGTACTCAAGGGGGAAAATTTCTTTCCTCCGAACATCAAAAAAGCGTTAAAAACTTCTATTCCTGAGTAGGATAGTTACGAAAGAGTAATTCTTTTTGATAGCGTAAGGTAGAGTAAAAACCGAAGAAACGATCTTTAGGTTGGTAACCTTTCTGTTGGCTACCCTTCGGGTAGCCAGCGACAGGTTCCGGTCTGATTTAGCTCGCATCTGTTTTGGTATTACCGAGAGCAGATAAAAGGGGAGGTAGCGTGGCTAAAGTAGTAGTCATTGGCGGCGGTTATGGAGGCATAACCGTGGCGGGTGGCCTGGATGACGTAGCGGACGTTACGCTGGTCGAACAAAAAGATCAGTTCGTACATCACGCTGCGGCGCTGAGGGCAGCGGTCGATTCCGTGTGGGGTCACACCGTGTTTATGCCTTACAGCAGGCTGCTAGAACGTGGCAAAGTTGTGCATGGTACTTGTATGCGCGTAGATGGTCGTACGGTTTATGTTGCCGGACACGATCCTATCGAGGCAGATTTCCTGGTGTTAGCGACGGGAACCACCTACCCCTTCCCGGCAAAACACATGGTTTCCCAGGCTTCGGTAGCAAAGGCTCGCCTCGATCAAACCCGCGATAACTTGGCACGGGCTAAACGTGTGATGCTGGTTGGGGCCGGCACCGTGGGCGTGGAATTTGCCGGTGAACTTACCTCCACTTACCCCGATTTGAAAATCATCATGGTGGACAAGGAACCCTATATTCTGGGCACTCCCGGATACTTGGATTCCTTGCGCGAAAACATCACCAAACAGCTAGAAGAACGCGGTATCGAACTGGTATTGGGCGCCCCCTTGGCCTATATGCCTCCTACGGATGTCGGGATGCTCTCTACCTTCCGGGTGGAAACCCTAGCAGGCGCACCTATCGAAGCCGATATGTGGTTCCTATGCTACGGGGCGCAAACTTCTTCCGGATACCTGCACGGATCATATTCCCAAGTGATGCATGCCAACGGTACGGTTATGGTAGACGAACACCTACGCGTGAAAGACATGGAAAATATTTACGCGGTTGGTGACATTACCGATGTACCAGAATCCAAGCGAGCAGATGCTGCCCGCGCCCATGCCCGCGTAGTGATTGCGAATATCCGCGATCAACTATCCGGGCGGGTTCCTTCGACAACCTATGCTCCGGGCAAGGAGTGGGTCATTTTGCCGTTAGGTCCCGATGGCGGTGCCTCGCAGCTAGTT
This sequence comes from Varibaculum massiliense, assembly GCF_900106855.1. Classification (NCBI taxonomy): domain Bacteria; kingdom Bacillati; phylum Actinomycetota; class Actinomycetes; order Actinomycetales; family Actinomycetaceae; genus Varibaculum; species Varibaculum massiliense. Next base: position 371,821 of record NZ_FNWI01000004.1, on the reverse strand, counting down.
GACCCCGACGGTACGACGCGGATTGTCGGACCGGAAGAAACCGCTGAAATCAAGGGCACCGACCTGATGGTGACCATGATTCGCGGTCAGCTTCACCTGCCCTAAGTATCCAGGTTGCTCAACGGCCCAGGGGGTAGTGTATCGTGGCTGATCGTTTACAAGTGACCTTCGATAATTTCGTGGGGGCGCTGCAAGCTCACTTGGAGGTCGCGCGCGCCGCAGAAGATCCCGAAGATCCCCAGGTCGCTCTGGCGAGCGAAAAGTTAGAATCCGCATTCTCTGCTTATGATGAAGCGTTATATTCCCAGTTAGGATGCGACCTTCCGCTAGATATTTTCGATGACGACGATATCGACTCCGAAACGCTTTTTGACCATGTTGACCAGGTCTTAGACGCAGAAGAATCCGCCGACTATGACGATGACTTGGATGAAGATGAAGACTATGACTTCGACGAGGACGACGAAGCAGACGAAGAGCTAGATGAAGCTGAAGAAGTCCTCTACGGCGAAGAATATGATTTCGACGAGGACGACGACGAAGAAGAAGAGGACTAGTCTCGCCTAAGCGCTTACCTCATCTAAGGCCACCCGAATCTGATGGGGGACATGAGCATCTGCGGCTTTTAGGACTGCCGCAAATTGCTGGGCGGTGCGCGCCCCGGTAAGAGCGCTGGTAACTCCGGGAGCATCCTTCACCCAGGCTAACGCCAGTTTTAAGGGCTCCCATTCTAAGCCTTCTGCTCCTGCCAATACCGCCTCGATAATCGGCTGGTAATCGGAAGAAAGATAGGGAGCAACGAACCCTTGCAAATGCTGGGAAGCAGCCCGGGAATCCGGGGGAACATTGGTTTGATACTTGCCAGTTAAAACCCCGCGCCCCAGGGGGGACCAGGCAATAAAACTGGAGTCAAAGTGTTCGCTGGCGGCTAGTATCTCTTCCTCCACCTGGCGGTTAAGTAGCGAGTATTCACCTTGTACCGCTGCTACCTCGTAGTGATCTTGCCCCAACATTACCGCCAGTTCCGCCATTGCCCATGCCGGATAATTCGATACCCCCACGTAGCGGGCTCGCCCCGATCGCAGCGCCATTTCTAGAGCGGTTAAAGTTTCCTCTACCCGCACAAAGGGGTCATAGTGGTGGACATACCAAAGATCAATATAGGCGGTTCCTAGCCGCTCCAAAGTTTCATCCAGGCCGCGCAAAAGATTTGCCCGGGAAGCATCAACTGAGGGGGGATCTCCGGCGCGCACCCCCGCTTTGGAACAAATCACTAGGTCCTCACGGGAAAAATCGCCATCTAGCAGGGTGCCGATTAGCTTTTCAGCTTCCCCCTCCCCGTAGGTGGAGGCAGTATCAAGCAGATTTCCTCCGGCATCTAGGAACATCCTTAACTGTTCGCTTGCCTGTTCCAAGTCGGTATCTCGCCCCCAGGTGAGAGTGCCGAGCCCGAGGCAAGAAACTAAAAGTCCGGTGCGCCCTAATCTTCTATGTTCCATATTTCCAGGCTAACGGGCAAGGCAGTCAGAAGTTTTCAGGCACGGCGTAAGAAAAGCAAATAGGTGGAAAGTTGCGGGGGGGGGAGAGAGAGAAAAAAACCGCCAGTAATCAAAATCTTAAAGCTAGGTTGCGGTACTAATCGGCGCAAACTTACCCCGTTAACAAGTAGAATCTGGATTGCCACTTTAAGGGGTGAGGGAAAACACCTAGGCAGGTGGCGAGGTTCAGCTACTTAGGCGATAGGCTTGGTGGTCGTGAATACTTTTGAAGCCATCATTATGGGTCTAGTGCAGGGACTGACCGAGTTTCTGCCGATTTCTTCCTCTGCCCACCTACGGATTCTAGGTTCGCTTTTTGGTGAAGATCCCGGTGCGGCTTTCACTGCGATTACCCAGATTGGGACAGAAACTGCCGTCCTTATCTACTTTTGGAAAGATATCAGCCGCATCGTGGGCAAATGGTTTCAAGCTTTTGCCCCCGCGCGCAGCGGAGTTAATCAAAGCGATCCCGATGTCCGGATGGGATGGATGATTATTGTCGGCTCCCTGCCGATCGGGATTTTGGGTCTGCTAGGTCAAGATTGGATTGAAAAAGAGTTCCGCAATATGTGGATCACGGTAGCCATGCTGATTGTTTTCGCCCTGTTCTTAGGGGCAGCCGACCGCTGGGGAAAGAAAGAAAAAACCCTGGATCACCTCTCCTGGGTCCAAGCCATCCTCTTTGGCTTGGCGCAGGCGTTAGCGGTAGTTCCGGGGGTTTCCCGTTCGGGAGGAACTATCACCGCCGGAAGGCTAATGGGATTTACCCGGGTAGCTGCTGCCCGTTACTCTTTCCTGTTGGCGATGCCGGCAGTGTTCGCTTCCGGCTTTTACCAGGCCGCTAAATCGGTAGGACATAATCCCGTAGGTTGGGGGGCAACGATTTTAGCGACAGTGGTGGCTTTTGCCGTAGGTTACGCGGTAATCGTGTGGTTTATGCGCCTGTTGGAAACTAAAACTTTCGCGCCCTTCGTTATCTACCGGCTGCTACTAGGATCTGCGGTAGGAATCGCGCTGGCTGCGGGGGCTCTGTCGGCTTTCGCTTAAAATAAAGGAGGATTATGGGGGCAGTTCTTTTTGATATGGACGGAACCCTGATTGATTCCGAGCCACTCTGGCAACGGGCAGAAGAGGAAATAGCCGCCGATTTTGGTCAGGATTGGAGCTACGAGGACGGGCAGGCTTTAACCGGAAACTCCCTAGTTAAGAGCGCCTCCATAATGATTGAGCGGAAAAATCTGCCGTTAACGCCCGATGAGGTCGTCGAGATGATGATTTCAAAGATGCGTGGCTTTTATATTCGTCTAGGAGTTCCCTGGATAGCGGGGGCGCGTGAACTATTGGCGGAACTGGCTGCAGCAAACATCCCCACTGCCATAGTTTCTGCCTCCTATGAAAGTTTGGTGAACCGGGTTTGTGTCACCGCCCCGAAAGGCTCATTAGAGGTGATGGTTACCGGTTCGGAGCCCAATATGCGGCAAAAACCTTTCGGCGATCCCTACCGTCTGGCGGCGCGTAGGTTAGAAGTTCCGATAGAAAATTGCCTGGTGGTAGAAGATTCAGCTCCGGGACTGGCAGCCGGTAAAGACGCGGGAGCGCGATTAGCCTTAGTAGGAGAAAGGGAAATTCCCGACATCCCGGCGCCGCGTTTTAGCTCGGTAGCCCAGATGAGCCTGAAGGACGTAAAAGAACTTTTGGCTTAAAGCGTTGGTCTAATCCGGTAAATCTGCCTGGGCAGTAAGTAGCTGTTCCACGCCCTCGCTGGAAATCTCGGGGGCGATTCCCTCCATTAACGGGCAGTAGGCGCGGTAGTCACACCAATTGCATAGGGGAGAGCGGCGCGGGGGGAAGTAACCCGAGCGCGCCTGGGCAGCGATTTGCTCCCAAACCGCAAGGATTTCCTCGCTGGTGGCATCAATATCGGCGGGAGCTGGAGTATAGGTGTAAACCTGGCGGTCTTTTAGGAATAGTAGTTGCAGGCGGGCAGGTAGATCCCCATGCGTCAGGTACCACAGCAGGGCATAAAATCGAATCTGGAACTGGTAGGGGCCGATATAGCGTTCGGCGGGGGCTTTGCCAGTCTTGTAATCCACGATTCGTACCAAGCCATCGGGAGAAACATCTACCCGATCAATATAGCCATGCAGGTTCAGCCGATTTTTATTAGTGACCCGCAGATATTTTTCCCGGTGGGCGGGAGAAAGGCGATCAGGGTTTTCCATTTCAAAATAGTTAGCCAACAGCTGGCGAGCTGTTTCTAAGAACTGGTTTTCTGCGCTTTTGTCTTCCCCGAAAAGCTCGCCTAGTAAATCCGGTTTTTCGCTAACTGTTTTGTCCCAGGCTTCTTTCATTTTGCCGCTAGCGGCAGCAAAGGTACGCTCTGGAGCTGGCAGGTCAAAAAGGTGTTCGAGCGCAGCGTGCACCAGGGTTCCTCGCTGACGTACCTGAGATTCTTTAGTGGGGAGTTTATCGATTACCTGGAAACGGAACTGTAGGGGACAGTTGCGAAAAGTACCGATTCTAGAGGGGGAAAGGGCAGCGGCGCGTTTAGAAGAACTCATAACAGTATTCTAGGGTGAGGGCGCCGTGCCTGAAGAAACTAATAACCGCTAGAATTAGGAAGATGACTCACAAAGAACCAGCAAATGCGCAGGCACAAGCGGACGCGGGCCGAAGGGGTGCCCTCGGGCGCCGGAGGGGAGCCTTTCGGGTAGGTGACCGGGTGCAGCTCCAAGGTGCCTCCGGGGATTTACATACTGTCACTATCACCCAAAATGGTTGGTTTAACACTGTGAAAGCTTCTTTCGCTTTGGCGGAGCTGCTAGGGCGAGAAGAAGGTACCCTGATTCGTTCCCGGGAAGGGCGAGAATTCTTGGCTTTTCGCCCGCGCCGCCTGGACTATACCCTCTCGATGCCCCGAGGTGCCGCCATTATCTACCCGAAGGATGCGGCTCAAATCCTGCAATCTGCCGACATCTTCGCTGGTGCTCGCGTTTTTGAATGTGGAGCGGGTTCTGGGGCGCTCACGATTTCATTATTAGAAATGATCGGGGAAACCGGGGAGTTGGTTTCGCTAGAAGAACGAGAAGACTTCGCCGATATCGCCCAGGCGAACGTGGATTTGTGGTTTGCTCAGCCCCATCCTGCCTGGCAGCTACGCCGCGGCTCCCTCGGGGAAATCAACCTGGAAAATATTTACGGCAACCACTATTTTGATCGCGCTGTCATCGACCTGCTAGACCCTTGGAGCCACCTCGATACCCTCTATAAGCTGCTGGTTCCCGGAGGGGTGCTGTGCTGTTACGTTACTACCGTTACTCAGATGTCTACCCTGGTAGAGGCGCTTAGAAGTGATGGGCGTTATGGGTTTACTGCCAGCGAGGAAACTATCCAAAGACAATGGCATACCGAGGGGTTAGCGCTGCGACCGGAACATCAGATGGTGGGACACACCGGCTTCTTGGTTACTTGCCGCACTTTGGCGCCAGAATCCGCAAGACCGAAAAAACTCGGTAATGCTACTAAAGCGGCGAAAATCAACGGGGGGCAATGGAATCCGGAAAACAACTGGGAAGAGGTACAAGTCGGGCAACGCAACCCTGCGGAGAGGAAGACTCGCCGGGTGCGCCGCGACCTAGTGAACCGCGCCGAATACTGGGTACGTGGTAATAGATCTGAAGTCAGTTCACCCCCGCCTGAGCCCGACACTAGCTTGGGTGCGCCCTCCTAAAATGTTTGCCACCTTGGACACTTGCGGCAGCTAGCGGGCAAAACTAATAGGCTGAAAGAGCTTTAGGGAAAGGAAACTCATGCCGGATGCTAATGAAGAGCAGTTGCAGGCGCTGAAAAGCGAAGTTATTTCCTTAAAGGGGAAAAATAAGCGGCTATCAGCAGCTCTGGGGGCAGCTCGCGAACAGGTAGTGGCGATCCACCAACAGCTTGCTGATCTAGGTAAACCCCCCGCCACGGTGGCAGTGATTGCCGAAAATCCAGTTAACGCCGGTCAGGTGCGCCTGTTTTTGAACGGGAAACCGATGGTCTTGCGAGTACACCCGGACGTGAAAGCAGAACATTTACAGGTCGGGATAGAAGTTTTAGTTAATGAGGAAATGGTGGTTTCTAAAATCCTTTCCTATCCCCATACCGGCACCTTGGCGCAGGTAGGAGAGGTGATGTCTAAGGGGCGCGTCCTGGTGCGGCTGGCAAATACCGATACGGAGATCGTTCCGTTAGCGGCTCCCCTGGTTGGAAAAGTGCAGGTAGGGGACTCGCTGTTGCTGGAAGCACGCAGCGGGATTGCAGTGCAAAAAGTCCAAAGAGGAGAGGTCGAGCAGCTGCTCGCTCCCCAAATCCCCAATGTTTCCTATAAACAGATTGGAGGATTGGAAAAGCAGATTGAAACTATCCGAGACGCCGTAGAGCTGCCGTTTATACACCCCGAACTTTATCGGCGCTACGGGCTGAGCGCCCCGAAAGGAATCTTGCTTTATGGCCCGCCCGGCTGCGGAAAAACCCTGATAGCCAAGGCAGTAGCCACTTCCTTAGGGGCAAACGCCCAGGGAAAATCCTCCTATTTCTTGTCAATAAAAGGCCCGGAACTGCTCTCTAAGTTCGTAGGGGAAACCGAGCGGCAAATCCGCGCGATTTTTTCGCGGGCGCGCCAACTCGCTAGCAACGAGCATCCGGTAGTGATTTTCTTTGACGAGATGGAGGCACTGTTCCGTACCCGAGGCTCAGGGATTTCTTCCGATGTGGAAACTATGATTGTTCCCCAGTTGCTCTCCGAGATTGATGGGGTAGAGGCGCTTTCTAATGTAATCGTGATTGGGGCATCTAACCGCGAAGACATGATTGATCCCGCAGTGCTGCGACCGGGGCGCCTGGATGTACGGGTCCGCATTGAGCGACCTAATTTGGAGCAGGCTGGGCAAATTTTTGATATTCACCTGGGAAATAACGTGCCAGTAGAAATCGAGGAGGAAACTTCGCCCGCAGCTGGGCGGGAAAAACTGCGGGAAAAACTGGTGGCTTTGCTTGCGGAGGAATCCCCGCGCACCCAGATTTATGAAGTTGCTTATGAGAACGGTAAACGGGAAATAGTGTATGCGCATTCGCTGCTTTCCGGTGCGATGATTGCTTCCATTGTGGAGCGGGCAAAGAAAACCGCGATTAAAGATTCGCTGCAAAATCAGGGCAAAGTTAATGGTTTAAGTTTTAGTCACGTGGAAAGTGCCGCCGCAGAAGAAATCCGAGAAACCGCGGCTCTGGGAGCTTCCACTGATCCCGGTGAATGGGCGCGAACTCTGGGAGTGAGAGGCACGCGGATAGTGGACGTGCGTAGCCTGCAATAGGAGAAACCATGACCGAAAACGCTATTAATCGTCCCTTAGGAACCGAAACTGAGTTCGGGATTATCCAGCCGGGAAATATCTATGCCAATCCGGTTGCCCTCTCTACTCAGGTAGTGGCTGCCTACCGGGATCAATCGCGCCCCTGGGAGGCAGTTACTTGGGATTATGAGGGCGAAAATCCCCTGCAGGATATGCGAGGATTTTCCCTCAGCCCCCGCGAGGCTGACCCCTCGCAGCTAACCAATAATCCCGAGCAACTGGCACCTGCAGGTCCCGGAGTGCGCGCGGTTGCCCGCCCCAGCGCCCAAGAAGCTGCGCTGCCCAAGCCGAGCGCCTGCGTACTGACTAACGGCGCACGCCTTTATGTGGATCATGCCCACCCGGAATACTCTTCCCCGGAAACTTTGGATCCCAAGCAGGGGGCGCTCTATGACGCGGCCGGAGACTTGATTGCTCGCCGCGCAATGCAACTAGCTGCCCAAAACGGTAATGACATTCGGCTTTTTAAGAACAATGTAGACGGTAAAGGCGCCGCCTACGGCAGCCACGAAAACTATCTTTTGCGCCGCGACCTAGACTTTTTTGACTTAGCCCAAAACCTGATTCCCTTCCTGGTTACTCGTCCGCTTATCTGCGGAGCCGGGCGGGTAGGTATCGGGCAGCGCTCCCAAAAGGCTGGTTTCCAGATTTCTCAACGCGCCGACTATGTAGAAAATGATATTGGGCTAGAAACTACCTTTAACCGACCTATAGTTAATACCCGCGATGAACCGCACGCCAATGCCCGCAAGTGGCGGCGGCTGCATATTATCGGGGGAGACGCCAACCGTTTCCAATACTCCACCTACCTGCGGTTAGGTAGTACCGCTGCTTACTTGTGGTTCCTGGAAAATGCGAATCCCTCGGAGCTGAAAGCCCTGGAAGACCTGCGAATCACTTCTGATCCGGTAGAGGAAACCTGGGCAGTTTCCCATGACCTATCCCTGACCCATCGCCTGGAAACTGCCTCGGGAGCGCTTACTGCCCTGGAGATTCAAAAGGAAATCCTGCTCGCTATCGAGGGGGCGTTAGAAAAACGTGGGGGAGCAGAGGAAGCCAGTGCCACTTTGCTTGCCGACTGGCAGCAAATCCTCGATTCCTTAGCGACTGACCGCGCGCAGGCGGCTCGCAAAGTAGAGTGGGTAGGAAAATTCCAACTATTAGAGCGAATGCGTCAGCGCCTCGGATGCCAATGGGATCATCCGAAACTGCAAGCCCTGGATTTGCAGTGGGCTGCATTAGAGCCGGGGATTTTTGAAAGTCTGTGCGCAGCCGGAATGGTCGAGCAACTGTTTACCGAGGCAGAAGTATCGCAAGCAGTCTCGCAGCCTCCGCGCGGAGGGCGAGCCTGGGTGCGAGGCATGGCGGTAGCTAAACTTCCCCAGGTCAAGAAAGGATCGTGGGAATCGCTGCTCCTAGACTTAGGGGGCGAAAAACTTTTACGCTTCAACCTGGGGGATCCGGCGCGTTGCGCCAGTGAAGCAGAAATGCGCGCCCTGGAGAAAGGGGACGCCGCCGCTTTTGCCCGCGCCCTTGCCAAAAGCGGAGATAAGGAAAAACCGGCAAAAAAATTCTAGGCTTTACCCTATTAGGAGGAAATAAAAGTGGTACAGGAACAAATAAATGCCCCCGGCGGGAAGAATGATGGTCTTGACGAGGCGGTAGAAGCTGCGCAGGCACAAATCAACGCTCCCGCGATAGACGCCCTCTTAGAGCAAATCGATACCGTGCTGGAAACCGATGCCCAAGCCTTTGTGGAAGGCTTCGTACAAAAGGGTGGGGAATAACCCTTGCGGAGGATCTTCGGGATAGAAACCGAGTATGGCATTATTTGTGCTGCCCCTCAGGGGCGTCCCCCCATCGATGCGGAACAGGCTGCTCGCCGCCTCTTTAACCCGGTAGTTAACCGTCATCGTTCCTCCAATGTATTTTTAGGTAACGGAGGACGCCTTTACCTGGATGTGGGGTCACATCCGGAATATGCGACTGCCGAATGTGACTGCTTAACGGATTTGCTGGCGCAAGACATAGCGGGACAAGAAATTTTTTCCGACCTGGTAACCACCACTAATCAGCAACTAGCAGCTGATGGTATTAACGGTCAGATTCACCTTTTTAAGAATAATCGTGACTCTCAGGGGAACTCTTGCGGGTGCCACGAAAACTATCTGCTGCATCGCTCCGCCGATTTTATGGGAATGGCAGATGCGCTAATCGCCTTCTTTATTACCCGCCAAATCCTGGTGGGAGCCGGGCTAATCGATGAAGAGGGGGGATACCATTTTTCCCAGCGCGCCGATAAAATGTATGATCCGATTTCGGCGGCCACTACCCGGGCGCGTCCCATTATCAACACTCGTGATGAACCGCTCGCGGACTCTAGCGAATATCGCCGGATGCACGTAATCGTAGGGGACTCTAATATCTGCGAAGCCACTACCGCCCTAAAAGTGGGGATGACGATTGCTTTACTGGATGCGATTGACTGTTCACTTAACTTGGATGACCTGGCAATTGCTGACCCGATGAGCGCGATTCGAGAAATTAACGCGGATTTATCGGGGCGGGCTCCCTTAAAGCTCAAGGCGGGAGGTTATCTAGACGCGGTAGAGATTCAAAACCGTATCTACCAGCGGGTTATGAACACTCTAAGTGATGCCGGGGAGTTGGAAGCTACCCGGGAACGGATAAAAGTAGGCGATTTTGACCCCTTAGAACTGTGGGAGCGGACCCTGCAATGTTTCCAGGAAGAAGACTTTGGGGCGGTAAACACCGAGATAGATTGGGTGATTAAGAAGAATCTTCTGGAGCAAACTGCAAAGCGGCACCAGGTTCCTATGAACTCGGCGGTGATTTCGCGTCTTGATTTGGCTTATCACGATATTACTGCGGCTGGTCTAGCCCCGGCGCTGAAGCGGGCGGGACTGATGCGACAATTGCTAACCCGTGAAGAAATAGCAACCGCGAAAACTTATCCTCCCTGCACTACCAGGGCAAATATCCGGGGCAAGGTTTTACGGGAAGCGGAGCGGCTACGCCGAGATGTTTCAGTAGACTGGTTACACGTACGCATTGATGAATCTAAAATGCCAACGGTGATGCTCGGGGATCCTTTTGCAAGTGAGGGCGAAATCCTCGATAAACTGTTGCTCGAACTACAGGAGCGAGCATGAAGAATCAAAAGCCCTTGGCGGGAACGGCAGCTATGCCGGAAGATCACTTGCAAAGGGGAGAGTCGGGCGCAACTATTTTCGGGGCTAGAATCCCGCAACCTACCCCCCTTGCCCCGCCCAAACGTCCTCATCTATCCCCGATAGCACTGCGAGCGCGGCGTTACCCCTCCCGAAAAACCAAAGTATCCGCCAAGAAGACACCGGTACCTGCCCGTATTCTGAAGTGGTGGTTGGCTTTGCTCGCGATAGTGGCAGTAGCTGCTTGCGTAGTTTTAGGTTTTTATCTTTGGCAGGCCAGTCGTACACAAGAAATGAGCGGGGTTTCCACCCGGGTAAAAGTTAGTGGAAAGTTGGGAGAACAACCGGTAGTTCAGTTCCAAGGGCGCATGCCCTTCACCCTGCCAAACTCGCGCCTAGCCATAAAGGGAAAAGGTCCGCTGGTAAAGGAAAATACCGATGTGCGGGTAATGGTTAGCGTTTACGAGGGTGCGACCGGCCAGCTAGTCTCGCAAGGAGGTAAAGCTAACTTATTTGCTGGCAAAGCAAATGCCTCGACTCTACCTGCAGGTTTACTTTCGGAGGTGGTAGGGCAGCGTGAAGGCTCCCGGGTGATTGCCCACCGTCCGGCAACTGCCAATGATGGCACCACCGCGATGGAAATAGATATTATCGACATTTTGCCCACCGCGGTCTATGCTTCCAAGCTGCAGATTCCGCCAGAGGCGGGAGTAACTTTTAATTTCCCTGCAGGGTTGCCCCAGTTTGAATCAGCATCCGAGACGCACCCTAAAGAAGCATTTACCTCGGTTTTGGTGCCAGGGAAAGGGCAGCAACTAGATCCGAAGCAGAAAATCCTGGCTCAATACGGGGTGTGGGAGTTGGATTCGGGCAAGACTCGTGCCTACACCTGGGGTAAGGCTGGTCCGCAAGAGATTTTAGGGGGAAGTACTTTCCAATCTCTGTCGCAACAGCTAACAGATTTGCGTGCCAACTCCCGAATCTTGGCAATCATTCCTGCTGATCAAGCCACCGGAGATAGCGCGTTGGCGGTAATTATGGATGTATTGGCACCTGCCAACTAAGCCGTGGTGCGCCTCGCTATCTGTGCTGGTTCTGTCTTAAGTCCAGTAGACGGCAGTTTTTGCCGCCGCCGAAAGTAGTTTCCTAGACTGAGACCAGAACACTCTAAGGAGGGCTAAATGGCGGTAGCGATAAGGGTGATTCCTTGCCTAGATGTTGATCAGGGACGCGTGGTTAAGGGCGTGAACTTCCAGAACCTGCGAGATGCTGGCGACCCGGTGGAGCTGGCAGAACGCTATAGCGAGGAAAGCGCCGACGAAATTACCTTCCTGGATGTTTCGGCTTCTAAAGAGGGGCGTGCCACTATGGTACAAACCGTGCAGCGCTGTGCCGAGCGAGTATTTGTGCCGCTCACCGTAGGTGGTGGGGTGCGTTCAGTGACCGACGTTGAACAGCTATTGGGGGCAGGTGCCGACAAGGTAGGGGTTAATACTGCCGCGATTGCTGACCCGGATCTAATCGACCGGATAGCTAAGCGTTTCGGCAATCAAGTGTTAGTAATCTCCGTAGATGCCCGCCGCTGCCCTGCCGGAGTGGAAACTCCCAGTGGATTTGAAGTCACTACCCACGGAGGAACCCGCTCTACCGGTATTGACGCCTTGGAGTGGTGCCGGGAAGTAACTACCCGGGGAGCAGGGGAAATCCTTTTAAACTCTATGGATGCCGACGGAGTGAAAACTGGTTTTGACCTGGAAATGTTAGCGCAGGTGCGCTCGCAGGTGGCGGTGCCTTTGATTGCCTCTGGGGGAGCCGGCAAAGTTGAACATTTTGTGCAGGCAGTGCGAGCCGGGGCAGATGCAGTGCTAGCAGCCAGCGTCTTCCACTTCGGGGAGATTGCAATTTCGCAGGTAAAAGCGGGGCTAAAAGAAGCGGGGTTTGAAGTTCGGTGAATGAACAAACTTTAGATCCGCAGGTAGCTAGCCGTTTGAAACGCGATGCGGCAGGGCTGGTTTGTGCGGTAATCCAGGACTGGCAAAGCGGGCAAGTCTTAATGGTTGGTTATATGAATGACGAGGCGCTGCGGCGCACCTTAAGTACTGGTCGGGTCACTTTCTGGTCGCGTTCACGCTCCCAGTACTGGCGCAAGGGCGACACCTCGGGACACGCGCAATATGTAAAGCAGGTGCAGATTGATTGCGATGGGGACGCCCTCCTAATCCAAGTTGACCAGGTGGGCGCGGCTTGTCACACCGGGCGCCGCAGCTGCTTTGAAGCCGGCGGGGGGCTGCCTGCCCTAGTGGGGGAACGTTCAAATAGTAGCTAGAGTTTTTACTCAAGGTGACAAATACATAACATAGTCTCGGAGGTGATACTCAGATGAACGCTTTGGAACGTTTGCTTGCCGGCGTGCGCCAAGAGGTGGCTCGGCGCGAATCTGAGATTAGCCTCGCCGAGATAAAAAAGTTAGCATCCCAGCGTCCTCACCCTCAAGATGGGGTTCAGGCGCTACGCACTGAGGGCGCAGTTTCGGTAATTGCGGAAATAAAACGGGCTACTCCCGGCGGAGGATTCTTGCGGGAAGTACCAGATGTGGCGGCACTAGCGCGTGCCTACGAGGCAGGGGGAGCCTCAGTGATCTCGGTGTCTACCGAAAAGAATTTCTTTTGTGGTTCTATTGAGGATTTACGGCAGGTGCGGGCGGCGGTAGCAGTCCCGGTTCTTTATAAGGACTTCGTGATTACCCCCTACCAGGTACATGAAGCCCGAGCGTTAGGTGCTGACCTAATCTTGATTCTGCAAACTTCCGCGGAGCCTACAGTAGTAACTTCCCTAGTAGAGAGGGCACATTCCCTGGGGATGACGGCGATAGTCGAGGTTCATTCCCGCCTAGAGGCCTTCCGGGCTCTGGAAGCCGGAGCCCAGGTTATCGGAGTAAATGCCCAAGACCTGCGCACTCTTGATTTTAATATGGATACTTTCGCGCAAATAGTGGATGTGATTCCCGAGCAAGTAGTGGCCGTGGCCGAATCTGGGGTAGCCGGCCCGCACGATGTTTTTAACTATGCCCAGCAAGGCGCGGATGCAGTCCTAATCGGTTCGGCTTTGGTAATGTCAAATAATCCGCAATCCTTGGTGGCTGAAATGGTGGCGGCCGGGGCGCATCCGGCGCTAGCTACTTCCCGCAAGTCGCGGGTAACTCGAGAAAAGAAACACGACTAGAAAGTGATGGGATGAACCCGTTTTTTATTCCCTCTCCCTCCCAGGGTGTCTGGTATTTAGGTCCGATTCCCCTACGGGCTTATGCTTTTGCGATTCTCCTTGGTATTTTCTTGGCATGCCTGTGGGCTTCCCGGCGCTATAAGCAGCGAGGCGGCAACCCGGATGTAATAGTGGATTTGGCGCTTTGGGTGATTCCCTTTGGGATTATCGGAGCCCGCATCTACCACGTTTTAAGCAAATGGCAAGATTATTTTGGTCCCACCGGTGACCCTAAAGAGATTCCTTTAATCTGGCATGGCGGTCTGGCTATCTGGGGAGGGGTATTTGCGGCTACCATCACCGCTTGCCTGGTGCTTCGTCACCGGAAACTAAAAATCGCGCCGGTAGCGGATGCGATAGCGCCTGCCATTTTGGTGGGACAAATTTTTGGTCGGATTGGAAACTACTTTAACCAAGAACTTTTCGGTGGTCCTTCTACCTTGCCTTGGGCTTTGCAGATTGACTTACAACATCGCCCGCTTGGCTTTGAAGAATACGCGACATTTCACCCAACTTTCCTCTACGAAATGCTCTGGAATCTGGCGGCGATTGCGGTGCTTTTATGGATTGAGCGGCGTTTTCATCCCCGGGGAGGGATGATGATGGGTTTCTACCTTTGCGCCTATAGCCTGGGGCGTTTTTGGATAGAGAATCTCCGGATTGACCAGGCAAATCAGTTCTTGGGGCTAAGAATAAATGCTTGGACCTCGCTGTTGGTGTTTGCCTTAGGGATTCTGATTGCCGTGTGGTGCTATAGGCAAAACTTCCCTCGCCTGCAGGTGGCTCCAGATAAAGAGGAAAAGCCGGAGGAGGATGGCGCCGCTAAGTCAATCTCACAGTAGGGACATTGACACTGGTAAATGCAAGTTATCCCCTCGATGAGGTGGAAAGAACTCCTGAACTAGCTAGGATAGAAACATGCGCAGAGCAAAAATTGTATGTACTTTAGGGCCGGCAACGAACTCCCCATCGCAAATTGAAAAACTGGCTACGGCCGGAATGAATGTGGCGCGGATTAACCGTTCGCACGGCAGCCAAGAAGAAGCGGAAGCTACTATCGCTAATATCCGGCGAGTAGCGCTGCAAACCGGTAAAGCGATTGCGGTACTGGTGGATTTGCAAGGTCCCAAGATTCGTTTAGAAACTTTCGCCACCGGTCCGCAGACCTTGAAAAAGGGTGACACTTTTACGATTACTACCCGGGATGTGCCGGGGAATAAGGAAATCGTGGGTACTACTTTCAAAGGGTTGCCGGGGGATTGCACCCCGGGAGACACTCTCTTGATTGATGACGGCAATGTGCAAGTGCGGGTAAAGCAAGTTACCGCTACCGATGTAGTCACCGAGGTGGAAGTGCCGGGGGTGGTTTCTGACCACAAGGGACTAAACCTGCCGGGAGTTGCAGTTTCGGTACCGGCACTGTCCGAAAAAGATGAAGATGATTTACGTTGGGCTTTGCAGCAAGGAGCCGACCTGATTGCGCTATCATTTGTGCGCAGTGCCGATGATTTTGCGGATGTAAAGCGGATTATGGAAGAAGAGGAAGTCCATATTCCGGTTATCGCCAAGATTGAAAAACCGCAGGCTGTAGAGCGTCTGGTAGAGATTGTGCAGGCTTTTGATGGGATTATGGTGGCGCGCGGCGACCTGGGGGTAGAAATGCCCTTAGAGGCAGTGCCGCTGGTGCAAAAGCGGGCGATTGAGCTGGCGCGCCGTTATGCGAAGCCGGTAATCGTGGCTACGCAAGTTTTTGACTCTATGATTCATAATCCCCGTCCTACCCGTGCGGAAGCTTCTGACTGTGCGAATGCAATCTTAGACGGTGCTGATGCGGTGATGTTGTCGGGGGAGACCTCGGTGGGGGCCTACCCGATTGATGCGGTGCGCCTTATGGCTTCGGTGATTAATAATGTAGAGGAAAACGGGGGAGATCGGATCGCCCCGCTAACTACTTACGACCATGACCGTGCCGGGGTGCTTTCGATTGCGGCGGCGCGAGCAGCGGAAATGTTAGACCTGAAGTTCATGATTGCCTTCACTCAAGGAGGCACCAGCGCGCGCACCATGTCGCGGCTGCGTTCCCCCATCCCGATGTTGGCATTTACTCCCCTGGAATCTACCCGTAACCAATTGGCGGTTTCTTGGGGAATTCACACTTACCGGGTTCCTTATGTGACCCACACCGATGACATGGTTTGGCAAGTTGACCAGGTGCTGCAAGCCCAAGGTTTAGCCAAACGCGGAGATCAAGTAATTATTCTGGGAGGAATGCCTCCGGGGGTTCCCGGATCCACTAACTCGATGCGGATTCATACGGTGGGAATGGAAAACGACTACCGTTAGCCTGTAATATGTTTTTTCCGAGGGTGTACCCAGGTTTTTGCGTTGCGGCATTATCTTTACTGCTGGCGCGCGGTGAAATAGCTAACAACGCTTGACAGAGCCCAGATGGTAAAATAAGGTTTAACACTTGTTGAAGTTTTCGGGTTTTCTCGGAAATTTGGTTGACTGTGTACTTCCGGTGTGGTGTGCTGAGGTTGACCTAAACAGGCAGGGTTCTTTTTGAACCCCGGGGTTACCGGTGCGGACAATGCGCCAACCCCGTGAGAAGAAGAAGTGAATGGAGTATCAAAAATGGAAAAATATAACATTGTCGAAGCAGGCACTGGCCGCCAAGCAAACAATCTGCTGATTAACGCAATCTCTGATGCGATCAGCCCTTGGTTTGCGGACGTTAGCCAAAACCGTCAGGTGCGTGAAGCCATCGCGGCTCTGGCAGATGAATCTCTGCGAGCTCGCGCTGCCCAGTATCTGGGCTTGCAACTGCGCCCGGCCGCTTAAGAGGGTGCCTGCAGCGCCCTTAGAAACCTAGTTTTCTATAGTGGCGTACCAAGCGATCAGGTTCCCCCGCGAAACTATCGCGGGGGAACCTGTTTTTCTTTCAAAGTATTTTGGGCTATACCTAACCGTTGGCTTCGGCTAAGCCTGGTGGTTTTCCCAAAGTAGCTGATCAAGCGGTTTGCGTTCCCGGTCTTTAGTGAGCCCAGCAGGTTCTTTACCTACGGTGCACATGGTGAAGGGCACGTAGGGAGCGGCGATCTGGAACTCCCGGCATACTAGCTCCCGATCAAAAGTGGCAAAGGGGCGCATATGTAGTCCCATGACTTCGGCTTGCAGCAACATATTTTGCACCGCGCTACCCAAGTCGTAGGGGCCAAAATCTAGGCCGTGGCGAGACGGATATTCCTGATGAATGTTAAGAATCAGCCCGGACGCATCAAGCGCCCAATCCGAAAAACCGGCTACTGCCCGGCGCAGAATCTCGTAGTTTTTATCGCCGCGAATCCCGGGCACGAACCACCATTCTTGAGCATTCATTGCCGAGGGCGCCCAACGCGCTGCCTCTAGAAGCTGGCTCATATCCTCGCTGCTTATGGGAAAGTCAGGGTCATATTCGCGCGGGCTCCAACGGCCGTGAATGATATTAGAAATCTCAGTCATGTTTCTATCATAACCAGCTGCCCATAAAACGGCACTAGCAGCAAAAATAAATGGTCGGGCTGACAGGATTTGAACCTGCGACCCCGTGGTGTCTCATGCCAATTTGAGCGCGAAACTTTTTCGGCAGCGTGGGTTTTGATGCCGATGGTGAGTTTGTTTTTCGTTTCTCGCGTGTTTCTTCTGTCTTGGCTAGTAGTTGCTCGGTCGGGGTTTTGGCTAGACCGGTGAGGATGCTTTGATAGCGCAGGATATCGCGGGTGAGTTCAGCGGGATTAGTGATCTCACGCAACTGGCGTAGTTCGTGTATTTGCGTCCTTGAAAGTATCCCGGGGGTAAGCAAACGGTCTAAGGGGGTGGCAGGGGTATCGTAGATACGTTTGAGCCTCCGGGCACTGTCCTGACACCCTCCGATATTTTCTTTCTAATTAGGTAAGGCTAACCTTGCTAATTATTTTGAGCTGTGTGATGATTGGCGTTGTCGTTAAATCTTAAGGAGGAAATCGCATGAAGGATAGAATCATTGGTTCGCTGCCTACCGTAGTGTTGGGCCTGCTCATTGCCATCGCGCCGCGGACTTTTGCGCCGGTTTGCGAGTTCGCTGCCAAACACAGCTCCGGCAAGGAACATATGTCCGGGATGAAAGGCTCCGGTGGTATGGACCATATGAACCACATGGGGCAGGCTGGCAAAGCGATGGGTGAGGCTCATCAACATATGGCGTGCTACTGGTCCGCTCAAGCCAGCTTGGGGATTGGAATCCTCCTGCTGGTCATTGGGCTGCTGGCATTGTTTATGAACTCCCAGATTCGCACCGGTTTGAACCTGAGTGCGGCGCTCATCTATGTGCTGGAAATTTCGATTGTCACCGTGCTTATTGGAACGTGCAAAAACGAGGAAATGTCTTGCAATGTTTACGCGATGCCCACGCTGTTGGCGCTGAGCTGTATAGGGATCCTGGCAGTCGGTGCGGCGATATTCCTGGATCAAAGGAACCGCCCGGAGCTTCAGAAAGCTGCGGCATAAACTGCAATGCAAAGCAGCCAGATAACCTGGGGTAAACTCCCTTTTCGTAATCTCAAATATTACCGTTACCGCAGTTTAGGACTGTTCCTGGTGGCAGTCCTGCTCAGCGCGATAACGTTCGGTGCAGGGATGGTTTCGCTGAACCTCAGCCAAGGTTTGTCATCGGTCAAGGAACGCTTGGGGGCGGACATAATGATTGTGCCTTCCCAGTTTGAGCAATCCGCAAAGGATATTTACCTCTGCGGGGGAAAACCGAGCGGGTTTTTGCTGCCAGATGACGTTTCGGATTCGGTCGCCAATGTTGCCGGGGTGGAACAGGTCACCACGCAAACCTATATTGCTTCCCTAATGGCGAGTTGCTGCGAGGTGCGGCTGCAGATTATCGGCATTGATCCGGACACCGACTTTGTTATCAAACCCTGGATTCAAGCCACTTATTCACGTGGTCTGCAGGACGGTGAGCTGGTCGCGGGCTCCAAAGTTCAGATTAATGCCCAGGGCAAGATTCGCCTGTTTAACTATGAATTCCCGGTAAGCGCGCGGCTGGCGCCGACGGGCACGAACCTGGATTCGTCTGTGTTTGCCAATCTGGCGACCACGAAAATCCTGGCGCGCCAAGCTGAAAAGGTGGGGCATCCGGTCTTGTCCGCAGATGAGATTGGACACCGGGTTTCCGCAGTGATGGTAAAAGTCAAGCCCGGTTACGCCCCGGAGGAAGTGGCGCAGCATATTTCTAAATCTCCCCAGCTGAAGGGCTTGGGCTTTGTGTCTGCGAACGGGATTAGTTCCCGGCTCAAGGAGGGTGTGGGTCACATTGTGGGCGCCCTGCAGGTCTTTCTGGCTGTCTTTTGGGCAGTAGCGTTGGCGGTGATGGTGACGGTCAACTGGGTCAGCGTCATGTCTCGGAGCAAAGAGTTGGGCTCGTTGCGGATAATGGGTGCCACCAAGCGGATGCTGACCGCAATGTTGCTGAAAGAGAATCTGCTGGTCAGCCTGACGGGTGGCGTGCTGGGGCTGGGACTCAGCGCGGCGCTGCTGCGACCCTTTGGCGATGCCATTCAAAGGGCTTTGAAGCAGCCCTATCTGCAAAGCGATCTGTGGAGCCAGTGTTCTCTGGGCGTTCTCATCTTGGTGACGGTGTGCCTCAGCGCCGTCCTGTCCAGTGCTATCTCGGCGATTCGCCTGCTGCGAAAAGAAACTTACCAGGTCGTGCGGGAGGGGCAATAGATGTTGTTGGAACTGTGCGAAGTGACCAAGAAGTTTTCGCGGCGGGGACGCGAGTTCAACGCGGTAGACAGTGTGAGCTTGAGTGTTGACGCCGGCCAATTTGTGGGTGTTTCAGGCAAATCGGGTAACGGAAAAACGACCCTGCTGAACCTCATGATGGGTTTGCTGCGTCCCAGCTCAGGAACGGTTCTGGTGGCAGGAGAGGATCTGTCTGATCTCTCGGATCGGGAACTGTCCCAGCTGCGCCGGTTTCGTCTGGGAATGATTACGCAGCAGCAAACCCTGGTCAGCTCTCTCAACGTCTTGGATAACGTGGTGTTGCCTGCTACTTTGCGGTCAAAAGGGCGGTCGTCGGGGAAATCGTCGCCGGTGGGGGTGGGGTCTTTGCCTGTCAATCGCGCGTTGGATTTGCTGGAAAAGCTCGACATTGCGGATCTATCCCACGCCTGGCCCGCAGAACTTTCCGGGGGAGAGATGCGTCGGGTTGCCATCGCCCGAGCACTCATGGCCCAACCGGAAGTTTTGTTGGCGGATGAACCGACCGGCGACTTGGACGACGACAGCACGGCGGCGGTGCTACGGCTATTTCACGAGCTCGCACAAGGCAGTAGCGCGGTCGTGATGGTCACGCACGACGCGGCCGCTTATGAATACTGCAACCGTAGGTTCAATATGCTAGACGGCCACTTGGAGGAGCTGTGGTAGGGCGAGGGGATTTTGTTCAGAATCAGCCTTTAATAGCTAGATTTGCTATAAGGTAAGGCTTGCCTTGTTAATTGTTTATTTGTAGCCTTGTTATGTATTTGATTTAGAAAGAAGTTGAGAGAATCGTGAACGCAACCAGAAACCAGCCTTCTCTGTGGGCACGAGGACTGCGGTTTATCGTAGGTTTTTCCGCTTTGGTGGTGGCGCTAGCCTTCGGAGGGGTGGTCTGGTCTAGCGCGGCCGCAGCCCAAGATTCCGATCTGGGTGAATGGTCTGAGGTCGTGTCGGTAATGCAGGAAAAGCTCGCCGCGGTTCCCGAAGCTGGCGATCCGAGCGCGGTCCAGACTCTGATTCGTCAAGCCTACTATGAGAACTACCAGACGAGCGGCCTGGAGGACCAGGTCAAACATGCTTTGGGGCGTGACGTAAACGATAAGTTTGTCGCCGAACTATTGAACTTACGCAATCTCAGCCGTGACGGTGCGAGCCCGGAGGCACTGCGAGAAGACAGCGACAAAGTCGCAGACCTGCTCACAGAAACGGTAACTAAGCTGGTCAAAGCCCCTAAGGTGGCGGATCAGTGGAGCAGGGTTGCCGACACGATTGCGCAAGTTATCACCGATGCCCAAAGCGCCTACGTCAAGGGACAAGCCGACCGGGCATTCACCTTGGCTACCGAAGCGTACCTGGGGCATTACGAAGCTGACGGGTTTGAAAACAACACCATTGTGCACAAAGGTTTCAATCGTGTGACTGAGATTGAGGGCATGTTCAGTGACTTGCGACAGGGCTACAAAGACGGTCGTGACCAGGCTCAACAGGAAAAACTTGGCAAGGACCTGATTGCGAAGCTGGCTGAGGATGCGAAATTTTTAGACTCGAAAACGCAGGACACGGGACCGCTGGGGATTGCCGGTTTCTTTTCCGCTTTTCTGATTCTGCTACGTGAAGGCGCGGAGGCGCTGCTGGTCGTGGCGGCGTTGGTCACCTACGCGTTGAAAGCGGGGCGGCGCGACCAGCTGCGGGGAATCTTAGCTGGCGTGGTTATCGCCGTGGTCATTTCCATCAGTCTGGCTATTCTGTTTGGGCAGCTCAGCGCCAGCGTGCAGAGCGGAATGGGTCAGGAACTGCTGGAGGGGATTACCGGCCTAGCAGCCGCCCTGATGCTGATTTATGTGTCTAACTGGATACTGAGCAAGTCCGGTGGCAAACGCTGGGAGGAATATATTAAGGCCACCGCGGGCGAAAAAACCGCTTCGGGAGGCGTTTTTGCTCTGGCATTTGTGTCCTTCCTCACCGTGGCTCGGGAGGGTGCTGAAACTATCCTGTTCTTTTACCCGATTGTCTCCGGGGCGAAAACACACAGCGATTATTGGTTTATCGTTGCGGGTGGCGTAACGGCGGTAGTCATCCTCGCGATTCTATTCGTGCTGGTCTGGCAGTTCGGGGTACGCCTGCCGCTCAAGCCTTTCTTTAAGTGGACTTCGATATTGCTGGCGTTACTGGCGATAGCCATCGTGGGCGGGGCGATTAAAGAGCTGCAAGAGGCTGCTTTGGTCGGGGCACATATGGTGTCTGGCGTTCCTACCGTGGTGTTCCTGGGAATCTATCCCACTGCGGAAACCCTCGGTGCCCAAATTATTACCGCCGCGGTATTGGGAGTCTTGGCTCTGTTACAACTCCGCAAGGCAAAAGCTGACCAGCCCGAGGCGGGCGGCTCCGAGATTCGTTCCGACACCCCTATCTCGGAAAGTAATGATAAAGCTTTCGAAGAAAACTCTTCGAGGGAAGATAAAAAAGACGCTGTCGAAGCGAACAGCGGAAAGGAAGAATAATGAAAAAGAAGCTACTGGCTTTGGCAGCCGTCCTGGCGTTGGGCATGAGCCTCAGCGGCTGTGGCGGAACTTCGTCGGGCGGTCAGGCTAAGCCGCAGGAATCCAAATCGGCGACCGAGCAGAAGCAGCCGGAAAAGCCCAGCGATCCCAATGTTGTAGGTATCAAGGAAATTCCGGTTGGGGATTCTGGCGAACAAACCAACGGGCCGCTGAATGTAAACGTTGTTTATTTCCAGGCTGTCGATATGGAGCACGGCTCGATGAAGATGCCTCCGGCTTCCGAGTCCGATATGCACTTCGAGATTGATGCTTCTACCAACAAGAAGGCAGAAGAATTCGGGTACCCGGCGGATACTTTCATGCCTTACCTGGACGATATGAAGGTTACAGTTAAGGATCAAAAGACCGGTGAGGAAACTGACCTGGGCACCATGATGCCGATGATTGCCTCTGACGGTCCTCACTACGGTAACAACATCAAGCTCAAGCCCGGCCTGTACGATGTGACCATCACCATCCCCTCTCCGGAAGACAAGTTCATGCTGCACACGGGTAAGGATTCCTCCGGGGTCAAGGGCCGTTTCTGGAAAGAACCGCTGAAGTTTGAGTTCAAGAACTGGCAGTGGGACGGGCAGGTTCTCTAAGTAGGTTTCATTGCTCAAGTTATTTGTTGTCGCCCTCCGCTACGGGCTGCCGTTATTCGTGCCGCTGGCAATCTTGCTGGCAACGCGACCGCACACCCCGATGGAACGCCGAGTCGTGGCTCGGATTACCACCGTGGTGTTGGTGGTGGCAGCCCTAGCGGCGGCGACACTGGCATGGCTTCGGCTGAACACGAATCTGATAGATGTTCCGACCATGAACTTCTATCTGGTTCCAGTCATGCTGATTTGCTCGCTGGGCTTCCTGGGAATGTCTTGGTGGTTTGGTGCCGCCGACCTCTATGACATTAAACAGAGCGCTAAACATAGGGCGCTGCTGGTGGCCTCGCTGTTGACTGCCGTCAGTATCATCATCAATTTCGGCTTTGAATACGCATTTTCTACCGACGAAATTGTGCTGATGGGGTCCTCTCCGTTAGAAACAGAATCGCTGGCGCGCTTTTCTGGATTCGCCTTCGGGTCGCTGCTGGTGGTCATCGCCGGCTGGGCCTACGTGCGCGCCACCAGGCTGGTTCCCGCCATGGTGCGTTTGGCAATCACTACCGCGGTATTTTTGGTAGTTATCGGTCCGCGTTCCATTCTGTTGTATCAACAACTCGCCATACGTGGTTTCCTGCCACGCTCACGGACCATCTTTGAACTCGTGTTGTGGATTCAAAATGCCAACACCGTCATACTGCTGGCCCTGGTGGTGCTGACCGCCATTCCTGGCATCATCGCCATTTGGTTCGGTTCCAAATCCGTCAATGTTTCTGGTGCCGAAGCGCGTATAGCGAAAGCGGATCGGATTACTCGCCGACACTTTTTAGAGCTGGCCTTGGGTGGCACGGTTGTTTTCGTTTCTGCCTTGACCGTTGGCAGGCGCGTGGCGGAGACTGTTCCGGAGTTATCCCCGATAGAGCCTTCCACGGTGAAAGGAAATGTGGTTTCCGTCAGTCGGGAGCTGGTGTCTGATGGACACCTGCATCGTTTCGCCTATGTGACCAAGGACGGGACGCAAGTTCGTTTCATCGTCATTCAAAAGAACGCCGTAGCCTACGGTTGCGGTCTGGATGCCTGCGAAATCTGCGGCGAATCCGGTTATTACGAAGACGGCGGGAAAGTCATTTGCCGGCGCTGCGGGGTCATGATGAATATTCAAACTATTGGCTTTCCCGGTGGCTGTAACCCTATTCCGATTAAGTATGAAGTGGGCCCGAAAGAATTACGGTTTTTTGCTGACGAGCTGAGTGGGCACGCCAAAATCTTTAAAACCAAAATAATCTAAGGCTCTAAGGTATAAGTTTCCATGTTCTTTTTCAGGATGATTTTCAAGGCGTTACGTCGGCAGGTCGGTAAACGCCTCATGATTGCGCTAACGATTTTATTAGGGGCAGGTCTCACAACTTCCATGCTGGCGGTCATGCTGGATGTCGGGGATAAAATCAAGCAGGAACTTGGCTCTTACGGTGCCAATATCCAAGTGCTACCGCAAGGAAAATCCGTAGTTTCCCAACTCTATGATTTCGAGGATACGGGTAGCTCGGCGAATTCCCAGTCCGGAGCGTTGCAGGAATCCGAGCTGGCAAAACTGAAAACCATATTTTGGGCTTACAACATCGAAAACTTCGCTCCGTTCCTGGGAACCAAGGCTGCTTCCTCAGGCCAAGACATTGACGTAGTCGGGACCTGGTTTCGCAAGAAGCTAGCCATCCCCACTGGGGAAAAAGTCGATACCGGCATGGCGGATATGCGCGACTGGTGGGAAGTCCAAGGCAACTGGCCAAAGGCTGCCGATGAAGTCATGGTCGGAACGAAACTGGCTCAGCAAAACGGCTGGCATCTGGGGGACTCTCTGACCTTGAAACCCCCGCCCGGATTAGCTGGCTCCGCACCCAGTCCAACTTTGACTATCAGCGGTATCTTTACTTCCGGTTCCAATGAAGACCGGCAACTGTTTGCGGATTTGAGCGTAGCTCAGAGCCTCTCGGGTCGTCCGGGCCAGGTCGACCGGGTAGAGGTGCGTGCTATCACCACGCCGGAAAATGACTTGTCCCGCCGCGCTGCCCGCGATCCCAGCTCACTATCTCTGGAGGACTGGGAAACCTGGTACTGCACCGCTTACACGTCCTCAATCGCCTATCAGATTGAGGAAGTCATGACTAACGCCGTAGCCACCCCCGTCCACCAAATCGCCGACAGTGAGGGTGCGATCCTGGAAAAAACCCAGCTCATTATGACTTTGGTGGCGATTTTGGCCATGGCGGGTTCCGCTCTGGGTATTGCTAACCTGGTGACTGCCTCGGTGATGGAACGTTCCGCCGAAATCGGGCTGATGAAAGCTTTGGGGGCGCGTAATCTGTTTGTGGTGCTGATGATTTTGACGGAAACCTTCATCGTGAGCCTGGTCGGGGCCGCGTTCGGATGTGTGGGCGGCATCGGTCTGGCCCAACTGGTCGGACACCTGGTATTTGGGGTCAGTATCAATATCCGCCCAGTGGTTTTCCCCTTGATGGCGGTCATCGTGGGGCTGACGGTTTTGCTGGGCTGTTTACCTTCCATCCGGGCGCTGGTGACTTTGCAACCTGCGCGGGTTCTGCACAGAAAGTAGGCGGGAATGAACTCACACAAACGCATGTTCGTGCGCATCATTTGGAAAGCCTTTGCGCACCGTTTCTCCCGGGTTATGATTGCTTCCCTGGCAATCGCAATGGGTGCCTCCATCCTGTCCGGGTTGGGGCTGGTGGCGGTGACAGTTCCCGATTACATCGCTAAGGAACTGCGTTCGTTTGGGGCAAACCTGGTGGTGTTGCCGCAAGGTTCCAATGTAATTACTCGGGAAACGGTGTCTGCCATCGACCGGCAGTGCGGCGAGAGTCTGATGGGGCGGGCCGGCTACAGTTACGGTAACCTGCTCTACGGTCAGCAGCCCGTCCCCCTCATGGTGACGAAATTTGCCGACGCCCGGTCAGTCCGACCCTACTGGTCAATCGACGGGAAAGTGCCGCAGGGCAGCGAACAGATCCTGTTAGGGGTGAACCTCGCAGAAAAATTCCGTCTGCACGTCGGTGACCTGATTGGCCTCAAGGTGGCGCAGCTGCGGGAAAACACCGGGGGGGACGATTCGGGGCATGACAACCGGGCTGGCAAACAGCTGGAAATCTCCGGGCTGCTGCGCACCGGCGGCCCCGAGGACGACCTGGCGGTGTTAAGCCCGGACAGTTACACCGCTATGGGTGGGGTTGCCGATGGCTACAGTTTGGTGGAATATTCACTGAAAGGCGATACTTCCCAATTGAGCGCTTTAGCGAAAACCATCGGAAAAAAGGTCAACGGGGTTGACGCTGAAGTGGTGCGTCGAACTACCCAAAATGAAACCCGCATTGCCCATACTCTAAGCAACCTAATTTGGTTGGTCAGTATTATTATTTCCGCGCTAATGCTGATTGCGGTATCCGCGACACTGAGTTCGATTGTCTCGGAACGCGCTCGCGAGATTGGGCTGAAAAAGGCATTGGGGGCTTTGAGCAAGGACGTATTCACGGAACTTATCGGGGAATCGATAATGTTAGGGCTGTTCGGAGGCTTCTTAGGGGTCTTGCTGGGAATCGGTCTGGCCGATTACATATTGCAAAAAGTTTTCCTGGCACGAGTAGAAATTAACTGGATAATTTTAGTCCTCACGATTGTTTTTTCGGTAGCGGTAGCGGTTATCGGTTCTCTGTGGCCGGCTAAACGTATTGCCCGGATTAATCCTATAAATGTTCTTGGTGGAGAGTGAGAATGCTATGGCAGATAATAATGATGAACAATTGATTTATCGAGTTGAGAAGGTGTCTCGAAAATACGGCGAGTTGGCGGCGCTGGATAATGTCAGCCTCGACATAACTCGCGGCGAGTGGCTCTCGGTAGTGGGGCCGTCCGGTTCGGGCAAGTCAACTTTGATGAACATTCTGGGCTGTCTGGATTCCCCCACCGAAGGACTGGTTTACCTGGAGGGCGAGCGTCTGGACAAAATGGGTGAACTGGAATTGGCCGCGGTGCGTCGCCGCAAGATTGGCCTCATCTTTCAACAGTTCCACCTGGTAAAGCACCTCTCGGCGGTAGAAAACGTGATGATGGCCCAGTACTACCATTCCCTCCCCGATGAAGCCGAGGCAATGGAGGCACTAGACCGGGTGGGCATGTCCGCTCGCGCCACCCACCTCCCTCATGAACTGTCTGGAGGGGAGCAGCAGCGCGTGTGCGTGGCTCGTGCCCTCATCAACCACCCCTCCGTCATCCTGGCCGACGAACCGACCGGAAACCTCGACGAGGCAAACGAAAACATCGTTATCGACTTCTTTTCGCAGCTGCATCGGGAGGGCACCACCCTGCTGGTCGTCACCCATGATGCCAACGTTGCTCGGCAAGGGCAGCGCCAAATCATTTTGGAACACGGGAAAATCGTCAGAGAAGTCCACAACCAATCGCAAACCGCAGAAAAATGTGACCCACAAATGCTTGAGACGGGAGGAAATGATGCGTAAAGCGACCGCGGGGGCGCTACTCGCAATCGGCATGGTCGCCCTCAGTGGCTGCGGGTCTTACCCAGCGGCGTCGACCTTGCCGGACGGGCAATACGCGGGCAGCTCGCTGCCCGACGAGGACGGTACAGTCGGTAAAGTTCAGTTTACGATTAAGAACGGTCAGGTGGTTGACGCTGAGTTTCGTCTCTATGACAAAGACGGGACGGCACATGACGAAAATTACGGGAAAACCGCTAGCGGCGGGATAGACACGGAGTTTTACCAGCGCGCCCAAGCCGCTATCAGCGCTGAACAGCGTTATGTGCAGCAGTTCCAGAAGACCGGGGATCAAAATAAGGTCGATAGGGTGTCCGGGGCATCGTTGTCACATCGGCTGTTCCTCGATGCGGTTCAGACGGCTATGGAAGCAGCGCAAAAGTAGGCGTTCGTGTACCTAACGCCGACTCCACCAGGAGAAACCACTATTACCTTTGCGGCGATGGGGACGCTGGTGTCGGCATCGTGGCGCAGCACTCCCCAGGTCGCGGAGGTTCTCCGGGTGAGTCTGCCGCAAAGGGTGGCGCAGTTGGAGGATGACCTGTCGCGGTTTCGGGCGGATTCTCCCGTGAGCCGCTTGGATACCGAGTGGAGGGATGTCGGGCCGCACTGTGCCGCGGTGTTTGGGGCTGCTCAGGAATGGGCGCAGCGTACCGGGGGTTTTTTTAAACTATTTCCGTGCCTGGGCTGGGACGCCGAAACGCTGCAGTTGCGGGGCGAGCAGGCTCGTCTCACCGACGGTGTGGGGGCTGGGGGCCTAGATTTGGGAGGTATCGCGAAAGGTTACGCGGCTGCGCAGCTGGCTTCTCTCATTCAAGAATCAGGGGGTAGCGGCATCTTGGTGTCCTTCGGGGGTTCGTCGATTGTGGCGCCGGACCGCCGAGCCATCATCAGAGTGCAATCTCCCTGGACAGGCCGGGAATTCTTGGGAGACCTGCAGATAGAAAACGAGTCCCTCTCTAATTCAATGCTGCCGCAAACCCAGATTGTCCCCAGTCTGGTGCGCAGCCACATTCGCGGTCTGGACGGGCAGCTCGCGTTTACCGATATTTGTGCGGCACTTGTGGTGGGACCTGACGCGATGAGTTGCGAGGCTCTCTCTACCGCGCTGATTGCGGGAGGAAGCCCCCTGCTGCACGATTTGACTCAGAAGGGCGTTCTGGGTGGGGCGTATCGCGCCCTCGCGATGACTTCCAATGGGAGGGTGTTTGCCGACCCCGCGTTACAGTTGAGTATCACAATGGATTTGCCCGAACCGTTGTCACTGAGCCCCGTGTTGCCGGACTGACGCCGCAACGGGCTTGTGCGACCCGGCGGCGCGGGTAAAACATATGAGCTTCGAACATCAGACCTAAAAATGATCCACGCTTTGCGGTGAAACTTTGATACCTTGCGATTCCAGTCGGGTCGCAATCCGCCCTGTTGAAAACCGCGCAAGCAGCAGAAGCAAGCTCAGCGAGGCGAAGCGTTCACGCTAGAGAAGCAGGAGGTATTAGACGCGATTCGCGCCCGTGCTGCTGTCCAACAGAAGGTGAATGAACTGGAGCTGTAATCACCTCCAAAACCGGGTTAATACCCAAAATCACCCATCCATAACACCCACCATGTGGGAAAAGCATCTTAATTTTTCGGGTAATGAGAGTGGTTTTGAGAGTAGAGTTACTATTTAGCTGGAAATCTTGTTGCCCTAAACAGTATTTTACCAGCGCATTTGTCGGGCTGACAGGATTTGAACCTGCGACCCCTTGACCCCCAGTCAAGTGCGCTACCAAACTGCGCCACAGCCCGTTACCTCCCCGAGTTTATCGGGGGCAGCTAGTTTCCAGCAAATCACCAAGACGTGATTCTTAACGCTTACCGCGTCCTCGCTACCATCCTTAGTGCCTCCGCCCCTAGTAGACTGGGGGACGTGAGTGAGCAACTGGATCTGCGTCGCGCTAAGAAGCCTTTTAAAGTGCAGGCGTCCTATCAGCCGTCTGGGGATCAACCGCAGGCGATTGCCGAGCTCACGCAGCGGATTAACAATGGGGAAAAAGACATTGTTCTGTTGGGGGCAACCGGGACCGGAAAATCGGCGACCTCCGCCTGGCTGGTAGAGCAGGTGCAGCGTCCCACTTTGATAATGGAGCCCAATAAGACTCTGGCTGCCCAAATGGCGGCGGAGTTGCGCGAACTTTTCCCCGATAACGCGGTGGAATACTTCGTTTCCTACTATGACTATTATCAGCCAGAAGCCTACGTACCCCAGTCCGATACCTATATCGAAAAAGATTCTTCTATAAACGACGAGGTCGAGCGGCTGCGGCACTCTGCCACTAACTCTCTGCTGACGCGCCGAGACGTAATCGTGGTGTCTTCGGTTTCCTGTATCTATGGCCTGGGCACTCCCCAAGAATATGTGGCGCGGATGGTGCCCTTAGAAGTGGGGATGCAAATAGAGCGTAATGAATTACTGAAACGCTTTATCACCATGCAATACACGCGCAACGATATGGCGTTTACGCGGGGAACTTTTAGGGTGCGCGGAGACACTATCGATATCATCCCCATGTACGAGGAAATGGCGATCCGGATTGAAATGTTCGGGGATGAAATCGATTCCCTGGCCACCTTGCATCCCATCACCGGGGAAGTAATCGACGAGGAAGACTCGGTGTTTATTTTCCCTGCCTCTCACTATGTGGCCGGCCCAGAACGGATGCAGCGCGCCTTAGACGGAATCGAGGACGAACTCGGCGAGCGGCTGAAATACTTCCATGAACAGGGAAAACTTTTAGAAGAACAGCGCTTGCAGATGCGCACCACCTACGATCTGGAAATGATGCGCGAGATCGGTACCTGCGCCGGTATTGAAAACTATTCCCGCCATATTGATGGGCGCGGACCCGGTAGCCCTCCCAACACCCTCCTCGACTATTTCCCCGAAGACTTCCTGCTGGTAATCGATGAATCCCACGTCACGGTTCCCCAGATTGGAGCCATGTTCCATGGGGATATGTCCCGTAAACGCACCCTGGTCGATTACGGCTTCCGCCTACCCTCGGCGATGGATAACCGTCCTTTGAAATGGGAAGAATTCCAAGAACGGATCGGGCAAACCGTTTATCTATCGGCGACCCCGGGGCCTTATGAATTAGAACGCTCCGATGGGGTAGTAGAACAAATCATTCGACCCACCGGCCTCGTTGACCCGAAGATTGTGGTTAAACCCACCGCGGGGCAAATCGATGACCTGATGGAAGAAATCTTGGTTCGCAGTGAAAAAAACGAGCGGGTGTTGGTCACTACCTTGACCAAGAAAATGGCTGAAGACCTCACCGAATACCTGGCGGAGCGGGGAGTGCTAGTGGAATATCTGCATTCCGATGTGGATACTTTGCGGCGAGTGGAACTGCTGCGAGAACTGCGGCTGGGCAAATTTAACGTGCTAGTAGGGATTAACCTGCTGCGAGAAGGGCTAGACCTGCCGGAAGTGTCGCTAGTTTCAATCCTGGATGCCGATAAGGAAGGGTTTTTACGCTCTACCACCTCCCTGATTCAAACCGTAGGGCGCGCGGCTCGTAACGTATCCGGGGAAGTACATATGTACGCTGACCAGGTCACTGATTCCATGCGGGCGGCGATTGAGGAAACCGAGCGGCGGCGAGAAAAACAGCTGGCCTATAACCGGGAGCACGGGATTGACCCCCAACCGCTGCGTAAGAAAATCGCGGACGTTACCGATATGTTGGCGCGCGAAGAAATTGATACCGAATCTTTGCTCGGTACCGGATATCGGGGGGCAGGGAGCGGACCGGATGCGCAGACCCGCCGGCAGACCGGGCAGGACGTGCGAGAACGGCTGGCGAATCAAAACGAATCTAGCCTAGCAGAGCTAATCGCGGAACTCACCGCGCAAATGCAAGAGGCCGCCCGGCAGTTACAGTTCGAGGTGGCGGCGCGGCTGCGCGATGAAGTACGAGACTTAAAGAAAGAACTGCAACAAATGCGGGAGGCGAATTGAGCGATAGCAATAGACAGTCAGACCCTTCCGCCCCGGGTGATGCGATAAGTGCCCGTCCCCTTCCCGTCTCTGGAAACAGAAAAGGAACGCTAGCGCCCACGCATAGCGGGGAAGCGTGCAGCGAAGAACTGGAAGATCAGCTGCTAGGACTGAGCGAAACCGAGGTCGCGAAATTGAAAGCCGCGGGGCTGGTCAACCAATTCACCCCCCGAGCCAGTCACACTGTGCGACAAATTTTGCGTGCCAATGTGTTTACCTTGTTTAACGCGATTCTCAGTATTTGCATTGTGGTCACATTGATTTTTGGGCATTGGGCAGACGCGGTTTTCGGGATAGTGATGGTGGTTAACGCCCTGACCGGCATTGTTTCTGAACTTCGCGCTAAACGCGTGTTAGAGAAAATCAGTATTTTGCAAGAAAATCCGGTGATGGTGGTGCGCGGCGGGGCAGAAAAAGAAATTTCTCCCCGCCAGATTGTGCAAGGAGACTTGTTGCATTTGCGGCGCGGTGACCAGGTGCCTGCCGATGGGAAAATCATTGCCACCGGTGGAATCTACCTGGACGAATCCAACCTCACCGGGGAGTCAGTTCCGCGCGCCCGGCAAAGGGGAGAAGAAATTTTTTCTGGCGCTGCGGTAGTAGCTGGTGATGGATATGTAAAGGTATCGGCGGTAGGCAGCCAGTCGTGGGCGAATGATATGGCTATCCAGGTTCGCAAATTCAAGATGGCACATTCGGAGCTGGAAGCCGGAATTAATAAGATCTTGAAGGTCATCACCTATTGTTTACCTCTGGTTATCGTCCTACTGGCGGCGGCGCAGGTTCGTAACCTGGGAGGACTAGGGGAAGTTAACTGGGTAAATATTGGCCCGGTAGTGGTGGCGGTAGTTGCCGGAATGGTAGGGATGATACCCCAAGGGCTAGTCTTGCTCACCTCTATTAACTTTGCTGCTGCTTCTTTAAAGCTGGTGCGCCAAGGGGTGCTAATGCAAGAGTTGCCCGCAGTAGAAGTCCTGGCCAGGGTAGATACTCTCTGCTTAGATAAAACTGGTACTCTTACAACCGGTGAGATTGGGGCGCGCGGCTTCGTGCTACCCGGGAAAGAAGAGTTAGTTCCCGGCGGCGCCCTGGATAAAGACGCGCAAGCAGCCCTGGCAGCTTTGACTAAAGAGAGCGATAACGACACGTCGGCAGCCATCTATCAGCGTCTAAATGGCGATCTGGCAACCCTTCCTACAGATATTGAAAACCCGCAGCTAGTGCCGTTTGATTCCGCTCGCAAATGGTCAGCGGTGGTTAGCGGCGCAGATACCTGGGTGCTGGGCGCTCCCGAAATTGTGTTGGCTGCCGATAGTCGAACCCAAGAGCAAACCGGAACCTGGGCGGGGCAAGGCGCGAGGGTACTGGCCTTGGCACACAGTCAAAATGAACAGATTTCGCCAGAGAACCCTGCTTTGCCTGTCGGTTTACAGTTAAGCGCGCTAATAGTGCTGGCCGAACGCCTCCGCGAAGACGCTGCGCAAACCCTGGATTTCTTTAGGGAAGAAGGGGTGGAAGTCCTAATCATTTCCGGGGATAACCCGGTCACGGTCGCGGCTCTAGCGGGAAGGGTCGGGATAGAAACCACCGGGTTTGACGCCCGGAAGCTGCCGGAGGACGCGGAAGGGATTGCCCAGGTACTCAAGGAACACCGGGTATTTGGGCGAGTCACCCCGGAGCAAAAACGCGCCCTGGTGCAAGCCTTGCAGAAAGCAGGGAAAACCGTGGCGATGACCGGGGACGGGGTAAATGATGCCCTGGCGCTCAAAGACGCGGATTTGGGGATTGCGATGGGAAATGCCGCCCAAGCCACCAAGTCCGCGGCGAAAGCCGTCCTCATTGATTCCAAGTTCTCTACTTTGCCGCAGGTACTCCGGGAGGGGCGTCGCGTGCTAGGAAACATGGAACGGGTATCCACCCTGTTTTTATCCAAAACAACCTACGCTGCCCTGTTAGCGCTGGTAGTAGGGGTTCTAGGGATACGTTATCCCTATCTGCCTCGACACTTGACCTTGATATCTTCTACCACCATCGGGATTCCCGCGTTTTTCTTGGCGCTCGCGCCCTCGAATCGACGCTACCGTCCCGGTTTCTTACGTCGGGTGGGGCAACTGGCTTTACCGGCGGGGCTGCTTTGTGGCGCCACCTCGATTGCCGCTTACCTGTGGATAGGGCGTACTGAGGCGGCAACCTCGGTCGCCACCATCGTCTTAGCTATTGGGGCGCTAGGGTTGCTGGCGATTTTATCCCGACCATTACACAGTTGGCGGGGAGGCTTAGTTATCGCCATGATTGCCTTGGTAATCACGGCGATTGCGGTGCCGGTGGTGCGTAACTTCTTCGCCTTAGAGATTCTAAGTTTCGCGCAATGGCTGGTAGTTGTAATTTGTAGCCTGATTTCCCTATCGGGACTGGTAATTATCGGTACCAGATGGGAACGGCGGCATTGGCCAGATCACGGTTCGGGGTTGCGACTAAAACACGTTAGAATAAGAAGGTAATCGCGGAAGGGGAGTACTTCCACTAACAAACCAGCCGTCATCACGGCAAACTTGCCCGGCTGGTTGGGCCGGAAACGGCGGAAGAAGACCTTGGCATAACAGCAACGAAATGGAGAACGCTGCATGGGTCTGGTACCTACGCTCAATGCCACCCCTGGTCACGAGGTAATTCATTGGTGGAACTGGCTGCTGTTAGCAGTCATTATTCTGGCTTTATTGATTATTGATTTTCGCGGACACGTCAGTAAAGCTCACGAACCTACCATTAAAGAGGCCGCCGTATGGTCCGGTATCTATATGGCGATTGCGGCCGCTTTCGGGTTGGTGGTTTGGCTGCAATGGGATCTGAATCTAGCTGCCGAGTACTGGGCAGGTTGGATCACCGAATGGTCACTTTCCCTGGATAACCTATTTGTTTTCATCATTATTCTGAACGGTTTCAAGGTTCCCCGTGCTTACCAGCAAAAAGTAATCATGCTGGGAATCGTAATCTCGATGGTGCTGCGCCTAGCATTTATTCTGATTGGC
This sequence comes from Varibaculum massiliense, assembly GCF_900106855.1. NCBI lineage: Bacteria > Bacillati > Actinomycetota > Actinomycetes > Actinomycetales > Actinomycetaceae > Varibaculum > Varibaculum massiliense. The sequence goes on along the minus strand of NZ_FNWI01000004.1, from coordinate 337,873 downwards.
GCTGCTTTAATCAACGAGTTCGCCTGGATTTTTTACCTTTTTGGGGTGTTCCTGATCTATACCGCCATCAGTCAGGCACGGGAAGGAATCACTAAAGAGGACGAAGGGGAGTCTGCAGAGGGCTACCAGGAAAACAAGTTCACCTCGCTGGTGCGGCGGGTACTGCCAGTTTCGGAAGGTTTCCGGGAAGCTAAACTACTCTACCGTCACCGGGGGAAAACCTACGTGACCCCCATGTTCTTGGTGATTATGGCGATTGGCTCTGCGGATTTAATGTTTGCTTTTGACTCCATTCCCGCAATCTTTGGTCTCACTAAGCACCCCTTTATTGTATTTGCGGCTACTGCCTTCTCTCTAATGGGGCTGCGACAACTATTCTTCCTAGTAGACGGACTGTTGGAGCGCCTGGCATTCTTACATTACGGGCTGGCACTGATTCTAGGATTTATCGGCGTGAAGTTAATCATCCATGCTGCCCACGAGGCTCCCTTCCTGGGGATAGAGAAATGGGCACAGATGGTTCCGGAACCCTCTATCGGTTTTTCCATGGGTTACATCCTGATTGTCCTGGTGGGAACGGCGCTGCTGTCGATCTGGTATTCACGGCGCCAACAGGCTAAATAGTCGCTGCCTTTGGTAGTCGCTGCCAAATTGGTGACCGCCTAGAACTTGTTTTCAGACTAGAAGCTGCCTTTGGCGGTTAGTATTGCAATGAATATGGCTTCTGAATTCGAAAGAAAAATTAGGGTTGGAAAATAATCACAGCAGATACAGCAGATTTGGATTGCACCCGCAAAATCCGGTAACCTGGTCTACGTTCACCGGGCCATTGGCGCAGGGGTAGCGCGCTTCCTTCACACGGAAGAGGTCACTGGTTCGAAACCAGTATGGCCCACCACTAACAGTTATTTCTGCAGGTAGGCCTGCATTATTTTCGCCATCTCCACCTGGTCGCTGAGGGCGCACATTTCTCGGGCAGTATGCATCGACAAAATAGGTACCCCCACATCAATAGTGGTTATCCCCAGGCGGGTAGCAGTCATGGGGGCGATAGTTGACCCGCAGGTGACGGCATTGTTTGAGACGAAGCTTTGGGTTTTAACTTCACTTCGCCGCGCCGCGTCCTCCCAAATATGCCAGCCCTGCGCATCGGTGGCGTACCGCTGCGAAGCATTGAGTTTGAGTACCGGCCCGGCTCCCATTACCGGTCGGGTATCGGGGTCGTGTTTTTCCGGATAGTTGGGGTTTACCGAGTGGGCAACATCTGCTGATAGACACGAGGACGCTGCCAGCATCCGTTCAAAGGCTTCCACTTCACCCGTGGCGAGGGCGCAGCGGCGCAACACCTGTTCTAACAGGGGACCGGCGGCCCCGGTTTCGGTGTGGGAACCGACTTCCTCATGGTCAAATGCCGCGCTGATCAGAATATTTTCTCCCTGAAAGTCCGTTTCTGCCAGGCTTAATAGGGCTTTAGTGGCGCTGTAGACCGATAGCAGGTTATCTTGACGGGCAGAAGCCAGGAACTCTCCGTCAGTTCCCAGCCGCTGCGGGGCGTGGGTATCGAAAGTATAGAGTTCGTGGCTAGTGATTTCATCGGCGCTGCTAAGTCCCGCCTGCTGTGCTATTAGGTCCAGAATCTTCCTCGAGGATCCCCCTACGTACCAGAGGGGACGCAAGTGTTGCTGCCGGTCTAATTGCAGTTTGTTCGCGGAATCCCGATCCAGGTGGGGAGCTAGCTGGGGGATAATGGCGATCGGTCCGGTACGCACCGGGTAGCACCCTTCGGAGCGGTCATAAACGATTCCGGCGATCCCTAGTTCCCGATTTAACCAAGAGTTAGGGAGCATTCCTCCATAAACTTCTACATTGAGCTGCCCCCAGCCATCGGGGCTGAGGCTATCGGGGGTGGGTTTTAGTTTAAAAGCCGGAGAATCAGAATGACTGCCGATGATTCGGAAACCTTTGGGGGAGCCGGCAGGTACAATCCAGGAGATGAGGGCGCCTTTACGGCGTAAGAAGTAACGGCCAGGGTTTTGCGGCCAAGGCTGCGAGGGGTCAACTTGTTTGAACCCCTGGGAGCTGTATAACTCAGCCAGAGTGCGGGCAGCGAAGGTGGCACAGGGAGAAGCAGAAATAAAGTCAGTTAAACCTTGGGTGTAGGTTTCCAAATCAAAACTCGTCATAGCTCCATTTTAGGGGTGAAGGGTTAAAAAGTTCCTGCCCCTTAGCTGCAGGTGCCAGCTAAGGGGCAGGAAAAAGATTAGGGAAGTAGGAAAGCTTATAGAGATACCGGGTCGGTAGAGATGAACCCCTCATCTGCGTCCTTGCCCCGCACGTGGCGTCCCCGCCGGCTGCGGGCTGCGCGGGAGTTACCCAGGTCGGCAGGTTCCTCCCCTCCCAGATGGCGAGCGTTTACCGGACGCTTTGCCTGGTCAACCTCGCTAGTTTCCTCACCTTCCTTGCGCTGAGCTTTTTTCGCCTTAGCCTCGGCAGCTTTTTGCGCCTGACTTTGCGCCTCTTGCTTTTTTGCGAGTTTCTTGCGCTGTTTCTTGGTGCGTTTAGCGAGTTTCTTGCGAAGTTTTTCTTCCTCCCGCTCTTGACGGCGAGCCGCTTTTTCTTGACGGAGCCGTTCTTTTTCCGCCGCGTGATTGGCCTGCCAAGCCGAAAACACTAGCGCTTGCAAAAGCTGTACTTGCGAAACCCATTCGGGCAGCTCCAAGGCTTCCCGCAGGTAATAAAGCTGGTGTGCGAGCCGTCCGCGGTCAGCCAGTAGCAACTCATGGAGATCTTGACAGAACTGCACGTAATCGGTGACGTCCCCCCAGGGACGACGGTCATCCTTAGAAAACAGGGGAAGCGCCGCCGGACGTAGCCGAGCTAAAAGTGCCGCCGCCGCTTTTGGTTTTAACACCAGCGGATCTTTAGTTAATGCTGTCCACAGCTGCGTTAGAGCCCCAGTTTCGCTGTCGAACACCTGGGAAGGAATATCTACCAACTGGGTTTCGGCGGGGATTTGCTCCATTAGTTCAGGCAGCGGTTCAGAGGCAAAAAGCTGATCCAAACCTTCACTGTCGACTGCAAGATCTAGGTTTGCCAGGGCTAGGAGATCGCAATCTCGTAAGCGGCAGGCACCTTCCCAAGAGGAATCATCGGTTTGTGGTTGCAGAGGAAAACTAGGGGAAAACTTGGAGGTGAGCGAAAACAAGGTAATTCGCGGATTGTGTGCTTGACAGTAGTAGTCAGTGAGTAGGAAGCGGGCCTGCTCCCAGGCGTCAGAGTCCCCGCGAGTAACTCCGGTAACGATTTCCGGAACTGTGTTAATCATATTTCCTCCGTACCTAGCTGGTTACCCTTAAATTGTAGTCGAAAATACATCCGGCATGGCGTTTGCGTTCATCAGAAGGACTTTTTTACCTGCTGTTAAACCGATTCTGCCCGGTTAGGAAGGCTTTAAGCCCTGGGGGGAAACTTTTCTCAGGGCGCCTTTCTTGGCTGCAAAGACGCTCTCACTAAAGAAACTCAGCTGCTTTTCCGAGGGCGTGCAGGCTGGCTTTACCAGCGGCTCCGCGTCCTAGATGAACAAAGTGGGGTCGATAATCAGTTCAGCTGTCTTTTGTTGCTTGCAGCCCGGAGAAACTCGCGCCGGTACCCCAATGGCGGAACATCCTGCGGGCACGTCCCGTACTACTACCGCATTGGCGGCAATCCGCGCATCAGAGCCCACGTGGATAGGACCGAGTACTTTGGCGCCGGCTCCCACCATTACCCGATCCCCGAGGGTGGGGTGTCGCTTACCTTTGGTCATTGACACCCCACCTAATGTGACCTGGTGAAACAGCACGCAATCGGTGCCAATTTTGGTGGTTTCCCCGATAACTACTCCGTCCGCATGGTCGATAAACAGACGCCGCCCCAGGCGGGCTCCGGGGTGAATATCCACCCCGGTATAGCTGCGAGCAATCGAAGAAACTATCCTGGCCAGTAGTTTCAAGTTTTTCTTGAACAGCGAATGCGCCAGGCGGTACGCCCAGACTGCATGCACCCCCGGATAGGTTAGTGCCACTTCTAGTTTGTTGCGGGCAGCCGGATCCGAATTAATGGCAGCCGCTAAATCTTCTTTACATAGTTGCACCAAAGTTGGTTCCGGCTTCGCCATTTTTGCTCCTAGTCCATCAAATCTTTAAACAGCGGGGTAGTGAGGTAACGCTCGCCAGTATCGGGTAGCAAAGTCACGATACGTTTACTCTTCATATCAGGGCGCTGCGCCAAACGCAACGCTCCCGCTAAGGCCGCTCCCGCGGAGATTCCCACTAGCAGCCCTTCTTTAGTGGCGGCTTCGCGCGCCATCGCCACTGCATCCTCAGTTTTTATGGTTAGGATTTCGTTCATTACCGCAGAATCTAGAATCTCAGGCACAAAGTTAGCCCCGATTCCTTGAATCCCGTGCGCGCCGGCCTCTCCCGTAGTGAGCAGGGCAGATTCTGCCGGTTCAATCCCAAAAACCTGGATATCGGGATTTAGTTCCTTTAGCCGGCTGCCTACTCCGGTGACGGTACCGCCGGTACCGATTCCGGCGACGAAGGCGTCAACCTGGCCGTCGGCGTCTGCCCAGATTTCCTCGGCGGTGGTTTCAAAATGAGCCTGGGGGTTAGCCGGATTGGTGAACTGGGAAGCTAATATGGCTCCTTCGCGTTCTGCCACCACTTTCTGGGCGGCGTCCACCGTTCCTTGCATGCCTGCTGCTGCCGGGGTCAGAACCAACTCCGCTCCGAAGGCGCGCATCAGGGCGCGGCGCTCTTTCGACATAGATTCGGGCATAGTGATTACCACTTTGTAGCCACGGGCAGCGCCCACCATCGCTAGTGCCACCCCGGTGTTTCCAGAGGTGGACTCCACCAGAGTGCCGCCGGGCTTTAACTTTCCAGAGGCTTCGGCGGCGTTTACCATCGCTAGCGCCACTCGGTCTTTAACTGAGGAGGCGGGGTTGAAGGATTCAACTTTGGCGACTACTTCGCCGTCAAAATCGGCTGGCAGCAGGTGATTGATTCTAACTAGGGGAGTGTGGCCTACTAATTCAGTTACGTCTTTTGCGATATTCATGCTTTTCCTTTAAAGAGTTTTAGTGGTGAGGGATGCTGGGAAGCCAGCTATAAAAGTCGGGAATCGGGGCGAAAATAGTTTGCTGCCCCGAGGGACAACCCGCGCCTGGCGGTCGGCGGGATGCCCCTAGATACATAGCCGACAGCGAGAGATGGCGGGAAAACGCATTTGCCTCTCCGATCTGTCGTTAAAACTTGGTTACTTCAAGTTTTAACATCTTCGGTTTTAGAGCCGCAACTTTTATGCGCTCAGTAAAATTGGGGATAACTGCTGGATGCCCGGGCGCTCCTACCCGGGGCATGCCGGTTGGCTGCCCGATACCGGCGTTAATAGCCGGACTAAGCAAGGTAGCGTCAAGATCTAATAAACCCGCTGGGCAGGGCGGCGATTATTCTCGCACTTCGCAAGTTATCTCCGGCGCCTTCTCTACGCTGATTTCCCGCCCGCTGATGCTCGATAAGTAGCTTTCAATCTGCGACTGGGTAGTTTCCAGGGGGGCAGAAAAGCGCAAGGTGGCATCTTGGGCAAAGTCGCGCGCCAGGATCTGGTAACCGTTTTGGGTAAGTTTTGCCTCGATTTTTCCGGCTTCGCTGATCGGTAGCTGCAGCTGGTAGGAAGGTTGGGTAACCATCCGCACGGTTTGGGCGTCCTCCAATACCGCTTGCACCGCGCCAGAATAGGCGCGCACTAACCCGCCGGTACCCAGTTTGGTACCCCCGAAATAGCGGGTAACAACACAGGTCAGATTGGTTAGCCCCGATTCGGTTAATACCTTTAGCATCGGGTTGCCAGCAGTTCCCGCCGGCTCCCCATCATCACTGCTACGGGCGGTATCGGGGCCAGAATCCTGGTGAATGAGGAAAGCGGTGCAGTGGTGGCGAGCATCGGGGAACTCGCGGCGAATCTGGGCGATAAACTCCCGGGCGGCCTCCTCACTATCGGTACGCGCACAGGAGGCGATAAAGCGGGAACGTTTAATCTCGATATCACTGCGGGCAGGGGCATAGATAGTGCGCATAGCTCGATCCTATCTATTTTGTTAGGAGGGGGAGGGGGAAGCTCTGGCTTTAGAGCCAGCGCGCCCTCGGAAATAAAAATTGCTTTTCTTGCCCCGTTTTTACCCGAAAGAAGGTGCTCGCGGTACAAATCACATGGTTGAAACTGGAATCTTTCCGTCATAAATGGCACAGTTATAGAGGTTATTTTTGTATTTGTATTAGTTAGAGGAGTCCGTGATGGCAGTACCAAAGCGCAAAATGTCTCGTGCGAATACCCGCACTCGGCGGTCTGCTTGGAAAGCCAAGGCACCCCAGCTTACTACGGTCAAAGGCAATGATGGGCGTTCCTATGTGGCACCTCGTCACCTGACCAAAGCGGTAAAGCTGGGACTGTACAGCCCGGCAGACGATTTCGAGTAAAGCTCGAAGTTAAGAAAGCGCCCCTAGCAGTTATCCTGCTAGGGGCTTTTGATTTATTCTTTTATAGTTTCCTACTAGAGGTTATTTGGGTATTAGCCCAGTTATTTAGCGCAGCGAAGTTCCTTTCTTGATGAAGTCGGCGGTGAAACAGCCCATAACGATAGTGGCTAGGATGCTGCCAATAATCGTCCAGATCGAGATAGCTAGATTAGCGTCTGACGAGGGGCTGCCAATACTAAACAGGTTGAGTAGTCCGCCTCCCCAATCAAAGGAAACTATGGGAGAATTTGGCTCGAAAAAGAGTATTTGTCCAGGTGGAATAATCATTATGGCATTGAATATTTGCAAAGCAACGTAGGTTAGTACTGCGACTAGCACCGGGCCGCCGATACGCCCAAAACGATCCAAGAAGGGAGCGTGGTTACCGGTGGTGATCACGAATTGCAGGCCGATAGCGCCGGTGATTGAGGTAAAGATTAAGAACAATGCCACTAGCAGGATAGTTTGCCAAATGGTATTCCAACTATCGCCGCTAAGGCCCCAATCGTCGTCTGTAAACGGGGCAATCAGGTTTACTATCCCCGCGGAGAGCAGAAGGAAACACCCCAACATGACCAGGTGGGACACTATCAGCACTACCGAGTTGAACAGGGTTTTTGCCCAAAATATCTGGTGGGCTTCTGCCGGTATCGACATGGTGAAATATCCGGTTTTCCCGTACATAGAGCGGTAATAATGGATAACTATGAACACCCAGTAAACCACCGGAACGGCGATAACTGTTATGAAGCCCAAGACGGTAAAGGTGGTAGCGGTGGGAATCATGACCCGATTGCTGGCAATGGCCGGCATTAGTAGATCTATTCCCGTTATTACCAGCGAGGTTATCACTGCTACTGCCAGGGTGATTCCTAGCGGTTTACGTAGCGCCAGGAAATCGTGTTTCATTATTTTTTTAATCATCGGTACATCCCTCTAAATAGTCCGTCCAGACTGGTTTGGTAGGTGCTGCGGAGTTGGTCTGCGTCTCCGCTTAAAAATATTTGTCCTGCGGACATAAATACTGCGGTGGAAATCACCGGTTCGATATCACTGATTAGGTGGGTAGATAGCAGCATGATTGCCTGCGGGTTGAAACGAGAGATAACTGCCCGCAAGATTACTTCCCGTGCCGCCGGGTCCACCCCGCTGATGGGCTCGTCTAGCAGGTAGATGCGAGCGTTTCGTGACATTATTAGTGCCACTTGTAGTTTTTCGCGCATCCCCTTGGACATGTCGGAAAGTTTCCGATCAGCAGGTAGGCGGAAGAAATCTACCATTTCCTGTGCTTTGTTGCTGTCAAAATCAGCGAAGAAATCCTGGTATTGGGTAATCGCTGCCCGGGGAGTGAGGTTATCTGCCAGGAGGGAAGTATCCGGCAGGTAGGAAGTGAAGGCCTTGGTTTTGGGTCCGGGGGTTTGTCCGAAAAGGCGCACCTCGCCCTCATAGTCCTGCATTACCCCCGCCAAGATTTTCAGCAGGGTGGTTTTGCCGCAACCATTTGGTCCCATCAACCCCACTATTCCTCCACTGGGTAAAGTTAAGCTCGCATTGGAAAGACCGATTTGGGAACGGTAGAACTTCGATACTCCTTTGATTTCGATAGCGGCCGGTTCTGAAGAGTCACCGCTAGGGGAGTTTACTGCCGGCGCTGGAGTAGCATCGGGGTCGCTAGCTGCGGTGAGGAATTCCATCTGCGCGGGGTTTCCGGCTGTAGGTGTAGACGGAGGGTGTGGGAACTGGTTTAACTGATTTTCAGTCATGAGATTCTCCCTTTTTCCATTGTTTTTCTACGAGGTCGAGTGTTTGGGGCAGGGTAGCCCCAGCTTTTTTCATGGTGGCGGCGAACTGTTCGCTGTGTTCCAGGAATGCTTTCTGGCGAGTAAGCAAGATTTTGTCCTGGTCTTGGGTGACGAACCGTCCTGCGGTACGCTCTGATACCGCCAGACCTTCCCGCTCTAGTTCCGATAGGGCACGCTGCACCGTATTCGGATTAGCCCCTACCATTTGCGCGAGGTCGCGCACACTGGGAATCTTGCTTCCCGGTGACCAGCTTCCAGAAGTGATGCGGCGAGAAAACTCGTCGCGCAGCTGGCTCCAGATCGGAATCGCTGAGTTTAGCTCCATGTCCCCTCCTTTCTGTCCTTTCGGTTACTGTATCAATGTAGTAATACAGTAACTCCGCTGAGGGTGCTGTGTCAAGTGGTTGATACAGATTTCTTTTATGGTCTTTAGGAGGCGGGCACCATAGTTGCCATACCTGGAGTTCAAGCAGGGGCATTGGTTTTCCTCCTGCCCAAAGATAGGGAGTTTTCTCCCGTTTAGTAACCCCGTGCTGGTAGTTTTTTAGAGGCGGGAAAACGAGTTAGTTCCACACGGATTGACCAAGAAAAGCGCGGGGAAGAAGTTTGGGTATTAACCCTAGATTTTGTGCTTCCCGAATGAAGACTACCTCGAGGTCTCCTGAGGGAATCTGCTTTCAATACCTCATTTTTAGCGCAGGGAAGTACCTTTCTTTAGGAAGATAGTAGTGAGATAACCGGCGACTGCCGTGAGGATGGCGGTGATAAACAGCCACCAGATTGAGATCGACGGGGGTTGTACATCTATAGCCCGGGTATCGTCAAAGGGAATCACCTGGTCGAGGACGCAACCTCCCCAATCCAAAGAGATGAAGGGGGCGTCAGGAGCAAAAAATATCACCCGTCCGGGGATGAACAGTAGCAGGAAGCCAATAATTTGCATTCCCACGTAGAGCAGCACCGCCACTAATATCGGGCCGCCAATTTTTCCGAAACGGTCCAGGAAAGGTCTGCCGTTGCCGGCGGTAACTATGAACTGGAAGAAGAAAACACTGGAAATAGAAGATAGTAGCAGGGTCGTCAGAATCAGAAAAGCTACTTGCCAGACTTCTTTGGTTGTGAAGAAGGATTTTAGATCGGCGACAGTGGAATCCGGGTCCCCCCAAATCGCAGCTGTGAGTAACAGTAGCCCTCCGCCAAAAAACAGCAGGGCGGAGAGGCGGAGCGCTGAAAGGTTAAATAGGCTTTTTGCCCAAAACAGCTCGGCGGGACGCGCCGGGATCGACATGGTGAAATACCCAGTTTTGCCGTACATGGAACGGTAATAGTGAACCAAAAGGATTATCGAATACACCAGGTAGGCGGCTATTAGTCCTGGAAAAGCTAGGGTTACTAGGAGGAGTGCTAGGGTGTTACGCAATATCACCATGATTATCGCGGCTAAGATTGCGGTCGACAAGGTCAAACCGATGGTAATACCTAGCGGTTTACGCAGCGCCAGGAAATCGTGTTTCATTATTTTATTAATCATCGGTACATCCCCCTAAATAGTCCGTCCAGACTGGTTTGATAGGTGCTGCGGAGTTGGTCGGCATCTCCGGTTAAAAATACTTGTCCTGCAGACATGAAGACGGCAGTAGATACTACGGGCTCGACATCGCTGATCAGGTGGGTAGACAGCAGCATCACCGCCTGGGGATTGAAGCGGGAAATAACGGCTCGCAAGATTACGTCCCGCGCCGCCGGGTCCACCCCGCTAATGGGCTCATCCAGCAGATAGACGCGCGCATTTCGCGACATAATCAGCGCTACTTGTAGCTTTTCGCGCATGCCTTTGGACATGGCAGATAACTTCCGATCGGCTGGCAGCCGGAAAAAATCTACCATTTCGTAGGCTTTCGCCGAATCAAAATCGGTGAACAAGTCCCGGTATTGGCGGATTGCCGAGCGCGGAGTGAGGTTATCTGCCAGCAAAGAACTATCGGGTAGGTAGGAGGTAAAAGCTTTGGTTTCCGCTCCCGGGGTTTGTCCGAAAAGCCGCACCTCGCCCTCGTAATCTTGCATTACTCCAGCCAAGATTTTCATGAGGGTGGTTTTTCCGCACCCGTTTGGTCCCATCAGGGCGACTATGCCGCCACTGGGCAGGGTTAAGTTGGCGTTAACTAGTCCGATCTGGGAACCATAGAACTTTGATACTCCCTTTATTTCGATAGCGGGAGCAGCCTGCTGGGGAGCGGCGGTAGCGGTTGAAGGGTTCGCCATTGCCATCTGCTCGGGGTATCCGCCTACAGGTGAAGACGGTGGGGGTGGGAACTGGTTTAACTGGTTGTCAGTCATGAGATTCTCCCTTTTTCCATTGTTTTTCTACGAGGTCGAGTGCTTGGGGTAGGGTAGCGCCCGCTTTTTTCATGGTGGCGGCGAACTGTTCGGTGTGCTCCAGGAATGCTTTCTGGCGAGTAAGCAAGATTTTCTCCTGGTCTTGGGTGACAAACCGTCCCGCAGTACGCTCTGATACTGCCAAGCCATCACGCTCAAGTTCGGATAGGGCGCGCTGTACCGTATTGGGATTGGCTCCCACCATTTGCGCTAGGTCGCGCACACTGGGAATTTTGCTTCCCGGTGGCCAGCTTCCAGTAGTAATGCGCCGAGAAAACTCATCCCGCAGCTGGCTCCAGATTGGTATCGCTGAGTTTAGCTCCATGTCCCCTCCTTTCGATTACTGTATCAATGTAGTAATGCAGTAACTCTGCCGGGGTGCTGTGTCAAGTGTTTAATACAGATTTTGGGGCCGTGTATTGGGGTGTGGATAGGAGAAATCCCGCGACATATGCGGACATATGTCGCGGGACATCACATAGTCGGGGCGACAGGATTTGAACCTGCGACCCCCTGCTCCCAAAGCAGGTGCGCTACCAAACTGCGCCACGCCCCGTCAGTTTTAGTTTCTGACCTCTAATAGGTTACACTGTTTCTCGCGCCTTTCGTTAACTCGAAAGGAAAGCTAGTTGCGAGTGTAGCTCAATGGTAGAGCCCCAGCCTTCCAAGCTGGTCATGCGGGTTCGATTCCCGTCACTCGCTCCATTTAGACGTTGGATTTGATAAGTACCCTTTTGCGTTAGCGAGTATCGCTTAGGGGGGTGTGAAAAATCGCTTGCGTTAGCGGGTTTGGGTTTTGCGTTACCTAGTATCGTGTTTTCCCTGTTCAGGTAGGGGTTTGGGGTTTAACTCGCTAACGGAGATGAAAAATGCGCCTCTCTTAGTCGCAAATAACGCTGTTCTAGCGGTGTCGGTTCGAGTCTGGTGCTCTAGCCGCGTTTAGGGTGTGGGATTAGAGATTGACCATGATTTCTTTCCCGGTTCTGAAAATGAACCGGATCTGGTTTGCGCCGATGATGGCGTGGTCGATTAGGGCGTTCCATTGACAGGCCGTGAAGTGTTCGATGGGTTTGTCAGCTAGCTGGGAGTAGGCGGTTTTGATTGCGGTGGCTTTGGCGTTTTTGGCTGTTATCTGTGCGTTAACGGCGTGTTTTTCTGCGAGTGTTTTCTGGTATTTCGCGTCTAGTTGGGTGTATTTGGCGAGGTATTGTTCTTGGTCTTGCGCTAGGCGTTGATTCTCAGCGATCAGCTCCTCGATCTGGTTGGCAAGAGCGCGGATCTTGTCATCTAGGTGGCTGGATTCTGCCTCGAGCTGGTCAGTATTGAACATTTCGGTGATGGCTTGTGGTAGGTGATCTTTCCCGCGATAGTTTTTAGCGAGCTGGTCCAGTGCTGAAAGGAACGCGGTCTGGATTTGCTGATCACGCAAGGTAGCGGTCTGGCAGGGACGGGGATGGTCGTATTTGTGGTTGCATCGCCAGATAGTGTGTTTGTATTTAGTGTTGGATGCCCAGGTTTTGCGTCCGTACCAGGATCCGCAATCTGCGCATTTTAGGCGGCTGGCGAACAGTCCGATTTTGGCGGTGTTGGCCGCGTGGCGGGTGGCGAGTTCGTATTGAACCTGGTCCCAGACTTTCGGGTCGATGATGGGTTCGTGGTTGCTGGTCACGTAGTACTGGGGGAGTTGTCCTTGGTTTTCTTCGATGCGTTTGGTTAAAAAGTCAGCGGTGAACGTCTTTTGTAGTAGCGCATCTCCTTTGTATTTTTCGTTCGATAGGATGGAGCGCACGGTTGAGGTAGACCATTTGGTTTTACCGCGAGGAGTCAAAATGCCACGGTGCTGTAGTTCTTTGCGGATTTCGGTGATGGACAAGCCAGACAAGAATAACCGGTATATAAGGCGCACGGTTGGTGCCTGGGTTTCGTCGATGACTAGGTTGCCGTCCGCGCCTTTCTTGTATCCGAGCAGTGAGGAGTATGGCACCATGACTTTTCCGTTTTGAAAGCGTTTGCGGTGTCCCCAGGTGACGTTCTCGCTGATGGAGCGGGATTCTTCTTGGGCGAGGCTGGACATGATGGTGATGAGTAGTTCGCCTTTAGAGTCAAGAGTCCAGATGTTTTCTTTCTCGAAATATACCTCCACCCCGGCGTCTTTTAGCTGGCGGACGGTGGTGAGGGAATCGACGGTGTTACGAGCAAACCGTGATACGGACTTGGTGAGGATGAGGTCGATCTTGCCGTTCAAGGCGTCAGTGATCATGTTTTGGAAGCCTTGGCGGTGTTTGGTGGAGGTGGCGGAAATACCTTCATCGGTGTAGATGCCAGCAAATTCCCAATCGGAGCGGGATTGAATATGGGTGGTGTAATAGTTGATTTGAGTCTGGTAGCTGGTGGCTTGTTCTTCCAGGTCTGTAGAGACTCGAGCGTAAGCTGCGACCTTCCGTTTGAACAGTGGGTTACAGGCGGTAAGGTTGTGGCCTGGTTTTTTGGTAGCGGGTATAGCGGTAACGCTGCGCGCTAGGGTGTTCATGTAAGTCTTCCTTGCTTATCTAGAGCAATCTTTATGCTCCTAGCACCGCGAAGATGGATCATAAGGTGGTCAGGGAATGCTTCGATAGTGACGATGTGGTTTTCAACAGCGTGCTCGTCAAATTCTTCTAGGTTGAGGGTCGTGGCACATATGGACTGGAGCATGGTTTCGCGTAGATTATGCCCACCACACGGGTTTCCCTGCCCCTTACAGGCGCTCCAGCAGCGCCAATAGTGGTAATAGTTTCCTGAAGCATATCGGCGGGTTTTCCGTTGATAGTTACGCCTGCATGTCCCGCAGCGAATACGGCCTGTAAACACTCCGGTGTTAAGCGATGGTGTCGCGGCAGGTCCGATCTGGCGGCGGCGAGCAATTTCTTGTTGTACCTTGTCGAAAAGGGCTGGTTCGATGATTACTGGTAGTGCCTTTTCAACCCAATATTTTGTCAGAACCCCGTCGTTGGGAGTGCGGGAGGTGGATCTGATGGTCTTGTTGAAGGTCTTCTGTAATAACTGGCATCCCTTATAACGCTCATTTTCAAGCATCCGACGAAGCACTGATCCGTGAAACACCCCACCGCCACGAGAGCGCAAACCCTCATTGTTTAGCTGATTAGCCGTCTTTTCAGGACTAATCCCTGCTAGATAATTGGAAAATAATCGTTGCACTATCTGGGCTTCATCATGATTGATAACGAACTTTACTTGTGTCCAAACATATCCATAGATAAAGAACGAATTAGTGCCACCATCCTTGTAGCGATTACGGATAGCCCATTTCACGTTCGCTGATAGTGAGGCTGATTCTTCTTGAGCAAACGAGGCCAGCAACGTCAAGAGCAGCTCACCATCATTGGTGGAGGTATCGATGTTTTCGCGTTCGAAACGAATAGAAACATTGAGGTTTTTAAGGTCTCGCACTATCTGCAACAGGTCAACAGTGTTACGGGCAAGCCTGGAAATCGATTTACACAACACAATATCCACACCGCCACCATGAGCTAGCGCCATGAGATCAGCTAGTCCTTGACGACCACGCATTTTCGTTCCTGTGGTTCCCTCGTCGATAAACACGCCTGCATAGTCCCATCCGGGTGTGGACTGGATCAGGCGCGAGTAATAAGAAACTTGCGCCGATATTGAGGAGAGCTGGCGGCGGGTACTGGTAGAAACCCGCGCGTATGCCGCGACTTTCACTAGTTTTGGTCTGGAAACAGATAGCCGTGTTATCTGCTTGATTTTCGCCACTATTCCTCCTAGTCTCACCTGATTAGCCTCATGTCTATACACGCTCTAAACGCCTGATTTATCCAGTTAGAAACCCAAGGGTGCGTGGCTGATAAACCGGGCAGTAAACAGCAGATAGATCCGCGTATAGGTCGGCGTGTTCTCTGGTAGTAATCATTCCGCTAGCTTCAAGGGCTGCCAGTATCTCGATCTCGCGAATAAAGCCGAGTTCGCGAGCAAATATCGCGTTGTCTGATAGCTGGTCAACCAAGGGTGGGGGTGGGCTCATTTGCGTCCACCTTTAGTGCCGAAACGAGCCCGGATATAACAAGCGTGCGTGCAATATTGTTGGCCGGGCTTATCGAATGCGTTGAAGGTTTGCCCGCATCCCTGACAGGTTTTTATTCGGTGCAGACCTGATCGCCAGGATTCGTGCCTGCACGCGCCGCTACAAAACCTGGCACGCGAATCAATACTTGTTAATGCGCGCCCGCACCATGAGCAAACCCGCTCCATGATTGGTGGTGCTGCAGCTTCGAGGCCGTGTTTTACGCAATAGGTGCGCACCTGGTCGCGTGATAGCCCGCAATACTCCGAAATCTTCTTATAACCCCACCCGCAGGCTCGAAGATTAGCGACGCGTTGTTGGTCTAGTTGGTTCAAAGAAACTCACCATCCTTTCAACCAACTGCCGACCATCAGATGTTTGTTAAATCCGAAATCACCCTAAAAATGACAAAAAGCCCCGCTATCACCTCAAATGTGAGGCGGTAGCGGGGCTATTTAGCTGAGGATGAATAGGTGGGGGAATCGTTAACAGCCGAGCTTTTGGTTTACTCGGGCTTGTACCTGGTTGTAAAGATTTCCCAGACGTGCCCGGCGGGTAGCGCCGTTGCCGTATTCTCCTCGAATCACGGCGTCTGCCAAGGCATCGATATTTGGCGCGGCCGGCGCAGATCCTGCCGCGAGTTTTTCGTTGACTCTGCGTTGCACAGCGTCGTAGAGTCCGCCCAGGCGTGCGCGTCGCTGGTCTCCGTTGCCGTATTCGCCGCGGATAACTGCGTTGGCTAGTGCTTCAATATCTGGTTTACCGGCAGATGGCGGGTTGGGTTTGTTTCCGCTGATTTGGTCGTACCAGTAGCCGGCTCTGGCCATGTAAGCGGCGTGTTGGGATCCGGCTATGGAGGCGGGGCATTCGGTTGCGGAAAAGTCGCGGTGTCCGAATATGTTTTTGCCCCAACAGGGTCTGCCTAGCTTGTAGTAGTGACACAGGGCGGCGAGAAGGTGCGCCCCGTTTTCTAGGCAGGCATCGGAGATACGGTAGGGGTGGGTGGATGCGTCTGCGTGTTCGATTCCAATCGAGGTGGTGTTGGCTACCCAATTTCCCGCGTGCCAGGCAGTGTCCCGATCCCAGACGAGTTGGCCGATACGGCCACTGGTTTCTACTTGGTAGTGCGCGGAGGCGGGTCGGGTTTGCCATACGTTCCAGCATCCTTGTATGGAAAGGTTTCCATCGTTGTGGTGCAGGATTATTTTGTTGATGGATCGGCCTTGTCTGCCTTTGGTGAAGTGTTTGTTCATTAGCAGGTTCAGGTCAGCTTCTAGAGTGTTCCAGTTCTTCATTTTGGGTTCTCCGTTTCTTTGTTGGTTGGTTTAGCCGGTGGCCAGGATAAAAAGTGCGAGCAGGTAGATAAGCGGGGTCAGTATCCATGAAAGGAATATGGCGAAAAGGAGCCAGATCCCGGCGGTAAGTAGCGTTAAGACTGCTAGGAGTGCCAGGAATTTAAGAATTGTTTTCATGGTTTTTCTATTTCGTCGGGGAGGGCGTGTTGGGGCAGATATTTGCCCGGGCTGGTCTGGCCTGCCTGAGGGATGGGAGGGGAGTATTTATCTGGACTGCTCGCCTTAGCGGGCGGGGTTGAGCTGGTTTTTAAGGCGGGCTGGTTTTGACCGGTTTGCTTGATTGTGTCTAATGCTTGTTTTAGTCCGCCCGGGATCGGCAGACCTAACAGTGCAGAGTTTTCCAGGACGGAGATGCCCTCGTTAGATAGGTAGAAGAAGATGGTGGCGGTGCGTAGCACTCCGGGGGTGCCAAGAACATGCACGTCTAATAAGTGGGCTAGTCCGATGAGGGCGAAGATTAGGATTTTGCGGGCGATACCGCGAAACCCTACCGAGCTGGATAGTTTGTGGGCGTTGATTGCGGCTAGTATTCCGGTGGCGTAGTCGATGATGGTGAAGGCTACGATGGCGTAGAGCAGGGAGTCGGTTCCACCGAGGAAGGCTCCTAGCCAAGCACCTATAGCGGTGATTACGCCTTGGAATAGCGTCCAAATGGTTTTGATAGACAAAATTCTTGCTGTCCTTTCAAAATAGTTAACGGGTTAGCACAAGCCTGGGTGCTTGCGGATACAGGAAATGCCTGCACAAGGCAGGCATTGAAACTTCAAACAAGGCGGTGCTATTCGGTTTGTATATATGGGCGCTTTAGGGCTTGCAGTGCCAGGCGGGTGATATCCATAGTGTTTTTTCTGGGTATCACCATTACGGGATTGTCTGTGTTTTTTGCTTTTCCTGGCGGGGCTGGTTTTGGGTCAGAGGGGATCGGGATTATCGCTTGCTCAATCATGAGTTTTCTCCTTTGCTTATGGCTTGTTCTACTGCTTCGCTTAACGCACAGAATGCTTCTGCTTGTTGCCCGGATAGCTCACCGTCATAGGTTTCTATTAGGCTTTTTACTTCTTGGAGATGGTTTTGGTAGGTAGGGCCAGATACTTCGGCCAGGGAATCGAATAGGCTTTGACGAGCGGCGAAGAATTCTTGGGCTTTTTCTGGGCATGCCAGGGTGAATGTTCCCCCAGCATCGATGCGGGGTTTGCCGTTTTCGTTTAGGGACGCGTATTGGGTTACCAGTTCGTATTCGTCATCGCTAAAACGCTTGGTGGCCTGCCGTACTAGCTCTAGCAGTTTGGTTCTAGCTCTAGAAGGGCCAGGTTTAAGACTCATAGCGGCTAATAGTTCTGTTAGTCCGGTTAGGTGCTTGTTAGCTATCCAAATTTTCATCACGTATTCCTTTCTTGAATACAGCCTGGTTTAGGCAGTGTTGGTAGACATTTGCTGATACCCGGTGTTATGGAAGTAGGTCCAGGAGATGGTGCCATCCGGTTTGGAGGTTATGGTGCTGATCCATCCCTGGTTAAGCAGCCCGATGAGCCCGTTTACCCGGCTCATAAGGTCTGATAGCCGGTCGAAAAGTCGGGTCATGTTATAGAACGTGCCGTTGGTGACGATCATGACGTCATAGGTGTGGAATACTACTTTGGCTAGCTTTGTCGGCCCGACCCATCCTGGATGCGTGCCCCTATCTGTTAGTACACAATCTTCCAAGGTGACCGATCTGTTTTCGGTGGTATAGAACTTGTAACCATTCGTGCGCAGATCAGCCCCAAGATGGATGCCAGCCGAATCATAAAACCTGCCCTTTGGGTCTAGGGTCAAACACGTGAAATAGTCCCCGTTTGGAGCGTCTTGGTAGGTCCAGGCAACATAGTCCCCCTCGTTAGCTAGCGACGTGGAGATACCCTCTATTTCCTCATGATCCTTTTTATGGCCCCTGCCTAACTGTCCGATATATCGATTCCCGTACCAAAACTGCATCCCGGTACTAGCGATTTTCCCTTCCAGTTCCGAACCGTTATACCAGGAGATTTCAGTGGGGTTGATGCGAATATTACTTGTCCACCCGGCAAGACCAACCTGGATAGCGTTAGCGGAAAGCTTATCTGCCGTAATGGATGCCGCTCCGATCCGGTTGGCATCAAGCAGACCAGTGGTGATCTTGCTGGCATCTATGTAAGCAATCTTCGCCGAGGTTATAGCAGCGTCGCGGATCATTACTGTTTGTATATATCCGTTAGCAATCGTGAGCTTATCGCTAGTGATGCTCCCGGCAGCAATCCGCGCGGACGCTAGGGTACCGGTGGTTATTTTATCGGCGGACAGCTCACCGATTTTAGCGTTAGTGATAGCCGCATCGGCAATCATTGCGGTACCGATTACGGCGTCATCTATTGAGGTTTGCCCACTGATGTGTACTTTTGCTGCATCAATCAGCACGGTTTCATTCGACAGATTGATTTGGGTAATAATCTCGGCTCTTTTAACTCTCAGGTTCACGTTGTCTGAAACCATCGTCAAGGAGGCGTTAATGTTTTTGGTTTCATCTGCTACCTGCACTTTGAACGCTTCTAGAGCATTTTGAGTGCTGGTAGCATCCTTGAGAGCTTTTTCGGCTTGAGCTTTTGCAGTCGCTGTATCGGTACTAGTTTTTATTAGCTCGCCTTGGGTTTGTTTAAGGCTTGCTTGGACTTGCTCAACGCTAGCGTTTGCTTGCGCGATCTGGGTTTTAGCTGCTTGCAGGTTCGCCGCGAGTTGGGCCCCGTTCAAATCGGTGGCAAGACTGACCCATCCGGGCTGACCAGTATCGGTGAGCTTATATATCCAGATTCCTACTTGCTCACCATTGTCTTTAAACCACACATCCCCAAGCCTGGCAGATACCGGTTGGTTGGTGCCATAGTGGTTGGTGTTTTTCCCATCCGCGCTAGCTAGCGCAATACTTGCAACCTGCTGGGCTTGGCTAGCCTCGCTGCGGGCAGCGGTGATGGTGTGGGTGATGTCGGTGAATTTACCGGCGGTGCTACCTAGCTCAATGCTTATATATTCTTGGCCAAGCGGGTTGTACTCATAGGCCAGGACCCGCGAGGTTAACTCCATGCCCGAGTCGCTATGACGTACGGTCACGCTATCACCCAAGGATAGGGTTTCTACCTCGCGCAGATCTGCGTATTCTTTAGTGGAGGCAAGGTCAACAAATGAAATCTTGTAGGAACAAGATGGCTGATCAACCAGGCCTAGTGCGTACTCGCTTTTGGCTAGGTCGCGCAGCCATGCGTGTGCTTGCTCTAGGGGCAGTTCGTCCTCACGTGGCTTGTTCGGGTCTTTGATTGCCTTGACCTGCCCATAGCGGATGACCTTGATACGCGGGCAGATATAGTCGCTGATGCGAGGGCTGTCCACATACAGTTCAGGTAGGAGCAGACCGTCGTAACCAACCGGCAAAATCCGGGTAACTATCGTGGTGTAGTCCAGGCTCGATTCGTACCCGGACAGGTTTTTACGATCCCTTATAACCACGCCATGATTAGCGCCTATGCGGGGCGCGTGGTGGATGTGCCAGTTATCGAAAGTAAGCTCTCCGCCCCAACGGGAAATAAAACTGTTGTCGCTGTCACCTAACAGAGCCGCGCTGAGTGGGGTTCTAACTATGCGTGCAGAGGCTCGACGCGAGTTATCTGAACTACTAGCGCTAAAACCGTGCGGGCTATTGGCTGCCCCTAGCAGCTGATCTAGGGCTGCTTTAGCGGTTTTGTTTACCACATAGGTGTCAGCGATAAGGTTTGCAGAAAGGTCATAAAACACGTGATGGGCAACTACTTCTAGAGTCCCGTCAAGGCTGGTGGTGACCTCGCTGATACGAAATCCTTGCCTACGGCTTATTCCTGGAACCGGGGCGGCCACGATGTTTTCTATTACCAACAGGTTCGCTGCTGGCCCATCAAAGGGGTAGGAAAATGTTAGGGAAAACTTGCCGTTTAGTTCCTGACTTACTACTGGGTCGATAAGGTGGCGATCTAGCACCGCTAACCCACTGGCAGTAAAATCCCTAGCGCTACGATCATGAATCGTAATCATGGGTTATTCCTTTCTACAAGGTACGCCAGTTACCTTGGGCTTCGATTCTTGAAATACCTGTGCCCAGCTCGATGTGGTTAGTGCCAGGAGAAAGTTGCGGGAAGGGCCCTGAAATCCCATCTGTTTGGGTTTTACCTGCAACGTGGGTTACAAGCCGGGGACTATCGATAGTTAATTGCCCGCTAGGAGCAGAAACTATCAAAGCAGTATCGTTTATTTTTAGTTCCAACTCCCCGGTACCAAAAACAGTTATTACCGGATCGGAAGCTAAAAGACCAGGATTACTAATCGTGCCCGAAGCGTTTAAAGTTAGCTGTTTAAGCCCGGTTTCCAGGTAGGTAAACGGCTGGCAGCAAAGCTCGGCTTCAAACATTACCCAAGTGGACAGCGAAGGCACTGCTGGTGATATTTTGACGTGTTTAAGATACCTGAACATGCCAGGCTCACCGCTAAAACCAATCGTGTGGGCCCCAGTCAGCGCGTAGGCGGCTTTGCGGTATGCTTCCAGCCCGCCACGCACCGCTAGTTTCAAAGTTATTTCGCCATCTTGCCACCCTTTAAAGCGGGTAAGGCTGCCGGCCCGCCCTGACACCTCAATATCATCTATCCCCATGGTGGCAGCTGGGATTTCTACGGGTGCGCAAAAACGGATACCCAGGCTTTTAGAGCTAACCTTATGGTCGAGAACAAACCCGTACATTGATTTACACCCCCGCAGCTAGCAGATTTGCTCGCCGAGATAGCCGTGATAGTTGCTGATCAATTTTGGGTGCGAGTTTGCCGACCAGCGTCCCATCGCTTAAAACAACCTTGATATCCAAACCCTTAAGAATCCGGGCAGCTGTAGCATCTGCTACCCCTTGAACATCAACGCCGTGAGTTTTAGTTTCCTTTTCAGTTTGCGATGTTTGCTTAACTGAGGCAGGGGTCAGATCAGTGTTTGGCAATGACAAATCCTCCCTGACCTTGATAGGTACGTTAACCCCGTTAGTTAACCCCTCCATAGCGTCCATGGTGTCTTTAGCCATGTCTTTTGCTGCATCGGCTGCCTTATGGCCGCGCGTGGTTATTGCTCCGGCTAGACCAGCAACTAGCATGTCGCCAACCCACGCCATTTGCTTAGAAGGAGAATGGATACCGAAAAATCCGAGAATCCCATTCCAGATTGAAGACACCCAGTTAGCGACCCGGTTCCACAACCAGCCCGCTAGTGACTGAATACCCTGCCATAACCCAGAAACCAGGGATGCTCCAGCTGAGATCATCTGTCCGACCCCGCCCATCACTGCTCTAACGATGCCGTAAATAATCCTCGGGATAGCCGAAACGATAGTGCCGATAATGGTCGGTAAAGCCCGAACTAGGCTGGTTAATAGTTGGATGCCAGCTTGTACAAGAAGGGGGATAGCCCCACCGATAGCAGACAATATGGCGCAGATGATTTGAGGCAGAGCCGCCACAATCGCGTTAATAATAGTTGGTAAGGCCCCAATAAGAGCCGTCAACAGTTGCACGCCCGCGTTAATCAACTGGGGGATTGCCTGGATGATCGCGTTAAGGATAGCGGTAATAATCAACGGCAAAGCCCCGGTGATAGCTGTAATAATTTCAGGCAAGGCACCAACCAGCGCGGTTAACAGCTCGATACCAGCTTCGATAATCTGGGGGATCGCCCCGATTACGAAAGAAATAATCGCACCAATCAACTCCGGCAGAGCCTCAACAAGCACCGGGATAGCCGCAATCAAACCCTGGGCAAGACCAATAATTAACTGCAGGGCTGCATCCAAAATGAGTGGCAAATTATCGATGAGCCCCTGGATCATGGTCATCAGCATTTCTACCGCCGCCGGGATTAGCTCCGGTAGAGCCTGGCCGATACCAGCTACCAAGGTGGCGATAATCTGGACCGCTGCCTCCAACAGACTCGGAAGTGCCTCAATAATCGCTTCCACCAATGCCACAATCAACGTCACGGCAGTGTCTGCCAAGGAAGGCAGAACAGCGATAATGCCCTCCAACAAAGAGGTGAGGATACTCATCCCGGTATCCACCACTTGCGGAAGCTGGCTAGAAATAAACTCCAGAGCTTCCTTCAAGATCTGTCCCAGGGTATCGATAAAGGCAGGGGCACCCCCGGTCTCGAACGCGCCGGTGAGTTCATCGACCCAACCATTAACCATCGGCATCACCGTGCCAGCCAAAGCCGTGGTCAAACCTCCAGCAAGTAAACCTTTAAGGTTATCGACCCCGTCTTTTAACGTAGCGAGTTGACCAGAGAAGGTTTTGGACTGGGCATCCATCGCCCCATAAAACCGGCCACCCTCACTTGTGGCACTAGCAAACGCATCCGCAACCATATCCGCACTGATCGCGCCCTTAGCCATTTCTTCTTTAAGCTCACCGATACTTTTACCGGTCTTACGGGAAATCTCCTCTAAAGGGTTGAAGCCTGCGTTAATCATCTGGTTCAAATCCTGACCCGTCAGCTTGCCAGTAGAACTCATTTGAGCAAACGCCAACGTGAGGGATTCGAACTTTCCAGCATCCCCCTGGCTGATATCACCTAACTGTTTGAGGCGTACCTGGGATTCTTCAGCGCTCATGCCAAACCCCATCAACGTTTGGGTAGCCTTGGCTAGATCCTCCATCCCAAACGGAGTACGAGCCGCTTCCAACTTGAGGTTATTAACCAGTTTCTGAGCCTTGGCTTGATCACCAAGCATCGTGGTAAACGAGGTGGTGTATTGCTCCATCCGGGCGTTATAGTCCAAACCATCCTTTAAAGCCCCGACCATGCCCCGCCCAATAGAAGAAATAGCATGCCCAATAGCTTTAACCCCACCAACAACAGCTTCCGCTGCCAGACTGGCTTTAAGCACATCACCAAAAATGCGGGTCTTCGAACTGGTACCATCCATCTGCGAACCCAGCTCATCTACAGCATTTTCTAAGTGCCCAGTATCCTTAGCTGCAGTTTTCGCATCATCACCCGCACCATCAGCCTCATCGCCAAACTTAGAAAGAGCAGAATTATTCTCTTTAAGCTCACCCTCAAGACCATTCAAAGTCGCCTGAGCGTTATTGAGCTGAATCTGCCAATTCTTCGTCCGAGAATCATTTTCCCCAAAACTGGTAGCAGAGTTATCAAGAGCACTCTTAAGAGTCTGAATCTTGGATTTTTGCGCCTCAATCTCCTTGCCCAAAACCTGGTTACGAGAAGTCAACGCTGAAGCAGACTTATCGTTCTTATCGAACTGAGAAGCCACCAACTTCATCTCAGATCCCAAAACCCGCATCTCACGATTAATATCCGTGATCGCGCGCTTAAACTCACGCTCACCCTCAAGACCAATCTTCAAACCAAAAGACGAATCAGCCATGAGCGTTTACCTCTTAAAATAGATATGGGAACAGGTATCGTTACAACATGGGGATAAAAAAGAACCCGTTCGGGGTCGGATATTCTGGGGGAGGCAAAATTGAGGAGATTCGAACTTGTCAATGCTGCCAAATCGAGTTCATCTGGACCGGAACAAAAGACATCTATTCACAAATTCCAATCTGTTCTCATTGCAGGAAGCACTCTCTACATTCACCTCAGCAAAAACTCGATGCTCTTTCAGAACACCAGCAACGTCTTGTAGAAGCCGTGCAGCGAGCAAGAAAGATGGCTAGGAACCTGAAACGCGAAAACGAGGAGTTAGAACAAGAGATACAAAACAGAAGACGTCAGACCGCTGCCGCACTCGAGTCTCGAAATCGATACCAGGGAGTGGTGGAGGAACTAGAGGCAATCCATTATGCGAAAGACGGTCACTGTGCTTGCAAAAAAAGACATTGTGACGTGCTTCGAATAATCAAAAAACACTCCGAATCGTATTATTACTAGCCACGCAACGCTGTCCGCTAAACCCCCGCAGGAATAATATCGTCAATAAACCAGATGCGTTTCGGTACGGCTCTACCTGTTTCGATGCGCCAGCAGTCCACCAGATCTAAGAGTTCACCGAATATGGTCAGGTCGATTTGCCTGCGGGTCAGTCCCAGGTGGGCGAGCCCGATATAGGTCAGGCGGGTAAAGATTGCCTCGTCACTATCTATTAGGTGTCCTTTTTCTTGGTTTGCCCTTTTGGGTTAGGGGTCTCGGTCATGATTGCTCGCCGGGTGCCGCGCTGTAATGCCTGGGCGATAGCCTCTCGATAGTCAGCTAAATCTGCAGGCACAGTTAGTAGCTCTACTGCTTCTTCGGTTAGCTCTGGGCGCTTATCGTCTGGATGGGTGAGGTTGTGTATTTGTACGGACTGGTTAGCGAGCAGGGCGATTAGCCAGATTACCTCACCGAGTGACTTATCCATATCTTCGCTAGTTTCCAGGGCTTGACCTAAATGTTCTAGACCTCCGTAACGTTGAGCTATTAGGCGGGTAGCGCGGGTAGTGAGGACGAGTTCGTATTCTTGACCTGCGATAGTGATTGTCGCGCTATTTAAAGTGGGGCTATCGGCCGGGCTTGTTTGGGTTTTTGCTGTCATGGCTTACCTGCTTTTCTAGTTGTTTGTCGGTTTAATGCTGCTTGTAGCGGCAGGCTCATACACCTGGGCGTACCAGCCAGTAATGGTTTCCGGCTTGACGCCGATCGCTCCTTCGGTGACTTCGGCTTTCCACGGGTGCTTGCCGGTAGCGTCGGGTTTGTTACGTCGCAGGATCGTTCCCTCAATAGAAGGCGTAGAGAACGTGATCGAATCAGCTTTGGTTGCCAGCGTGGTTCCCGGCAGAGCAAATTTGACGCGGTAAAGCCAAAAATACTGGTACTTCCCGTTAGAGCGTGCAGCTCTAAAACCAATAGCCACGGGTGTACCACCATCCTCAGAAGTGCTGATAAGTACCCCGTTAGCGTCCAGTCTCGCACCAGTTAAGGCAGCTGCAGCCTCAGCCCCAAGATCATCAACCCCAAGAGTGAGCGTTCCAGATTTGAATTCCTTGACAATCTCGGATGCCCCGTCATCGGCATACAAAATTGCCTCAGCTACCTCCACAGATAATTCTGCGGATATTGCTTTAGCGAGCGGTTTAGGTTTGGCATAGGTTTCCTCACTGCTAGTGGGATCTTCGCTAATGCTCGCGTAGTAGAGCTTGTCTAAACCAATAGTTGCCATGGTGTTTCTCCTTTATAGGTTGTAAGAATGGTAGGTGGCGATGTCGATTGAATAGTGGTGGTAGCCGGTATCGTCCTCGTATCCGATATAGCGCCTGCCTGTGATAACCAGGCGAGCGCTAATTAGAGCTTTCGTGATCTGGTCTCTT
Organism: Varibaculum massiliense; assembly: GCF_900106855.1. Taxonomy (NCBI): domain Bacteria; kingdom Bacillati; phylum Actinomycetota; class Actinomycetes; order Actinomycetales; family Actinomycetaceae; genus Varibaculum; species Varibaculum massiliense. The sequence continues at coordinate 312,324 of NZ_FNWI01000004.1, read as the reverse complement.
AGAGCTAAGTAGTTGGTTTTCGTGAACAGGCTGATTCGGGCTTGTTCTATTTCGACGCCTGGGGTGTTGTCGGCGAAGATCTCGAAATAATCTGTTAACGGGGTGAATACTAGATACGTGTTTGGGGCTGGGGAATCGGTGTAGCAGCTGACTGCATAGGCGAGCCCAAGTTGTTTAGCGATGTGGCTTATGTTTTCTAAAAGCCCGCTCATGGCTTTACCTGCTGGATTCGCGCGGCTAGGGTTTGTTTCATTGCGGTGATTGCGGCTCGCTTGGTTTGTGAACGCGTGGGAGCTAGGAAGGGTCTAGCGGGCTGGTTGGAGCGCCCGTGTTCAAGAACGTTAGCGATTAGTGCGTTAGCTCTACCATCGTCTCGGTTCTCGGCGAAACCAACTTTGACGTTGTAGTCTCCTCGGCTATTGACTTTTACTGGCGCGGTTCCTAGCGCTTTGGCGAGCTGACCGGTAGAGCGGGAGGGCTGTTTCGTTGAGCTGCCGATGGCGGCAGACAGGTTAGAGCGCATACGCGGCTCCACTATGTTAGCCCCGGCTTTAAGTACTTGCTCAGCGGAGTTATCAATGATGTTGCTGGCTGAGTCGAGTGCGTCAATGAAATCGTTGGGAAGCTTGATTTGTACTCTAGCCATCAGGGTGCTCCTTCTGGTTCGATGCGGTGGGCGAGGATCTGGAGGTAGCGGCCGATAGGTTCAACAGCATCAATAACGTACCTGCCACGTGCGGAGCTGATTTGCATGGCCTCGGTTATTTTTATGCCGGGTATTGCTCGGATCCTAAATAACAGGTCTGCTTTGGTGTAGGCGGCGCGGTTGACCCAAGCCGGGGAAGCATGGCGCACCTGCATAAATGCGCGCACCGAAGCAATAACCTCATCACGAGTCGTGGCGAACCCAGCAGCGTCTTTAGTAACCACTGGCCGTATCAAGTCGATATGCTCGCTCATTTTTCCAAGCGTTGCCACAGGGCGCGCCTTTCTTTAGATTTTCCAGTCCCGATCCAGACGAAGCAGGGTGTTAACCGCGTTCCACACGGCGCGGGCAGCATCGGTTTTGTCTGCCCAAAACCCGGCGGTTGCTCCATCTCTGGATTCGTAAAAATGGGTGGCGAGCATGATAATGCCTTGCCGGGTTGCCTGCGACATGGGCTGCGTTTGGTAGTAGCCCTCGGGCAAATGTTGGTAAGCGGTGGCATAGGAGGTGGCAGCCAAAACAAACGAGGCAATCAAAGAATCATCCTCGCTATGGTTGACCAGTAGATTCTGCTTGACTAAAGCCATGAGTTCGTCTGTTTTCATGGCTGCCACCTCCTAACTATTTTTATGGTTTACCCGGCGGTTTTCTGGGTAAGCACCTTGATCGCTTCGGGCAAGACGAGCTTGCCGTCTAGGCGTTGGGATGCGAGGAACCCGATCTGCCCGGTGGTTGCAAATAGCTCGTTTAGGCGTTTGAAGGAGCGGCCTTGCCGGTCAGCAATCCAATAAAAACCGAGGTCACCGAACGCTACTGTGCGCGCCCCCGCTTTAAGCTCAGGTGCAAAAACACTGGTGTAGACGGGGCGGCCAAGGATCATGTCCGGGGTTCCAGCAGTCAGGGCTGGCTGCCACAGGTACTGCCCGTTACCATCCTTGAGCTTGCGCACGGTCTTTACTGTTGCATCGTTCATCAGCCACACCGCACGCGCCCGGTACGGGGAGCGCAAACTATAGTGCAGATCGATGAGTTCATCAGCGCTAATATCGGTAGGCTTGGCGCTGGTCACGCCTAAGTCTGCACCGCCGGTGGGGTTGAAGATACCGGTGGGTTTACCTTTACCATCGCCAACCAGGAAGGCTTCTTCTTCAGCAGCTCCAATACGGCGAGCAAACTCGCTCGCTAGGTATTGTTCAACGTTAAACGCTGCATCGTTGAGCAGTTCTTCACTGATTTTGAGGAAGGTACCCAGCTTGAACGCCGACAGGGAGATTTGGGTGAAGGCTTCATCGGATTCGTTGTATGGTTTGCCTTCATCCAGCCAGGTAGCGGTGCCATGGGTAGACACGACAGGGATTTTACGATCCCCGCTAGTGGTCTGAATAACCTTGGCGAGGATGCGCATGATGTTTTGGTCGGCTAAAGACTGCACTAGGGTGCGTTCGAACTCGTCAGGCACTAGGTATCCGCCCTCAGAATCCACCCCCTCGCTTAGCGCATTCCTTACTTCCATGGGGGAGGTGTTAAGCCGCATCGCATCCCAAAACGCCCGCTTGTAGGAAGCTGTAGCACGGGCAGGCTTGACCTTACTGTCTTCGCCCATGCCGCTTCCAGGAGCGGAAGTGATGGGATTACAGGTCGCCTTGGCAAGAGTGTTTTCTAGGCGTTCGGCTCGCTCACATCGAGCAATCTCGCCGCTAAGTGCCTCAATCTCAGCTTCCATTTTGGCGTAGGCCGCGTCATCTTCGGCGTTTAGACAGCCAGTGTCGCTATCGCGCCGCTCGTCTAGAAACTTCTTAGCCTTATTCCAGGTTTGGGCACGCCGGGTATACAAATCAGTAACAGTAGTCATAATGGAATATTTCCTCTCTTAGTTAATGGGGTTGGTTGGTTAAAAGGGCGTATAAATCAACAACCCGCCGACCACAAGAGACAGCGGGCTTTAGACAAGGATGTTCACTTACAGGAGGCGGCGGCCCGGGAGGGGCAGCACTTTTACCGTGCATAGCTAGTTGGGCGACCAGCCGTTGCTCGGTTACTTTTCTGGAAAACACCACACCACCCTTGTTTTTGGGCGGCAACGGCGGCTTCTTACGGGCAGGGCCTTGCTCGTCATCCCCGCCGGAATCGTCCTCATCCGGCTCGTCTTCACCCGGCTCTTCAGATTCTTCGTCCTCTTTGTCTGGGGTTGGTGCTCGTTTACCAGTCAGCAGCTCGTCGGCGAACCCAAGTTCGATGGCTGCAGTTGCGTCCATCCAGGTCTCGGCATCCATCAACTTCGACAACTTCGCCCTGCTCAACCCAGTCTTGAGCTGGTAAGCATTGATAATCGAGTCCTTGACACTCTCAAGCATGTCGAGGGCACGCGAGAGTTCGGTTTTATCGCCCATCGCCAACGTTGCTGGGTTGTGGATCATCAACATCGACACCGGCGACATCGCCACATGACTTGCTGCCATAGCGATCACGCTCGCTGCGGATGCTGCGATGCCATCAATATTGACTGTCACGGTTCCTGGGTAGTCCAGAAGCATGTTGTAAATCCTGGCTGCCGCAACCACATCACCACCAGGGCTGTTAAGCCAAACAGTGACCGGACCCGAGCCAGCATTTAGTTCAGACTCGAAAACAGCTGGTGTTACATCGTCGTCGAGCCAAGATTCCTCTGCGATAGCCCCGTTAATACGCAAAACCCGAACATCCTCTTGGGTGTCCGGGTTGGTTGTTTCTGGTGGTATCCAGTTCCAAAAACGCTTCACATTCTCCTCCTCAAAACTTGATTCTCTCCAGGTTGTTCTTCCAGCTGCTCATCTTTAGCTTCAACAGCGTCGGCTTGTTTGGTTGCTGCATAAGCGCCTGCCATGGGCAACGGGAGCATGTTGCCGTTGACCAGGTAGAGATCACCGCCATCGTCCTGGTCGATGCGGTCAAGGTTTTCTAGCTCGCGGATATCGTTTGCGCTCATCCAGCCGTTCTGGCGGGCTACCGCATAGCCCTCCATACGCGACTGGTAATCCCCGCGCAGCAGCCCCTCAACATTGAACTTCACAAACAACTGCTGTTTCTCACGAGCGCTTAGCAGTGTTTTGGTGATTGCTTGTTCCCAGCGGATCACCCACGGGTCGAGGGTGTATTTCACAAATTCGAGACTCTGCTGCTCAATATTGCTGAAGCTAGATTTTTCGAGGTCGCCGATCATGTGCGGCGGAATACGAAATATTCGGGCGATCTCGTTGAGCTGAAACTTTCTCGTTTCAAGAAACTGCGCCTGCTCAGGCGACACACTAATCGGCGTGTACTTCATCCCTTCTTCCAAAACAGCGACTTTATTGCCGTTTTTCGCGCCCCCGAAGGTTGCCTGCCAGGACTCACGCACCCGGGAGGGATCTTTTATCGTGCCCGGATGCTCCAACACACCGCCCGGTGCCGCCCCATTAGCAAAAAATGAAGCCCCATAATCCTCAGTGGCTTGTGCCAGGCCGATAGCATTACGAGCCATCGCAATCGGGGAATAACCAACCAACCCATCGAAACCAAGACCTGGAACATGAAGCACATCATTAGGGGTAAGCCGAATGGTTTGGTACTCTCCTGCGGGTTCGTCCCAGCTGGTTTGGTACTCGTAATACAAGCTCTTGGTGTCCAGATCCCTGCCTACGCTCATCCGATTCGGTTGCAACGGATACAGTCCAATGACTTCGCCGAGCCCGTTACGCACTACCTGAGCAAACGCGTTACCCCACAACAACAAATGCGTCATGAGCGTTTCTCTAAACACGAAGCTCGTCATCTCGGGGTTAGGTTCATCGTGAAGCAGGCGGTACAAACCATGATCGACTGCTTTTTCCTTGCCGCCACCGTCCTTGTAACGGTATACGTGCAGTGGTAGGCCGGCTATCGCCTCAGCCAAAATCCGCACGCACGAATACACGGCCGTCATCTGCATCGCCGATCGTTCCGTCACCGTCCGACCCGCCGACGTGGGGCCAAACAGGAACGAATACTGGCTCGTGAGATGGTGGTTCGAGGCGCGGCGAGGGTTGGCGGCGCGTAGCCAGTCGAGGAATCCCATGATGGTGGCTCCTTTCCCTGTGGGATAATTGGGTAACGTTCACACGAGGAGGTGCGTGGTGGGTTGGCCAGTCATTGTGTTTGTGGGTCTATTTTTGTGGCACGAAATCGAGGAATACTTCGTCCTGGTTCCATGGCTAGACGACAACACTGCCCGGTTGCCTGAACCTGTTCGACACATCAACATGACCCGCACACATTTCACAGTGATCGCAACAGAAGAACTCGTTCTGCTCATCGCGGTCGCTATCTGGTGCCAGCCAGTATGGATAGCAGCCATCATGGTCGCCTACACCATCCACCTGGTAATCCACTGCGGCCAGTTGCTCTTTACTTACCTGAAACGAATCCCGCTACGGTTATGGAGCGCCCCCATACAGCTACCCATCATGATCTGGCTCATCACCATCACACCCACCTGCGGAACAGTAGGGCTTCCACTCGCTTCGCTCGTCATGGTGGCAGCCATGGGACTCAACCTTGTAGCCATGCACTGGATCACCAGCAAAACGCTAAAACACCAATAGTCCCCGCGAATCATAAACTGAGCTCGCCTCTGGGGTGTTGCCGCATCTTATTGCTCGATCCAAGGCCATGATGGTGGCGACGACTCCGTCGATTTTTTCCGTGGATTTTTGCTTATCTGGCTTGATGTTTCCTGCTGGGTCGGTGCGTACGTGAATGTTATCGACCATCCAGGCCAGCACCGGGTGCCCGCCATGAGCCAGCTTGCCCTCCAACGCCAGCTTCATCAGTTCTTTGGATGGTGGGGACATGTCTTTGAAGCCTTGCCCGAAAGGCACCACCGTGAAACCAGCATCCTCAAGGTTTTGGCTCATTTGGATCGCACCCCACCGGTCGAAAGCGATCTCTCGGATATTAAACCGGGTGCCAAGATCCTCAATGAACTTCTCGATATACCCGTAGTGCACCACGTTGCCCTCGGTCGTCTCCAAGAAGCCTTGACTGTTCCACAAGTCGTAGGGGACGTGATCCCTAGAAACTCTGAGTTTGAGGTTGTCTTCGGGAATCCAAAACCAGGGCGCGACCGTGTATTTGTCATCGTCATCCGTGGGTCGGAATACGAGAACGAAAGCAGTGATATCGGTGGTGGATGCCAGGTCGAGCCCGCCGTAACAAACCCGGCTCTCCAACTCCGATAAATCTACTGGGGTGTTGTTTTGATTCCAGACGTGCATAGGCATCCACCGCACGCTCTGCTTCACCCACTGATTGAGCCGCAATTGTCTGAAGGTGTTTTCTTCAGCCGGATTCTGCCTGGCACTATTACAAGCGTCCCTAACTTTCTGGATTGGCACCGTCACGTCCAAGGATGGGTTGGCTTTATGCCACACGGCTTCATCGGTCCAATCATCATCTTGCCCCGCCCCATATATGACTGGATAAAAGGTGGGGTCGATCTTTTTGCCATCGAGAATGTCTTGGGCTTTTTGGTGTTGCTCGTAACAAATCGAATGAGTGTCGGTGCCGGCGGTTGTTATCAGGAAGTACAGCGGCTGGGTGCGAGCATCCCCACTGCCTTTGGTCATCACGTCGAAGAGCGCCCGGTTGGGTTGGGTGTGTAGCTCATCGAATACCACTCCGGAAATATTGAATCCGTGTTTGGAATAGGCCTCGGCCGATAGTACCTGGTAGAAGGAATTGGTGGGGGAGTAGATGATACGTTTTTGGCTTCTAAGGATCTTTACCCGCTTGGCTAGTGGGGGACACATTCTCACCATGTCGGCTGCCACTTCGAACACGATGGATGCTTGTTGCCGATCGGCAGCACACCCATAAACTTCAGCGCGTTCCTCGCCATCGGCGCACGTGAGCAACAATGCGACGGCAGCAGCCAGCTCACTCTTGCCTTGCTTCTTCGGAATCTCCACATAAGCAGTCGTGAACTGGCGGTATCCATCGGCTTTGAGGGTGCCGAAAAGGTCGCGAATGATTTGTTCTTGCCAATCAATCAACTTAAAAGGTTTTCCTGACCACCGTCCTTTCGTATGCTTTAAAGCTTCGATAAACGCGACTGCAAAGTCGGCTCGGCGCTTGTCATAGCGCGAGCTTTCAGCCATGAACCGTGTCGGTTGATATTCAGCTAGCTGACGCATACGAATCAGTTACCTTCTATTGGTTAAAAAGTCAGTTACTACCAGCGATAACAGGTACCCTCATACCCGGCGGGGCTAGGCTTCGGGCAGATTAGCTAACGCCCAGGCGATCGCATGTCCGGCGTCAGCGAAAAGGTGGTCTGACTTCGCGATGAGTTCGAGTTCGCATTCTCCGCGGCTCCTCGAGTTAGGCCCGAACCCGCTGACGGGTTCTTCCATCAACCGGTAGATTTGGGCGTTATTGCCAAATCCTTCAGTCTTGGTCCAGGTAGCAAAACTTGCTAGCGTGTAGTTCCCGTAGGCAAGAACCGTCCCGTAGGAATCAACGCGCATCTGGAGGGTTTCGCTGGTGACCTTTGTGCTGTTCATGGCTGGTGCCTTTCTGTTGTGTACCGTTTCGGTATGTATATACAGCCATAGACCCGCCTATTTATCCAGTCATTTTCCGCCTATTTTCAAGAAAACTTAGAGATGTACATCTCTAGGTCATAACGCTTCACGATAAAGGAAAACCCCACGCCAGGTGGGGTTGCCTGTGTGTTTAGTTTTAACGGGTCAGGTGGTAGTTGACAACGTTTCCTGGTGTAGCATGTTCAAGTTCACGCACCATCGCTGCTGCCCGCCCGTATCCCTCGGTGACTTGTTCGATGTTGTCTAGGTTCAACGCTCCGTAGGCGGTGGTTTGCACCCGCCATTGATCGGTTTCAAAGTCTCGGTCAAGCTCCGGGGTGTAGGGGAACAGCGGGGAAGGAACAATAGAAATCGCGACCCGGCCAGGTTCAATCTCAATGCTGGTGATGGTGTATCCCAACCGGTTAGCACGTCCGATAAGGCGTTCGGTGTTTTCTTCCTCGACGCTGCATTCAGCTTCTTTGGTGTTCATGGCTGTTTCCTTATGTGTTGTGTACCGTTTCGGTATGTATATACAGCCATAGACTTCGCTACTTATCCAGTCATTTTGCCGCCTATTTTGCCTAATAAATAGTGGTTTACATCTCTTGGTTAGTGTTTATTAGTGGCGGGGTTTTCCACGCAGAATCACCGCTTAATGGTGCAAGTAAGATCTTGCGTACTTCCTTATGTTCTTTACCAGAAAGTCCGATGCGGTAAAGCAGGGAGCGCAGTTCATACTTCTCATTCACCACCTTGTCACTCGCGGCGCGGTGGGTGGTGAGCCCGATGCGTTTCGCATATGCGACCATTTTGCTTAGGAACTCGGTGTATGCCGTGATCTTCTCGAACTCTGGCAGCTCATCCCACCACGGGAAACTCAGCCCCTCACTACTGGTGGTGATGCTAAGCTGGCTCGCGCCGAGCGCTTTAGCGATCAAGTCTTTCTTGGCAGCGATAAGTTCATGCAGCCTTGCCAGCTCAGTCTCATCAAGCGTGGCGGGCAGGGTGACTACGAGCCCGTAGTTTTCAGCCTTTTTGGTGTTCACCATTGCTCATCCTCCTCACCATCAAATTCGATGCTTTGAACGTCCATCCATGTGCGGATGAGGCGCAGGTAGTTGTCTGGAAAGTTGGAGACGATCATTTCTACGTGCTCGTAGCCGTGGTCTTTGGCCGCATTCCACACCGCACCAATATCGGTGAGGTCGACTCCGAGGTTTTCGATTTCTTCTAGATCGACATATAGCTGTCCGATCATCACCAAACCCTCTCTTTCTTGCTGGTTGTTTGGTCATGTACATACAGCCATAGGAGCGCGTACTTATCCAGTAATTTTTGCCTTAAAATCAAGGAGTTTTAGTGCTCTCGGCGACTATCTGGGAAAGCACGAGTTTGGCGCACGGCAAAGCTATCCCGTTTCCCCACAGCTTGTAGAGTGCCCGGTCGGACGCTGGATTAGCCAGCCATTTGCGTACTTGGTTGCGGGTTTTAGGTTTTTTCAATCCTTGCACCTTGGCCCAGCTAGCCCAGACCTGCCACCAATAATCCAGCACGTCTTCGCTCGGGTTCTCGATGGCGAGTCCGTCTGTCCAAGTATCAGGGAATCCTTGTAGGCGGGCGCATTCGGTGGGGGTTAAGCGTCTCACGCGGTATTTGGGCATGCCAGGGTCAGTGACCAGGGGCGGCTCAGTTGAGTCCGAAGCCAACAGAGCGCCAGCAATATTGACGTTGCCTCGGCAGAAGAAGTCTGCCTTCGAGGCGCTCACAACGTCGGGTTCGACGATGGCGATGCCGCCTTGGTTGCAGGTCGGAGAAACACCTGCTGTACGCGCGTTTTTGGCACAAGGTCCTCTACGACTTGGGATATGTGTCCAGTTCAGAGCCGTTCCATCGCCTGTTCAACCAGGGCATGATTGAGGCTTATGCCTACACGGATTCACGTGGGCAATACGTCCCGGCTGACGAGGTGGAGGGTAGCGAGGAGGACGGCTTTACCTGGCAGGGTCAGCCCGTCAACCGCGAGTTCGGCAAGATGGGCAAGTCGCTCAAGAACATTGTCACCCCTGATCAGATGTGCGCGGATTACGGCGCGGACACGTTCCGGGTTTACGAGATGTCGATGGGACCGCTGGATATGTCCCGTCCGTGGGACACGCGCGCGGTGGTCGGTTCCCAGCGTTTCCTGCAGCGACTGTGGCGCAATATCGTCGATGAGAACACCGGCGCGCTCACCGTGACCGATGACGCCCCGGATTTGGCGACCGCAAAAGTGCTGGCTCGCACCATTCACGATGTCACCGTGGAGTACGACAATCTGCGCGTGAACACGGCTATCGCCAAGATGATTGTGCTGAATAATCACCTCACCGGGTTACCCCAGGTGCCACGTGAGGCCGCAGAAGCGTTGGTCGTGATGGTCGCCCCCATCGCTCCGCACATTGCGGAGGAACTGTGGGAACGTTTGGGTCACCAGGGCGGAATCGCCCGGGCCACGTTCCCGGTCGTGACCGATGAGTCGCTGTTGGCGGCTGAGGAGGTCACTTGCGTGGTGCAGGTGGCGGGCAAGGTGCGCGCGAAAGTGTCGGTGGACCCCGAGATTTCCGAGGCGGATTTGCAGGCGAAGGTCCTGGCGGAACCGGCGGTGGTGAAGTTGCTGGACGGGCGGGAGCCGAAACGGATTATCGTGCGTGCTCCAAAGCTCGTATCCTTGGTTTTTTAGGATTTGTCAGTACAAAAAAATCGCTAAATTACGGGATTTCAACGGTTTCGGGCTTGCAAACTTAGGTATGCCTAACTTAGGTTATACCCATGAAGAGATTTAAAAACAAGCAAATTAAAGAAACCTTGACCGTAGCCGCGCTTTTGTGCCTGGGAGCCTCTCTCAGCGGGTGCGGCGGGACCCCCAGCTCCAGCTCGGATTCAGCCGCACCAGGCAAACCCCTGGTCCTCACCACATTTACCGTGTTGCAGGACATGGCTCAAAACGTTGCCGGAGACCATCTGGAAGTCCGCTCTATCACCAAACCTGGGGCGGAAATCCACGATTACCAACCCACGCCCTCGGACTTGAAGTCGGCGCAGAAAGCGAAACTGATTTTAAATAACGGGCTGGATTTGGAACGCTGGTTCACGAAGTTTACCGCCGATCTGGATGCCAAAAAGGTCAATGTTTCGCAGGGCGTAGAGCCCATTCCGATTACCGAAGGCGACTACAAGGGTAAGCCCAATCCGCACGCTTGGATGAGCCCGAAAAACGGCGCCCTCTACGTGAAGAATATGGCAAAAGCCTTCTGCGATTTAGATGCAAAGAACTGCTCCGAGTACCAGGAAAATGCCAAACAGTATGGTGCCAAGATTGAAAAAGTCGGCGAGGACATCACGTCCACGCTTTCTCAGCTCGACCCGTCACAACGTACTTTGGTCAGCTGTGAGGGAGCATTCTCGTATCTGACTCGCGACTATAACCTCAACGAGAAATTCTTGTGGGGCGTAAATGCCGAAGGAGCCCTCACTCCCTCTCGCGTAGCGGAAGTGGAAGACTACGTGAAGCAAAACCACGTTCCCGCAGTTTTCTGCGAGTCAACCGTGGGAGACAAAATGCGACCCGTTGTGGAAGCCACAGGTGCGAAATTCGGTGGGGAATTGTATGTTGATTCCTTGTCAGACTCAGATGGAGACGTTCCGACCTATCTGGATCTGTTGCGCTACGACGCAGATTTGATTACCCGAGGATTGACTCAGAAATGAGTGATGCTCTCGACAACCGCATAGAGCCAGGCGGGGCTGAAGCTGAGTCCAGCTCAAATTTAGCCCCGCCTATATTAGAAGTCTCAGATTTGCATGTTCGTTACGGAGCTAATGTGGCACTGGAGGGTGCCAGTTTAACCGTGTCGCGCGGTCAAATTTGTGGTCTGGTAGGGATGAACGGTTCGGGAAAATCAACACTGTTCAAATCCATCACCAACAGCGTTTCGTATCAAAAGGGCAGTATTAAAGTTGCCGGAATTGACGCGAACCAAGCCCGCAAACAGCGACTGATTGGTTATGTTGCGCAAAATGAGGAAATCGATTGGGACTTCCCGGTTAACGTAAACCAAGTCGTCATGATGGGACGGTATGGATTTATGGGACCGACCCGTCGTCCCAAATCTGCAGACGTGGCAGCGGTGCAAGCCGCGTTAGAAATGGTGGAGTTGCAAGATTTGCAACAGCGCCAAATTGGGGCGTTGAGCGGCGGTCAAAAGAAAAGGGTGTTTATCGCCCGCGCGATTGCCCAAGGCGCGCCCCTCCTGCTCCTCGATGAACCGTTTGCCGGAGTAGACAAATACTCCGAAACCAATATCGTCGATTTGCTGCGCAAAATCTCGGCAAAAGGCACCACGGTGGTGGTTTCAACCCACGATTTGGCTTCTTTGGAAAAGCTCTGCGATGAAGTGGTTTTGCTGTATCGTCGCGTAGTTTATCAAGGTGATCCCGCCGGCGCCTTAGACCCGCAAAACCTCGCGAAAGCGTTTGGATTAAATCCCGCCGCGTCAGGAGGTGGACAGTGAATTTTTATGAAGCTTTCATCGAAATGTGGACGCAGCAGTTTATGCTCCGGGGCATCATCGTCACCGGAGTCGCGGCGGCGGTTTGTGCCGTGTTGTCCTGCTGGTTGGTCTTGATTGGCTGGTCACTGTTAGGTGACGCCCTGTCCCACGCAATTCTTCCCGGAATCGTCGTGTCCTACCTCTTGGGAACGCCCTTCGCAATAGGCGCCCTCGTGGCAGCTTTGCTGGTGGTGGGATTGATTGGCGCAGTGCGGGGGCGCGGACGGGTCAAAGAAGACACGGCTATTGGGGTGGTATTCACGACAATGTTTGCCTCCGGTCTGGTCTTAATCAGTCTGTTCCCCAGTCACATTGATTTGCACCACATTTTGTTTGGCGACATGCTCGGCATTACCAGAGCCGATATGTGGCAGGTCTTGATATTGAGCCCACTCGCTCTGGTGCTGTTGTTATACAAAAAACGGGATTTGGTGCTGTATGCCTTCGACAAGACTCACGCCCACGCTATCGGCATCTCTACAAGCTGGTTGGCGACTCTGTTGCTGGTAGCTCTGTCTTTGACAGTCGTGGTGGCGATGCAAGCAGTGGGCGCAATCCTCATCGTGGCACTGGTGATTACCCCTGGCGCAACCGCCCGGCTGCTCACAAACCGGTTCAACGCTATGCTATGGATAGCTCCCTTGCTTTCCGTATCCTGTGTCGTGCTGGGAGCCTATATTTCCTACTGGTTCGATACCGCGTCAGGAGCCACAGTCGTGCTGCTTGAAGGCGTATTGTTCCTGATTGTTTGGCTGGTGGATTTGCTTCGTCAACAGCGTCTGCAGCGCTATCATGGCGCGCAGTCTGCCGCCCCCGGCTCTGACCCGGAACCTCAACAGGTTGCTTCTTGAGGCAGCCCTCTAGGGTAGGCCGAGGTAGCGCAACACTGCCTTGGCACTGCCCTTGTTGAGGTCACCCAGCTGCGCCAACTGACCCAACCCTGACCCCAGGACAAACGTATCCCCGGTGGTGGCAGCTCCTTTCAATGGCGGCGCGACGCCTTCCCAAAGGAATTTCCCGTCGACCACCCCGTAACTCAGCAGCCCCCCGTTGCCCTCCGTAAACACGGCTTTTGTCGCGTCGGAGGTCAACGGAGTCCCCGGAGCTTTCAGATTGAGGGTAACGCCGTCCCCGGTGGTCCAAGTTTTGGCAGCGCAGCCGGGCCAGGACGCACAGGTTTCCCCGCGGTCTGCCAAAAAATACGTCCGATTGGGCATGAGGACAGGGATTTTCCCAGATTTTAGAGCTGCCATAGCGCTGTCAGTGTCCAGCCGAAGTCCGGCGCGCAGTTGAGTGTGCAAGGCTTGTACCGCCAGGGCGGGGCACTTGCCCTCCCCCACTATCGCACCGTCAGAACCATAGACCTGCCAATCAATCTGCCCGTCGCCCTGCGGATCTGCCGACGCGAAAAATCCGGCTTCCAGCATCGACATCTGCGCGGCAGGGCCAAGTTTAGAGGTGTCCAGGGAACCGATTTTCGTATTAATAATTTGAGAATAGCTCCAGACGTATCGAGCGTCTTTGATACCTCGGTGGGATAACCGTACCTGCCTACTGCTGCGCCGCGTCCCTCATGCAACGCATTGAAACCGTAGGCGGTAGCGATGATGGGAGTATTGCCTCCGTCAGTGCCGTAACGAGCGGTCACGGTTGGTGCTATCTGGCATGGTCCGCCCACCCTGGCATCATGAGGATGATGGTCAAACAGTAGCGGCTCAATAATACTCTGGTCGTTACTGCATCCGAGCGTGCCCGAAAGGTTTGTTTGCACGAGCGGGCCTTTACCGCCGCCTGGTTTACCTGCCCGCATCCGCAAGGCGAACACATCTAAAGATTTGCTTGCCTCGTGAGTGCCTGCTCGAGGATTGGTGGGAGGGTTTTGCCTTTCACTGCAGCCCGGCGCAAGATCCCGGAACACGCGTTGGGGCTCAAAGAGTATTTGTCCGGCACGCCCGCTTGCAAAATCGCAGATAAGGTAGATTCTTTTGCGTCGTTGGGGTACTCCGAAAAATTGCGCGTCCAATACTCGCCACGCAATACTCCATTGGTCTGCCACGATCGCTCCAGCTTTATGCCACTTTTGTACTCGAGGTAGGTCAGCCGCTGCCGTTTCGTCGACAACCGAGATGAGGTTTTGCAGGACGCTGTGGAAGTCTGCCCCTTTATTGCTTGAGAAGGCTCCGGGCACGTTTTCCCAAACAGCGAATCTTGGATATAGACCATGACTTGCCTTTCTCATTTCTCTGATGACTCTGACGGCTTGGTGGAATAGACCCGAGCGTTCGCCAGCTAAACCTGCCCTTTTACCTGCTACCGACAGGTCTTGGCAAGGAGAGTCAAACGTGACCACATCCACCGGCTCTAGCTGACTGCCGTCAATGTCGCAGATGTCGCCTAGGTGTTGCATTTGCGGAAGGCGCGTGGTGGTGACCAGGATCGGGAAGGGCTCAATCTCACTTGCCCACACAGGTTCGATACCAACCTTTGTTGCCGCTAGTGGGAAGCCACCTGAGCCATCAAAAAGCGAGCCAAGCCTTAAAGTTTTTGTCAAGGGTTAGCCTTTCTGCTTGGGGCGCTCGACTTCTTTGACCAAATCGAGGTAGGCGTATTCTTTGCCGCCACGGGTACAGGTGATCCCAGCTGCGTCTCCGGTTGCTTCGGCATAGCGGCGCACAATCACGGAAGCGTATTTCTCATCCAGCTCCATGCAATAGCAAGTGCGGTCTGTGGCTTCTGCAGCCATGAGTGTGGAACCAGACCCAGCAAAGGTATCGAGGATGATTGCGTTGGTTTGGGTGGAGTTACGAATCGGATAAGCCAACAGGTCTAGTGGCTTGGAAGTGGGGTGATCGGAATTCTTCCTCGGCTTGGCGAAATTCCACACCGTGGTTTGTTTGCGATTCGCATACCAAGCGTGAGAGCCGTCTTTCTTCCACCCATACAGCACTGGTTCGTGCTGCCACTGGTATGGGGAACGGCCAAGTACGAGGGAGTCTTTGACCCAAATACAACAGCCCGACAGGTAGAAGCCAGCGTCTTGAAAAGCGCGACGGAAGTTCAATCCTTCGGTGTCGGCGTGGAAGACATAGGCTGACCCTCCCTTATCTAGGGATGCCGCCATGTTGGTGAATGCAGCTAGTAGGAACTGGTAGAAGGTGTCTGTGTCTTGTTTGTCGCCTGCGATTTTCAGGCCGCTGTTCGATTTGAAGTCCACGTTGTAAGGCGGGTCTGTGACCACCAGATTAGCCTGTTTGCCATCCATCAAGGTTTCGACATCGGCCGGGTTCGTGGCGTCCGCGCACATCAGGCGATGCCTACCAATCCTCCAGATATCGCCTTTTTCGACGAAAGCTGCTGCTTCAAGGGCGGCGTTCAGGTCGAAGTTATCGTCTTCGATACTGTCGCTATCAAGAGAACCTATTAACTGTTGTATTTCGGATTCGTCGAAACCGGTGAGTTCAACGTCGAAATCGGAAGCATCCAGGTCGGCTATGAGTAGGGCGAGTTTGGAATTATCCCAATCGCCACTGATCTTGTTTAGAGCAACATTTAAGGCTTTTTCGCGGGTTTCGTCGAGTTCGACGACCACGCAGTCCACCGTTTCGTATCCCAGATCGGCGAGTACTTTCAGACGCTGATGCCCACCCACAATATTTCCGGTTGTTTTGTTCCAGATGACTGGCTCCACATACCCAAACTCACTTAGCGAGCGTTTGAGTTTGTCGTAGTCCGCGTCCCCGGGTTGTAGGTCTTTGCGGGGGTTGTAGTCAGCTGGGGTGAGATCAGTTAGCGCTATTTGCTTGATGCGCATGATTTTTCACCGCCTTAACAAGCTCACGGCTAGTAGTCCAGGTGTCTTCCCACTTGCGTGTGTAATCCCCGAAATGCCCATACGTCGAATAGCGCACATAGCCGGGTGCTCGCAGCCCAAACTGGTCGATGATTGCTGCTGGCCGAAGATTGAACACATCTTGAGCTGCAGCCGTGAGGATCTGGTCGGTGTATTGGCCGGTGCCGAGCGTGTCCACACTGAAAGCAACCGGGTCGGCTTTGCCAATCGCGTAACTAATCGCCACCTGGCACCGGGATGCAAGATCCGCATCCACCACGGTTTTCGCGATCAGCCGCGCCATATAAGCACCCGACCGGTCAACCTTCGACGGATCCTTACCGGAAAACGCTCCACCACCATGCCCAGCAAAACCGCCATAGGTATCAACCATAAGTTTTCGACCAGTGAGGCCGGTGTCAGCTTTAGGGCCGCCTTCCACGAACCGCCCGGACGGGTTGATCAACACAACCGTGTTCGGGCTTACCGGTAGATACCGCTGGCATGCTGGGCCAACAATCAGCGAAGTTATTTCACGGCGCAACACCTCGAAATCCTTGAATTTATCGTGCTGGACGGAAACCACCACCGTCTCTACGGCTTGCGGTTTGCCTACCTCGTCGTAGCGCACCGAAACTTGTGCTTTACCATCCGAAAAGATCCCAGTAATGGTTCCTTGCTTGCGCGCATCATCTAGCCGCTTACAAATCTCGTGGGCTAAAACAAGAGGCAACGGTAAACGCTCAGGAGTATCAGTGCAGGCATAACCGTAGACCGTGCCTTGATCACCAGCCCCCTGAAGACAATAAGCGGACTCATCGCCATGGCGAGCCTCTAAAGATGTGGTCACCCCGTCGTTAATATCGCTAGATTGACGCCGCACCCACACGTACACCAAAAATCTCCACGGCTTATAGCCAGCTGCAGTAAGTGCTGTGCGTACGCAATCACGCAAGTCCACACGAGCATTAGTGCTGATTTCACCAGTGACAATAATCCGTCGCCCAGTAGCCATGACCTCTACCGCGACGCGGGCGTTGGGATCGGCGTAGAGAATTTCGTCGAGAATCTGATCAGCAATTAAATCGCACAGTTTATCGGGGTGACCGATACACACTGCTTCAGCGCTGCGAACCATAGTCATAGGAATGCCCTTTCAGTAGAAAAATCAAAAGAAATAAAAACTCCCCACCATGTCAGCCAGGAGTGGGGAGCGAAGATAAAGAGGCGAACCCGAGTCAGGTGTTACACTGGAATACGTGCAAGACGAAACGAGTAAACCTAATCCGCCAGAGCCTTCCGGCGGCGATGGTAGGGCCGTGGTTTACGGGATGATTGCTGGGATGATGGCCGGCATTATCTTTGGGTTCATTATGAATAATATTGCCTTAGGGGTAGGTATTGGCACCGGAGTTGGAATCGCGCTAGGGGCAGGCTTTAGCGAAACAAAAGGCTCCAAATAGCCCCGGGAAACAAGTAGGACGCATCTACGAGCGTGCTTTCAACAACTGCTCCATAACCTCATCACCCGGGGCCGGCCCCGAATAGTCACTAGTGCAGTTAGCCCGCACAATCTCAAAAATCTCATACCAATACACATTCGCTTGCTTACCAAAAGACTGGCTCATCGCAACGAACGGGGAAGCGATAGCAGCCCCCGTGGTTGGGTGCTTGCCGAGCAAACCGAACTTGGAGATCGCTTGCTCACACTGCACATACCGGGCGAAAGCCTGGGCGTAGGCCTCAATCAGACGCTTAGAAACAAACCTGGTGCAGCCACGTTCATCAAGCCAGCGCCACGTCTCCCGATACACCAAATCAGCACCCAAGGGTTTGCCATCGCGCTGAACCTCTGACAGATACTCGGAAGGCTCGGGCATCACCTCACCAGCAAGTACCGCGCCCGCGCCAACATCTGCGCCCTCGAAATCGAAAGGGGTCGCTAGCGGATCTTCCAGGCGAGTAGCGGGCAGACCTTTAGTGAGTTTTTCGTTGAGCGGGTCAGGTTTCGCGCCAGCCCTCACGCGGCGCCCACCGCGATTGGTTCCGTCTTTCGCCACTGGAACCTCCTTAGTAGGCGTGGGTCGTGCTACTTTGTGGTTAGTCTGGCGAGGGCGCGCACTCCTGCGGTGAATTGGTCAAACTTTAGGCTGACATGACCGTTTTGAAGGCCTCCGCCTTTTACACCTAGTTCCTCACGGGTGAGTTTGACTAGATGATCAGGAACAAGGCGCGGCTTTGTTCGATTAATCCAAGGCCACCGTTCGAGATTACTTTGATCTACGGCAGCGATGTAGTCTGCCGGTTTCTCTTCTGGTTCGCTGGTGACTTCAACAACCGCGTAGCACTCTTGAGTATCTTTAGCGCAGATGAATACCAGGTCTCCGGGTTTGAAGCTGGGTTTGCCTTTCTTTGGGCTAGCGAAATACGACGGTTTACGCCAGCCCTCTAAAGCAGGTTTTCCATATTCCAATTTCAGCCATAGCTTGCGGTCAGGATCGCGCGCATCGATAAGTAACTGTTCTGCTTGTTGCGATGCAAGCTCAGGTGTTAAATCAGAGTCTGCGGGCTTAGAGGGGCGCGAGAGTGATTTGGCTTTTGCTAACAGTTCGTCGAGGTCGTGAGTAGTGATAGTTCTAGCGGGCCAACTTACAATCTCCTGATGGGCTTTTTCTCTGCCGGAAGCGTCGAGAGTTACTCCTAGCTCACGGTTGCTTTTATCGGCCAGTCCTAGTCCTGGTCTTGTTAGATTCGCGGAGCCGAGCATGGCTTGAGATCCGACGATGAAACATTTAGCGTGTAGGCGGTCTACCTCTCGTACCTCAATACCGGCTTCGAGGAGATCGCGAAGGCCTTGAATCATTAGATAACCGCCAGCCACCGCGCTCGGATCAAGTGTCGTGATAACGACACCATGGAATCGGGACTTTGCGAGCGAATCCGCGATTAGACGACACACCCCTGTAGTCAGATAAGGGCTAGTCAAAAGCACGTCTCCGTCGATTGTTTCTAATGCTTTGCTCAGCCACTGGTGTGCGCTAGGTATGATCTGTCCGCCCGAAGTCATATCTGTATCCTATAAAAACCCAATATGAACTCGAGATGGACTCGCCGAGGCCCGGAGCTAGGTTAATACCCTGTTTGATTCGGTCTTTTTGCGTACGGTTGGCCCCGCCCGCTGACCTTCCCCGAAGCTGTAGAGATTCGAGGGCCCCAACCCCTAACCGAATCCTCGAATGGTTCCGTAACTTGGCGTGGGAACAAGGTCAATATTTTTAGGGTGGGGAAGTACCAGTGGTTATTTCGCGTTTTTCAAAAAATCTAGTAGGTGTAGACCTGAAGGGCTTGCCTCCATCTGTCACCGTCTAACGCGCTCTGCCTGGAGTGGCAGGGTTTGCACAGGCTACGCAGGTTAGAAAAGTCGTGGCTGCCGCCATGGTCTAAGGGTAGGACGTGGTGGACTTCGGCCACTGGGGTGGTCATTCCTTTGTCCAGGCAGTCTTCGCACAAAGGATGCTGCGCGATGTATGCGGCACGAATCCGGCGCCAGCGCGCACCATAACGCTTGTTGATTCTCGGGTCACGTTGAAACCTACGGTAGTTCTTGTCCGTTTCCTTGGCGTGGAGCGGGCAGAACCTTTCGCGGGTTAGTTCGGGACAGCCAGGCGCCGAGCAGGGACGTTTTGGTTTGTTAGGCATACCCTCCACCGCACCTTCTGCCTGAACATAGTGAAACCCTCGCGGCCTAAGCGGCTTTGAGGGTTCCCCATGGTTTTTATATTTCTATCCATTTACAGTATCTCAGGCCTGAACCTGGTTTTCCATCGCAGGGTTCGGATACTCGCTAATGAACCTAACGGCGTTATCACTGATCAAGGCGATGCGCCTCAGCTAAAACAGCCTCTGGTAGGCACTCGGATGCTCCTAATATTTCAAGTCCTAAAAGCGTACCCTTGGCATTGAAATCTGCATTGATTGCGACAGTAGACTCTAATCCTTGTGGATAGCAGCACTCGGTTTTCATTACCTCACCAGCTTCAATCGAATCTTTGAGGTACAGGTATGCTGCATCCACCTCAGGATCATAAGTGATTTTCACAAGTGCCTCCTACTGCTATAGCTACCCTTTGGTGACGGTAATAACCTTGCCTGTTCTTTTGCTTACGATAACTGTGATTCTATTTTTCCCCTTGCCCATGACGTATTTCCATGCTCCTTTATTAGCATGTGATCTAGCGCCTTGGGCTATGGCCTGTTTTACTAGAGCCTGAGATATTCCTCTAGCAGCCATCTGTCTAATCGCATGCGCGCTAAGGCGTACAGCTATTGCCCCGATCCAAGCGATGATAGGGGCCACTCTAGTCTCTACTTTCGTTTCTAAAGATTCACCAAGATAGGCACCAGTCAAAGGATCGACATACAATAAAATCTCGTCGTCACGTTCGAGGAAAAGAGTGTTTACTGTGGCAGTGCGGGTGCTAGGGCTCAGTTCCGCGTTTTTATCGGAAACGTTTATAGCTCCAGCTCCTACGAAAGTTAGAGAATTAGCAAGGATAAAAGAAACGGCAGTTTTTACAAGCAAAACAAAACTCCTGTCGTGTTGGGCAGCATGTGCCGCGCGGCAGGATGTCTCCTGGCACCCCTCGGTTAGGTTACCACTTAAGTCCCAGTGAATATGTCCTGAATGCAACTCCTTGCAGCCCCGGTCTTTTCCCTAATAAGACGAAACCCTCCGGGCAGTGATAACTGTTTGCCGGAGGGTTCGTTCCTATATTTTCAACTACATACAGTATTTCAGGGTTAAATAATGATTTCCATAGCAGGGTTCGGATACTTGCTAACGCATGGGTGCAAGTTAGCGTCTGCCATACAGTGCTACTGCCAGGCGATCTAATGCTCGGTTCTTTCGCCGGTAGACACTGTCTCGTTCAATATAGAAGTGGTCACCGATCATTTGGACTCGTTCGTCTTGATTGCCTTGGCCGAGGAAGAAGTTTTCCAACACGAACTGGTCATCGGTGTTGAGTGCTTGCCAGGCGGGCAGGAACCAGTCCAGGTACTCTTGGGCTTGTTGGCTGCGGGCGGCGAGCAGATCAATCTTGTCGAGGGTGGCAGCTATGCGGCGTTCACCAGCGTGGGGGTCTCGTGAGCGGGGCATGCCAGTGATTTTGGGGCTAGTGGGGCTGGCTAGGTCTTCGCGTAGCTGGTTTGCCTCAGCTTGCGTGTCTTGGCTGGCTGCTTGTTCCATCAGTGGGTAGTCCTCTAGGGCGCTGATTGCTGCCTTGCGGGTATCTAAGTATTTCGTCATCACATGCATCATGATTTTTCCTTATCTAGAGTGGTTTGCCAGTTGTGTTTTGATTGCCTCGATCAAGGCGCTCTGGGTGAGGTTCTTGGCGTCTAGGGCTGTAAGTACTGCTTCATCGAGGGTTTTTTCAGCGACCAGGTGAGTGATCGTTATTGGCTGGGTTTGGCCTTGCCGGTAAAGCCGGGCGTTGGTTTGTTGATACAGCTCCAGACTCCAGGTCAGGGAGAACCAGACCAATAGGTGCCCGCCTGCTTGTAGATTCAGGCCGTGGCCGGCAGAGGCCGGGTGAATCAAACCGATAGTGATCTCGCTATTGTTCCAAGCCGCTATATCCTCAGCGGTCTTTAGGGGCCGGGCTTGCGGGAAGCGCTCGATGATGCGTTCCAGGTCGTGTTTGTACCAGTAGGCAACGAGGAGGTTTTGCCCGTTCGCCGCCTCAAGCAAATCTTCGAGTGCATCCAGTTTCGCGCCATGAACAGCAATGACATCTCCGTTTTCGTCGTAGATAGCCCCGCTTGCCAGTTGTAGAAGTTTTCCAGATAGGACTGCCGCGTTAGCCGCATCCACTACTTGCCCGTCTAGCTCAATCACTAAATCCTGCTCTAGACGTTCATATACTGCCCGCTCCTTGCTAGCGAGTTTTACCTTCGTGGTTGTTAGCGTCAGCTCAGGCAAAGTGAGGTGGTCAGTGGTGCGCATCGACAATGTCATATCCGAGATCGCTTCATAGATCTCGTCCTCAGCACCTGCTCGCGGTTTATAGGTAAACACTTGCATGCCGGCCCGTTTATCAGGTACGAACCAGCGATCCCTAAACCGGGTGATATAGCGCCCCAGTCTGGTGCCGCCATCTAGGAGCCGGAACTGTGCCCATAGATCCATCAAGCCATTAGAGGCTGGGGTTCCGGTTAACCCAACCCAACGGGTTACATAGGGCCTTATCTTCACCAGCGTGGTGAAGCGCTTTGCACGGTGGTTTTTGAAGCTGGAGAGTTCGTCAATGACGACCATGTCGAAAGGCCAGGCCGCGCCGTAGTGGGCGACCAGCCAGGGGATGTTTTCCCGGTTGATCACCGTTACCATTGCAGATTTCGCTAACGCGTGAAGGCGGTCTTGTTTTGATCCGACGGCTACCGCCAACGTGAGCCCCGTAAGGTGATCCCACTTGGCTGCTTCTTGTGGCCAGGTATCGCGTGCCACGCGCAGTGGCGCGATTACTAGTACTCGTTGTACGAGGAAGTAGTCGAGGACAAGCTGCCAGATCGCGGTCAGCGCAATGACGCTTTTTCCTAAACCCATGCCTAAGAACACTGTGGCTTCGTCATGGTTGATGATGAAACTTGTTGCCTGGGTTTGGTAGTTATGCGGCTTGTAGCGCATTTGCCACCTCCGCAATCCCATCCACGCTGTCTACTACGAAGACTTGGAAGCCTTGATTTTGCAGCTGCTTGATACGGCGATTCTGGATTGGTCTAGGTTTGGCTCCTGGTGCTTTTACTTCAGCGAAAACAACTCGTCCGCTCTTTAGACAGATCCGATCTGGGACGCCAGAGACTCCGGGGCTGACGAGTTTCCAGCAGATCCCGCCGATGCTTTCGACTGATTTCTTCAGTTTGTTTTCTAGGTGTTTTTCTTTCATGTCACGTCTTTCATAAGATCTGTGACACTCGTGTCGGTCTGTCCCTAAAACCCTATATAGGACTGTATTTTTTATTTTCCTATAGAAAGGGCTAGTAACGACTGACACGACTGTCACTATTGGCCACTTACAGGTCGAATTCGCTGATCAAGGCGAGCCCGTCTACGAATCGTGCCCGAGCTGTTCGTCTCCGCTTATATCCGCTTTTATCGACGGCGGCATAAAAATCGCTAGTGGAGCGCACATACTCGCCCCTACCTATTGCCCAAGACCGGTACGCGTCGTAGAGATCCTTGGACTGCTCTGATAGGCCTTGACCTACCTGGCAGCAGTCCTCAAGGAAGTGAGCGAACCAGTCGTTAGCAGCCCGGTATGCCTCCGATGCGGCAACGACTTGTTTAGGTGGGGCCAGGTGGTAGTTCTCGGAGTGGATTAAGCGAGCACCTTCCATAATCCATGCCAGCACTGCTCCGCCTGCTTTGGCGTATAGATGGTCGGCATAATTTTTGATGTCCTGTTTTGGGGTGATGGTTTGCTCGAATGGAATCACAATTAATCTGCGCCAGATGCCGGTATCCATAGCTCCCACTCGCGGTAGATGGTTCGTGTACAAAACCAAGGTGTGGGAAGGGGTGAAGGAGAAGGGGTCTTTGTATTTCTTCTCTGCGGCGATCTTGTCAGTCGAAGCTAATTGTTTGGTTGATGAGGTTGATAGGCGCACGCCTTCATCGTTTTCGCCGGCTATCAATAAGCGTCTAGCCCTGGTTTCTGCCATCTCGTGTTTGGCGTTGTTTTTCTTACCGGCGATCAGCACTTCAGAGGAGATAGTCTCCGCGTATGAGCCCAACACGCGGGCGATGGTATTCCAGAAAGTGGATTTGCCGTTGTTTCCATCCCCGTAGGCGATAATCAGGGCTTCGATGAGGACTTTGCCGATTGCTGCTAGCCCGCATACCCTTTGCACATACCCAATCAACTCTTTGTCCCCGCCGAAAGTGACGGCGAGGCTGTCTAGCCATATCTGCATCCCCTCATCGGATGGGTCAAGGGCAGTTTGTTTAGTCAACATGTCAGCGGGGCTGTGTTCGTGCCGGGAGGTATCGCGCAGATCAAAGGTGGCGCTTGGGGTGTTGAGCAGATAAGGGTCGGCATCGAGCACCTGTGGGTTAATCAACGCTAACGGGCGTGCTTGGCGCATGACCGCCAAGATTGTGCGATCTGAGCGGCACTTGTATATGAACTTTAACCATTCTTGCGCTGCCATCATTTCCTGGTAGACCTGGGATTGCTCCCGGGTGAATGCAGAGAGGGCTTTGGTCTTGCTCATCGCTACCAGCATTGCTGTTACTCCCAGCCGGCTTGCTTGCTGGGTGGCTGTATCCAGTTCTTTTTGGGCTTGTTCTATTTGCCGGGAGGTGAGTTCTTGGACAACATGCTGGGCTTTAGGCTCGTTTTCCTCCCATACACCCTTGTCGTAGACCATCCACGCGGTAGCAGGCGAATAACAAATCCGGTCAGCATACTCACCAGCAAGAATCATCGCCTGACCAACATCGGTAAAATCATCAGGGCGCAGACTGGTCAGCTGCTCATAAACCTCCGGCGGCACATAACCGGGCTCGGCGGCAACCTTGGCAGCGAACTTACAGGCGCTATCCCAAATCAGGCCCAACTCTGCATCTGGTAGTGGCGGGTCACAAAGGGTGGCTTTACGATCAAATAACTCCCTTGCCTGGGCGGTGTTGCCGTAGCGGATCAAGACCTTGCCCGCGAAGCGAGAGAGCGTGGCATTACGCGAGCCCTCGCCGATAGCAATCGTTGCGGCATCGAAGGCGGCAAACATGTCCTGTTCATCAGCTGCCGTGATCCATTCATCCAGTAGCTGTTCACCCTCGAAAACATGCACTTCGGCGGTGGGGTTGCCGTAGATGAACCTGCCAGCGTCGAGTGCGTTATGGTCAAAGAAATCAAAACGAGCAGCCAGGTGTTTCTTCATCCCTGCATACTCGCTAGCGTCGCTAATCTTGTTTATGGGGTAGTAGACATGGAAACGCGGCCTAGCCGACTCGCTGCCCTTGATTCTCAT
This sequence comes from Varibaculum massiliense, assembly GCF_900106855.1. Lineage (NCBI taxonomy): Bacteria > Bacillati > Actinomycetota > Actinomycetes > Actinomycetales > Actinomycetaceae > Varibaculum > Varibaculum massiliense. The sequence continues at coordinate 287,586 of NZ_FNWI01000004.1, read as the reverse complement.
ATGGTTGCGGGAGGTTGCGGTCATAAACTCGACCCCTGCCATCACCTCACCCAACGATTCGGGCGTGACCCATTCGTCGGGGTTTTCGCTGTGGTCGTTGTCGATATCCATCACCACGCAATCCGAAACCAGGAAGTTCGCGCTCGAGCGATGATTATTCTTGTAGGTGGCTGCGACATGATCAAAGCGCACCGTCATTTCTAAGTCGGGTCTGCTGGTGATCTCGTGGCGGTTAGGGTAGTGGCTGTTGGTTTGCTTGCCTGCCATGTCAGTGGCGTAAAGCGTGAAGGGATGCATCAAAAGGTAACCTCCTGGAAATCAGCGTTGAAATAGTGGATGGGTAGTTCAAGTTCGCGGGCCCACTCGATCTCGGCGCGCATACCTCGGCTAACGTGGCCGGTGTAAACCCACATGGCCTCACATTTGCTTAAAAGTACGCGGTTAAACGCCATGGCTAGTTCTCGCTCATCAGGGTCGGTATCATCCATGAACTGCGGGAAGAACAGGTGTGAGGCTAGCGGGATCTGTCCAGCGGCTATCGCGAAGGCGCAAAACTCCCGCGCTAAAGCCTGGTTCTGGCGGACATTGCCGGAATAAGGAGAGCAGATATATGTAAGCGGGCGAGCTTCGCATTCAGCTCCTTGGATCTTCTTCAAAGCCTTGTAGCTGGTCGGGTCAGCATAACCGTGGGCATTTGTGCGCGAGAGCCCAACGACTTGATCTGTTGTAGCGCTCATCAGGCTTCCACCTGCCCTTCGCGTTCAATGACTGGCAGAATCCCGCAGCGGTTTTTGAGCAGGTCATAGAGGAAAAGCCGTCCAGCTTGGGTCCATTTGGTATGCATCCACACGTGACCGTCCTTACTGGTTCCGGTCTCAGACTTCGTATAACCGTTAGCGGCATGTTCTTGGTAGAGTAGCCACTGGTCGCCCTGCTTGTACTGGATACCAAGATCATGAAGGAGCTTGTTGAGGCGGCGTGCGCTCATCCCGTAGTCTTTAGCAATCTTAGAAATCGCCACCGTACCCGGAGCGCGCAGAACTTTCTCGTAGTACGACAACTTCGGGCTAGCCTCAAGGAGAAGTTGGGCTTGGGCAAGATTTTGTGCCTCTAGCTGTTCCCCGCGTTTTTTCTCGGCGATAAGAGCCTGCAAAGCAGTCAGCAGCATTTCAGGGTTTTCAGCAACATCTGAAATCGCATACAAGCCGTGCTTGCGGATGGCCGGGAGCACTTCGTGGGTGATCCAGCGCTTGAATGCCCGAGCTTGGGGTTTTCGGCATGCCAGCACCAGCGAGTACAAGCCTGGCTCGTTAACGCACCAGGCAGGTCCACCGGATAACCCTAAGTTGAACTTAGCCTTCTCATCCTTATCGAGACGGCTTACCGTTACAGTGGGGTTGGCAAGCTCTAGGGATGCGCAGACATCGGCAGCGACAAACCATGACTGGCCATAGTTTTCGATAGTGCGGATCTGGCCGAACTGGTTGCTGGTAAAGACTTGTAGTTGCTTACCCATGGGGGTCTCCTTCCTGAGAGCCCGAGGTAGGTAAAATAGATGCGCCGGCGGCGCGAAAAGAGTAGGGCTCTTACCCGACTGCCGACGAACCCGAAAGTGTTAAATCAAGCTGTCATGCAACTGCCACGACGGGCAGCGGAACCAGAAACGAATAGGGCATATACGTTGTAGCGATGCTGGGTTTATCCCGTGGAACAATCCCTGACCTATTGGCTTGATCAGGGGCGTGAAAAATATTGATAAGCAAAGCGCGTGAACTAGAGCGCGCGACGGCGCAGCAGTATCTAGGAACAGCTCTATGGTTGCGTTCGAGAAATACTGGTCGCAGACGGGCTGGGTTTGCTACAGACACAAGATGTTTACTGGTTGTTATTTTCGTTGTTCTCGCTTAGAATGGTGGTATCAAGACCGGTTCCGCCCGTGAGGGTCCAGGGCCGGTCCTCATTGTTTCTACGGCCGAGTAGGAGTTGGTGATGCCACAGTCTCTAGATGCTCCTTTGGCTAAGCAGTTCAAAACGCATGGCGAGCAGATAGCTTTGCTGCGTGAACGCGGCATGCTAATCGAATCTGATTCTGAAGCGTGCTGGCTACTCGAACAAGTGAATTACTATCGTCTTTCGGGATATTGGTATTCATGGCGCAAACTGTTAGCACCTGGAAAACGCGCTGATAGTTTTGTTGCTGGCACGACCTTGGATGATGTAGCTGCCGTCTACATGTTCGACTGCAAGCTTCGTGAGATTGTGTTTGCCTGTCTTGCTCCGATAGAGCTTTCGGTGCGCTCCATGCTTGGGCACGAACTCGGTCGCATCGACACTTTCGCGCATCTACACCCAAATGTTCTCGGGCCGCTAGCACAAGCATCCGACGGCGAGGGGTCGTCTGCCGGGTACCAAAAGTGGCTGGCACGTTACGAAAAAGAACTACGTGCATCGCGCGAAGACTTCGTTGCTCACCACAATAAAAAGTATGGTGGCAAGCTTCCTATTTGGGCTGCTGTAGAAGTGATGGATTGGGGTTCACTGACCTACTTGTACCAGTTAGCTCCCATCGGTGTGCGAGACACGATCGCGGCTCGCGTAGATTTGACTGCAGCCCAATTCGGTTCGTGGTTGAAGGCGCTAAATATTTTGCGTAATTATTCAGCCCATCACGCGCGCATGTTTAACAGGGTTTACACCATCAAGCCCCGGTTACCTAGAAAAGGCCGCCATACCGAACTGGACATGATTGCAGGCGTGGTAAACCGCACTTTCGGGCAGTTAACTTTGATTCAGTATCTTCTCGTTCGCCTAGACCTAGGGAACACAACTCGTCTTCCTAAACTCCTTGAAAAGTACCCCCAGGCTAAGCCGCTACCGATAAGCCACCTTGGCATGCCCGATAACTGGCAAGAAAATCCTCTCTGGGCAACCCAAACCGTCTAGTCTTTGCGGTAGTAGGCGCACTCGTATCCGTCTGCGGTCAAGGGCAAACCTTTAGCCCAACCTGGCAGGCGTGACATCAGCTGGCAGGCGTCTTTTACCGTGAAGCCGGAATCTAGAGGCTCGTCGATGACGATTTCGTCGTGAACATGCATCACAATCTGGCGGCCGGATTCAGCAATGTTTTTCATACCGTTGACGAGTAGGTCGCGGGCTATGGCTTGAACGATATTCTCTGTGAGTTTGCCGCCATAGGTTTCCAGGCGTCCCCACTTGCGTCCGCTGTTGATTCCCCAGTAGGTGATGGAGGTGCCACCGAACCGGTTTTGACCCAAACCTGGTTTCACGTATGCCAACCTTCTACCGGACGGCAAGGTGATGAACAAGATGCCCGATTCGAGCGTGAAGGTGAGATTACCAAGCCGAACAGGCTGTCTAGTGGTGATGGCTTTGAGTGCTGCGTCTTCTACTTCTTGCCACAACCAGACGATATGGGGGTTAGCTGCGCGCCAAGCGTCCACGATGGGTTTGAGCTCGTCCTCGGCCAGCCCCATGCGCAGCGCGCCCATTGCTTTAAGTGCACCGACGGAGCCGCCGTATCCGCAAGCCAGTACCGCTATTTTGCCTTTTTGTCGTAGCTCGCCGTTTGGCCCGTGTTTTTCAACTGGAACTTTGAACATGCGACTAGCAGTCTCGCAATATAGATCCTTGCCATCACGGAACGCCTCGAGGGTAGATTTCTCACCTGCGAGCCAGGCAATCACGCGGGCCTCAATAGCGCTGTAGTCGGAGACAATAAAACGGTTACCCGAGGTGGGTATGAAGGCGGTGCGAATCAACTGAGAGAGCGTGTCTGGTACCGAATCGTAGAGCAACTCCAGCGCCTCAAGATTCCCGGTCCTTACAAGGGTACGAGCTTCATCGAGGTCAGGCAGATAATTGCGAGGTAGATTCTGCACTTGAACTAACCTGCCTGCAAAACGTCCGGTACGTCCTGCTCCATAAAACTGCAGTAGCCCACGCGCCCTGTCATCGGTGCCTGCCACGTTTTGCATGGCCTGATACTTCTTGACGGAAGATTTTGCGAGATCCCCGCGCAGCTGAAGTATTTCTTTAACTACCCCAGTAGCGTCCTCGAGGGCGGTTGCCACTTCAGCTTTCGTAAGCGAATCGAGAGGGCAACCGTTTTGGGTCAGCCAGTCTTTAAGCTGTATCGGGCTATTCGGATTCTCCAAACCAGTCAGCTCTTGGGCACGAGCCAAAGTGGCATTGCGGTGTTTTGCATCGAGGGTAACGGCGGCATCCACGAGGGTCGTATCGAGCTTGATCCCAGCATCGTTAATGCGCTGATCCAGGGCATAGGCTTTCCACTCCTCATCCGGTACGGGAAACTTTGCCAGGCGGGTGTGGATGGCTTGTTCTACTTCCACGTCGCGGCGGTTATATTCCTTGAATGCCTTCCAGCCTTCCGGATCTAAGGACGGTAGATTACGCCGCGCGCCCTTGTTAATCAGGTTTGGGGTCGCTGGCGTGCAGAACTGCTTGATTAGTTTCTTACCGGCCGCGTCTTTCTTCACCGGCAAGTCAAGGACGCGAGCTACTTGGTCTAGGCTCATTGGCATCCCAAGATATGCAGCCCATACCATGGAGCAGCGCCACTGAGCAGGATCCAGGAAACTGCCTTCAGGTAATAGTTCTGGGTGGTAGCGGTGTAACCAAGATGAGAGGCAGATGCGTTCGAAGGACGCGTTGAACGCCCACTTAACCACACCAGGATCCACCAGAGCGGCAACTATCTCATCGGGTAGTTTTTCTCCGCTCGCCAGGTCAACCACCTGCACTGGGCCATCATCTACGGCATAACCAAACAACAGAATCTCAAAGTCTGGGTGAGCAGCATAGGGGTAGACCCCAGTCTTGGAGAGATTAAGGGGGCTGTAAGTTTCCAGATCAATACTTAGATATTTCAAGGTTTTATCCTTCAAAATCAGGTGTGGTGGGCAGCAACCATACAGCTACTGCCCACCACTAATATGTACTTACCAGCTAGTTAAGGAAGTCCTCGTTAGCAGTGGAAAACGCAGCGAAGTCTTCCTCAGCGCTGACATGTCCGCCACCGAGCGGTTCACCATCCCTAATCTTTTGGACATTCCCCAGTCCGCAGGCGATTCCCTTATTGCCATTGGTGTTGAAGGCATAGAAAGTAATACTCGCGCGGGCGTAACACCCGGAGTAGACCTGGGAGCGATCCAAGATTGGGGAGAGCGACTCGTCTACCACTTGAGGTGGGGTAGTGGAGTTAGCGTTAACAAACATCGAGTTCGCGTAAGCTTCGTCATCGCGCTCTGTATCCCCGTCACGCAACGGTAACTTCAGCGCAGCCTTATTAGGACGTTTACCCCCGAACTTGGCTATGCCTGCTTCAATGGCTGCATCGATAGCGGCCTCAATCTTCGCCAACGTCACTTTGTCAGACTTCGGGATAATCAGGCTTACCGAATATTTCGGTTTGGATCCTTGGATGGATTTCGCCTCGAAAAGATTCGCGTACGAAAGACGTACTTCGCCGGTGATGACTCGAGTTGGATTCTTTACTGACATGGTTATTTACCTACTTTCTGTATTTTTCTTGGTTTCAATTTTTTGAAATTCTTCAGCCGCGCTGAGTGCTAGCGCGGGTCGTTTATCGGTTTCAGGCACCAGTGCAGGTTTACCGGGCGGCTTGATAACCAAATCTCCAAGGAGTTCGCCAAAGCGCCGCTTACCCAACTGTTTCTCCAACGCCGTAATCGTCTTGAGCTTGCGCTCAAAAATGTCGTTAATCCCGGCAGCCTGGGCTGTCTCCACGACTTTTATCTCGTCGACGTATTTGCGGATACTTCTGCCTTCGACGAGTTTGAAACCGGCCCAGGTCTTGCCTTGATTGACCGCAAGGGACAGTGCGTAGGACTCTACATCGGATGCCCATTTCTTTAGCTCAGGTAGTTTCGCGAGTACCTGGGCAATCTCCGCATCAGAGAGTTGGGGTGGGGGAGCGAACTCGAGTTTGGCTAACTCCAGATTCTTTTCGGCTCTCGTGCGGCAGGTAGGGGCTATTTTGCAGAACCGACACCAGCTACCTGCAACAAAAGAGCCTTCGCCTTTCGCAGCCAGCTTCGCTGTAGGGCGCACAACCTCTTCAGCCCAGGTTTGAAGATCAGCTACGCTGACATGCCAGGTCGCTACGTTGGAGCGTCTGGGCTGGAAGATCGTCACCGCAACCTCTTCAATCTCGTAAAGAGCATCGAAAGCATGAAGCGCACCGATGGCATACAGCGAGAGCTGCGGATTCTTCTCAGCCTCAACCAGTACGCCTTGCCCGTACTTGAAATCAATAATCTGCAACAAAGGCTCGGCAATAAGCACGCAGTCCCCGGTACCAAACCCGCCAGGCACCAGATGAGAGAAATCCAAACGCTGCTCGACGAGCGCAACCGGATCCTTGCACGTCTTGCGCGCCTCACGCAGGCGCTCTTGCACGAAAGCAAGATAATCGTCGGTGAGAGTCTCCATTTCACTGTCAATCCAGGTGGACTCTGGTTTCATGGTTGGTGAAAGGTTTAGGGCGCGGCGTAGCTTCCACTCCGCCAGCGCGTGAGCGATGGTGCCTTGTTCGGCAGCAGCCGAAGTAGAATCCGGCAAGCCCACCTCCACTAGGGCTGATGGCGGACAATTCAGCCACCGGTGCGCACCAGAAGCCGATAAGAGGGCATGTTGCTCAGGCATCAGCAAGTCCCTTCGCCCGCGTAAGCAACCACCCATAATTAGCTGGATCTACTTCCGAGAGACGATCAGCCCCCGCATCCACAATCAGCTGACGCACCTGCTTGGTCAGTCCTTGACCGGAAAGATCAGAAAGAACCGCGCGTACATCCTCAAGTGAAAGCGCCAAATCTGGAGTTTCAACCTGAGCCGAATCCTCTGCTTGCGCCTGGTTATGTTCAGCTGCTGCAGCCTCAAGGGATGGCTGAGCGAGCTGGGCAGCAGCAATAGGCCGCGTACCTGGCATGCCGGCATGATCCTCGATGCCTTGCCAGGCAGCCGATTCCACATCAGCCGCTAGGCTAGTAACCAGCTCGGCAACACGATTAAGAGCAGCAATAACGTTGTTTGCTTGCGTGATGTTCACTTCGCTTCACCGCCTTTAACCACACCGACAGCTTCAGCTAACGCCATCAAAGAGTCATCGGGTTTTTCACGAATATTAATCTCGTCAACACTGTCGCCAGGGACGATGATCATCATCCTGCGCGGAGCACCAAACAAAATCCGTGCTATTCGTTCGCGTATTTTTACGATTTTGGTGCCAACGATTCCCGGATCGGCCGGGATTCGATTAGCGATGGAAAGTCTTAAGCCATGAGATGTCATGATTGCTAATCACCTTGCCTTTCAGTTATGGGAGCCGCCTGATTGGTATCTCCCTCTAACTCACTGCCGACCGGGTGCAAAGTGTTAAATCCGCTCTCCGCTAGCGCCTTGCGAAGCATCGCGAGAGCCTCTTTATAAAGCTGGGAAACCCGGGCTCGAGTAAGACCAAGCGCACGAGCCACGTCAGCTTGAGAGACTGGCTTGCAAACATAGGAGTCAGAGGTTTCTGTGCCGGGCTTTTGGCCGTAATCATCTGGATGCATCAGGTCAATGACCTGGCGATGCTTACCAGTTAAGTGCTCACGCGCCACCCTCAGGGCATCAAGTAAAACTTGGGAATAAGCATCGGCGTGCTCTAGAAACATTTGGTTCTCAGCAGAGCATGAGGCAGCTTTTCCATCACGGTTTTCTTCCATCGCAGTATCGAAAGACTCCGGAAACGATTCCGGTGCTCTGCAGCCCTGACGTTTCTTGCAGCCATGACCACAGGTACACCTCTTGCGACCTTTGCCTCGATCGCCACGCTTCGCACCGTGGGCAACCGATTCCTCTGCCCGCCACAACTCATCGCAAATCTCCTGCGCACTGCGGGGCGCAACCTCGTTGAGTGGCAACCCCTTTTCTTGGGCTCGTCGGCGACGGTCAGTATCAATCATCACCGCGAAATCACCAGCATCAACATCAAAATTCGCAACCTGACACTCGTTCTTAAACGTATTTACTTCAAACTTGAGTACGACCTTCACGGTCTCGTCTCCATTTCTTCGGCATGACGCCGAGGTATGGAGACCTGTCGGTGGGTGGGAATCTGTGGCGGTTAAGCGAAAACAAAACGAGCCACCCGACCAGCCCAGCTAAGGGGCGGTCAGGTGACCCGTCGAGCGCTTACCGAACAGGTCCCACTAGCGAAAAGTAGGTGTGCTTACAACCAGGAATGCACAAGTCCTGGAGGGTGTCCCACGTGCGAGGTGGGTTCCCATGAGGTGATTCGGCTGCGTTGGCCACCGCAGTACGTCCGAACTCATCCGTCTTCCTTGACATCCACTTTTTTCGGATATCAAGAGCAAGAAGAGTGCGTTGAGGCGGTGCGCGAACCCTTGGTGAACTACTCATGTAACTGAGGATGCTTGCTTTTGAGAGGTATATCCTGACTTGGCAAGTCAGACTAAATTGCCTGTTCAGACGGTTTGTGTGGAGTGTTAGGGCATGAAAAAAGCCCCTTTCGGGGCGTTATTCTGACTTTCGGAGTTTTCGAGTTTTAGTTGGTGCGGGATTTGCTTCCGAGTAAGTCAAGACCGTGGGCCTCTAGGATGCCGTTAGCCTCGTGAATCGAGATACCTGGGAAGCGCTCAAGCATGAATAGATAGACGTTGTCTGGGGAAATGTCCCGGTTCAGGTGGATTCCCGACTTTTCCATTAGTTTGGTGGTGGCGTGGGCATTCAAGCCTAGGCCAACAGCGATCGCCATGAGCGTCTCTCGCTTCATCGTGGTCAGTTTGTCGTGCTGAATCTTGTTGAACAGCGCGTCGTAGAGGCCGGTACGTTCCGTGAAAGTCTGCGGGTAACGGATACCTCGATACTCAAGGAGATCAGCAATGACTTGGCAGAGAGACGCGCGGCGGTTGCTAATGATGTCACCAAGCTTGCCAGCTTCTTCAAACGCGGCACTCATTGTCTTGGCTGCTGCTGCGTAGACTTTCTCATTGTCATGATCGTCAGGTGTTGCCTGGTGGGTGGGATCGATATAGATGATGCGCTTGTCGACCCCGTGTCGGTGTTCTAAGTGGAACAGGGAGTCGAGATCTTTATCGAGACCGACATAGTCTTTGGTTGTGACCGATCGGATGCGCAAGAAAGCTTTCTTGGGGCTCTTCTTCGCAGCTGGCTTAAGCCGGTAAGCGCCACGGGTATCGATACGCACATATTTGGTGGCGTTTCTAACAAAGTAGCCTTCAACAAATATGTAGTCGCCTGCTTGTACCCATTGGCGTAAGCGGGGATTTTGACTGAGCAGGACGGCAGCTTCAGTGTGGGTGATTGCTATGAAGTCCTCTGTACCTTCGCCCATGAATCTGTAGACCAGGTCATACTCGGGAAGTTTCGAGATGCGGTTCTTTAGCCCCACTTCGAGGAGTCGGTATTTCACCGCAGAGCGGGAGACCTGGAAGAGGTCAGCAAGTTGATCCAAGAAGGCTCCACAATTCACCTCAGGAGAGGAGTCCAAGATGTCGGTGGCCGCCTTGGTGAACGTGGGCTTAGGCATGAGGACTCGTGGCGCTAGGCGGTGAGCCTGCCACTCGAGCCACTGCAGCTCGGTTTCCTTTCGCCTAGACTTTTCCGAAGGCTCGAAAAATGTCGTGGACACCCGAGATTTCATCGGCTCCATGCCTTCATCGACACTAGGGAGTCGCGCGTGGTGGATTTGGAAGAATGTGCGATCCTTCTCCCAGTGCAGGATCTCGTGCATGAGAGCGTTACGTCGCGCTCCTTCACCCATCGACCACTCTGACTGGGGATCAATCACAATAGTACCTGCCGGGTAAAACGTCTGAGTGTACTCACCGGTGGTGGGCTCATAGGTGGTGACCTCACCGTCAACAAGTACACAGCAGGCAAACACATCTGAGCTCGCAGATAAGCAAGCCTTTTCTATCCGCAGACCACTTTCTTCGACAAGTTCATCCACTGGGATAGCCATCGGCGTTTCGAGGGCGGGTGGGTAATGCTCGGAGAGATACTTTTCGGCATAGTCGTCTAACCGGTTCTTGCCCAGAATCAAAGCGCCGGTTCGTGGGTTAATGTCAAATACATCAGAGCGACTACGCGTCGTTGTTGGCAACTGATGTTTCTCCTTCATTGATGTAGTCCAAGGGCATCTCCTTCAACGCCTTGTCGGCTTCTCGCCAGTTCGGGCAGTACTTTTCCACCAATTCGTGAAACCGGTGCGTGTGGTTTGGCTCAACCAAGTGGATCAATTCGTGGATGAGCACGTAATCGAGACATTCAGGTGGCTTCTTCACCAATTGGAGGTTAACCCAGATGCGGCGTTGCGGAATATTGCAGGTTCCCCAACGCGTTTTCATGTTCTTGATCCGAAAATCGTCAGCCTCGATTCCAGTAATCTGCACACAACGCCGAGTAGCAGACTGAAGCACCCGACGAAGCTCTCCCCGGTACCACTCCGTCATGACGCGCTCACGTTGCTCGACCGTGTAACCGTCTGGAACCTTCATCACCAGCTTGTTAGCCTGCTTCGTGACCGATGTACGTGTTCCTTCGTAGACCACTTGCAGTCGGTAGGGCTTGCCCCAGAGGTAGTGAGCTTCGCCCGAGACATAGGTTCGTTCTGATTGCCGAGGCTGTGAACGCATCCGTTCTTGACGCACATAAATGTCGGGTAGCTTTGATAAAAGAAAGTTAGAAAGCTCTGCGTTAGTCACATAAGACGGTGCGCTGACAGTAACCTGACCATCCGGAGGAAGGATACGCAAATACACGTTCTTCAGGTTTTGTTTGCGAAGCACCGTCACAGGAACATTCCCGATTTGAAGCTCCTCTTTAGTCATCGAAATACTCTTCCTGCCTAGTTGCCATCTCGTAGACCTGGTCGACAAGATTGTCGATCTGATCCGCTGGGCACCCATATTCCCTCAAAGTGTCGGCAATAGCACGCTTAATGCGCTGCTGTTTTTGCCTGTTTGCCAACCAGCCAGTTTCGAGAGATTCGATGATTCCATAATGCAGGTCAAATGCAAGGTCACCTAAGTCAGCTTCACGCAGTGCGTCCTGTTCACCGACGAAGTCATACATCGCTCGGCCTGCTTGAGTGTCCCGGATCTGCTTTGGGTAGTTCTCAGTTTCTTCCGGATTATGAATGCGCCGAGCAAGCTCAGTAACTTGACGCAGGTATTCGGCATACGACAGAGCGCCAAGGCGACGCTCGCCAATGATCTTCTTCAACAGCTCAGACATTTTGCCGTAATAGGTCTGGTTCATTGGCATTTTGCGAATGATCTCGCTGGTCAAGTTCGCATCAATGATCTCTGCTTTGGCATTGTCGTCCCCGGTGACAGTGCTCAAGATTTGGTCAACCGGAGTGGTCGAGGCATTGTTCAGCAGCAATTCGACTAACGGGGTGTCGTCCAGCTTAGAGACGAGCGTGCTGTCTTGCGCGGTCACGTACGTGTCCAAGATGAAGCGCATGTCTTCTTGATAACTACGCAGGTCGATCCAGTCTTGGGCAGCCAACATGACAGCATCTTTCAACTGGTTGTAGTTATGCACATCCGCCCGAATCTGCTCGACGTCCTGTGACGTGTAATCGAAGTCTTCAACGAGCCGGTCTGCACAATCAGAGAAAGAACGTGTCAGAGCCGAGACCAGGCCATAGAAGGTATTGCGTTTACGAGAATCAGCGTCCGCTTCGTCCTCGGCAGCAGGTGGCTCACAGAAGAACTGAATGTGCGCAGCATCGTCACGCGGAGCAGGAACTTCAGATAGAAGCTGGCGCAGCGAGTCCCGCGCACCTTCCATCTTGGCTTTCGCCTCAAGAGCACGCTGCTTGATCAGCCCTTCCACATCTTCGGGGGCAAAACCATCGAACGCTTCGCTCGTATAGTCAGCAAACGCGGACTGCACGGAACGGAACAAGTCCTTGTAGTCCACGATGTAGCCATAGTCCTTGGACGGGTCATCAGGACGATTCACGCGACAGATCGCCTGGAAAAGGTCGTGATCCCGCATTGACTTGTCAATGTACAAGTAGGTAGCGCTAGGCGCATCAAAACCAGTAAGCAGCTTGTCGACAACAATCAACAACTTCATCCGAGCGGGCTCGTCCTTAAACAGGCGCTTTGCCTCGTCCTCGAAGTCCTTGACTGATTTGCCATCAAGCATGCGCTCATAGATACGCTTTTTGTACTCGTCCTCGCTTTCCTGATTTGGATCAGTCGCAGATGTGCGAACAGATGCGTCGGTCGGCTCATACGAGGTAACGACAGCGCAACGCTTGAAGCCGCTCATCTGGAAAAGCTCCCAGTAGCGGCATGCTTGGTAGATGCTGCCCGCGACGAGCATGGCGGTGCCACGATCTTGTTTAAGGCGCGGCTTGGTCTGCATGTCGAAGATGACGTCGGAAACTATCTTCTGCAGGCGCTCTTTTGACGAATAGAGCTTGTTCAGTGTTGACCACGAGGCCTTCAGCTTGTCTTTTGCCGTCTCGGTCAGTCCAGCAGTGCGACTGTCGAACCACTGGTCAACCTTTGCTTCATTGGACAGCTCTTGATCAACGTCACGTGCCTCATAGCGCAGATCAAGAATAACTCCGTCAGCAACACCTTCGTTGAACTTGTAGGTATGAATATAAGGGCCGAAGACCTCTAAAGTGGTCTTTTTGTCTCGCTTCAACAGTGGCGTGCCCGTAAAACCGATAAGTGTCGCGCCGGGCATGAGCTGCCGAACTGCCTCGTGTAGCTTCCCTGAATTGGTGCGGTGTGCCTCATCTATGAACGCGACGATGTGGCCCTTCGCCTGGTAATCCGACGGCAGACTATCCAGCAGCTCTCGCCGATATGCCTCAATGTCCGAGTTCTTGCCAGCACTGTGGCCGTACTTGTGGATCAGAGAGCACACCACCCTATCCTCTGACTTATTCAGGATCTCCCGCAGATCTGCGCCACTAGTAGCGCGGCGAATCTTCTCTCCGACGTCAAAGAACAAGTCCTGGATCTGTTTGTCCAGCTCATCGCGGTCAGTGATGATCACAACGCGAGAATCGTCAATGCGTTCGATGATCCACTTGGCCAGCCAGGCCATGATCAGCGATTTTCCCGAACCCTGTGTGTTCCAAATGATGCCGCCTTCAGCGCGCTCGATGAAGGGACGAGTTGCTAGGTTAGCAAAGAACTGATTGGGGCGGGGAACCTTCTTGATTCCAGCATCGAAAATGATGAAGTCGTGGATGATCTGAAGCAGACGGCGCTTCTCGCACAACGAGATAACGCCATGTTGCAAGGGATTCTTGGCCTGGTCGTGTAGACGGCATACCTCAATGGACGTTTCGTCCAAGGCCTTGGGATCCTCACGCCACTGGAGATAGAACTTCTCAGGTGTTTCGATGGTTCCGTAGAAGAGACCCTGAGCCTCATTACCGGCAAACAAAAGCTGCTGAGTGGTGAAGAACCCAGAAATATACTCAGGTTTTTGGTTCGTGATCAGCTGGCGAATGCCTTGGGAAGCCTCCACGCAAGACTTCTTCAACTCGAACGTACCAAGAGCAATCCCGTTCACATACAACACGATGTCAGGTCGTTTAGACTTCTTACCAGTCGTGTAACGAACCGTGACCTCTTCGGCGACGGCGAAGTGATTGAGCTCGGGTTGTTGCCAGTCGATGTAGTGAAGCCGCTTATCCTTTTGCCCGGACTCGCGATAGGTGATGCCGTAGCGCAGGAGCGAATAAATCTTCTTGTTCAGCTCGTAGAGCGAAGAGACCCGATCCTCAGTCAGATCCTTCAGCTCCTTGATGGCCTTAACTACAGCAAGCCTCGGATAACCCCGACTGTACAGGTAGCGCTCTAGACGTTCTTCGTCAACAGGCTTATTTGACTGATCATGCAAGTTCCCAAGGTATTCGTAGCCCAGCTCGTTGATCAGGCAATCCTTGATCAGTCGCTTCTGCGTATGAAACTCGCTACTCACTACGACGCTCATGCCGCTTCCTCCTCAACAGGCAGGCGCACCCGCCCAGTCAACAAGTCATCCATTGCACCCAGTTTAAGCGCCTCAATCTTCGACCGTTCTGCTTTTAGCACGCTAATCTCCTCGTCCATACTGAAGAGTGATTCTGCGATCATCCGCTGCTCAGTTAGAGAAGACGGAATCTTAAAACTGAACTCTTTAAGATCCTTCTGGTAAAGATGCTTAATGGTCGATCCTGCAGACAGAGCCTCAATAAAATCTGTAAAAACTGAAGATGAAAGTACCCAATAAAGGTAATCGCGTCTAAGATTTTCATTTGGCCTGAAAACGAAAACACCACTGTTTAATGTGGCGGGCTTATCCAGTTCAGGGACGAGAGCTACTTTGCCAATTGTGCCATCCTTGGTAACTAAAACGTCACCAGATTCGACTTGGATAAAAGGGTCTAACTCAAACCGTTCCCGGTCAACAAAGCTGATTTTATCGAGTGAAATAGTCCCCGAACGAAAATCTGTGCCACCTATAAGGTAGCTATATCCCATAGGGAGGTATTCTTCCGCTTTTAGACCTTGCCAACCTATCCTGGCTTTTGGCGTGATGGAATCACCGAAGCTGATTTGCACCCAAGGATCTCTTGAATCAGAGATGCGAGTATCACCTGTAATCAGCTGATCCAATGCTCCGTCGCGGATCGCCTTCTTCTTCACAATCAGTTCATCCAGGTTCGCCAAGTGCTCATCAAACCCAGACAACACCCCAGCAATCACACGTTGCTCATGCAGAGGAGGTAGAAGAATCTCTGTACTAAGGATTAGATCATTGTAGAGCCTATTGATCGTTGTTCCTTCCATGCCTTTCCATGGAAAGCTATCAAAGACATACATGAGGAACTTGTTGTCGACAAGGGACTCGTCAGTATCCAGCCAGACAATATTTGAATCTTGGAAGTAAGAGGGTTCCCCTTTGTACTCCACAGTCCGCCCTACGGTCCCGGCCGCAGAGATGAGGATCTGCCCACGTTTTGGGTACGAATACTTAGACCGGTACTCTTCAAAAAGCCGCTTTGAGATAAAAGCGTCGGGCGCTTTCCCAAACGTTCCAATCTTGTAGAAGGGAATAGGGCCGATCTCATTAGTTTGATCTTTAAAGATTCGCCGACACATTTTCACGGACCCCAAGTCGCTTAACGTGCAAACCGTCCAATTACTAGGAACTACCATGTGTATCCCATTTTCTTTAGGCTATTCAAAACCGACTCGCGAGAATAATTAACTGCGGTTTGGATGCGAGGCAGGGTACGTTCGTAGCGTCGGGCGACGTTGGTGATTCGCGTGGCGTAGGCGTTGACTTGTTGATCGAAGAGACTTTCTATTTCGGATGCCAGATGAACCAACCATTTGCGGTCGAATAGCAAGTGCTTGATCTCGTCTTCAGTAAGTTTGTCATATTTCGCGATTACCTTCTGATCGAGTTGTTCGCGGGCTTCCTTGGCTTGCTTCTTCAGAGCCTTGATCCGTTCCAGTTTGTTCCGATAACCAGTTAGGGCTTCATATTCGTCTTTGTAGGCTTCCGGTACTGGCGTGAATGATGCTAGTTGCTGGCGTGCTGCCGTGAGTTTCGTCTTGATTGGTTTTCCGGTCTTGCCATATAAATCGAGGTCTGCGATGTCTGGATGCTGCTTGAGCACCCAACTGACACGTGTGTTATGTTTTGCGGCAAGGTGTTCGAGTAACTCATCCAGGATGTTGAGTTGTGCTGATGTTTTCATACTGTCGAGAATTTTGAGGCGAGCGGTGAGCTCCTTTTCCACGACTTTCCCTGTGTCACTGAGCACTTCGGAAAATGGGGTATCTTCTTCAGACTGGTCTTCCAGTAGTGCCTCTAGTTCGGCTTCGATGTCGAGAATTGCTCGGTTGAGGTTGGCTAAGAGCGTCTGCGTTTCGGGATAGTACTCTGCCTCGATGAGTGTTGCCGGGATGAGAATTCCTTCGAAGCTCTCAACTTTGCCAGTATCGGTGTTTTGGCTGCTGGTGCTCTTCTTGTGGGTGTAATCGACTTCATGGCCTGCTTGATATCCGGAGGCTTTGATGATGTAGATGTCGTCTTGCAGGAGTGCGTTCCAGTAGTTCATCAGCACGTCGAAAACATCGAATGGGTCGAGTACTTTCGCTGCTGCATAGTGTTCAAGGAGTTCCTGCCCGATCTGACGGATCATCATACGTGGGTCTGTGTCGCTGCCCACGTCAAGAAGTGCTGGCCTAGCGCAGGCTTGTGCCCACGCATCTAGTAGCGCCGAGGATTCGATAACCTTCTGCGCAGCCAGGCTCTCGTCGGTCGTGATTTCTGCCGCTAGTTCATCCGGGGCGTGAAGGAGTGAGAACCTGCCAGATTGTTGTTGGGAGAACAGGAGTTGCTTCAGGTTGGGTGCTACTTGCCACAGTTCATCCAGGGAGTCGACGTCGTCAGCTGGGATTCCGCCTTGAAGGTGGGCAGCGATGTCCTGTGGGAGCTCGGTGTTTGAGCGTTGGATGTAGCGAGGGACGTTTAGGTTGCCGTCGTTTTCCTCGAGGATTTCGTCATAGCCGACCATCCGGGAGTATCCGTCATCCTCGAGGCGGTTATTGAATGTCAGAACGATTCGTTCGATGTCTTGTTCGCGGAGCCGGTTCTTGTTGCCGTCTTTCTTGCAGCCTTGGCTGGCATCGATCATGAAGATGCCCTCGTGTTCGTCCGCGTCCTCCTTGTCGACTATGACGATGCACGCGGGGATACCAGTGCCGTAAAACAGATTCGCCGGCAGGCTAACGATGCCAGTTATGTACTTGCGTGCCAGGACTTGCTTGCGGATCGTCTCTTCAGAGTTTCCTCGAAACAAGATGCCGTGCGGCATGATAATCGCTGCTTTACCGTCCTCGGTCAGTGATTTGAGCACGTGCAGGAACCAGGCCCAGTCGCCGTTCTTTTCTGGCGGTATCCCATACCCATCGAACCGGTGGTAAATATCGTTTTCAGGCGTGATGCCGTCAGACCATGACTTATCGGAGAACGGCGGGTTCATCACGATGAAGTCGAACTTGCGGAGGTGCCCGTATTCGTCGAGGTATTGGGGAGACGTCAACGTCGAGTGCGTTTTGATTTCGCCGGTGCCCTTTTGGTGAAGCACCAAGTTCATCTTCGCCAAACCAGCCGTCGAGTTGTCTTTCTCTTGACCGTAAATCGACACGATCGCATTGCCTTGACGGTTCACTGGAGCCTCATCGGCTGCCCGAATCAGCAGAGAACCGCTGCCAGCAGCAGGATCATATAGAGTCCATGGGCGGCCTTTGCGGGGCTGGATTTTTGAGATTCCTAGTAGCCGCGCCATGGTTCGGGACACCTCGGACGGGGTGTAGAACTGACCTTTGCTCTTACCGGATTCTTGAGCAAACTTCATCATGAAATACTCGTAAGCATCACCGATGATGTCATCGCCACTCGCGCGGTTGGTCTTGAAATCAATCGCCGGGTTTTCAAAGACCGCAATCAGATCAGTGACCTTGTCCACCAGCTCCTTGCCTCGCCCGAGCTCGTCCTCATTGTTGAACGAAACGTCTGGTAGCGAACCTTGCAGTTGGTTCTCTTCTAAGAAAGCGGACAGGATCTTGTCGACGCGCTCACCGATATCCTTCTTTCCCTTCGCGGCAATCAGGTCATCAAACGATGCGCCTTCTTCCACGATGAAATCGCCGTAGCGCTGACCCTTGTACCGGTCGGACACGTACTTGAAGAACAACAGGGTCAGCACATAGTCCTTGTAGCGAGCAGGCTCCACCCCTCCACGAAGCTTATTAGCTGCTTCCCACAGCAACGAGTAAAGCTCTGTCTTTTTCACTGCCATCCAAAATCCCTCGTAGAAAGTAATATTAGTAATCAGTGATGTCTATGCCGGCCTTCATCAACCGCTCATACCGGTCAATCGACATCAACACCGCCATGGGTCTGCCATTCTTCAACACAAAAGCCGCCTCATCTTCCTCGGACAGCTTCGTGATGATCTTCGATGACTGGCCACGCAGAAAATCCGACATGTTATAGAAATCCATCGTCGTCTTCTCAGGTTCCGCTTCCATTCACGCCTCCCTCACCTAAATAAGAAGGTAGTTAAGTTAGCGACCCTAAAAGTCATTACAATCCTCACTATTCTACGCAAACAAAGAGGACTGTGGAAAGAGCAACGCCCCCCTTAGTTGATACCCGCTAACGGAAACCGAAAGCCACACCCCCTGAGCGCCAAGAGCTAACCGGAGTTAGGCTTGAGAACGGCCCCAGAACGGGAAGAAGTGCAACCTGAGACCGAATGAACTTCCCTCAGAAACAATAAAATCCCTGTTCAACAAGGATTCTTAATCTCAAGCAGCTGTTATCAAATCCGACGTCTTAATATCCACTTAGACGTCGGATTTGATAAGTACCCTTTTGCGTTAGCGAGTATCGCTTAGGGGGGTGTGAAAAATCGTCTGCGTTAGCGGGTTTGGGTTTTGCGTTAGCGAGTATCGTGTTTTGCCGGGGCGAAGTTTAACTGAGTGAAGTAATTCCTGACTGCAGTGATTCATCTGAATCATGATTTCCCCGTCCTGGGTTTGGTCGGAGCCGAACTCGTACCACATTTACTCGTACCAAAGTCTTATTTGCGATGTACTTTGGGGCGGCAGTTCGGCTCGTTGTGACGATGTATGGCGGGAAGTCGCGAACTTAGAATGCTTAACAGGTCGCTATTTGTAGGCGACTAGTGGATTCTCTAGGAGCGCTTGGGATGCAGCATCGAAGAAAACGCAGACGCCTTGGCTGTCTAGTTTTGACAGTCGCCATCGTTGCGATGTTCACCGTTTCGTCGGTGGTCAAGGACGCGCTACAGCATTTCGCATCGCCCTATAACTCCGAGAGCGTTTTCGTTTATAACTTGTCAGATCAGGTTGAAGTGATCAACATCCAGGGCGATAAGAAGAGGGCTCCGGCGTCTTTGGTGAAGATTGCGACCGTTTATGCCTCATTGCAGCACTTGGAGGATTTGTCAGTATCTGCGCCAGTAGATCAGGCATCGTACGAGTTGGCTGTCAGGAATGACCTTGCCATGGCTGGTTTTGTTCCCGGGGAACGGACGACATATCGGGATCTGCTGTATGGGACGATTTTGGCTTCTGGTGGGGAAGCAGCTAATGCGTTAGCCACGAATGTGGCTGGTAGCTCTGAACTGCTGGTTCCTGACATGAATCGACTTGCTAAAGAACTCGGGTTACGTAATACCCGGTTCACCAACGTGGAAGGTCGAGACGAGTTCGGTCAATGGATGTCGGCCAGAGATATTGCCTATTTGACTGAAGCTGCGCTACAGAACGGGCATTTTCGTGTGCTTTTCACCACATCGACGTTCACAACAAGCAACACGTCCGTGCATCCGAGTGGAATCCGACTTGAACATTCGGTGTTTTCCAAAGTCAATCTCGCACCGGGAAGTGACTTTCGCATTCTCGGCGGAAAATCTGGAACGACAAAGAAAGCCGGATTGTGTTGGGTCGTGCTCGCTGAAAAAGCAGGAAAGCAGTACGTCATCGTCACGATGGGTTGTCCTTACGACGACATCAACAACCCGGGTGATGGGCATATCCAAGACACTCTACGTATCTTGCGAGATCTATGACTCGATGAGGAGCTACCAGGAAAACGGGCATATCTGGCTGTCACACCGGAGAATGCCCACTACGAGAAAGAGAAATGCTAATGGCGCTATCACTACATAACCTCACGAAACGATATGGGAAGACTGCTGGTGTCAAAAATGTGAGCTTGACTTTGACAACGGGCGTGTATGGTCTTCTTGGCGTCAATGGGGCCGGGAAAACGACGTTGATGCGGATGGTCTGCATCTTGACCCGGCCTACGAGTGGACGTATCACCTTTGACGGCCAAGATATTTTCACGATGGGTGAGGCGTACCGGCAACAGTTAGGTTATCTTCCGCAAGATTTTGGTTTCTATCCTGATCTCAATGTCGTGGACTACTTGATGTACATCGCAAGCCTCAAAGGGTTACGAGCCGATTTTGCGAAACGAAGAACATTCGACCTCCTGGAACAGGTCGGCTTGAAAGACTCTGCGAAGACGAGAATGCGTAATCTTTCCGGCGGCATGGTCAGACGTGTCGGAATTGCTCAAGCCATGCTGAATGACCCGAGAATATTGATTTTGGATGAGCCTACAGCAGGGCTCGACCCCAGTGAAAGAATCCGTTTTCGCAACCTCATTAGTGAACTCTCTGGCAACAGACTGGTATTGCTGTCCACTCACATTGTTTCTGACGTCGAATTCATCGCAAACACCATCATCCTTATGAACCAGGGGCAATTTATCTTTACGGGAACATCTGAAGAAATCGTCGCCTCCCTCGATAAGAGAGCGTGGGTTTTCACGGTACCCCAAAGCCAAGTGGGTCACTATCTTGAGCAGTTCTTAGTAGCGAACGTCAAAACAGCTCCCCACGGTGCCACCGAGCTACGCGTGCTCTCTGGCTATCCGCCAACACCGCAAGCTCAAGAAACAGGTGTGACCTTAGAGGACGCATTTTTGATCTATTTCGGCACGAAAGCAAAGGAAATCCAATCATGCTGATGTACGAGTTGAAAAAAATCGTGAACAACCGAGTCAACCGCGCATTGTTTGCTGCTGTTGTTGTGCTCGCAGCAGTCTTCAGCGGTTTTGCGATCAGTAGTTTCCAGTTTGTAGATTCCAGTGGTGAAACCCATACCGGTATCTCTGCTGTCCGCTCCCTCGTTGCTGATAAGAACCGGTGGCAAGGCGAACTCACCCCAGAGACGATCAGCACGATTGCGACCAAAGAAAGTAGTACTGATTGGCAGTCCCGCTCTGACATTATCTACTTGACGAGCGAGATGCTCGTCGGTGAATTCAGCGAATTTGATGACTACAAAGCCGTACTATCTGCTGAGCCTTCACAAATAGCATCGATTTATGACATCTACCAGGAAAACCTTCGGGTGATGAGCCACGAGTATGGTGACACCCCAGCGAAGGCACAATACCTGCAGAAGCAATACGACGCTATTGAGACTCCCTTCTATTATGAAGCGTACGATTCCTGGGACACCATGCTTTTATATGGCACAACGTTCAGCCTGATCCTCATCATCGTCATAAGTTTCATTACCCCCGGTATCTTTGCCGACGAGTTCCGCAACCATGCGGACGCCGTCTTCTTCTCCACCACATACGGACGAAGTAAAGCCATTCGAACAAAGATCTTTGCAGGGTTGATCATCACAACAGGGGTTTATTGGGCTGGTATTGCTTTGCTGTCCGCCATATCGTTTGCGGTCATGGGAGTCAGCGGCGCAGACACCGCCTATCAGTTTTCGCAACCTTACGCTGTGTATTCGGTGACGTTTAGCCAAATGTACGGCCTGGTTCTTGTCGGTGGGTTTGTCGCCAGTCTTCTTTCGGCTTCCATCTGCATGTTGGTCGCGTCCCGAACACGAAAAATGAGTTTGGCTGTTGCTGTTCCTTTTGTGCTGTTCTTTGTCTCTCCGTTTGTCGGACGAGCCCTGCCTTTCCCGACATTTTTCACTCTGACGCCTGATCAACTGACCAACATCATGAACTGCGCTCGTATCCCCTACATTTACGAAATAGGGGGCGCAGTTTTTCGGCAGATCCCTTTCATCCTCGTGTTGTACACCGTTGTTGCTGTCGTCCTTCTGCCACTTGTTCATCGAAGCTACAGCAGGACAATGACATAATAAAGATTGGCTCGACGATTCTAGGTGAGGTGCGAGATGACTTCTGACAAGCAAGAAGCACCCACTCTCATGCCCGACGAAAAAGATGTGGGATCTGCTGTGGGTAGCGACCGGGCTGTGGTCAAAGGACGTGGGCTGATTCCACGAATGGTTGTGACTGGATTGCTACTTCTGCTGGGGATCGTCGCATCTATCGGGCAAGATCCAGGCCCCTATCACGATCTGACCTTGGTATTCATCATCATGCTCGTTGCGTTGAGCGTACTCGTTGTTCGTTACGTTCCGTTGCTTGGGTACGCATTGAACTGGCTAGCCTTTATTATCCAAGTGATGTTTGAGACAGATTTCACCCTGGCGCAAGCAGGCGTGGTCTACACCATGTGGGTGGTCTCCTGTTACGGTTCACGATTGATCGTAATAGTAACCGGAGTGACTGCGCCTATCGGGCTCGTTGTGGGTGCCTTGGTCGTATCAAGCAGGGTCGGGGGTGATTCACTGACTTCGTCGTCGCCTTTGTCTGGTCCGCTGTGGAGATTAGTGAGCGAAATTAGGCCTGGTACGACGCCACGCGCGGTATATATCGTCGCCGCCGCTTGCCTAGTCATTTTGCCGTGGCTCTTGGGTCTGATTAGGCGCAGCCGAATCCGTGCTCTGCGCGTAGAGGAGCAACAGCGACAAGAACACGAGGAACGTTTAGCTGCTGAAGAACGTGCCAGACTCTCCGATGAACTTGCTGAAACCCAAAAGGCTAAAGCACAGCTTGCTAGAGATGTTCACGACGTGGTGGGACACTCCTTGGCCGTAATAGCCGCCCAAGCACAAGCAGCATCGTGCGTTGACGATGTCGAACAAATCCAACAGATTCTGTCCACCATTTCGACAACCGCCAAAACGTCACTCCAAGAAGTTCGAGCAGTCGTGCACGACACTGCTCACACAAACACCAACCCGTTCGCCCCGATCATCCAATCAATTCAAAGCACTGGTATCGACGTGCGAACTACAATTGACGGAACACCACGTCCGCTGGCACCAGAGATCAATCAGGTCGCCACCTTGGTGCTCAAGGAGATACTGACCAACGCCCTCAAGCATGGCGACAACTCCGCCGTCATTGATATCGCACTCAGCTGGGACAACGGCCTAACGATGTCTGTCACAAACACCGCTAACCCGCAGAATGGTGAACCAAAACTAGTCTTCGGTTTCGGGCTGGCCGGAATGCGCGACAGGCTTTCCTCAGTGGGTGGAACCTTGAACATCACCCCACAGCAAACACCGTCCGGCTGGAGCGTGACAACATCAGCCTGGCTACCATTCCAAGGCGTACAAACCCCGACCCAACCCCCAGTACAGACGTCGTCCGCCCACTCGCAAGGACAAACCGCATGAGCCAAACAGCAACCAACCAGATCAGCGTTTTACTCGTTGATGACCAAGAGCTATTCCGGCACGCAATCGAGATCATGGTCAACTCTCAACCCGACATGCAAGTTGTAGGGCACGCAACCAACGGCCTCGAAGCCATCAAAGAAACCACGAGACTGCAACCAGACATCGTGATGATGGACATCCGAATGCCCGACATGGACGGAGTCGAAGCAACCAGACGAATTCTGCGCGGTGAACGAGTCGAATCACCCGGAGTAGGACCGCGAATCATCATCTTGACCACATTCGACTTTGACTCGCTCACAGCACAAGCAATTCGCCACGGGGCAAGCGGTTTCCTCCTCAAAGACGTATCCCCGCACATGCTCCAAGAAGCAATCAGAACCGTTCACGCCGGTAATTCCGTCCTGTCACCAGAAAACCTCGACAAACTGCTCACCGGTGACATTCGCATGACACCCGCGCTGCCAGAGGAATACGATTCACTCACCGAGCGAGAACGTGAAGTCCTGCTTCTCGTTGGCCAAGGTCTATCAAACAAAGAAATCGGCCAAACCCTGTACGCATCAGAATCCACAGTGAAAACACACGTAGGCCAAATCCTTCGCAAGCTAAACCTTCGCAACCGCACCCAAATCGTCGTCTTCTGCTTCGAACACGAGCTGCACTCGATTAATTAGCATCCGGTGAACTTGGGACTGTTAGAGCGAACGGTTTTAGCAAGCACGTAAGACTTATCTCTTAGGATGTCGTATCGTTCCTGATTTTGATTTCGATTCTGCCTTGAGCCCTAACGCGAATCACCGAGAGAAACGTTGGTCTTCATGCCGGTTCTAAAGATGAACCGGATCTGGTTTGCACCGATGATGGCGTGGTCGATTAGGGCGTTCCATTGACAGGCCTGGAAGTGCTCGATGGGTTTGTCAGCTAACTGTCTGTAGGCGGATTGCGGTGGCTTTGGCGTTTTTAGCTGTTATCTGTGCGTCAATGGCGTGTATGCAGACAGCTGGGATTGCTTCGTGGGGTAATCCAGCATTGAACATTCGCGGCTAGAATCCCGTCGGATGCGTGTGATAGGCTGATACTAATCGTTCAGCCCGCTGCGACTTTTGGTTGCAGACGGGCTGGATTTCTTTCTGCCAGTAAGGGGGAGTGCAGGTGACTGTTCTGAAACCGGCAACAATCATTGATCAGCAGATTGAAATTTTACGTGAACGCGGGATGGCGCTTGATGAGTCGCTTGCCCGGCAGTGGCTCGCGAACGTGTCTTATTACCGCCTTTCTGGCTATTGGTATTCTTACAGGTACTGCCCGCAGATGCAGATCCGAAAAACCCTCACCGTCTCGATATATTTGAGACGAAAACATCGTTTAGCGATATTGCTCGATTGTATGAGTTCGACCGCAAACTTCGGACACTCATTCACGATGGTATGGAGCGTATCGAAGTAGGGTTGCGTACCCGCATTAGTGATCGACTAGCTCTCACAGATGCATTGTCTTATCTAGATTCCGCGCTTTTTCGTCCGGAGTTTGATCACAGCACCTGGCTGGATACGGCACTTGCACGGGTAGAAAGAGCGAAGAAACGTGACTCCGCGATAAAACATTACGCCAGAAAGTATGGCGAATATCCGATTTGGGTTTTAGTTGAGGCTCTCGATTTTTCTGATATTTCGCAGCTCTTTGATGGGATGGTACTTGCCGATCAGCGTGCTATCTCTGAGTCCTTAGGGCTGGTAGTGGATTCCGATAGGCTCACCGCTAAGCAGAAGGGCAGCTACTACAGGCAAGATCCGCTGGCTCGTTGGTGTGAGCAATTTACGGTTTTGCGTAATATATGTGCTCATCATGGCAGGTTATGGAACAGGTTTCTTACCCCGGCGTCAACCAACGCACTGCGCACAATTACTGACCTTTCTTCTCTTCCAAGGGGACAAAGTGACCGGATTTTTGGAGCAATCCTCCTCATGTCTTTCCTGCTGCGCCAGATTTCTCCGGGAACCAGTTGGCCGAACAAAGTCCGCCACCTCATTGAGTCTGAATACTTACCTCTAGAATCCCGATCAATAACAGAAATGGGAATACCTCAAGAGTGGCAAAAATTATCTTTATGGAATAACCCCACCAGTTAGTCTGTAATAGTCACCCTCATGCCCATCAGCAGCTACATTTCTGATACTGGACCAGCAAATAGCCGGAAAGATCCACCCGTGAAGTGTTAAGGAGCCAACACGACTCGCTAAAATGGCTCGAAAATTATAAAAGTCTGCTCAATAGAGATGCCTTCGCAGACGCAGTGAGTATCAAATCCAACGCCGAAGTCTCCACTTAGACGTCGGATTTGATAAGTACCCTTTTGCGTTAGCGAGTATCGCTTAGGGGGGTGTGAAAAATCGCCTGCGTTAGCGGGTTTGGATTTTGCGTTACCTAGTATGATGTTTTCCCTGTTCGCGTAGGGTTTTAGGGTTTGACTCGCTAATGGATGATAGGTGGCGTTCGCTCCCGTGCTTGCGATGGTGGTTCTATTTCTATTTTTCGGTTGGATCTATTTTTCTCGCCCGTGTTTGGCTTTTAGTTAAGTTCTACTCTGTTGTATACGTAAGTGGCGGTGAAAAGTAGCGCAATGATTAGCAGTAGGCTGCTGGTGATTGGCCAGACCCAAGGTGCCTGGAGTGTGTCTTGAGCGAGGTTGTTGATTATGGGGGCGAGGCCAAGGGGAGTTTTGTTGCCCTCCTGGATAAATATCGCTGACATTGTTATTAGTAGGTAGGCTCCAAATCCGGCCGCAAGGGGCGTGCCGATGCCTGGTTTAAAAGTGGCTGCGACCGTTTGTGTTGCGTGAATGAGAATGATTTGTAGCGCCCATACCAAACTAGCCAATATGATCGGGGCGGGATTAGCGCCTGGGAATAACAGTGATGTTCCGGCCCAAGCCAGGGTAGCGCTGAAGACGGCAAGGAATAGGGTAGATAGCCAGCTGCTGATAGCAAAGCTGATGAGGTAGTGTGAGCGCTGCACGCTACCAGGGAAAATAAAAGGAATGTCACCATTGCCGGTAAGCACGCTGCAACGAAAAGAGTTCATTGCAACAAGGATTACGGTAAGAATTTGGGTAAGGTTCTTTATCCATCCCGCGTAGGCTTGCTGCCAGGAAGGTTCTGGCAGTGACTGTATTAGCGTGGTTACTTCTGATCCGGCCAGAAATCTGATGATTCGCGGCGTGTATTGGGTAAACAATCCTTGGGTGAGAGCAAGGATAACGAATACCCCACCTATAATCCATGTCCCATAGGAGCGTAGGAGCCAGACAGCTTGATAGCGCCAGATCAATCTGAAACTCGAGGTATTCACGATTTTTTACCGTCGTCCTTAGTTAGTTTGGTGAAAAGTTCATCTAAGCCGCTAAAGGTGGGGTGAATCTTTGCGGCAGAATCGAGGCTATAGATAGCCTTAGCCACGGCGGTGGCAACGTCTGAACGCACCGTGACATCAAGGGTAACGTGTTTAGTTTGCTGATTGACCAGCTCGCCTAACTGTCCTTGAGCTAGCAGGCTACCGCGATGCAAGATCCCCACGTGGGTAGAGACCCTTGCAACATCGCTGAGGATGTGGGAGGAAAATACTATCGTTACCTGCCCGGTTAACTCGCGTAGTAACCCCAGGACATCTGCTCGCCCGATCGGGTCAAGAGCACTGGTTGGTTCGTCTATCAGTAGTAGTTTCGGGGAAGTAACGAGTGCTGCTGCTATTCCCATCCGTTGCTTCATGCCTCTAGAAAAGGAGCCGATTCTTCCGGGGGCTTTGTCGAGGTTAACCAGATTGAGTAGTTCGTCGCTTCTTTCGGCTGCAAGGTCTGGGGAGATTCCATCAAGGCGGGCGAGAGTGATGAGCGCATCCTTGGCTTTAAGCCAGGGGCTAATCTGGGGGACATCAGTCAGGTAAGACACGCCAGGGATCGGTTTGACCGGAAGTTTGCCCCGGCTAACTCCCAGCACGGTGGCGCTGCCACTACTGGCTCCGGCCAGTCCTGCAAGGATTCTCATGGTGGTGGTTTTACCAGCCCCGTTCGCTCCCACAAACCCATAACAGGAACCGGTAGGAACTCGAAGGTTTACGTTGTTTAGTACTTGGTGCTTACCGAAGGTTTTGGACAAATCTTTAGTACAGACTGCTAAATCCATGTTCATTCCTTCGGATACAGCTTGCTTACCACTGAACTCGCATCAACCTGGTGATGCTTGGCTGTAGCCTTCTGTTCATATTCACGCTGCACCTTAAGCTGTCTTTGTTCGTGAAAGCACATAACCAAAAAAACGATTGGTCCAATCACTTGGCCAAAGAGGATAACCAAGAGCCACACTAGGCGATTTAAACCGGCAATGTGAGCTCGCTTATCGCGCAGCAAGCAAATCAAAGACCAGACCACCGCTACCAGTTGCACCCCTATAAGGATGCAAACCCCTATCAATGCTGGGGTCGGCAAATCCAACAGTTTATCTATAGTGTTCATTGCTTGTCTCCTGAATTATGTAGCCGGGTTTTTACCCTGGCTAACGCGGTTTTCACATAAGCGAGTTGGCAAGCGCCAGCAACGAGGGGCCATAAAGCAACAATGGGCACCATCGACCGGCGGGTCATTTTCCGCTTGTCACCAGCCCGACGCATTGCTGCAAGCCAGGCTATGGACATGGCTTCAACACCCATCAGATCAGCCTGATTAGCCAAACGCACGGCATCTTCGGATTCTGGGTCCTCCCGCCGAAAGACCTGTGGCGCTAGTGCTGCAACGGTCGTTAAAACCACTGGAGCTAGCGCAGCCTGCCTGCCGGTAATAAATCTTTCAGACCCTCCGCGTGTTGAGCGCTGGAGGAGAACCTGCTCCTTGCGACTGAGCAGTACCGCCAAGAACCCAACCCCAATCCCACCGGCAATAGTGGTGAGCTTAATGCCGCGCTTTAGACGTGTGGGGACATAGTTGGCCAAGTCCGGTAGAGAATCATCGGGTCGAATTAGTCCTAAACGCACACCAACAGCACCCAGATTAACGTCCCAACCCAGTCCGTATTTTCGAGGAATGAACAAGCGCGGATTCTCTGGTTCAAAACCATCCAACGCAGCATCAGAGCGCCCTAACCACAGCCCGGAGACAGGCATCCCCAAAACTCGCGCCTGCCCTTCTGCGTCCTTACCGAACCACTTCATTACCGTATTCCTTTCTGTGTTGTTCGCTTCACAGCACAATCAAGCGCCTCCCACTCGCGGCGCATCTGCAATAAGCGATTCTTCCCAGGTTTTGCGAGCTTATAAATCTTCCTCGGTGGCCCTACCGGAGACTCCTGCCAAGCCGTAACGACCAACCCTGATTTACGTAGCCGCGCAAGCAGTGGATATAACGTACCCGTCGAAATCTCCAACCCCGCTTCCTCACGAAAACGCTCTACAAGCTGCCCCCCGTAAGAAGGACGAGACGAAAGCAATCCAAGGACAACCAGTTCAACAGCGCCCTTGCGCAACTGCGACTCAGACACAACCCCTCCTTGCTTAACCATGTTCCTTGCATAACATACTACCGCGTGTCTAAAAGTCTAGCAACTACTTTTTCGCTAGGACGTCAGGTCGGATAAGTACCCTTTTGCGTTACCTAGTATCGTGTTTTCCCTCTCTTTCCGGTAACGACAGTTATGGGATAATCAGTGAACGAACACGTAAAAGGGGAAGGGCATATATGGGAAAGAACAATGCGCGAGTGCGTAACTGGTTGATGTTGGTAGCCGTTGGGCTATTATTTGCGGCTATCTGTTTTGCTGTTTTCGGGTTCACGCACGTGATTTCGCCGGTCACCGCTATCGGAAATGCTGCTGGTTTTCTGGTAACTAGCCTGGTTGCAGGTTTTTTCGCGCTGCGTAAATGAACGATGCCCAAAAGGTCGTGTTCTTGCACGGGTTAGGTGAAACCCGTGATGTTTGGAACCCAGTAATAAAACAGCTGCCACAAACCGAGTGCATATCTCTAGACGTTTTGACAAAGAAACCGCCTTTGGATTCTTGGTCGCTTGAAGACGTATGCACCCAGATTGCTAACTCGCTGACCGAACCAGTTCACCTGGTCGGGTTATCGTTGGGTGCAGTGATCGCTTTAAAGATTGCGGTCACCCATCCGGGCAAGGTGTCCTCACTGTTTGTTTCAGCTCCGCAAGCTAAACCCCCAAAACTGTTGATGAGTCTGCAAAAGACACTAATGCGAGTTTTACCAACAAAATGGGTATGTCCGCCCCAGCTAAGCAAACCTGAGCTGGTGGGCGTGCTCGATAGTTTGAAAGGTTTAGACCTCACTTCGCAGCTACCGACTTTATCCATGCCTGTAACTGTGGTTTGCGGCAGCAAAGATAAAGTAAACCTTCCCGCAGCCCGCAAAATCGCAGGTCTTATCCCCACCGCTCACCTAGAAGTCATCCAAGGTGCAGGGCACCAGTGGCACGCCACCCATCCTCAGCTATTCGCCTGTTATCTCACGAAACATTTAGCCCGCTAAACCCCTTGCGGGGATAATATCGTCGATAAACCAGATGCGTTTCGGTACGGCTCTGCTTGTTTTGATATGTCAACAATCAACCAGACCCATTGGCTCACCCACGGAGTTTTCCTTCTGTTGGGTCTTCATATTGAGGGTGATCTGTTTTTCTCGGTTATTCTTGAGGTTAGGTGCGTGTGAACGAGGGGCGTGGTTGTGATGGCGCGTGGTAAAGCGGTAGAGCTTTTTCTGGTCGATGTAACCCCAGGTGGTATGGCTACTGCGGGGATAGCGGATTGGACGGGGATCCTCACCTCTGCACGCCGCGATCAACTTTCCCAGCTTTATAAGCGAGAGGAAGCCAATAGTGGAAGATTTCGTCGGCTTTTTTCTTCACGTTGATGTTCGTCGAAGAGGTAAGCCAGAAGTCGAGATGGAGGTTTCCTCTTCGTCCATACGCAATAGGGTGGGCTCAGTCTTCAATATAGGCTGCGGATTCCTGGGAGAAGCCTGTGTGCTGTGAAGAGCGATAGCTAGTTCATTGGCGGTGCCGTATTTGACGTAGTCGTACCAGTTGTTTGGGAAGCTCTGGATATAGTGGATCTTCTTGTATTTATTGGAAAATCGCAGGAAATAGAGGGAGAGGCTGAAAGGCTCTGCTCTTAGCTGGATGCCTTGCGATTTTGGGCA
The DNA here is from genome assembly GCF_900106855.1 of Varibaculum massiliense. NCBI lineage: Bacteria > Bacillati > Actinomycetota > Actinomycetes > Actinomycetales > Actinomycetaceae > Varibaculum > Varibaculum massiliense. The sequence goes on along the minus strand of NZ_FNWI01000004.1, from coordinate 257,152 downwards.
ATATTTTATGCGTATTGATGATTTCTCTTGTTCACGGGTTCGTTAGGCGTTTTCGCGAGGCAAGAGCGCTATCTCTAAACCAGCGAGTACGACTTCTATGATGATTTCAAAGTATTCCTGACTCATGCGGTCTTCATTTTTCGGGTTGGCTAGCGGAATTAAGTAGCCCTGGATGATGTCAGCCAGCGTTGTGGAGCAGGTAGCTAGGGGCTGAAGTTGGGTAATCATTTGGCCTAGGTCGTGGCGCTGTTCCTGCTTGGTTGGGCTGCGCAAGTTGCGAGCAGTAATGCTCCACAGTATCGTGTTGATGATAATTGAGTATGCGATGTGAATGTACTTGCTAAAACCAGCGTCCCGTAGTTTTTTGTAAGCCACCTCCAAGATTGGTATAAACGCGGCGTCCATATGTCCATACATCAGTTTGTCGGTGACTCCGGGGAATTCAAGAAAGACGGGCCTGACATTTTCTGCTAGGGAGATGAACCAATCTTTCCATTCCAGCTGCTCGTCCGGTAGTTCGATGGTGCTAGTGATCTCGCCTATTACAGAAGCGGTAATGGCGTCACGGTTTTGGTAATGGTGGTAAATGACAGAGGGAACTACTCCCAGACGCTGCGCAAGGTCACGAATCGACCATTTTTCTAGACCGCACTCTCGGGTCAGTTCCATTGCGGTGTACATGATCTTTTCCTGCGTCAGCCAGGCGCGTCTACCCGTGTTTACCCGCTTGTCTTTATTTCCCACGAAAACAGCATACCCTCAACCTCGACAATACTAGAACATTGTTCTAGTATTGTTTCAGCTTGATTGGTAGCTCACTTTGGAAAGGATGTTTTAATGTGCGCCACTAATGAACGAAACGAGAAAGTCGAATCAAAAATAACGGGACTGTTTCCCCTGTTTTTGACGGTTTTACTGGCATATATGGGGCAGATGATTCTTAATCCAATTCTGGCTCCGCTATCGCGCGAAATCGGGTTGAAGGAATGGCATATTGGTGCCACCATTTCGTTAGCTGCCATAATGTTTTCTCTTACCTCCACCAGGTGGGGACGGGTCTCATTGCGATGGGGGTCTCGGCGTATCTTGCTTATTGGCATGCTTGCCGGAATCCTGACTCTAGGCGGATTCGCTATGGTGGTGTGGCTAGGATTTAAGGGTCTGCTCACCGGCATAGCGTTGATCATAGGAGTAGTCATAACTAGGGGCGTGCTGTACGGCGGTGCCATCGCATCAGTTTCCCCAGCCGCGCAAACCTACGTTGTGACTCATACTTACAATGAGACGCAACGGGTAAAAGGTCTGGGAGTCCTGGGCGCTGCACAAGGATTCTCGTCTATTCTTGGAGCCTTATTGGGTGGCAGCCTTGCAGCTATAGGAGGTTTCATGATGCCCTTGCTGGTGATGCCTCTGGTCATGCTTTTGGGCGTTGCCGTTTTGCTGCTAACATTCAAACCCACAGGTGGTGAAGAAAAAGTCGCTCAACCGGCAAAAGTTTCCTATTTTGATTCAAGAGTATTCGTGTTCCTGGCTTGCGGTTTCCTAATGTTTACTGCTTTTTCTACCGTGGCTACACTTTTCGGCTTTTTACTGCAGGATGTTTTGAAGCTAGCGGCCAGCGCAACAGCAGGGCTCACCGCTTTGTGCATGTCAATAATGGGTGTGGTGATGATACTGGCGCAGGCCTTGGTGGCTCCAAGGTTAAACTGGGGTGCTAAAAAACTCTTTAGAAGAGGATTAATAATCGTTCTTCTCGGGTTACTACTCTTGGTTTATCCACTAAATCTTGGACTGTTCATCGTGGCCAGCATCTTGACAGGCTTTGGTCTAGGCCTGGCGATGCCTGGCTACAACACGGCGCCTACTTTGCAAATGAAGCCCGAAGAACAAGGTGGGCTGGCCGGGTTGATTAATGCTAACAATGGTGCAGCCTATGTAGTGGCACCGATAGCCTCCACCGCACTTTACGGACTCTCTCCGTGGCTACCAATGACATGTTGCACAGTCCTGATAGCTGTGGCAATTTTGCTGAGTTTTTACCATCCCGAGTTCCGCAAATAATCTCTTTATGATTAGAAGCAAAAACCATAAAAATTCCTGCTAAAGCGGTGTTGACTTCAGCAGAACTATGATGTCTAGTCGCTACGAGATTCAAACAAACTCAAACGTCTCAAAAACCCCATGCAAACACGGGGTCATTCAGCTCAATCGCTTGTAATGGTGTGTATATTCTTGTTGGTAATGACCCTGAAGCTATTGAGAACACGTGGTGCTATATAGGCAAGACAGAAAACTTTGTAGAGCGCTTACGCGATCATGACAAAAAGAAGCCGCAGTGGGAAAAGGTCGTTATTATTGCTAGCTTGCAACGATCTTTTAACGAGGGACATTGGGGTTATTTAGAAGCCCGTTTGGTTGAAATCGCCAAGAATGCTGAGCGTTGTTCTATGCCAGATAACAAACAAACCCCTCGGGTTAGGAAGCTTTCTGAAGCGCAACGAGCATCAGCAGAATCATTCTTAGACAATATGAAGCTAATTTTGCCAATCCTGGGAGTCAACGTTTTGCGATCCCCAGAAAATACTGTGCAACCAGCTACCGCTCAGATAGTTTCTTCGCCTGTTTTCCACCTGCGCAGACGTAGAGATGGCCTAGATGCCTCGATGCAGCTGATTGATGGCGAGTTTTTCCTCCTCAAGGGATCCATCGTGGTTGCTAGCTGGGAAACCTGTAAAGCCAGAAGCCAGGCAACGGTTAACTCATATGCGGCTATAGCCAGTCGTCACCAAAAACTAGTGAGTGACGGGTCAATCCGCATAGAAAATAAGCGCGGCGTGGTCACCCGGGATATTGCTTTTACTTCTCCTTCTGCAGCAGCGGCCATAGTGTTAGCTACTTCTGCCATTGCTAGAGCGGGTTAGGCTCGTGCGAAAATAGCTGTATGACTAAAACCGGAACTTCGCATTTGCCTGTGTTAGGTGTAGGTCCGATATATGTTTCGGGTATTTTTACCGTCACGATTGCAGCGAGTCTTGTCCATTTTTTAGGCTGGATCACAAACGGAACCATCGGAAATAGTTGGGTGTATAACCTCATGATTGCGGCAGGTCTGGTTTTGATGGTGGTTGCGGTAATCGTGTGGGTTTCAGCTGTTTTTGGCTCTCACATGGTCGAAAGCGTTAAAACTGGTCAGCTTATGACTAGCGGGATATACGCTTGGGTTAGGCATCCCGTATATTCTTCCTTCCTGCTATTAAACTGCGGTCTGCTGCTCATACAAGTGAACTGGTGGCTACTAACCCTGCCGTTGATTTATTGGGTCGCGTTGACTGTTTTGATGAAACACACTGAAGAACGCTGGCTTGAAAATGAATTCGGGGATGAATACATCCAATACGCTGCCCGCGTTAATCGGATTTTTCCTTGGCCGCCCCAACGCCTCAACAAACCCCGAGAGTCATAAACTGATCCACTAGCGGGTGTTGCGGCGCAAGCGGCAAACAATGCTGCCGGCGGCCCCTAGCAAGCAAGCTAGAAGCGCGATTTGGCCAACCAAAGTCCCGGTCTGAGGCAAAGTGGAGATCTGGGTTACCTGAGTAGGCTCAGTTTTCTTCACTGGAGCAATTTTAGGGACTGGCTGCACAGTGGGGTGCTTACCAGAATGCTCTGTGGGCTTAACGGAAGGCTGGTTTCCAGGTTGGTTATCAGCGCATATGTGGATTTCTTGGCCGGTCATATTCCGCGATTGACTCTCAGTTTTTTCCTTCGCGTTTGCAGTATCTAAAACCCATTCATGTTTATTGCTATCCCATTTATGAGGGGTAGTGGTGATGGTCCTACTTTGGGATACCTTTCGATCGGCACAATTTTTAGCCCCCGGGTGATTGTTATCAGCCCACTTAGAAGTATCAACTTTAGCTTCCGGTTGCTCTGGGCGAGCATTAACATTGAGAATTCCTGCGGTAAATTCTAGTGAATATGCTCCGGCTACTGCGTCTTTAAGTTTTAAAGTTCCTTGCTTAATCGCAACCTTTCCCGCCGGGGTCTCTGCCCCGTAGTCAGCTCTGAGAGCACCGGTGAGTAAATCTTTGCTATGAGCCGCATCCACCTGGTAATCCAAGACTGGCAGTGGTTCGCCTTGCCATATCTGTGTCGGAGTTGCCGTTACTTTTACTATTTCATTAGGACGAATTAGGTAGGTGGCATCATCTACGATTTTATCTTTAACTGAATCCAACATGGCAGAAACTGTTTGTCCGTCACCCGGGGTAGCGTTCAACACCGTGCCATCGTCAACATTGCGAATATGGTAAGGGCCGGCTATAAACTTAAACCAGCTAGAAATATTACGCTTTAAAGCAGCGCCTTTGATTCGTACACTCGTGCGCCCCTCAGTGGCGAAAACGTCTGCGACGGTCTCTACCTCAACCTGGCTAATATCCCAGCCAGATACGTCCAAATTTTCTATGCTGCTGGCTCCGGCAAACATGTTGTGCATATTGGTAACTTTGTTGGTCTTCCACTTTGACACATCTGGTTTCGCGGCAGTTGCTGCAGTAAAGACACCTTCCATGTTGGTGACTTGGCTGCTATCCCAATTGGCGACATCTGGGGTGGCAGCAGTAGCTCCGTTGAACATGTCGCTCAGGTCAGTTACCTGGTTGGTTTTCCAGGCTGATACATCCGGATTAGCTGCTTTCGCGTTCTGGAACATGCCACTCAGATTGGTTACATTTTCGGTGTTCCAGTTAGAGGTGTTCGGACTCGCGGCAATTGCTCCGTTAAACATGCCATGCATATCAGTGACTTGACTGGTATCCCAGTTTGATACATCCGGATTAGCTACTTTCGCACCCTGGAACATTCCATTCATTCTGGTGACTTTGCTGGTATTCCAGTTTGAAGTTTTGGGATTAGCTGCTTCCGTCGCGCTGAACATTACACTCATATTGGTGACCTTGCTGGTATTCCACTTTGCAGTATCGGGGTTTGCGGCTGGCGCTTTATAGAACATGGCGCTCATGTCGGTGACGTTTTCGGTGTTCCAGTTGGAAGTATTCGGGTTGGCGACCGCAGCCGTATGGAACATTCCGTTCATAGTGGTGACCTTGCTGGTATTCCACTTTGAAGTATCGGGATTAGCTGCTTTGGTGGCGCCGAACATGCCGCTCATACTGGTCACCTTGCTGGTATCCCAGTTAGAGGTATTCGGGTTCGCCAGCGTCGCCTTATAGAACATATAGCTCATCGTGGTGACTTTGCCGGTATTAATACCAGTATCCGGAAAGTCGATGCTGGCCTTGTCACAGTGGGAAAAAAGGAAGCTGGAATCTTGTGGGAAATCTATGGTGGTGCCCGGATTAGGAATAAATTTTATTTCCACCGGCTGCGGTTCGGCTGGCTTGGCGTTGCCATTTGCATCTTTAACAGTTCCGCAGAATCTACTATTGGGCTCATTGTGGGTAGCCGGAGTTTCAGACATCCATTTGGCTCGATCTAGCTGACCATGGCCACTGACGGTCAGGATTTTGGCTGTCGGATCCCAGGAGGCAGTGAGGTTATCTCCTACACTGGTCGTTTCGGTATCTGCTGCATAAGCTACTGCAACTCCTAAAGGAGTTAAGAATAGGCTGGCGGCAGCAAAAATGGTGCCTGCAATAAACAGGTGACGAGAAGTAGTAGTTTCCCTATAATTTGATGTATGCCTCATGATTTCCCCCAAAAACCTTCAGTGAATTCATCAATGCCGAATCAGAAAAATAATTGGCATTAATCTCTAGACTTTTTCCTTAAATATTGAAGTAATCGCCATTTCAACGACCTCTAGCCGGAAATACTTGCAAATAATTCCGTGCATGCTACCTACCTATTCCGAACTATTGTGCGGATATTTTCCATCCAGAGGCCGCTTGACGCTCATCCCAAAAATCTCGGTAAATCCCCTCGCAATTTACAAGTTCATTGTGGGTACCAATCTGAGCCACTTGCCCCTGATTATCTAGAACCACAATCTGGTCAGCCCGAGTAATCGTGTGGAGTTTATGCGCGATTACCAACATGGTGGATTGGCGACGTAATACTTCGAAAGAGCGCAGCAGATTTGCTTCATTCTCGGCATCCAGAGCGCTGGTAGCTTCATCGAAGAGCACAATCGGAGCATTTTTTAAAATGGCGCGAGCAATCGAAACTCGTTGGCGTTCCCCTCCTGATAACGCGCAGCCACCTTCACCAACGTTTGTATCCCAACCATCGGGAAGTCGGCTAACAATATCGTTGACACCTGCTAGTTCTGCCGCATGTAGTAGAGCCTCTTTGCTCGCATTGGAGTTACCGATACGGATATTTGCTTCCAAAGTGTCATCGAAAAGATAAACATCTTGGAAAACCATTGAAATCTGGCTCATTAAATCTTCAGTCGTTAGTTCTCTGACATCTCGACCTCCAACGAGTACCGCACCCGAGTTTACGTCCCAAAATCGACAAATTAAGCGGGCAATAGTGGTTTTACCTGCCCCCGAAGGGCCTACAAGTGCGGTCATAGTGTGGGGCGCAACGGTGAAACTGACTTTGTTTAGTACCTGCTTATCATTCCCGTAAGCAAAATCAACCTCTCGAAGCTCAACTTGGTGGGGTAGGGGTTGAGGTAGCGAAGTTTCTGGCTCGGGCAGAGGGTGCGCATCTAGTACTTCGTTAATAGTCGCCATTGTCGGGCCGACCGCCAATAACCCGGTTCGACAATCAGAAATCGTGGAAAGGTAATGAGTAATTTCTAGGCTTATCCCAATGACCGCCACCACTGCCAAGGGAGCAAGACTTCCAGTAAAAGCAAGATGAACACTGGAAATAATCATTACCACGCAAATCGTTTGCGAGGCAATACCTCCGAGGAAATTCCCGATGCATTCTATCCATAGTCGGCGAGTGGATCTGCGGCGATTTTCTGCTAAAGCCGTGGCCATTTGGGGGTAAATCGTCTGGTCACATGCACGGAGCATAGATTGACAGGTAGAAAATTCTACAATCCGATCAGCTAGTTCAGTAGCCGCCGGGGCCGCGTAGGCGCTGGCAGCACTGTCAAGATAGGTTAGTGCCCACATCAGAATCAGGTAACAGATTAGGCATAACGCAAAGATTGACCCCAGGATAGGGTACCACCAGAGCAGACCAGCAAGCAGCGTCAGCAAAGTGACGGTGGCGGCAGACAGTTCCGTGAGCAAATGGGCACTCAGATTGCCGAGCTCATTGACAGTAGCTGCCCCTAGACGGGACAAACGCCCGGTAGTATCAGTGGAGAACCATCCCAGGGGCAGTTTTGCCAACTGATCCCCGACGCGGCGATGGACAGAACGCATCACCGAAAACGCGCCTTCGTAGGAGAACCGATCTCGTATGTAGATACTGATCGCTCCGATAATCGCCGTGACGAGCAGGGTTAAGATCCAGAGGTTAGCGTTATTGGCGGTTTCTTCCTGCCTGCTAGCCCAGGTATTTGCGAGCTGAATCAGCGCAAGTAAGCCTACCCCCTGCGCAATGCCGCTGATGATCCGAGCTGCCCAGCTGATACTCCTGCTGTGATTTTGAGAGTTGGCGCTGAGGCGGAAATTTGTTCGAATTATGTCGATAGCTCCCGTTGACTTATTCATTTTAGTTTCGTCCTCCTTCCGTAAGCTCAACATTGGATGCCGACCACAGGCGGCGGTAGAGTTCTATATTTTGTAGCTTCTGGTGATTACCGCAGGCCACCAGCTCTCCTTTATCAAGGAGGACGATTTGATCGACGTTCTTGACTGAATCTGGGCGGTGATCAATAACCAGAACAGTACGTCCGGCCATCAGATGGTTAATAGCTTTTTGGATTTGTGCTTCACATTCCGGATCTACCATGGCTGCTGCCTCATCCAATATGAGTATCGGCGCATCCAATAGTAAGGTTCTGGCGATGGCAATCCGCTGAGCTTGCCCCCCAGATAGCTTCAAATCTTCCCCGACAACACTGTCATATCCTTTAGGTAGTGCCATGATTTCGTCATGAATCTGTGCCTGGCGAGCAGCGTTAATAATCTCGGCTTCATCTGCATCGTGTCGCCCGATAGAAATATTGTCGCGAATGGAAGCCCGCAAGAGCTGCGCATCTTGCAGGACGAACCCCAGGTGACGGTAGAGATCGGTTCTACTCAGTTCTTTAAGGTTGACTCCACCGATTAGTACTGTGCCCGTATCGGGATCCAGGAAGCGGGCGGCCAATTTGGCCAGGGTGGTTTTCCCGGCCCCTGATGGCCCCATGAGAGCGGTTACTGTACCGGGCGCACAACGTAAGGAAACATTATCCAAAGCTAGGGTATGGCCATAGCTGAGCGATACATTTTTAAATTCGATGCTTGCGTCTTGGGGTAAATGCAGTGACTGATCCGGGCAGGAGAGGGGCTTTACCCTAAGAAGATCAAGAATCCTTTTGGCCGCGGCACCCGCTAACTGGTAATTCCAAGCAAGCTGGGTTACCAGGTTAATTGATGAGGGCAGCGCGATGGCAATTAAACAACCGGCAACTACTTCTACCGGACTAACCCAATGCTTGGAGACGAACCAGGGGCCGACAATACCAAATAAGAGAACGATCAATGGGGTAGAGGTGAGGGCGGTAGTCAGGGAAGCCGCATGCACCATTGGACGATTCCATTCCTCCATATAGTCACAGGCTTCATTAGCGCTGTGGGCATACTTGCGGTGTGCTTTTCCGGTGATCCCAAAAGTTTTAACCACCTGGATGCCTTTTACAAACTCCACCATTGCGGAGGAAACCTGATCAAGTTTTGCATCAAGTTCTAAGGATTTATCGCTCATTCCCCGCATCATCACCGCGTAGGCAATGATGTAAATCGGCACCGTAACAATTACTAAAAGTCCGAGTCTTAAATCAATAGTGAAGGTATAACCCGCGCAAAATATGGGCACTAGGGTAGCGATCAGTGAATCTACGGGGCGGTGTGCTACTAGCACATGTAGATTCTTTACATCGTCTTGCAGTACTTTACGCACATGTCCGGAAGTGTTATCGCTAAACCAAGTTAAAGGAGCTTGCCCCAGAAAACGGATAATCTTTTGCTGAATACTTGCGGATAGGCGATGATCTGCAATATGGGTAACCAACAAGCCCACAAAATAGGCGAGTAGCCCTCCACAAAATGTTCCGATTAACACCTTTACCCAAAATATGATGACGCTTTGCCTGGGGGATGCGCCATTACCTAGTGAAGTTAGGAGTTCGTTGCCGATCCCCACTAGAGCAACGAAAGGAAAAACTCGCAAAATAGCGGAGATAACGGCCATTACTTGACCGACTCGCAGCGCCATTTGTACGGGAGCTAAGAGTTCTCGTAATGCGGCTTTACCTTGTTTGCTGGTCAGCTTGATATTTGCCGCTGCATCTTTTTCTGATTCGCTAACTTGGTGATCATTCACTGGGCTTCCTCTTTCAATGTTTCTCTTGGTCGGGCGCGGTAAGTTGCACGTTTATTTCACTATCGAGAGGCTGAAGTAATAGCTGATAATCGGCAACTTCATTGATGAACTCCAAGTCGTGACTAATAATCAGGATCGCTTTGTCCTTTGCGGCTAGTGAGCGAATCTGAGAACTAATCGATAGTAGGTGCTGGTAATCAACCCCCGAGGTGGGTTCATCGAATACGTAAAGCTCTGCCTGGCTCGCCAGGGCATTGGCAATAACGAGACGTTGTTTTTGTCCTCCGGAAAGAGTCATTGGGTGCCGTTCAGATAATCCTTGCAACCCCAGATCACCTAGCAGCGCCTGCACCTGCTCTTTACTAAGATTGTCATTTCCTAGTACGACCTCTGCCGCTACCGTTTCAGCAAATAGTTGCCGGTTTACATCTTGCATTACTAGCACGCTGCGTTTTTGTCTGTCTGCCGCCCGGCAGGATTTGCCGCTAAAACTAATAACGCTGCCTCCTTCCGGGTGAGCTAACCCGATGAGGGTGCGCGCAAGAGTAGTTTTGCCTGCTCCGTTCGGGCCGACTAGCGCAACTACTTTTCCCTTCGGTAAACATAGGGAAGGAATATTGAGGACGCGATGTTTGCCGTAACTGAACCTTAAATTTTTTGCGGTGATACCGTCCGCCTGCTGATCAGGATTGGTGCAAACGCACATTTTCGGTTTTTCCAGGGTGCGTAACCCTAACTCTTTACGCTGTTTAGAAGACAAACTAAAAAACTCGTCCGCAGTATACAAATGCTGGATTCGCCCTTCACCCATAATCACGACTTGATCTGCGAGACCCTTTAGAGGGTAAACGCGGTGCTCGGCTACTACCAGGGTCCAGCCCGCGCTTTTTAATCTTTGTAAGACTTCGCTGAATGCGGAGATTGCTTCAGGGGAAAGGTTAGAGGTGGGCTCGTCTAAAAGCAGGATTTGCTGCGGTCCGGCTACTGCTGCTGCGCAAGCAACCAGCTGCAATTCACCTCCAGAGAGCTTACGTAACTCTTTGCCTAGCAGTCGCTGAATGCCCCAGGTGTTTACAGCTTCCGCGATCCGGTTAGCGGTTGTTTGGGGGGTATCTCCGGCATTTTCGCTCGCGAATGCTAACTCTTCTAGTACATTTGCCGTAAAAAATTGGGAACGGGGATTTTGAAAAACTGTCCCGGCGGTACGCCCTAATTGTTGGATATCTGTTTGCACGGTATCGAGACCGGCAAGGGTAGTGTGTCCGCTGAGATTACCCTTATAAAGTTCGGGTATTAAACCGTTCAGAAGTTTTAATAGGGTCGACTTTCCTGCTCCGGAAGGACCGGTGATTAGGGTACAGGATCCTGTAGGGAAATCGAGATTGATATCGCTGACTGCGCTAACGTGAGCTGATGAGGTTTCTTCGTCCGGGTTGAACTGGTAATCGAAGGAGACATTGTCGATTAAGGTGCTCATTTGAATCCGCCCGAGAGTATAGCTAGATGGTCTGAGTAGGGGATGAGAGCTATCAGGGCGATTAGCGTCAATATCCAGAGGGCGTCTAGTCGGTTGAATCGAAGCTGTTTCAAAGTGCTTGGGCAAATAGCGGACCCTAAACCGCGCACCATGCCGGCGGCGGTCATTTCATCAGCGGTTCGGGCGCAGGATGCCAGTAAGGGAACTAAAACCATTTCTAGAAAATGGAGGGGATGTAAGAGGGCGCGCCATCCCATTTGTAATCCCCGCAGGGACATTGCTTCTCTTACTGCACGGTATTCCCGAAATACTGTCGGTATGAATCGTAATAGCACTACCAGGGGAACGGTTACAGCTATCGGTATGCGTAAGCTGCGAAGACCGGCTACGAGTTCTCCGGGGACGATAGTTTTAATCGCGTAACCTGCCAGACCGCCAACAGTGCAAATCCTTATCATCCAGTAGCCTAAAACCATTAGGAACGCGGTGAGGGCGCTTGGCCAGATTCTGGGGAAAAGATAGATGCAAGCGATCCAGGTTCCTTCCACGGCAAGAAAACCTAGCGCCCATGAATAGCAGCGTGACAATAGTAAAGCCAAGAGCGCAATACCGGCTACCAGGAAAGTGATCACTATGGGTAGTCGCGACATTACCAGGGCATTTAATACGAATATAACCAGTATTACGGTGCGCGGATCTGGCCGGGAATGCCGTTGGTTAGCTGCTAAGATTTCAGCGCTGGTGACCTGATCCTGGTGATAGCTTGCTGCTGATCCGGGGGCGCTAGTTTGGCATTGAAGGCTCATTACTTTGCGATGCCAGCTTTACGGAAGTGCCGCGCCATTAGAGAATTTCCGAAGACTCCGCCGATAAGCCCGAGAATGAAAACTCCCACGCCCCAGGCCACTATCATCCATGGTGACAAGAACCAGCGTAATGAATCTGCATAGGCGGTCCCCATAGAGTCAGCAATATATTTGTAGTAGCCCTGAGCGTCAATGAATACCGGGAACCAGGGCACCACGTACCATACGGACATGACGGCGTATCCTAGGACCCGAAAAACCGCTGATTTTTTAGCGAAGAGGAAGTCTGCGGCCAGTCCCAGCAAAGGTGCAAGCAGGGCAACAATCCAGGGGTGCCCGGTAATTACCATTAAAATCCCGACTAGTAGTCCCATTAATGCCAGGGCGCCAATCTTTGGCACCCGCGACTTAAATAGCATGACTACGGCGCCGTTAGCGATGAGGCCTAAGGCATAGCCCACAAACATCATTGCCGGATTAATAATGCCTAGCATCCCAGTGGCGAAAACTAGCACAAAATAAATTGCGGTGAAAACGCCAATGTTGATGAAGTCGCGTGTTTTCATGCGATATATCCCTTCTAATATTTAATTAGGTAAGCCTTGCCTAATAGTAGGGTAGCGTGAGTGCCCCCTATTGGGTCAAGTAGTGTCGGGGTGATCTAGCCGACGTATAGGCATGGGGAGGGGAGGGAAGGGAGTAACTAGCCCACAGATGGCTCGCCTATTAGCAGATTTACTAGCCCATACTGCAGCGTCCCAGGTTTTGTTCCTATTTATTCCAGGCAGGACTTAAATCCGGGTTTGCTTCAAAAGTTTCGGGTATCCTAAATTTAATGTTCTACTACACGAAAATTTAGGAGTAATAAATATGGATAACATTGCCAAGATCCTCAGCGATGCCGGGCTGGAAAATCCCGCAGTAGCTGAGTATGTAGCGCACTGGGCTGGAATTACCGAACCCGCTGCCATCGAAGTCATTTCCGCAAAGGATGACGACCGACTCATCGCCGAAGGCCTAGCCACCGGTGAAATCGCACCTGCGGGTGATGGACTCTACTACTCCCGCTCCTACTACAAGGACACGGCGCGCAGCGAGGAACGCACCGTCGTCGCCACCCACAATCCGCAAGAAGCCGGAATTTACAACAACTGGCACGACGCCACGGAAGTAACTGCCCGGCAGTTGGAAAGCATGAAGGGCGCGTCCCGGAGTAAAACAATGTATGTGGTGCCCTACCTGATGGCACCGCCGAAATCGCCGCTAGAAAAGTGGGCTCGCGGGGTGGAACTTACCGACAACCTCACCGTGGTTCTGCACATGATTCGCATGGCCCGGGTTGGCGTAGAACACTTGAACAATTTGGAAAATCCGGCAGAATTCGTGCGCGCAGTGCACGTGACCGGCGACCTGAAGAACTTGGGGCAGGGCACCGATAAGGATAAGCGCCTGTTTGCCACGGTAGCCGACGAACGCACAATTTTGCACTTCGGTTCCTCCTACGGCGGCAACGCGCTGCTCGGAAAGATCGCCCACGGTCTACGCCAAGCTTCTTACGACGGCTGGGCCTCCGGGGAATTCCTTTCCGAACAGTTCATGCTGATCGGGATTAAGGATAAGCTCAAGGATCACACCTACTACGTGTGCGGTGGTTTCCCCTCAGCTTCCGGTAAAACCAACCTCGCTATGATGCTAGCCCCGGACGCCTTGGGTGACCGCTACGAAGTTTACTTCTACGGCGATGACATCGTGTGGCTGCACGTTGGAGAAGACGGCAAGATTTACGGCATGAATCCCGAATACGGCGCGTTCGGCGTGGCAAAGGACACCAACTGGCAGTCTAATCCCACCGCCATGGACGCCATCAAAGAAGGTTCTAAGACGCTCTTCACCAACGTCGCCTACAACCCCGAAACCCAAGAGCTGTGGTGGGAAGGTAAGACCCCGGATTACCCCGAAGATGTTACTGGCTGGCTGGATTGGAAGGGCGAAAAGATTTCCGACCGCCCGGCCGATCGGCAGCGCTCCGAGGCCAAGGGTGACGACTGGGCACATCCCAATTCCCGCTTCACCACGTCTTTGGCTAACGTGCCCAACGTAGCCCCCGATTACGAAGAACCGCAAGGGGTGCCAATTGATGCCATCATCTTTGGCGGGCGAGTAAAGGACCGGGAGCCGCTTATCCGGGCAATCACCGACCTAACCGAGGGCGTTTACGACGGTTTGACCCTGGGCGCCCAAGCCACTTTCGCGGCGGAGGGTAAGGAGGGCGTGCTACGTTACGATCCGATGTCGATGCGCCCCTTCATGTCCTACCCCGAAGGGGACTACGCGGCCCACTGGTTGAAATTAATTGGCTCCGCGAAGGAACAGCCCATTTTTGCGCACGTGAACTGGTTCCAGCGCGATCCGGAAGACGGCCACTTCCTCTGGCCTGGCTACCGTGACAACCTGCGGGCACTGCTTTGGCTGCTAGATCTTAAGGAAGGACGCGCTGAGGGCGTGCAAACACCGGTAGGTATTTTGCCGAAGAAGGAAGAGTTGAATCTGGATGGTTTCGAAGGTGACGACGCCGATCTGGATAAGCTTCTTTCCATCGACACCGAACTGTGGAAGAAGGAGATGGGCTACCGCCGTGAACACCTTGCACAGTTCAAGAATCTACCTGAGCAGATCTGGGGCGCGCACGAGTGCATAGAGCAGGCATTTAACGCCTAATTGGCCTCCTGGTTTTGCACTAGCGACGGGTGGATTTTCTCAACGGATAGGACGAGTTCATCTGGTGGTTTTTAACGTCGCTCGGTTTGGGATGTAGCCAGTTTCCAAGCCCCATGGTTTTTCCCTTCTGGACATGAAAAAATGAGTGCATGCAAAGGTGGAAAAGACGCGGCACGTGGGTACGACTTGGTGGGCTTTTCGCGTGCTATCTTTTACTGCCTGCTCTTATTAGAGCCGCCATCAGATTAGTCAACGCCTCCGATTTAGGAATGATGGCGTTTATTCTGCTGCTTTTCATAGCGTTTCCGCTAATCACCGTCGCGCTAGCCGCCTGGGACGGAATCTGGGAAGGGTTCACCGTTTTGTGGACGTTCCTGCCGCTTCTATTTTTCATCGTGCCCATGCTCATCTTTTACAACGAATCCGCGTTGATCTACGGGATTGCCTATTCGCTGCTAGCAGTAACAGCTAACAAAATCGGCAGCTTGTTTCACTCAAAATCTCACAGCGCCAATAGTCTCCGCGAATCGTAAACTGAGCTCTAGCTTGGCTTGTTCCCGTATCTTGTTGCCCGATCCAAGGGCATGATGGTGGCGATAACTCCGTCGATTTTTTCGGTAGAGTTTTGCTATGCAGGAAGCCAGAAAACACCCATTGGGTGCTATCTATACCTCAGAAACTCAACTGACGAGGGCGTTAGCTGGCGAAATTCGCCATGCTCCCCGAGCGATGGAGCAGTATTTTCAAAGCTGCTGGAATCTTTATATTGAACGCGGAGGAGCTTCAATGCCCGGCATTACGATTGTGAGTCCCATTCATCCCAATGGCAGCCAGCTCTGCGGACAGATTCAAGTAACGGGACGCTCGATGCCAAAACTGCTCGATGAGGTCGAACTAGAGTTTTATGCGGGCACGAGGGTGTCTGAGACAGAACAATGTTTCCCGAAGCCCGAATCAAATATCGTTCCCCAGTGGGTTAGTAACGCTCGTGTCTTATACGAAAGCGTTTTAGAGAAGGATCCGGCCAAATTTAATCTGAAAACGCGCGCGCCCGGAACTTCAAGGCGACCATTAGGAAGCAGGCGAAAGCAACTAACTAAAAAATATTTGCCCGATCAGCAATGGCTAGCTCAAGGTTATATCGAATGGTCTTTAGGTGTGAGGACTTATCCTAGACCCATCAGTGAAATTGACGAACTTGCAGCCGAGACAATGAAATTATTTACCTCCTGGTTTGCGGCGCTAAAGAACAACTGACTCCCGCGAATCATAAGCCGCACGCCACTTGCTATATTGGAATCTAAACAAGCGGATTTTGAACGGATGGATTATGCTCTCAAGCCTAACTAAAGCGCAATTTGATGTTCTTTATGCCTTTTTTCGCTCCTCAGAAGCACTAAAGGAAAGCCAAATTCAATCATTGACAGGCATACCGCTAGCAACGGTGAAGTCAACAATTAAAGAGCTCGAATCGTATGGCTATCTAGCACATCAGCAGATAACAGCGGCTGGAGAGGAAGCGCTAGCGCCTTATGCTGTTGATAATGCGGTAATCATGGCTGCCGGACTCTCCTCGCGTTTTGCACCAATCTCTTATGAGCGCCCCAAAGGCACGCTCCGGGTACGGGGGGAAGTGCTCATTGAGCGTCAAATTGAGCAGCTCCACGAAGCAGGTATCACCGACATTATTGTGGTTGTCGGGTATCGCAAGGAATACTTTTTCTATCTCGCAGAAAAATACGGGGTGAAGATTGTAGTTAACTCCGAATATGCAACCCGCAACAATAACGGTTCCCTGTGGCTGGTGAGGGACAAACTAGCCAACACCTACGTGTGCTCCTCTGACGACTATTTCACTGAAAACCCCTTCGAATCACACGTTTACCGTGCCTATTACTCAGCTCAACATGTAAAAGGCGAGACTGACGAGTGGTGCCTAAAAACAGATACCGATGGGCTGATAACCGGAGTTACTGTCGGTGGACGGGACACCTGGATCATGCTCGGACACGTCTATTTTGATCGTGAGTTTTCCAGGAAATTTGTTGAAGTACTCGAAAGTGTCTATCACCTTGCAGAAACGACTCCCAAGCTTTGGGAACAAATCTATGTCGATCACCTAAACGCCTTTAATATGGTTATTCGTAAATATCCCGAAGGGGTGATTAACGAATTTGATTCTGTAGATGAGCTTCGCTCATTTGATCCCTTCTTTATGGAAAATGTGGATTCAGAAATTTTTGAAAACATTAAGAAAACCCTTGGGTGTGATGTCAACGATATTCAAGATGTCTATCCGTTGAAGCAGGGGATTACTAATCTTTCCTGTCATTTTGCCGTTAAAGGTCGCGAGTATGTCTATCGTCACCCAGGGATAGGTACAGACAAAATTATGGATCGCCAAGCCGAAAGCGAAGCCTTAAATTTGGCGAGGGAACTGAAGCTTGATTCCACCTTCCTGGCCTCAGACCCGCTTCAAGGATGGAAAATTTCGCGGTTTATCCCCGACTGTCGCAACCTTGACGTGAACAATCCTGAGGAGCTACGCAGGGCAATGAGGATGTCCAGGCAGCTTCATGAAAGTGGTAAAAAGCTGGCGCGTAACTTTGACTTTGTGGCTGAAGGTTTGCGTTATGAAGATATTCTCAAGCAATACGGCCCGATTGATGTCCCAGGCTATGAAGAACTGCGTGAAAAAGTATTGCGTTTAAAACGCTATACAGACGCAGATAATTTTCCGATCGTTCCCAGCCACAATGATTTTTCTAGTTTGAATTTTCTGGTGTCTCCCGAGGGCGATTTGGATCTTATTGACTGGGAATATGCGGGAATGTCAGATATTGCCGCTGATTTTGGCACCATGGTAGTTTCTACCCTTGACCATAATGAAAAACAGGCGGATCAAGCGCTTGAATATTATTTTAACCGCCCTCCAACTCCAGCTGAGCATCGTCACTTTTGGTCGTATGTAGTGTTCGCCGGCTGGTGTTGGTATCTGTGGTCGCTGGTCAAAGAATCTGAAGGGGATAATATCGGCGAATGGCTCTATATTTACTATTCACACGCGACTGAGAAAATCAACGATTTGCTCGCCGCCTACGAAAATGCGACCAGGGATGATTAATAGTTCTCCAGAAAATACCTACGGGCGGGGTGCGAGGCGGGCGAACTTTTCTACCTGCCTTGCGCTACCGTAAATTTGTACTTGGTCTCCCTCGGTAAGTTCGATGTCTTGCAGTACCGGTTGCCATTGGTTTTCCCGCAGCACCGCCACGATCTTTACCCCATACCGGTTCCACAGATCGACCTCATCGAGAGGCCCGACCGCGGACGGGGGAAGGATAGTTCTTACGATGGCGGTTCCGGCAGATAGTTCCACGTAGTCCAGGTTTACCCCTCGTACCAAGTGGGCTACCCGTCGCCCCATCGCCACCTCGGGATGCACAATATGAGGCACCCCGATCTGTTCCAAAATACGGCCGTGAGCAGTTCCCGAGGATTTTGCCCACAGGTTTTTTACCCCCATATCGGTAAGTAAGGAGCAGGTCAGGATCGAGGCCTCTACGTGGGGACCGCCGATACCAACTACTACGCCATCGCAATCGGCGACCCCTAGCTCGGTAATGGACGCAATATCGGTGGCATCGGTTTGCGCCACTTGGCTCAAGATACCGTTATTGCGGTTTACCACCGTTTCGTTTAAATCAATACCGATAACCACCGCATAGTCGGACATCAGTTCGCGGGCTACCGCGCTGCCGAAGCGCCCTAACCCCAGAACCGCGTAAGTAGGTTTTGAGAAGTTAACCAATGATCGGCCTTTCTGTCGGGAAGGAAATGGTGGAGGCGCTAGGTGCGAAGGCGAGTGCGGTAGCAACCGTAATCGGACCTAGTCGTCCAATAATCATTAAAGCTATCAGGATTAGTTGCGAAGGATTGTTAAGTTGCGGTGTTATTCCGGTTGATAACCCCACAGTCCCAAATGCCGAAAGCACTTCAAATAGGGTTTCCGACAAGGTGAAATGGGTTAAAAACAGGATGGCAATGGTGGCGGTAGCTACCAGGATAAACGCCAGTACCACTACCGCTACTGCTTGGTGTGCCACGTCAGCTGAGATGCTTTTACCAAAGACCACGGCTTGCCGCCGACCGCGAATAACCGCCGCTACGATAGCTAACAGGGCAAACATAGTGGTGATCTTGATGCCCCCCGCGGTACCGGCCGGTCCGGCTCCGATGAACATGAAGGTATCCATTGCAAACAGGGTGGACTCGTGCATTTGCCCGATAACAATCGAGTTAAAGCCGGTGGTGCGGGTTTGGACTGCTTGAAATATCCCAGCTAAAATCGCATCCCCGCTGGGAAGTTTCCCCAGAGTTTTGGGGTTATGCCACTCGAAAGCCGTCACCACCAGGGAGGAAAATACTAGCAGACCTATGCTTCCGGCTAGCACCATGCGCGAGTGCAAAGACCAACTATAAGGTTTGAGGGGGCAGGTGCGCAGCTCGAAGAGGACGGGGAACCCTAGACCTCCAATAATAATCGCCACCATTAGGGGCAGGCAGATTCCCCAGTCGCCGACGAAGGACGAGAGATTGTCGGAATAGAGGGCAAATCCCGCGTTATTAAAAGCCGACACTGCATGAAAAATTCCATGCCAGAGGGCGCGGGGAAACGAATACTCTAAGGATAGAAAACGAATCGTCAGGGGAATGGCGGTGAATAACTCGATCAAGAGGGAAGCGCCCAGAACCCGCCGCAGGAGGATGCTAATCCTGCCAGTTACGCTGCGGCGTTCGGCGGCGGAGGCTAGATTAGTGCTGTGGCTTTCCCGACGAATAACCGCTTGGGCGAGTACGGCGGCAAAGCTCATTACCCCGAAGCCGCCCACCTGGATGAGTACCAAGATCACGACTTTGCCAAAATCGGTCCAATAGGTGGCGGTATCAACAATCGTCAAGCCGGTAACGCAGAGGGCAGAGGTGGCGGTAAATAAGGCCGGAAGTAGCGGCAGGCCCCCGACATGCACCGTTGATAGGGGCAACATCAAGAGGCAGGTTCCTATCAGCAGGGCGATGAGGAACCCGGACAAGATAACCGCCGCATAGTTAAAATAATGGCGTTGTGTTCTAGCCACGAAGTGCATATTACGCAGCTACCCCCGCGGGTGCAAGCATTATTTACTAAACAAAATCGCCGACCTTGCCCAGCAACAAATCGGGTAGGCTCCCTGCCCGCCAGTGTCCAGTATGTGAGCAGGATACCGGGTGAAAAAACTTGCGGTTGGCTGCCTGCCTTAGCCAACCTAGATTCTTATTTGCGCTGGTTGAGGCAGGTAGTTGATGTGTGAGTACTGGGCGAGGGGAGTGCCTCGCCGCAAAAAATAATCTGTGGGCGTTATATTTTACTGGTAATGGCTCCGCTATTTTTCCGCCACGGAATTTGGTCGCTAAAATCACAAAGTAGCACCCAAAGGAGCAAGAAAATGTTTGTACCTGACGTTACCGCGATTGGGGATCGTCTCTGGTTATCTGCCCTGGTAGCAGCGCTACCAATAGGGGTATTTTTCGTCCTGGTGGGAGCTTTCCGGATGCGTTCGCATCTGTCAGGTTTAATTGCCCTAGCTACGGGTTTAATCGTCGCTATAGCCGGTTTCAAACTGCCGGTTACCATGGCTATCTCTGCCAGCCTACTAGGTGCCTTGAAAGGGCTAATCCCCATCATTGTGATTGTGATTGCGGCGGTCTGGCTGCACCGCCTGATGCAGGCCACTGGACGGGAAACTGATTTACGGAAGGTTTTCTCCGCGGTAGGAAACGGGGATTTGCGGATTCAAACCATGCTGATTGCCCTATGTTTTGGGGGGCTGCTCGAGGGGCTATCAGGCTTTGGGGTGCCGGTAGCAATTGTGACTGCTCTGCTGATGGGGCTGGGGTTTAAGCCGCTAAAAGCCGCAGTCATTGCTTTGGTAGCAAACACTTCCCCCGTAGCCTATGCGGCTTTCGGGGTACCGATTACCACTGCCGCCGCCCTCATGCGGGGGCATCACTTAAACGAAAACGCGGCCGAGATTGCAAAATATGTGTCTTTGACGGAACCAGCGGTGGCGTTGGCGATTCCTTTCGTCCTTATTCTGCTAATAGATAGGAAGAATTTTCGGCAACTATTTCCCCTAGCTCTGGTGATGGGGCTGATAGAAGGCATCGGTCAGTTCTTGACCTTGCGTTTTGTGTCCTTCGAGTTAGGTGGGGTGCTCCCTCCGATAGTAACTTTCCTGGTGGTGTGGTTGATGGTGCTGATTTATCGCCCTCCTATTCCAGAAGAGTTTGTAACTGAAAAGCCCACTGATTTACGTATAGGGCGGGTGGCGATGGCGGTGTTGCCCTATTCTTTGGTGATTGCGGTTTTGTCTTTAGGGCGGATGGTGCCGCTGTTTGCGAAAACTCTAAGCGCTACTGACCTGCAGGTTAGCTGGCCGGTACTGGCTGGGAAGGTAGCAAGCGCCGATAATCCCCAGGTGGCATCGCATATCGGTACCGTGGTAATCCCCACCCTTTCCCAACCGGGAATCCTGATTGCGGCCTCCGCGATTATTACCGGGATTGTTTTCACCGTGGTGAATGAGGAAGGGCAATATCCCTTGGGTGCTAAACGAATAGTCAAAGAATTGGGGTCAGCCATTTTTTCTATGCGTTTTTCGGCGGCCACTATTTTGGAAGTGATGGCGCTGGCCTACCTGATGAATATATCCGGTATGGTCTTGACCATCGGAACCTTACTGGCAAGCACTGGAACTTTCTTCCTGGTGCTGTCTCCGCTGATTGGCTACTTGGGGACTGCGATTTCAGGGTCAAGCACCTCCGCTAACGCTCTTTTTGCTTCTCTCCAAGAAACCACCGCCCTGCAGATCGGATTGCCGGGAGCCTTCGCAGTCGCAGTCAATACCGCCGGGGGAGTGATTGGGAAACTGATCGCTCCGCAATCCTTGGCGATTGCGGCCGCCTCTATGGGTGCGCCAGAAAAGGAAATCGAACTGTTACGCGAAGTTATTCGCTGGTCACTTGGCCTGCTACTTTTCGTAGTAATTATCTGTTTCGCCGGCGGAATGTTGCTCTTGCATTAGCTGCCGTAGCGGTTTATCGCTGATATTTCACCGCCGCCGCTACTGCTAAGCCGAAACCTCGTCCTCAATATAAAGGGGAGCTATTGCGTTATCGGAGCTATTAGGGGAGGGTGCGTATCGCTATCCCTGGGCGTTACTGCGGTGAAACTTTTTCGGCTTTGGGGGTGAGAATCCGCAGCCAGCTGGGGAGGGTAATAGCAACTAGGATCAACGCAACCGCGAGTGCACCCAGCCAGCCAAACTGTTCATGTAACACGAACGCCCCGATTACCGCTGCTACCGCCGGATTTAAAGCTGATAGTAGTCCGGTCATTTCTGCCGATACCCGCGCCTGAGCAACCGGTTGGAAAGTAAAACCGAAAACCGTACACACCACCACTAGCACTGCTAACATTCCCCATTGCGCGAGGGAGGAGGGCAAATGCGGGGATTCTAAGAAAAAACTGGCGATAGCAGCTAGGAGCGCGAGCGTACCCAGCTGAATAATGCCGACCGTAAACCCTTCCTCGGGGCTATGGGTTACTCGATCGGTAACGATGATAGTTACTGCGTAGCAGACGGCTCCCAGCAGGGCAATCAATAGCCCGGCCGAGAGATTCCCGCCGGGCAGCGTCAGCATCCCCACCCCGGTAACCGCCAGGAAAGCCGATAACAACATCACGGGATTAGGACGCATCCGCGCCAAAGCAGCAGTTGCCAGTGGCACCATCACGATGCTGGTATGTTCGGTGAGCGCTACTGGCCCAGTATCTGCCATGGTCAAAGCGGTTAGTTCCAGTGACATCACCAAGAAATATAGGAATCCAATCAGGAATCCCGCTATCCACACTTTCCGGCTGGCGCGATAGAGGCGGCGGGCAAATAGCGCTGCCAATAGCAGGAAAGCGATCCCAAACCGTAGCGCTAGAACGTTGAAGGTGCTCATGGTTTCTAGCAGAAGTTTGCTGAAAATAAACGAGGTGCCACGCGCCATCATCACCAGAGCTAACAGTATCTCCAGCCCGCGCGTACTCGTTTTATTCATCTTCGTCACCCTATCAACGAAGAGGGTGCCGAAGATGCTGATATTCCAATACTGAAATTCTGGTTACGAACCTTGGGGTATTCCGTTAGCGTTGGATTACCCGCTGGCGAATGTCTTGCAGCTGCTTGGGTGAGGGGTCATCGCTGGCCAGGCCAAACGGCATTTGCGCATCTAGTACCCAGGTTTCGGGCAGGTCGAACATTTGCTTCACCGCGTGGTCAATCACCGGATTGTAGTGCTGCAGGGAAGCGCCAATTCCTGCCTCGCGGAGCGCTACCCACAGCGAAAATTGCAACATGGCCAGGGATTGCGCTGCCCAATGCGGGAACTTGTCGGCATAGGCGGTGAACTTGCCCGCCATTTCTTCGGTGACTTCCTGGTCATAAAAGTAGAGAATAGTGCCGTAACCAGCCCGGAAAGAATCAATTTTTTCCCGCGGAACTTTACCTTCGAAAACCTCGAAAACTCTATTCCAGAGGGCGTCCTGATTTTCACCGGTAACTACCAATAGCCGTTGCGACTGCATATTGAAAGCATCCGGTACCTGCGCGGTTACCTCATCAATCAAATCCAGCAGTTCCTGGTGGCTTAAGGGTATTTTCCGCTCCAACTGGTATCGGGAGCGCCGATCCTGCAAAAGTTCCAAGGTCTTCATAGCTATTCCTTTCCTCTGTTTCCTCTTAATCTTCTAGGAGAAAGCTTGCTCCCGCTAGGGGAGGCGCAAGAATTCAGCTCCCGACACATGGTATTCCTAATTTTGCCTGCATCTGTGCTTGTTTTCCCGACTTTTATCAACGCATTTTTATGATGTCATGGGCGCGTAAGGGAATGTCGTCACCGATAGCTTAGGTGGGAAGTTTTCAGTTTTGGTGGGTAGCGCTGGAGCCGGGATCGGAGTTATGGCGGGAAACTACTTCTTAGGGCAACCTAGCTACCTTTTTACAAGGTTATCGGGTAAATTATTAAAAAAGTGTCAGGTTAGTGGCTCAGTACTCAAACTTTACCTTAATTTATAACGACGAAGTTTGATTTTAGCTGAGCAAACAGAGGGAATTAGCTATGAATAATCACCAAATGCCCCGCGTTACTACCAGCAGTTTCCGCGATAAGCTTCTCGGAAATCTCAAGAAAGTAACGGCCGTTAGTGCCGGATTTTCTTTAGTTTTATTAGGAATCGTGGCAGTGATATTCGGCGGATCCGCGTTGCCAGCTTACGCAGAGGCTCCAGCTAAATTCCAGGATGCTATCGATTCCTCTCAGTCTACCGAGGAGGCATACGCTGTCTCGGGCTCGGTGAAGAAGCTATTTGCGATTCCTCATACTAGTAATATTTCTGGAAGCGCCGAGCTAGGAGAGGGGCTAGCAGGCGTTACTGTCTACGCCCAGTGGACGGAAGGCTCTAAGTCCAAGGGTAGGTGGGCTTCTCCTATCTATAAGGGGCTCACTGATGCCAACGGTGATTTTTCGATTAAAATGTTGCCTTACACCGATGTCAACGGGGAAAAGCGTACCTTTGATGGCGAAGTTGGTTTGCATCCCAAAGGCACCTTTAACGAAAAAGTTCAGATTTGGGTAATTAACCCCGAGCCCGAAAAACTTACCCAGTTCTGGGGCTACGGACAGCGTCCCTCTCCGGACGGTTTTGTGCAGGACTCCACCGGTAATGCCTACTGGGGCAACAGGTATGGTCTCAAGGGCGCCGACACTTACTTTGTAGAAAAACAAGATCTAGCGGTCACCACGGGTAAATCCATAGACACCAACAATGCGCTTTCCCAGAGCAAGGGCGGACATATCTCGGGGAAAATTTTCTGGAACTGGGTGCAGGGCGTAGGCTCGGCACGTTGGATGGATTTAAACAACCCTGCGGATGACAAAGTAGTTAGCGGTCAGAAGGTGCAGGCATCCTACCTCAGTGATTGTGCCGTAAAACAAGTTGAAAAATATTATGCGGACAATAAGACCGCTGTCTTTAATAATCACTTATTCCGGAAATCTTCCGCTGCTACTTTGGAAAAGGACCGCTGGACTGCGGCTGACGAAGCTAACCTGCAAAAATATATCCGGGAACAAATCCCGCGAGATACCGGCTCTTGTAGCTGGATTGCAGAGACTGTGCAGACCACTACCGGCGCCGACGGCACCTATACTCTGCAGTTTAAGGGTACCTGGGGAACTAATGACCGTAGCTGCGTGAGCGTTCCTGCCGGCAAAACTTGTGGGACAGTTGCAGATGATCCCGATACTGGATCGTGGACGGGAGTTTTGGACAGGAACGACCAGAAGCATGTGAATTGGGATTACCTGAACCTGTCTTTGGTTGATAAGCCAGATGGCATTGGATATATGGATCCTTGGCGGGGCAACAACTTCTTTGACACGCGCGCTGGGTCTTCCATGTTTTCCCCCTTTGGAGTAACCGCGAATTACGCGGGTTCCAATGACCGGTGGGATGATTTGAACCTGGCGCTTATCCCGGTGCAAACCTATTTTGATGTGCTGGAATATGACACCAGTACCCATGCTGCCACCCCGGGAACTACGGTAAAGACTTCGACCAAGGGACTGGCTCCCGCCAATAAAATTGATGCTAATACCTACCAAATTACTTGGTACGACCCTAATGAGAACCCAGTTGGAAGCTGCGAACTGCAAGCTGATAACAGTGGGGTCTTAAGAACCTGCCCGTTTAAAGTTCCGGAAAATCTAAAGGAAAACACTGTTTATAACGCGGTGCTCTCTACGGTAGACGCGCAAGGAAATTCCGTGGTTCTGGGTACGGACTCCTTCCTGGCAGTGGTTCCCGATTACGATGCTAACTACCAGCAGACCAAATCAGAGGTTGGGGTGGCAACCACTTCCGCGGCTCCTACTTTCGATAAGAAAACCACCGATGAGGTAGAACAGGACACCGAATTACCGGCCGGGTATAACCCGGTCTTCGAGCTAGACCAGACCAGGATGGAGGAAATCGGTCTCAACGAGAAAGATTTTTCCATTGATGCTAAGACTGGGAAAGTTACCTGGAAGAACCCAACCGGTAAGGAAGGTACTACCGTTTCGGTGCCGGTTAAAATGACTTACTCCAAGCCATTAGAGAGCGGGGGAGCCATCAAAATTTCTGAATCAGCGAAGGTACCCTTCGTCATCAAATCTGTTCAAGATAAAGATGGTGATGGGGTAGCAGATGAAAATGATAAATGCCCTGAGACCCCCGGTGGACAAACTGCGCAAGCTAACGGCTGTACCTTTGCGCAGCAGTACGTCACCAACTATGACGAGGTAACCGCAGATCCTGGCTCCAAGGTCAGTTCCGGGTTACCTAAATTTAAAAATCAGCAGGCAGCTGGCGCTGACTATAGCAGCATTCCGCCTGCCTCAGGTATTAAGTACTCGCTGGACAAGGCTAATTTGCCGCAAGGCGTAACCGCAGATGACGTTGCAGTTGATGCCATTACCGGTGAAGTATCCTGGAATATTCCCGCAGGTACCCCAGCCAGCACCTATGAGATTCCAGTGAAGGTCACGTATCCGAATAATTCCGGGACTGCTACGGTCAAGGTTCCCTTTAAGGTAAACCAAGCTGCTCCGCCTCCTGCGGGTAGCATCACCCAACCAGGTGACCAGTCCGGCAAGGTCGGAGAAGCGATTACTCCCATCACGATTGAAGCCGAAAACGTGAAACCGGGAACTTTGCAGGTGGAGGGACTGCCTGATGGGCTGACTTTCGATCCTACGACCAAGCAAATTACCGGTACTCCCACAACCGCCAGCCCGAGCGGCGACCCCTCTGTGGTAACCATTAGAGCTGTAGGTATGGACGGTCGAGAAGTAACCGAAACCTTCAAATACACGGTTACCCCTCCGGATAAACCTGCGACTATCGCGCCGATTGCTGACCAAAGCGGGACTGCTGGGCAGCTAATTAACCCGATCCCGGTAGAAATCGCTAACGCGGCGCAGGCTCCTACCTTCGAGGGACTACCTGAGGGACTGGGGTATGACCCCAATACCGGTCAGATTACCGGCATGGTAAACCCAGTGGATGATGCGGGCAATCCTTTGGAAACCTCGAAGACTTATCCGGTGACGGTGAAAGTTAAAGGACAAGATGGAAAGATAGTTTCCACTTCTTTCTCTATCACTATTAACCCAGCACCCAAACCGGATACCGACAAGGATGGGGTAGATGACAGTAAGGATGTTTGCCCCGGCACTAGCGCGGGACTAGCGGTAGATAACGCTGGGTGCGCTGCCAATCAGAAGCTCTTGCCGGTTTATAAATCCAATAAATCTGCTCCCGGTAAAACCGTGAAAATACAGGAGCCTGACTACCAGAACGCGCTGAGCAAAGAAGCAATCACCAAGCCAGCTGGCGCCAAGTACGCTTTGGATGAGGCTCATCTGCCCAGTGGGGTGAAAGCTAGCGATATCACGGTAGATACAAATACGGGAGCCATTACCTGGAATGTTCCCAAAGCACAGGCGCTAGGCACCATAGCGATTCCCGTGAAAGTGACTTTCCCGGATAACGGAGGCAGTCTACTCGCCTATGCGCAGGTATCGATCGATTCTCTCGCCAAAGGTAATAATCCGCAATATGGCGAGGTAGCTCCGATAGAAAAAGGCGCAAATACTACCCTCGCCGCCCCGAAGAATTCGGATGGCAGCGATTTGCCTGCAGGCACTAAGTATGAAAAGACCTCGGGCCCAGATTGGATTACGGTAAATCCTGATACCGGTGCCGTTACTATTAATCCTCAGGCAGATACCCCGACAGGGGATTATGAGGCGGTTATCCGGGTGACCTATCCGGACGGTACCTTTGACGATGTTAAAGTTCCGGTAACGGTTAAACCTGGCCCCACAGATGATGACCAGGATGGGGTAGCTGACATCAAAGATAAATGCCCAGATACTCCCGAGGGAGCAAAAGTGGACGAGCAGGGATGTACGGAGCGTCAGCGCTATGCTCCCGAATATGACAAAGATAAAGAGGGCGTGCGGGGTGCAAGCCCGGTTACAGTTCCTGCCCCAAACTTTAGAGATGCAGTTGCTAAAAAAGTGGCCAGTCCCTCGGGCGTCACCTATAAACTGGGGGCAGGCGCTCCCCAGGGGACAAGTATCAATCCCAATACGGGTGCTATTACTTGGAATATTCCCGCGGATGCCGATTTGGGTACCCATGAGATTCCAGTGATAGTTACCTATCAGGATGGATCCAGCGAGCAGGTTTCCACCAAGGTTAAGGTAACCGCGCAAACCGAGTCCTACGGGTTTAAATATAAGCCGCAGAAAGACCCCATCTATGGGGAAACTGAGGTAGTGGAACAAGGATCTACCAAGACTACGAAACCTGCGGTTTTCACCGATGAGGACGGAAACGAGGTAAGTAAGCCCGCAGGAGTGACCTTTACTAAGGCTGCGGATATGCCCGACTGGGTTAGCGTAGATGAAGGCACTGGCGCGGTTACCTTAAAGCCGGGTACTGACACTAATCCGCAAGATTACGATATTAAGGTAATCGCCAAATACGCGGACGGTACCGAGGATACTGCCCTACTGAAAGTGACGGTGACTCAAAAACCGCGGCAATCAGCCATCATTACCCCGGTAGCAAACCAAACTGGAAAACAAGGGCAGAAACATGCCCCCATCCCGGTGAAGGTAGAAAACCTGGGAGATGGCGGCACGGTGACAGTTACCGGGCTACCGCAGGGAATGAAATATGATCCGCAAGCGGGCGCTATCGTGGGTACCCCGTCTGCGCCTACTAACGGCGCCCAGACGGTGACGATTACCGCTATCGGCGAGGACGGGACGCCCGTATCAGCAACCTTCACCTTTACCGTGAATCCGGCTGACCAAAACACGGTTAATGACCCGAAGTATCCCGATGCCAAAGCCGAGAAGGCAGGTAAAAAGGCTGAGATTCCCGGCCCGAAGAACCCGGATGGGAGCAAGCTACCGACCGGAACCAAATACTCGAAAGAGGACGGTCCTGCTTGGGCAAGCGTGGATCCGGACACGGGAGCGGTGACTGCTGACATTCCTGCGAATACTAAGCCGGGTGATTATGAAGTGAAGGTGCGAGTGAGCTACCCGGATAACACTTCCGATGTCACTACGCTCACCATTAAGGTGGCGGAATCAACTGCTGGTAACAGCGGGGATAACAGTGGGAACGGGAATTCAAGCACCAATAAACCTGGTAATACGGCGGGATCTGCTGGTAAACCGGGAGCCGCTGGAAATATGGGTTCCCATCCATTGAAGCGAACTGGCAGCACCGCGCAGCTGGCGCTGCTGGCGGCTCTATTGTCCACGTTGACAGGCGGGTTACTGCTATATAGCCGCCGCTCAAGAAACTAGAGCATAGCGTAGCTAAGACCAGTGGGTCGTTGCTCCCCGGAGCAACGACCCACTGCCATTTTTGGGTGCCAGCTCAAAGGGAAAATTAGCCGCTAAAATCACTGCCAGCTAGTTGGTGTCCATTAGCAGGGAACTGGCTAGTTCGGTTAGGGAGCCGGAAGATTTAACTACCGAAGTAAACAGGTCGCGCTTGCGTTGCTGTAGCTGGGAGACTTTTTCTTCGATGGTTCCCTTCGCCACCAGGCGGTAGACATTGACTGGGCGTTCTTGCCCGATCCGGTGAGCGCGGTCGATTGCCTGCTCTTCGACTGCCGGGTTCCACCACGGATCCATCACAAACACATAGTCGGCGGCAGTCAAAGTCAGCCCCGTGCCGCCTGCCCGCAGGGAAATCAAGAAAGCTTGCGCGTTTCCCTCGGAAAACTCTTCAACTACCTGGTCGCGCTGCCGGGTAGACCCATCCAGATAGGCAGTTTTTATTCCTGCCTCCTCTAGGGCTTCTTTAATCAACTTTAAATAAGAGGTGAACTGGGAAAATACCAAGGCTTTATGGCCAGGTATCGCTTGCAGCTGCTCCATCAGGGCGGCAGTTTTGGCGCTAGTTATCCCGGCGCGTCCGCCTACCAGACGCAGGTCTAAGCTGGCGCGCCGCAGCGCCGTCAGCGCCGCCAAAATCGACATCCGATCCCCAGATTGCAGCAACCCGCTAACCTGGTGGCGTGCCTGGGTTTCCAGTTCCCGATAAGCGGCACTATGCCCCGGCTCTAAATCAACCCGCAACACCTGTTCAATCTTCGGGGGCAAATCCGGTGCCACCTCAGCTTTAGTGCGCCGTAACATATAGGGAGCCACCAGCGAACGCACCTGGTTTATCCCGCGCAGCTGCAAGGCAGCAAACTGTTCCCGTGAAAGCAAAGTGCCTGGTTGCGCCAAAGACAAAATCGCATGCAAATCCGCTAAAGAATTCTCTAGGGGAGTGCCGGTAGCACAAATAGTCCACTCGCGGCGCAAATCATTAAGGATCCGCCAGGCTTGAGTACGCGGATTCTTCACCAGCTGCGCCTCATCACAAATCACCCCCTGCCACTGAGGCTCTAAGAAAGCCTCCGCATGACGGCGCAGCAACCCGTAGGAGGTAACCACTAAATCTGCCCCGCTGAAACCCTCCTCAATCTCGGTGCCGCTACGCAGCGCCCGCACCTGCATCTCGGGATAAAAACGTTGCGCTTGGGACTCCCAAACATTAATTACCGAAGTAGGCGCCACTACCAGCACCGGATTCGAGGTGGGTAAGGATTTAATCGCCGCTAAAATCTGCAGAGTTTTTCCCAGCCCCATTTCGTCGGCCAGCACCGCTCCGGGCCCAATCGACAGTTGCGCCAGCAACCAAGACACGCCCGTGCATTGATATTCGCGCAGCTTAACGGTGTGGGGTGCGGCAATCGGCGGCAACTTTAGTTTGCGTGCCTTCCAAGCTTCTAGGCCACGCACCTGTGCTTGCGTACCCTCCAGAATCTGGGAGAGGTCAATAATCGCCGGGTGGATCCCGCGGCGGTTAAGGCCGGCGCGCTCACTAAGCAGCGTCAGTCGATCCAGATCGGCTTCACTAAGATAAGTATCGGCATCGATTAGCCCGCCGCGCTCGCGCATCTGGGCAATCTCGGAGGATGTAAAGTCACGGTCACCTAAACGCAGCCGCACCTGCGGGGTAAACCAGCCGTAAGTATTGGGGGATAAATCCACGATGATCTCTCCACCCTGTTGCGAAAATGAACGGGGAATTCCGTGGCGGTTAACTTCTAAATCCTGGCCATCAAAAACGGTTTCTAGCTCATCGAGTAACTGGTTTATGCGGTGAGCGGGACAAGAAAGAAAACTATCGAAAGTGAAAACCCCTTCTTGGCGGCGCAACCACTTCGTCACCTGGCTCTGCAGCTGCGTAATCTGGTCAGGTGGGGCGCTGGTTTCAATCTTTTGCCCCTCAAGCTCGCGCATGGCGCGCAGGTGAATCCGGTAAAGGTCTTCTGCCCGGGAAGTTCCCACTTCCAGCAGGTAGCGATATTTGGGGGACTCGAAACTGTTATCTAAAGAATGGACCGGGAAGCTATCGCTAAGGCGTGGAAAATCTTGCAACAAAAAATCCGCTAAATCCGCTTGCGGCACCCGCACCGGTTTCGCCCCCAACACCCGGTTAAGCGCTCCGAAACGATCATCCCAAAAGGCGAAACACCCGAGCTCTTCGCTGGCAACCAGTTCAAGACCGGCCGCCACACAGGTAGCAGCCACTGTGCGCTGGGCAGGATCTTTACCGGCAGAAAAATCAATCCCAAAGCGCAGCGCCAGGTCGCCAGGAGCACAAATATCTAGGAAAGGGCGCGCCAGAATCGGAGAAAAACGCAGTGGAGTGAGGGGCTCGGTGCCGAGGGCAAAAGAAAATCCCGCGCGCGCCAAAGAGCGAATCGCGGGGGATACCTGCGCGGCCTCCTCGGAAGATAACCGGTGAGGAGGTTTTTCTAATAGCCCGGCCACCTTTCGTAAGCAGCTGAGCTGCGTCCGATCTAAACCGGCAGAAACTGATTCCCATTTAGTTTGGCAAAGGTCACGCCAACTGGCACGATTGCGGGTCCAAGTACCAGAAACTTCCCGGCGTAAAGGATGGAAACTGCCATCCAATTCGATACAAATTCCCAGGTCAGCGCCAGGAGTAATTTCGGGATGCGGGGAGGTGAACATTGCGCCTATCAGGCGTCGCCATGCCGGTTCCAAGACATTGTTACTCACGCGTTCCTCCTTGGCTCATCCTTTCTACTTTAGCAAGGGCGCTAGACTGGGCTCTATGAAGATTGTGCGATTTCGGATCGATGCCAACCCTATTTACGGAGCTTTAGAGGACGAAAGTGAGCGGATTGTATCCTTAAAAGGTGACCCCCTGTTCCAAAAGGCGGAACCCTCCGGACAGCTTTATAACTTAGAGGAAGCGCGGCTGCTATCTCCGGTGATTCCCCGCTCGAAGGCAGTTAGCTGCTGCGCGAATCTGCTGGGATCAGCGGCGGGTGTGGGGCAGTGGCCACAGGTGGCTATCAAACCCAATACGGCGGTGATTGGCCCGGACGATCCCATCGCCATTCCCGCTTGGGGAGGCGGCACGGCACGCGCCTTCGTGGGGATCGCAGCGGTCGCTAAAACTATTTGTAAAAATGTGTCCCCGGAGCAGGTAGGGTCGGTGATCGCCGGGTGGACTATCGGGGTAGACTTTGCATGCGGCGGGGAAGAAATCAGTTTCTCTCAGACCAGGGCTTGGGATACTTCTGCCGCAATCGGTCCGTGGATCGTAGTTGACCCCGGTTTTAATCCCGATAACGTCACCATTAGCGCGAGCGTTTCTGGCCAAGAGGTTGCCTCTGCTAGTAGCGCCGACTTTCCGCTCAATGCCGCCGAGGCTTTCGCTAAGGTCAGCGCCATGATGACCCTGCTACCCGGGGACGTAGTAATCGTAGGAGGAATTGAGCTGCCACAGCCCTTAAGCGCTGGTGAGCGCCTAACAAGCGCCATCACCGGGGTAGGACAGATGGAAAATATGGTGGTTAGCGCCAACCGCTAACCCATTAACGCCACCGCGTGCTCCGCGAGACTAATCGTTTTCTGCTTCTCGCAGCGCGCTAGCTAGTCGCCGGGTCATCTCCAGGAACAGGTAGCGGGGAGTAGCGGCGTTAAGCCGCAATAAACCGGGGTAGCCGGTACCCAGGATCTCGCCGCCATTTACTCCTACTCGCGCTTTCTCCTCCGCGATTTTGACCGGGTTTTCGCCATAGCTACTCGCGTCCCATAGCGACAGGTAGGTGCCTTCCACTTCCGGGATTTGCAGCCGGGGAGCAATCTGCAACGCCAAATCCCGGGAACTGGCAAGGTTTTCACGAATATAAGCTTTGATTTCTTGCAGCCAAGCGCCTCCCTCTTGATAGGCAGCGCGGGTGGCCAGTGCTCCTAGGGGAGTCGCGCCCATCGCTAGCTGGGTAGTTACCCCGGCATCTTCGAATTGATCACGTAGCGGCGAGGGCGGCAAAATCATTTGTGCGCAATGGAGACCCGCCAAATTCCAGCCTTTAGAGGCCGCATGCGCAGTCACGGTGATCTGGGCAAACTCCGGGTCCAGGCTGGCAAACGGAATGTGGCGAGCCTTATCGGTCAGCACCAAGGGAGCATGGATTTCATCGGCAAACACCGTTACTTGATGGGCAAGCGCCAGCTGCCCAACTTTTCGCAGCTCGGCTTCGCTGATGACTCTCCCGGTGGGGTTCCACGGGTTACAAAGCACCAGCAACTTAGCTTTTTCCTGACGAAGCGCATCTTCGAGCGCCGCAAAGTCAAGCTCCCAACGTCCCTGATAATAGCGACTTTTAACTTCGATTAGTTCCCGTCCTGCCTGGATGGGGATAGTTAAAAACGGCATATAGGCGGGAGTAGGTACCACCACCGCTTCTCCGGGGTTAGTCATCAGTTGGATTTGGGCGCGCAGAATCGAAAGTACATCGGAGGAAATAAACACATCCTCGGCGTTAACCTGCCACCTATAGGATGTAGCGAGAAAACGCCCGGTTTCTCGCTGGAGATCATTTGCCAGTCGCGGCGGCATATAGCCAAAGAAACCGTCATCGATAGCGCGGTGCAGGCAGCGTGCAACTGCAGGCGCGGTTCCAAAATCCATTTCTGCCACCCAGGCTCCCCATAAAGGCTCGCCCTCCAAGGTTTTTCCGGTCCATTTTAAAGATCCTCTACGGCGTAGTTCTTGCAGGGATAAGTGGTCAAAATCTTGCATGTATCCACCCTACGCCTCGTGACCAGTTAGGGCGCGCAAATATTGTTTGCAGATGGTGCTCGAAAAGAAGGGGAGAGGAGAAAGACGAGCCCCGATAATCCCCCAGGTTCGAGAATCAGGCGGGGCGCGAAGTAGAATCAAGGGGAACTAACGATTTTACGCAAGGAGATTATAGGTATGAATCCGGATTCCACTTCCCCTATTCGGGTGCGGTTTTGCCCTTCACCCACTGGTACCCCGCATGTGGGAATGGTGCGTACCTGCCTGTTTAACTGGGCTTATGCGCGCCACACGGGGGGAACTTTCGTTTTCCGGATCGAGGACACCGACGCCAAACGCGACTCAGAAGAATCCTTTGAGCAAATCCTAGAGTCTTTACGCTGGCTGGGACTAGATTGGGACGAGGGTGTCGGCAAGGGCGGTCCCTACGGTCCCTACCGGCAAAGCGAACGTATGGATATCTATAAAGAGGTAGCGGATAAGCTGCTCGCCGGGGGATATGCCTACGAATCTTATTCCACCCCCGAGGAAATTGCGGCGCGTCATAAAGCCGCCGGGCGTAACCCCCATCTGGGCTATGACGGCTATGACCGCAACCTGACGGAAGAACAGATCGCGGCTTTTCGCGCGGAAGGGCGCCAGCCGGTGCTGCGGATGCGGATGCCCGATGAAGATATTACTTTCCATGATCTGGTGCGCGGAGACATCACTTTCCAAGCCGATTCAGTTCCCGACTATGTGATTGTTCGCGGCGGCGGAGATCCCCTCTACACCCTGGTGAACCCGGTAGATGACGCCCTAATGCATATTACGCACGTGCTGCGCGGAGAAGACCTGCTTTCATCCACCCCCCGCCAAATCGTGCTTTACCGCGCCCTCATCGAGTTGGGGATCGCAGACCGCGTCCCCGAGTTCGCGCACTTGCCCTATGTAATGGGGGAGGGCAATAAGAAACTATCTAAGCGGGATCCAGAATCGAATCTGCTGTTGCACCGGGAAAACGGGATGATCCCTGAAGGGCTAGTGAACTATTTAGCGCTGTTAGGGTGGGCTTTATCGGCCGATCGGGACGTGTTTAGTAAAGAAGAAATGATCGCGGCCTTCGATATTGAGGACGTCAACCCCAATCCGGCGCGCTTTGACTCCAAGAAAGCACTGGCGATTAACGCTGACCATATTCGGATGCTGCAAGTTGGCGATTTCACTGAGCGGATCGTTCCCTATCTGCACGCCGGCGGATTCGTAAGTGCCGATAACCTAGCTGATTTAACCGATAAAGAAAAACAGCTTTTGGAGGCTGCCGCTCCGCTTGCCCAAAGCCGGATGCAGGTACTTTCCCAAGCTAAGAGCCTGCTGGGATTCCTGTTTATTGCGGATGACCAGGTGGAATATCAAGAAAAGCCGCTACGTAAACTCAAAGATAATGCCCCGCAGGTACTCGAGGCCGCGGCCAAAGTGGTAACAGACCTGCCAGAAGGCCAAGTTGGCGAGGCCGGCACCATTGGAGATCCCGAGGCGGTTAAAGCCGCTATGAGCCAGGTAATGGTCGAAGAAATGGGGCTTAAACCTCGCGTTGCTTTCCAACCGTTGTTCATGGCAATCACCGGCTCTAACGTGTCGATCCCGGTATTTGACTCCATTGGAATCTTGGGGAAAGAGGCCATCATAAAACGCCTGCATAAACTACAAAACCATCTGGAACAGGCGTAACGTCAGGTGATTAGTCACACAAGGAATTTATTTGAAGCTGCCTAAGTGCCTGCGTTAGAGTAGATGACTGCAGCCCGGCGCAAGCCGAGGTTAGCAGCCCTTGGGGTATGGTGTAATCGGTAACACAGCTGATTCTGGTTCAGCCATTCTAGGTTCAAGTCCTGGTACCCCAGCAAAAATGGGAACCTGCTGGTTCTTGTTTCTGGCCCCCATAGTCTAGAGGCCTAGGACACCGCCCTCTCACGGCGTAGACACGGGTTCGAATCCCGTTGGGGGTACCACTGGCACTTTCACCTTTTTAACTTTTATTTACTTTGAAAGTTGTAATCTTTTTAGTCGCAAAGCCGAACTTGCGCCAATGCTAAAGTTATAGTCATGTCTGGAAAAATTGTTGCTACTCGCGGGATGCGAGACTTTCTACCCACCGAAAAAACTTGGCGTGAACGCGTCCTTAGCGTCCTGCGCGAAACCTATACTTCCCTGGGGTTCATGGAGATAGAAACCCCTGCCCTGGAGCCGATTGAGCGGCTGCAATCTGGGCAAGGTGGGGAAAACGAGAAAATGATTTTCCAGGTGATGCGGCGCGGTCTGGATCCGCAAGCAGGAATTTTGCCCGCCGAGGCGGTAGACCTGGGGCTACGATATGACTTGACCCTTCCCTTAACCCGCTACTTCGCTAGCCACCAGGGGGAGCTACCGAGCGTGTTCCGTGCCTTCCAGACCGGTCCGGTATGGCGCGCTGAGCGCCCGCAAAAGGGGCGTTTCCGCCAGTTTAACCAGGTAGATATCGATATTTTGGGGGAGGCTTCTTTTAGCGCAGAAGTCGAAATTATCGTGACCATGTGGAACGCCATCGGCAAACTGGGGCTAGACAAAGATTCCACAATCCTGCTCAACGATCGCCGTTTCCTGCGGGAACTGATGAAAGCGGCCGGGGTTGCAGACGAAAAGCACGATAGTGCCTTCATCACCCTCGACAAACTGGAAAAAATCGGAGAAGAGGGCGTTATAAAAGAACTAGTGGGGCAGGAAATCGCCACTGACTCCCAAGCAAAATCCCTAGTAGAGGCAGTAGGCAGTATCGCGGAGCTAGAACTGGGCAGTGACGTGGAAACCGTGCAGGTTCCTGCTCTAGGCGCCGAACTGCCGCTGTTTGATCTGGGAGCCATCGCCTCTCAAGTGCGCCAGATCGCTCCCGATATCAAGATTTCTTTCACCCCCACTTTGGTGCGCGGCATGGGTTATTACACCGGTCCGATTTTTGAGGTTTCCCACACCGCTTCCGGATCCTCTATTTGTGGAGGCGGACGCTATGACGGGGTAGTAGGACGTTGGCTGGGGCGAGATGTCCCCGCCGTCGGCTTCAGCTTCGGGTTTGAACGGATCGTGGATCTAGTATCCCTGCCAGAGGAAGGGCAGCAGCTAAAAGTGGCGCTGGCATATCAAAAGCCCCATGAAGCCCTAGCGGCATTGCATCTGCGCGAAGGACTGCTAGCAGCCGGTGCCAGTAATGCTGGTCTGCTAAAAGCCCCGCGCAAAATGTCGGCTGGCTTCTTCGAGCAGGCATCCTCCCTCGGCTACAACCGGGTGTTGCTACCTAGCCGCTACTTAGAGGTTGCCGACCAGGCAAACCCAGACTTTGCGACTTTGCTGGAGCAAGCGCGCATCCTCGAAAACTAGGGGAGAGGCGCGAGATCGTCCCCAGATACCCAGGTAGCCCATTGTGGCGCTGGGCAGGTGGTTTTCCCATCCGTAGTAGCAGGCGGGGGATAAGCCTGCTAACCACGGGCTTAGGCAGACCCGCCTACGAGGGCTATTACCATTACCTTAGCTTTGAATCTTTCCAGCAGCCTTTAAATGCCGCACCCGGATTTGCAGGGAGATAGCGGCCAGGATTACCGACGCGAAAGTTCCCATTAGCACCCCCAGGGAGCCCGCCTGAGTCAAGTCTGCATCCCCTCTAAAGGCCAGGTGGGAAATCAGTAGCGCCACTGTGAAACCGATACCGGCAGTTAGCGAAACCGGGAGTACATCCCGCAAGCCTACGCCTTTGCCTAAAGTGAGGGGAGTCAGTTTCGTAAAGATAGCCACGGAACCAAAAATTCCCAGCACCTTACCAAGGGGCATTGCCACCATTACGGAAAGCGCAATTGGGTGAGTGATTACATGGAGCGGCCCGCCTGCCACGTCCACCACATTTACCCCGGCGGCGAAGAAAGCGAAGATGGGCACCGCCAAGCCGGCGCTAAAGGGGTTGACCGCTTCTGTAAGGCGTTCGGTTTCGGGTTCGGTTTCGCCAGCGATCTGTTTGGCGGGCACTGTCATCCCTAGTAGTACCCCGGAGATGGTGGCGTGTACCCCGGAATCAAACATGAAGTACCAGGTCAAGATACCCAGCGGAATCAGTATCCACCAGCGTCCCCACCGTTTTTGGGCTAGGAAACCGAAAACTGCGGCGCAAACAAACGCCAGCAGCAGAGAAATAAATTTCATTCCGGTGGCGTAGAAAATGGCGATTACTAAAATTCCGCCCAGATCATCGGCAACTGCCAGGGTTAACAGGAAGGTGCGAGCAGCCAGGGGCAGTCCGCGTCCGAAAATCTGCAAAATAGCCACCGCAAAGGCAATATCGGTGGCAGTGGGGATTGCCCAACCATGCCAGGCGTTATCACCAGAAATGGCGGTGCCTACCAGAAAGACACAGGCCGGGCCGACCATTCCGAAGATAGCGGCGATAATCGGCATGGCAGCAACTTTAATGTTGTGTAGCGAACCTATCGCGAACTCTTGTTTTAGTTCCAAACCCACCGCAAAGAAGAACAGGGTCAAAATCCCATCTTGCGCCCACTCGTGTACCGCTAGATGTAGCCCCAAGGAACGCGGACCAAATTCGAAGTTAGAAAGCGTCATATAGCCTTCCCGCACCGGGGAGGGCGCGTTCGCTAAAATCAGCGCCAAAATGGCGGCGGAGACCAAAATCATGCCCGCCACAATGTCGTTAGCTAATACCCGTTTGATGGAGGTAAAGACCCCGTGGGGGGATTCCTCGCTGTAATCCTTCGGAGAAGGAATCGCCAAATCCTGGTAGTCCGGGGGAGTTACCAGTTCTTCAACCTCTTTTTCCAAGGGGAAGTAATGGACATCTTCCTTCTTATCTTGCTCTGGAGAACAATTGTTTTCGTTATCATGTTTCTGCTGCATGCCCCTATGCTAACCCTTCTTTGTTTCGACTTTCGTGAAACGCTAAGGTTTAATATGGAGTGGCGTTTTACAAAAGGTACCTGCTTTTGATAAAACAAAACTTGGTTGGTGCGTTATCGTACCCGAAGGGCAGCTAAAAGTCCTGGTAAGCCCCCGTAGCCCAATCGGTAGAGGCAGCTGACTTAAAATCAGTCCAGTGTCGGTTCGAGTCCGACCGGGGGTACTACCATTATTTTTACGGAACTCATCCAGAAACTTTTCAGAAACATCTACTAATAATTTGTTTAGTAGTGCTGTTTCCAGCTCTGGCAATTGTCGGAGTGCGACTAGTAAAGTTGCGAAACGGAAGCGGCTGGTAACTGCAGAAAGAGAGATCCAGATGGCAAATCCGGTTATGAATCAAGTAGGCGAGCAGATGCGTCGCACTCCCGCTGGCTATCCCGAAATGCCTGGCTACCAGGTAGGGGGAGACGCGCGGTTCGCTAATCCGTCCTATCCGCAATCCGCCACCCCCGGCGTTCCTGGACAAAATACCTCTATTCCCGGACAAACTACCTTTGATCAAGGTCAGCAACTGGGGGTTCCCCAGAGTATTTCGCGTCCTATGACCCTAGATGATGTGCTGGTGCGCACCGGCGCAAGTTTTGGGGTAATGATTGTGGCAGCTGCGGCGCTGTGGTTTTGGGGAGTCAGCGATCTGGCGGCGAACGCGGGAACAATGCTCACCATTTCCTCGGTTTCCGCTCTGATAGCTTTTGCGTTAGTGCTGGTGCATTCCTTCCGCCGTAAGCCTTCGGCAGCGATTACCTTGGGTTACTCCTTCTTTGAAGGGCTGTTCATCGGCGGGATTTCTGCGTTCTTCGAATATACGTATCCGGGGATTGTAATCCAGGCGTTGATTGGAACCGCGGCAGTCTTCGTTACCTGCCTGGTGTTATTTAAGTCGGGGCTAGTCAGGGTCAACTCCAAGTTCATGAAGATTATGCTGTTGGGCATCGTTTCAATCGTGGTTTATCGGCTTTTGGCGATGGTTTTGGCGATGGTTACTCCCTCCAGTGCCGTGGGTAATCTTGACCAAATCACTCTCTTCGGGCTGCCTCTGGGGCTGCTAGTGGGCTTATTTGCGGTGATCTTCGGGGCAATGTCACTAATCTCTGATTTTGATATGGTTCGCGAGGGCGTGCGCCTGGGGGCGGACAAAGATATGGCCTGGAGCTGCGCTCTGGGAATCATGGTCACGGTGGTCTGGCTCTACATCGAGATTTTGCGCATCATTGCGATTCTTCGCGATAACTAACCAGGTAACTGAATAGAAAACTGTACCTCGGGGCGACTACTATAAGCTGTAGTCGCCCCGAAGTATTTTTAGGAAGGAACCTCGCTGTGCCGGTGATTGTAAGAACCCCTACCTTGGTTGATGCTGCGGGCGCAGCTATGGCGCATCACCGGATATTAACCGAAACTATCGGCGACCAGGTGCCGGAAGATTTTTGGGAAAAACACAGCGAAGAAGCCCTCCTTGAGTACTGGCATCAGCAAATCCTGCAGACGAAGGGTAGAAAAATCGCCTTTGCCTCCCGAGGACGGCAAGTAGTGGGAATGGCTTATGTAACCCCCTCGCCCCCAAACGATCATCAGTTGGGACCGGCTCCTCGCGCCCTGGACATTGCGTTCTTCGGGATTATCCGCCAGTTTTATTCCCGCGACCTTGCCCAGCGTCTTCTGGACTATGTGCTTGATCCTGACACTCCCGCCCAAGCGTGGGTACTGCGTTCCGACCAAGTAAAACGCCGCTTTTTACGGGTGAATGGTTTCACTTTGGACGGGCTGAGCCTGATTGACGAGGATTCGGGAGAGACGATTTCCCGGATGACCCGCTAACGCCCGCTAGCCAATAGCTTTTCGCCATCACGACCATTATTAAAGTAAAAAGCATCACTGTCTTAGCGAGTGGTTTGTTAGAGAGTTGCGGGACGCTGCTAGGGTTGAGTTATGAATTTTCGTCTTGAAGGCTTTAAGCAAGCGGCTCGGCGCCTGGTAGAGGCGCTTCCTCGGCAGAGGAAAGACGCTGTGCCGGCAGTTCCAGACGCAGGCTCCTATATCCAAGACCTCCCCGAAATTAAAACAGATGGGGAAGAACCTTCGCATAAACAGTCGGTGCCGCTAACTTTGCGGGTAGCTGCGGACTGGTCTTGGCGGCTGTTGGTGGTAGCAGCGGCTTTTGCCGGTTTCCTTTATGTCGCCAGTAAGTTCCAGGTAATTGTGGTTCCGGTAGCGGTGGCACTGCTGCTATCAGTGCTATTAGAGCCGGTACTGCGGCTTTTATATATAAAACTGCATTTTCCGCGGACACTGGCTGCCGCGGTCACTTTGATTCTCGGGGTGGGGATAGTGGCAGCCATGATCTCGGTTTCTACCACCCAATTGGCTAGCGAACTGCCCAACCTAATCGGGCGCACTAAAGCCGGCGTGGATGAAGGCATCCACTGGCTAGCTACCGGTCCGCTGAAAATGGATACCGAGACAGCCACTAAGCTGTGGGCGCAAGCCCAAGATCAAATCCAGAACTATGCCCGTAATAATGCTTCCTGGCTAGCGCAAAATGCTTTGGGAACTATGTCGGCGGTGGCGTCGGCATTCACCGGGGCGCTAACCGCTTTGTTCTGTCTATTCTTTTTCCTAAAAGATGGGCGCAAACTGTGGCAGTGGTTCTTGCGGCTGACTCCGCGTTCGGCGCGCCATCCTCTAAACGAAGCGGTTATTCGCGGCTGGGTTACGCTCGGTGCCTATACTCGCACCCAATGCCTGGTGGCAGCGATTGATGCCGTCGGTATCGGGGGCGGTGCCTACCTGATTGGGGTTCCCTTAGCGATTCCCCTGGCTATTTTGGTGTTCCTGGCGGCCTTCGTGCCGATTCTAGGGGCAATCCTTTCGGGAATGATGGCGGTAGCGATTGCCCTGGTAGATAAAGGATTCACCACGGCAATCATAATGCTGATAATTATTTTGGTGGTTCAGCAGGTGGAATCCAATCTGCTGCAACCGGCATTAATGTCTAATGCGGTTAGTCTGCATCCGGTGGCGGTACTGCTGGCGGTAGCCGGTGGCGGCGCCTCGATGGGGATTGTGGGCGCGATTTTTGCGGTGCCGATTCTGGCGTTCTTGAACACTACCGTACTCTACCTGCGCGGATATGATAGCTTTATTCGGCTCAATTACCAGAAAGATCGCCCCGGAGGGCCTCCCGGGTCTCTCGATAAAGAATTAGCGGAGGCGGCTCGCCCCAGCGAGCAGAACCTTGCGGAGGCACGCGAAGCGAAAGCAGCCGTGGAAGAGGACGGACAGCGACATACTCCCCGTGACCATGCAGAACAAGCGGAGCAAGTACAGCGGGAAATTCAAGATACTCTCTCCGAGTTTGCGGCAGCAGATCCGAACCAGTTTGTTCCCGGGGATGCCAAAACCGATTTCGAGGTAGGAGCTGCGACCAAGATACAGAAAGTGGCGGAGGCGGAGCGCGCCGCCCAGCAAGAGCAACAGGACGCTAACTCGCCAGCCGAAAAATCTAAGGGTACAGACAATCAGGAATAGATTTTACTTGCCCATACGGCGCTCACGGAGAGCAAAGTCGCGCAGGGCTCGATAGAAGTCAATTTTGCGGAAGTCTGGCCAGAAGGCTTCGCAAAAGTAGTATTCCGAATGGGTAGACTGCCACATCAGGAATCCCGATAACCGCTGTTCACCCGAGGTGCGGATAACTAAATCCGGGTCAGGCTGGCCGGCAGTATAAACGTGGGAAGTTATTTCATCTACGGATAGTTCTTGAGCTACGGTTTCTAAAGTAGCGCCCTCCTGTGCCTTTTCCAGTAACAAGTTGCGCACGGCCTCGGTAATTTCTTCGCGCCCGCCGTAGCCGACTGCGATATTTACGGTGAGGGGAGAGTCTTGGCAAGAATCTGCCACTGCCTCCCGCAGGCGATCTTGCACCGGGGCAGGCAGCAGGGAAAGGTTGCCGAGTAAACGTAGATGCCAGCGTCCTAAAGAAGCTATTTGCTCTACCACTCCGCAAATAATGTCAAAAAGTTTCGTGAGTTCCTCTCCGGAGCGCCGCAGATTATCGGTAGATAGCATCCAGAGGGTAACTACCGGGATCCCAACTTCTTCACTCCACCCTAAAAATTCTAGGGCTTTATCAGCCCCTACTTTATGTCCGGTTTCTGACTCAGCCCCCACCTGATGCGCCCAACGCCTATTCCCATCGAGA
The DNA here is from genome assembly GCF_900106855.1 of Varibaculum massiliense. Lineage (NCBI taxonomy): Bacteria > Bacillati > Actinomycetota > Actinomycetes > Actinomycetales > Actinomycetaceae > Varibaculum > Varibaculum massiliense. The sequence goes on along the minus strand of NZ_FNWI01000004.1, from coordinate 214,181 downwards.
ATTACCCCCACGTGGCGCGGCAAGGATTCAGTGGGCAGCGCCTTTTCCAGGTTGCGGGCATAGAGTCGATAGACCAGGTCAGTAAGGTGAGTCAAGCTTGCTCCTTTAGGGTTAATAGTTGGATTTTACCCCTCCTGCGATTTATTGACAGTATTTATCCCCTACAATTAACGTAGGTTGCAGACAGACACCCTAGCGCAGCTGTTGGGGCTAGGGCGGGTTTTATTCGACCTGAGGAGGACGGATGGCACCTGATGAGGGACGATACACCCAGGTAAAAAAGCGGGTGGCGGATTCTTTCAACGCCCTACCTAAACCGAAATTGCGCGGCTGGATCCACACCGTTACGGTACCGCTTTCTCTTGCTGCCTCCATTGTGCTGATTTGTTTAGCCAATACTGCTAACGAACGCTGGGCGTGTGCCGTCTATCTGGTTTGTTCCTTACTGCTTTTCGGGGTTTCCGCTCTTTACCACCGCATAGATTGGGGAAAACGGGCTCACAGCGTGATGCGCCGCCTGGATCATTGCAATATTTTCTTGTTGATTGCGGGGTCTTATACCCCGATTGCAGTCTCCCTTTTGCCTTATCCGCAGGCGCGAAACCTATTACTGCTGGTGTGGCTGGGTGCCTTGGCGGGGATTTTACTGTCTATATTTTGGCCAGGCGCGCCCCGCTGGCTGTATGTCCCTATCTATGTCTTGTTGGGCTGGGTTGCGCTTGGCTATATGGGGCAGCTGCGCGAAGCTGGGGGATTGGCGGTTATCTGGCTGCTAGTAGCGGGGGGACTTTGCTACTCGATAGGGGCGGTGTTTTACGGGCTGCGTTGGCCGGGCAGGCGCGCCCGCTACTTTGGCTATCACGAGATTTTCCATGCGGGTACGGTGGCGGGGTGGACCTGTATTTGTATCGCCGCCTATTTCGCAGTGCTCTCCTGACCGGCACTTATATTGGAAATAAGTTATTAGCTTTTTGTAATAGCAACTTCAGCTGCAATTTGTTACACTGATACCTGCTGTTTTACTGACCGCGCTCAGCGTGGTCAGTCTTTTATTTATTAGCTGAGGAGAAAACGATGGCAGAGAAGACCTGGATGACTCAGGAATCATACGATCGTCTAAAGGAAGAGCTACGCCATCTCGAAGAAGTAGAGCGTCCGGCGATTGCCCGCCGAATTGATGAAGCCCGCCAAGAAGGCGACTTGAAGGAAAACGGCGGTTACCATGCGGCACGGGAACAGCAGTCCTGGAATGAAACCCGGATTTTGCAGCTAAAGGAAATCATCGAGAACGCCGAGGTGGGTGAGCCTCCAGCTGATGACGGGATTGTGGAACCAGGCATGGTAGTGAAGGCTACTCTGGGGCGGCGGGAAGTGAAGTTCCTGATGGGCTCGCGCGAGGCTAGCCCGGATGTGGACATGGACGTCTATTCTCCGGATGCTCCCTTGGGACAGGCGATTATGGGCCATAAGGTGGGCGAAACCGTTGATTATCTAGCTCCTAACGGCAAAAATATTAAGGTAAAGCTGCTGGAAGTTAGCCCTTTCGAATAGGGAGAAGCCCTGGTTAAACACCTTTTTTCGCACGTTGCTTGCGGGCGTGGTTTTTACCATTTGTGGTTTTCTGAGCGCTTGATAGCACCCTGATTAATGTATTATCATAAGTTAAAGATTTATTGAGGCTGGATGGCTGCCTTATGGGGTGGTTGCTCTGTTCTATGGGAGTGTAGGTTTGACTAGTAGGGTGCTGAGCAGGCGATTGGTGGCTTCTCTATCGGTGTTGGGGCTGCTGTTGTCCACATTGTTGGTGGTGGTGCCGCTTACGGCATCGGCGAAATCCCAACCGGTTAAGGCTTCTTCGGTATCTGCTGCTTCCAAGTCGGGGATCACTAAGTCGGTGCGTTCTGGGCAGCCGCTTCCCGGGCTACATAGTTTGCAGGATTTGTCGGCGGGGGTGCCGCAGGCGTTGCGTAGCCCAATTCCCGTGCGGGGGGGTGCCCCCAACTGACGACCGTTTCATTTTTGAGGGAACGGTACTTACTGGCCTGACTGCTAAGGGCAAGAAAGAACTTGAAACTAATCATGAACTGACCATTCCCGATGGCGTCACCAAGATCGCGGAGGGTGTTTTTTCGGGGTTGGAACTCACTAAGGTTACCTTGCCGGATTCGGTGACTGAGGTCGGGGCGCGCGCGTTTTATGATAACCAGATTGAGGAACTGACCGCACTAGGGTTAAAAAAGATTGGTGAGGGCGCGTTCCAGAGGAATAAGCTTAAGTCTTTGTCTTTTGAGTCTTCTACTCTGGAGGAGATTGGTGAGGGCGCGTTCAGCGATAACCAGTTAACCGAGGTGAATATCACCGATGCTCGCCCGGATGATTCGCAGAACCCGCCCCAGCGGTTAACCGCTATCCCCGCGAATGTTTTCCGTGACAATAAGCTAACTGAGGTCACTTTGCCGAAGTATGTGACCGAGATTGGCGACAGTGCCTTTGCCAATAACCAACTGGAGGCGATTACCCTTCCGCCCAACTTGCAGAAGGTTGGCCAGGAGGCCTTTAGCGGCAACCAAATCAAAGAAGTAAAGATTCCTGCGACTATCACCACCTTTGGCAAGGAAGTTTTTTCGAATAACAAGCGTTGGGTGGTGCTAGAAAAGGCTGACGGGCAGACTTCGCTTCCGACCGCAGTAAAGTCCGAAAAGTATGCTTCCGGCTTTGGTCAGGTGGCTGCGGAGGACGCGGTCTCGATCACTATTAACTACCTCGATGCGGATACTGATAAACCCCTGCGCAGCCCGCAGATTCTACAAAGTGAGTTTACCGAGCCGGACGGGGTGTATTTCGCGGGTGAACCTAACAAGATTAAGGCGCCGGTTTTTGCGGGTTACAAGGCTACGGAATCCGCAAAAGAGCTCACGCCAGTAAAGGGTGAGAAGAACGAGGTTACTTTTAAATATAAGAAAACCGATTTTTCACCCAAGATTAGTGGGGACATTTTTAAGCATATTCCGCATGGTGGTGACGGTTCTACAGAAGCTTTATTGAAGGGTGTGACCGCGGTAGATGCTGACGGCAATGTTATTACTGGAAAGCTAAAGGTTTCTCCGAAAACAATTGATACTCATGTGCAAGAGGCCACCTACGATGTCTACTACACGGTCACTGATTCTCAGGGGCGCACTAAAACCGTTAAAGGCAAGGTGGCAGTCGGTCCGGATTGGCCAGAGAAAACCATTTGTGCCGGTTGGCAGGTAAAAGATTTCACCTACGACGGGGAAACCATTACCGGGTTCAGTGATAGCGGTCGAAAAAACCATCAGAAGGGCGCGACTAATAGCGATTGGTGCTGGCCAACCTTCGGGGACAAGGGGCAGTCCATCACCGCAATAGGTAGCTATGCTTTTTACCAGGTAGGTTTGATGAAGCTGCCCAAATCCTGGGGATCAATAAAGTATATTGGGGGTTCGGCCTTCGCAAAAAACAAAATAGAGAGCTTGCCTGATGACTGGGGCGGGGTTACTCAGATTAAAGATCGAGCTTTTTACGAAAATAAGACGCTTAGTAAGATTCCGGATTCGTGGGGTGATTTAGAGGAAATAACACCCGGTCTGTTTCAATATTGTGGACTAACCAGTATCCCCAAATCTTGGGGAAAAGTTAAAAGTATTGGTGAGAGTTCATTTTCTAGCAATTATACACTCACTGAAATACCAGAATCTTGGAAAGATATTACTTTCATTGGCAATTACGCCTTTTCTAGTAACAAGATAACGAAAATTCCTAATAGTTGGGGGAAAGTTGAGCTTAATCGGATAGACCCCGATAATTTTAAAAACAAATTTCTAAAGGGTGTGTTCGCCTTTAATTCTATCACCCAGCTAGATTTTAGCTGGGAGGGTTGGCCTGCTATTCCTGATGATCTCTTTAGAGAGAATCATTTAACTTCTATCCCTGATAGTTGGAAAACTGTTAAATCTATAGGAGATATGGCCTTTTATGGCAATAAGTTAACTGCTTTACCTGAATCTTGGGGAAATGTAACTCATATTTATGATAACGCCTTTGCGAGTAATCAATTGACCAGCATACCTGATAGCTGGGGAGAGGTTAGTCAGGTTAAAAGTTACGCCTTTTATGCAAATAGGTTAACTGGTTTACCTGATTCTTGGGGAAACATTAGTCAAATTGAATACCGATCTTTTGAAGGTAACCAGATAACTACTATCCCGGATTCTTGGGGAAATGTTACTAGAATTCGTGAGGAGGCATTCGCGTCTAATAAGATAGCAAAACTTCCCGATTCTTGGGGGAAAATAACCGGGATTGAAAAACAAGCTTTTATTAATAATTTACTTACCCAATTACCTGATTCCTGGGAAAATGTGAGCTCCCTGGGCGAGGCGTGCTTTGAAGATAATATAATTGAAGAATTACGCGCTCCTTGGGGAAAGATTACAGCAATCCCAAAAAACGCTTTTTACAGGAATAAAATAATTAGGCTACCTGATTCCTGGGATAGGGTTTCTTATATTGGTCCTTCGGCATTCTCGAGAAATAAGATTGTAAATCTACCAAGATCTTGGGATTTAGTAGCCAATATTGACGTGGAGTCTTTTGCCGATAATGAAATTGTTTCTATCCCATCTTCCTGGGAAAATATTAAAAATATTCCTTTTGGAGCCTTTCAGAAAAATAATCTAGTAACCATTCCCTCCGATTGGGGACAAATTGATAAGATTGATGGGAGAGCTTTTGAATCTAATCGGCATTTGAAAGCAATTCCTCAAAACTGGGGAAAGGTTAAAGACGTAGGATATCATGCATTTTCAGATACATCTATAGCGGATTTACCGGAACGTTTAGGGGACATAGAGAGTGTCAGTGCTGCGTTCTCAGAAACAAAAGTGGTATCTCCAGTCTTTAAAGTAGCCGATGACCGGCTGGAACAAGCCGTGCAATTACTTAAAAAGAGCATGTATGAAAATAAAGTTTTGGGTTTGACAGGTCCGGTTTATTTGCGACCCGATTCAGGGAAGAACCCTAATCATGTGGCATCTGTGCCTGGCAAGATTATTATTTTGGTTGATACCAAGGTAACCGCGAAATATGTGGACGAGAATGGTAAAGAGCTAAAGCAACCAACCGAGCAGGTATTGAACACCCTCGAGGAGGGGGGAGACGAATATAGCTTCTGGCCTCCAATGATTGAAGGTTACAGCGTGCTGGAAGCGCAAAAGGTTGCTCTTGATGGGGAAGATAAAGAGCTAACTTTCGTTTATAAACCGGTTCCAGAATCCTATAAGAACACTACCTTTGGATTGCTAGAGTTAAGCGGTAAGCTCACCAATGAGCCGGCAGATAAAAAAGGGAACTTCCCCAGCTCCGATACTCTCAAAGACCAGATAGGTAAAAAGCTGCGTACCGATATTACCTATGGTGGGGACGCGCCCGGCGCCGAGCTAGCCAAGGGGGTTATTCGGGTAACCTATGATCCCTCCCGGGTCGAATATGTAGAATCCGGAATCAAAGATGCCTACGGCTTCAAATCCGCTACCGTGGTCGCCCCCGGCGTCCTCGAAATAAAATTACAAGAAAAATACGGTGCAAATCGCAGAACCACTATTCCTATTCACTGGCGGTTAAAAGAGCGGGTCACGCCCTCTGATGGGAACTACCCCATCACTGCTACCTTGATAGAAACGGCAAGTGACGGAACCCGTTACGTGGTTAAGCCCAACCCGGCATCGAAGCCAGGACCGGTGAACCTGCAAGGTTACTACTTGATGCCCACGTTTATAAAAGATGCTGCCGGGTGCAGCCTGGGGGTGTGCCGCGACTATGATGAAGACGAAAATGGACACGTAGCCGAAAGTGGTAAAAACGCGGTCACCTTTACGTTCGGGATTAAAAAAGACCTGTTCCGCAATGTGAAAGGTTACACCATCACCGATGTTTTACCGGAGTACACCAAAGCAGACGGATCGACTGCTCGTGCCCAGTTCGTGGCGGAAGAAAACCCTGGCTGGACGCTCGGGGGCGACGGGGTGACCCTTACCTATACGGATAAAGATCGAACAATTCACAGCGAATACGCCGGTTTAGGCACGCTAAAGCTCCACTTCCCGGGGGCGAAAAAACAAGAAAGAATCAACAATAGTGCCGACTTCGCCCTTAACCCCGAAGAAAAAGGGGAAAAAGAACCCGTAATTACCGGGTCGGCAAGAACCAGGATCAGTTTCTATAAGCCAATCGAAACTTTCCCCACCGGGACCGCCCTCGACAAAAGTGCAGACGGGCCGCACTATGTGGACGCAGAACCCACCCTGTTCGACACCGACAGTGACCGGAAAAAAGAAATCAACTGGAGTGTTTACACCGATAACACCACCCAGACTGCCGGAGTTGTGAACGTAGAAGATTACAACCTAGATAAACGGTTGCGCTATAGCGCGGTGACCCCCGATCCCTTCTTTATTGGTGGGAAACTAGAAATCTTGACCTCGAAAGACGGGGTAGACAAGCATTTATATTCCATAGATATTACTGACGGTAAACGCATCGAACTGCCCGAAGAATTAACTAAATACCCTGATATTTGGTTGCGGTGGGTCAGCAAAATCCAGGCGCAGCCTGGAAAACGCACCATCAGTAAAGTACACACGCGTTTTAGGGACAGCGCTAAAAAACTGTGTGACCAAACAAAATGTGATGCCCCTCTAGCTAACTCGGTACGCTCTGGTTTAAAAAAGAAAGAAGCATTCATCAACATTCGTCCCGAGGGCAAAACCATAAAAGCTCTCAAACGGAACACTTTTGAAAAACTCACCCTCACCGGTAAGACCGGTACCTATACCGTGGGTGCCGAAATAGAAACCGACTATGGCGCCCCCCTGACTTCCTTTGAGCTGGTAGACGTGCTGCCCAATGGTTTAGAAGTACAAGGCGTGACCATGACCGGGACATTCGCGGCTCTGCCAGGGGCGCGTTACGAGATTGTGTCCAACTGGAATAATACTGGGCGGCAAGCGGTCAGGTTCCTCGCCGACCAGGTTACCAACGTAGACGATGTTTACAACGTGGGACAGCTAGAAACCTATATCTCCAAACGTACCCCCGGCCCCGTTATGATAAACGAAGCATTCGTGCGTGCCCAAGGGAAAGTTATCTACCTTAACAAGGTAGAAAATGACCCGGTAGCCGGGGAAGGTATTTGGTCAAAGGCCGAGAACGCCACCAAGGTTTCAGTCGGAGACGAAACCTATATCTACAAGCGGATACGAAAAGCCAAAGCCAACGCGCCCTGGACGGACAAAATCCAGACCCTGGCAGGAGCAAACTTCGAATACCAATTACGGTTGGGGTACGGGGAAAAGGCCGAAACAAACTCTGTTATATATGACCTGTTACCGGTAGCGGGAACCGAGGCGCGAGAAGGCTCTAACCTGATAAATCAATATCGCAGCGGAGCCAAAGTAACCTTCGCAATGGCAGATGGGAGCAGTGTGCCGGGCTGGAAAGCCCAATACACCTGCGATACCAATCTGACCAAAGAAACCCTTAAAGGTGCTACCTGGAACGATGAACCCTGCGGGGCAGTGACCGGTTTGAAACTAAGCACTAACAGTGAGCAGAAGGGACGCTCGGAAGTGTGGGCAACCGTCCCCATGATTGCCGGCCCGGCAGGCGCAGATCCGCGTTCCCAAGAACACCTGGGTAAACAGGCAATAAATGACTTTTCCTCCGACGCGGAATCCCACGACGGCACGCTGTACTCGAACCCGGTAATCAATACCCTAGTTCCGCCGCCCTCCAACATTATCCTGCATAAAACCGGGTTCAAGACAGAGGGATACACCGTGAAAGAAGAGGCTCTTGCCGGAGCACAATTCGGTTTATACAACCCGCAAGGCGTGCTGGTTGCTACCGCAACCTCTGGTAAAGACGGGACAGTATCCTTCACCGAAGTAGACGCGAAACCCGGCTGGACAGTGCGAGAACTATCCGCTCCCGAAGGCTACCAGCTTAGCGATAAATCGTTCGTACTCACCTCTACCCATTTCAGCGACAAAAACTATGATACTGACCAAAACGTTTACCAAATCGATTTAGGAACAGTAAAGAACTTTAGCCGTTGGAAGCCGATTGAGCCGGTAAAGGGCAGTGTCAAGTTTAAAAAGGTGGACAAGAACGGTCAGCCTTTAGCGGGCATTGAGTTCACGATTACTCCGGTTGCGGTTGAGGAGGTTAAGTGTTCTACTGCCGGCAAGTTTCTTGGGGATAAAGATTGTAATCCCGTTGGTACGGGTAAGTTTGTGAAGCCGAACTCGCCCCCGATCACGGTTCGCTCTAACGATGACGGTGACGTAAAGTTCTACAATATTCCTGCGGGTAAGTGGCAGCTGACGGAGAATCCGAGGGATAGTCACTTGCAGCCGATTGCTCCGATTGATTTTACGATTACTCGTTGTACGGGTACGGAGTGCACCAACTTGCGGGGGCGTGATTTGACCCTTGGGGTTGATGGAAAGGTTGTGAATGATAAGGGCCGGGTGTCGCTCTCGAAGTTGGGCGTGCGGGGCATGGCTGAAAAGGGCAAGGCCTTTGGTCGGTGGCAGCGCGGTGACGGCGTGATCAAAGCGGGCGCGACCTTTAACCTTTATAAGGGTAAGGGGACTACTGGCACGCCTGATAGGTCGGTGACTACCGAGAGATCGGCTGGTAGCGTGCTGCTGGATAATCTGGAGATTAATCAGGTTTATACCCTGCAAGAAACTAAGGCTCCGGAGGGTTATATCCTAAATGGTAAGCCAATGTACTTCCAGATTGACGCGGATGGGCGGCTTTTGGACGCTGATGGCAAGGCATTGCTGGTGCAGCGTGAACTGTTGGTTCCTAATGAGGAGTCGAAGAAAGAGTCCTCGATTGTGGTCACCAAGGTTGACCCGACAGCTAGTGAGTCTGACGCGGGTGCTGACCGGTTCTTGGTGGGCGCCGAGTTTGGGTTGTTCAAGCAAGCCGGAGATAATTCTTGGCCGGATACTCCCTCAGAGACTAAGGTAACGAATGCTGCGGGTCAGGTTGAGTTTACTGGTCTTGCTGGTGGGGTTTACCGGGTGAAAGAGCTAAAGGCTCCTACCGGGTATTATGTGGATCCGAACGCGGTGCATGAGTTTGTGGTTGATGACTATAGGGCGCAGAAGTTTACTTGGACGGCGAATAATAATCCTTCCCGTTTGCAGGTGTTCAAGTTTGAGCCTCTAGTGAAAGGGGTTAGCGAAGACGCTGCCGATATGGTGGTGTCTGAGAATAAAGATCGGGGAGCGGTTAAACGCCCTGCCCAAGTGGCGGGTACTTTTGATGTGGTAATCCCGCTTGCGGGCGCGAAGTTCACTTTGTTCGACTCGGGTGGGACCAAGTTAGCGGATGGTTTGGAAACCAATAGTGAGGGCATAGTTGAGGTACCCGCAAAGGTTAAGCTGGATGCGGATAAGACCTATGTTTTGAAAGAAACGAAGGCGCCTGATGGTTATATTGCTAAGTCGAATCCGATTTCGGTGAAAATATCTGATTATGCCCTGCTTAAAGGGTTTACCGGTTTGGTGACTATGGAGGTTCCTAACACTAAGAACACCGGTAGTGTCACGGTTTCTAAGCTGGCTAAGGAAACTGGTAAAGCCTTGGCGGGAGCAAAGTTCACCTTGACTGCCCCTGATGGCACCAAGAAAGAAATGACTACTAACCAGGTGGGGTTGGCGACCTTTACTGGTCTTACTTTCGGTGCCGAGTACACGTTGGAAGAAACCCAGGCACCTGAGCGTTACCGAATGGATACTACCCCTATGAAGGTTAAGGTTACCGGGGATAACCCGGTGATGACGGTGGTGCGTTATAACGAGTTAGCGGAAGTAGAAATCGAGCTAAACAAGAAAGATGACGCGAATAAATCGATGGAGGGCGTGGTTTTTGAGCTTACTCAAGAAGGCGCCACTACCGCTCCTAAAACCTTGAAAACTGATCAGGACGGGAAAGCTAAGTTCAAGGTGTTTCCGGGGAAAACCTATGTGCTAAGAGAAATCAGCACCAATAAGGGGTTTGCCCTGCTGCCGCAGCCGGTGAGGTTTAAGGTCGCCGGTAACGGGGAAGTGACCGTTATTAGTGGTAAGGGTGATGTGAATACTGTTAGTGGCGGGGTTAAGTCCCTGACCGTTACTAACTATCCGGAGGGGAAACTTCCCTTGTCGGGGTATGCCGGTTCTTTAGAAGTGTTGCTTCTAGGGTGCCTGGTTTTGGGGATTGCTATGTTATTCACTCTATTTGAAAGGAAAAGAAAGTGAGTAAGAAAAAGTTATTGGCCGTGCTTACTGGCATGGTGATGGCCTTCATGGGCCTGGCGGGTGTAGGTGCTGCCAGTGCTAATAATGGGAATACGCCGTTCGATCGTGTACCCGCTACTGCATCTTTGACGGTGCATAAGTATATGGGTGCTACCACGGATGTGAAAAACGATGGTACCGAGCTTAACGCAGAAGAGCTGGGTAAGCTGAATCCCCCTACCCATAAGCCTTTGGCGGGAATCAAATTTAACCTTTACAAGGTTGAAGGCGTTGATATTAACACTAACAAAGGGCTGGAGCTGGCTACTAAGCTTGCTAAAATTAAATTGGATTCCACGGTAGTTGCCAATGGTATTAAGGATGGGGGCAAGACTTATAGCCTTACTCCAGCTAAAACCGCTTCCGCGGTGACTGATGCTGGTGGTACCGCGAAGTTCGAGGGTCAAAAGCGTGGTCTTTATGTGGTTGTAGAGGACGTGGCTGGATCTAACGCGGATGATATTAAGGCTGATGGTAAGAAGGTTGAGAAGGATCAGATTACTCCGATTGCTCCTTTCGCGTTGACTTTGCCGATGACGAGTCCTGATGGTAAGACCTGGAATGATAACGTGCATGTTTACCCGAAGAACCAGGTGGATGAGCTGGAAAAGAAAGTCAGTGACAAAAACGTTAAAGTAAACGATACTTTCTTCTACACCCTATCGGCTACTTCCACTCCTACTGATAGCAATAAGGATGGGAAACTGGATAAGGGTGACCTGGGTGGGGTTTACGAGTTCTATGATGAGCTACCTGCCAATGTGGAATACGTGGGAACCACGGCCACGATTGCCGGGGCAGACCAAACTGAGGATACTGATTTCAAGGTTACTGCCGATGGTAACAAGGTAACGGTATCTTTCCTGGATCCTGCTTTAGATAAGATTGCTAAGGGCGTTGCGGTTGAGGTAAAAATTACTGTCAAGCTAATCAAGGTTCCAGAAAGTGGTCTTACTGAGAACACTGGTAAGTTGTATCCGAATAAGTGGAAGAAGGATAAGGGCGAGGGTATTCCGTCTAATAAGGTGGTTACCAAGCACGGTGATATCGTAATCAAGAAGATTAACGGGTCTAACGAAGCCCTAGCAGGCGCGATTTTTACTGTGCACCTTAATACGGCTGCTGCCAAAGATTGCTCCACCTATGGTGACGCGATTGCGACATCAGAAGCGACTAATGCTCAAGGTTTGACTAAACTTGAGCATTTGCAGCTATCTAACTGGTACAACGGTGATACGGTTGCTGAGGGGGATCAGCAGCCTTACTGCTTGCTCGAGACAAAGGCTCCGGAAGGTTACCAGATTTTGCCGAAGGCGATTCCTTTCAAGCTGACCAAAGAGGGAAGCGTTACCGATTTGACCCAAGCTGCTAACGAGGCGGCTGCCGGTCATTTCACGACGGTTACTAACTACAAGAACCCGGGGCTGCCGCTGACTGGTGCGCAGGGGATTCTGCTCCTTTCAGCTCTGGGCTTGATTCTGGTCTCTATCGGCGTGGTACTAACCGTTAAACGCCGTAAGGACTAGCTACAGGTCTAGGAAAACTATTAATAGAGTGAATAATAGTCCCTAAGACCAAAGAGGGGGCGGTGCAGATAGCTGCATCGCCCCCTCTTTGCGCCCCAAAACCAGAAACCGCCTCCCCGGAAAAGGCAAGGCAGATAACAGGGCGCCAGGCAGGGGAGGATGGGAAGGTTGAGTTTAAAGCGCCGTGCGTGACCGCTTAGACTGATCAGGCAGACCAGATTGAGTTTGTGGGGCTTACCGGCGGCCTATATAAGGCGCAAGAAACCAAGCCTAGCAGTGGTTATTATCTGACTAATGGGGTGGCTAAGACTTTCCCCGGTTACTCTACCTTCACCCAACGCCGCGCAGCCGGAGAAGTAATCGCTAAAATCGCCAAAACCGACAGGGTAGTGGAAGTAATCCAGAGGGGAGTACCAGACGCACCCTCAATCCCTAAAGACTCCATCATTCGCACAATCACGGTGGCGGTAAGTACCAACAGCAAGCCTAGGCGCATCCATTTTTGGTGAAATAAAGTTCCCACGATTAAGACGGTAAGTAAGACTGCTAACGCCATGAAACCGTAGACTGCCAGGCGGGTCTGGTAAAAAGAGAAGCCCAATTCATCAGCGTATTTCGGATTGGTGGCTAAAATGTAGCCCACCACCGCCAGTTCCAGGGCGTGCAATGCTGTTAAAGTAATCCCACAGGCCAAAGAAGTGGCTGGTACCTGGCGGTCGCGCAGCAGCCGGCGTTTCTTATACTTTTCTGTCTGTTCCCGGGAAGAACGCAAATACCCCTTGTGTTGCAAAGCCAGGTTTTCATGTGGATTCAAGTGCTCTTCGCTGACCAGGTTGGCTTCAATCACCGGCAAGCTACCATCAGTTTGCACCCGGTCGCCTCCGCCATTGCGTGAGTGATAGGCACTGGTAGCATCGGGAATCACCTCTACTTCTACGCTGGTGCAGGCCGCCCGGACGGTGTCTACTACATGGTCACGTTCAATATCGATGTTCTCGTCAATCTTGTGAGTGATTTGCAAGGTGAACAGCGATAAGCCGACCGCCTTATCGAAAGTTGCCGCTGCCAGCCAATCCACCTGGATTCCTCCCGGCAGTTTCCAACCTTCAGGAACCTTCCAAAAACGCACATGGTGCCGCTTACTCGGGTTACCGTCTACCTCTTGTTGATAGGCAAAATCTTGTTTCCGTCCAAAAAGATAGAGCGGAGAAACCGGAGCCGCTGGGTAAGAGCGCTTAAAAACACTGGCGAAAATAATTTTCCAAGAAGAAGAAAGCGTGATTTCGTCAGCCAGCGTCCAGCCGGCTGCCTGCATCGCCAGGTGGATATCATCCTCTTCTCCCAGCCAAACCAGGTTAATGGGATCCCCCAAAATCCCATCCCCGGTTTTGGAACGCCCAATGTAATAGTCCGGAACATAGAGCGAAGACATTATTTGATGCAGGCGCGGTAGTGCTAGGTAGGCTAAAAGCACCCAGAAAAACGCTAAATAAACCAGGATGACCAGGGAAAGCTGGAAACCATGTTTTAGCAGGATCCAAGCAAGTCTCACGGTTAAAACCGCGGCGATTACCACAAAAACGTAATCGACGATCTGGTAGAGCGTGAGGGGAGCAGAGCGGTGATACCCCAGCTTCTGCCCCAATTCAAAGGGCAGGTGCTCGCTGGTTTCCGCGCCCTCCTGCAGGGTATCCTCCTGGTCCTTAGTAGTTGCTAGGGTGCCCGCGCTCGGGTTCGCCGGCAGCTGTTCCTTAATCCCGGTATTATTTTCCGGCTTATCTTCGCTGGCAGCCATGGCTATTCTGATTTCTTAGCCTGTTCCAAACGTTGCTTGGCTTCATCTAAGAAGGATTGGCAGTGACTTGCGAGCTGTTCCCCGCGCTCCCAAACCTTTAAAGATTCCTCGAGTCCCAGCTTGCCGGACTCTAATTGGGTAATCGCGGCCACCAACTGTTCGCGCGCCTGCTCATAGGAAAGTTCTGCCACCGGAACTTCTATGCTTTCTTCACTCATCATTGCCTCCTAAGCTTTTTTCTGATTCGTACCAAAAACCTTGGTTACTGCGGTGCCATCAGCGAAAATCGCCTCCAGTAGATCGCCTTTACTTACCTGTGACACCGAATTGATGACCCCGCCGGCAGGCGAACGCAAAATACTGTAGCCGCGCTCTAAAATCCCTTGGGGAGAATAGGCTTTCAAAGCATCACGCCATCCGCGTAGGGAAGTAAGTTGATTTTCCAGCTGAGTTTCAAAACGAAAACGCAGCCGCTGACCCTCTAGCGCCAAAGAATGTTCCTGAGCCGCAATAACCGCGCTAGGATCGGCCAGGACGGGGCGGGCACGCAACTGGGCTAACTGCCCTAAATGTTGATCTAAGAGGGCGAGTGTCTGGGTGCGCAAACGAGAGCGGGCACCCTGGGCCCCCAACAATTCCTCCTGTAAATCCGGGACAATCCGCCGCGCCGCATCGGTGGGGGTGGACGCCCGATAGTCAGCCACGAAATCTAGCAGGGGAGCATCCTCCTCATGCCCTATAGCGGAAACAATGGGGGTGCGCGCCGCCGCGGCTGCTCGCACCAAAGATTCCTCGGAAAAAGGCAGCAGATCCTCCACCGCGCCGCCCCCGCGGGAAATCACAATCACCTCTACCTGGGGGAGGGAGTCCAATTCGGCTAGCGCCCGAGTTACTTCCGCGGCACAAGTAGGGCCTTGTACTGCCACTTCCCTTATCTCGAACTCGGCTAGTGGCCAGCGTGCCAAAGCGTTCACCATTACGTCCTGTTTGGCTTTAGCGTTACGCCCCACAATCAACCCGATTTTTCGGGGAATTACCGGTAAGGCTTGCTTGTTTTCCTGGGCAAATAGACCTTCGGCGGCTAGTTTCTTGCGCAGTGCCTCAATCTGGGCAAGCAGGTTTCCCACCCCGACTGCGTGGACTTCCTTAGCCATCAGCGACAGGGATCCCGAACCCTCATAAAAATCGGGTTTGGCGTAAACAACTACCTGTGCGCCCTCGGAAAAGTTAGCCCCCACCGAGTCAAGTACCGTAGGCCAACACTTGACTGTCATGGAAGTGCTTTGGCTGGTATCCCGCAGAACAAAGAAAGCCATGCGCGCGCCCGGACGCCGTTTATATTCCACCACCTGCCCGCTGACCCACAGCGGCGACATTCGGTTCACATATTTCTTGATATTAGCGGTCAGCAAAGATAGCGGCCACGGGTTATCCCGAGTGGTTTGGGCAGCCGTGGGAGCCAGCGGTGTTTGCGGACCCTGAGGATTTGTGCGCACCGCTTCATTCTACCCACAGGTACTGTCCGGCAGTCACCGGTTCGGCGGGAAGTAAAATACCTGAGTAGGATAGGGGCGTGGCAACTAAGAAGGTACTCTTGGCATCCCCGCGCGGTTACTGCGCGGGAGTAGATCGCGCGGTAGACGTAGTAGAAAAAGCCTTAGCGCTCTATGGGGCCCCAGTTTATGTGCGTAAAGAGATTGTGCATAACAAGTTTGTAGTCGAACAGTTAAGTGCCAAGGGAGCGCGTTTTGTAACCGAACTCGATGAAGTCCCCACCGGGGCGCGAGTCGTGTTTTCCGCCCACGGAGTATCACCCATGGTGCGAGAAGAAGCGAAACGGCGGGGACTAAAAACCGTCGATGCCACCTGTCCCTTGGTGACTAAAGTTCACCGCGAAGCCTTGCGGTTTGCCAAAGCCGACTATGACATTGTGCTGGTAGGACACGAAGGACACGAGGAAGTCGAAGGCACCCAAGGGGAAGCTCCCGAACATATTCAAGTAGTGGGCGATCCTGAAAATGTAGATCAAGTGCAGGTGCGCGACCCGGACAAGGTGGTGTGGCTTTCCCAAACTACTTTGAGCCTCGATGAAACTCGAGAAACCGTAGATAAGCTGCGGGAACGATTTCCGGGGCTAAGCGATCCCCCCAGTGAAGATATTTGTTTCGCCACTCAAAACCGGCAAGGGGCAGTAAAAAAGATCGCAGAGCATGCCCAGGTAGTAGTGGTAGTGGGCTCAGCTAACTCCTCGAACTCGGTGCGACTAAAAGAAGTAGCCGAAGTGGGCGGGGCCCAGCGCGCCTATCGCATAGATAAAGCCTCCGAAATGGAAGAGTCCTGGTTTGACGGCGTTGAAACCGTAGGGCTAACCTCCGGGGCTTCCGTGCCAGAAGTGCTGGTAAAAGAAGTTTTATCGCAGCTGGCGCAGTGGGGCTTTGGCGAAGTAGAGGAAGTAGAAACCGCCCAGGAAACAGTAACTTTCGCGTTGCCTCTACCCTTGCGTAAAGAACTGACAGAAGCAGGAATCATAAAAACCAATAACCGCCGGCGCACCAACGATCCCGGGCACACCTGCTAGAGGCAAGTATGCTTACCTCACTGCCTTTCGTTATCCTCTTTTGCGTGGCAGCGGTCGGTCTGCTTCTTGCGCTACCGCAGATGATTCGCAAACCCGGGCGTTACTTACGCTCGGTTTTGGTGGTCTTACTGGTAGCTATCATCCAGGTGCTGGCAGTGGGGCTGCTGGTTAACTTACCGATGCAATACGTATCTACCCCTTCAGAGCTGTGGCAGATGGTCAGTAGTCAGCAAAACCGTCAGGTAAAAATCAGTGATACCCAGAGGGGATCCAAAATAGCTGCCAAGAAATCTGGGAAAGCAGACAAGCGCGTATCCGCTGCCTCCGAAAAACTAAATCCCTTGACCGCGCCGGCGTTACCGGGGCAAGAAGAATGGATCCCTAGTTTTAAACCTTTGTCGAAGGGTCGGCAACTAACGGTGTTTTCCGGGCCGAAATCTGGGGTAAAAGAGCAGGTTATCGTGTGGACGCCGCAGGGGTATGACCCGGGCGATAAAAGCACCACCTATAACGTTTTAGAGTTTATTCATGGCTACCCGGGATCTCCGGTATCGGTCGCCCTCGCCCTTGATTTTTCGAATAACTTGCAAAAAGCAATTGATAGCGGAGAGATCGCTCCCACTATCGTGGTTATTCCGGAAGGAAACGTTGACCTTAAAGCACCTACCTGCGCTGATGTAAAGAACGGGGCGCAAACTGCCACCTGGCTTAGTTTCGATGTTCCCAAAATGGTGCGCTCTAGCTTCCCTAATGTGTCTGATAAGCGTAAAGACTGGATGATTGCCGGGAATTCTTCCGGAGCTTATTGCGGCGCGCGTCTGGGGATTCTCTACGGGGATGTTTTTGGGACTAGTGCGGTGCTTTCTGGCTACGATCAGCCGATTGTGGGATCTTGGGGAGGAAAAAATAGCACCGGATTCCGAGACAATACCCTGTCGGTTTTAGTGGGGCAGGAACGTCCCTGGCCAGTAAGTATGTATGTTTCAGGGGCGAGGCTAGATAAAGATTCCCTGCATCTAGCGAAATCCTTCTCGCAGGCCTCTTTTAGACCGGGCGACCGGGTGCAGCTACATATAACGCCGAAAGGCGGACACAATTGGGCAATTTGGCGTGAGCAAATGCCTGAGCTTTACCGCTGGTGGGAACAGGTGCGCAGTAGCGACTCCCCGAAGACCTCCCAGGTTAAAGGGGTTGATTCAGCGCTGCTGCCAGATACTGCTCCGGGGGTATTTTCCCTCATGGGGTGGGGAACCATGGTGCTGGCAGGTGTGGTGGCCGTTTTGGCGTTGGTGGTGTTGATTCGCCGCGTCCCGAAAGTAATGAAAGCGGGCACCCGCGCCACCTATTTACGTGCCTTGGCAGGATCGATAGTAGCGATGCTGCTGGTGATAGTGGCGGTAATGCTGCCTATAAACCGCTTGGGGGAGTTCTATACCTCGCTGGCAGAGATTGTGCAGACCCTTACTGGGGCAGGGTAACTAGAGTTACTTAGAGGGAAGACTAGCGGGGTCGTACTCGGGAACTAAGCATTTTTTCGACCAGATTTCCTGCCGCTTTCGCCCTTCGATAGGGTAGAGGCGTGGCTTTAACAATTGGGATTGCAGGATTACCTAACGTAGGTAAATCAACTTTGTTCAATGCGCTCACTCGCGCAACCGTACTCGCCGCGAATTATCCGTTCGCTACCATCGACCCCAACGTGGGGGTAGTGCCGCTGCCGGATCCGCGATTACAGAAACTGGCAGAAATGTTCAAGTCAGTCAAGACCGTGCCCGCCACGGTTTCTTTCGTAGATATTGCGGGAATCGTAAAAGGCGCCTCCCAAGGGGAAGGTCTCGGTAACCAGTTCTTAGCCAATATTCGGGAAGCCGATGCTATATGCCAAGTTACCCGAGTGTTTAGCGACCCGGACGTGGTCCACGTGGACGGCAAGATTGATCCCGCATCCGATATTGAAACTATTTCTACCGAGCTAATCCTGGCCGATTTGCAGACTCTAGAAAAAGCCGTTCCGCGGCTGGAAAAGGAAGTTCGCGGGCGGAAAACCCCGCCAGAAGTGCTAACGGAAGTAAAGAAAGCCCAGGCGATTTTAGAGGATGGAGAGCTCTTATCTGCGCATAGTGAACTGGATAAAGAACTGCTTAAAGAGTTCCAGCTGATGACCTTGAAGCCGTTTATTTATGTGTTCAATATGGATGCCGATCAGATATTGGATACCGATCAGCGCCGCGAACTCGAAAAGCTGGTAGCGCCGGCAAAAGCGATTTTCTTAGATGCCCAGTTTGAAGCAGATCTAGTGGAACTAGAAGAAGAGGATGCCCGGGAAATGCTGGAAGAATCCGGGCAGAAAGAGTCCGGCCTCGACCAGTTAGCCCGGGTAGGTTTCGATACTTTAGGATTGCAAACCTATCTGACCGCCGGGGAGAAAGAGGCGCGTGCCTGGACGATTCATAAAGGCTGGACTGCCCCCCAAGCCGCCGGGGTAATCCACAGCGATTTCGAACGCGGATTCATTAAAGCCGAGATTATTGGCTTTGACGAGTTAGTGGAACTCGGCTCGATCCACGCTGCCCGCGACGCGGGAAAGCTGCGTCAAGAAGGCAAAGAATACGTAATGCAAGACGGCGACGTAGTCGAATTCAAATTTAACGTCTAGCGTTAATAACGGAATGCGTTACCCGAGAGTCAGAAGACCTCTGCCCGCTGATAGGAACAAGCTCTGAAAAGTGCTCAATGAATTGCTTGAAAATTGCTTAGCAAATTGTCTGAAAAGTGCTCAATGAATTGCTTGAAAAGTGCTCAATGCCCAGGTAAGCTTCTTTTGGAGGTGGGGTAGTGAGCTTAAAAAAACCGGGATATCGATCAAGGCTTATCGACGAAAAAATCGCAAGATATTTAAACATCTTCGGAGCTGTCTCTATTGAGGGATCGAAGTGGTGTGGAAAGACTTGGACGAGCTTGGCGCATGCAAATAGCGTCAGTTATCTAACGGATAGAAGTCAGCGTGACCTGGCAATGGTTGAACCCAAATACATCTTTACTCACCTAAGTCCGCAATTGATTGATGAATGGCAGATTGTTCCCGAGATTTGGGATGCAGTACGGCATGAGTGTGACACAGACCGGGAAAAGGGGAAATTTATCCTCACCGGTTCAACCGCTTTGAAAGTCAATGAAGGTACGCACAAAGTATTCCACTCCGGGGTAGGAAGAATATTAACCCTGCGCATGCATCCTATGAGCTTGTATGAATCAGGTGATTCCACCGGGGAGGTATCAATTTCGGGACTATTGGAAGGAACTGTCGAAACGGGATATGTGGGCAAGGTAGAGCTGGAAAAACTTGCCCGCCTCATTATTAGAGGGGGATGGCCCGAAAACATTTACACCGCGGAAGAAGATTGCGGAGTTATTCCCGAGAGCTATATTGATTCCTTGGTGACTAAAGATATGCATGAAGGGGCAGTCAAGAAACGTAACCCGCACAAGATGCGTATGCTTTTACGTTCGCTTTCCAGAAATGAATCAACTTTAGTAGGAAACAAAACCCTGGTTAAAGATATCGAAGAATATGAAAATCAAGATGAAATAATCGAAAGCCGCGCAACCATCGCAGATTACCTCGGCGTCCTCGACAGTTTATATTTGACCGCAAATCAAGAAGCCTTCAGCCTTAATTACCGCTCCTCAGCAAGAATTGGGAAAACAGCGAAAAAGCATCTGGTGGATCCTTCCCTTTGTTGTGCAAGCCTAGGTCTCAGTGTTGAAAAATTGCTGCTTGACCATGAAACCTTTGGCCTGCTATTTGAGGCGCTGGTGGAGCGGGATTTACGAATTTTTGCCGACTATCACGGAGGGCATCTTTTCCATTTCCGCGATAATGCTTCGGGTGATGAAGTAGATGCCATCCTCGAATTTAAGAATGGCGACTATGCGGCCTTTGAAATTAAACTAAGCGATGGCAGCATCGATGATGCAATAACCAGTCTTACTCGCTTCTACCAATACGCAAAGAAAAAGCCGAAAGTGATGGGGATTATCGTAGGACACCTGCAAGCGGTAATGCAGGATAAAGAAACCGGAATCTACATGATCCCGGCCACCTCCCTCAAGCCTTAACGGTTCTGTATCAACGCGGCAGTTAATATGGAAGAGGTAGTAGGGAAACCCTACTGCAGGCGGGGCGAGAAAATTAGCGCTTAGAGGGCGTACCCTCTGCCTCTGTTAAACTCAGGTGTCACTAGCGAGATCTGACTAGTGGATTTCCCCGATTATTACATTCCACTGATGTACTTTTCGCTTGGTAATGAAACCGGCCAGGAAAAAGGGGTCCTCAGCTAAAGCGGTGAGGGCGTCCTCAGTGGATTCAGCTACTACCGCGATTAGGGCGCCCGGATGCGGGTCATTAACCCAAGAGCCCACCAGTTTCACAATGCCTTGGTCGTGCAGGGCGCGCAGATGAGCGCGATGATCAGGGCGCACCTCATCCATTTTTGCGGCAGCGGTTGGGTCGTAAAAATATTCAACTGCGAATAAAGCCATAAAACATCACTCCTAAAAATCAACTGTGCTTCTATTATCACCCTGGAGTGTCTTGGCAGGGAAAAACTTTGCTGCAGGTGGCATTCAGGTAAAAACGGATGCGCCCTCTAAACTAAAAACATGGATGAAATCGAGCAGGCGAGCGAGGCATATCTAGATCACCTGGCGATTGAACGCGGATTATCAAATAACACGGTCGGCTCCTATCGGCGTGACCTGGCACGTTACCGCGAATATTTAGCCGGTGCCGGTGTACATGCTTTAG
This sequence comes from Varibaculum massiliense, assembly GCF_900106855.1. Lineage (NCBI taxonomy): Bacteria > Bacillati > Actinomycetota > Actinomycetes > Actinomycetales > Actinomycetaceae > Varibaculum > Varibaculum massiliense. The sequence goes on along the minus strand of NZ_FNWI01000004.1, from coordinate 193,102 downwards.
CTGACATCACCCCGGACACTTTGCGGACGTTTTTACAGGCCGCCGCAGCCGGCGAAGACGGTAAAAATCCCTTAGCAGCCTCTTCTATCGCCCGAATGATGGCTTCTCTGCGCGGGTTCCACGGCTTTAGCGTAAATGAGCGACTGAGTGGCACTGACCCCACCGATAACCTAGAAAATCCCCGCTTAGCGCGACCGCTACCCAAAGCACTCACGATCCCGCAAACTCGCGCCCTACTCGAAGCCTTTAGCGGGGAAGACCCGGGCTCTTTGCGCTCGCGGGCGCTGCTAGAAACCCTTTACGCCTCGGGTGCTAGGGTGAGCGAAGTGTGCTCCCTGGACGTGGATGATTTAAGGCTTTTAGCTGGTAGCGAGGCCGAAAATTCGGGGGGAAACTCCATTACCCTGGTGACCGTAACCGGCAAAGGTAATAAGCAGCGTTTGGTGCCGCTAGGAGAATACGCGGTCACGGCCTTAGAAGCGTATCTGGTGCGCTCCCGCCCTGGGCTCGCGCAAAAAGGCCGGGGCAGCTCGGCACTGTTTTTAAATTTGCGGGGAGGGCGGCTATCGCGGCAAAGCGCCTGGAATATTATTCGCGAGGCCGCGGAAAAAGCGGGGATAAAAACCCCGATCTCCCCCCACAGCCTGCGGCATTCCTTTGCTACCCACATGTTAGAGGGCGGCGCGGACGTTAGGGTAGTGCAAGAACTGCTCGGGCATGTGAATGTAACTACCACTCAGATATATACCAAGGTCACCGCGACTTTGTTGCGCGAGGTATATCAAGAGACCCATCCGCGTGCTCGGTAGCAGCCACGAGTATGCGGGGCGCTGGACTGAGGTGGGGCTCAGATTTTATCCGAGTAGGTGCGGTGGGCATAAGAATTCGGAAAATGCTGGGGCATTTTCCGAATTCTTGGGCAGGAGGAAAAATATTTTCCCCGCACCACCAATCACCCCACACCCCCGCAGGCTATATAGCTAGGAGCTTGTAAGCTATAGCGACTGAGGGGGGGATAAAAGGCTCGTTGCACGCCGCTTGGTAACATTTTTTCTCAGGTTGTCATATCGTTATAAGGGTGAGCGATATTCAACCCGGTTTGATGCCCCCGCCAACCCCGAAAGATGCGGAGTTCCCCGCGCCCGCGCCCTTACACTCCCATGGGCCCGCGCGGATTATTGCCATGTGCAACCAAAAAGGCGGGGTCGGCAAGACTACTACCACCATTAACTTGGCTGCTTCTTTGGCAGAGTATGGGCGCAAAGTACTGATTGTAGATTTTGATCCCCAAGGCGCCGCCACCGCTGGGCTCGGGGTAAACGGCAACGATTTGGACGCCACTATCTACAATGTTCTGCTTGATCGCAACGTGAATGTGGAACAGGTTATTCACCCCACCGCGATTGAGGGGATGGATCTGGTACCAGCCAATATTGATCTTTCCGCTGCCGAGATTCAAATGGTTAATGAGGTCGCCAGGGAAATGGCGCTCGCCCGCGCCCTCCACCCGGTTAGCGATAAATATGATGTGATCTTGATCGATTGCCAGCCCTCCCTAGGGTTGCTGACGGTGAACGCCCTAACTGCGGCACACGGGGTAATGATCCCCATGGAAACCGAATTTTTCGCCCTGCGCGGGGTAGCGCTACTGGTAGAAACTATTGAAAAAGTGCGTGACCGTCTAAACCCGAAACTGAAAATAGATGGGATTTTGGCGACTATGGTAGATACTCGCACGCTGCATTCGCGCGAAGTCATGGAGCGGCTGCAAGAAGCCTTCGGGGATCGGGTCTATCAGACGGTTATTCACCGTACCATAAAGTTCCCGGACGCCTCGGTAGCTACCGAACCGATTACAACGTTTGCGCCCTCCCATCCAGGAGCCGAAGCTTACCGCCAGCTGGCGCGCGAGGTTATTGCCCGTGGTGACACCGCCTAACTCACCGGCAGTTTCAGCTAACCCGCAAGCGGCAGTCGGGGAGGAAGTAGCGCTGTTTCCTTCCCGGTTAGCGGAAAAAACCGAGCCGGAAAAAGCTCCTCCTTTTGAACTGGAGCTAGAAGTATTTTCCGGGCCGCTAGATCTGTTGCTCACCTTGATTATCAAGAACAAACTGGATATTACCGAGGTGGCATTAGCGCAGGTAACAGATGATTTTATTACCTATATGCAGGCGTTTCCGGATTTATCACAAGCTTCCCAGTTCCTAGAGATTGCAGCCACTTTGCTCAACATCAAAGCCAGTCAGCTGCTACCCGGAGAAGAGACCGAGGAACTAGATCCAGAATATTTAGAGGCGCGCGACCTATTGTTCTCCCGCCTATTGCAATATCGTGCCTATAAGGAAGTCGCAGATTATTTGCGCTTGCGCATTGGGGAAGGCCACGCCTACTATCCGCGGGAAGTTCCCCTGCCTGCCAAGTTCGCGCGCCTCTTGCCGCCGCTACGAGTGGATTTCACCCCCGAAGATTTAGCCCGCGCCGCCGCGGATGCTTTCACCCGCCGTCCTCCCCAAGTATCCCTGTCCCATCTGCACCTGCCGCAAGCCTCCCTGGCAGAGCAAGCCCAAATCGTGGTTGCCGAGCTGAAACGAAGTGGCAAAGCCAGCTTTAGCGAGCTGACCCGGTCTGCCAAGAACGCTACCGAAAAAGTCACCCGTTTCCTAGCTTTACTGGAACTCTACCGGCACCGCTGCGTGGAATTTACCCAAGAAAGCGCACTGGAAGAACTATATGTGACCCTAGATAGTAAGGAAATCCCAGACTTTAATAACTTTATTTTCGATGAATATGGAGCCGCAGATGACTAACTCTGCCAACGAACAGCTACTTGTCTCCCTCGAGGCCATCTTGATCGTAGCTAGCGAGCCATTAAGTCCCGAGGAACTCGCGCCGCGCCTGAAAAGTAGCCCCCAACAGGTTAAGGTAGCCTTAGAGCAATTGCGCGCCGAATATGCAGGCGAAACCGCTCGTCCTCACGGATTCGTATTACGCAACGTGGCTGGAGGATGGCGGATTTATTCTGCCCCCGCGCAAGAAGAAATCGTCTCCGAATTCTTAACCCAAGGCGGAACTTCCCATCTGTCCAACCCGGCTCTAGAAACCTTGGCCGTAATCGCCTATCGACAGCCGGTTTCTCGCTCAGTAATTGCCTCCATTAGGGGAGTGAGTGTAGACGGGGTAGTACGCACCCTGTTGGCGCACGATTTGATTCAAGAAGTTGACCGGGCAGACTCGGGGGCGATTCTTTACGGCACCACCACCAGTTTCTTAGAACGTATGGGGCTAGCCAGCCTAGATGAACTCCCGCCGTTGGCTCCACATTTGCCGGGCAGTGAAGAACTAGACGAGTTAGAATCCCGACTCAAAGAATAATTTGCCGCCGCGATAGGATGAGGGCAGATAAGAAATAAAACCCAATAGGAGAAGCCAAGTTGACTGATCTTAGTTCCTATCACGAAAGCGATGAGGGTACCGACCGCCAGGGGCGTCGGGCAGACAAAATCCCCTTAGCCCCGATGCCTCCGCGGCGTAAAGATCCGCAGATGCCGGTGGTAAAACCGCAAACCACCCCCGAAAGCGGCAAAGAAGAACGACTACAAAAAGTATTAGCGGCCGCCGGGGTAGCCTCTAGACGTGCCTGCGAAAAACTGATCGTTTCCGGGCGGGTAAAAGTCAACGGCAAAGTGGTGCGCGAACTAGGCACCAAAGTTGACCCCGATCAGGTGATGCTACACGTAGATGGGCAGCTCGTAATGATAGATGATTCCCGAGTCACGATCGCCCTCAATAAACCCACAGGGGTGGAATCATCCCTCCGGGGTGACCCCCACGACCTCACCCAATTCTTAACCGACTATCGGGAACGGCTATTCCATGTGGGCAGGTTAGACGTGGATACTTCTGGTCTTTTGCTGCTAACTAACGATGGGGAACTCGCGAACCGCCTCACCCACCCCTCCTGGGAGGTACCGAAAACCTATTTAGCGACTGTGAAAGGTAAATTCACCGGCAAGACTGCCCAGGAGCTGCGCTCCGGAATCATGCTGGAGGACGGGTTTGCGCAGGCTGACCGGGTATCAATAAAAGGGACACACGGGGGGCTCACCTTGGTGGAAATTGAGCTACATCTGGGGCGAAACCGCATCGTGCGCCGGATGTTTGAGGAAGTTGGAGCCCCGGTGATGGAACTGTCGCGGATCGCGCATGGCACCGTGAAACTGGGGACTTTACCCCTGGGTGCAACCCGCCGTCTCTCAAAACCGGAGCTAAGCGTACTGATGAAGAGCGTAGACCTTTAGGCTGGAAAAATGGAGAACACTAAAGCAGCTGCGGACAAGACACAGGTTGGAACTACCGGACCAGTGTTGATTATCGGTGCCGGATTACTGGGGGCGTCACTGGGGATGCGCCTAAGCAAACTGGGATTGCCAGTTTTTCTACGGGATATTTATCCAGTAGTTAGTGCTCTGGCCTGCGATATGGGGGCGGGGCAAAGATGGGAGGAAGACTGCCCCGACCCCGCACTGGTAATCGTAGCCACCCCGCCTGATGTGGCTGCCGACCAGGTAATCGCCGCGTTAAAAGAGTTTCCCACCGCGCTGGTTACCGATGTGGCCTCGGTAAAAAGCGTGATTTTAGAGGAAGTTGCGCAGGCCGGGGCGGATCCTACCCGCTACGTGGGATCGCATCCGATGGCGGGGCGGGAACGCTCCGGGACGGCTTTTGCCCGCGAAGACCTGTTTGAATCTCGCCCCTGGGTAATAGTTCCCAACCAGGAAACCGACCCGGGCGCAGTATTGGCTATGCGTACCTTGGCTTTAGATGTAGGTTCCCTGCCCCTGCAGCTAGACGCAGAAACCCACGACCAATCGGTAGCGTTAGTGTCCCATGTTCCCCAACTGGTTTCTTCCCTCTTGGCGGCACAGTTGGCGAAGGCGCTACCGGAATCTTTGGGGCTATCGGGGCAAGGACTGCGCGATACCACCCGGATAGCTTCCTCTGATCCTGCCCTGTGGGCAGCTATTATCGCCGGCAACGCCGAACATGTGGCGAAAGTGTTACGAGGATTTGCTGATGATATGCAGCAAGTTTTGCACGCCCTCGAACATCCGGGAGCCGCCATTCCTTCTCCCAGCTTGGTGGGAGCCGTAACTTTGGCGATGCGCCAAGGGAACTTGGGAGTGGCACGCATTCCTGGCAAACACGGGGGAGCGCCGCGGCGCTACCAGGAAGTTATGGTTAAAGTGCCAGATGAGGCCGGTACTTTAGGACGGCTTTTCCAGGCCGTGGGCGAAACTGGCACCAATATCGAAGATTTAGAACTGGAACATTCCCCGGGAGCTGCCTTCGGGGTGGCCAGGTTAGCGATCGAACCTAACTCTGCGGCTTCGCTGGCAGAAAAACTTCAGGTAAAAGGCTGGGAAATAGTGTCTGCCTAGCCGGAAAACTGGAAATAGTAGCGGGGAAGCTATCCAAAAACTTAACAAATAGCATATTATCGAGTGGTATAGGGTGCTTTTAGCAGCCAATAATAGTGCTTTCGGAAGGGTGTAAAAGCTATGTCGGGTGACGGTTCACAATACGTAGGTCAGCAAATACTGGGAGCTGGTCTGGTAATCGCCATTGATGGCCCCAGCGGGGCAGGTAAATCCACTATCGCGCGCCTATCGGCGGCGGAACTGGGTACCAACTTTTTAGACACCGGCGCCATGTATCGCGCCCTCACCTGGTATGCGCTTCGGCAAGGAGCAGACCTCAATGATCCATCGGCACTGGCTATGCTTGCCTATTCGATTCCTATGCAGGTAGAAGCATTCGCGCACGCCCCGCGGATCCTGATCGAGGGACGCGATGTAACCCGTCTGCTTCGCGGGGAAGAAGTAAACCGGGCAGTCAGCCAGGTTAGCGCGGTTCCCGGGGTACGCGAACAGATGATTGCTCGCCAACGCCAGATTATTCAAGCTGCCAAAGCCTCTGGACGGGGAATCGTGGCTGAAGGACGCGATATCACCACCGTAGTAGCCCCGGATGCAGACGTTAAGATCTTGCTCACCGCCTCCCCGCAGGTGCGTGAGCAACGCCGCGCCCGCCAGCAGGGGGCAGGCAGCGATTCGGTAGCCGCGCGTGACTTCGCGGACTCGCAGGTAAACAACTTCACTACGCCTGCTCCCGGAGTAGCGCTGCTAGATTCCTCCGACCTGGATGAACAAGAAACTATGGAGGCTGTAGTCGCGATTGTGGGACGGGCTTTCCAGGCTCGCCAAGGCTAAGTTTTCGCCAAAGCTCCCTGCTCTCACCTAAACTTGAGGGCGTGAGTGAAGATTTAACGCCCGACGATTCGGCAAATATCCTTAGCCAAATTCAGCTCCAAGACGATGACTATGAATTGTTAGAGGCTGAAAGCCCTGCCGAGCAGCACCAGGACTTAGGTGCTCTGCCGGTAGTGGCGGTAATCGGGCGTCCCAATGTTGGTAAATCCACCCTGGTTAATCGGATTTTGGGTCGACGCGCGGCCGTTGTGCAGGATCATCCGGGAGTAACCCGCGATCGGGTGCGATATCCGGCGCAGTGGGCGGGAGTAGATTTTCAATTACTAGATACTGGCGGTTGGGAACTGGGGGTTAAAGGCCTCGATCAGATGGTAGCCGCCCAAGCCGAGGCTTCCATCCAGCTAGCCGATGTGGTGCTATTTGTAGCTGATGCCGGGGTGGGTGCCACCGACACCGATCTGCAGATTGCTCGCATCCTGCAACGCTGCGATAGACCGGTGATTTTGGTCGCTAATAAAGTTGATTCTTCGCGCGGAGAGGCGGACGCCACCGCCCTGTGGTCCCTAGGGTTAGGGGAACCGTTCCCCTTATCGGCTTTGCACGGCCTGGGCAGCGGCGATTTACTGGACAAGCTGGTGGCGTTGTTACCGGAAAAATCTCAGTTTTCGAAGGCACTGCCGCCGGGAAGTCCCGGGCGAGTGGCGCTGATTGGGCGCCCGAATGTGGGAAAATCTTCCTTGCTTAACACCTTGGCAGGTTCGCAACGGGTAGTAGTGAATGATTTGGCGGGTACTACTCGTGATCCGGTAGATGAAGTAATCGAGATTGCCGGGGTACCTTGGACTTTCGTGGATACCGCCGGGATTCGTCGCCGGATGCTCAAGAGTAGGGGCGCTGATTTTTATGCTTCTTTGCGTACCCAGGCAGCGATTGAGGAAGCCGATGTAGCTATGGTGCTGCTCGATGCCTCGCAAGAACTGGCTAGCGCTGATATTAGAATCATTGAGCAAGTAATTTCTGCAGGTAGAGCCTTAGTGTTGGTAAACAATAAATGGGATTTACTAGACGAGGAACGCCGCCACGATTTAGAACGCGAATGGGAACTGCAACTTTCTCACGTGGATTGGGCTCCCCGGGTTAACCTTTCTGCGAAAACCGCCTGGCACACTAACCGTATCCAGGGAGCTTTAGCGCAGGCGCTTGCTGGTTGGCGAACCCGGATTTCTACCAGTGAACTAAATAGTTTCCTGGGGCGATTAGTAGCCGAACATCCGCATCCGGTTAGAGGAGGAAAGCAGCCGCGGATCATGTTTGCTACCCAGGTCTCTATGGCGCCCCCACGTTTCGTATTCTTCACTACCGGATTCTTAGATCCTTCCTATCGCCGGTTTATAGAACATCGCTTGCGTGAAGAGTACGGTTTTACCGGCAGCCCCATCCAGATTTCGGTACGGGTACGCGAACGCCGCAAACGTTCCTAAAACTTTGAAAATAGTGCCGAGATAACTTCCAGGAGCCCCTTGCCAGGGGGTTATCACTAGGTAGCGCCGCTGCGTCCTCGCCCTCTAAAAATAATCCGGGAAGGGGAAGTGGCAGCTAGGAGCTATTAGTGTGGATTCTCATAAAGAAAATTTCTAGGGAAACTCCAGCGCGGAAAGCAAAAAAATAACGCGGCCTAACTGGGAAGGAAACCGATTAAGAAAAAGCGGAGAAAACCCTGCTAGGGTGCGGGGATAGCCCCTTATTAGTACCTCGAGTGGGACTCGAACCCACATGTCCGGTGAAGGACGGCGGATTTTGAATCCGCTGCGTCTACCAATTCCGCCATCGAGGCTTTCCAGTAACGCTGTTAAGCGCGACGGGTTTCAGTCTAATATAGACACGTGGCAACTTCGAAATCTAATGCAAAGAAAGAACAGAGCGCGGCGCGTAAAGTGCTGGTAGCTGAGGATGAAACCCTGATTCGGCTGGATATTGTGGAAACACTCACGGAAGCCGGTTATGAGGTGGTAGCCGAAGCCGGAGACGGGGAGGCCGCCTATCAGGCAGCCCTCGAATACCAGCCTGACCTGTGTGTTATGGACGTGAAAATGCCGAAGATGGACGGGATTACGGCTGCAGAGAAGATTTTGAAAGAAATCTCTTGTGCGGTAGTGATGCTCACCGCATTTTCGCAAAAAGAGTTGGTGGAGCGGGCGCGTGATGCTGGCGCCATGGCTTATGTGGTTAAGCCTTTTACTCCTGCCGAGCTTTTACCGGCGGTAGAAATTGCGGTTTCTCGCCACAACGAGATTCAATCCCTGGAAAACGAAGTCGCTGACTTGCAAGATCGCTTCGAAACCCGGAAACTGGTTGACCGCGCCAAGGGGCTCCTGATGGAAAATATGGAGATGAGCGAACCGGAAGCCTTCCGTTGGATTCAGACCACCTCCATGAATCGGCGTCTCAGTATGCGCGAAGTCGCCGAGGCAGTTATCGATCAAGTGGGCTAAGGGCTCCCGGCAGCAACCAAATTTCCCGGTGACCAGGGGAGCGGCCCTTCGCTTAGGATAGTTCCTAGGAGGAACAGATGGTCGAAAAGAAAACTCTGCTAGTAATCGATGGGCATTCCGCCGCCTTTCGCGCGTTCTACGCCCTCGAACCCGAAAATTTCCGTACCCAAGAGGGGCAATACACCAACGCGGTATTCGGGTTCTTGCGGATGCTAGTGAAAATGCTGCAGGACGAGCAACCCGACTATTTAGCGGTGGCTTTTGATGTTTCTCGTCATTCCTTCCGCACCGACGAATACCCCGAATACAAAGGGGGACGCAAACCTACTCCGCCAGAATTTTTAGGGCAAGTGGATCTGATTAAAGAAGCACTTCGCCATCTGGGAATTACCACTTTAGAACAAGAAAATATCGAGGCCGACGATATTTTAGCTACCCTCGCCACCCGAGGGGAGGCGGCAGGAATGCGGGTGCTGGTCGCCAGCGGAGACCGGGACACCTTCCAACTGTCAAGCGATAACGTCACGGTACTTTATCCATCGCGTTCAATTACCGACTTAAAACGAATGACTCCCCAGGCTATTGAAGAAAAATACGGGGTGCCACCGCACCGCTACCCGGAGATCGCCGCCTTGGTGGGGGAAAAGGCAGATAACCTGCCCGGTGTCCCCGGGGTAGGGGAGAAAACTGCCGCCACCTGGATAAATAAGTATGACGGTTTGGAAGGCGTGATTACCCATGCCGCCGATATTGGTGGCAAACGCGGAGAAGACCTGCGCGCCCATCTTGAGGATGTTAAACGCAACCGGAAACTGAACGCCCTACTGACTGACCTGGACTTAGGGTTAGAGGTTCAAGAACTCGGCTTTGGAAAAGCCGATGCTGAGCAGCTGGGGAAACTGCTAGACAAGTTGCAGATCGGGCAGGGTACCCGGGGGGCTCTAGCCAGTATTCCTGCCTTTGAGTTGGGCGCAGCGGAACATGTAAAACCCCGGGAAATTAAACTTATTGCCCAAAATAAGGCTGCTAAGTGGATAAATGATCTTTCCGCCCCCGCGGGGATCATAGTTGAAGGGGTTTGTACTCCCGGGGCAGGTGACGCGGAGCAAATTACTATAGCCAGCGGTGATGAAGCGGTGAGCATTAATTTGATTGACGCCACCCCGGATGAAATTTCGGCATTGGAACGCCTACTAGAAAACCCAGAGCAAGCAGTGTTTCATAACTGGAAGAGCGCTTGGCACGCCCTCAAAGGGGAAGGATTCCGGTTGGGGATGCCCGCCTGGGACACCGAAATCGGGGGATACCTGATTGATCCTTCTGCTCGCTCCTATGACATAGAGGTCTTGAGCGAAAAAATGTTGGGACGGTCTTTGGTGGTAGAGGAAAAACAGGAAAGCGGACAGACCGCTCTAGATTTTTCTGGCACCTCTAACACTAAAACTGCCCAGGTAGCAGCGGCATTGCCCGAGATTGCTAGTGCTGAACAAAAGGACTTAGCCGCGGGGAGCGCTGAGCATCTGTGGGTAGAAATGGAACGACCGATCGCCGAGATACTAGCCCGGATGGAAGATACTGGAATTGCGATTTCTGACCAGGTGTTGGCGGATTTAGAGAATGATTTAAGGCGGCAAACAGAGGACGCTAAGCAGGCAGCCAGGAGCGAAGTAGACCGACCGGATTTAAATCTTTCTAGCCCTAAACAGCTGCAGGAAGTTTTATTTGACCAGTTAGAAATGCCTAAGACCAAGAAAACCCGTACGGGGTACACCACCAACGCGGATGCCCTGGAATGGCTGCTTAGTAAAACCCGCCATCCGTTCTTGCAGTATTTGTTGGCGCACCGAGACTCCATAAAACTCTTACAAACCGTGGAGGGACTGCAAAAAGCGGTGCAAGCTGATGGGCGGATCCACACCACTTTCAAACAAACCGTGACTGCCACCGGCAGGCTTTCCTCTGCCGATCCGAATCTGCAAAATATTCCGGTACGTTCCGATACGGGGCAACGCATCCGGGAGGCTTTTGTTAGCGGTCAAGGTTTTGAGAATCTGATGAGCGTGGATTATTCCCAAATTGAGATGCGAGTAATGGCGCATATATCGGGGGATCAAGATTTGATTGCCGCTATTAGTACCGGTGAAGATCTGCACCGCACCATGGCAGCCATGATTTTCGGGATACCCGCCGAACAGGTCGATGACCAGATGCGCTCAAAGGTTAAAGCCACTTCCTACGGTTTGGCTTACGGTCTGTCAGCTTATGGGCTGGCTAATCAGCTGCGTATTCCGCAAAAGGAAGCCGAAAAACTGATGGAAAGCTATTTTCAGCGTTTCGGTAAAGTTCGCAGCTATTTGCGGCAGATTGTGGAGCAGGCGCGCGAGCGGGGCTATACCGAAACTATGCAGGGCAGGCGCCGGCAACTGCCCGATTTGAAGAGCCGCAATCACACTTTGCGGCGGATGGCGGAACGCGCTGCCCTTAACGCCCCCATCCAGGGTACGGCTGCCGATTTGATGAAGCAGGCAATGATCCGGGTAGACGAACAGTTAAAGACGCAGAAACTTTCCTCGCGGGTACTCTTGCAGATTCATGACGAGCTGATTTTAGAGGTCGCGGCCGGGGAGGAAACCCAGCTACGCGCCCTAGTAGAGGACGCGATGTGCCACGCCGCCCAGCTAGCGGTTCCCCTGGTAGTAGGAATCGGAGTAGGCGAAAACTGGCGCAGCGCCGCTCATTAGCGGCTTACCTTTTGCGGTAAAGAAGAGGGGAATCTGGAAGACTCCGGCTCGTCCTCGCCCCCAAAAAACACTGTGTAATCGGATACAATTTGCGAAAAACCGCTCCGTAAGAGCTTTTTGAGTTGGAGCTGAAAGGGTTTTTGCTGATAGGCTCGACAAGGCTTCTTGAAAAAGTAGCCAAATTGTCCATATTGTCTATTAAGTCCGTTTTGGAGAAATTATCTCTATGACCACCTCTAATGAGCAACTCGAGCAAGTTGCCGTAAATGATATCGGTTCACAAGAAGAACTACTTGCTGCAATCGATAAAACTATTAAGTACTTTGGCGATGGCGACATCGTTACCGGTACTGTCGTGCGGGTCGACCGCGATGAAGTCCTCCTCGATATCGGTTACAAAACCGAGGGCGTCATCCTTTCCCGCGAACTATCCATCAAACATGATGTGAGCCCTGAAGACGTTGTCCAGGTGGGCGACGAAATTGAAGCCCTGGTATTGCAGAAAGAAGACAAAGAAGGTCGCTTACTGCTTTCCAAGAAGCGCGCACAATACGAGCGTGCCTGGGGCGATGTCCAGAAGATTAAGGAAGCTGACGGCGTAGTCACCGGCAAGGTGATTGAGGTGGTCAAGGGCGGCCTAATCTTGGATATCGGTTTGCGTGGGTTCTTGCCGGCTTCCCTAGTAGAAATGCGCCGCGTGCGTGACCTCGCTCCCTATATTGGGCGCGAACTGGAAGCCAAGATTATTGAACTGGACGAAAACCGCAATAACGTTGTGCTTTCACGGCGTGCATGGCTGGAGCAAACCCAGGCGGAAGTACGCACCCAGTTCCTGGATACCTTGCAAAAGGGTCAGATTCGTTCCGGCGTGGTTTCTTCGATCGTCAACTTCGGTGCCTTCGTGGATCTGGGCGGTGTAGACGGCCTGGTACACGTATCCGAACTTTCCTGGAAACATATCGATCACCCCTCCGAAGTGGTGGAAGTCGGTCAGGAAGTCTCGGTGGAGGTTCTGGATGTGGATATGGATCGCGAACGGGTTTCGCTGTCCTTGAAAGCCACCCAGGAAGATCCGTGGCAGACCTTCGCTCGCACCCACGCCATTGGGCAGGTTGTGCCGGGCAAAGTTACCAAACTGGTTCCCTTCGGCGCCTTTATTCGGGTCGAGGACGGTATCGAAGGTTTGGTACATATCTCTGAACTGGCGCAGCGCCATGTAGAGGTACCCGAACAGGTCGTTAAAGTCGGTTCCGAAGTATTCGTCAAGGTTATCGACATTGATTTGGATCGCCGCCGGATTTCGCTCTCGCTCAAGCAGGCGAATGAGGGCGTTGACCCCAACACCACCGAGTTTGATCCTTCACTGTACGGCATGACCGCCGAATACGATGAAGAAGGCAACTACAAGTACCCCGAAGGCTTCGATCCGGAAACCAATGAATGGATGGAAGGCTACGAGGCGCAGCGCGAAGCTTGGGAGGAAGAATACGCCCAGGCAGAAGCCCGTTGGAAGGCGCACAAGGAACAGGTGGCGAAGGCTCTGGAAGCCGACACTGAAGCCGCCAATACCCGCCCCGATCCCGCGGAGAACGCCAGCTACTCCACCGAGAGTGAAGACTCCGAAGGCACTTTGGCTTCCGATGAAGCCCTAGCAGCTCTTCGTGAGAAACTAACCGGCGAATAAAGGCTAATTGCAGCTCTACCTAAGAGTTGTAACGCTTAACTTTCAGGGTGGGCAGAAGCAGAAATGCTTCTGCCCACCCTGTTTTATTTGCTAGTTCTCTAATCCTCAAGTTATCTTGCGCGTTTATTCTTGCTGCGTTGGTTGTCAGCAGATTTGCTAGGTAGGCTTAGGGCGTGAGTGAACTATTGATTTACCGCAACCCGGATCGGGGAGCGCGTTGGGCGGCAGCTTCACCTACGAACGCCCTCTCAGTGGCGGTAACTGGTGGGATTGGCTCCGGTAAATCCACCACTGTACACACTTTAAAAGCCCTAGGCGCCAAAACTTGCAGCGCCGATGAACTGGCGGGTCAAGCTCTAATAGATTTAGCTCCCGATATTGCCCACGCGTTTGACCATCCCGAATGGGAAACCGGGGTTGACCGCAGCGCCCTCGCCGCAATCGTCTTTAATAATCCCGATGCCCGCCGCCTCCTAGAATCCATAACCCACCCCTATATCTCGTTTCTTTCTGACCGTTTCTTTGCTTCCCTTACTCCTGGAGATATCGGCATTTACGATATTCCGTTGCTAGCGGAGAATCCGAACGCGCGCGCCTTTGACGTGATCGTGGCAGTCAGCGCGCCCCTTAAGCAGCGTCACCAGCGCCTGTTTCAGCGCTCTGGCTTAGAACCCGAACAAGTAGATGCCCGGATTGCAGCGCAAGCCAGTGAGGAACAACGCCGCGCGATTGCCAACTTTGAGTTGGTCAATAACACTACCCGCGAAGATTTGCGCCGCACCATCGCCTCGGAGCTGTGGCCGGAGCTGCGGCGCCTGGTCGATGGCAACAGCGCGTAGAATCCCTCTATAAAAGCCGGAAGATTTCCGAGGGATCTGGTGTTGTCGCGGGCAGAGGTTTTTCCTCCTGCCCAAAAACTCGAAAAAGCCACGGGCGTTTTTCGAGTTTTACGCCCGCCTAGCCGACTCGGATAAAACCTCTGCCCGCGCCTCTTGGTATCTTCGCAAGGTGGCAAATAGTCTTTGGTTCCCTTGGTACTAGGTATGGGCGGGGGAAAAACCCTTGCCCACGCCAGAACAAGTAACCGCGCGCGCCGAAAAAGTAACAGATAATACTCTGGGGCTAACTGGACGAGTACCCCGGGGAGGCTGCTAGATTGTACGGGTGACAACTTTAGAAAAATCTGAAAAATCTGTTCCCTCAAAGTCCCCAGCCATCGACCAAGAAACCTCTTCGCTGGTTCGCGGTGCCGCAACTTTCGCGCGCAGCCCGCGCGGCCTGTTTGATATTTGCGTTATTTTCTTTGTGGCGTTCCTCTTAATCGCCAATATTTGCGCCACTAAAGCGATTCAGCTGGGGCCGATTGTTTTCGATGGGGGAGCCATTACTTTCCCCCTCACCTATGTTTTAGGGGACGTAATCAGCGAAGTCTGGGGACTAAAAGCGGCTAAACGCGCTATCTTGATGGGGTTCGTGATTTCCGTAATGGCGTCTCTTACCTTCTGGGTAGTGGGGATGCTGCCCCCCGAAGCCTCCTATCAAAATAACGAGGCATTCCAAAGCGTGCTTGGGTTCGTACCCCGGATAGTAATTGCTTCCATGGCCGGATACGTGTTTGGCAACTGGCTCAATGCCTATGTGCTGGTGAAAATCAAAGAGCGCTGGGGTGAGAACAATATGTGGGTACGGCTAGTGACCTCTACCTTGGCGGGAGAACTAGTAGATTCCATCGTTTTTTGTACTATCGCTTTCGGGGGAATCATGAGTTTCTCCCAGCTGCTAATCTATATTTTCCTCGGCGGCTACCTGTATAAATGTGCGGTAGAAATCCTTTGTTTGCCCTTTACTTACCTGGTGATTTCCCGGGTAAAGAAACATGAGGGGTACGGACTTGACCTTCACTAAAATAGCGGATCTGCCCGGCAGGCGGGGACGGGCCGGTATTATTCACACCCCGCACGGCGATATTCCCACCCCCGCCTTTATCCCGGTGGGTACCAAAGCCACTGTGAAAACAGTGCTGCCAGAGACTATGAAGCAGCTGGGGGCAGCCGCGATCCTCTCTAACGCCTACCACCTCTACCTGCAGCCCGGTCCGGAAGTTATTGACCAGGCAGGAGGGCTCGCTCGCTTTATGAACTGGGGTGGGCCCACTTTTACCGACTCCGGGGGATTCCAAGTGCTCTCCCTAGGTTCTGGCTACAAGAAAGTTCTTTCGGGAGAGTTCACCGGCTCAGGGCGCGCCGATCACACGGTGGCAGAAAAGAAAGAGCGCCACGCGCATGTAGATGACGAGGGCGTGACTTTCCGCTCCCATCTAGATGGTTCCCGGCACCGGTTTACTCCCGAAGTGTCTATGCAGATCCAGCACCAGTTGGGTGCCGATATTATGATGGCCTTCGATGAGCTCACTACCTTGCTGAACTCTCGCGAATACCAGGTGGAATCCTTGGAGCGTACCCGCGGCTGGGCGGAGCGCTGCCTGCTCGAACATGAGCGCCTCACCCTCGAGCGTGCCGGTAAGCCTTATCAAATGCTCTATGGGGTTATCCAAGGGGCGCAGTATGAAGATTTGCGCCGCAAAGCTGCCCGCGACTTGTCTGCAATGGAAGTGGCGGGGCGCAGCTTTGACGGGTTTGGCATCGGAGGCGCTTTTGAGAAAGAAAATCTGGCCACCATCGTGGATTGGGTTTGCGAAGAACTACCCGAAGATAAACCTCGCCACCTGCTAGGACTGAGCGAACCAGACGACATTTTTGCCGGAGTGGAAGCCGGGGCAGATACTTTTGACTGCGTAAATCCCTCCCGGATCGGACGCAACGGCGGACTGTATGGACGCTATGGGCGCTTTAACTTGACCCGCTCTGAATTTAAACGCGATTTTGCGGCTCCGGTGGCGGACTGCAGCTGTTACACCTGCCAGAACTACTCGATTGCCTACCTGCATCATCTGTTTAAAGCCAAAGAAATGTTGGGCTTTACTCTGGCGACTATTCACAACGAATACTTCACGGTACAGCTGGTGCGCGGGATTAGACAATCCATTATTGAGGGTGACTACCCGGAATATAAACAGCGCGTCCTAAGCGACTTTTATGGGGGTCAGCCGCTGCGTTCCCACTGGGGATAATAGCAACCTGAGTTTAATCTATGACTTAGGTTGCACTTGTCTGTTTGAGGGTGTATGAGCGACTTTAATTTGAGAAAATATATCTGTAACAAATAAGTACCCTTACTGGCAGCAATCCTGCCGGAGGAGCTGAATAATTGATGTCTACTACCGTAGAGAATTCAACGGATAATGCGTGGCGCACTTTTGTCCAGGGGAAATGGAATAAAGAAATCGATGTACGCGATTTCATTCAAAAGAACTACACCCCCTACCAGGGCGACGCAGCTTTCTTAAGCGGACCGACCTCCAAAACCCAGAAACTCTGGCAAGCGCTAGAGGAAAACTATCTTTCAATAGAACGTCAAAAACGAGTCTTCGATGTTGACACCGACACTCCGGCCGATATTGATGCTTTCGGACCTGGATACATTAGCGAAGAAGATGACGTAATCGTTGGTCTGCAAACCGATACCCCCTTAAAGCGAGCGATGATGCCCAACGGCGGATGGCGCATGGTCGAAACCGCGATTAAAGAAGCCGGAAAAGAAATTAATCCGGAAGTAAAAGAAATTTTTACTCGTTACCGCAAAACCCATAACGACGCGGTATTTGATATTTACACTCCCCGAATTCGGGCGGCTCGATCTTCCCACATCATCACCGGCCTACCCGATGCCTATGGACGCGGCCGGATTATCGGTGACTATCGACGCGTCGCCCTATATGGGGTAGACCAGCTAATCGCTTGGAAACAGGAAGATAAAGACAAAGTCGCCGACAAGCCCTTTAGTGAACATTGGGCGCGCTACCGGGAAGAACACTCCGAGCAGATCAAGGCGTTGAAGAAGCTAAAAGCCATGGCTGCCAGCTACGGTTTCGATATTTCTGGCCCGGCAAAGAACGCTAAAGAGGCTGTGCAATGGACTTATTTCGGCTACTTGGCCGCGGTAAAGAGCCAAGACGGAGCCGCCATGTCCATTGGTCGCCTTTCCGCTTTCTTCGACTGCTACTTTGAACGTGATTTCGCGGAAGGCACCCTAGATGAACAGGGCGCCCAAGAAATCATTGACGCCCTGGTAGTTAAACTGCGGATTGTGCGATTCCTACGTACCGAAGCCTATGACCAAATCTTTTCCGGTGACCCTTACTGGGCTACCTGGTCAGATGCGGGTTTCGGGGAGGACGGACGCACCCTCGTCACCAAAACCTCCTTCCGGCTTTTGCAGACCCTAATAAATCTGGGGCCGGCACCCGAACCCAATATCACCATTTTTTGGTCCCCGCGTTTGCCGGAAGGATATAAAGAGTTCTGCGCCAAGATTTCCATCGAAACTTCCTCTATCCAGTATGAAGCCGATGATCAGATTCGCCGCCAGTGGGGCGATGACGCTGCCATTGCCTGCTGCGTTTCCCCCATGAGAGTCGGTAAACAAATGCAGTTCTTCGGCGCGCGGGTAAACGCGGCTAAAACCCTGCTTTACGCGATTAACGGTGGACGCGACGAAGTAACCGGCAAACAAGTAGTGCCCGGATATGAAGGTATCGTTGGGGACGGTCCCCTGGACTTCAATGATGTGTGGGAACGTTACGAGAAAATGCTGGACTGGGTGGTGGGCACCTATGTGGAGGCGCTTAACATTATTCACTACTGCCATGACCGTTACGCCTACGAATGCCTAGAGATGGCTCTGCATGACAGCGATATTGTGCGTACTATGGGCTGCGGAATCGCGGGACTGTCGATTGTGGCGGACTCCCTATCGGCTATCAAATACGCCAAGGTCACCCCGGTACGTGACGAAACCGGCTTGGTGGTGGACTACCACACCGAAGGGGACTTCCCCTGCTACGGAAATGACGATGACCGCGTAGATGACATCGCGGCCACCATCGTGCACACGGTAATGGCAAAAATCAAAGAAATTAAACTCTATCGGGATGCCATTCCAACCCAGTCGGTACTCACTATCACCTCCAATGTGGTTTACGGTAAAGCCACCGGGGCTTTCCCCTCCGGACATGAGGCTGGAACCCCCTTTGCTCCCGGCGCAAACCCGGAAAACGGAATGGATTCGCATGGAATGCTGGCCTCGATGCTCTCGGTAGGCAAACTGGATTACCATGACGCACTGGATGGTATTTCTCTGACCAACACCATCGTCCCCTCCTCGCTGGGACGAACTAAAGAGGAACAAATCCAGAACCTGGTGGGGATTATGGACGCCGGTTTCATTCCCCAAGAGGCTTCCTGCTGAAAAACTCTCTGCCCGAACAGGCTCCCGGCGCTTTTATTAGGCGTACACGCAGCCGGTTAGGGCAGAAATAGAACTAGAAATAATCAAAAAACAAACAAAATAGGAGAAACCATGAGTGTAAAAACTTTTGATGAGCGGCTCGCTTCTATGAAAGCCAATCGTGAAGCCCGCGGGGGAGTGCAAGGTCTCTATCACGCTAATATCAACGTGCTAAATCGCGACACTTTAGAAGATGCAATGAAAAACCCGGAAAAATACCCCCAGCTAACGGTGCGGGTTTCCGGCTATGCAGTTAACTTCGTGAAGCTAACTCGCGAACAGCAGCTAGACGTTATTTCCCGTACTTTCCATAACCAACTCTAAAATTTAAATATTGGTGCCGGGCGGGTATCTTCCTTCTGCAAGGAGATGCCCGCCCTCACCATAAATAGAATCGAGTATTCACCAAAGGAAACAGACAAGGCGGGGCTAATGGAAATAACTGGCGGTGCCGAAAATATCAGCGTCAGTGCTGATGGGATTACCGGAGAATATGCTCCCGAGCCCTTAGAAGAGCAAGTTCCTCGTACGCGCGGTTCCGGTTTAGGAGCGCTAAGAGAAGCCCCCGAGATGAGCCACTCCCAGCACAACCAGGCTGTCCGCGAAGGCAAGCTAGCTTCGGTGCACTCCTGGGAATTGGTGACTGCCGTAGACGGCCCCGGTACCCGGCTTACCCTGTTTTTATCAGGCTGCCCGTTGCGCTGCCAATACTGCCACAACCCCGATACTTTCCAGATGCGTTCTGGGCATGCAGTCACTCTTACCGATGTGTTTAAGCTGGTAACACGTTATCGCGCTATTTTTAAGGTCACCGGAGGGGGACTGACTATTTCTGGGGGCGAAGCCCTAATGCAGGTGAATTTTGTGCGAAACCTGCTGCGACGCTGTCACCAGGAAGGTATCCATACTTGCCTCGACACTTCGGGATTCTTAGGTGCCAATCTGGCCGATGCTGATTTAAAGAATCTGGATTTAGTTCTTCTGGATGTTAAAAGCGGAGACGAAAGCACCTATCACCAAGTGACTGGACGCGCCCTTGCCCCTACGATTACTTTTGGCGATCGTTTAGCTGAAGCCAAAGTCCCGGTGTGGGTGCGTTTCGTGTTGGTTCCTGGGCTAACCGATGACCCAGAAAATATTGCGAAAGTAACACAGATTGCCCAGCGTTGGTCAAATCTGGAACGCCTCGAGATCTTACCGTTCCATCAGATGGCTCGGGACAAATGGGAAAATCTGGGCTTGGACTATCAACTAGCAGACACCCCGGTGCCTACTAAAGAACAGGTAGAGGCAGCGAAACAGATCATGCGCGAACAAGGTATCCAACAGGTGTTTTCTTCCTAAACCACTGTTTCCCTAACGTGGGGGAAGAAAACGCCAATCTTCCCGGCACATTTTCGACAGCTCAAACTGCTGGCAGAACTGGCTAGCTGTTTCCACCGGGGCAAACCCTAAGGAACTAGAAAGCAACCCCAAGATTTCAGCGTTATTCACCCCGCGCTCTCCAAGTTCAGCCAAAGTTACTGCCCCATCGCGTTTAGCCAAACGTTGCCCCGTTTGATTCAGCACTAAAGGAACATGCACCCAAGAGGGCGGGGTAGATCCTAATAGCTGATGCAGATAGTTTTGCCGGGCAACCGAAGATAACAAGTCCCGGCCGCGGCACACCTGGGTTACCCCTTGATAAGCATCATCAACGACACACACAAAATTATAAGAAAATACTCCATCAGAACGGCGGAGCACAAAATCATCAACTACCCCGGTCTGGGGCCCGTAAACCGCATCCGTGAAAGTCAAAGTTTCTTGATTGCTGCGCAGGCGAAGCGCAGGGCCGCGTCCTACTTTTGCAAGTTCTTCCCGCTTCCGGGCGCGCTGGGTGGGGGTGAGACCCCGGCAATAACCCGGATAAGCCCCCGGAGGGGTATGCGGGGCCGAAGCAATTTGCGATAGCTCCCGGCGCGAACAGTAACATTCATAAACCAAACCCGCTGCTTTAAGCTGCGCAAATGCCTCCTCATAGCGGCTGCGGCAGTTAGACTGCACCAAAGGTTCCCCGTCCCAATCAATCCCGAGAGCCGCTAAATCTTTAAGTTGCAGGGCGCGGAAAGGCTCACGGGAGCGGGCATCTAAATCCTCAAAACGCAGCACGAAACGCCCGCCGCTTTGCCGAGCGAGCGCCCACCCTATCAGGGCAGTGCGCAGATTTCCCAAATGCAAAGCGCCAGTAGGACTGGGCGCGTATCGACCAACGAGCGTAAAACTGCCCTCCGCTAGTAGGGTAAGTAGAAACGGCTTCATTTTAATCGCAATGAGCACCTAGGTAGAATAGCCAGGTAATAACTTAATCCGTAACTAGGAGGATCAAACGTGGCAGCACAGGCAGCAGGGCTAATCAACGTCCAGATTGCAGGAGAGACTAAAGAGGTAGCTGCCACTTGTACCGGTCTGGATTTGTGGGGCAAAGACCGCAGCGTGGTAGCTATGCGGGTCGCGGGCGAAGCCTGGGACCTGGCGCGTACCCTTCCCGAGGGGGCGCAGGTAGAACCGATTACTGCTGATAGCGAAGCGGGATTAGAAATTATTCGCCACTCCGCTACCCACGTCCTCGCCCAAGCGGTGCAACAGATTTACCCCGATGCCAACCTGGGAGTCGGTCCCTACATCACTGACGGTTTTTACTACGATTTTGGCAATATTGATCCGGTAACTCCCGAGCTGTTAAAAGACCTGGAAAAACGGATGAAGAAAATCGTTAAAAGCGGGCAGCGTTTTGTGCGGCGGGAAGTAAGTGACGATGAGGCGCGCCAGGAACTCGCCGATCAGCCCTACAAGTTGGAACTGATCGAATCCAAAGGTCACGGTCCAGATCAGGCCGAAGGTGCCAGCGTAGAAGTAGGCGCCGGGGGACTAACCATTTATGACAATGTTGAACGTTCCGGCGAGTGTACCTGGAAGGATCTGTGCCGCGGCCCGCATGTACCTAACACCCGCTATATCGGTAACGGTTTCGCCCTAACCAAATCTTCTGCCGCCTATTGGAAGGGCGACCAAGCTAATGATCACCTGCAACGCATCTACGGCACCGCCTGGGCCAGCAAAGATGATCTGGTTGCCTATCAAACCCGTATACGCGAAGCCGAAAGACGTGATCACCGTAAACTGGGACGCGAACTGGATCTGTTCTCCTTCCCGGACGAGATTGGCTCCGGCCTGCCGGTATTCCACCCCAAAGGCGCGATTATCCGCAACGAAATGGAAGAATACTCCCGCAAACGGCATATCGAATCCGGGTATTCCTTTGTTTACAGTCCCCACATCACCAAAGCTGACTTGTTCAAAACCTCGGGCCACCTGGACTGGTATGCCGACGGCATGTATCCGCCGATGCACCTAGATGAAGAGCGCGACCAGGAAGGGAATATCACTAAGCAGGGGCAAGACTATTACCTGAAACCCATGAACTGCCCCATGCATAACCTGATTTTCGCTTCCAAGGGGCGTTCTTACCGCGAATTGCCGCTGCGGCTTTTCGAGTTCGGTACCGTGTACCGTTACGAAAAATCCGGGGTGGTGCATGGACTCACCCGCGCTCGCGGATTCACGCAAGATGATTCCCACATTTATTGCACTCGCGAGCAGATGCGCGATGAGCTGGCCAGCCTGCTAACTTTCGTCCTGGATCTGTTAAAAGATTTTGGGCTAGAGGATTTCTATCTGGAGCTGTCCACCAAGAATCCCGCTAAGTTCGTAGGTGATGATGATACTTGGGAAGAAGCTACCCGCACTTTGGAAGAGGTAGCGACTGCTTCGGGACTGAAACTGGTTCCGGATCCGGGCGGGGCCGCCTTCTACGGGCCAAAAATCTCGGTACAGGCCAAAGATGCGATTGGGCGCACCTGGCAGATGTCCACTATTCAATTGGACTTCAACCTGCCGGAACGTTTCGACCTTACCTACACCGCTGCCGATGGTTCTCACCAGCGTCCAGTGATGATTCACCGCGCCCTCTTCGGCTCGATAGAGCGCTTCTTCGGGGTGCTCCTGGAACACTATGCCGGAGCCTTCCCCGCCTGGCTGGCACCTGTCCAGGTGCGCTGCGTACCGGTAGCCGAGGCGTTCAACGACTACCTATTCAAAGTTGCTGAACAGCTACGCAAACAAGGGGTGCGAGTCGAGGTCGATACCTCCGATGATCGTTTCGGGAAGAAAATCCGTAACGCTTCTAAAAATAAAATACCCTTTACCCTGATTGCCGGGGGCGAGGACGCAGAGGCGGGGGCGGTTTCTTTCCGTTACCGGGATGGCAGCCAAGAAAACGGGGTACCGATAAGTGAGGCTATCGCCAAGATTGTTGCCGCGATTGCAGAACGGAAATAACTGATGGCTTCGCCGGATTCGACTTCGCTGCCGACCGAAGATTCACGCGCCTTTGGGGGGATACCCGATGCCTTTCAGCGTCTGTGGACTCCCCACCGTCAGGTCTATATTTCCGGTGAGGCCCGTCCAGCCACTAAGGAAAGTGAAGACTGCCCCTTTTGTGCCGCTCCTAGTCGCAGTGACGAGGACGCCCTGATTGTTTATCGGGGAGAAAAAGTCTTCGCCCTCATGAATTTGTTCCCCTACAACTCGGGGCATATATTGATTTGTCCCTACCGGCATATATCCGAATACATTGACCTGGACGAGGACGAGCGCGCCGAATTCGGGGAAGTAACCGCGAAGGCGATTAGAACCTTGAAAAAGGTGGCGAACCCCGCCGGTTTTAACCTGGGGATGAATCAAGGGGAAGTTGCCGGAGCCGGTATCGCCGGACACCTGCATCAACATATTGTTCCCCGCTGGGCAGGGGATGCTAATTTCTTCCCCCTAATCGCCCGCTGTAAAGCAGTGCCGCAACTTCTAGGTGACGCCCGCGAACAACTAGCTAAGGGTTGGCAGGGGTAATTAATGCTGGGAAACCATGGACGAGGTCTAGCTAGCGCTATTTTCACCGCCCCCGCGAAGCTGCTGGCTAAAGCGGGGGTAACCCCCAATATGGTCACTGTTGCCGGTACCGTAATCAATATGGCCTTAGCTATCGGCTTGTTGGCACGTGGCTACTTGGCTCTCGGCGCGGCTTTGATTGGCGTCACCGCCTTCGCCGACTCTCTAGATGGGGTGCTTGCGCGGCTTACCAATCAGACCAGCGAGTTTGGAGCCTTCCTGGATTCTTCTTTAGATCGCCTTGCTGATGGCGCGATTTTTGGTTCCCTGCTTTATTGGGCGATTAGTGGAATGGCTCCGGGAGGAATCCGTACCAGCACTATCATCGCTACTATCTGCGCCCTGGTAGGGGCGGCGGCGGTTCCCTACGTGCGCGCCCGTGGCGAAGCCCTGGGGGTAGTGGCCAAAGTGGGGATTGGGGAGCGTACCGATCGCCTAGTAGTCGCCCTGGTGGGGGCAGGGATAACCGATTTGGGAGCGCCGCTTATCTGTTTTCCAATCGCGCTTTCCTGGGTGGCGTTCGCTAGTTTCGTGACCGTGGTGCAAAGAATCATGTTCGTCAGAAAGCACTTGAAGTAAGTGAAAACTGAGATTATTTCGAGCGAAAAACTAGCGCGGACAGGCTTAAAACTCCTGTCCAAAGTACCCCTTCCGGTTGCTCACAGTATTGGAAATCTGATTGGGGAAGTACTCTACCGGATAAACACTTCCGGGGCTGACCAATACCGGAAAAATCTGCGACATTTAGGGATTCCGGAAGACGAAATCGAAAAGACGGTGCGGAGCGGTCTAAAAGGCTATATGCGGCTATTTTCGGAAACTGCCCTGTTGGGGAGATTCTCTCCTTCCCAAATCCTGGCTCGTGTCCGCATCTGCGGTAATCGGGAATCCTTTCTGGAAGACTGCGCGCGTGGCAATGTTTGCTTGGCGCTCACCCATTCGGGAAACTGGGATCTTGCTGGTTATTTTGCCAGCCAGGAAGTAATACCGGTATTAACGGTGGCAGAAAAAGTAAAACCCGAAGCCCTCTTCCAGGCATTCACTCAAGTACGGCGACAAGCAAATATGCAGATAATCGCGGTAGAAAAAGGGGAAAAGCCTTTCGCTAGCCTAGTGGCAGCCGCTAGGGAAGGACACTATCTGATTCCGCTGCTCGCTGACCGGGATATTACCGGCAGCGGGATAGAAGTTACCCTGGGAAACTCAAAAGCCCTAGTAGCAGCGGGACCAGCCGCCCTCGCCCAGAAAATTAATGCTCCCCTTTATTGCGGGCATATCTCTTTGGAAAGGTTAGGACGCGCCCGCCAGGGAGCAGCCCGCTCTCGCTGGGGGATAGTGATTAACCTTGCCGGACCGATAAAGCCCGATAAGGTAGAAACTATGACCAGGGATTGGGCACAAAAAGTCGGGACAATGATTTTGGATTCCCCCGAATCTTGGTTCATGCTGCAAAAATTATTTATTGCTGATTTAGATCCGGAGCGCCTAGCGCGGGCACGCCGGCGTAACCGAAAGGAGGGGCAGCGTTGAAAATCGGGATTGTCTGCCCCTACGCCTACGATGTACCGGGAGGAGTCCAGTTCCACGTCCGGGATCAGGCAGAAGAACTGCGGCGGCGAGGTCATGAAGTTTCAGTATTTGCACCGGTAGAAACCGAATATAGCGAGGATGGATTTATAAACGCCGGGAAAACTTTTGCGATTCCCTACAACGGTTCTATTGCCCGCCTGGCGTTCGGACCGCGAGTGGCAGCCCGCACGCGCCAATGGGTAACCACCAGTGATTTCGATATTTTACATGTGCATGAACCAGCTACGCCCTCGGTGTCTCTAATTGCGCTGCAACATGCGCGTTGCCCGGTGGTGGGTACTTTTCACGCCGCTATCGAAAAATCCTTGCTCTACACCTTGGGCAAACCGGTGGTGCAGTCGGTAAAAGAAAAGCTCAGCGCGCAAATTGCAGTCTCTGAGGAGGCGCGGCGAACCTTGCAGCGTTACCAGGGCGGGGACGCTATTGTTATCCCTAATGGTGTTGACTATCAAGCCTTTGCGCAGGCAAGTCCCACTCCAAAGTGGCAGCAAAGTGAAGAATCACCGGTGTTCTGTTTCCTAGGGCGCCTAGATGAACCTCGAAAAGGACTGTCGATCCTGGTAGCAGCCATTCCGATGGTGTTAGAAAAATATCCTGCCGCTCGCTTCTTAATTGCTGGTCCCGGCACCGCTAGCCGCGCCCGGGCTACCCTAGCGTCATTCGGAAAAAACGTAGAGTTCTTGGGCACGCTTAGCGAAGCAGAAAAAATAGCGCTGTTTAGCTCGGCGACTGCCTATATTGCGCCCCAAACCGGAGGAGAGTCCTTCGGGATTGTGCTGGTAGAAGCCATGGCAGCTAACTGCCTGGTAGTTGCTTCCTCGATTCCCGCGTTTACTGCGGTACTTGAGGAAGGGCGCCTCGGTAAAATTTTTACTTCCGAGGACGCGGTCTCACTGGCTGAAAAGCTGCTGGAAGTTTGCGAAAATCGAGAAGCAGCTGCCCGCTTAGCAAAGCGGGGACACCAGGGAGCAAAACGTTATGACTGGTCGGCGGTCACTGACCAAGTGTTAGCGGTCTATGAACGCTGCCGGGAACACCAACTCGAAAACTAGCGATCATAACGGTTAGTGAGTTTTGGTAGTGCCAATAGGAAAAAATATAATTTCCCCGGTTAGACTAGAGTCAGCCCAGCAAAGGAGAAATAGGTGAGCCAGATGAATCCGGGATATTCGCCCGCCGCGCTCGCCCAACCTGATGCTGCCGCTAACTATCAGCAGCTTCCCGACCAGCTAGTACAAGACTACAGTTTCGATGCCCTCAGTCTGCCGGTGGATCCCCTGATTCCGCATCCGGCAATTTCCCAGCGAGTATCTTCGCAGCCGCTGCTGGTAGATCCGGGAGCAGAGAAAGCTAGTCGCCGCTCCCGGATGCGATCTTTTCCCTGGCTGGAAATGATTTGCTTAATAGCTGCCGGAGGCGGGCTTAGCTATTTCGCGCTGTTTATCTCCGCCGAAGAGTCAGTTACCACCACCATCGGGGCGGTAATGGCTGCCTTATTGCCCATGGCGATTGTGGTTATCGTGATGGTTTGGCTTGACCGTTGGGCGCCAAAACCGTGGTGGTTGCTGGTAATCGCCTTTCTCTGGGGAGCCGGGATTGCTTCTGCCTGCGCCTTAGGGGTAAATACCTTTTCGGGGAAAGCTCTGCAATCAGTAGATTTTGGCCCCACTCCCTTCCAGTCTTTCGGGGTTCTAGCCACCATCGTGGCACCCATAGTAGAAGAGTCTTTAAAAGGTCTTGGGGTAGTAATCATCATGTTGACCAGGCGGCGCTCAGTTAAAAGCCCTCTAGACGGGGTAGTGATTGCCGGAATCTTGGCGGCTGGCTTCGCCTTTACCGAAAACGTCCTGTATTTCGCGCGTTTTTATGATCAGCTCCCGGTAGTTTTCTTTAT
The DNA here is from genome assembly GCF_900106855.1 of Varibaculum massiliense. NCBI lineage: Bacteria > Bacillati > Actinomycetota > Actinomycetes > Actinomycetales > Actinomycetaceae > Varibaculum > Varibaculum massiliense. Next base: position 166,040 of record NZ_FNWI01000004.1, on the reverse strand, counting down.
GCGTGCCATGCTTGGCCCCTTCGGTCATACCGTCTACACCTCGGTTTTTGGTCTGGCTTTAGGGATGGCGCTTACCCGGGTGGCTTCCCCAAAAATGCGCATTATTCTTCCGGTTTCCGGACTAGTATCCGCCATTTGCCTCCATGCCGCCTGGAACGGACTAGCCACCTATTCTGCCTTGCTGTTCCTGGTTTCCTACCTATTTTTCTGGGGACCGATGTTTATCACTTGGCTAGTCATTAACCTGGTGGTTTCGGTGCGGCAACGCAATGCTATCGAAAGTGGACTGCAAGCCTATATTGCGGCTGGTTGGATTGATGTGCGAGAAGCACAAATGCTTTGCTCGCTTTCTGGGCGGCGGCGGGCTCGCAAATCGGCACGTACTATTTCCCCTGCTGCTCGCCGGGCGTTATCAGCTTTCCAACAGGCTTGTACCGTCCTGGCGTTGAACTATGTATCCAGTTCTCATCGTGGTCTCTCTCCCAGTGTAGAAAAAGAAAACCAGGAGGCGGTCAAGAAGTTGCTACAGGCTCGCAAGGCTTTTGCGGTGGCCAGCGCGCCGGTGGGTGCTTATCGTATGGGGCGAGCCTAGGTGAATTCCGATTTTCAGGTGCCGCGTCCCCTCCCGAATCCTTTTCCTGTTGGTGATGAAAATCCTTTAGGTAGCGACTGGCCAATCGATCAGGATGGTTACCCCGGTCGCTACGCTGCCCGGATAGTGGCGTTCGATTCTCGAGGGCGCATCCTTTTAATCAGTGGCCACGATTTTTCTGATCCCACCCATCGCTGGTGGTTTACCCCCGGAGGGGGGATTGAAGGCGGAGAAACCCGCGAACAAGCGGCTCTGCGGGAATTTAAAGAAGAAACTGGAATCACCCTTGAACGTGATCAGCTGCAAGGCCCGGTACTTTACCGGGAATCTTTGCTAAAGTTTCGCAAACTTTGGGCTATCCAGGCAGAACATTATTTCCTGGTGCATTTAAATGCAGATGCACCCCGGGCTTTTCCAGCCCAGTGGACGCCCTCAGAAAAGCAACTTTTAGAAGATATCCGCTGGGTTCCCCTTACGGAACTTGCGTCCTTGGGCGAGGGGGAAACTATCTATCCTAACTGCCTCCCCGAACTGGCACAGCAGTGGGCGAGCGGTTGGGACGGCAACTGCCTAAGCATCTACGATTAAGGCTATTTAGACGCTGAGGGCGCAAAGGCGCTAAAATCGGGCTTGTATTTTGAAATGCAATTGCGCGAACGGAACTTAAGGAGAGCGAATGTCGGGTCACTCAAAGTGGGCTACCACCAAGCATAAGAAAGCGGCAATAGACGCTAAGCGGGGCAAACTATTTGCCCGTTTGATTAAGAATATCGAGGTAGCAGCTCGTACCGGTGGCGGGGATCCCGCGGGAAATCCCACCCTTTTTGACGCGATCCAAAAAGCGAAAAAGAACTCGGTACCCGCTGATAACATCAAACGGGCAGTTGCCCGCGGCTCCGGAGCTGAGGCCGGGGGAGCAGACTGGCAGACCATCTCCTACGAAGGTTACGGCCCGGGCGGGGTAGCGATGCTGGTAGAGTGCCTGACCGATAATAAGAATCGCGCGGCCGCCGATGTGCGCACTGCCTTTAGTAAAAACGGCGGTAACTTGGCTGATCCCGGCTCCGTTTCCTATCTATTTAACCGGATCGGTGCTATCGAGGTGGCTAAAGCCGAGGGCGTAGACGAAGACACCATTTTGATGGCGGTTCTGGATGCGGGAGCCGAGGAAGTAGAGGAAGGCGCGGAAAGCTTCACCGTTATTTGTGATCCCACGAATCTGGTTGAGGTGCGCAAAGCCTTGCAGGAATCCGGCATTGACTACGATTCGGCAGAAACCCAGTGGAAGGCTACCACCGAATCAGAGCTAGATTTGGCTAAGTATCGCCAGGTGATGCGACTTATCGATGCCCTAGAAGACAGCGATGACGTGCAAGATGTATTCACTAATCTTTCGGTTAGTCCCGAGGTACAAGCCCAATACGAGGAAGAAGAATAGGGTCGATCTTTGCGGATTATCGGGATTGACCCCGGTCTTACTCGCTGCGGGATCGGGATCATCGATATGGATTCTCAGCGGCGTGCCCAGCTGGTGCATGTCGAGGTAGCCCGCTCTCCGCAAAATATGGCATCCCATTTCCGCCTAGATAAAATCCGCCGACGGATAGCAGCCGCTATCGAAGAATACCAGCCGGAAGTCATGTCGATTGAGCGGGTATTTGCCCAAGACAACGTGCAGTCGGTTACTTCTACCATGTGGGTGATGGGTATAGCTATGAGCGAGGCCGCGGCTCACAGGCTACCGCTAGCTATCCATACCCCCTCAGAGGTTAAAGCCGCGGTCACCGGCTCCGGGGTCGCGAATAAAGCCCAAGTGCAACACATGGTGCAACGGATTTTGCGGATGGAAAAAGTGGTGCGGCCTGCTGACGCTGCCGATGCGTTAGCAATCGCGATTTGTCATGGTTGGCGTCAGGACGGTTTGCAGGGAGCGAGCCGGGATGGCACCGTTAACGTTTCCTTATCGGGCAAGATTTCTGCACGGGGAAATCTGACTGCTGCCCAAAAGGTGTGGGCGCAGGCGCAGGCGACAAGCCGGCGCACCGGCGCGGTTGATCCCCGGCTTAGGCGAAATAAGGGCAAGTAGGATAGCGTTTATAACCAGTAGCCAGCTAGCGGAGATAATAAATGATTACGCATTTATCGGGAACCATCGAGGAAGTCAGACTAGACAAAGCCACTATTGAGGTGGCAGGCATGGGTTACACTTTTTTCGCTACCCCCGCTACTTTGTCTACCCTGGAAGTCGGCAAACAGGTGAAGATACTTACTCACCTGGTGGTGCGCGAAGATGCTTGGCTGCTTTTCGGTTTTGCGGGGCGCGATGAGCGCGATATTTTCTCCACCCTAATCACCATTTCTGGAATCGGTCCCAAGCTGGCGCTAGCCGCCCTCGCAGTGTTTAGCCCCGATGAGCTACGGGCAGCAGTATCCCAAGGTGACCTGGCGGCGCTTACTCAAATTCCGGGGGTAGGTAAGAAATCGGCGCAACGCATCCTAGTGGAAATCGGGGATAAGCTAGGGGAGCCTGCTGGGGAACAGACCGAGGCTAGTGGCGGGATCGGCAGCGCCGGACGCGAGGAAGTTTGCCACGCCCTCGAACAGCTAGGGTGGCGAACCCCGCTGGCGCAAAAAGCAGTGAAAGAGGCGGCTGAAGCCAATCCGAAAGCGCAGGTGCCGGAGCTTTTGCGTGCGGCCTTACAATTGCTAGGTAAGCATCACGCATAGGGGAGCGCAGTGGAAGAAACGAACGAGTGGGCGATTAGCTCTCCGGTAGGACCGGGGGCAGACGAGGTTGAACGGGCAGCAGAGGCGGCGCTGCGCCCGAAAGACCTAGAATCTTTTGTAGGACAAGAAAAGATTCGCCGCCAGCTCGATCTGGTACTCAAGGCTGCTATCGGACGGGGAACTACCCCGGATCATGTGCTTTTGGCTGGTCCTCCCGGATTGGGTAAAACCACTTTGGCGATGATTATCGCCCATGAAACCGGGACTTCTCTGCGACTAACCTCCGGCCCGGCGATTCAGCACGCCGGAGATCTAGCGGCAATCCTTTCGGCTCTGCAAGAGGGCGATGTGCTATTCATCGACGAGATTCACCGTTTAGCGCGCACCGCGGAAGAGATGCTTTATCTGGCGATGGAAGATTTTCGCGTCGATGTGGTGGTTGGTAAAGGCCCGGGTGCGACCTCGATTCCGCTAACCTTGCCGCCGTTTACGGTAGTGGGAGCAACTACCCGCTCCGGATTGCTACCGGCACCTTTGCGGGATCGTTTCGGTTTTACCGCTCACTTAGACTATTACAGTCCCGAGGAATTGCAGCAGGTATTAACTCGTTCGGCTCGGCTGATGGAGGCGGAACTGGATCCGCAGGCAGCCTCCGAAATGGCGGCGCGTTCGCGGGGAACTCCCCGGATTGCTAATCGTCTGCTCCGCCGCGTAATCGACTATGCCCAGGTGCATGGAGATGGGGAGCTTTCCCTGCAGGCAGCCAAAGCCGCCCTCGACCTGTTCGAAGTGGATCCGGCCGGCTTAGACCGTCTGGATCGCTCAGTGCTGCAGGCGCTATGTGAGCGTTTTGCCGGCGGACCGGTAGGTCTGACTACTTTGGCGGTTTCGGTGGGAGAGGAACCAGAAACGGTAGAAACTGTTTCGGAGCCTTACCTGGTGCGCCAAGGCTTTATTGCCCGCACTCCCCGAGGGCGAATTGCTACCGCTAACGCCTTCGCCCATTTAGGGTTAACTCCGCCCCGTGGGGGCAGTGAAGCCTCACTTTTTGACTTGGGTGAGAGCGAATCAGGGGGCTACTGGTCACAAAACCGCCCAAAACCGGGTATGAAAGATGAAACAGACGTGCTTTAACGCTTAGAATCATTAAGGTTAAGAATTTTAGATTGGAAGGTTGACAATGGGTAGTGGGTTACTTCTAGCGGTTATCGCCGCGTTTCTAGTGATGATGATCTTTTCTTCACGCAACGCTAAGAAGAAGCAGGCGGAGCAGCGCGAAAAACTGGCAAACGATATGGTACCGGGTGCCTGGGTAATGACCACCTCGGGTTTTTACGGTCGTTATGTAGAAACCGATGGGGACGTAATCGTGCTAGAAACTTCCGATGGCACCGAAACCCTGTGGACTACGCGAGCAATCGTTAGCGTAGGCAATCCGCCTTTTGCCCCCGATGCTGATTCTGCCGCGGAGGACGCAGAAAACGAAGCAGCTGACGAGACGGATAAGCAGCCTGCAGAAGATTCAAAAGAAGAGGTCAAAGAGGACGAAAATCCTGCTGCGGAGGCAGAGGATTCTTCTTCCGAAGACAGCAATTCTGACGAAGAGAATAAGTAAGCGAAGAAATAATCACCGTACTTAACGGAAAGAACAACATTGGCGAAGAAAAAATATCACGCCGGACGCACACTGGCGTTTTTCCTGGTACTTGTGCTGGCTCTTGCGGGAACTCTACTGGTAGGGGTACTCACTAAGAAAGCAAAGCCTACTCCCTCTTTGGCTTTGGATTTGGAGGGGGGAACCCAGCTGATTCTTACCCCGAAAGGCAACGCCGCATCAGGGGCAAAACGTGCGGTTACGGCAGAAGACATTACGCAGGCGATTGAAGTTATTCGCCAACGTATCGACGCCTCGGGCGTATCTGAAGCCGAGATTACCTCCCAGGGTAACTCCAATATCCTAGTTGCGCTGCCGGGTAATCCCTCGAAAGAAACTTTGGACTTGGTGCGCCAGTCTGCAGAGTTGTATTTCCGGGCGGTATTGCGTTCTGCCCCCGGGGTTCCGCAATCGGTGATGGCACAGCAGGCAGAGCAGCAAAAATCGGGGAAGAAAGAGGCTCCAAAGGCTAATATCGACCCGCAGGCTTTTGCCAAGCAGATGGCGGATATTAACGGTGACGGTAAGATCAGCGATCAGCCGGTCAGTCAACCGAAAGACAATTCGGATGATGCCTGGATTACCGAAAAAATCCTGGAAGAGTTCTACGCTAAAGATTGTCAGAAGAAGAGCTCGCGGGAAGGCGGCTCCTCCGGCGATATTAAGAAACCCCTGGTAGCTTGTTCTAGCGAAGGACATGAAAAATATATTCTTTCTCCGGCAGAAGTCTCGGGGGCGCGGATTTCTTCTGCAGAATCCGGGATGGGTACCGGAGCCTCCGGACAGTCCACCGGTCAGTGGGTAGTTAATCTGGCTTTCGATAAGCAGGGGGCTTCCCAGTTTGCGGATATTACCGCCCGGATGATGAAGTTCCGGAACCAGCCGGTGGCGGGAGAAAATGGCCTACCGCCAGGGAAAAATAATGATAAGAACCGGTTTGCAATCGTACTCGACGGCTTGGTGGTTTCAGCCCCGGGAGTAAATAACGCGATTACTAACGGAAAAGCCGAAATTTCTGGCTCCTTTACGCGATCTTCTTCCACCGCTCTTGCTAACCAGCTAAAGTTCGGTTCGCTGCCGCTTAACTTCGATGTGCAATCCGAACAGCAGGTTTCGGCAACTCTCGGTGCTGACCAGCTACGATACGGGGTTATCGCCGGTATTATCGGCTTGATTCTGGTGGTGTTCTACCTGATTTGGCAATACCGCGGACTAGCGGTGGTGGCAGTAGGCTCCCTAGTAAGCGCCGGGGTAATCCTCTATCTGGTATTGACTTTGCTTTCCTGGTCCATGGGTTACCGCCTGTCGCTAGCCGGGATTGCGGGCGTCATTGTCTCAATCGGTACTACCGCGGACTCCTTCATTATTTACTTTGAGAGAATCCGCGATGAGGTTCGCGATGGTAAAGCCCTCTCTAGCGCAGTCAGCGTTGGTTGGGATCGCGCAAAACGCACGATTGTTACCTCCGACTTGGTGAACGTACTGGCTGCCTGCGTACTGTACTTCCTGGCGGTCGGCGGGGTGCAAGGCTTCGCCTTCACCCTCGGGGTCACCACTTTGATCGACTTGGCGCTAATCTTCATCTTCACCCACCCGATGATGGTCTGGCTGCTGCGCTTTAAGTTCTTCGGCGAAGGACATAAGCTCTCCGGTCTAGATCCGGAGCACCTGGGGGCGCAACGCGGCACCTATCGTTATGTAGGCGCCGGTAAGGTTCGTAAGATTCGCTCTGTGTACAAAACTAAGCCGGAAGATGACGCAGAAAAGTCAGATGATGACAAAGCTGAGGAAGTAGAAGCGGCAAAAGCGGATTCCGGTGGGGATGATGCTGCCTCAGAAGCACTGGCGTCAGTATCCGGGACGGACCAGGAGGATGAAAAATGAGTTTCGCAAGTTGGGGTAATGCCCTCTATTCTGGTCGCAAATCCTACAAGTTTATTGATAACCGCAAATACCTGTTGATTGCCGGCGTCGCCCTAATGCTGATTTCGGTATTGGCAATGTCGGTGCTGGGATTGGAACGCTCAATCGATTTCAAGGGTGGAACCGAGTTCACGATTTCTTCAGTCACCGGACGCGACCAGGCGCCTGCCCGCAAAGTTGTGAACGCCAATCCTAAACTGAAGGGGGCTTCGGTTAACTCGGTAGGTGCTTCTTCGGTGCGCGTGCAATCGGTATCCCTGGATACTAACTCTAAACGCCAGGTAGTCACCCAGCTGGCGAAAGCCTATAAGTTGCCAGAAGCTAAGGTTGCGGCGACTACTATTGGTCCATCTTGGGGAGCGGACGTTACCTTTAAGGCGCTGCAGTCACTGGTGATTTTCTTTATCCTGGTGGCCCTGATGCTGTGGGCGTACTTTAAAACCTGGACTATGGCGTTTTCGGCGTTGTTTGCGCTTTGCCATGACGTGCTAATCACCGGTCTAGTTTTGGCGCTAACCCGGGTAGAGATTTCTCCGGCCACCATCATCGGGGTACTCACGATTTTGGGTTACTCCCTCTATGACACGGTGGTGGTTTTTGACAAGGTGCGCGAACTTTCGGTTGATTTCGAACAGCAAACCCGCTCTACTTATGGCGAGATTGTTAACCTGGCGATTAACCAGACGCTGGTGCGCTCAATTAACACCTCGGTAGTAGCGCTGTTGCCAGTAACCTCGATTCTGCTGATTTCCTGGATTTCCCTGGGAGGGGGTACCCTGCGCGATATTTCCTTGGCACTGTTCGTAGGAATGATTGCCGGTACCCTGTCCTCAATCCTGATTGCACCCTCTATGCTGATGGTGCTGCGTTCTCGCACCGAAAAGATTTCCAGCCACACCCAAAAGGTACTGGAGAAGCGCTCTGGTGGAAGCGACCAGGAAGATGGGAAGGCTCCTGAAGTTAGCCGGGTGGCACACCCGCTGAAAGCCGGGCATCACCAGGGGCAACAGGCGCAACCCAAACGTACCTCCAGGAGTAAACGATGATAAACCCCAAACTGGCTCCCCTAGGGAAAATTATCCGCGAGAATTTGCGGGACGTACCAGATTTTCCGCAAACTGGGGTACTCTTTAGGGATATTTCTCCGCTGCTGGCTAACGGGGAAGCTTTTTCCCAGCTAGTGAAAGGGCTAGCCGACTTTTATCGAGGTCGGGTGGATTTGGTTGCCGGTCTGGAGTCTCGCGGATTCTTAATTGCGGCTCCGGTAGCAGTCGAACTGGGGCTGGGTACCTTAATGATTCGCAAAGCCGGGAAACTTCCCGGTCCGGTAATCGGAATCGATTACGGCCTCGAATACGGAAAATCCCGGATGGAACTGCAGCCGGATTCCATTGCGAAGGGCGCGCGAGTTTTAGTACTTGATGATGTGCTGGCTACCGGCGGCACTGTAAATGCATCAGCGGCGCTGATTAAACGTGCCGGGGCAGTAGTGGAATCGGTGTGCGTTTTGATGGAGCTGGAAGAACTCGATGGGCGTGAGCATATCGGCGACCTAGAATGTGAAGCCCTGACTCTGATTTAGCCTAGTTACGCATCTCTGTTTACTCCTAGTGTCCTTTCTAACTGGAAACTTGGGGAAATGACTGGTGGGTCACTAAACTAGATACATGACTTCTACCACTCCCGATGAGGGCGCCAACGCAGTTCCGTCCTCGCGGGTGCGTGCGTCTTTGGCCTGGTTAACTGGGCGTTCTAAGAACATTGATCCCCATATTCAAGCCTTGGTGCGGGCGCTACGAGCCAATCATCCCAAAGCGGATATTTCGCTAATCGAACGCGCCTATCAGACGGCATCACGCTGCCATGAAGGTCAGTTTCGTAAATCGGGGGAGCCCTATATCACCCATCCGGTAGCAGTTGCTACTATCTTGGCGGAAATTGGGATGACCAGCACCACCTTGGCGGCGGCGCTGCTGCATGACACGGTAGAGGACACTGACTACACTCTCGAGCAACTGACTGCTGATTTTGGGGAAGAAATCGCCCTGCTGGTTGATGGGGTAACTAAACTCGACAAAGTCACCTACGGACAGGCAGCACAGTCTGAAACTGTGCGCAAAATGATTATCTCCATGTCCCGCGATATTCGGGTGCTGGTGATAAAACTGGGCGACCGCCTCCACAATGCTCGTACCTGGAAATATGTTTCCCCCAAATCGGCGCAAAATAAAGCGCGCGAAACTCTAGAGATTTTTGCGCCCTTAGCGCATCGCTTAGGGATGAACACCATTAAATGGGAGCTAGAGGACCTGGCCTTTAAAACTCTCTACCCCGAGCTATATGAAGAAATCGATAACTTGGTGCATGAACGCGCGCCCGAGCGCGAAAAATATCTGCGGGAAGTAATCGACAAAATCAAAGAAGATTTACGGATAAATAAAATTGCGGGCGAAGTTACTGGTCGCCCCAAACACCACTATTCGATTTATCAAAAGATGATTGTGCGCGGACGCGACTTCGATGATATCTATGACCTGGTTGGGGTGCGGGTGCTGGTAGAAACAGTGCGGGACTGCTATGCGGTGTTAGGGGAGATGCATGCGCGCTGGAACCCGATCCCGGGGCGTTTCAAAGACTATATTGCCATGCCCAAATTCAATCTTTACCAGTCACTGCATACTACGGTGGTGGGACCGGGGGGCAAACCGGTAGAAATCCAGATTCGCACCCGGGAGATGCATCGCCGCGCCGAATATGGCATCGCGGCTCACTGGCGTTACAAAGAAGACCCAAACGCTAAATCTGCGGGTGATAATAAAGCTCCATTGGCAGATAGCGATGAAATGGGCTGGCTGCGCCAATTGGTGGATTGGCAAAAGGAAACTCAAGACCCGGGCGAATTTTTAGATTCGCTGCGCTATGAAATGTCGGGCTCCCGGGTATATGTGTTTACCCCGGCGGGGGAAGTTAAAGACCTTCCTGCCGGATCCACACCGGTAGATTTTGCCTACTCGGTACACACCGAGGTCGGAAATCGTACGGTAGGGGCAAAAGTAGGTGGCAAACTGGTTCCCCTGGACACCAAATTGGAAAACGGGGACAGTGTAGAGGTACTAACTTCCCGGTCGCCTAATTCAGGGCCTTCTCGGGATTGGTTAAAGTTCGTTGCCAGTCCCCGGGCGCGCAACAAGATTAAGGCCTGGTTCTCCAAAGAACGGCGCGAAGAAGCTATCGAGGCGGGGCAAGACCTCATTTCTAGCTATATGCGCAAACAGAATCTGCCGCTGCAGCGGCTAATGAGCCATGACACTATGACGGCGCTAGCTTCCGGCATGGGGTATAGCGACATTTCTGCCCTCTACGCGGCGGTGGGATCTCATCATGTTTCTCCCGCCAATGTAGTGGACAAACTAATGGAAAGCGCCGGGGGAGAAGACGGCGCTGAAGAAACCCTGTCTGAAGCGGTACTTCCCGAACAGGTAGAAGCCCGCCCTCTGGGCGGTAACGAAGGTACCGGCATCCAGGTAGAAGGGATGAAGCAAGGGGAAATCTGGACGAAGATTGCCCGCTGCTGCAATCCCCTTCCCGGAGATGAAATCGTAGGTTTCGTTACCCGCGGACACGGGGTGTCAGTCCATCGTAAAGAATGTACCAACGCCCAAAACTTAATGGTTCATCCCGAGCGAGTGGTACAAGTTTCTTGGGCTGAACATCCGACTGCAAAATTCCAGGTAGAAATTGAGATTCAGGCGCTAGATCGCGAAGGTTTGATTAACGACATTACCAAGGTGCTTTCTGATTATCGCGCCAATATCTTGGCGGCCTCTATGAACACCTCCTCGGATAGGGTTGCCAGTTCCCGCTATACTTTCGAGGTAGCGGATTCGCGTTATTTGCACACCATCTTGAGTGATATTCGCAAAGTCCCGGGGGTATTTTCCGCCCATCGCACTACTCGTACCTTACGGAAGTAAGCGGTTAGCCAAGTTAAGCAGGCGCCTGGGATTCCAGCAATCACCTCCGGGAAGATTGGGGTGGCGTTTACAAAAACGAAAGGTAGCCCAGGGGCTAAGCAGCTTAACTTCCCCTAGGCGCAGGAATTGTGCCTGGTTTTCCCCAGTTTCTTCTGCGCCAAGAGAAATGGAGATGCCTTTGCCTTCCCTTTTAGATCCCACGGTTGTAATGCCGCGCTCGGTTAACAGGCGCCTGGCGGAGGCATCGAAGTGAACCCAAAAGCGAGAGTCGGCGCCGCGTAAGGGGCGGCGAGCACTGGCGATATACAGGTTTTGTGGAGGAAGCTCCTGACCTGCCCACACCCAAGCAGCGGAATGCCCGGTTAAGAAACAATCTTTTGGCAGCAGGGGAGCCAGGAAGAGGGCACGTCCATAGATTGAAGATAAGGTTACTGCCTCCGCCAGAATCTCGGAATTAGTACCCTGCCAGCAGACAAAACGGTTCCCGCGGGTTAGTGCTGCCCGCGCTGATCCATGTAAAACCTGGTTTTCATGCGCATCAACCAGAATTGCTTCCATACATTAAGCTTCCGCCCCCAAAGAGGAAAGCAGAAAGCCAGAAAAACCCCGCAAGGAAAACTTGCAACCACCTAAACTGTGGAAAAGGTTATCCCTGGTAGCGCGCCTGGGCGAAGAAGGGGTTGTGGGCTTTTTCCAATCCGAACACTGTGGCCGGGCCGTGTCCGGGCAACAACACGGTGTCTGGGTCAATCACGTTTTGTAAGGTGCGCAAGGTATGCAGCATTTGCTGGGAGTCGCCGCCGGGCAGATCAGTGCGTCCTACCGAGCCGAAAAAGATTACGTCCCCCGAGAGGGCAAGTTTTTGTGGTTTTTCCTGCTTTCTCTGCGATTCTGCTAGCCAGTTATCGTAGATGTCTTGTGCCTCCTGCGCCGCGCTTCCGCTAAGGTCGCTGGCTTCAAAAAGAAATAGGGTAGAGCCTTCGGTGTGTCCGGGAGCCGGGACTGCCCGCAGGAAAATCCCGGGTGCTAGTTCTGCACCTTCACTGGTGGCAGCAGCTGGCAGCACTTGCAGGTTTTCGGGTTCTTTCCAGGGCGGAAGGGATAATTCGTGTTCTGTGCGTTCGCGCGGATCTAGTTTTTCCGGGTGGAAACGGTATTCATCGGGGGCAGGAATATAAACCGGAGCTTTACCAGCCAGCGCGTGAGCATCCCATATATGGTCAGCGTGTCCGTGGGTACACAATACCGCCGCTACCGTCACCTCTAGACGGGATAGTGCTTGTTTCAGCTGCTCTAATGCACCATGCCCGGGGTCTACAATTAGCGCCTGGTCACTGCCGGGAGCTAGCAGCAGATAGGGATTTTCCGAATAGAAGGGGGCATAAAACTTTTCAATCCTCATAGGCTCATCTTAAAGGATGTGCGTCCTTGGTGCTTTAGCTGCACTAGGGCATAATATGGTTAGGGAGCAACAAGCTCCACGCGCAAGCGGCTAAGCCTAGCCGTGAAAATAACTGATTTAAGGAAAAATTAGTGACTGAACAGCCCGATACCGCTCCGAAGCCCAAACCTGTACCCACCCCAGGGAAGATTCGTCTACCTCGGGAAAATAAACCGGTAATGCCGATAAAAACCCCTGACTTTTCGGCAGCGCTGCCCTTTGGGCGCGTCGATGAAGAGGGACGCGTTTGGGTTAAAGATGGGGAAGAAGAACGTCAGATTGGACAGTTCCCCGCAGAAGTACCTGAGAACCCGTTAAATATCTATGTGCGGCGTTACCTGGATTTAGCAGCCCAAATATCTTTATTTGCCGAACGGCTACCTAAACTTGCTGAACGCGAGATTGACCAGACTATGAAGTCTTTGCGTGAGCAGGTCAGCGAACCGGCTGCAGTGGGTGACCTTCCGGCTTTGCGGGAAAAAGTTGCACAGTTGCAAGAAAAAGCCGATAAACGCAAGGAAGAGGCGGCGGCTCAGCGGGCAGAGGCTAAAGAAGAGGCACGTAAGAACCGCGAAAAAGTGGTGGCGAGAGCAGAAGAAATCGCCGCGCAGGATTCTGCCCGCACCCAGTGGAAACAATCCGGGCAAGAACTGCGGGATTTGCTAGACGAGTGGAAGCGCCTCCAGCATGCTGGACCGCGGATTGAACGCGCTATTGAGGATGAACTCTGGAAACGGTTCGCGGCGGCACGTTCTTCTTTCGATAAGAAGCGGCGGGTGTTCTTTAACGAGCTAGATGTTGCCCAATCCCAGGCCAAAGCCGCTAAAGAAAAACTTATTGTCGAGGCCGAAGCACTATCTAGTTCCACTAATTGGGGGGAAACTTCCCGGGCTTACCGCGATTTAATGCAACGCTGGAAGACCGCGGGGAGAGCTTCGCGTCGTGAGGACGATGCCCTTTGGCAGCGTTTCCATCGGGCGCAGCAAAAGTTCTTTGATGCCCGTAACGCCCAAAATGAAGCGGTAAACGCCCTCGAAACCGAGAATCTTCAGAAAAAAGAAGCCATCTTGGTAAAGGCAGAAGCCCTTAAAGAACTCACTGATGTGGAAGAACTAAAGGCTAAGTTGCGTCCGCTGCAAGAAAAGTGGGACGAGATTGGACATGTGCCGCGCGCCGATATCGACCGGGTGGAACGGCGGATGCGGGCGGTGGAAGATTACTTGCGCAGTCTAGAAGAAGAGAAATGGCGCAAGTCTAATCCCGAAACCAAGGCGCGCGCCGAAGGGATGGCGGGGCAACTTGTGGCTCTAATTGAACAGATTAAGGCGGAGATTGCCCAGGCGGAAGCGGCTGGGGATAGCAAAAAAGCGGCGGAACTAAAAGAGTCGCTAAAAGCCCGTGAGGCTTGGCTAAAACAGGTAGAGTCCTTTTAGGAGCTGTTAACGTCAACAAAGGGGTTTGTGATGAGCGAAGCGGGACTATCCCAGGCAGTTAAGAAAATGGAGGACGCCGGGGTTAGCCCTGCAGCTATCTCGGTATTTTCTCACTACTACCGGGTTTTAGAGGGCGAACATACCGGTTTTATCCCCGAGGAAACGATTTCGCCGCTTACCAGCGTGGATCGCCTGGAAGATTATCAGGTTGAACCCGGGCAGGCGCAGGCTGCTTTAGCAAAAACCGTAATGATTAAGCTCAATGGGGGGCTGGGAACCTCCATGGGGATGGATAAAGCCAAGTCTTTACTGCCAGTGCGCGCCGGGCTAACTTTCCTGGATATTATTTGCCAGCAAGTGATGGCGGCGCGGAAAGAATTTGGGGTTAGCTTGCCGCTGATTTTCATGAATTCTTTCCGCACCCAGGCAGACACTTTGGCGGCACTGCAGAACCATCCGGGAATTGAAGTTTCCGGGCTGCCTTTGGATTTCTTGCAGAATCAGGAACCGAAGCTGCGCGCCGATGATTTAACCCCGGTTTCTTGGGAAAAAGATCCCTCCCTGGAATGGTGCCCGCCTGGTCACGGCGATATTTATACCGCTCTTTATGGCTCCGGTCTGTTAGATAAACTGATCGATGCGGGCTACCGTTATGCGATGACTTCCAACTCCGACAACCTGGGAGCCACCCCGAATGCCCAGATTGCGGGCTGGTTTGCGGCCAGCGGCGCCCCCTATGCCGCCGAGCTGTGCATCCGCACGATCAATGATCGCAAGGGCGGTCATCTAGCTATCCGTAAGGTCGATGGACAACTGATTTTGCGGGATACTGCCCAGACTCCGCCGGAGCAGATGGATTACTTTACCGATGAGCATCGCCATCCCTTCTTCCACACCAATAACCTCTGGTTTGACCTGGTGAAACTACGGGACACTTTGATTGAGCGGAATGCGGTATTGGGACTCCCTTTGATCGCTAATCACAAGACGGTTGATCCCGCTGATTCGCAAAGCCCCGCGGTGATTCAAATGGAAACCGCGATGGGGGCAGCGATTGCTTCCTTTAAGGGAGCTACCGCGCTCCTGGTTCCGCGCAGCCGTTTCCTACCGGTGAAAACCACTAATGAGCTGACTTTGGTGCGTTCCGATATTTACGATCTGGGCGATAACTATCACTTGCACAAAGTCAATGACCAAGAAGTAGCAGTGGATTTGGATTCCCGCTACTTTAAGAAGATCGCTGATTTCGAGGCGCGTTTCCCGGCAGGGGTACCCTCTCTGCGAAAAGCGCAGTCTTTTAAAGTTAGCGGTCCCTATACCTTTGGTAAAGATGTAAAGGTGCAGGGTCAGGTTCACTTGGAAACTGCGGAAGAACAACAGGTAGCTGCCGGTACTATCCTGGCTGGTTAGCAGGTTAAATCCTGGATATTATTTTCACAATTGTGTTTTAGAAGCTCGACAAGGGCTACCGGTTGCAGTCGCGGTGACCGATTCCCCTGTTAGCACTACCTTTTCTCCGGGGTTTTCCCTGAAGAACATCCCTAGCTGCGGCGCTTACGCTTAAAGTCGCGTTTCTTGCCACTCTTTTTGCCGGGGCCTTCATCTTCCCGCATCCGCAAGGTGCGCCCTGACACCCGGGCTTTAGCAATCTTGCGGATAGTTTCCGGGGAAAGCGGCCGTGCCATTTCCACCAGAGAGAAACTCTGCAGAATATCGATATGCCCCACATCGCCACCTTTGAGGCCGCCTTCTCCGGTAATTGCCCCCACTATGGCGCCAGGTTTAACCCGATCTCGGCGTCCTACCTCCACTCGGTAGCGCCGAGCAGAAGGAGAAGAGAAGTGGCGACGAGCCGCCCCCTTGCTGCGTATTTCCTTCCCGGAGGCACCTTCGCGCCCCTCCTCAAAACTGGCAGATATGAACCGCCCCAGCTCATCAACTTTTTCTTCCCGCCGGACACGGAAATCAAGATGCCGTTTTTCCGGCCCGAAGTCACCGCTAGCTAGCGCCAGCAGCGCCGCGGCGGCGTCCCCAATATCTATCCCCTCGGAAACCACCAGGTCTTGAATAGCGTCATAGTAGACATCCATTTCCCCCTTTTCCAAGCGGGTCTTAACGCGCTGGCTCATCCGACCTGCCCGTGCCTGCGCCACCTGGGCGGGGGAGGGAATAAATACCTCGGTCATTTTTTCGCCGGTGAGCTTTTCGATTACGCGCTTACGAGGACGCTCCCGGGGAGTAAAGAAAGTAAGCGAAGTACCTTCGCGTCCAGCTCTACCGGTACGTCCAATGCGGTGCACATAAGCTTCAGCTTCCCGGGGGACGTCGTAATTTACTACCAACCCGATACGCTCAACGTCTAAGCCGCGGGCAGCTACATCGGTAGCTACCAGGACATCCAGACTGCCTTCTCGCAGGCGGGCTACAATCCGTTCCCGTTCTGCCTGTGGGACATCGCCGCTAATAGCGGCAGCTAAGAACCCGGCTTTTTGCAGTTCTGATCCCAGTTGTTCGGCATCTATGCGGGTACGCACGAACACGATCGCGGCCGCAGCCTCGCTAAGAGCCAGCACCCGAACCAAAGCCTCAGATTTGAACTTAAAAGGTACTACCGCATAAGTCTGATTTACGGTCTCTACTGTGGAAGATTGCGGCGCGATTGAAATTTCCACCGGATCTGACAGGTGCCGCTCCGCAATCCGTTTAATCGCCGGAGGCATAGTGGCGGAAAAGAGGGCGCGAATGGCATCCGGGTTGGCGCCGCTGGCAATCTGGTCCACGTCCTCCGAAAACCCCATCCGCAGCATCTCGTCCGCTTCGTCCAGGACAAAAAATTTCAGTGCCGATAAATCTAGTTCCCCGCGTTCCATTAGATCCATAATGCGTCCGGGAGTACCGACCACAATTTGGGCGCCCTCCCGCAAAGCCGAAATCTGCGGGCCGTAGGACGCACCGCCATAAACCGCCACTACCTTTAGTTTCATTCCCCGGGAAAATTCGGTGAGGGCGGTGGCAGACTGCGCGGCCAGCTCCCTGGTAGGAGCTAGAATTAAGGCTTGTACCCGCGCAGCTTTATTGCAGGCTGCCAAAATTGGCAGTCCAAAGGCGGCGGTTTTCCCAGTACCGGTTTGGGCGATTCCGACAACATCTCGCCCAGCCATTAGCGGGGGAATACCCTGCCGTTGGATCGGGGTGGGCTCGCTAAAGCCCATGCAGTTTAAAGTATCTAAAATAATTTCCGGTAACCCCAGGTCAGAAAAGAAAGTGGGTTCTTCTGCAAGGATCTGTTCATTAGCGGTGTCTGCTTCGTAGCTGTCGAAGCTGCCCTCCCGGTTGAGTTCTTCGGTTTCGAAGTCGGGATTGGTTTCCAAAGGGGACGCACTCGCCCCCGCGGCTATTTCGCTCATTTATTTTTGCCTGTCTGCTTAATAACTATTCGCTTTAACGTTACCGGAGGTAGCAGCAAAGTTAGCAAATGCCAGCCAGTGAATTGCGACACCAAGACCAGCGGAAAATGCCAGCGATTCTCGGGGGCGCTAGACTATTAACAGTTAGATTAGGAAAGGAACAGCATTGCTCAGAACGCATGACGCGGGAACTTTAAACCGCGACTTGGTGGGACAAACAGTAGAACTAGCGGGTTGGTTAGATCGCCGCCGTGATCATGGGGGAGTCTGCTTCATTGATTTGCGGGATGCCTCCGGAGTGGCTCAGGTAGTTATCCATGACGAAAAAATCGCTCATGAGCTGCGCAGCGAATTTGTTCTACGTATTAAAGGCAAGGTACATCCCCGCCCGGAGGGTAACGAGAATCCGGAACTGCCGACCGGCGAAATCGAGGTTTACGCCGATGAGGTAGAGGTACTGAACCCGGCAGCCGCCCTACCTTTCCAGGTTTCCGTCCATGCGGAGGATTCCGGAAAAGTTGGTGAGGATGCGCGTTTGAAATACCGCTACCTGGATTTGCGCCGCCCGGAGATGCAAAACCGTTTGCGTCTGCGCTCCAAGGTCTCTAAAGTCACGCGCGATACTTTAGATTCTCTGGGCTTCGTAGAGATCGAAACTCCGACTCTGACCCGCTCTACTCCCGAGGGCGCGCGGGACTTCTTGGTACCGGCGCGGCTAGCCCCGGGGTCTTGGTATGCCCTGCCGCAGTCTCCGCAGTTATTTAAACAGCTGTTGATGGTGGCGGGGATGGAACGCTACTACCAGATTGCGCGCTGCTACCGGGACGAGGACTTCCGTGCTGACCGCCAGCCAGAGTTCACTCAGCTGGATGTAGAGATGAGTTTCGTACGGCAAGAGGACGTTATCGAGGTAGCCGAACAGGTGCTGACCAACATCTTCAAGCTGATTGATGTCCATATCGAAACCCCGATTCCCCATATAACCTACGCCGATGCGATGGCGCGTTTCGGAACGGACAAACCAGATTTACGTTTTGGTCTAGAACTTACTGACCTGACTGAATACTTTAAAGACACTCCCTTTAGGGTGTTCGCCAATGCTGACTATGTGGGCGCAGTCGTGATGCCCGGAGGTGCCTCTCAGCCGCGGCGGACTTTTGACAAATGGCAAGATTGGGCGCGTTCGCGCGGTGGAAAAGGGCTGGCCTACGTAAAGGTAGAAGAGGACGGTACTCTTTCGGGACCGGTAGCCAAGAACCTGACTGACAGCGAACGGGAGGGACTAGCTGCGGCGACCGGCGCTAAAGCGGGGGACTGTATTTTCTTTGGTGCCGGCAAGATCGATGAAGCCCGCGCCCTGCTAGGGGCCGCTCGCCTAGAAATCGGTGCCCGCTGCAACCTGCTAGACCCGAACGAATGGAAGTTCGTATGGGTGGTTGACGCTCCCTTGTTTAAGCCTTCAGCGGCCGCCAAAGCGGAAGGGGACGTGGCACTGGGAGCTTCTGCCTGGACGGCAGTACACCACGCCTTTACTTCTCCTAAACCGGAATGGCTTGACCATTTCGAGGACGACCCGGGCAATGCCCTGGCCTACGCTTACGATATTGTGCTTAACGGTAACGAAATCGGAGGCGGCTCCATCCGTATCCACCGCCGTGACGTGCAAGAACGTATTTTTAAGGTGATGGGTTTGTCGCCGGAAGAAGCCCAAGAAAAATTTGGGTTCTTACTGAACGCCTTCAAGTATGGCGCGCCTCCGCACGGCGGGATTGCTTTCGGTTGGGATCGAATCGTATCTTTGATGACCCATGCGGATTCGATCCGCGACGTGATTGCTTTCCCCAAATCCGGGGGCGGCTACGATCCGCTAACCGATGCTCCGGCACCGATTACGCCCGAGCAGCGTAAAGAAAGTGGGGTCGACTTCGTGCCAGAGGACGAAGAAGACTAACCTCGCTAAAAACCTTCGAACCGCCCTCACCAGGCTCAGACCTGGCAGGGGCGGTTTGGTTTTTGTCATCCTTATGCTACTTGTTCTATTACTCCGGGTGCATGGCTAGGCGGCGCGCCAAAACTGCACAAACCAGTAACTGGAATTGGTGAAACACAATCACTGGGATAGTTACTGCCGCTACCGTAGCGGTCGGAAAAATAATGGCGGCCATCGGCAAGCCAGTAGCCAGGGACTTTTTCGATCCGCACATCAGCAGCACAATCCGGTCACGGCGGTTTAAGGATATCCAGCGACCCAAATTCCAGGTGAGGGTAAGCATGATTGCCAATACGATCATGCATTGCAACAGCAGTAATCCCACTTGTGGCGCCGAGATTTTTTGCCAAAGGCCACCGGCAGTCGCCCCACAAACTGAAGAGGCGACAATCGCCAAAATAGTGCCGTTATCGGTGGCTTTGGTAAGCGCGCGATGCGCATTTAACCACTTACCGATAAAACGGTGAAAAAGCTGCCCTAAAACAAAGGGAAGTAACAGTTGCAACAGCACATTTACTACCCGGTAAGCCTCAAATCCGCTGGCTCTGCCCATGACCACAAACACCAGGGCAGGGGTGAGAATAATTCCGGCGATATTAGAGATCGTAGCCGAGCAAACCGCGCCCGCGATGTTCCCTCCGGCAATAGAAGTAAAAGTTACCGAAGACTGCACCGTAGAAGGCAGCAAAGTTAAATAGAGGGTTCCCAGGGCAAAAACTGGTCCCAGCAGCTTTAAATCTACTGGATGCATAGCCATCCCTAGCAGCGGGAAAAGTACGAAGGTGGAAAGGGCAACTGCCCCTTGCAAACGCCAGTTCTTTAACCCTTCCCAGATTTCTTTAGTAGAAAGCCGCGCCCCGTAAAGAAAAAACAACAACACGATTAGGGCGTTCCCTAAATATCCCAGGGTACTGACTACCACTGCGGGTACCGGAATTAGTATCCCTAATACCAAAATCACCAGGATGGAAAGGATAAAGGGATCTAAAAGACTGCGTAATCGTTGTTTTCCGCTCACTAAACCAAGATACCTGGATAGATCGTAACTGGTCTAAACCGTCTCGGACGGGTTAGGCGCGCTTTGATAGTCGGAAAACGCAATATCCAGGTCTCTAACAGTCGGCGAAAGTGCCTACAGCTGGCGACCAGTCCCGCACAGTCATGGATTTAACGATTCCGGCTTTAGCATAAGGGTCGTCGTTGAGGATCCGCTTGGCCTCTTGGGCGTCACGAGCAAGCATAATGGTTAAAGATCCCCGTTGGTCAGCGGTGGCGGTGCGACCACTAGAAAGCACGATTCCCAAGCTGTTTAGACGATGCATAAAGGCGCGATGCTCATCGTGAAACTGCTTTTTGAGCTCCAGCAGCTCGGGATCATAGTCGTAGAGAACTATGTACAGACACATACCTTGATTGTCTTCGTGTCCTTCAGTAGCCATCTTTACCTCCCGTTTTCGCTTTGGCAGCTGCGCTGCTTTAGGCGAGCGTCAACTATCTTCATCCTAACCCAGCCTGCCCCGAAAAACCGGCATTATTTGGAGGCGGATAGAGCATTGTCTCGGGCGACCGCAGCGTTGACGGCCGCGCGTGCAGCCGCCGAAAAACCAGCATCTTCCATAGCTAATAGACCGGCCACGGTGGTGCCGGCGGGGGAGCAAACCTGATCCACTAACGCCTGGGGGTTTAACCCTTGAGGCAGATTTTCGAGGACGTTTAGCGCCGAACCCGCTACTGCCTGCGCAACTACCTGGGTAGCTTCCTCTTTCTTAAAGCCGTGGGCTACCCCCGCCTGTGCCAGGGCGTCAATGAAACGGTAAATCCAGGCCGGGGAGCAGCCGGCAAGCGCGGCAAAGGCGGCGAAATGATCTTCCGGAACCAGCGCAGTTTTCCCGATGGCATCAAACATGGCGCGCACCTCGGCGAGGGCTTCTTCACTAACGTATTGGTTGGCAGCAATCCCGGACATGGACTGGTTGATTTGGGCATTCACATTGGGCATTACCCGCACTAGGGGGGTTTGTGCCGGTAAATGCGCTTCAATATCCGCAAGGGGTTTTCCGGCAGCCACCGAAATCACTACTGGTTTCGCCGCGAGGGCGTCTCCTAAGTCATCAAGCAAAGGAGCAATCATATAGGGTTTTACCCCTAGCAGCAGGTATTTCGCTTGCCTAGCGACAGCGGCGGCATCCGGGGCTACAGGGAGAGCAAACTCCTCCTCGAGGGCGCGCATCCGCTCCCGGGTACGGTTGAACGCCAAAATCTCTTCTGCCTGCAGTTGTCCGGACGAAAGCAGACCGCGCACAATCGCGCCCCCCATGGAACCTACCCCGATAACCCCTAACTTGACCATGCATCCTCCTGAAGAAAGTGATTTTTACCAACTGTGCTTATCTTAACGCGGACAAAATTTAAAGAAATAACTAAACCGGCTATGCTGTTGGGAAGTGGCGTTGATCCGGCTATCACCGAGGAGCCTCTGGAAGAACCCTCTAAAGCAGGCAGTAGAACCAGACGGGTAAGCCCGTAACAGCAGTTAATGAGGCCCAAGTTTTGGGTGAAGCGGGGTGGTACCGCGGGGCTGTAAAGCCTACGTCCCGGCACTGGCATTAATGGCTCGAAATAGGTGAGGTTAAACGTGGGCTACTATCCGCGGCACAAAGATGGCGATGTTTCCGCCAATCCGTCTTTTCCCCAGCTAGAGGAAGAGACCCTGAAATATTGGAAGCAGAACGACACTTTCCGCAAGTCGATTGCCCAAAGAGAGGCCGGAGACGCGGGCGCTAACGAATTTGTCTTTTATGACGGACCTCCTTTTGCCAACGGCCTGCCCCACTATGGGCATTTGCTGACCGGTTATGTAAAGGACGTGGTGGGACGCTACCAAACCATGCAAGGGCATCGGGTAGAGCGGCGTTTCGGTTGGGATACTCACGGGCTGCCCGCAGAGCTAGAGGCTGAACGGATTCTCAACATTGAAGATAAATCCGAAATCGAAGGCCCGGGCGGTATCGGGATTGAAAAATTTAACCAGACCTGCCGGGAATCGGTGCTGCGTTACACCAAAGAGTGGGAAGAATACGTTACCCGCCAGGCACGTTGGGTAGATTTTGATAACGACTATAAGACGCTTGACGTCAGCTATATGGAGTCGGTGATTTGGGCGTTTAAGCAGCTCTACGACAAGGGGCTCGCCTATGAAGGTTTTCGGGTATTGCCCTATTGCTGGAACGACCAGACTCCGCTGTCTAACCATGAATTGAAAATGGATGACGATATTTATCAGGATCGTCAAGACAATACCGTGACTGTGGGGCTGCGGCTGGAAACCGGGGAACTGGCGTTGGTATGGACCACCACCCCCTGGACGCTGCCCTCTAACCTGGCAATCGCGGTTGGCCCGGAAATTACTTATGTAACTGTGCAGGTAGACTCGGATTTAGAGTCGCCGGTTGCCGGGGAAAAAGTTATTATCGCGCGTGACCTGCTGCCTGCCTACGCGAAGGAACTGGGCGAAGATCCGAGCATCGTGGCAGAATACCCCGGATCAGAGTTGGTAGGGCGCTCCTATGAGCCGATTTTTGACTACTACAAGAACCAGCTGGGTGAGGGAGAAACTCCCGGAGCTAAGGCCTATCACGTACTGGCTGCGGATTTCGTAACCACCACTGATGGTACCGGGCTGGTACACCAGGCTCCCTACGGCGAGGACGATATGATCCTGCTAACCGCCAATGGGATTAACGCGGTTACCCCGGTAGATGACGCCGGATTATTCACCGCGGAGGTTCCCGACTACCAGGGTGTACAGATTTTCGATGCGAACAAACAGATTATTCGGGACTTCCGCCTGGGGAACGAGGACGACCAGGGTCCCTTGGCGCGCACCCCGAAAGAAAAACGGGCAGTGCTGGTGCGTCAGCAGTCGTATGTACACTCCTATCCGCACTGTTGGCGTTGCCGCAAGCCGTTGATCTATAAACCGGTTTCCTCTTGGTTTGTGAAAGTTACGGACTTCCGGGAACGGATGGTGGAACTAAATCAACAGATCAGCTGGGTGCCCGAGCATATTAAGGATGGACAGTTCGGTAAATGGCTAGAAGGCGCCCGCGACTGGTCAATTTCGCGTAACCGTTTCTGGGGTAGCCCCATCCCGGTGTGGAAATCAGATGACCCCAACTATCCGCGCGTAGATGTTTACGGTTCTCTGGCGGAACTAGAAGCAGATTTCGGGGTGGAAGTTAAAGATCTGCACCGGCCATTTATTGACACTTTGGTGCGTCCTAACCCGGATGATCCCACCGGTAAATCGATGATGCGCAGGATTCCTGACGTATTAGACTGCTGGTTCGATTCGGGGTCGATGCCTTATGCGCAGGTGCATTACCCCTTCGAAAATCAGCAATGGTTCGAGGATCATTATCCCGGTGATTTCATCGTGGAATATATCGGGCAAACCCGCGGTTGGTTCTACCTGCTGCACGTGCTGGCTACCGCCCTCTTTGATCGCCCGGCCTTTACTTCCTGTGTTTCCCACGGGATTGTGCTGGGCGATGATGGTCGTAAAATGTCGAAATCGCTACGCAACTACCCGGATGTGAACGAAGTCTTCGACACCTACGGTTCGGATGCGATGCGTTGGTTCCTGATGTCCTCCCCGGTGGTGCGGGGCGGAAACCTGGTGGTAAAGGGCGAGGGGATTCGTGACACGGTTCGCCACGTGATTTTGCCGCTATGGAACATTTATTACTTCTTTGCTCTTTACGCTGGTTCTTGCAATAAAGGTGCCGGTTACCAGGCAAAAGCCTTGGATTTAACGGATCCTAAAGCCATCGAGCAGCTGGGAGTTATGGATCGTTACCTGCTTGCTCGCACCCGTAACCTCGCACTAAACGTCAAGGAGCTACTGGACAGCTACGATATTCCGGGCGCTTGCGAAGCGGTTAGTGAGCATCTGGACTTGATGACTAACTGGTATGTGCGTACCTCCCGCGATCGTTTCTGGGAAGAAGAAACCGCCGCCTACGACACGCTTTACACTTGCCTAGAGATACTGATGCGAGTGATGGCGCCGCTGGCTCCGCTAGTGACCGAGGAAATCTGGCGGGGACTGACCGGGGGAGAGTCGGTACATCTTTGCGACTACCCGGTGGTTCCGAACACGGTTGATGACCCGGCGTTAGTGGCGGCTATGGATATGGTGCGGGAGGCAGTTTCGGCTGCCCATTCGCTGCGCAAGACCCACAGTTTGCGGGTGCGTCAACCATTGAAGTCGCTGACGATTGTGCATGATAATGCGCAAAAACTGGCGGATTTCTCTGATTTGATTGCCGGAGAAGTTAACGTAAAACAGGTGGTGTTGCAGGCTTCTAGCGAGTCTGGTTTGCAGTTGCAGCGGCAACTGAAGCTGAACCCGAAAGCCTTTGACCCGCAGGTACGTAAAGCTACCTCGCAGCTGTTTAAGGCACAAAAGACCGGTCAGTGGCGGGAAGAAGGCGAAACGGTAGTCTTCCCGGAGGTGTTAGTTGCCGGTGAGCCAGTAACCTTGAGCGGAGAGCAGTTCTCGTTGTCTACCACGGTAGAGGTAGAAGCCGGGCAGGTGGCCACGGTTTTGGGCGATGGGGCAGTGGTGGTACTCGATACCGAGATCACCCCCGAGCTGGAAGCGGAAGGCTATGCCCGCGACTTGGTACGTTCTATCCAAGATGAGCGTAAAGCCCAAGATCTGCACGTTTCCGACCGTATTGAACTGGTTCTGGAAGTTCCCCGTGAGCGCGTAGCCGGCGTGCAAGAACATTCCCAGATGATTGCCCGGGAAGTGTTGGCTACCGCGTTTAAGGTAGAAGCCGCAGCCGCTGGTGAGGTGAAAATCAACATCACGGCGGTGCATCCGGTATAGGCAGTATGCCGTCCCAAAAGGGGGGATTTGTGAACAGTCAAGATGGACAAGATTCAGCGGTTAATCCGTACGAACAGATAGTCAAGGGCGCGCGGGGTAATCGCGGGCAGATCGATCCGGAACTATTGCCTTATTTGGTGGAGGCAGATAGGGAAGAAAAAATCGAGTTGCCGATTAGCGACGCTTCGGATCATCCCCAGGATGCCCAACGCTTGCGGGAAATTCTGCAGGCTGGCGGGATTGCTATGCCCGAGGAGCTTGCCGATAACGAAATCATTTCGGAGGGCGAATCCGGGGAAGATGACGCGGAAGCGGCATTTTCGGAAACTGCAGTTCCGCCGGTTTCCTCCGATGAAGCCCTACAGGCAGATTTTGAGGTTGCCCAGGTTTATGCCCGGATTTTGCAGCGGCGCCCGGAACATAACATCTCGCCGACCAAGGCGCGGATTGAGCGCGCCCTCGATTATCTTTCGGATCCGCAACTGTCCTATCCCTGTTTACATATTGCCGGCACCAACGGAAAAACTTCTACTGCGCGGATTGCCGATAGTTTGCTGAGCGCCCAGGGGATGCGGGTAGGGCGTTTCACCTCCCCACACCTAGTTAGCGTACGGGAACGGATATCGATTGATGGGGAACCGATCAGTCCCCAGGCGTTCTTGCAAGCTAACCGGGATGTGGAACCGATTATCGCCCTAGCCGATAAAGAGGGCGAAGCAGCCGGTCAAGGTAGTCTTTCCTTCTTTGAATATTTAACCGCTTTAGCTTTCCAGGCTTTTGCGGCTGCCCCTATTGACGTGGGGGTAATCGAAGTGGGGATGGGGGGACGTTGGGATTCCACCAATGTGTTGGAGTCTCCGGTGCAGGTTATCTGCCCGATTTCTTTTGACCACGAAAAATGGTTGGGGGATACCCTCACGAAAATCGCTGGAGAAAAAGCGGGGATTATTCTGCCTGGTGCCACCGTTATTTGCGGGCCGCAAGAAGTAGAAGCCCTAGAGGTTATTCGCGAAGTTTGCCGGGAGAAAAATGCGACTTTGCGCCTTTACGGAGAAGATTTCACGGTTAGTGAGCAGAAAATGGCGGTCGGGGGACAAATGTTTACTGTGACTACCCCAGCTGCCAGTTATCAAGATCTCTACTTGCCGCTCTTTGGGCGTCATCAAGCCGTAAATGCAGCTCTAGCGATTGCCGCGGTAGAGGCGCTGGGGGCGGGTAAAGTGCTTTCTGAGGAAGTACTGGAAACCGGGCTAGATGCGGCGCGTTCTCCCGGTCGCCTAGAGGTGCTGGGAGGTTCACCCACGGTTATCGTGGACGCGGCGCATAACCCAGCGGGGGCGGCGGCACTGCGATCCGGGATTGAGGACGCTTTCGGATTCCAAAAAGTAGTTGGCGTTTTCTCGGCGATGGGCGATAAAAATGTGGAAGGTATCCTCGCGGAAATGGAGCCCCTGCTGGATGCGGTAGTGACCTTGCCGATGGAGGGCGAGCGCGCCATGGAGCCAGTGGAACTGGCGAAAATCGCCGGGGAAGTCTTTGGGAAAGAACAAACATTCGCAGCTCCCAATCTTTTAGACGCGGTAGATCAGGCAGTGGCTTTAACTGAGGAGGGCGAGCTGCCTGCGGATGCGGTGGGAATCGTGATTTTCGGGTCAGTAGTTTTGGCAGGGCAAGCTCGCCAGTTACTTTCCGGGAGGCTAGAACCGCAAAACCCTTCTCAGTGATACTAAATGCAGCCGAGTGGTGAGCAATCTTTAAATAAATGTGAAAAGATGTTTTAGTGACTTTAATCCTTGCTGTCGACGCGTATATGCTTGCCGATGCCAACCTGGTGGGTTGGGCATGGGCAGTCGACCAGGATAATTGGGCGTGCGGATGCGTAGAAGATTCTGCGTCGGTCTCGCAGGCTCAGTTTCGGGCGATATTTTCGTTCGTGCGTCACTCCCAAAAGATTGACCAGCCACTGGTTATTTACACTTCTTCAGAATATGTAGCGGCAGTGCTGCAAACTTGGCGCCACCAGTGGAGACGCAATAACTGGCGCAAACTAGATGGGATGCCGGTCACTGATCTTTCACTGATTCGCAATATTGACCGGTTCCTTGCAGGAAAATCGTTACAGGTGATATGTGCCGGCTCTAAAGAGGAAGATTTATTGTTGCAGGCGCATATTTATGCCCGAGAAGTGGCTTATGCTCATCGAGATGGGAAAGAGCTGAACCTCGGTCCGGGTTTTAACCCCGAAATGCTCAATAAACCTCGCGGGAACAAATCGAAGAAGTTAACTGTAAGAGAAACGCCCTCAGTGAAGGCAAAGGACTCGATTCCCAATAACGTAACTGAGTTTCCCCGCAGAGCTCAGATTAAGGAGTCGGTAACTACCGAGGAAAGGCAGCTGTACTCGGGACCGGTCGGGGTAGGCGGTCTGGGTTCTCCCGCACGGGGTGCGGCAGTTAATTTGCGCCCGATTACCCAGGTAGTCAGGGATGAGGATCTGCGTTTTCAAAAGTTTTGTGCCAGTGCCAATCGGGTGCAGATTCGAGAAATGATGCACCCTGATTTTATGTCAATCGGGGAACTAGGGGTGCCGATTTCCCGCACGGAAGCGGCGGCGCTACTAGCAGAAGATCCTCCTTCCCCTTCCGAGGTGGAGGTGCGCGAACTGGGGCCCCATACCGCGCAAGTGATTTATTTTGATTCTGACGCGGTGCAATCCTGGATTTGGACGCGCTACCAAAATAGTCAGGCGCGTCTAATTTTCCAGCAGATCACCAAGCGCCCCCCGGATGTTTTTGGAATCTAATTTTCTTCCACTTACCGCCTGTTTTTGGCTGTTTTGGGGACTGTTTATTCTTTAGCTACTTAGAGAATGGTTTTTAACTTCCTAAGCGGGGATTAAAAACCGGTATAAAAATGTTCTTTGGCTCCGGAGAAACCGGAGCCAAAGAACATTATCAGGACTATTAACTTTTTATCTGTCTAGAGCCTTTACAGTCCTACTTCGGCAGAGAAATCTCCTTCTTCCAGGCGCTTCTTTACCGTGGTGAGGTAGCGAGCTGCGTCCGCTCCATCGATTAGACGGTGGTCATAGGACAGTGCCAGGTACACCAGGGAACGCACCGCGATAGTGTCGTTACCTTCGGCATCTTTCACTACCATCGGCCGGCGCACGATGGTGCCGAGTCCTAAAATCGCTTCCTCGGGGTAGTTAACTACCGGAGTGTCGAAGAGGGCGCCACGCGAACCGGTGTTGGTAATCGAGAAGGTGCCGCCAGACATTTCATCGATACTGATGGAACCGTCACGAACTTTCGCGGCCAGCTCGTTGATCTTGCGGGCAATAGCCGCGATTGTCAGGTCGCCACAGTTCTTGATTACCGGCACCATCAGACCCTTCTCTGAGTCCACCGCAATCCCTACGTTCTCGTGATCGAAGTAGGTGACCTCGTTGGTTTCGTCATTCACCCGCGAGTTGATCTTCGGGTGTGCTTTGAGGGCTTCTACGGCTGCTTTCACAAAGAAGGGCAAGAACGATAGCTTGGTGCCTTCCCGCTGTGCGAAAGAGTCCTTCGCCCGCGCCCGCAGATTCGCGATCCGGGTAACGTCTACCTCGACTACCGTGGTTAGTTGGGCGGTGGAGGCTAGCGAGTTCATCATGTGCTTGGCGATGGTCTGGCGCATCCGGGAAAGTTTCTCGGTCTTGCCCCGTTCCTGCGCCGGCTGAATCGGGGGTAGCGGGGCTGCGGGAGCTGCCGGCGCAGCTGCCTGTGGCTTCTGGGCAGCTGCCAGTACGTCCTCGCGGCGAATACGTCCACCGACGCCACTGCCGGTAAGAGTAGAAATATCTACGCCCTTCTCCCGTGCCAACTTACGTACGATTGGAGTCACGTAACCGCCACTGACTTGCGTGGCTGCCTGCGGTTTCTCCGCGGGCTTCGGAGCAGGAGCAGCTGGAGGCGTCGGCGCTGCAGCCTTGGGTGCTGCCGGAGCGGGAGCCGGGGGAGCTGCCGGGGGTTTAGGTGCGGCTGGGGCGGCGGGAACTTTCGGAGCAGCCGGAGCTGCCGGAGCGGGAGCCGGGGGAGCCGCCGGAGCGTTATCGGAGGGCGGAACTACCTGTCCTTGCGCGGTCATGGTGCCAGGATAACCGGTGTGTACCTGTGGGTATGCCCACTGCACTACGTGGTGGTCACCCTCGCGTTTAATCGAAGAAGGAATACCTGCGCCCGGAAGATCTGCCGGGTTTTCCGGCAGGCTGGGGACGGGGGGAGCCGCGGGTACCGGGGGAGCAGCTGAAGCTGCCGGAGCTGACGGGGCGCTAGTTGCGGCGGGAGCCGCTGCGCTATCGCCTACCCGGCAGAGAACAGTGCCTACATCCACGGTTTCGTCCTCTTGCACCAAAATTTCAGTGACTACCCCAGCGATTGGGGAAGGTACTTCGGAATCGACTTTGTCAGTTGATACTTCCAGTAATGGCTCATCAACAGCTACTTGGTCGCCAACTTTCTTTAGCCAGCGAGAAACCGTACCTTCGGTTACCGACTCGCCCAGAGCTGGCATCTCTACGGCTTGTCCGCCGCCTGCCGGAGCCGAGCTGGCTGCCGGGGCCGGTGGAACTGGGGAAGCCGCCGGGGCAGCCGCAGGGGGAAGCCGCCGGGGCAGCCGCAGGAGCCGGAGTTTCTTCAGCCGCGGGAGCGGCCGGGGCGGCAGGCGCTGCCGCGCCAACTTCGTCTGCTGCACCTACCCGGCAAACTACCGTGCCTACGTCAACAGTTTCGTCCTCTTCTACCAGGATTTCAGTGATTACTCCCGCAATGGGAGAGGGAACTTCAGAATCAACCTTGTCGGTGGAAACCTCTAGTAAGGGTTCATCTACTGCTACCTGGTCGCCAACTTTCTTCAGCCAGCGAGAAACCGTACCTTCGGTTACCGATTCGCCCAGAGCGGGCATCTCAATATCTTGTGCCATATTATTAATCTACCTTTCTGGACTTTAGGAATGTAAGGGTTTGCCGGCAAGAGCCATGGCGGCCTCACCAATCGCTTCGTCTTGGGTGGGATGGGTATGTACCAAGGCCGCCAAATCTTCGGGGAAGGCTTCCCAGTTGACCATCAATTGACCTTCACCAATCAATTCGCCTACCCGTTTGCCCAGGGCGTGGAATCCCACAATCGGGCCGTCCTTTTGTGCCACCAATTTAATAATCCCGCCGGTACCCAGGATTTGGGATTTCCCGTTACCAGCCAGGTTATATTCGGTGACTTTCACCCCGTCCTTGCCGAACTTTTCTTCCGCTTGCGTCTGGGTTAAACCGACCGAAGCGATCTCAGGTTCGCAGAAAGTTACCCGGGGAATATTGGGTTCTACCAGCGGCAGAGGATCGAGACCACCAAGGTATTCGGCTAGGAAGATACCTTGCGCAAAACCGCGATGCGCCAGTTGCAGACCGGGAACAATATCGCCAACTGCATATACGCCGGGAACATTAGTCATCAAATGTTCGTCTACCGGAATGAAGCCGCGGTCAATATTTACCCCGATATCTTCAAATCCCATATCTTTGGTACGCGGACCGCGCCCTACTGCCACCAGTAGCACATCGGCATCGAAAGTGTCGCCGGACTGGGTTTTAACCTGCACCGAGGTGCCGGTTTGGGTAACTGAATCGAACATGGTGCCGGTCTTAAAGGTAATCCCGCGGCTGCGGAAGGCGCGTTCTAGACCTTTAGAAATGGAGGCGTCCTCGTTATTAGCTAAATGCGGTAGCCCCTCGATAACGGTTACCTCGCTGCCCAGGGATGCCCAGAGACTGGCGAACTCGATTCCGATGACCCCGCCGCCAAGTACCACCGCCTTGTTGGGTACCCAATCCAGCTGCAATGCCTGATCGGAGGTAATTACCCGCCCCTCAATATCGAGACCAGGTAGAGATTTCGAATAAGATCCGGTAGCCAGTACCAGGTTCTTGCCCTGGTACGTTTCCGAGCCCACTTGGACGGTGTTTGCGCTGATCACCCGACCCCAACCTTGGACGTAGTCGATTTTGCGGGATTTCACCAACCCCTGTAGTCCCTTGTGTAGGCGGGAGATGGTCTTGTCGCGGAAGCGACCAACCTCGTGCATGTCAACGCCGTTAAAACTGGCGTTAACTCCCAGGCGAGAGGCTTCTTTAATGGCATCAACTGTTTCTGCCACGTGCAGCATCGCCTTGGTGGGGATACAGCCCCGGTGGAGGCAGGTGCCACCCACTTTGTCCCCTTCTATGAGGGCGACTTTCATCCCCAATTGGGCGGCGCGCAAAGCGGTAGCGTATCCACCGCTGCCCGCGCCCAAGACTACAACGTCATAGGTGCTCGTCATTGTGATGTTCTCCTTGATAAACTCACGGCTATGTCCGGCTAGCTCCTCGGCGGGCATTACCTCTAAAAGAAGCTTCATCCGCGACCCTGGCTTTCCAGACACCTGCCCATATTGTTTCATCTTTGCCCGCGAAACGCACGGTGAATTACCCTCTTTCTCAAGATAGCGAAGAAGTGTGAACGAGAAGACAAAGTGCTTTTCTGCTTTGTGATAAAGGGGTTGGGTGGTGCTTTCAGGTGCAGCGGGTACAATCTAAAAGAAATTACCGTCAAACCTCGGAGAATAAATTGCCAGCATCTACGCCCGCGCAGCAGTCCCATAAGGATTCGCGCACGCCTTCTTGGGGGCTGGGGCGCATCTTCATGGCGGGTTTAGTAGTGTTCTCGGTGGTGGCTTTGTTTCACGAGTTTGCCACCTTGCCGGCAGCTGGTTCTGCCGGTTACGGGCTAGCAATGTTGTCGTTAGCAAATGTCGCGCATTGGATTGTGCTTTCAATCGCGGTGATTCATAACGGGCGGCGGATGCGGCTGCTCGCTTGGGCGCTCAGCGGGATAGAAACCGTGCTGCTGGCGCTATTTGCTTTGATGTTTTCCTCTCCTAACCTGGAGCGAGCGCAATTGTTGTTTAACTGGGGGCAGGAATACTTTTATTTTCCCGCGATTTTAACGGCGCTAACCATTATTTGGCTACTGGTTTCTTCTCCGTTGCGTGGCAGTGGTAGCTAAACCAAATCTGGGTAAGAGTTTTGCCTCAGGGCTTCATAAAGACCGATAGAAGCAGAAATCGTTAGGTTTAGGGAACGCAGGTGCGGCACCATCGGGATCCGTACCAAGTCCGCTACCCGGGGATGCGCCATGACTTCTTCGGGGAGCCCGGTAGGTTCGGGACCAAATAGCAGCCCGTCCTCACTTCCGTAGGATGCATCTTGAAAGTGCAGCTTAGCGTGACCGGTAAAGGCATGGATTTTTCCGGGGATATCGGCGAGGGCGTCCTCTAGATTAGGGTGTACTTTCACGTGTGCGAGGTCGTGGTAGTCCAGTCCGGCGCGCTTTAGCTTAGTGTCATCCATATCGAAACAAAGCGGCTCCACCAGGTGTAATAGGGTGCCGGTGCAGGCGGATAGACGGATAGCAGCTCCGGTGTTTCCCGGGATACGCGGCTCGAAATAAATCAAATGCAACACGACCTCGATTCTAAAGCCTTTTCCGAGGGGCAAATAATCTCGCTAGCTATGCTCGGAATACGTGGAGGTAGCTATTTTTGAAAAATACTTTGGGTTAATACGAGGTACTAGCTGTTTCGCAGAATCCATCCTCGTGGTTCTGCAGCTATATTCTCCCTGTTCAAGTAGTCTGGAAACGGTAAGACTCCCACGTTTTTGGAGGAATCATGGATCTTAACTCTCGCCCGCTGGCTCTGGATCCTTACGAGGCGCTACCAGAGCTTCCTACTTTCACTTTGACTTCTGCCGATATGACTGCGGGCGGACAGATGCCACCAGAGCAGATAGCGGCGGGGGAGAACCTATCTCCGCAGCTTTCTTGGAGTGGTTTTCCCGAAGAAACCAAGTCTTTTCTGCTTACTTGCTTTGATCCTGACGCCCCTACGCCTTCCGGGTTCTGGCACTGGTTGATTACCGATATCCCGGCGGAGATGACTTCCCTGCCTACCGGTGCGGGCAGCAGTGACTTAGAGCTTGACGGCCCGGCCTTCCATTTGCGCAACGATGGCGGCGGCTGGTCATATATGGGGGCGGCTCCGCCAAAGGGTGATCGTCCGCACCGTTATATTTTTGCGGTTCACGCCCTGGATACGGAAACTTTGGAACTGGATGAGGACGCCTCGGCGGCGGCTGCTAACTTCCAGGCCCTGTTCCATTCCCTGGCGCGCGCCACCCTCGAGGTCACCTACCAAAATAAGTAGGGCGCTAGGGGAGGAAAGTAG
The DNA here is from genome assembly GCF_900106855.1 of Varibaculum massiliense. Taxonomy (NCBI): domain Bacteria; kingdom Bacillati; phylum Actinomycetota; class Actinomycetes; order Actinomycetales; family Actinomycetaceae; genus Varibaculum; species Varibaculum massiliense. The sequence continues at coordinate 132,701 of NZ_FNWI01000004.1, read as the reverse complement.
GCGTTTCCCCCTCAAGTTAAGTTCACACAGACGCTGGTTACCAGTACTAGGAATCTGCTAACAACGACTTCTTCGGCGAAATTGTGATTTTCACAAGTTTAGCTTTTATTTTCGCTAGTGCTCGTTTATGCTGGGCGTATAGAGCGGAGGTGTTAGAGATGGAAACTATCGGAGAGCGGATTGGAAGCGCTTGCAAAGCTAGCGGTCTTAGCCAAAAGGCGTTGGCGGAAAAGCTGGATTGGGATCAGGCTAGACTAAGCCGGGTGATTAGCGGTAGCCGCAAAGTTAGCGCTGGCGAGATTGCGGAAATCGCGACTATTTTGGATGTTTCTCTGGATTGGTTAATTACCGGCTCTGACCCTTATTGGGTGCCGAAAGATGTTGCCGCCCGCCACGAATGGGATGAGGAAGCCAAAGAATACCGGCATAACCAGGAGGATCTGGAGGTTTTCCGTACTATCGCCTTGGTCTATAAGCAGGCATATCGATGAGCACTTTGGAAGGAAAGACCCCGGAACAAGTCTTGGGGCTTCTTGGGGGGAGAATTGAGATTGATTTTTCTTCCCAAGTTGAAGAGCGCCTTGAGATCGACGTGGTGCAGATTGGACTCAAAGCGGGCGGTACCTGTTTATCTTTAGCTTCTCGTCCGGTGATTGTGGTTCCTAGAACAGATAACTGGTTTAGGCAAGTATTTGCGATTGCCCACGAAATCGGGCATATAGCTAACGACACTACGATTAAGCGGGACGATGAAATATCAGAGCAGGAACGAGGTGCTAATCGTTTTGCTGCCGACTTATTGATGCCGAAAGTACAGGTTGAAAGGCTGGTAGAGGGCAAAGCTGAACCGGCAAGGTTCGCTAAGTTTTTGTGGGATTGGGGGGTGTCAGTTGCGGCTTTGGTGAATCGGCTCAATAAGTTTGACTTACCTACCCCAGATTTTCTTTTTGAGGACGAGAAAACAATAGTCACCCAAAAATTCCTAGGTAAACATCTAAAAGAAATCGGGCTTATCTGGAGTGATGTGCAGCGCCGTGCCAGTTTATCGGGTGCGCAAAGATTTCCTGCGCATCTGCTTGCTAAGCTCTACGAACAAGTAAATAGTGGGAAAGCACCCGCTGGGACCTATGAGTGGGCTCTTGGGGTGCAAAATACTGCCACAACTGCGGAGGAATCTGCACGGGAGACACCCGAGATGCTGTCGGCAGACGAGGTTCTTGAACTGCTGGAGCAATAAATCTTGGCTGCGCTATTTTTCCATGATGCCTGTACTGTTTATTCTTTAGCTTTGGTGGATCTACTCCCTCGTATAAAGCAGATTTTTGGAGATAAGCTTCGCTTAGCGCCTACGGTAATGCGAGAAGTCCAGTATCTTTTGCGTGATCAGCAAGATTTATTATCACAGGTGCAAGAGGTCTTCTTTACTGTTGATATGCCCAATCCCAGTGAGCTCGCTCAAACTCAGGTATTTAAAAGTTATTTCGATACCCCTGGGCATGACGGTAACACGGACAATCTAGGAGAAGCGGAAACCCTAGCCATTATCGTTTGTCGTTACACTCCTGGTGAAACTGTTTTATTTGTAAGTGACGATAAAGATGCGATAACACTTGCACAGAAGCAGGAAGAAATTAGGGGTACTTTCGGAACTAGTAGACTTCTGGAGCTATTAGAAAAGAATGGGCTGATTTCTTCGCAGGAAGGAGCAGATATTCTTGCACAGCTTAGGGCACAAGGCCGCCATATTCTTTAACGTTCCGAACCTTGCTGATTACCCTTCCGACTTGGGCTTTAGGCTTTGCTTGCTTTGTGATAATCGGGAATCGGTAAATGAATAAAAATAGTCGCGGAAATCCGAAGCATTAGCTAGGTTTTAGCTACTAAACTGTTAGTGGATTCTTCCCGGAGGAGATTCCAGTAGTCGCATCAGATCGATTCCCCGATTTATACCGGTCAGTTTGGCGGCCTGCCCATTATTTACGCGATGGCGTAGAAGCCATATTTTACAAAGAGGAGATGGCATGACCGAGAGCGGGAATGAACAACAAAAAAATTGAGAAACGCTTCGATGTTGGGGCGATGCGCGAATGGGCTACAAATGGTGTCACCACTGCGTTGCGAGTACAGCAACCGGTTGCAGTGAGTACTGTGTCGCGCCTCCGGCGCGTTCATCCCGATAAATCCCCGGAACAACTCATTAAGTTTTTAAATAATACCTATCTGGGAACGGTCACTGCCTCTGGCACCGGTGCAGGTGTTGCGGCTGCTGTTCCCAACGGCGCAGTTCAGGGATCATTCGCTCTAGCCGACTTGCTTGCTTTCTTAGAATCTTCAGTTTGGTATGTGCTTACTATGGCTGAGATTTATGGCGTGGATGTCGAAGATATTGAACGAAGGCGATTTTTGGTTATGACTGCTTTCTTAGGGAATTCCGGGGTGACTGCAGCCACTCAAGCCTTGGGCAAAAAATCGGTTCCCTACTGGAGTAAAACGATTATTAACAAGATACCGATGGGGGCTATTCAGACCGCGAATAAGGCGCTCGGTCCGCGCTTCATCACTAAATATGGAACTAGAGAAGGTATGCTGGTCTTAGGTAAACAAATCCCCTTGGGGTTGGGGGCGATAGTGGGAGCGGTCGGAAACGCTACTTTCGGTTACTTCATCGTGCGTTCTACCAAAAAAGTTTTGGGTGAGGCACCCGAAAATTGGGATCATCTTCAACCTAAAGCAACTGAGCAGGTTGAGGTGGAAATAGTAGACGAGGCAGCGGCGGATCCGAGCTAAAGGTAGGTGCAAGGAATTTTAATATGATTACATGTTGTTTGAGGAATGCGCTACACGGTTTGCTTTGCCGCTTTTAGATTCTTACCTATACAGACTTGGTCTTGTTGATTGAAAGTCAGATTAGTAAAGCTTGATAATGACGTTATTCCATGTTGATAACTGATAGGGGGGTTAAATAGAGTGGATTGGAGTTCATGGATATCTGCCGGCACGGCCGTACTGTCAATGCTTGCTGGGGGCTTTGCCTACTATCAGGCGCAGTATTCACGAAAGGCTAAGAAAGAATCAGCGCGGGAGCGCAAGATGGCAGAGCATGCCGAAAAACTAGCTACAGAATCAGCTAGCTTAGCGCGACAACGTCTTGAAACTATGGATGCGCAAACCGCGATTTTTAGAGAACATTCAGCGCAACTCAAGTCCATTTCTGAAGCGCTCACTTCGGGCTTTTATTCAATAGAAATTTCGGATCCTCAAACACAGCGACCACATATTGAAAAAACTGGAAAGAATACCTTCGCCATTGTTAATCCGACGGATAAACCTCTTGTAATCCAAGGGATTAGAAATAAAGAGGAATTCGTAATTATTGATCTTGATGAAGAGTTTGTTATTGCTCCCTATGCGCAAAAGACCTTTATAGCAGTAGGTACCTGGCAAGTCCCTCTACCCGATAATCTTATTCTTGATGAAAAGGATAAGAAAGCGGCATTGAATATGGCGCTCCCGACTTATTGATATTGATGCTTTCTGTAAATTAGCATCTAGTGAGGTTCCATCCCTGAGAGTTAAATCGATAGTACCGTTCGTTTGTGCTGTGGCCGGGTCGATGTTAAGCGTACTGGCTTTTGTTCCGCTTCTTATACGGGGGTCAATTCGGTGACCCATTTTTGATTATAGCTGGTGATTATCTCGCTAGGGGTTCTGTATCCGAGTGCCTCGTGTAGGCGGTGGTTGCTCCCCCAGTGGACTCAGTTCATGGTGGCGAACTCGACCTGGGTTAAAGAAGCCCATGATTGTGAATAGATCGGCTAGCTCTTATATAGGTCGTTGATCGCTTCGGCTAGCGCGTTATCGTAGCTATCTCCCACACTGCCGGTGGAGGGATTGATTTCCCAGTGAGCGAGTTTGTCATTATAGGTAATATTCGTGTACTGAGATTCGTGATCTGAGTGGTGGACCAAGCCAGACAGGTGCTCTTTAGCGTTCATGATAGCCTGCTCTAACGCTTCGGAGATTTTATCGACGTTGATAGCACCCTTGCGAGCTTCAGTTTCGCTGCTGACAATGTCTCCGTTTGAGGGTGCATTAATAACTCGAACGAAAGGTTTGTGGCACATACTTCTCCATGATAGCGTTAGGGACGTGAGTGACAATAAGAATGACGTGTCAAAAAAAGCTGAACGACTGGCTAGGGCGCGACGTGAAGTCTCAAAGAAGAAACGCGAAGCGGTGCTGTCAGCTTTGAAATCTATGTTGAACGACGGCACCCGAATCACTCACGCGGGAGTAGCTCGCCGGGCAGAGGTCAGCCCTTGGTTTACATACAACTGTGAAGGTTTGCCAGAGGCAATAAAGACTGCGGTTGAGCTACAAAAGAAGGAAGCTAAATTTACCGCCGAATCTCTTGAGACACGCGTTACTGCGATCGAAAAAGAGGTTAGCTCGCTCAAGGCAAGTCACTCAGACGTACTTTTTGAGCTGGCCACGCCATCCAAGCGAGTACAGGGAGGTGTAGCCACATCAAATGTATTGATGAGCGCTCATCAGGGGGGCAATGCCGAACTCTTCCCTAAGATTCTGAATTTGTTTGTACCAGACGGCTCGCGTATTGCCGACGTAACTTATGGCGGAGGCGTGTTTTGGTCAAAAGTTGACCTCACGCGGTATGAGCTTTTGGCAACTGATATTTCTATGGGAGTCGACTGTCGTGCGCTCCCTTATTCCGACGACTTCCTAGATGCGCTTGTACTTGACCCGCCCTACATGGAAGGTCTGCTCCGAGACAACGTTAGCCATAAGGCGGGTAAAGGATCGCATTCATCATTTAGGGAGTATTACTCCAATGGGAACGAGAACTCGGCACGATGGGAGCGACCCGATGGAAGACCTACACCGAAATGGCATGCTGCGGTGAGGGATCTTTATTATTACGCCTCCCTTGAGGCTTATAGAACTTTGCGTCCGGGGGGCGTGTTTATCGTGAAATGCCAGGATGAGGTTTCCGCAAATAAACAGTGGTTGACTCATGTCGAGATTATCAACGATTGTTCAGAAATAGGCTTTTACTGCAAAGATCTATTCGTACTAATGCGAACCAACAAGGCTGGGGTAACCCGAGTTAAGAAGCAAGTACACGCTAGAAAGAACCATTCTTACTTCCTGATATTTATCAAGTCAGAGGTTAAGAGGATTCGAAGCAAAAAGACCTAATCGCCAATCACGTCCGAGCGAGGTGGTGGTTGATGCTCCTTATACGCGCGTTCAAGGATCTCGTCCCAATCAGAGGTGAACGGATGTTTCGGGGGCCACGAAACATCCTGCATGGACGCGAGAAGCTCAGAGCGCTGGGCGCTTGTGTACTTCTTATACGTTGAGAGTTTTAGATCTTTGTTCAACGCAAAGACAAACCTCCAAGCGTCTCCGAAAGCGAAGCAGTTTACAGCCAGGATGTCGAACTCTCCCCGAAGTAAGAGGGTGGTGTCCCGTTTAGTTCCATCTGAAAACTCGACCAATCGACGATCAGAACCGTCGACTTGGCTCTTGCCAGTCCATATCCCTCTGTCTTGGTCAAACTTGACCGTTTTTGTTTGTAGAGACTTTACTTCTACTACTATTTCCTGACCTTTATATTTAAGTCGCCGATCGCCTTTCTTTTCTCGATCATGGTCATCGTCTTTCCAGGAGATTGTGTCATCTCGGCCGCTAAGGAACAGTCGACGGAACTTTACCTCCGCCGCGTAGCCTAACACCATTCCACGCAATGAAGGGTTGCTGTCTACAAGTTCCGTGAACTCGGATTCACTGATCTCAAGCCTGTCAAGTATTGAGTTGAGTCCGGTCATATGATTCAGTAGCGTGCCCACTTCGCAATCTAGCGCGCGAGCTAGCGCCCACAGCTCATCGACACTGACGCTTCGTTCGCCTGCTTCAATTTTGCTTACAAGAGATTGGGGCTGACCCAGCTTGGCAGCTAGTGTTTCCTGAGTCATCTCAGACCCTGTTCGTATGATTCGAACAGCTTCACCGATCGTGCGGATAGTTTCACCCATCGATTAATTCTGCGTGCCGCAACGCAAGTATCCCAAATTGGAATATCTGATATTAAGGTATTCTTTGAAACCTCAAGATCTTGTCTCGCGATAAGCTTTGCAGATGGGTGGAGTTCGCAATGGTGCAGGCATTTCAAGTCCCCTTGGCGAGGTTTGTTAATGTAGTATCAATTGAATTGTGCGTGCGAGAACTTCTCTGGTTTTCCCCCGTAAGAAACTGATGATCGCCTTCTTTCGTCGCCTGTCTTCAGCGCTAACGGTTCAGGCGTTTAGTGGCGTCAAGACGGCAAAAACTTAGCTATTCCGGAAACTTCCCGCCGCTTTGGGTGGGGCGGGTTTTAGGATTTTGAGTATGTATCCATCTTGGTGGCGAAAATTTTGGAAAGATTTGGGGTATAGAACCGGGTTTCGCCCAACCAGGATCCCGATTGCAGACCTCAGGGAGATTAAACGGTGGGCGCAAACCCGGATTCCTCCGGAAAAACAAGACCACTACTGTATCGATATTGAAGTTTTGAATCAGCACGTGGCGATAACGGAGTATCGTCCCCGTTTTCCGCAGCGAAAGATAAAGCTGCAGGGATCGCAAACCCTAGTTGATGTTTGGGTGGCCGAAAAAGCAAAAAGTGACGCTAGCCAGGTCGAAATTATTGAGCGCGCAGATTGCAACCTTCACTACCATCCCGATCTGGACAAATGGAGTCTTTGCTATCGGTCTCCGGATAGTAGAACCTGCACGCCCTATTTTTGGGGACCTTACGATCCTGGGTCACTGGCGAAGGCGCTAAAGACAATCGAGGTTGACAAAGCCAGAGACTGCTACGACAGCCTAGCCCATCCCGATTGGACGACAACCTCTCCACCCACCCTAGAACAGACGCGGGCGATACTGCTCGGGGCAGCAGTAGGGGAGGCCTACGGGGCGTCAGCAGCAGGTATTTCTACCGGTTCTTGGGACGCAGATACTGCCAGGGCAGCAGCCATGATGGAATCTTTTATCCGAAATAGCAGCGACTATTGCGAGTTATATAGCCCAAGAGACGTAGCAAAAAAATTATTAGCCGCCTCAGAGCGTTTCCAGAGCGTACAGCCGGATCTGAAATCAGCAGACACTCGAGTACGCGACAACGAGGCGCTGCGGCGAACTTTTCCTCTGCTGCTCCATGTACTGAGTCTGTGGCTTGACCGGCGCATAATCTGCGATTGGGGCTCCGATTTAGTCTGCGAGGCTGCGTCATTAACTCACGCCAATGATGTCTCCCAGTTATCTTGCCTCTACTTTTGTGAATTCCTCCGGTTTATTCTTGCTGGTGAAAGTATTGAGCAGGCCTATCGAAAAACTTCACAAATCCTTTTCCACTATTACCGGCATGATGACTCGCAGTGGCAAAAAGCCATTTCGATGCATAAACGAATTTTGAGCCCCAACTTCTTAGCGCTAACGCCAGCAGACTTGCATCCCGCTAGCGACGTGGTGGACACCCTAGAAATCGTCCTCTATTCACTTTTGCACACCAATTCTTTTAGCGAAGCCATCGAAACCGCCGTCAGTTTCGGAGGGGACAGCGCCGCCTACGCCGGCCTAACCGGGACAGTTGCGGGTGCCGCCTACGGAGAAAAGGCGATCCCTGCTGAATGGTTAGCCAAGCTGAAAGGCCGCGACTACCTCGAAAAAGTAGCCGAACGCTTCCAACAAATAGATCGCAGCTTCTATCCCGGGTAGACCGATAAATGCGCTGCTTGTGGTCGCGCCTAGCCGCCCGGTCGAGGGTCATTGTAGTCGCGCAGCTTCGGGAACATTTCTAAAGTCCGGGGGCTCCCTGGGGGCATTAGTGCAAACATCTTCCGGATTTGTATACCGACTATTAAGGTGGTGTTATGACCGATTTTTTGACCTTAAATGTTTTTTATTGGACCCCACACTTTCTGAAGAACCGAGTGAGAAACACGTCCGCACGTGGCTTGAGTACAAAATTGATGTACTGAAAGATAATGACGGGAAGAAAGTTAAGGATCCTGATTCTTCTAAGGGAGCCCGAGATTTCTATCGGTATATATGGGATGATCTTTTAGGAGATTTAAATGCCAAAGTGCGCGGAGAAAAAAATTCCAGTGCTGAACAAGCAATAATCGTCCAAGGTGATTGGATGTGTTCAGTGGCTACTACTTTCCGAAAAGGGTTAATCCTTTTCGTTAATGAGAATGATGAATTGCGGAATTTTTTCCCAAAAAGAGTAAAAGACGGTGTTGGTGGATATAACACCTATGCGCCGATTCTCCTCGAAGATATGGAAAAAGAACCTGATAAACAGAACTTTCGAAAGTTCTGGGGAGATGAGGTACTTCAAAAATTCATCCGATCTGCATACACTTCTGCGAATCTGATTATTGTGCCCGACGGATTTAACTCCGCTCGGGCAACCTGTACTGAAGATTATTGGGATCGAACTTTGGGTTATTACTTTGACTATTTCAATTTTGAAGACCCACTTATGTGCAAGAATTGCGATGTTGGAACACCATTTCATACCTTAGTTGAGAAAAGCAGAGAGAGCGGCGATAGGCTGTTTCTCAACGAATGGCTCGACCAAGAAAACAAACCTAAAATGTTGCCTAACAAAAATCCGACCTCAATGGAAGAATGGCGTGAGTTGATGGCAGAAATGACAAGCCGCATTGATCTCCGCCGTGAGCTAATGGCTCAATATATAGAGCAGCTACAAAACGAGTAGCCGCTAAGAATCGTTAATCGTTTTCTCGCTAGATTGAATACCCCGCCTAGCCCCGCCTGGTTTAGTGGCGTCTAAAACCATATTCTCTGCTTTAGATTTTCCCGTTTACCCATTTGAGTAAACGGGAATCCGGGAGGGCTTTATTGCAGTTTTTGGTTCATCTTTTTGACTTCGGCGCGAGCCATTAACCAATTAAACAGCCAAATCAGCAGATAGATAAGCGCTATTGTGATGATTACTCCGATCATATCGAAGCTAGAGCCCCACCATTTAAGGTAGCTGCCAGCAGCAATCCCGCAGATAAGTATGATCCCGAAATGCATGGCGGTATTGAGGATAAGCGGTCGGGTTTCGTTACGGTAAAGCAACCCCGCGAAGCTACCAATGATGCCGTAGGCTGCATAAATAAGCCGCTCAATTAGTACTGCCACGTTTTCGTTACCAAAAGTATTTAAGAATTCTGGAGCTCCAGGGTAATAGCTAGAGGAGGAAAGAGAAGAGAAAATAAGTTCAATACTGGTGCCGATAATGATTCCAATGCAAGCCCCTACCAGGGTGAGATCAACTATTTTTTTAGTTTTCATGGGTTTTATCCTTTCGTATGAGTTAGAGGTTTTCTGCGGGGGTTAGAGTCCGAGTTTGGATTTAAAAGCTGGAAGTTGCCGGCGGGAAACGTAATAGCGAGAGCCATCTTTTAGCTGCACACTGATCGTTCCCGAGAAAGAAAGATCAAGTTTTTTGATCGCGGCAATATTGACGATTTCTGATTGCGAAATACGTACGAAATCGCCTGCAGGTAGAGATTCTTCGAGTTCATACATTCGGGTTTTAATTCGCCAATCACCGTTACTGGTGTGGGCATACACCACTTTCTTTTTAGTAAAGAACGCGAGTATCGAGCGCACTTCCAGCACCGTGGCGTCATTGCCGCTTGTCCCGATGAGGCGGCGAAGCGGGCGCTCGACTGCGGGGGAGGAGGAGCTATCTAGGCTACCGGAGGCGAGCCTTTGGATCGCTTGCACCTCAGCGTCGACCTCCCGCGCCGTTACCGTCACGATAGTTTCGGTTACGGTGGGATCAATCGTGAGCGTGAATTTCATTCCGTTCCGACTCCTTTCCTCTCGCACTTACCGGCGATAATCAGCAAAACGCGAGTGCTTGCGTATCTGGTACTTACAGTTAAAAGCCTCATTGCCGGTAGTACAAGTAATCTGAACTAAGCGGCATAAAACCCGTGCCAAGCGGGCAGATTTCTAGGCTCCCGCCCGCCCTCAAAGGTAGATTTTCTTGCCCAGAAAGTGTCCGTGGTTCCTTCCGTCCTTGGGATCTTACGTGCAGTCGTTGTAGTGAAGACGCTACCGGGTTTATCTGTAATTTCTAAATACTACTTCTGTCATGAAAAGTATTGATTTATTCGTGCGTCTAGCATACTATGTACGTAAAAGGAGGTCTTTTGTGGCTACAGCAAATATCAGTATTCGTATGGATGCAGCCTTGAAAAAAGAGGCGGATCAGCTGTTTAACGAGATGGGAATGAATATTTCTACCGCGTTTAACGTTTTCGTGCGGCAAGCTATCCGCGAGCGTGCCATTCCTTTTCAGATTCAACTAGGCAACCCCAATAGGGAGACGATTGCCGCCATGTTAGAGGCGGAACAGATTGCCAAAGATCCTCGCGTTCCCGGCTATGCAAGTGCCCGTGAAGCATTTGCTGCCGCTCTTAGTGAGGACGACTAATGGCGCACTATGCCATTAAATACTCCTCGCAGTTTCGCAAACAACTGAAAATTGCTAAAAAGCGGGGAAAAGACCTTGGAAAACTAGAGAGGATCGTTGACCTTCTGGCAAGCGGTACTCCTTTACCGGAAAAATGTCGAGACCATGCGCTAACGGGTAACTGGGTAAAATATCGAGAGTGTCATATTGAACCAGACTGGTTGCTGATTTACTACAAGCAAGACGACGTGCTGGTGCTGTCCCTAGTTGCAACCGGAAGTCACTCAGACCTTTTTTAAGGGAAATGTCCGCACCTAAAATGTCTTTTCCCCTTTACTTATAACCCCATTCCTACCTCAAAACTGATTCCGGAAAAAGGGGTGACAAATCGGGGGAGGCTCCCTATAATCGAACGTATGTTCGATAAGTTGGCTCAGTTGCAGCGCCTGGAAAAGGCGCGCCAGGTTTTGGGGATGCAGTCTCGCATCCCAAAGCCGCTGGCTAGCGCTTATCAAAAAGTAGCGGGCGGAGCTGGGCTGCTAGAGATGGCCGCCGAAAAAATGGGGGAGAGCGGCTGGGCAGTGTTCCTAGACTTTCCGGATTTAGGCTGGCAGCGTGCCTGGCAAATCGGCCTGGACTTAAGGCGGGTAATCACCATTCCCTATACCGGCGGCAGCGCCCTGGCATGCGCCCAACTTTTCGTCCCCTGCGCGGCAGTCCTGGCTATCGGGATGGTAGATTATGGCCCGCAGCAACAACGGATCTTAACCGCGAAAGCACGCCGCTCCGGCTGCGTAATCTTGTCTGCGCCGGCCTGGGCGGGCGCTATCTCCCTAGAAGCTAGCGCCCTGCCTGCTACAAGTTCCCCTGGGGTAGCAACCGCTATAAAGGTGAGTGCCTGATGGATACTCTGCGCTCTGCAACCACGCTACCGGCGTTATTAAGTTTGTACCTGCTGTTTCGCTTTCTCTCAGCTATCCCGATTAAGGCGAGGAGGGCGCGATGAACGATAGATTGCTAGCCCTCTATATCCCCGAGTGGCCAGCCCAAGCCGCCAAACTTCCCCTAGATGAAGCGGTGGCGCTGTGCAGTGGCGGGCGGGTGCAGGCAGTCACGGCTCCGGCACGCGCCGCCGGAATAAGGCCGCAGATGCGACTAAAGCAAGCGCGCGTCCTCTGCCCCTCCCTGAAAGAAAAATCCTACTCGCTGGCAGAGGCGGAACTAGCGTTTCAACCGGTTATCGAGGTCGCAGCCCAGCAACTATATGCCCCCAAGAGCTGGTTTCCGGGGCTGGTGACCGCCGCTTTAAGTCGCAGTCAGCGCCACGCAGAATCCGCCCTGGCCGCAGAACTAACCGAACAGTTAGCGCAGGTAGGGTTCGCGGTGCAGATCGGGATTGCTCGGGGTACTTTGGCGGCGTGTCTAGCTGCCCGCGAACAGCTACTGGTTTCTGATTCTGGGGTAAAGCCTCTTCTTAGCGCAGAGCCCCTAAGTAGCCTGGGATTTTTCTTACGTCCGGGGATAAAAATAAGCGGATTCGATTTCTCCGACCACTACCTAACAAAAATGACAGACAGCCTAACCCATTTGGGAATCACCAGTTTGGGGCAAATGTGCGCCCTGGGACGCCCGGCATTAATCCGTCGTTTCGGCACCCTGGGAGCGATTAGTTACGACTTAGCGAGCGGGGAAAACCTAGAGGAGGCTGCCCGGGTGAAAACCGCGCCCGCCTCACCCGGTCTCTACCAATTCTTCACCCCGCCCGCCAGCTCCCTTACCCAGCTGTTACTGCCCGCCCGGGCGTTAGTGGTGGAAATGTATGCCCGCCTGCGCGCGAGCGGGCAGGTGTGCACCCAGGTGCAGTTTATTTGCCGCTGTGAAAACGGGAAATTACTTAGCCGCAGCTGGAACCTGGGGGTAGAGGTTAGCAGCAAAGACCTAGTAGAGAGGATAAAATACCAGTTAGAAGCGGTTACGGTTGGAGGTAGCGGCAGCGAAGCCCTAGGGGCGGTCTCCCAGATCGAGCTGCATCCCTTGCGGGCGGTAGATGCCCGACAGGCGATGACCCCGCTTTGGGGTAGGAACGCCGATCCTCCCCAGGAAGTCGAGCAGGCAGCCCGCAGTGCCAGCTCTTTATTAGGTAAATGCGGGGTGCGGGTACCTCAATTAACCAGTGGATATGATCCGCGTTCAGTGATTGAACTGAAACCTTGGCAAGAGCGGGGGAGGCAAAAGCGGCCGCGCCCTAGAGTCGGGGCGCTTACCGGGGTGGCACCGGAAATAGTTTTCATGCACCCCAAACCGGCGGGAATTATCGATAGTCGCGGCCGGAAAATTCTGCCCGGACGAGACGGACAGCTAAAATCCCCGGTCAAATGGGTGCAGGTAGCCGGACGGAAAATCGAGGTGCAGAAAACCGAGGGGCCTTGGCCGATAAATGGACAGTGGTGGCGCCCCGGGGTTCCCAATCACCTAGGTCCCCGAATTTTCCTGCGAGTCTACGGCGAGCAAGAAACCTTACTGCTGGTGTTCCGCAAATCCTCCTGGTGGTTAGATGCCTGGGAGGGGCAAAAATGAGCGGCTATATCGAGTTGCACGCCCATTCGGCATATTCCTTTGCAGTGGGGGCGTGTTCGCCGCGCGAAATGGTACGCGGGGCGAAAAAGCTGGGGCTATCTGGCCTAGCGCTACTTGATTATGACGGAGTTTACGGGTTGATGGAGGCGCGCGCCGCTGCTCGCAAAGCCGGTCTCGCTTTTTTGCCGGGATGCGAATTTACTTTAGAGAACGAAACCCATCTGCCGGTGATTTGCCGATCTGACCAGGGGTATTCTGCTTTAACTGGGGCGATCAGCGCCCATCATCTAGCTGCTGGTAGGCGGGAGGCAGACCGACAAAATCTGGACGCACTAGCCTCCTGGGCGAAAGGGCAGTGGCTAGTATTAACCGGCACCCGCGCCGGACCGCTGCGGCGCGTACTTTACCGCTCCGGAATCGCGGCGGCAGCTCGCTTCCTTGAGCAACTAAAAGAGATGTTTGGGGCAGAAAACGTTGTGGTAGAGGCCGCCTTAGCTGGTTTCGATGGGGAAGAGCGTCTAGCGGCGCAACTAGATCACTTGGCGCGCAAAACCAAGCTACCCTTAGTAGCCACCAGCGCTGCCCGCTGCGCTGACCCCGCCAGTCAGCGCCTGGCAGACGTTATGACTGCCACCCGCCACCGCCTGCCCCTAGATAAAGTCCAAGACCACCTCCCCGCCTCCCACGCCATGTTGCGGTCTCCAGAACAACTGCGCCGTATCTACCAGCAGATTCCCCACGCCCTCGAAAATGCTGCCGCAATCGGAAAAGATCTGATTTTTGATTTTTCTACCCCCGAGCCGCATCTGCCTTTAGCCCGGGTGCCGCCCGGATATAGCGCCGACTCCTACCTAGAGCAGCTTTCCTGGCAGGGAGCGCGTAGCCGCTACGGGGATCCGGTGCCGGAAAAAGCGGCAGACACAATTCGGCAAGAATTGAAAGTGATTTTCCAAAAAGGATTCTCCGGGTATTTCCTGATTGTGAAAGAAATAGTTGACTACTGTTTTTCCTCCGGTATTTACGTGCAAGGACGCGGCTCCGCCGCCAACTCGGCGGTCTGTTACTGCCTGGGAATCACCGCGGTAGATGCGGTGCGCCACCAGATGCTATTCGACCGTTTTTTAACCCCCGACCGCAAAGATCTGCCCGATATAGACCTAGATATCGAATCTAATCAACGCGAAAAAGTGCTGCAGCACGTCTATAACAAATATGGCCGGGAAAATGCCGCTCAAGTGGCTAATGTGATTACTTATCGCCCGCGAGCCGCGCTAAAAGACGCCTCCCGCGCCCTCGGATATGACGCCAAGACCGCCGCGAAATGGGCGCGGCTAGACGGGAACTCTTTACCGGAAAACGTACGAAAAATAGCGGGACAGCTACAAAAACTTCCGCGTCACCTGGGGATTCACTGCGGGGGCATGGTGCTTTCCGATAAGCCGCTTACCGAAGTGTCCGCGATTAACTGGGCGAATATGCCGGGGCGCACCGTGGTGCAATGGGATAAAGATAGCTGCGCCGAAGCCGGGTTAGTGAAAATCGATTTACTCTCCCTGGGGATGATGGGGGCGCTGCGCACTGCTTTTGAAACTTTGCAGGCACGGGGCGAAAAATCACCCTCCGGAGAGCCCTGGCGCCTACATAACTTACCCCCGGAAGATCCCCGCGTCTACCAGCTATTACAGGCAGCCGATACCGTCGGGGTTTTCCAGGTCGAGTCCCGCGCCCAAATGTCTACTTTGCCGCGCCTGAAACCTAAATGCTTCTATGACCTGGTAATCGAAGTGGCATTGATTCGCCCCGGCCCGATCCAAGGGCAAGCCGTAAACCCCTATTTGGCGCGCCGCTTAGGGCGTGAAAAAGTCACCTACCTGCATCCGCTGCTAAAACCCGCCCTGGAACGCACCTTAGGGGTGCCGCTTTTTCAAGAACAACTAATGCGGATCGCCAAAGACGCCGCCGGGTTTAACGGTTCCCAATCAGATAACCTGCGCCGGGCGATGGGACGCAAAATCCCGGGGGAGCACCTGGCTGATTTGCGCGCCGAGTTTTTTCGGGGCATGGAAAAGAACCAGATCCCGCTGCCGATACAAGAAAAAATCTGGGCGCAGATGTCTGGCTTCGCCGAATTTGGTTTCCCAGAATCCCACGCTTTTTCCTTCGCTTACCTGGTGTATGCCTCCGCCTGGCTAAAAGCCTATTATCCCGCGGTTTTTTACGCCGCGATCCTTGCTAACCAGCCGATGGGTTTTTATTCCCCGCAATCGTTAATCTCTGACGCCCGCCGCCACGGAATAAAAATCTTACGCCCAGACGTGAACACCTCCCAGAAAGATTCCGTTCCCGGGGAGGGGCTGACCTCCCTAAACCTGGGGCTAGCGGAGATCCGCGGGATGCGCCCGGTATGGATAGAAAACATCTTGCATGCCCGCGAAGCTGGTTCCTTTAAAACCCTGGAGGATTTTACTTCCCGCGTCCGCCTGCCCACTTCGGCGCTAGAACTGCTGGCTGGCTCGGGTGCGCTGTCTTCCCTGGGGATCACCCGCCGCGAAGGTCTCTGGCGCGCACCCCTCTTATCTTCCTCGCAAAACCACTTTTACCAGCCAGAACTGCCGGGGCTAGCCCTCAGCGAGGCGACACCTAACTTCGCGCCTTTAGCCACCGGGGAACAAGTAAAATGGGATAGCTCTGCCCTGGGAATTAGCCTATGGGGGTACCCCACGAAGCTGGTGCGACCAGATCTTACCCGCCGCGGAATCCTTCCAGCCGCTCAGCTGCGCCCAGCTTTAGCGGGCAAACGTATCCGGTGCGCGGGGCTAGTTACGCATCGCCAACGTCCCCACACCGCCAAAGGAGTAGTGTTTTTATCTTTAGAAGACGAAACCGGGCTGGTAAACGTGATCTGCCAGGTTGGTTGCTGGCAGCGTTACCGCCGCCTCGCCCTCAGTCAAAACGCCCTCATCGTGCGGGGAGTTCTGCAAGCTAAAGACGGCGCCTTAGCTCTGCTGGCAGATAAAATCGAGCCGTTAAACCTGCCGGTAGAAAGCAAATCCCGGGACTTTCGCTAGGGGAGGCAGCATCAAAGTAAGCCCCGCCCCTAGCTATCCGCCCCTAATCAGCTACCTTCCTGCCCAAAAGAACTGTTACCCGCGTCTTTGGGTGAGGAAAGTAGCTGCCAGGATAGCCAAAACGGCAGGAGCGGTACTGTTATTTACCGGTACGGGCGTGACGAGAACGTCGCGCCCCATCGAGTTCTTCTAGCACCAGGCGGCGCAGCGCCTTATCGGCATCCGGGTTCTCTGCGAGCCAACGCTCAGTCCGCTCCACCAGATCGAAGCCTTCCCGGCTTTGCACGGCTAAGGGGTAAAGCCCGCCGACCAAGGACTCTGCCATATGCATAGTGCGGGAGGACCAAATATCGTTCAACGCCGCAAAATAGGGCTCGATCATATCGGCGGCATCGGCTGGTTGCAGCCACAAAGAACGCGCAATCCCCACGGTCAAGGCATCAATCTGCCCATTGGTGAGGCTAGTGTCTTCCAGAACCCGCTGCGCCCACTGCGTCTTGTTTTCCCGACCCGGCAGTGCGGCGCGCGCCAAGAAAGCATTCTCGCGACCGGTAATCGTGTCGTCGCTTTCCTCCATTTTGCGGATCATATCTTCGTCGGTCTGCCCATTAGCCGCCAGGGCAAAGAGCATATCCCAACGTAAATCGGTATCGACACTGACTCCTTCGAGTACATTGCCTTCCTCGTACCAACGGTTGATTTCCGGGGCTTCTTTAGCTCCCGCAACCTGCAAGAATGCCCGCACTAACTGGCGCTGCCGATCCGAGCCCGCTTCCGCGTCCTCGGCCAAAGCAAAAAGCGCCGGTGCCAGTAGGCGATGCGCACTATCAGGGTCGGCAGCATAATAGGCGAGCGCCCCTTGCGTATGTCGCAAAATCCCGTTCAACACGGAAGAATTAGTTTCGTGTTTGAGGGCTTCCAACGCCATATCCAGGTACTTCGAAGCACTCAAATCGCCGTCGCGCACCATATCCCAGGCGGCACACATAATCACTGCCCGCGGCAGAGAATCCTCGAAATCGCCAACCCGCGTGCGGATTACCTCCCAAGAGTCCGCATCGAAACGAATCTTCGCATAGGCTAAATCCTGGTCGTTAAGCACATATACGTCATGCTTAGTTCCCACCAAACCGGGGACTGCAGTTACCTCGCCTTTAACATCCACGCTCGCCCGGCGCGCCAGCACCAGTTTCCCGCGGGCATCAAAATCATAAGCGCCCACGGTGGTAGCGTGCGGACGCAAACTGGTTCCTTCTTGCGGCAGGGACTGAATAATTTCAAAACTGGTGACCTGTCCGTCCTTATCGCGTTCAATTTGCGATTCTAGCTGGGTAATTCCTGCCTCTAGCAGCCACACCTTACTCCATTCGTCCAGGTTGCGTTCGCTAGTTTTTTCCAGTTCCCCCAGGAAATCCGCCAAAGTAGCATTGGAATATTCGTGGCTGGCGAAATAGTTACGTAGCGCCAGCAAGAAGTTTCCGCCGCCCACGTAGGCAACCAGTTGGCGCAGCACGCAGGCGCCCTTGGAATAGGTGATGCCATCGAAGTTAACTTCTACATCCGCCAAGTCGGATATAGGCGCCACAATCGGGTGGGTGGTGGGCAGCTGGTCACAGTTGACCCCCCACACTTTACGCATCGTGAACCCGGTCCAGGCGTCACTAAAACGAGTTCCTTCCGCCATGCACCAATAGGACATGAATTCGGCGAAAGATTCGTTTAGCCACAGGTCATCCCACCATTTCATAGTCACTAAATCGCCGAACCACATGTGGGCGAGCTCATGCAGAATCGTGTTGGTGAGCTGCTCTAACTGCGCCCCGGAGGGTTTGGTGCGGAAAATATATTCATCCCGGAAAGTAATACAACCGGCGTTTTCCATCGCCCCCGCGTTGTATTCGGGAACGAAAATCTGGTCATACTTGGTGAAGGGGTAGGGGCGAGCGTAACGGGACTCGTAAAAACGGAAACCCGCAACCGTTTGCTCTAAAACAAAATCTGCGTCCAGATATTTCGCTAGCGATTGCCGGCAATATACCCCCAAGGGAATAGTGCGTCCATCGATACTGGTAAGTACAGATTTGACGCTATGGTAAGGGCCTGCCACCAAGGCAGTAATATAGGTCGAAATCAGGGGAGTTTCCGGGAAATCAAAACGGTGCCGCTGGGAATCTCCAGCCCGCTCCACCTTCAAAGCCTGCGGAGAGGGAGTATCCATATTGGATAGCACCGTCCAGCTTTCCGGTACTGTCACCGAGAATTGATAGGTGGCTTTCAAGTCGGGCTGTTCAAAACAGGCAAACACTCGCCGGGCATCCGGCACCTCAAACTGGGTATAAACATAGGTGAGACCATCAGCAGGATCAGTAAAGCGATGCGCACCCTCGCCGGTATGCATATAAGCGCAGTTAGCCACCACTTCCAAGCGGTTGTTTTCCGCTAAATTGCTTAGTTCAATCCGGCTGTCGCGGTAACAATCGGTACCCAAATCTTGGCCGTTTAACTCGATAGAGACCACTTCCGGGGCGATTAAATCTACGAAAGTGCTGGCTCCGGCTTTAGCCTCAAAATCAATCACCGTGCGGGAAGGAAAAGTTTCTCCGCTTTCCGATAGCTCCACCTGGACGGTGTAAGCGACTTTTCCGATAACGTTCTTACGCTCTTGTGCCTCAATCTTCGTCAGATTTGTACCCGGCATATCCTCTCCTGTTTTTAAACCTATCTTAATGCTTGCTTTGATGTGTTCCTATTCCCAGATTCGCACCCGCTCCTCCGGCTCCATCCAGAGTTTATCCGCGGGTGTGGTCTGGAAAGTATCGTGGAAAGCATCCAAGTTACGTACCACCCCGTTACAGCGGAATTCGGCAGGGGAGTGGGGATCTACCACCAGGCGTTGGCGAGCCGCCTCGGGGCGAATCGCGGTGCGCCATACCCGCGCCCAGGAATAAAAGAACTCGGGTGCCAAATCGCTTTCTTCCGGATGTGCCTTCTTCCAAGCCTTAAAAGCAATCGCCAGTCCGCCCAGGTCTCCGATATTTTCCCCGATAGTGAGGGCGCCGTTGACGTGTACGTCCTCGCCAGGCAGTTCGCTGGGGCGGTAGCTATCGTATTGCGCGATTAACGCTGCCGTGCGTTTAGTAAACTCTTCCCGGTCGGCCTCGGTCCACCACTCAGTAAGCTTGCCGTCACCGTCATAGTGGGAACCCTGATCATCGAAACCATGCCCGATTTCGTGACCAATCACCGCTCCGATACCGCCAAAGTTAGCCGCATACGAAGCCTGGGAATCAAAAAATGGGGGCTGCAAAATCGCGGCCGGAAACACGATTTCGTTAGTGAGGGGAGAATAATAGGCGTTTACCGTTTGCGGGCTCATGTGCCATTCTTCTTTATCTACCGGTTTTAAGATTCGCGCCAACTGGAAGTCAGTTTCAAAAGCATTGGAAGCGCGAATCATATCTACCAGGGTGTCGCCCTCGTTAAAGCGCAGCCCCGAGTCGTCCCGCCACCGGCGCGGATAACCGATTTTGTAAGCAAATTTGAAAAGTTTTTCGAGGGCGTGCATGCGGGTCTCTTCGCCCATCCAATCAAGTTTTTCGATTCCCTCCCGATAGGCCTCCAAAAGCGACCCCACGAGTTTCTCCATTTCGTCGCGGCGCTCCGGCGGGAAATGGTAGGCCACATAGGCACGTCCGAGGGCTTCATCTAAAACCGATTCCACGGTTCCCACCGCCCGTTTCCACAGCTTGGGACGCTCGGGAGTCCCCGACAGGGTAGTGCCGTAAAAAGAGAAGCGGAGCTCTTGCAGCTTGGGATCCAGGTAGGGGGCGAAGGCTAAAACCACTTTTATCTGCAGGTAGCGTTTTAAGATCGCTAAATCAGTCTGCGCCCATAGCTGGGCAAAACCCTCTTGATAGGAAGGCATATAGACGTTAATCGGGTCGGCGCCAGCCGCAAGTTTCACCCCCAGACCCTCTGCCCAAGCAGCATAGTTAAACCCGGTGTTTTTACTGGTAAACTCCCCAAAAGTAGTGGGGTTATTGGTGGCTTGCGCATCGCGGCTACGCACCGCATCCCAATGGTGACCCGCTAACGCGGTCTCAAAATCGAACACTTGCTGGGAAAAGTCGGCTTCCGTTCCCGCGGCAGCAATCCCGCTTTCCCGCGCCATTTGCGCCAAAAATTCGCGGTATTTTTCCCGAATCTCCTGGTGTTCATC
This sequence comes from Varibaculum massiliense, assembly GCF_900106855.1. Taxonomy (NCBI): domain Bacteria; kingdom Bacillati; phylum Actinomycetota; class Actinomycetes; order Actinomycetales; family Actinomycetaceae; genus Varibaculum; species Varibaculum massiliense. The sequence goes on along the minus strand of NZ_FNWI01000004.1, from coordinate 112,333 downwards.
CTGATGGTAATAGGATTCATCGGGCAATCCTAGTCCCGCCTGATAGAACTGGGCGATATAGCGCTCCGGGTTTTCGGCATCGATACTGACCAGGAAAGCAACCGGGGAATCAATGCCTTCGCGCTCCAACCCTCCCAGCACCCGGGCTAACTCTTCCCGGCTCGGGCAGGAGTCCACTTTTTCTAGCAGAGGCGCAATCGGGGCGATTCCCTGCGCGGCTAGCGCCTCTTCATCCAGGTAAGCCTGAAAGAGTTGCCCAATCCGGCTGGCATCAAAATCCCAACGCTCACTGCTGGTTTCGCCTTCCTGCGGGCGTTCCAGTTTCCCGGCCGCCGCATTTTCACAAAGGGTGCGACAGTTAGCCAATGCGTCCTCTACCAAGTCGCGGAAAGCCCCATCAACCGCGCGGTCAGCTGGGATTTCATAGCTATCTAGCCAAGCGCCATTGATATGGCGGTAAAGGTCATCTTGAATACGCGGGGTCTGCCCGCAGGAATTTTCGCTCATACTTCAAGCCTAGATATTCCCGGCGGTTTGGCAAACGTAGCCCCCTAGGCAAGAATTGCATTATGCCAGAGGGACATTCTATTCACCGTTTAGCCATCGCTTTTACCGAGTTAGCAAAACTCGGCATCGCGCGTGCCTCCTCCCCGCAGGGACGTTTTGCTGAGGGCGCGGCCGCCCTCGATAACGCAAAAATTACTCGCCCCTGGGCCTGGGGCAAACACCTGTTCCTAGATTTTAATGTTCCGCAGCCAGCGACTTTGCATGTACACCTGGGGCTATATGGTTCCTGGAAGTTTCAGGCCGGGGAGGGCATAGCTTTGCCCGGGCATATCGGCGCTCCCCGGATGGCGGGCGAACACCCTGGCGATACCTATAAACATTTTTCGGGTCAGTTCCAGCCGACTCCTCCCGGGGAAAACGTGCGGCTGCGGCTAGAGTTTTCACGGGCAGTAGCCGACCTTTCTGGTCCGAACCAGTGTGAACTGCTCGATAAAAAGGGCGTAGAGAAGATTCTTGCCCGCCTGGGACCCGATCCCTTAGTGGATGCTTGCACAGCTGAGGATTTTATTGCCCGCGCCCGGAAAACTACTCGCCGGATTGGGGAAGTAGTAATGGATCAATCTTTTATTGCAGGTCCCGGCAATATCTACCGCGCCGAATGCCTATTTCGTTGTGGAATCAACCCTAACCGCAAGGCCGCTATGGTCTCGGTAAAGCGCCTACAGGCACTATGGGAAGATTTGCAATCCCAGATGCGGCGGGGCTTAAAAGAAGGTTTGATTTGCACTACTGATGATCCCTCTCAAGGGCGTTTTTGGGTTTACCAGCGTTCTGGGGAGCCTTGTCGGCGCTGCGGGGCGATAGTGCGAGACCGGATAGTGGCCGGCAGGCGCAGCTATTGGTGTCCTAAGTGTCAAAAGTAAGACGAATTTAAAATGGCGTGGACGGAGTAACTGACCGCCTGCTTACCCCCGGGCACGCCTTATTCAAAAACCACGGTGCGATTGCCGTTAAGCAGTACCCGGCGCTGGGAATACCAAGTAACTGCCTGCGCTAATACTCGCCGTTCCACATCTTGACCCTTTTGCATCATGGAAGCAGTGGAGTCGCGGTGAGACACCGGAATCACCTCTTGGGCGATAATCGGACCTTCATCCAGGTCAGGCGTCACGAAATGGGCAGTTGCCCCGATTAGTTTCACTCCCCGCTGATGCGCCTGGTGATAGGGACGCGCTCCCTTAAAAGAGGGTAAGAAAGAGTGATGGATATTAATCACTTTTCCGTGCAGACGCTGACAAACCTTATCGGAAAGAATCTGCATATAGCGCGCCAGTACGATTAATTCCACATTTTCTGCCTCTACCAGCTCTAACAGTTCTGCTTCTGCTTTGGCTTTGGTCTCCTTAGTGACCGGGATACACAGGAACGGCACGTCATAGAATTGCGCAAGGGGCGCCAAATCCGGATGGTTGCCAATCACCGCCACTACCTCTAGCGGCAAATTTAAATTACGGCGACGATATAGCAGGTCAGTTAGGCAATGCCCCTCTCTGGAAACCATAATAATGGTGCGAACTTTCTTACCCACCTCATTAATGCTCCACTGCATTGCGTATTGCTGCGCCAGGGGAGCAAAAACGGTACGCACCTCGGAAAGGGGGCGAGAAGTGTGAATTTCCACTCGCATAAAGAAACGGTCAGTTTCCGGATCGTCAAACTGCTGGGAATCAACGATATTGCCCTGTTCTTCAACAATTACTTTGGTGACCTCATAAACAATGCCCGGACGGTCAGGGCAAGAAAGTGTCAGCACAAGGTGAGATTTGGCTTCAGTCATGGCGCAAACTATACCAGCGCAAGCGCGCAACCCGCTTTTTACCCCAAAATTTTTGTTACCAAGATGTGATAAACCGGTGAGCCACAAACTTTTTTGCGCTAACATTGAAAAGCCCGCCGGAATGAGCGAGGTAGGAAGCTAGCAAGAGGAGGACTCCATGAGTGAAGATGACTTGGCAGATCCCTTAACCACCGCCATTATTGGCGCCATCAGGGATGATGACCTGCCGGGTAACAGTTCCCTTTCGGAAGACGCTCGCAAGACTATTGCGCAGCTTCCCGAAGGATCTGCTCTGCTAGTAGTAGTGCGCGGACCGAATCTGGGAGCCCGTTTCCTACTTAACGCCGAGAAAGTTTCTGTAGGGCGCAAACCCAAATGCGATATTTTCTTAGATGACGTGACCGTTTCCCGCAAACACGCCATTTTCGTTAGAGAAGACACCGGTTATGTGATGCGCGATGCCGGTTCTCTTAACGGCACTTATGTTAACCGCGAACGGGTAGATTCTGCGCAACTGAAAACCGGAGATATCGTGCAGATTGGCAAATACCGCATGGTCTACTATTCCTCGCGTAAGGACTCATAAAGTTGCCAGCGGGAGCGGCTCAGCGTCGCTCGGTGCCAGAAGCTACCCCCAAAGCCTGGCCTCCGGGCGTTTCAGATAAGCCGGTATTTTCTATCGGGAAAGTAGTAGAGCGGATTAAGGGCGAGTTTCCTACTATTTCCGTTTCTAAACTGCGTTTCCTAGAGGAACAGGGGATTGTTACTCCGGCACGCACCGCCTCGGGATACCGCAAATATTCGGCGGCAGATATCGAGAGGGTGCGATATTGTCTTTCCCGCCAACGTGATTCTTTTATGCCCTTGCGGGTAATTCGGGAAAATTTGGCGCAACTAGACGCGGGACGCAGCCTCAGCGAAGTACAAACAGAGCAAAAGGCCGCGCGTCTGGTGGCTTCAGAAGGACAACTGGTGGCACCTTCTGCTGCAGATGGAGGGCTTACAACCCGGGAGCTTTTAGATTTAAGCGGGATTTCCACCGAGGAACTAGAAACATTTGTGCAGGCTGGCCTGGTGTCTCCGGATCTTTCCGGGCGTTTTCCGGCTCGCAGCCACCAGATTGTGAGGCTGGCTAACCTCTTGGCAGAACAAGGGATTCCTCCGCGTCAACTGCGTTTCTTAAAAACTTCTGCACTTCGCTTGCTTGATTTGGTAGAAAGGGCAGCTACTCCGGTCAGTTACCGCGCCTCCTCAGTGGCGAAGGCGCGACACCTGTCGGAAACTCAAGAACTTTCTGAAGCCGCCGCCCAAATGTTCTTGCAGATGGTGCGGGTTTCTGTTGAAAAGCTGAATTAAACCTCAAGTAAAGCTTTAGACTTTCCGTGTATGGTTCTTGACCACCTCGGCTAAAGAAAATACCGTTAAGACAGTAGTTAAATCAATCATCAGGGAGTTGTCCATGGATAGGCAGCCGCGCCCGCAGCGTTCGCAAGGCATGTTATTTGGAGATACCTTAGCGGATTTGGATACTGAAACCGGTTATCGCGGTCCTATCGCCTGCAAAGCAGCAGGGATAACCTACCGACAACTGGACTATTGGGCGCGTACTGGTTTAGTGGAGCCTACGATTCGCACTGCGAAAGGCTCCGGTTCTCACCGCCTGTATTCTTTCCGCGATATTTTGGTGCTGAAAATTGTTAAACGTCTGCTGGATACGGGTGTTTCCCTGCAGCAGATTCGGGTAGCGGTAGATGCTCTCTCGAAGAGGGGAGTGGACTCACTTTCCTCGATTACTCTCATGTCCGATGGTGCCTCGGTTTATGAATGTACCTCCACCGATGAAGTAATCGACCTGGTACAAGGGGGACAGGGCGTATTCGGGATAGCAGTCGGACGCGTGTGGCGAGAGATTGAAGGCACCCTAGCCGAACTGCCGGTAGAGTCAGCCAAGGAACAGCTAATAGTCCCCGATGAACTGGCGGCTGCCCGGGCGCGGCGAAACGCCGGATAACGGTGGAAATCCTAGTTTTCCTAATTGGTTTAGCCTCCGGAATCTTAGGCGGCTACGGTCTACATAAATGGATTTGGCATCTGCCTCGGCGCAGAGCGAACCTGCCGAGTGAGGCTACCAATACCGATATTTTGTCCCATGAAATTCGTACCCCTTTGGCGCTGATTTCTGGGGCCGCGGAACTTTTAGAATCTACTCCTTTGGATGAGCGACAAAGCCGGCTGTTGCACACCGTTACCACTAACTCCGCGCACGCTATTCGCTTAGCGGAAACCTTTTTAACCGGAGCCAAGATTCGTGGCTCGGGGCTAAGACTAGAAAAAGAAGATGTGGATTTGCGGGCGCTCGTGCGGCAGGCAGCTTCGCAGGTGCGAGAAGTTTTAGCGGTAGATATTTTACTTACCGATCCGGGTGCCCCCCTCTATGTACGCGGCGATCGACAGTTGTTATCCCAGGTGATCTGGAATCTGATTAATAACGCAGCCCGCCATTGCCGAGATGGGGTAAAAATCCAGGTTCGTTCTTTTCAAGATGGCTCGCAAGTTATTTTAGAGGTTAGCGATAATGGCGCGGGCATCTCCAAGAGTCAACGCCGCGACCTGTTCACCTACTATGGGGGCCAAACAACGCAAGCCGCGACCGCAGATTCGGGAGCGGGATTAGGTCTGGGGGTAGTGGCGGAAATCGTTCACGGACACGGGGGAGAGGTTTTGGTTGATACTTTAGAAGACAGAGGAACTACTTTTGTAGTCAGCCTGCCCAAGGGAGGAACGAAATGAAACCGCTGGTACTGGTAGTAGATGACGAAGCCCAGATGCGCGAAATTGTTCGTTTTACCCTAGAGGAAAGCGGGTGCGAAGTTCTAGAGGCCTCCGGTGCCGCCTCTGCCTGGAAACTGCTGAAATCTTCGGACTTAGCCCTGGTGATATTGGATTTAATGTTGCCAGATGGTTCCGGAGTAGAACTGGCGAAACGCATCAGGGCCGCGATGAAAGTTCCGATTATTATGCTTACCGCCCTCGGGGATCCCCAACAGCGTATCGCCGGCCTACAGGCAGGTGCCGATGATTACCTCCCGAAACCATTTTCTCCCCGGGAACTGTCCCTGCGGGTAGAAGCAATTCTGCGGCGCACTCACAAAACGCGCCAAGCTGAACCGCGGCGCGAACTCGGTCCGTTATCGCTTGACGCTGCCCGCGGACGCGCTTACTACCAGGGTAAAGACCTCAAACTTTCCGAAACCGAATTTAAACTATTACGTGTGCTAGCTGAAGCTAACGGGGGAGTAGTTAATATTCGCGACCTTCTAAACCAAGTATGGGAAACCACCTCTACTTCTGGAGGGCGCGACATGGTAAAAACCACGGTTTATCGTCTACGCGCCAAGCTGCGTGCTGCGGGCAGTGATGAAATGGTTTATACCCTGCGCGGGGGTGGCTACATCCTAGAATATCTAGGGCAAGAAAACTGAAATGCGGTAACAAGGCCGTTACCGAGTGTCACCAACAATACTGCTGGCTGTTACCAGCGAGCAGGCAGACTAGACTCTGTAAGTTTTCCATAAGGCGGTCACGGCCGCCAAGAACACAGCGGAGTGAAAAATGGCAACCTTCAACGGCTTTTCGTGGCTAAAGGCGCCGGCTCCGGCGCCACGACTGCCAGAAAATAAAGTTAAACACCTGTTCCCTCGCCTGCGTATGCAGGTCTTCCTTGGAATCTTTATCGGCTATGCCGGTTTTTATCTGATTAGGAACAATATCTCCTCAATCGCGCCTTTACTGATGGATGAAACCGGCATAGACAAGGTCGGAGTGGGCATTATTGCAAATGCAGTCCTTTTTGCCTACGGCTTATCAAAGTTCTTCTCCGCGATGATCTCTGATCGCTCTAATGCTCGCTATTTCCTGGTGATTGGCCTCGCTCTTTCGGCCTGTACCAACCTAGTAGTTGCTTTTGTGCCTTGGGTAACCGCCTCAGTAGGCATCTTCGCCACTGTAATGTTCCTCAACGGTTGGTTTCAAGGGATGGGATGGCCCCCTTGCGGAAGAGTATTAGTGCACTGGTACTCAACCAATGAGCGCGGTACCATCACCTCTATTTGGAACACCGCCCACAACGTTGGAGGAGCTCTCTTACCAACACTGGTCGGTGTGGGCCTGGCCTGGACCGCGAATGACTGGCGCTCAGCCTTCTGGTTACCGGCAGTAATCGCGCTGATAGTAGCGTTTATTGGATTCTTATTGATCCGGGATACCCCGGAATCGCTGGGGCTTCCTCCCATTGAGGAATACCGTAACGATCCTGCCAAAGTGGAGGTGGATGAGGGCGAAAAGATGTCCGCCAAGGATATGATTTTCAAACACGTCCTCACCAACCGCACTATCGTGATGCTCGCGGTGGCTAACGTCTTCGTTTATGCTCTCCGCTACGGGGTACTGAACTGGATTACCGTCTACATGCACGAAAAACATCATGCTGAGATTGGTTCCGGTTTAGCGGGCATCTTTGCCTATGAAATCGCAGGGATCGTCGGTACGTTGCTGTGCGGCTGGATGTCCGACAAAGTATTCAAAGGTTACCGTTCCGGGGCGGGAATCTTCTTTACTATCTGCACCGCCCTAGCAATCCTCGGCTACTGGTTGGCGCCGTTAGGTACCCCCATGTGGGTTTTGATCCTCTTGGTGGCCCTGATCGGGGGACTTATCTACGGCCCGGTAATGTTGATTGGTCTGCAGGCCATTGACTTGTCGCCGCGGAATGTGGCCGGTACTGCTGCTGGATTCACTGGGCTGTTCGGATACCTATTGGGAGCTACTTTGGCTTCCACCGGGGTAGGGATTCTGGTTCATAACTTCGGCTGGAACCTAACCTTTATGGTGTTTATCGTCTTCTCGGTGTTGACAGTGCTACTGTTTGCGATCGTGGGACGCGATGAGCGGCGGATTATGAGCGCGCATCAAGCAAAACTGGGCGATATGGCATAAAACGCTGTTCGGCACAGTAACCCTAAAATAAACTACAAACGCAAAAGTCAGGCTGGCGGAAACCGAAATGTTTCCGCCAGCCTGCTATCGTTACTGCCATGCGCTCCCGCTTATTAGTTTTGGCTGCAGTGATGGTCAGCTTGCTGCTCAGTGCCTGTAGCCCAGCTAAAACTCAGCAGTTATTCTTTATCTGTTCCAATGAAGAATCCATCTGTCAGGCATGGCGGGACGCCTATGCCGCTTCCTCGGGGAAAAATGTTGGTTACCTGCGGCTACCTACCGCGCAGGCGCTTACTCGGATTGCTTCTAGCCCCAAAAACCTTGATTTTGATGTTTGGGTTGGCGGCCCGGCAGAAAACTTTGTTTTAGCGCGGCGCCGAGGACTCCTCGCCCCCTACCAGCCGCGAGGATTAGCCTCTATACCAGCAGATATGCATGACAGCGAAAACTATTGGTTCGGGGTTTATGGCTCATTGCTAGGGTTTTGCTCGAATCGGCAAGCTCTTGCCGCTAAAGGGTTACCAATACCAACATCGTGGGCGGAGCTGCGGGAAAAGAAATATCGCAAACTGGTGGCAGCGTCCTCCCCACTCACTTCGGGTACGGCATTCACCGTAGTCCGGGTACTAGATGAAATCTACGGGAGCCAGGCGAAGTCAGCAATCCGAGAGATATATGCCAACGTGCCTCGCTTGACTAACTCGGGAACAGCTCCGGTGCAGCTGGTGCAGGCAGGAGAGGCAGGACTCGCGATCACCTTTACCCCGTATTGCGTGGGTAAGACGCCAAGTGGTCAGAATCTGGAGATTAGTTATCCCCGAGAAGGAACCTCCTATGAAATTGGCTCGGCGGCACTGCTTAAAAATTCGCAGCATCCCGAAGAGGGGAAAGCTTTTCTGGATTGGCTTTCTCAAAAACCGGGACAAGAGGTTGCGGTAAAATCGCCGACTCCACAACTGGCGATTACCAATCAGATCCCCGGTTCTTTAGCATCGCGATTGCAGCGAAAAGATCCCCATATTTTGCCGGCACGCCCGCAAAAATCAGCAGTTGATCGCGATCGTTGGCTCGCCTGGTTTGCTAGTCAGGGGTGGGATTGATGAGAAAAGTCTTGGTGGGTTGTTCATCCTGGTTGGTGATCTTGGGATTTTGCGCCTTGGCTGCCATTTGGCCTCTAGCTTTCGTAATTCGCGCCGCAATTGTGAGTCCTTTTGGGGGAGAAGAAGCTATCGCTTCGGCGCTCCGCCTTTCGCTCCTAGAGGCCGTAGGATCGGCGATTTTAGCTACTATCTGGGGGAGCGCTGCCGCCCTAGGAGCAAGGGTGATACCTGGCCGGATCCGCCAAGTCGTAGAAATGCTGTGTCTATGTCCTATTGCCATCCCGCCTTTCATAGTCGCTAGTGCTCTGCGCTCATTCGCAGGATCTTCGGCCAGTAACCTTACCGGCCCGCTTCCGGTAATCGCGGTATTTTCTTTCTCCCTTGCCCCCTTAGCTTATTTTTCTGCGCGCTCGACTTTGAAAACAATCCGCCGTGATCAGCTAGATCAAGCCCGAATTTTAGGGCTTGGACACTGGGATATTTTTCGTTTAGTAATCGCCCGTCCGCTTTTTGCCTCTATCCCGCTATCCCTGGGAGTTACCTTTGCCCTTGCCCTCTCCGATCCGCTAGTACCTGATCTGGTGGGTGGGAAAACCATGAACGCCGCCCATTCCTTGTGGCTGCGCGCCACCGGAAGTTTTGAAACCGCCTTTCTGGGGCATGCTTCTCTGGTGTTGACGGGACTTTCCCTATGTGCAGCGGGCATCTTAATCGCTCTTTATTTCACTACTTATCGAAATTTCTTCCCGGCCACCTTGCTGGGGGCGTCCAATTTCCCTCTAGGCTCGCCGCGCCCCTTACCGCTTTTGGGGGTGGGTTCCTATGCTCTGTCCTCGGCAGGACTGATCCTTTATTTGCTGTTTCATGCCTCATTTTCGGCCTCGAAACTGCAGTCAGTAATCAACACCTGGCTACTTTCTGCCCTAGCTGCATTCTTGTGTCTAGTGGTGCTGGCAGCTACCCGCCGATTGGGGGCTACCAGCAGGTATATGACGATTGAGGCTCTTTTTATTGTAATTCTTTCTCTTCCGGGAGCCGCTATCGGCGCTGGGTGGATGCTTTTACGGCAACAGGGGCTGTCTTGGCCGTTTTCCAGTGGCGGATTCCTCTCTCTTTGTTCCTTCCTCTTGATTGGGATGCCGGTAACCTATTTTTTGGCGGCACGTTTTCGCGCTGTCGGTCCAGCAGAGTTCGAGGCGGTGAGAGTATTGGGAGTCGGACGTGTGCAAACAGCGTTAAAAATTCTTCTGCCCGCAGTTAAACGTTATTTCAGTTTGACCCTGGCAACAGTGGTTGCCATTTCTACCACCTTATCGGCTCCCTTAATGTGGGTGGCCGCTCCCGACACCCCGGTAGTAGTTCCCCAAATGTTTGCGATGGTGGACGAAGCCAACTATGCGGAAGCTTTCGGGTTGTCGCTAGCGGCACTAGTAGTATCCATCACCCTATTTGTGCTGGTACCAAAAGAGGAGGGGAAATGGAACCGGCCACGCTAACCGTAAAAGATTTACAGGTGTGGCGCTCGGGGCGCCAGGTACTGGGCCCGGTATCTTTTTCGGTTGATCCGGGGGAGTTAGTAGCGGTGATTGGTCCGTCGGGGGCGGGAAAAACTACGCTGCTGCGGGCAATTGCGGGTTTACAACCCTGCAAGGGTCAGATTTATTGCGGCCAGGAGGAGGTCTCGAGCTACCCTCCTGCTGCTCGCGGCAGTGCTCTCGTCGCCGATACTGATGGACTTTTCCCGCATCTAACCGTTCAAGAAAATGTGGCGCTGGCTGGGGGAACCAGCGAAAACCTGCAAGTAACCCTAACTGACCTTGGTCTTAGTTCCCTAACGCGGCATTACCCGGGTTCTTTATCTACTGGGCAGCGGCAAATGGTGGCTCTAGCTAGGGCATTGCTTCACCGTCCGCGTTGGTTGCTGTTCGACGAACCCTTAGCACATGTAGATCCCTATTCGCGTGCGCGTCTGCGTGGGGAGATTCAGCGGATTCATCGTCGCATTGGCGCGGCGTCCCTTTATGTTACCCATGACCTGCCAGAAGCCTTCGCGGTTGCCGACCGGATTATGTTGCTGCGTGGCGGGCAGATTATCCAAGATGACTACCCCCAGGATCTGGTGTCTCACCCTGCCGACTTACAAACTGCCCTCTATCTGGGAGCCACTACTCAAATAGCGGCGTCGGCGTTGATCACCACTGATAGATTTGGGCAGGTCAGCGCCCATTTGGCTGCTTTGGGGGAGGACTTAGAGATTCCGGCCAGCGAAGGCCTATCTTCTGCAAGTGGACAGCGCCGTGACGTGGTTGCGGTCGGCTCGCCCTATTCCATAAAAATTGGCAATCTACCACCGGAGCGCCAAAATGATCCGATTATGGGTGAGGTGGGTCAGGTGGTGGGTTCCCAATTTGAGGGGGATACATATCTATTGCAGGTAGAAACAGAGTTCGGAGTATTCGCTAGCCGTCGTCAAAGTGGCGACGAGCCTTTCATAGTGGGGGATCGGGTAAAAATAACCGCCCTCCCCGAACATCTTTGGGCAGTTCCCGCCTAATCTAATGCCCCCGTATTCGCGTAGTTTTTCTAACCGAAGCTAGCAGCCGCAATTTCATAACCGGAAACTTTCACGAGTATATTTAAGAAAGTTTCGAGAGGCTGTCTCGAATGACGGTAGGATTTCTTAACCTGCCGCCCCCTCAAAAAGGAGCATCCTATGCCGATAGCGACCGCTAAAGACTCTCTAAGCGCCTTTGATCAGTGGAATGAAACTATCTCGGGTCTGCTAGATACCGCCTACGCCAACTCGGTAGTCTGGCTGTTAATGATCGTCCTGCTGGGGGTGGGAATCTGGCTAACGGTGCGCACCAAAGGTATGCAGATAACCATGTTCGCCCACATGCTAAAAGTAATTACCCGCTCGCGGGGAGGCTCAGAAGGCGGGGTTTCTTCTTTCCAGGCGTTTGCGATTGGTCTTGCCGATAGGGTAGGCACCGGCTCAATTACCGGAGTCGCCTTGGCGGTCGTTGCTGGCGGTCCGGGCTCAGTTTTCTGGATGTGGGTAGTGGCAGTGGTGGGCATGGCCACCGCTTTTGTAGAGGCTACCTTGGCGCAAATGTTCAAAGTACGCAATGGGGACGGCACTTTTAGAGGAGGTCCTGCCTTCTATATCCAACGCGGCCTCGGCTCGCGTGCCTGGGGAATCGTATTCGCGGTGCTACTAATCTTCGCCTACGGGTTTAGCTTTGAAATGATTCAAGCGAACTCAATTTCTCAGCTAGCCAATTCGGAATACCTCGGTTTCCCAGTCTGGGCAACCGCCCTCATCTTGGTGCTATTGACTTTGCCTCTGGTAGTGGGCGGGGTGCGCAAAATTGCCCAATTCTCTGAGTACCTGGCTCCGGCGATGGCGCTGCTCTATGTAGGCATGGGGATCTTGGTAATTATCCTCAACTACGAGCGAATTCCCTTTGTTTTCCGGGAAATCTTTATGGGAGCTTTCGGGCAATCAAACACCTATATGCCACCGGCAGTTGCCGGAGCCGGGGGAGCGTTTATAGCTGCGATAACCACCGGTACTAAACGCGGCCTATTTACCAATGAGGCGGGGATGGGGTCGGCTCCTAATGCCGCCGCTATCGCCACCGTGCGTCACCCCGCCACTCAAGGCATGATTCAAGCCCTGGGGGTATTCGTGGACACCATGCTGGTGTGTACCTCCACCGCGTTCATCATTTTGATGTCGGTACCCTTCTGGGACAAGCAAAGCCACGAGGATGGGGCAGTGCTAACTATGGAATCGATAGTGACTTCGTTGGGGTCTAATAGCACCACGCAAACTGTGGTGTTTGTGTTCGTGATGGTAATGATGGTGTGTTTCGGATATTCCACGATTCTGGGAAACTATACTTACGCAGAAACTAACTACAAGTTCATTGTGGGAGTAGAACGCTCAGCTTTACCCTTAAAGCTGCTGGTAATTGCCTCTACGGCGATTGGGGCGATTTTGCCTCTGAAGTCAGTATGGTCAATCGCTGATTGGGCGACCGCGCTAATGGCCTTGGTTAATCTGGTAGCTCTAATATTTCTAGGAAAATGGGCAGTTGGTGCCCTGCGCGACTACCGGGCGCAGATGAAGAGTGCCGATCCGGCCGGGCCAATCTTCTGTTCGAAAAATAACCAATATCTGCCGGGGGAGCTACCCACCCGGGTATGGACAACCCCGGGTGGGTTCGATCTCGCTTGGGATACTTCCGAGACCCCGGCTGGCAAGGTTAACTAGCCGTTTGCTGCTCGCGTCTTAGTCGAGCTGCTCGAACTTGCGGCTCCAAGCCGAACGGATGGGGTTGGCGTCCGCCATCATGATTTCCAAGCGGTCATTAACGACCTCTACCACCTGTCCGAGAGCCACTACTCGTTCGTGCCGCGGCGAGTTCTCTAGGCGGTGCAGCCCGTCCTTAATGATCTCATCTACGCTATCCATCCGGGAAAGCAGTGCCACTAGCGGCAGGTTGAACTTTTCATGGTAGGAACTTTCCAGCGTGTGTAGCTGTGCTTTTTGTTCCTCCGTAAGCTGTCCCAAAGCCAAAGACCCCACGTCCTGCGAAATTTCTTTGGCTTCGCTCTCGCTGGCGGTCAGCATTACGGTTACATCTGGATAGGAGGCAATCAGTTGATCTTGAGCCTCTTTGCCCGCCACCATCACTGCGTCTTGCAGGGCTTCCTTAAGTTCGCCTACATCCCGGAAGGGACGCATCTCGGCAGCTGCCTGCAGCGGCCAAGTTACCCCGTTAAACAAGCGGGCAAAGGTATTTACAAACTCTTCCTCGCTCATTTTGTTAACTGCTCGCAAAGAGCGCCGTTTGCCGCTAGTTCCCAGCGCTACGTCCTCGCCTTTAGCACGCGGCCCTACGTGGAAGAACAGCAGATTCAGTAAGATGGCGCTGATTGAGCCCAGGGTTACTCCCGAGGCGAAGAAAATCTGTGCCCATGCGGGGAAGGCATCGGCGATTGCCGGCTTGAAGGAAACCAGCATCGCCAGTGCGATTGAGGTCGTCAAAATAATTCCGTTGCGAGTATCCGAAAGGTCAACTCTCGATAAGGTTTGAATCCCTACTAACGTTAGGTTGGCAAACAAAGCCATGGAGGCTCCGCCCAGCACAGGAGAGGGGATTGAAGCTACAATCGCACCTGCCTTGGGAATTATCCCTAAAATAATCATAATTCCACCCGCACAGGCTACTACCCAGCGAGAATGGACTTTGGTCAGACGTACCAAACCAATGTTTTGTGCGAAACAGGTGTAGGGGAAAGAGTTCAAGATTCCCCCTAACGTAGTGGACAGACCATCGGCGCGTAATGCGGCGGTGATTTCCTTCTTTCCGATGCGTTTGCCCACTATTTCACCGGTGGCAAAGACGTCACCGGTGGTTTCTACCATGGTCAGCAGCATGACTACAATCATGGAGATGCAGGCAGTTAAAGAGAACTGAGGCCAGCCGAAATAGAACGGGGTAGTGACTGCTACCCAGGAAGATTTCCCGACTTGACTAAACGAGGTGTCGCCCAGTGCAGCCGCCACGCCGGTACCAATTACCAGCCCGGCTAGTACCGCTAGGGTTCCCATGAAGCCTTTAAAGAAACGTTGGATGAGTACGATTATGGCCAAAGTTCCCAGGCCATAAGCCAGAGAGCGCAAAGTTATCGGCATCGGAGGGACCTGTTCGTCAACGCGTCCAATCACGTCAGCGGCAGATACCCCTAGCAAAGTAGTACCCATAGTGGTCAGCACAATCCCGATTACTAGTGGCGGGAATAAACGAATCAGTTTCGCAAACAGAGGAGCTGCGAAAAAAGTAAACAGACCAGCAACGATAACCGCACCGTAAATCGTGGGTAGCACCTCGGTGCCGCCGTGTTGGTTTACGGCCAGACCGATAGCAATCATCGGGGAAATCGCCATGGTGGTTACCCCTTGCACGATTGGCAGGCGCACCCCAATCCGCCAAAAACCAATTGACTGAATCAAGGTAGCGATACCGCAGGTAAATAAGTCGGCGTTGATTAAATGCACCGTAGTAGCGGGGTCAAGTTTAAGTCCTCCGGCAACAATCAGCGGAACAACCACGGCACCGGCGTAGAAAGCTAGCACGTGCTGTACGGAGAGCAGCAAAGTGCGCGGAGCCGAAGGTACTTGATTAACTGGATGTTTCTTAGTGTCTTTTAGCTTTATTTCTGCCTCTAGGGAATCACCTAAAGCTTTTAGTGGTGGGTTTAGCGGCTCGTCAGCTGCCATCGTGGATATTCTCCTTTGTGATGCTGGAATATTTCCAAAACAATTCAAACCCTTGGCAGTCCAGAACTCAAAACCGAAGGCGAGTAACTCGCCCGGGAGGGGGATTGATGAAGTTTCACCCGCTAACCCTTTAGTTGACATAATGTACATTATCGGATTGAAGTGACGGCATTTTGTGTAAGAGTTACCGGTCATATTTAGGGTTAAATTTCGCGCAAATGTACCTTTTGTCAGGCAAGCTGTTAGCATCGAAAGTAGATAGCAAACCTAGGTAAAGCAAAGAAGGAACCAAAATGACCCTTAAGTGGAATGAACTCGATCAGCGCGCAGTTAATATGGCGAAGGTCTTAGCCGGCGATGCGGTAGAAAAAGCCGGTAGCGGACATCCGGGAACTCCGATTTCCCTAGCAGCCGCGGCTTACTTGTTATACCAGCGTCATTTGCGTTTTGATCCGCAAGATTCCACTTGGCTGGGACGAGATCGCTTTGTACTCTCGGCCGGACATGCTTCCTTGCTGCAATACATCCAATTGTATTTGGCAGGACAAAATATGGAGCTGGAGGATTTAAAGAAATTCCGGACCTTCGGTTCCTACACCCCCGGTCACCCCGAATATAGACACACTAAGGGCGTAGAAGTAACCACCGGACCGTTGGGTTCTGGATTTGCCGCGGCGGTAGGGTTTGCAATGGCTTCCCGGCGCGCCCACGGGATGTTGGATCCAGATACTCCCCTAGGTGAAAGTCCTTTTGATCATAATGTTTATGTAATTGCTGGTGACGGCTGTTTGCAAGAAGGAATTTCGGGAGAAGTTTCTTCGCTGGCGGGCGTGCAGGACCTGGGTAACCTGATCGTGATTTGGGATGATAACCACATTTCTATTGAGGACGATACCGATGTTTCTTTCCAGGAAGATGTCCTAAAGCGCTACGAATCTTATGGCTGGCACACTCAGCGGGTTAACTGGCTGCAAGAAGACGGCAGTTACCGTGAAGACGTAGAAGCCCTTGACCAGGCAATAAATGTCGCCAAGGCGGAAAAGCATCGTCCTTCGATTATTGCCTTGCGGACGATTATCGGTTGGCCTTCGCCTAATATGCAAAACACGGGTGCCATTCATGGTGCCAAGCTGGGAGAAACCGAACTTAAAGGGCTTAAAGCCGCTTTGGGTGCAGACCTGGATAAAATGTTCGATATTGATCAAGAGGCAGTAAATCATGCCCGAGATAATGCTGCTGCCCGCGCTAAGGCAGCTCATGGCGACTGGGATCCCCGCTTTGAACAATGGAAACAAACAAACCCCGCCAAGAATCAGCTCTTAGAACGGATTTTAGCTGGTAAACTTCCCGAAGGTATCGAGGAAGCGCTACCGGTATTTCCTGCCGGACAGTCCCTGGCTACCCGCGCAGCCTCTGGAAAAGTTATTTCCGCAATCGGAGCAGTCATGCCCGAATATTGGGGTGGTTCCGCTGACCTCGCCGGTTCCAACAACACTACGATTGCCGGTGCCCCCAGTTTTATCCCCGAATCCGCACAAACTGATATGTGGAAGGGGAACCCCTTTGGACGGGTACTGCACTTTGGGGTGCGCGAACACGGTATGGGCGGGATTATGAATGGCATCGCCATTGACGGACTCACCCGAGTATTCGGGGGCACCTTCTTTGTGTTCAGCGACTATATGCGGGGCGCGGTGCGCCTGGCCGCTCTCATGAATATCCCGGTCACCTATGTGTGGACCCACGATTCCATTGGAGTTGGCGAGGACGGCCCCACCCACCAGCCAGTTGAACACCTAATCGCTTACCGCGCTATCCCCAACTTAGCGATAGTTCGCCCCATGGATGCTAATGAAACTGCCGCAGCTTGGCTGGCAATTTTACGGCAACACGGACCGGCAGGCTTGATCTTAACTCGTCAAGCTCTACCCGTTTACCAGCGTGAAGACATGGAAGGTGCCGGAGCCGACGCTTTGGCCAGCGCCAAGAATGTCAGCAAGGGTGCTTATGTTCTCGCTGATAGCGAGGGCGAGCCGGAGGTAATCTTGCTGGCTTCAGGATCCGAGGTGCAATATGCTCTCGAGGCACGAGCTGCTCTGGCGAAGGAATCGATTGCTGCCCGGGTAGTGTCGGTTCCCTGTATGGAATGGTTTAAGGCGCAAGACGCTGCCTACCGTGAACAGGTACTTCCCTCCGCAGTTAAGGCTCGTGTGTCGATTGAGGCAGGTCTGGTTGATCCCTGGCGTGACCTAGTTGGAGACAACGGAGAAAGCATCGGTCTAGACGACTTCGGTCTGCCAGGCGCTGCCGCCGAGCTATTTGCACACTACGGACTAGACAGTGAACATGTAGTCGCTGCCGCCAAACGCAGCCTAGCGCGGGTGTCTTCCTAGTACGCTTCTCAAAAATCCGCTCGGCGAGATATCTAGAATAGAAGTCGAACTCTGCGAAGCCACCTGTTAGAATAGGGCGGTATTTGCTGGGTAGCTAGCATAGGCAGCGAGGAAGGGTTTTAATATGGCAGAGCGCGCACTACGCGGAACAAGTATCGGTTCAAAAAGCCTTGAAACAGAGGACGGCGTAGTATTCGCGGAAAGACGCGAAAGCCTCTATATATGCCCCCAGGGACACCGTTTCCACATGACCTTTGCCGCCGAAGTTCCCGCTCCCGCCGAATGGGAATGTAAATGCGGGGAAATGGGAGAACTGCAATACGAAGAACCTGCCGTAGAAGAGGACGTGAAACCGGTACGCCCCCAGCGCACCCACTGGGATATGCTCTTGGAGCGTCGCAGTGAAGAAGAACTGCAGCAACTATTAAAAGAACAGCTAGAGGTACTGCACTCCGGTGCGCTGATGGACGGAGTTCACTACCGCTAGGTCACTGACCGGATTAGGCTAAACTCTGCCCCCCGAATCCCCACGAGGGCTTCATGATTATTACTGCTGTCCCCGGGGTGGATAAATGGCTATTAGTGTCTATATGATTGCGGCTTGAACAGGTCATTTAGTCCCCAACGGGTAACTTTAGCTAGGGCTTCTAAAATTATGGCACCGGACATTTTAGAATCTCCAGCAGCGCGTTCTTGAAAAGTAATCGGTACTTCCACGATTTTTCCCCCGGCTCTAACCGCGCGGCGGGTCATATCAATCTGGAAACAATATCCCCGCGAATCCAAATCTTCTAGCGCCAGGCGACTAAGGAAATCTAGCCGGTAGACCCGAAAACCGGCGGTAGCATCCCCGATTCCTAGACGCAGCCAGGCTCCAATATAGGCATTGCCCGCCCGCGAAAGCGCCTCCCTCAGCCTTGACCAGCCCTGCAGGCGCCCTCCCCTAATCCAACGAGAACCAATCACCAGATCCGGCTGACTTGGCCACAGACGGCGCGCAAGTAGTTTTTTCAGATCACGCACCCGGTGGGAACCATCCGCATCCATCTGTACCACCCAGGTGTATCCGGCAGCGGCTGCCCAAGAAAACGCTTCCAAATAGGCAGGACCTAGCCCAGCTTTTTCTGCCCGGTGTACTACCTTCACTCCCCTATCTTTACTAGCAAGCTGCTCTGCCAGCTGTCCGGTACCATCAGGAGAGTTATCATCTACAATCACCAAGTCTGCCTGCGGAATTTCTCGGCGCAGTTTCGCTACTTGAAGCGGCAGAGTTTCCGCCTCGTTATAGGTGGGAATAGCGATTACCGTATCTGTCATTTCTTTCCTTTTCTTTTTGATCTGTGCTGTATGCGCCCTCGCCCAGTTTTAGCGTCGGCTTTTCGTCCGCTGCGGGCAGCTATTTGCGAATGTTGGAAACTACGTTTTTGTACCTTTAAGAAAATAAGAGCTCCCCCAACTAGCAATATCCCTACTAGCACCCCGAAGCAGAAGAAAGAGTTTATCTTCGAACCAAAACGCGCCTGAAGGGTAAGAGTATCGCGCAAAGGCAGTGCTGCTCTTAAAGTATCTGCACGGAAAAGCCCAGATTGTGCTAAAACTTCACCCCCGGGAGTAATTAGAGCGCTCACTCCCCCCACGGCAACCTGCGCGGCAGAGCGGTCATACTCGAGGGCGCGAAACCGGGCTATCTGCAACTGCTGAAGGGACTGATAGGAATACCCGAAAGAAGAATTATTAGTGGGGAAATAAAGCAGGTTTGCCCCTGCGTTGACGCTGTCGCGCACCAGAGAATCTAGCGCCACCTCAAAACAGATATTTGTCCCCACCCGGGCATCACCAACCCGGGCAATACCTGGCGATTTGCCCGCTACCATATCACGCGGGAGCATCTTCACTTGCTCGGGAAACAGCTTGGAGATTAGCGGGCGGGCGGGTAAAAACTCTCCAAAAGGTACCGGTTCCCGTTTGGAATACACTTGCGAAATGTTGCCGTCCTGAAGCTTTAATACCTGGTTAGAGGTAGTTTTCTCTCGGTAAACCAAAGTGCCAAAAAGTAGGGGGATTTGCTGCCCGGCTTGCCAGGTTTGCAGTTCTGCTTCCCAGTTAGCATCAGAGCGGGGATCAATATCGCCGGCTTGCTCACCCCAAAAAATAACTTGGGTACCGTGTAAATCACTGTTACGTGCCTGCGCCAGATGGCCTGCCAAAATAGTGCCGGGGCGCGAATAGGTAGATTCGATTGGCCAGGAAACTCCCCCCTGCATAGCAGCAACCTGCAGCTTTGGGGAATGATTTGAAGTTGGGAGGGTGGGCAGTCCCGCACCCGAGGCAATCACCACCAGTAGCGCCAAACCGGCAGATACCAAATTAGGCATCGAGATTTTCCAGGTGACGCTAACCAGCGCCGCCAGCACCCCCACCATTAGGAAAGCCATCCCATTTTCCCCTAAGAGCGGTATCCATCCCTTTAAGGGACTGTCTACCTGCGAGAATCCCAACATTCCCCAAGGCATTCCCGTCCAGGGAAACGCGGCGCGCCAAGCCTCGATTCCAGCAAAAGAAAACGCTGTCCATAAAGTCCAGACGGGGCTGGTCAGGCGCCGCACCGCCAGTACCGAACCCGCCCAGAGGGTTAAAAACAAGGTTTCACAAAGGGCGAGAGCAATCCAGGGAGTGGAAAAACCAAGCGAAATAGATACCCAACGAAACAGCACTAAGAAAAATATCAGGGCAGCCAGGACGGAAATTACCAGGGCGTAGCGCCGACGCACCCGCCGCAAAATCAGTAGCCACAGCCCCATAGCTAACCAGGCGCTGAGCCAATATGACCCCCAAGCAGAGGGGAAAGCCAGCAACAATCCTGCCGCGATGACCCCGGACGCTACCGCTGCCCAAAAGGCTTTGATTACAGATCCGACCATGCCACTACTCCGCGCAAAATTAATTTTTGGGCTTTTCGGGCGGTAGCGGAAGTTTCCACGCTGGCTACCATTTCAAGTTGCCGCAAGACATCAAGCAACTGTTTCATAGCTCGCACAAAATCCCCGGCTTCTAGGGGGGCAGCCTCTAAAGCCACCGAAAGCGGTTTACCTTGAGCCCAGGCGTAAGTGGCTGCCACCAGTGCAGAAGATGACTCCGGGATTTCGGGAGCTTTCAGTTTAGTTTGCAGTTGGCGCAGATCAGTAGCCAAATGCTCAATCTGGCTAACTACCGATTTAAGCCGGGAAGGCACTGGGGCTCCCGTTTCCTCCCTCCGCGCTTCATAGCTGGCTGCAGAACAAGCTGCTGCTAGTTGCGCGGGAGTTAGCCCCGCAAAAACATTTTTTAGCACACATTGGGCGAGCAATAGATCATATTCGCTGTAGATCCGGCAGAGAACCGCCCCAGATTCACTGACTTTACCTTGAGCGTTCAAATAGCCTAAGTTCGTCAAAACCTTAACTACTCGGTCAAAAGTATCTACTAATGCGCCCTCGGAAATATCAACCCGCCTGCGTAGCCGGGCAGCCTGCCGCTCCAGGCGCGCCCAACGAGAAGCCTGCTTTAAATGGCTATTTAGATGCGGGCAGTTGGTTACCGGGTGCGATGCGATCAGCTCGGTTAGCTCCAGTTCGCTAAGTTCTGTTAACTCCCGCCCCCTAAGGTCAAGTGGCTGCACCCCGTTTTTCCGGCTCGCAATTGCAGATTTTGCGGAAACAGGCGCCGTTTGGGCGCGAGTTTTAGCGGAGGGCTCCGGGTCGGTAAATATCCCCTCGCTCAGAGCCGTGCGCAGCTTAGAAGCCAGTCGTTGCCGATCACGAGGTTTACGTTCCGAGTAGTCTTTTACCCACATCTGTCCCACTAGAGCCAGACCACCACTAAGGGTATTACTGGAAAACTCGCGAAGCTTAGCGTTATCAGCCAGTACCGTCAGGGTAATTTCCCCAGTGCGGGTACTCGATTTTCTCATCACAATCCCATGACGCGCCCGGCGACCATCTTGATAAGCCAACACATCGCCGCGTTTTAGGGAACTGAAAAGTTCGCTGCGCCTCCGAGCCTGCTCGCGGGCAAGCAGTTGGGCGCGGTGAGCATCGCGTGCCTCCAACTCCCCTTTTAGCCGCACATACTCGTAAATATCCCCAAAGGAACATTCCAGAGTTTTAGTAGCCACGATTTCATCGGCAATGCGTTGTTTTTCTGCTGCCTGTTGCGCTTTACCCACTACTGAACGGTCGGCCTGGAACTGAGCAAAGGAACGCCGCAAAACATCGCGGGTTTCTGCGAGGGAGCCGCGCTCTAGGAGATTAACCGCCATGTTATAGGTAGGGCTAAAAGCCGATTTCAGCGGGTAGGTACGCTTTGAGGCAAGCGCTGCCACCATAGCTGGATCCATACCGGGGCGAAAGACTACGATTCCGTGACCTAGAGTGTCGATTCCGCGCCGCCCGGCTCTCCCGGTCAACTGGGTATATTGCCCCGCCGAAAGCATGACGAACTCGTGACCGTCCCATTTGCGCAAGGACTCGATAACTACTGAACGCGCCGGCATATTGATACCTAACGCCAAGGTCTCGGTGGCTAAAACCACTTTTAATAAACCAGCAGCGAACATTTTTTCGACTGCTTCTTTAACTACCGGCAGCAACCCGGCATGATGCACCGCGATTCCCCGCAGCAACCCGGAAAATAGGGAGTCGAATCCTAAAGTAAAGACGTCACCGGCAGGAATGTTTTCACTGATTTCATCGAGGCAGGCCTGAATCTGGCGTTTTTCCTGCGCATTAGTTAGGTCTATTCCCGCTGCTACCAGTTGTTTTTGTCCGTCCGAGCAGCGGGTGCGAGAAAAAATAAAGACGATTGCGGGCAGCAGTCCTTTAGCGTTTAGCTCCCCTACCGCCGCCGGCAACGAAGTGTGGTGACCACGTCGAGACTGCCCCAGGGAGCTTCGGGTTTCAGCCAGCAACGCCGGGTTAAGTTTGGTTTTACCAGCCGCTGCTTTCACTTCCAGGTCGAATAGTCGCCCCCCTACCAACAGGTGTTGGTAGAGCGGTACCGGGCGTTTCTCCGAAACCACAATTTCGACATCTCCGCGCACTTGACGCAGCCATTGCCCGAATTCTTCCGCGTTAGAAACCGTGGCCGAAAGGGCAATTACCTTCACCGCCGGATCTAAATGCAAAATCACTTCTTCCCACACCGGTCCGCGGTATCGATCCGCCAGGTAATGAACCTCGTCGAGAACCACAAACTCTAAATCGTCCAGGCGTCCGTCGCGGCGGTACAGCATATTCCGCAGGACTTCGGTAGTCATTACTACTAGGGGGGCTGCCGGGTTAACCGAAACGTCCCCGGTCAAAAGCCCCACATTTTCACTGCCGTAGGCAGCGCAAAAATCCCGAAACTTTTGGTTAGAAAGCGCCTTAATCGGAGTGGTGTAAAAAGCACGTACCCTCCGTTTTAACGCTAAGAAAAGTGCGAACTCTCCCACTAAAGTTTTACCGGATCCAGTAGGAGCCGCTACTAAAACCGATTTTTCGCCCTCGAGAGCCGCCAAGGCACGTTGTTGAAAATCATCAAAGGGAAAATCGAAACGAGATGCGAAACTTCCAGCCTCGCCGGCTAGTTGGTTTCGTTTGAAAGTAGCCAATTTTTCCGCCGCCGACAAAGACTCCCAATCGTTTGCATTCGCGGTAGCGGCCGATTTTTTCCGTTTACGCCTACGCGGCACCTACACCAGCCCCAGTTTCTCCCAGCGGGCTTTGGCGGCGTTGAGGCGGGCATAGCGGCGAGTATGACGGGGTGCCGCCACCTGCGCGCGTACTTGGCGTGCCTGCGCCAACACTTGGGGATCACCGCTGGCTCCCGCCGGACGAAGCTCCGAAAGTGGCGAAGCCTCCCCCAGATTATCTAAGGGAGCGGTTACTGTCTCTACCTGATCCCCGAAAACCTTGAAAGTTGCACTGGCTTTGCGAAACAGCCAAATGAACATTACGATTGGGCAAATAATCGCCGCAAGAATCCCCAGCGTCCATAGCGCTACCAACAACCAATACATACTCTTAGCCTACCTGTTTATTCGCCCGGCGGTCACCCTCAGACTTTAGCTAGAATAAAGACATGATGTTACGGGAAGGACAAATAGCAGCTGTCCGCAACTTTGAGGTCACACAAGAACTTA
Organism: Varibaculum massiliense; assembly: GCF_900106855.1. Classification (NCBI taxonomy): domain Bacteria; kingdom Bacillati; phylum Actinomycetota; class Actinomycetes; order Actinomycetales; family Actinomycetaceae; genus Varibaculum; species Varibaculum massiliense. The sequence goes on along the minus strand of NZ_FNWI01000004.1, from coordinate 89,049 downwards.
CGGTAAACATTACTGCGCACCCGGTAGGAGCAAAACAGTTTTTAGAGGGACAAACCCTGCGTGCTTTGAACTATCCTGCCCTAAATGGGGAGGCTAAAGAGGGAGAAACCGTGCGTTTCGACTGCTCTCCCCTGCAAAAAAACCTGGGTACCGGCGGGTTTGCGCTGGTGACCGCGCTTTGTGGGCGTCTACCCGCAGATGTGCTTCCCACCCATGGCGGTCACATTATGAAAGCACGCTATACCCCCAGCCAATACATGGTTTCCGCTGTGGAAGAACAAGAATCCCCCTTCCATGAGCAAATGCGACAGGCAGAAAACTTGCAGGGAATGCCGGTTGTAGGCATCGATCTACATTCCCAACTACCGGCGGTAATCGCGGGAATCCGCCAGGAAAACCCCCAAGCGAAGATCGTCTATGTTTATACCGATGGCGGGGCTTTGCCGGCATTTTTCTCGCGCAACATTAGCACTCTGCGCGAGAAAGGATGGCTGGATGCGGTGATTACCGCCGGTCAGTCCTTCGGGGGTGACTTGGAAGCCATCAACACTTTTTCCGGTCTGCTAGCTGCCCGCCAGGTACAAAAAGCTGATATCGCCATTATGGGACAAGGCCCGGGGAACGCCGGTTCCGGCACCCCCTATGGCTACTCGGGTTTCGATTTAGGTGCCTTTTTAACTCAAGCGGCTTTAGGAGGTGGCAAAGCTATTTGCGCCCTGCGAATGTCAGCAGCAGATTTACGCTCCCGCCACCAGGGGATATCCCACCATAGCCTGCGGATTCTCTCCGGTTTTACTCCGGTTCCCCTTACAGTCCCCCTTCCGGAATTTACCGATGAGGGCGAAGGGCAAAAACCGCTTTTAACCAGTGACTTTACCCAGGTAGTGGAATCACAGGTGAAACAAATTAGTTCTCGGCACCGGGTGCAAAAATGTTCAACCATTGGTCTTTACCAGGCATTAAGCCACTGCCCGGTACGGCTTTCGACTATGCGTCGCTCCCTGGATGAAGATGCCGCACCCTTCTTGGCAGCGGCGGTTGCCGGGCGCCTAGCTGCGCAAATGCTTTAAACCTTATCTTGGTGAAAACTTACCTGCCTAGATGGGTGGTACCCTCCCCTGCAAAGTTTAGGTTGCCGCCGTTTAGATACGGGCCGACAGTAACTGGGTAACTAAAATCCCCTCTGCCCCTAACGCGTGGAGGGTATCAACTACCCCGTGAACCTCAGAGCGTTTACACATGGCACGTACTGCCAACCAGTGGCTATCTTGTAGGGAGGAAATCGTGGGAGAAGATATTCCCGGCGTATAGCGAACTGCCTGCTCTAGCAGGTCACGATGCACGTTGTAGTCCAGCAACACATAGTTGCGGGCATTAAGCACTCCCTTTAAGCGCTGCTTTAAAACTTCCAGCCCAGGATTGGATGCCTGGGGATTAGCGATTAACACCGCCTCTGATTTCATCAGCGGCTCCCCGAAAACCTCTAGACCAGCAGCGCGCAAAGTATTTCCGGTTTCCACTACATCCGCAATCGCATCCGCGACTCCCAGGCGTACCGCAGACTCTACCGCCCCCTCGAGATGAACCGTAGTCGCCTTAATCTGCTGCTTTGCTAGATAGTCTTGTACGATTCGATCAAAAGAGGTGGCGATGCGTTTGCCCGCTAAATCGGCAATGGTGTTGATAGTGTCTTGGGGAGCCGCAAAACGGAAAGTGGACTTTCCAAACTCTAGCGGCAGCAGCTCTTTAGCTTTTACCCCCGAGTCCGCCAGCAAATCCCTGCCAGTAATCCCGGCTTGGATAAATCCGGCGCCTACGTATTGGGCAATATCGGCAGGCCGCAGAAAAAATATCTCTACCTGGTTATTTTCATCAGTGATATAGAGTTCCCGCCCGCGCCGACGGGTGCGATAGCCAGCCTCAGAAAGCATTTTTATAGCCGGCTCCGAGAGACCACCTTTATTTGGAATCGCGATTCGTAACATTTTTCCCCTAGAGCTTTCGGTAGACATCTTCAAGGCTGACCCCTTTAGCAATCATCATCACTTGCGCGTGATAAAGCAGCTGGGAGACCTCTAAACAAAAATCATCATGGCTTTCATATTCGGCGGCCATCCAGGTTTCCGCCGCCTCTTCTACGATTTTCTTCCCAATCGCGTGCACCCCGGAATCTAGTTCTTTAACGGTGCCAGAACCCTGCGGACGGGTAGCTGCCTTTTTCTGCAGCTCCGCAAATAACTCTTCGAAACTCTTCATAACCTTAAGGTTAGTTGGTTTTGAAAAATCTTGCCTTCCCGCTCCATTACAACAAATCGCGCTGTTATCTAGCAGCGGAAGCGTTAGGCATCAGCAATGCGTTTTCGCCAGCTGGCGCAGCGCTTCAACCTCACTATAGGCATCTTCAGCTTTATAAACCGCCGAGCCAGCCACAAATACGCTCGCCCCCGCTTCGGCTGCTAAACAAATAGTTTCGCGGTTAATTCCCCCATCCACCTGCACTGCTACCTGTAGGTTTGCCGTGGAAATCGCGTCGCGGGTGCGGCGAATTTTCGGCATCATAGACTTCAAGAAACTTTGTCCCCCAAAGCCAGGCTCTACCGTCATTACCAACAACATATCGATTTCTGGGAGCAAGTCGATATAGGGAGTGATATCGGTGGCCGGGCGCAATGCCATCCCCACTTTTGCTCCTTGACGACGAATCTCGCGTGCCAAACGAATCGGCGCCACTGCTGCCTCGGCATGAAATGTAACCGAGGCGCATCCGACCTCCGCGTAGGCTGGCGCCCAACGATCAGCGTCCTCAATCATCAAATGGGCATCCACCGGCAAAATATCTTGGCGAATCACCGCTTCCACCACCGGCAGCCCCCAGGAAAGATTAGGGACAAAGTGGTTATCCATCACGTCTACATGGGCATAATCGGCGTTCCTAACCTTTTCAATTTCGCTGGCTAGGTTGGCAATGTCGCAATTAAGAATAGAAGGAGAAATCGTTACGTCCATAATCAGTTTCCTTTCTGCTCTTTCGTAATCACCACCGCAAACATGGCGTCCGAAGCATGGATATGAGGCCATAGTTGCAGGTACTTCGGGGCGCACCCCAAACCTTCAGGCCAAGTTTCAGCGTCAACTAACTGCCGCAGAGTTCCGGATAAGTCCGCCAAATGTGCGTCTGGGCGCTCTTGCAATACCCGCTGCACCAGGAAAGTGGTTTCTGCCGGGTGAGGGGAACAAGTGGCGTAAATAACCAGACCACCGGGGCGACACAGCTCTATAGCACGATGCAGTAGCTTGGCCTGCAGCCCGGTGATATCGGGAATGGTTTCATTACGGGAGCGGTAACGGGACTCCGGGTGTCGGCGCAGCGCCCCCAACCCCGTACAAGGCGCATCTACTAGCACCCGATCATATCCCCCCTCGCGCAACGGAAACTCGGTACCGTCTTTTTGTACTACCCGTACATTGTCGAGGGCTTTAACCGAGTCCTCAACCAGTTTTGCCCGGTGAGGACTGATCTCATTAGCAATCAGCTGTGCTCCCCGCTGGCGCCCCAAGGCTCCCATTAAAGCTGCTTTCCCACCCGGTCCGGCACACAAATCTAGCCAGATTTTATCCCTGCCTTCCAAGGGATATTGCGTGGCTAGCCCTGCCACCAACTGGGATCCTTGATCTTCCACCCCAGCGCGAGCTGACGCGACCGCCTCTAAAGTAGCCGGGTCACCCCCGGAAACAATCAATCCCCAAGGGCTCAGCGTTGAATAGGCTACGTCCTGTCCGTTTTCTTCTACTGCGTCAGCAAGTTCCTCCCGGTCAACCAGGCCCGGTCTGGCTACCAGGTTGATATAGGGGGCGCGATTATTTTCTGTCAACAGCCCCGCCAAAGAATCATCGTCACTGGGAATCTGGGCACCTAGTTTTTCTTGTTCGCTAAGTGCCGCACGATAGGCGGCAATAATCCAGGCGGGATGCGAGTATTTAATAGCTAGGCGGCGCTGGGGGCTAAGCCGCTTTAGACGAGATTCCAGCTCGCCCTCTCCCAGTCGCGCCACTTGCCGCAAAACCCCGTTAACCAGGCCGGCTGCCCCCTCATTAGCTTCTTGCTTAGTAAGGTTAACCGACTCGCTAACCGCGGCATGCGTAGGTACCCGCATATTTAGCAGCTGATGCAGTCCCATCCGCAAAATAATTAATACTGCTTTTTCTAGGGAAGATACCGGTCGGGAGGAAAACTGGTCAATTAACCAGTCATAGTAACCTTGAGCACGCAGCGTCCCGTAGGTAAGTTCAGTGGCGAAAGCCGCATCCCGCCCTGAAAGATGAGCGCGAGTAAGCCGCGGAGGCAGCAGCAGATTAGCATAAGCATCTTTAGTTTCTACCGCCAGTAGGACCTGAAAAACCAAGGTGCGTACCTTGTCAGTTTGCGGACGCCATTGCTGGTTGTCTTCCGGAGTTTTTCCTCGTCCTCGCCGCCGGTAAGGGCGAGGTGACTTCGGCGTCGAGTATTTCTTTTGCCCCCGCTCTACTTGCACTGGTTCTCCTCATTTTGGCTGGGCAGACCAAAATAGAACTCTTCGCCATAGTGTTGCCCCCGACCCCAAGCATCGGCAGCCATTTCCCGTTTGCCAGCGGGGGTAACAAAGGTAAGTTTTACGTCATTAGTGCCGGTTCCCACGGTAATTTCATGTTTAGTGACCAGCACCTGACCGGGCTGCAGCGTGTCATGATCCTTCATTTCGATGACCGGATAGATACTCAGCCGTTTTCCATCGGGAAGCAATGTCCACGCCCCCGGCTGGGAAGTAAATGCACAAATTAGATTAGCTATCTCTTCGGCACTTTTCTCCCACGGTATCTGGGCATCTGCTTTCGTAAGCAGGGGCGCATAGCTGGCACCCTCGCTAGCCTGCGGATGAGCTTTTGCCTTTCCAGTCTCCAATGCCCCCAGAACGTGGGGTAATAAACCAATTCCGGTATCGGTTAGGCGCTGCAATAGTAAATCAGCGGTAGTTTGCGGAGCCACCCGAATAGGATCGACAGCATAAATCGATCCAGTGTCCATCCCCTCGTCGATGCGGAAAATACTGACCCCGGTGATTTCTTCCCCTGCCATGCGCGAATGTTGCACCGGGGAGGCACCTCGCCATTTGGGAAGCAGCGAATAATGCAGGTTAAGCCAGCCATGAGGAAACACATCGAGTAGGTCTTCGGGAATCATTAACCCGTAAGCTACTACTACTGCCACATCGGCATTGAGCGCTGCAAAATCCGGGCGCTGCTGCGTGTCCTTCAAAGAAGAGGGAGTGTGAACGGTGATTCCTGCCTCTTCAGCTGTTTGGGCTACCGGAGAAGGACACAGCTTGCGCCCCCTACCCGAGCGGGCAGGGCGGCGAGTGAGTACTCCGACCACTTCATGTTCAGATTCCAGTAGATATTTCAGGACTGGCACTGCAGAAGCTGGGGTACCGGCAAATAAGACACGCATGGGAATAATCCTATCAGTTAAGTGTTCTCATCACCTGTAACATTACAGTTCCAAGGGATCTACCTGGACTTTAAGGGAGTCCCATTTTTTACGGGAAGCTACCGCTTGGATCCGTTGTAATTCTTGACGCAACACTTCGCCTTTATCGAGTCGGCTACGCACTAGCAACTGGAACTGTTCGCCTATTTGGGATGGTCCAATCACTTGTGCATCCGCAAAGTCGGCAACCTCTTGGATTTTGCGTAGTGTCAGCTGATCAGCGCGGATAGTAGCTAAAACCGCAGTCGGGGGAATTCCTACTTCTGCTCGCTCCTGCAGTTCTTGACTTGCCCACTGGCTAAAGGCACGCTGTTTAAAAGTCAAAGCTAAACGCCGGCCCGGATCGCCACTGAGCATTACCCCGCCGCCGGGAGCTACTTTGGCAGCAGCATTAGCCCACCTACGCAAGGCTTCTTCGGCTGTCCAAATTTGATCTAGACTCAGCAGCATCCCGGTATCCAGTAGTAATGCGCCCGCATATCCCCCGTCAGCTACCGGTTCTTGCTCGGCGGTGGACACTACTAGTGCCGGCTCGGCGCTAATCCGCTGTAAGGGATTATCAGCATCACAATTAATCACCGGCATCTTAGGGAAAGCTGCCCCGAGTTCTTCGCTAATGCGGGTATTTCCGCGCGCTGCCGCCCTAGTTACTTGCCCACCGCAACGCGAACAACGGAACTGAAAATGATGCCCGCAACTGTTACAAATAAATTCTTCGCGCACCTGCTGCACCCTGCCGAAACATTGCGGGCAACGCAGTGGCGCTAAGCAATTGGCACAGCTCAAACCGAGGCGACCACCTTTGCGGGGAGACTGGATTAGTACCGGACCGTGTTCTAGGGCGTTATGCAAGAATTGTAGGGCGGTAGAAGATAGCCCCACTCTCCCGATAGTCGGGTCATCGCGATCTTCATATTCGGGGGTATAAATCTTCGGAAGTTGTACTTGATGTTTGCGAGGTGTTAGTTCGTGAGCCCAAGAGGACATTACCAGAGCTTGTGCCTGTGGTGATCGCGAAAAACTCCCTAAAATCAGCGAACATTTTTCATTTCCGGCACGTAACATCCCCACCTGCCGAACATGCCAATAAGGAGCGGATTTTTCTTGATAGCTTTCGGCTCCCTCATCCCAAATCAGTACTAAAGATACTTTCTTTAGGGGGGCAAAGACGGCTGAACGAGTTCCTACTACCAGGCGCGGCTGGTTAAAACGGCACTTCAAGAAGGAGCGATAACGTTCATTAGCTCCCAGCTCAAAGTGATATTCCAGGGCTGAGGGCGCACCTGCGGGAGCATTGTTTTTCCAGTAGGAACTGAAGTCTTTAGCTAACTGCCCGGTAGGAAACAGGCAGAGTACACTGCCTGGACCATTCAGGGAGGAGGCTACCAGCTGGGAAATTTGTCTAAAAGGAGCGGACTTATCGGGTTCGGGTAGCGCTGACCACACCACTTTACAGGCTTTTGCTTTCCCCAGTGATTCCAGAAGCTCTTTTCCGGAAAGGTAGTTGGCTATCAGCGGCTCCGCCTTGGCAAAAGAGGCGTTCAGCCCGGCTGTAACTTGTGGTTTGTTCTCAACTGGGGAATTTTCGCTTTCGGAGGCGAAAAATTCTTTTTCAATACCGGCGCGGCGAGGAGGAATCGCGTGGGTAAGAATCTGGGAAAGGTTACCGGCGTAGCGGGAGGCTACCTGGTCTGCGAGTTCAAAACTGGCGGCAGAAACTAAAGGATAGGGGCTGAGTACCCGGCTAATGGGGCGTAATCGTTTCTGAGTCGGCTGGCCCGGGCGAATAGTTTCTACCCACCCATGGGCGAGTTGATCCCCGATTTTTACACTTACCAGGCATCCGGGCTGGACTTTCTTAACTAAACGGACAGGAACCGTATAGTCTAAACCCCGGGCTAAATGAAACAAGGGAGTATCGGGAATAACCGTGGCAATAGGATCCTGATTTTCCCATTTTGCCAAGGGTTTTTCGGGAATAGCCAGAAGTTCTTGTTGCTGACCGCCTTCCGGCGCCTGCTGCTTGAGAGAACGAATTTTGGCTAGAGGGTCGGCGCCGCTCCAACGCGGCATTTGGTCATTCACGGTATTTGCTCACGAATCAGCGCCACTAGCTGGTTCGCCAACTGAGTTTTGTCCCCTGCGAACTGTCCTATCTGCCTGCCCTGTTGGTCTACTGCACAGACCTTCGTAGCTACATCCCCAAAACCAGCGCTCTCCCCCACTTGGTTAATAAAGATGATATCGGCACCTTTGCGGCGCGCTTTTTCCTGCCCTAACTGCAAAACCTGCTCCCAAGAGCCAGTTTCAGCAGCAAACCCAGCTACTAGCTGATCGGTACGTTTTTTACTGGCTAAATCCGCCAAAATATCTGCGGTGGGACGCAGCTGTAAAGAAAACTGGTTTTCACCTGGTATTTTCTTTATTTTCTGTGTCTGAAATTCGACTGGTTGATAGTCGGCTACTGCCGCCGCCATTACCGCTACCTGCATTGTTGGAAAATGTTCTAAAGCTGCCCGGTGCATCTGGGCGGCGGTAGCTGTGGGAATAACCGTGATGTCTGCCGGAAGAGACGCTAATAGCGAGGACTCGATATTAGCTGCTAACAAAGTTACTTTCGCCCCCTGGAGGGCGAACTGGCGGGCAATCTCTACTCCGAAGCGCCCAGAGGAACGATTTCCTAAGAAACGTACGGGATCGAGCGGTTCGCGGGTGCCTCCCGCGCTCACCAGGATTTTCTGGTTTTGCCAACTGCCAGAAGCAAAAACTCCCAACACCTCAGATAGGATGGTATCTTCGGATGCCATCCGACCTATTCCCTGGTCACCACTGGAAAGCGCGCCTTTAACCGGACCGATAAAGCGCACTCCCCTATCTTGCAAAGTTTGCACATTATCCCTGGTGGATGCATTTTGCCACATACTGGTATGCATCGCCGGTGCCACCAACAACGGACAGTTAGCCGCTAAAATCACGTTGGTGAGCATATCGTTGGCAATCCCGTGGGTGATTCGCGCTAAAAGATCGGCTGTTGCGGGAGCCACCACAATGGCGCTGGCATCGCGAGCCAGCTCGATATGCCCGACCCCGCTTTTGGGTTCATCTACCTGCGTATAAACCGGATGCCCCGAGAGTGCTTGCCAGGTAACCTCCCCCACCATTTTCAAGGAATCCGGGGTGGGAATCACCCATACATCAAAACCGGCTTTAACCAGGGCGCGCACCACGTTAGTAGTTTTATAGGCGGCGATTCCCGCACCTACTCCAACAATAACCCGGTGGCGCTCAGACATGATGAGTTAGTCCTTTTCCGACTCGTCATGCTCTTTCAGATTGAGGGCGTCTTGATCGATTTCCCGCAAAGCAATGCTTAAAGCCTTATCTTCCGGGTTGCAGTCAATCAGCGGGCCGGGAGTAGAAAACATTCCCTCCGCGATTTCCAGATTATAGGTGTTAATCTGCCGTGCCCGCTTGGCTGCGTAGACCACTAGGGCATATTTGGACTCTACCTTTTCCAATAGTTCATCTATTGGGGGGTTGGTAATTCCCTCGGGGCTAGCAACAGTACCCGACATATTGTCCTCTCATTTCTTAGCTAGCGGCTAAGTACCGCATCTTCACAAAAAGTTTACGCTATTCCCATTAAGGCGGCTAGTTCGCTAGCCGCCTGTTCCGGGTGATTATTTACTATCTGATACTCAAATTCTTTTGCCGCCGCCAGCTCCGTTTTCGCGGTTTCTAAACGGCGAGCAACCTCCGCCTCTCCCTCGGTACCTCTACCACGTAACCGTTCTTCAAGGGCGTGCTGGCTGGGGGGAAGCAAGAAAATGAAATGCGCATCCGGATGCGTGCGACGAATTTGGCGCGCACCCGCCAAGTCGATCTCTAAAATTACGTCTTCGCCCCGGCTAGAGTGGGCAGCTACTTCTGAACGTAAGGTGCCATAGCGTGCCTGTCCATGAACTTGCGCCCACTCCAAAAAGCCATCGGTGGCAAGTAGCTCGTCAAAGCGTGCTTCGCTTAGAAAATAGTAGTCTACGCCATCACGTTCCCCGGGGCGCGGGGCGCGAGTAGTAGCAGAAATCGCCACTTTTACCTGCGGATACATTTTTCGCAGGGCGTTAACTACCGTGCCTTTACCCACCCCGGAAGGGCCAGCCAATACAAATAAACGTGAGTTAGGCAAAGTTTTCACCTTTATTGCCAGTAGAAAATAACAGTATGGGACCCAATTTCTTAGGTCCCATACTGTATTTTATAGCTTTTCGGTTTTATTTAGCCGAAGCGACGAACCAGCTCGGCGCGCTGGTGCTCGCCCAGACCACGAATACGACGAGACTTGGCGATGCCAATCTCTTCCATTACCGCGGCGGCAGTGGTGGCGCCTACGCGAGGCAGCGCCTCTAGCAGAGCCTGAACCTTCATCTTGCCCAAGTACGGATCATCCTGAGCCTTCTTGATAACCTCAGACAGGGTCAGTTCCCGATTCTTCAGCTTAGCTTTGGTTTCCGCGCGAGCCTTACGGGCCTGAGCGGCTTTCTCCAGAGCCTGTGCACGCTGTTCGGGAGTTAAAGAAGGAAGTGCCATTTAGTATTTACCTCTTCACTAGATTACGGGTTAACAACACGAAAAAGATTAGTTGCTTTTTTCTATTTAAGCCAACCCATCAGCTAAGTTTCGCCAGTTCAGTTGCGAAAAATATCACTCATTTGCTCGGTTATTTGCCTTGCCGCGGCCTGTAAAGAAGGCACCTTTGGTCCGACAGAGGAGATTCCTCTCGAGGTTGACGCCAACACCCGAAAGGCACTTTTACCAAAAATTCTTTGTATATCCGCTGGTGTAGCCCCTTGGGCGCCGATTCCAGGCGATAAAACAGATCCCGAAAATGCAGAAAAATCTATTCCTAAATCATTCGCCGCATTTCCGGTGGTAGCTCCCACGACCAACCCAATATCTGCAATGTGACCTTCATCACTGCTAGCTTTATTTTCCTGTTCTGCCTGCGAAATTATGTTGGCTGCCACGCTTTTACCGCTGCCATCTAGAGCGTGCTGTACCTGAAATCCCTCCGGATTAGAGGTAAGCGCCAATACGTATATTCCCTTGCCATACTGCTTCGCTAACTCCAAGGCGGGACTGAGTGAACCAAACCCTAGGTAGGGAGAAAGCGTGATTGCATCCGCGGTCAGCGAGGAATCCGGATGCAAATACGCCTGCGCATAACCTGCCATCGTGGAACCGATATCTCCGCGCTTAACATCCAAAATGGTGAGCAGTCCCGCCTGCCGGCACGCCGCCAGCACTTCCTCTAGAACTTTGATCCCGCGAGATCCGAAGCGTTCAAAAAATGCCGATTGGGGCTTGACAACCGGTACCTGCCCAGCCATTGCTTCCACCAAAGTGAGGGAAAAAGTCCGTAGCCCCTGGATATCATCATCCAGTCCCCAAGCGGCCAGCTGTGAGGAGTGGGGGTCAATCCCTACACATACATTACCTAGTTGATCCATCGCCTGTGCCAGGCGCACACCGTAGCGATTCATAAACCCTTTAGCTCCTTCTTAAAACTGCAACTGTCCATCAAGAACCGTCAGCTTCCCCCGGTAGCAGGTGTGGCGTACCTGCCCCAGCAGTTCCTTCCCTGCAAAGGGGGTGTTATCGGAACGCGAAACTTGGCTCTCGCGGTTAACTATCCAAGAGGCATCGGGAGCTACGAAACAAAGATTAGCGGCTGAGCCGGCAGCGATCTCCTCACCTTGCCCCTTCGCTTTCCCGATTTTTGCCGGGGTAACCGACATTACTCGCGCCAGATCGCGCCAAGTCATTTTTCCGCTTTGCACCATAGTGGCGGCAACTACTGGCAGCGCAGTTTCCAGTCCGATCATCCCGAAAGCGCCGCACTCAAAATCACAGTCTTTGAGCCGGCGCGGATGGGGAGCATGATCCGTTCCCACCAGGTCAATGGTACCGTCCGCTAATCCCGCCTGCACTGCCTCTACATCTTTTTGCGAGCGCAGCGGAGGGTTTACTTTAAACAGCGGATCCCGCCCTCGTAGTTCTTCCTCGGTGAGGAACAGGTGATGGGGGGTAACTTCCGCGCTGATTCGCGCGCCTTGAGACTTACCCCAACGCACCAATTCCACCGCAGTCGCGCTAGATAGGTGACAGACGTGAACCCGCACGTCCAGGTAGAGGGAAAGCAAAATATCGCGAGCAATGATCATTTCTTCTGCAACTGTAGGCCAGCCTTTTAGCCCTAGTTCTTCCGCCAAGTAGGACTCATTCATTTGCGAGTCTGCGGTCAGGCGGGGCTCTTGGGAATGTTGGGCGATAACCCCGTCAAAATCGCGGACAATCTCTAGTGCCTGGCGCATCAGTAGCGGATCGAAAACACATTTACCATCGTCACTAAAAACGTTTACTGCTGCCCGCGATTCATGCATTCCCCGCAGATCAGAAAGCTCTTTACCTGCAAGATTCTTAGTGACTGCTCCCACCGGATGGACATCTACCCGACCGGCCTCGCGCCCTAAATCGAGAACTTGTTCCACGACCTGCGGGCAATCTTGGGTGGGGGTGGTATTCGCCATGGCGAAAACACAGGTGTATCCGCCTTTAGCGGCCGCTGCGGTGCCAGTGTCGACGGTTTCCGCATCGCATCCGCCGGGCTCGCGCAAATGAGTGTGCAGATCCACCAGTCCGGGCAGTGCCACTAGGTCACGGGCATCTACTTCCTGGACTCCGCTGCCCGCAGCTATCGGCAAGTTCGCGCCCACCTGGCGAATCTCTTCGTCCTCTACCCAAATATCGGCGCGTTGTTCGCCCAGTATATTTGCACCACGAAAAACGATTGCGCCCATGACCGCCTCCTAAAATCTGTGAGCAGTCGGCAGGCGAGGACGCGACCTTAAACTAGCGACCTTTGCTACTGCTCGCTTGAGTTATCTTCGCTGGAGCGCCCGATGGCGTCGAGCACTCCGTTAATAAAATCCGGAGATTCCGGCGTTGAAATCGCGCGGGCAGTACCCACGGCTTCGTCTACCGCAATCTTCCAGGGAACATCGTCATTGTAGAGGATTTCCCAGAGGGCGCAGCGCAAAATCGCCAGATCCGGTTTCGGCATCCGATCTAGCGCCCACGCCTGAGAATATTGGCTGAGCGTCATATCAATGTCAAAAAGATGCTCCGCCACTCCCTGGGCAATTTCCGCCGCATAGTCGGGCAAAGTAGTTTGCGCGGTACTTAAATGCTGCCGTGCCTCCACCAGTTCCCGCAAGTCCTCGGGATCTTGATCTAGACCTTTAACATTAGCTTCGTAAAGGGTATCAACTGCCCGCCGCCGCGCTTTAGTACGCCGCGAAAGCCGATTTTTGGACACTGCCGATTATTCCTTAACCCGAGATATGTAATCACCGCTGCGGGTATCGACCTTGATCTTTTCGCCCTCTTCCACAAACAGCGGAACCTGAACCTCGTACCCGGTTTCTACGGTTGCCGGTTTGGTACCCGCCGAGGAACGATTACCCTGCAGCCAAGGCTCCGTATGGGTAATCTGCATGATTACCGAGGCGGGCAGCTCCAGGAACAGTACCTGATCATCATGGAAAGCCACTACCGCGCGCTGGTTTTCAATCAGGAAATTCTTAGCGTCCCCTACGATTTCCGCGGTAATCATTACCTGTTCATAGGTGTCATCATCCATAAACACAAAATCGGTACCATCCTGATACAGATAGGTCATATCCCGGCGATCAACCGTAGCAGTATCCACTTTCACCCCGGCATTAAAGGTGCGATCGACAGTTTTACCGCTTAAAACATTCTTGATTTTGGTACGCACGAAAGCCGGACCTTTCCCCGGTTTTACATGCTGGAACTCCACTACCTGCCATAACTGGTTGTCAAGCTTTAGTACCAGACCGTTTTTCAAATCATTTGTTGTCGCCAACTTAAAACCCCCAAGTCAAAATAAATCGCTTCTACTTTACTTTAATCGGACGAAGCATGAAAATAAGTACCGGTGTACTGCGCTTTTGGTCACGGCTCTAGAGCGCGGGCAACTTTTTCAACCGCCTGCTCCAGCGATAAATCAGAAACCTCTAGCTCCAGCGGACTCAAAATCTGCCAACGCTGGCGTCGTTCTTGCCCCATTTGCCGCAGCCACGCCCTCGGCATCCCTAATCCTAACGAGCGGGGACGGTTGAGCCCGGCCCGGTCAGCCATAGTCGACAGGTCAATCACCAGTTCGATAATTTCTCTGCCAGGAAGTTTATCTAGTTGAATCCGGCTTTGCAGGTCATCTAACGCCCCGGACCCCATCGCTACGATAGTGTCCTCGGCGGGCATCTGATTTACGAGGGTGCCTACAACTTCCCTTTCTACCTGCCGATACCTGTTTTCACCCACACTAATCAGTGCAGTAGCGGGCGCTACCTGCAACTTGGCGGCTACCAGCTTATCCGTGTCTATAAGTTTCCAGCCTAGTTTTTTGGCTAGAGCAGCGGAAATAGTAGATTTTCCGCTACCGGGCAGTCCGATTAGGAAAACTTTCCTACCCAATTTCACCCTTCCCGCCGCTAGGGCTACTGGTATTGTCTGCGGCATCCGCGCCTTGATTTATGGCATTAAATGCACTTTGCAGCAGCTGGTAATCGCTAATGGGAACCACGCTAACCTGTCCGTCACCGGCAGTGAGTACCATCCGAATTATTCCCCCGCGTACTTTCTTATCCGAAGCCATAATTTTTACTAGCTGATCGAAAGCATATTTTGGGCAGGTAGTTGGCAACCCCAGGGCGGCGATTTGGCGGCGTTGATTTTCCATTTGCGAGGGCGAAAGCAGATCCATTTCCACTGCCACTTGGGCAGCAAAGACCATCCCGATTGCGACTGCTTCCCCATGTAGCACCTGGTAGCAGGAGGCTTTTTCGATGGCATGCGCCAGAGTGTGCCCATAGTTAAGGCATTCTCGCAATCCGCTTTCACGCAGGTCTTGGCTGACCACGGCGGCTTTTACTTGGATAGCGCGGCTGATTACTTCTTCTAATATCGCCGGGGAGGCAAGTAGATTTTCCGCGCTACACTCTGACAGCAGCTCTAGGATTTTTTGGTCAGCGATAAATCCACATTTGATGACTTCCGCCAAGCCGGCGCGCAGTTGCCGCGGGGGTAAAGTACGTAGATAATCGAGGTCGCAGATAACGGCGCTCGGCGGATAAAAAGACCCCACAAGGTTCTTGCCCAGGGAAGTGTTTATACCGGTTTTCCCGCCGACTGCTGCATCTACCATCGCCAGTAAAGAGGTAGGGACGTTAATTAGTTCGATCCCCCGCAGCCAAGTAGCGGCCACGAAGCCTCCCATATCAGTAGTAGCCCCGCCTCCTAAGGCTATTACTGCGTCCTCGCGGGAAAAATGGTTCTCCCCCAGGATTCGCCAGGCATCTTCCACTACCCTGATATTCTTGGCGGCTTCTCCATCAGGGTGCGGGAAAACTTTGACTACCTGACCGGTTTGGGTCAAAGATTGTGCCAACTGGCGAGCCGCTGATTCCAACGGTGCCGGGCAGATTAAGAACACTTTACGAGGGCGATCCTGCAGTTTATGAGCGATTCGGGAACTAAGACTGCCACCTACGATAACCTGGTAGCCACTACCGGAAGTCACCGGAATCTTCCGGATCTTATCTGAGGATTGTGCCGGCAAAGCAGCCAGGGATTTTAAATCATAGCAACGTACCGGTCGGGTTTCTTCCAGTTTCAAACCCCGAATTACCGCGTCGGCTACCTCGCCGAGGCTGCCATCTGCCGGTACGCTTAAAGTGGCTGCTGCCAGGTAACTTGCTCGTCGCTCTGCTTCTAATTGGGTGATTTTCTTACTGGGATTGTCACTTCCCTGCAAGAGGGGACGCATCGAATCCTGCCCTACTCTTGCCCCGGCTACCGCGGGGGAAACATCTAGGAAAACCACCTCTTTATCAGCGAGAGCTGCGGCAGTGTCGGAGCGGGTAATCGCCCCTCCCCCGAGGGCGATCACTGCGGTATCCCCGCGAAGCAGCCGGGAAATAACTTCGACTTCTAAATCTCTAAAATAGTCCTCGCCGTGAGCAGCAAATATCTCAGGGATGCTGATACCTGCCTGCCGGGAAATTTCTTGATCAGCATCGCTGAAAGTCCGTCCTAAACGTCCGGCGACTAACCGTCCTACCGAGGTTTTCCCGCTGCCGGGCAAGCCGATAAAAACTATTTGCTTTTTGTCACTCATAGCCTTGCCTCCACGCGCTTTTGGTAGGCCTGCAGATTTTCCCGCACCTGCGCCAGAGAATACCCGCCTACGTGTTCTAGAAGGGCATCAGCCAGTACCAACGCCACCTGCGCCTGGGCAATTACCGCCCCCGGTACCACCGCGCAGGTGTCGGAACGTTGGTGATTCGCCCGGCTTTCCTTCCCGTTCGCCAAATCAATGGTGCGCAGGGCGCGAGGTACGGTGGAAATTGGTTTAAATCCGCAGCTGACCCGGATTATCTGTCCGTTAGACATACCACCTTCAATCCCGCCGGCATGGTTAGAGGCGCGAACTATCTCGCCATTTTCTCCCCGGACAATTTCGTCATGAGCCACTGACCCCGCTGAAAGCGGCTGGGTGCCATCCCCAACTTTTACCGTTTTCACTGCCGGAATCGACATTAATGCGCCGGCCAGGCGCGCATCTAGGCGCCTATCTGCCGTCACATGACTACCTAGTCCTATCGGCACCCCATAAGCGGCAACTTCCACGCTGCCCCCGATAGTGTCTCCGTTCTTCTTCGCCGCATCGATTTGGGCAATCATTTGCTCACTAACTTTTTCATCCGGACAACACACCGGGTTTTCGGCCAGTTTTTGCTGCACGCTTAACGGAGGAATCGGGTGACCAGCTTTAAGGGCTGCCTTGCCGATTTGGGTGACATAAGAGATTAGTTCGATTCCGCTGGCTTGTTTTAAGAATTCATGGGCGAATGCCCCCAAACCTACCCGCATCGCAGTTTCGCGGGCGCTGGCGCGTTCTAATATCGGGCGCGCTTCCTCGTGGTCGTAGGCAAGCATTCCCGCCAGATCCGCGTGTCCGGGGCGAGGGCGGGTTAGCGGCTGGTTACGGGCAACCTCACGTTCATCGCCTTTACCGGCGTTAATTTTTAATGCCTCCGGATCTACCGGATCCGGGCTCATTACCGTTTCCCATTTTGGCCATTCGCTATTTTCGATGACCAGAGCTATCGGGGCTCCGGTAGTTTTCCCTCGAATCACTCCTCCCACCAGGTGGGCGCGATCCTGCTCAAACTTTTGTCGCGCCCCGCGTCCGTATCCAGCGCGTCGAGAAGCTAAATATTCCCCTACTTTGGCGGTGGTTATCTCCACCCCGGAGGGCATTCCCTCTAAAATCCCCACCAGCGCGCGTCCATGGGATTCTCCCGCGCTCATCCATTTCAACATGGCTTTATTGTGTCATGGAACCATGATTTGCGGTTTAGCGTTCCACTTCTAGGGAAAGCCCCGGTATCTGTTGTCTATCGTTTAACGGGGAACTAGCAGGAGTGCGAAATAGGTGGCGACTAAGAGCCACGGACCAAAAGCAAAGCGGGTACTGCCAGCGGCTTTTTTCCATATCACCAGGTACAGGGCCCAGCAACCAGCACCCACAACAGTAAAAATCCCCATTGCCAGCAGGCAATGCCAAGACGAACAAGTTGCTAAGCCTACTAGCAGAGGAGCTAGCCGCAAATCTCCAACTCCAATACCGTGACGAACAAACGTTCCTGGTAGTAGCAAAATAAAGGTTCCTAAAGCAACAATCAGGGAGTATGCGGGTTTTACCCACTGCCCGGTAATGAAACCAGCCAAAATTACTGCGATTATTACCAGCACCAAAAAGGCTGCTGTCATCGAGCGGGGCAGCCTTTGGGTACCCGCGTCTATTACCGTCAGTACCGTACCTAGGGTTAGTAGCGGAAACATTAGCAACAGATTTATGGATCCGAAACGCAGGGTTACTGCCGCGCACACTGCAAGTCCGGCAACTACCCCGATTACCCAGGGCTGATTCCAGAGAGCCCGTTGCCTACCTGCCAGGCGAAAGTATTTCTTTACCTTGGGCAAACCGTAGAGCAGGTTACCGATCCCGGCGAATAACAGTGCCGCTATACCCACTAGAACTTGCATATTCCCGCCTCTATTCCTTATTTATAGCTTCCCGCATTACTTCCAGATTCGGGGTGCGGGAGGTAAATAGTTTTACTTGCATCACTGCCTGGTGTAGCAACATTAACTTCCCGGAAATAACGCTACCTCCGACTGCTGTAACTTTTTGAACCAGCAGACTTGGCCAGGGGTCGTACACAATATCAAGCACGGTTTGACCAGCGTTAAAGCAGATAGTTTCATAGTAGTCATCGAGTACTTCCCGGGGAACAGTAGAAATAATCAAATCCGCATTTTCGATGGTTTCTCGGGCTTTATCGCTGGCTGCCAGCGGAATATATCCGGGATCAATCCCCAGCCGGGTAGCGGCTTGCACCGCGTTACCAGCACCTGTTACCCGCCGCGCCAGCAGATTAATCTGTCCTGCCCCGAGTTCCACTAAGGCTGCTAGCGCCGAGGACGCGGTGGCTCCGGATCCCACTATCACCGCTTTTCCCGGACTCCAGTCACGTCCTTTTACTTCTTTTATCGCCGTCACTATCCCATAAACATCGGTGTTGAACCCCGCGGTGATTCCCCCGGGGAACGGCATTACGGTATTTACCGCTCCTACTGCTTTCGCTAAACCATCAACTTGCGAAAGCAGAGGAATAATCACCTGTTTTAAAGGCATAGTTACCGATAGTCCCACCAGTTCCTCTGACCAGTTGGCCAAAAAGGAGCCTATCGTTTCCTTGGTGACCTCTATCCGTCGATAGTCAACATCAAGCCCTAAATCCCGATAGGCTGCCAAATGTAGAGCTGGAGAAAGGGAATGAGCAACCGGTGAACCGATTACTGCTGCCCAGGGCTTTAGCGTTTGCATTTGCCCTGGTTCTGCTGGCACCACTGCTTGAGTTCTTCCACGTTCTTAGTCTGCTCCTCTAAAGTAAGGGCAAACTTGGTTTCCCCGCTATCCAGGTTAACCGTGGTGAAGTAAAGCCATTTCCCATCTGCCGGTTTCACCACCGCTTTTAAGGCTGTCTCTCCTACTGTCCCAATCGCGGTAGGTGGCAGCCCCTTATGTTTATAAGTGTTGTAGGGGGTGTCAGTTTCTAAATCTTCGGAACTGGGAATCCCGCCTGAGCGTCCCAGTCCATAAACCACGGTGGAATCCATCTGTAAATAGCCGTGGGTCTCACTGTTATCTTGCAAACGGTTCTCAATCACCCGTGCTACCTGCGGATAATATTTTTCCACATTGACTTCTTTTTCCAGAATCGAAGCCTTAATGATCACCGTAGCGCGTTGGTCAGCCGCCACCCCGGCATCATCCAGGCGCTTAATTTGGGTATCTACCATGGTTTTCACCAGGTCGTTAGCACTTTGATTGGTGGCTACCGTATAGGTGTCGGGGGCTAGCCATCCCTCAAAAGACTCCTCACTTTGACCGGGAATCCCATAATCTGCCGGGTCAGCAAAGGCTTCCGCCACCTGATCGGCGCTAAAGCCAATAGTTTCTTGGAAACGAGTCTTAATCTGTTTGACTGTAAACCCGGGGGGAATAGTTACTTTAATATCTGCTTTCGATGCCGGATCTAGCAGCATCGCTAGGGCTTCTCGCGCAGACATCCGCTTATGTAGCCTGAAGCGTCCCGCCTGCACTCCTTGCGCTAAGGAGTTCTTCTTGAAAATACCGGCAAACACTTCGGCATCTGCAATTACTCCTTTTTCTTGGAGGATTACGCCAATTGCTTTGCCCGAAGCGCCCTCGGGAATTTCAATAATTACTTCCCCGGAGCCTTTGCCTTCATAGTCCTTGCCACCAGAGAAAATAGTACTGATACCCCCAAGTTCGCGGGTAGCTATTACTGCGGCTCCGGTGATTAACCCAATTACCACCAAAATAACAATCGCGGCGATAGTACGTTTCTTCCGCCGAGCTTTACGCCGGGCAGCGCGCCCGGAGGCCGAGGCAGCAGGGGAATCAGTCTGTGGGGCATCCTCTTCCCAATAGTTATCGAGGCTGGCCGACTCGTCTCTGGGCGCAGGACTGTTACCCCCCGCTTTATCGGCGCGACGGGAGGGAAAATGCCGCGTTGGAGGGTTAGGGTTAGGCTCCCGGCTCATCAGGCTTCCTCGCTTTCAGGTCCGCTGCCCAGTGGCACTCCGGGAATCTTCCCGGTTTGCCTCTCTGTTTCCAGTGCTTGCTCCAGTATCAATACCGCAGCCTGTTGGTCTACGACGTTCTTGTGTTGCCGTCCCCCGAGTCCGGCGGAACGCAACTGTCGATGAGCGCTGACGCTGGTAAGACGCTCATCTACAAGTCTTATATTACAAGTTGGTAACAGCTGTTCCAACTCAGCACCCCAAGAACGCACGTCCGCAGCGTTTTTACCTTCTTTACCGCTGAGCAAACGCGGCAAACCAATGATAATCTCCCTAGCATCATACTCGGCTGCCAATTCCACAATCCGGAAGAGTTCTTGCCCTCCCTCGCGGTAAACGGTTTCCAACGGGAAGGCTAAAGTTCCCGCGGCATCAGAGCGAGCCACTCCAATCCGGTGAGTACCTAGGTCGATACTAAGGCGTACCCCGGGACGCATTATTTCTTGGCTATCTCACTGGCGATGGTTTCCAAGGCAGCGGCGAGTTTACTCGCATCTTTACCCCCGCCTTGTGCGAGATCCGGGCGGCCTCCCCCGCCGCCTCCCATAATCTGTGCCGCGATTTTCACCAGTTCACCAGCCTTTATTCCCTGGTCCCGAGCTTGCTGGGTGGTAGCTACGATTACCTGCGGGCGATTCTTAGAAACGCCACCTACGCTAACCACAGCAGCGGTATCCTCTAGCCGTTGCCGTAAAGACTGTGCCAGGGTACGCAGGGCTTCTGCAGAGACTTCCCCGGCATTGAAGGTAACCACCCGCGCTCCCCGAATCTCTTTAGCCGAGGCAGCGATTTCTCCGATTCGTGAAAGCAATGATTGTTCCTGCAGTTTTGCTAGCTGCTTTTGAGCCTGCTTCAAACGCATCAAAGCATCATCAATCCGAGCCGGAATTTCTTCTGGTTTAGTTCCCATAATGGAAGCTACCTGAGAGACCAGAGCGTGCTCTTTAGCTTGGAATTTATTGGCTTCATCAGCTACCAAGGCTTCAATTCGACGTACTCCGGAACCGATAGAGTTTTCCCCCATCAGCACTACCTGTCCCAGGTATCCGGTAGTAGGCGTATGGGTACCGCCGCAAAACTCTCGATCCCAGCCGTCACCAATATCTACTACCCGCACTATGGAGCCATACTTTTCGCCAAACAAAGCGGTAGCACCAGACTTTTTGGCCTCTTCAATCGGCATAACCTCGGTGTTCACTTCCAAGTTATCCCGCAAACGGTCATTGATTCGATCCGAAATCGCCCTCATTTGTTCCCCGCTCAAAGCGCGGGTGTGGTGGAAGTCGAAACGCAAGCGGTTCTCATTGTTTTCTGAGCCGGCCTGGGTAGCCTGCGCTCCCAAGTTTTCTTGCAGGGCTTTATGCAATATATGGGTAGCGGTGTGGGCGCGGGCAATGGCTTTCCGGCGGGCGGTATCAATTGCCGCCACTACCTCGTCACCTACCGTCAGTTGTCCCTGTTCCAAGGTTCCGCGGTGTACCCGCAGCCCGGCGACTGGGCTTTGCACATCCTTGACTTTAAACTTTGCACCCTGGAAGGAGCGGATTACGCCGTGGTCAGCCAGTTGCCCGCCCATTTCCGCATAAAAAGGTGTGGTATCTAGAACGACTTCCACATTGCTGCCTGCCGAAGCGGTGGGGACTGCCTGGCCATCAGCTAGTAGTCCGATGACTTTCGCGTTGCAGCTGTCTTCGGTGTAGCCCACGAATTCGACTTCGTGTCCTAGTTCGGCCTCTAGCTCGTGATAGATACGGGCATCTACGTGCCCGGTCTTCTTGGCACGGGCATCTTCGCGAGCGCGGTTCTTTTGTTCCTGCATTAACTGAGTGAATTTTTCGCGATCAACCTGAATACCGTGTTCCTCAGCCATCTCGATAGTGAGGTCAATCGGGAATCCGTAGGTGTCGTGCAAGGTGAAGGCATCTTTACCCGATAGCTGGCTTTCGTGGCGTTTCTTAACCTGAGCCACTGCCTGGTCAAAAATTAGAGTTCCCGATTCCAGAGTGCGCCTAAAGGCGTCCTCTTCCTCGTAAGCTACGGTCGAAATGGTTTGCCAATCCTTGTCCAGTTCCGGATAGGAAGTGGCCATCACCTGCTTTGAGACCGGAAGTAAATCTGGGAATACCGGCTTGGTTACTCCCAGTAGCCGCATAGCGCGTACTACCCGGCGAATCAGGCGGCGCAACACATATCCGCGCCCGTCGTTTCCGGGACGCACTCCGTCCCCAATCAGCATTAGGGCGCTACGTACGTGATCCGCGACTACCCGCATTCGAATATCATTAGGGTCTTTCGAAGTTTTACCTTGGGTGTACTGTTTTCCGGAAAGTTCCTGGGCTTTTTCAATTACCGGGAATACCTGGTCAATCTCGTACATGTTGTCCTTGCCTTGCAGCAAGAACGCTAGTCGTTCCAGTCCCAACCCGGTATCGATGCATTTCTTATCCAGCTCGCCGAGCAGCGGATAGTCTTTACCGACTCCTTCTCCCCGCAAGTACTGGTCAAAAACCAGATTCCATAGCTCCAGGTAGCGATCCCCGCCGGTATCTACTTCCGGACCACCCTCCGGGCCATAAGCGCTACCGCGATCAAAATGAATTTCAGCGCAAGGGCCGGCCGGCCCTGGCTGTCCGGTGTCCCAAAAGATTTCTTCGCGTGGCAGCTTTTGCAGATGCAAGGGATCGAGACCGATTTGGTTTAGCCATACGTCCTCGGCCTCGTCATCCTTTTCCCAAATGGTTACCCATAGTTTGTCCCCGTCCAGGCCGTATTTGCCTTCTTCCACGGAGCCGGTGAGCAAATCCCAAGCCATTTTGGAGGCACCCTGTTTGAAATAGTCACCGAAACTAAAGTTTCCACACATTTGGAAGAAAGTGCCGTGCCTAGTGGTTTTACCGACCTCTTCAATATCGTTAGTGCGGATGCACTTTTGTACGCTGGCAGCACGCGGCCAAGGCGCCGGTTCGGTACCTACGATATAGGGAATGAACGGCACCATTCCCGCAATCGTGAACAGAATCGACTTATCGGGAGACACCAGCGGAACCGAAGGTGCCAGGTGGTGTCCCTGCTTCGCAAAATAGTCAAGCCAACGGGAACGAATCTCAGAAGTTTGCATTATGCCTCTAAATCTTTATGCGGAGGAGCTACCTCCTGGTGGAAAAGCGATTAACTTAAGGGGGTGGTTTCGGGCATTAAAGCCGCGCGTAGCTGTCTTTCTCTATTTTCAAAGTCCTCTTGGAACCCTTGGTAAGCGGTTTGCATCCGCTCACGCACCGGCGGAATCGACCAGGCGATAGCGCCCACTACGGCTACAGCAAGCCCCAGTTTCACCAATTTCTTCATGGTTATTGACCTTTCCGGTTAAACATTTTGCGAGCCGCATAAGAGAAGGCCGAGAGTTTGATTAGCGGACCGGCGAAGGTAGAAGAAACCAGGGTGGAAACCGCAGAGACATCTTGCGCGACTTGGGCAGCCGAAGTAGTAACCGCATCTACCCGCACCAACTGGGCGTTCGCATCCCGGACTGTTTGGGAAACTTCTTTGACGGTATCTCCGGTGTCGGAGGCAACCTGTTCGATCGAGTCCTGTAGTTGGTCAAAAACTTTCCCTAGTTTCCATAGTGGTATTGCCAGGAACAGTACCAGCAGCAAAAAAGCTATTGCGGCGATTAATGAAGCTATCTCACCAACGCTCATAATTCTTCCTTCCCTAAGAAATGCTTATATCGCTGAATTTTACCCTACTGCGTCCGAAGCCCCGAACCGAGGTAGATATGACTGATGCCCCCCGAAAAATCAGGAGGCATCAGACAAAAAGTTTTTACGACTAACGCGAGTAGTGCTCAACCACCATCTGCAAATCGCAGACTACCGGGATTTCATCGCGCTCGGGCAGACGCACGTAGGTGGCCTGCAGCTGTTCCAGATTCACATCCAAATATGGGGGCACATCCGGGAGTACATCACGGTGAGAGCCCGCAGCCGCCACAATAAAGGGGTCCTTGGTCTGGGACTTGGGGCAAATCTGGATAACCTGACCCGGCTTTACCCGGTAAGAGGGACGATCAACCGGTTTGCCATCTACCAGCACGTGACGGTGAACTACCGTTTGGCGAGCCTGCGGCATAGAGCGCGCAAAACCAGAGCGCAATACCAGGGCATCTAGACGCGACTCCAGCAGCACAATCAGGTTGTCACCGGTCATTCCTTTAATCCGCCGTGCCTCTTCGAATAGGCGGTGCATCTGAGCCTCGCGGATATTGTACTGGGCACGCAGACGCTGCTTTTCCTTTAGACGGATAGCATAGTCAGATTCGCTGCGGCGGCGAGCCCGCCCATGCTCACCGGGACCGTAGGGGCGGCGGTCAAAGTAACGCTGTGCCTTGGGGGTTAACGCGATTCCCAAAGCGCGAGATAGACGAACCTGTTTGCGCGAACGCTTATTTCCCATTTATTTTTCTCCTGTATGTGTTCTTCAATTTGCATTTCACCGGTCATGCCGGTGGGGTCACCACGCGGGCTAAGACCCCAGGGTTGCTTTAAAACAACAGGTTTTAGACTAACCTATTTTTGTTCGCCTTTGCCATTGGACAAGATGCCACGAATAGTTTGCAGCCGTTTTGAAACCAGCTGTTCGTATCCATTATCGGTGGGATGGTAGTACTGAGTTCCAACTAAAGCTGCAGGTAGATAAGTTTGTTTTACAATGTGGTGCGGAAAGTCATGCGCATATTTATATCCGGACACTCCCAGCTTCTCGGCTCCAGGGTAATGAGAATCACGCAGCGGGGTGGGTACCGGGTCGCTTTTCCCGGCGCGAACATCTTTGATGGCGGCTTCGATTCCCAAATAGGAGGCATTGGACTTCGGGGCGGTAGCTACTGCCACCGCGGCCTGAGCCAAAATAATCCGTCCCTCGGGCATTCCAACCATTTGCACTGCCTGCGCGGCGGACACAGCGATTTGTAACGCAGTCGGGTCAGCCATCCCCACGTCTTCGCTGGCACAAATCATGATGCGGCGGGCAATAAACCGGGGGTCTTCTCCCCCTTCGATCATGCGCGCCAAATAATGCAAGGTGGCATCGACATCGGAGCCGCGCATAGATTTAATAAACGCACTAATCACGTCATAGTGGTCATCGCGATCATATTTTACGATCGCGGTATCGGCGGCGCGGGCAATGTCGGAAGTTGTAAGAGCGCTACGTCCGGCAGCTAGCGTCCCCTCAGCAGCGGCCTCTAGTAGGGTAAGCGCTTTGCGCGCATCGGCTCCCCCTAAATCCGCGAGACGGGTAAGAGTGTCCTCGTCGGCTGTGACTTTGCCTTTCAGCCCCCGCTCATCGGCGAGGGCGCGCCGCAATACTTCTTTCACATCCTCACTATTTAGCGGGTTCAAAGTAAGCAGCAAAGAGCGCGACAACAGCGGGGAAACTACTGAGAAGGAGGGGTTCTCGGTAGTGGCCGCCACCAAAATCACCCACGAGTTTTCCACTGCCGGCAGCAGGGCATCTTGCTGAGACTTAGAGAAGCGATGCACCTCGTCAACAAAAAGCACAGTTTGTTTGCCGGTGGTGCGCAGTTGCTCGCGAGCCTCTTTAATAACTGCCCTAACTTCTTTAACCCCAGCCGAAACCGCGCTGACCTCCACGAAATTTCGCTTTGAGGCAGTGGCTACCAGATAGGCAAGGGTAGTTTTTCCCGTGCCCGGCGGCCCCCAAAAAATAATGGAACTCACTGCCCCCGCGCTACCTTGAGGCTCTAAAAGCCGCCGCAGAGGCGAGCCCGGCTCCAGCAAATGTGACTGCCCCACTACCTCCTCGATACGGAGCGGTCGCATCCGCACCGCCAAAGGTGCGGAGTCGGAGAATGTGGGAATCCCCTGTTCGTTGAGCGCGGCTTGCTGGAAAAGATCCACTAGAGCATTACATCCGAAAGATCGCCGGCGCCCTGGCGTACTACCTGGGGAACTTCTCCGGTGAGATCAATAACCGTGGTGGGTCGGGCTTCTTCTACCGGCCCTTCAATTACCGCATCTAGCAGGTAACCAATTTCGTCGCGGATTTCCCAGCCGTTAGCTTCCGGTACGTCCTTATCCGGCAAAATCAAAGTAGAAGACATTAGGGGCTCCCCCAATTCTTCTACCAGCGCCAAAGTGGTTACATGGTTAGGAATCCGCGCCCCCACGGTCTTTTTCTTAGGGTTGACCATAATCCGCGGCACCGCTTTGTCACCTTTCATAATGAAGGTATAAGGCCCAGGGGTGAGCCGATTTATCAGCTTAAACGCCGAATTATCGACGATTACCAGTTTCCCTAGTTGCTTGAAATCATGGCAAATCAGGGTGAAGTTGTGGGTTTTGGGCAGTTTGCGGATAGTTTGTATCCGCTCTAACCCTGCTTTGTTTCCAAGTTTGCAGCCCAGGGCATAACCGGAATCGGTGGGATAGGCGATTACGCCCCCGTCCCGAATAATGTCAGCGGCTTTCGTGATTAGGCGTGCTTGCGGATTTACTGGGTGAATATCTATGTAGGCAACCATGTATCCCAGTCTAGCAACCTTAGAAAAATCGGCTGCCCCTCCTCGCTTTTTAGATTGGCAAAATGACGCTTTGCCTTTCGATTGGAGGGCGGATTTGGGTATTATTGACCCGGATCAGTCGGCCGGGCGGCCGCGGCTAGCGATAGTCGAGGAAAGTCCGGGCTCCACAGGACAGGATGATGGCTAACAGCCACCCGGGGCGACCCGCGGGCTAGTGCCGCAGAAAATAAACCGCCACGCGCTCGCGTTGGTAAGGGTGAAAAGGCGGTGTAAGAGACCACCAGTGGTCAAGGTGACTTGACCAGCTAGGTAAACCCCATCCGGAGCAAGACCAAGCAGCAAGTTGGGTGGTCCGCCTTTAGCTTGCGGGTAGGTTGCTGCAGGCGTGCGGTAACGTACGTCGTAGATAGATGGTCGCCGCTGGCTTCGCCAGTACAGAACCCGGCTTATAGGCCGGCTGATCTTCCTAAACTTCTTTAAAGATCCCCTTGGCGAGGGAGCAAAATAGAACCGGCGCTATTTCTTATCTGTCTTCGCGTACAGATCCTCGATTTGCTCCCCGTAAACTGCGCGAATCCGATTTCGCTTAATTTTTAGGGAAGGAGTCAGCATCCCGTTTTCGGTAGTCCAATCGGTAGTAATTATTTTGATCTTACGGATAGATTCTGCCCGTGACACTGCCCGGTTAGTGCGCTGCACTGCCCGCTGCAGGGCTTCCAGTACCCGCGGATCGCGAGCCGCGCGGGTAATATCCATCTGTGGCATCCCGTGATTCTTTAGCCAGGTGGGCAGCATTTCTTTATCCAGGGTGACTAAGGCGCCCACAAAGGGTTTGTTATCTCCCACTACCATCACCTGCGAGATGAGGGGATGTCCTTTCAAACGTTCCTCTAGAACCTCGGGGGCGACGTTTTTCCCGCCGGCAGTGACGATAATTTCCTTGGCACGCCCAGTGATTTTAACGTTTCCATCGGCATCTATCTGCGCGATATCCCCGGTTTTTAACCACCCATCCTCAGTAAATGCCTCTTTAGTAAGTTCCGGTTCCCCGTGGTAGCCGCGCATAATCGAGCCGCCCCTTGCCTGCAGCTCGTCGCCCTCCCCCAGGCGCACTTCGTTACACAGCAAAGGATGCCCTACGTATCCGGTTTTGTTCCCAATCCGGTCAGACATAGTTAAGGGGCCGGTGGTTTCGGTCGCGCCGTAACCTTGTAAAACTTCGATTCCGCATCCAATGAAGAAGCGACCAAGCCTCTCAGCCATCGGCGCTCCCCCAGATACGATTCCCTGTAGGTTTCCACCCATCAGTTTACGAATCTTATTTAGGACTAGCCGCCGAGCAAGGCGAATCTTGACTTTTTGCCCAAAAGAAACTTCTTCCCCTGATTCTTGGATACGCGCCCACTGTTCCGCAGTGTGGGCGGCCAAGCGGAAAAGTCGCAGTTTAATCCCCGAACCAGCGGTAGCATCGGCAGCGTTATAAATTTTCTCCAGTACCCGCGGTACCACTAGCAGCGCGTTCGGTTTAAACGTCTGCATATCTTGCACGATGGTTTTGGGGTTAGGTAAGAACGCGGCAGTACCGTGACCTACCAGTTGCTGATAACCCAGGAAACGCGCCAGCACGTGGGCTACCGGCAAGAAGTAGATAACTCGCGCACCGGGGTCAAAGATCCATTCGTTCCAGCTGCGCCGTTCGATTACCGCATTTAGGGGTCGCAAGAAATTTTCGTGGGTAATCTCTACCCCTTTAGGACGCCCGGTAGTCCCGGAAGTAAAAACAATAGTGCACAGATTATCGGATTTTATCTGCTGCAGGCGTTCATCTAGTTCAGTCGGGGGAACCACCCGTCCGTGTTCTAGCAGCCGGGTAAAACCAGAATCATCTAAGGAAAACACTATCGAGATTTGCCCTGCGAGTTCCGGTTCCTTATCGAGTTGGCGCACCATATTCGCCTGCACCGTAGAATCGGTAATAACCGCCTTTACTTGGGCTTTTTGGGCAATCCACTTTACCTGTTCGTAGGAATCAGTTTCGTAGATAGGTACCGTTACCAGCCCGGCAGCTTGCGCTCCCAGATCCATGACCATCCACTCGTAAGAGGTGGATCCTAAAATAGAAACTGCATCTCCCGGTTTGAAGCCCAAGCCAATCCACCCTAAACCGGCAGCGCGAATATCGGCCCCCAATGATGAGGCGGAGATTTTTTCCCAAGCGGCACCCAGTGCGGAAGGGCGTTCAACCGCTATTTGCCGCGGACGCCTGCGAGCACGATCAAGGACTGCTGCAGCCACCGAGGTGAATTGCATCAGATCGATAAGGGGGGCTCCCATTGGCGAATCTCCAATTCAAAATAGGTTTCTCTTGTCCGTAGGTTAGCACAGCAGAAAAGACAAAAACGGTTAATCCGCGAGTGCCGGTCGGACCCACATCGTTATCAAAGCCAGCGTCACTTTAGCATCTCACGCAGGTAGTGTCCGGTGTAAGAATCTTTGACCTTTGCCACTTGCTCCGGGGTTCCTTGCGCCACGAGCGTACCCCCGCCGTCTCCGCCCTCGGGACCTAAATCAATCACCCAATCGGCGCACTTGATTACATCCAGATTATGCTCGATCACGATTACCGAGTTGCCCTTGTCAACCAAAGACTGCAACACCAGCATCAATTTGCGAATATCTTCCAGGTGGAGGCCGGTGGTGGGCTCGTCTAATACATAGATAGTGCGTCCATTGGAGCGGCGTTGCAGTTCACTGGCCAGTTTTACCCGCTGGGCTTCTCCCCCAGACAGGGTCGTAGCACTTTGGCCCAGGCGCAGATACCCTAACCCTACCTCTACCAGGGTATTCAGGTGCCGAGAAATCTTGTTTATGGGAGCAAAAAATTCCGCTGCTTCGCTAATAGGCATATCGAGCACATCGGCTACCGATTTACCGCGATATTTAATTTCTAAAGTTTCCTGGTTATAGCGCGCTCCCCCGCATACTTCGCAGGGCACATACACGTCCGGCAGGAAGTTCATCTCAATCTTGAGGGTGCCGTCACCCTTACAGGATTCGCAACGTCCTCCTTTCACATTGAAAGAAAAACGGCCGGGTCCATATCCGCGTAACTGCGCCTCCGGGGTTTGGGCAAAGAGGGCGCGCACCGCATCCCACACCCCGGTATAGGTTGCCGGGTTGGAGCGGGGGTTGCGTCCAATGGGGCTTTGATCTACGTGTACCACCTTGTCTAAATGTTCGATGCCTGCAATCGCTTTATGGCGACCGGGAACCACTCGTTTTCGCTGCAGCTTCGCGGCTAGTGCCTGGTACATTACCTGGTTAATGAGGGTAGATTTACCCGACCCCGACACCCCGGTGACCAGCACTAACTTACCTAGAGGAATGGAAACATCGAGATTCTTGAGGTTGTTTTCTCGCGCCCCAATAATTTTTAGCTGCCGACCTTTCTCAATTTTGCGCCGTTTTTTGGGGACTGCGATTTGCTTCTTACCCGACAAATACTGCCCGGTGAGGGAGCGTTTACAATCCGCGATTCCCGCTACCGGTCCCGAGTAGAGGACTTCTCCCCCATGTTCGCCAGCTTCCGGTCCGATATCGACTATCCAATCACTGGATCGAATGGTGTCTTCGTCATGTTCTACCACCAGCAAGGTGTTCCCTAAATCGCGCAGCTTCTTTAGAGTCTCGATTAGCTTGTGGTTATCCCGTTGATGCAACCCGATCGAAGGCTCATCAAGCACATAAAGCACCCCGACTAACCCGGATCCGATCTGGGTTGCCAGGCGAATCCGCTGGGCTTCACCCCCTGAAAGCGTAGCCGCTCCCCGCGCCAAGGTTAAATAGCCTAGCCCCACATCTTGCAAGAACTGCAAGCGTACCTGCACTTCTTTCAAGATCGGTTCCGCGATTTTCTTGGCCGGCCCAGTTAACTCCACTTCCGCCAGGTATTGGCAGCTGGCGGAAATCGATAGTTTAGTTAACTCCGCGATATTTAAATCCCCGATTTTTACCGCCAAGACTTCTGGCTTCAGACGGTCCCCGTGACAGGTGGAACAAGGAACTTGCCGCATATAGCCTTCGTAGCGGGCGCGCATTACCTCAGATTCGGTTTCTTCGCGCTTGCGCATAATCCAAGGGATTGCGCCCTCGAATCCGGAGGAATAGGTGCGCATCCGTCCCCAACGATTCCGGAACTTTACTTTTACCTGGTAATCGCGGCCGCGCAAAAGAGCCTTTTGCTGGGAGGCTGATAGCTTTCGGAAGGGCGTATCCAAATCAAACCCTAGTTCCTCCCCCAGCCCAGCGACCATGTGCATGAGATATTTATTTTTGGTGGACCAGGGGCGAATCGCACCCTCGGAGATAGATAGCTCCGGGTTGGGAACCACCAGTTCGGGATCAACCTCTAGATGGGAGCCGAGACCGGAGCAATCTGGACAAGCCCCATAGGGAGCGTTAAAGGAAAACGTGCGCGGCTCAATTTCCTCGAGCTGCAGGGGGTGATCATTGGGGCAGGCGCGATTTTCAGAAAAGCGGCGGGAACGCTGGGGATCAGATTCATCTCGGTCCACAAAATCGACCACTACTAGCCCGTCTGCTAGTTTCAGGGCGGTTTCAATCGAGTCGGAGAGTCGGGTGCGCACTCCCTCTTTCATTACTAAGCGATCGACGCGCACAAAAATATCGTGTTTAATTTTGCGCTCCAGCTTGGGGGGCTGAGTCAGGCGCACAGTTTCCCCGTCCACCACTGCCGCCGAGAACCCCTGGGTAACTAGCTCTGCAAAAAGCTCGGTATATTCACCTTTGCGTCCGCGTACCACCGGAGCCAAAATCTGGAACCGGGTTTTTTCCGGCAGGGTTAGCAGGCGATCCACGATTTGCTGGGCAGTTTGCGCCTGGATTTTTTCCCCACACACCGGGCAGTAAGCCTGCCCGGCGCGGGCATACAGCAACCGTAAGTAGTCGTAGACCTCGGTAATAGTACCGACGGTAGAACGCGGGTTCCGGGAGGTAGATTTTTGATCTATAGAAACCGCCGGCGACAGCCCGGCAATAAAATCTACGTCTGGTTTGTCCAGGCGCCCGAGAAACTGGCGGGCATAAGAGGACAGGGACTCTACATAGCGGCGCTGTCCTTCGGCGAAAATGGTATCGAAAGCCAGGGAAGACTTCCCCGATCCCGAAAGTCCGGTAAACACCACCATCTGGTCGCGGGGAATCTCGATGGCCACGTTACGCAGGTTGTGTTCCCGCGCCCCTTTAACTACCAGTTTTTCATCCACATTCCTATCCTACGAACAAACGTTCTATTTTGCATTTTTGCAAACGGCTAGGCTTTCTTTTCTTTGGTAACGTCCCAGCTGGGATCAGACTTAATCCCTTTTTCAACCAGCTTGGGGTCTGCCGAAAGAGGTGTGCGCAGTTTCGGATAGCGTTTGTCTTCCTTCCACCAGGGCATCCATCCCACATAGCCGTCTGCTGGTGGCACCGGAGATTCCGGCTCAAACCCCAGCCCGGAGGGAGTTTCGGGGATGAAGTCAGTTAGGAAGTACTTGTCTTTGTCATCTGCATACAGCTTTACAACTTTCCTAAAGGCTCCTAGCTCGAAGAAGAGACAGTTTGTCCAAGGATTGCGATGATGTTTCTTCATCTTGTAGAGCCAGTAAACAAAGAGCGCCACGTTTGAGATTAGCGCCAACCAAGCACAAATAATGTTAGCCATCGGATTCATGGTGGCATAATTAGTCATTATTGAGGGGCGCACCAGCAACTCTGGCAAAATATTGTTGGCAGCAATCCAGAACATTAAGGTGAAACAGCGGAACCAGATCCATTGTCCCTTTGCCCAAGTAAAAGCGGGTATCGTGCAGGCTAGCAGTAATGCCAAGGTGCAGTACCAGGTGTAATCCGCGAGCGAGTTGTAGAGGAAGGAATGATTCCAAAGGTCGTAGGCAATTACCCACGGCCAGGCCATATCTGCCCAAATTAGCCCCTGTACTTTTCCTTTTTTAGACGAGGAAATAAAGATTTTCCCCAGACCGGTGATGGTAATAATGTTTAATACCCCGGCAGCGGCCGAAAGCAGGTTCCAGTAGCCACCGATAGTGCGGAAACCGGTGGCGGGGTCGATTCCAACTCCACTTGCCTTGAAGGCTTCGGCAGCAGCTTGATACCAGGCGACAGAGCCGCTAGCGGCGGTGATTCCGCGGGTTTCCGGCAACCCTTCAATCATAGAAATCGAACGGGAAGCATCAATATCCATTAAACATTGGAAGTTGATGGCGCAGGCACGGTAGGTGTCAGCTTCAAAGTATATGGTCAGGTCACGAATATTGGCTTCCATAATGTTTACCGCTAGTCCAATCCAGAGGGCAACCCCAAACCAAATCGCATAACGGCGAGCTTTTAGGGGATTACGTTTTCCCCAATGCAGGAGGAATGCGGTCATGGTCGCAGTAGCGAGCATGATGATAAATTTGCCGAAGGGGAACCACCCCACCATAGGAACCCCGTGAATGATTACATAGGGAATCAGTAATACCCCGCCTACTGTCCAGAGGGCGAAAGCAGTCCAAGTCCAACGGCGGTGTACTTCTGCTACCAGCATTTGCAGCGCAAAAATTAGAATCCAAAAAAGGTAGACCCATATCGGACCTACTTCCCATAAAAATCCCATCAGAGTTCCTTTTTAGACCAGACCACGCTGTCTGGTCACTTTGAGCTTACTTATTATCTTTTCAACTGACACTACCTGCGAATACGTCACAATAAATTCCCTATTAAAAAGGAATTACAATCCGTCAGACAGTGATAGATTTAATGTTAACGCAGGGTTAACGACGATGTTATCTGTTTAAAAAAAATATCCAAAATATACAACTACGGAGAATCTATATGTCTTGTAAATCTGGTCGTATGAAAAAGGTTTTACGCCTGGGAGCTTTAGGGGGCGGCGTAGCCCTCGGCGGAATGCTCGGCTTCAGTCAGTTTTCAGGCAAGGCCACTAAAGAAGAAAATGAGTGGCACTATCCCTCCGATGATTTAATTGACCGTTGCTATTCGAATGGTCGCTCCTCTACCTATGCCATTAATATCGATGCCCCCGCCTACGCGGTATATCGACACTTAAAACAGTTAGGTTGCGACAAGGCAGGTTCGTATTCCTCAGAATTCTTAGAACGCACTTTTGCGCGGCTACCTTTCTTTAACTCTTACGAGATCCAAGAACAATGGCAAGGACCAGATGCCTTAAAACCGGGAGATATCGCGGCTTTTGACTTCACCGGTATGTCTATGGAATGGGCGGACGTAGTCCCCGGTAAGTATCTTTCCCAATGGGTCGACACCAAACACCCGCCGCGGGCGCCGGGATCATTCGCTTTCCGCTACCCCGGTATGAAGCATTACGCGGCTGCCTGGTGTTTTTACCTGATCCCCCTCAAGGGTGACCGCTGCCGGTTGATCAACCACTGGCGGATAGGATTTGAACCCGACACCAAGTTCGCTGCCGCCATTAACTGGATAAATATCGAATTAATTGGAGGCTGCATGGCGCATCTGCAGAATCTCTATGTAAAGCGGGTTGCCGAGTTCCGCAAGAAGCCCCAGTGGCAAGCACGAATCAAACGGGCAGTCCTGGGAGGCAAACTCTTCGGCTATGACACCCCGGCAGGACGCTGGGATGGCACCGAACTCTACGAAGGTACCCACAACCAGTGGCTGCGCTATGGTCGCCAGGATCCGGCAGTCAACGAGGTGCGTCCTCCGGTAACTGACAACCCCGCCTGGCCGCCTACTTCCGCCGATTCTCCCTGGGCTGAGGTAGTTGATAGCGAGTATTTCACCGATTGGGAAGAACCCGAGTTTTCTTGGGAGGAACAGATTCGCCAAAAGAAAGAGAAAACCTATTTGCCTGGCTGGGGCAAGAAGGCGGCGAAGTAGCTGATGAAACCGGATTATCCGACTTTATTCTTTTTTGAACTTGG
The DNA here is from genome assembly GCF_900106855.1 of Varibaculum massiliense. Taxonomy (NCBI): domain Bacteria; kingdom Bacillati; phylum Actinomycetota; class Actinomycetes; order Actinomycetales; family Actinomycetaceae; genus Varibaculum; species Varibaculum massiliense. The sequence continues at coordinate 54,677 of NZ_FNWI01000004.1, read as the reverse complement.
TCAGTGGTACGACTACCTGATGCTAGTGGTAGTGATCGCGGGGCTGGCGATAATGGCCTGGCTAGCGATCCGCTATAAATGGGTGGCGATTGCGGTATTCATTGTGATTCCGCTGGCGCTGACGATTTTTTGGTGGCCCTATTCGCGCGCTGGCACCAACTCGGACGGTTGGTTCCCGATAGTGAAGCAATACTCCGCCCTAATCGGGTCGTTATCACTGGTGGCGTTACAATATTTCCCGAAACTGCGTGATAAACGCTGGTACCTGTGCATCCCGCCGTTTATCTTGGCGGTAAACATTATCGAAGCGGTGATTCGCGATTTCCAGTGCTACGGCATCCACGGGGTAGATCCCACGCAAGGCATGGTCACCTGGGGTGGCCCCTGGAACATCATGAACGGACTAGCCGGAATCTTAAACTTCCTAATGATTTCGGGCTGGATGGGAATCTATGTATCCAAAGGCAAGAATAAACAGATCATTTGGGGCGACCTGACTATCGGTTGGATTATCGCTTATGACCTGTGGAATGTTGCTTATGTTTATAACTGCCTAGCGGATCGCGCCTGGTATTCGGGGGTGGCCTTGTTGGCCTCCTGTACCATCCCCGCCTTCCTGGCTTTCGGGAAAGGCGCCTGGATTCAATACCGGGCTTACACTTTGACCTTCTGGTCAGCGATAGTGCTAACCTTCCCGCATTTTATGCAAGATTCCATGTTTGCTCACCGCAGCGCCCACAACCCCACTGCCATGTTCTTGCTCTCGGCAGCCGCTCTGCTGGCCAATGTAGTGGTGTTCGGGTACCACATCTATAAGGTGCGCTCTACTAGGCGCGATCCCTTCACCCAAGAGGTTTATTGGGATACCCCTTATAACCAGCAGATTGCCCGTGAAAATGGAGGAAAACTAAAAAATAGTTAGCGGCTGCTGGTTGCAACTGACAGTAAAGCCTGTCACCCGTTTTTGGTCGCCATTAATGATTCCGGGTGGCAGGCTTTACTAAACGGCCAGTGTTTTCAGTGCTTTAGGTACCTCGAGGGAGCAGGGCAAGATTTTGGGGTTGGTCTGCGAAACCGAGTAGTTTAGTAGGGTATGTAAGCGCCAATTACTGCCTTGGAATACAAAACCGGCGGTAAATAGGGAAAAGATGAAATAGGAGATGGCCGATGAGTAATCCCCACGATCACCGGGATTTAACCAATCTGAACTTACCCGCCCCTCAGGTTCCTCAGCGAGTAAGCGTAGACGGCCTCGAAGAACGCTGGGCTAAGATTTGGGAAGAGCAGCAGGTTTATGCGTTTGACCGCGATGCGCAGCGCTCTGAAGTTTTCTCTATCGACACTCCCCCGCCTACGGCCTCTGGATCTTTGCACGTGGGACACGTGTTTTCCTATACCCACACCGATTGTCTCGCTCGCTACCAGCGAATGCGGGGCAAAGCGGTGTTTTATCCCATGGGTTGGGACGATAATGGGCTGCCTACTGAGCGGCGCGCCCAAAACTATTACGGAGTCCGCTGCGATCCTACCTTGCCTTACGACCCGGATTTTGTGCCGCCTCATCATGGGGATTCCAAATCGGTTAAAGCCCGCGATCAGGTGCCGATTTCTCGTAAGAACTTTATTGAGCTGTGCGAACAGTTAACCAAAGAGGACGAAAAGTCCTTTGAGGCACTCTGGCGGCGGCTGGGACTCAGCGTCGACTGGAAGCATCAGTATCAAACCATTTCGAAAGATTCTCAAAAGGTTGCCCAAACTGCCTTTTTGCGCAATTTAAAACGCGGGGAAGCCTATCAGTCGGCGGCTCCCGGGCTGTGGGATGTTACTTTCCAAACCGCGGTGGCACAAGCCGAACTAGAGGCGCGTGACTATCCCGGTTTTTACCATGCGCTCGCGTTCCATCTTCCGGATGGGGAAGACGTAGTAATTGAAACTACCCGTCCCGAACTGCTAGCAGCTTGCTGCTGCTTGGTAGCACACCCAGACGACCAACGTTATCAGCATCTTTTTGGTAAAACCGTTACTAGTCCCGGCTTTAACGTAGAGGTTCCGGTATTGGCGCACCCGGCAGCCGAAATGGATAAGGGTGCCGGCATCGCTATGTGCTGTACTTTCGGTGATGTCACCGATGTTCAGTGGTGGCGTGAACTCGACCTACCTACCCGGGTGATTCTGGCGAAAGATGGCCGGATTACTCACGAGCCGACTGATTGGATTACCGATCCGGCAGGTATTGAACTTATGGATGCTATCCGCGGGAAGACTACTTTCTCTGCCCGGCAAATCGTAGTGGATGCCCTGAAAGAAAGCGGAGAGTTACAAGGGGAACCGCAAAAAACTATGCGGCAAACCAATTTCTTTGAAAAAGGCGACCGCCCTCTGGAAATCGTGATGTCCCGGCAATGGTATATCCGCAATGGGGGCAGTGACTACACTTTGACCGGACACCGCGACAACCTCAATAGTGAGCTGCTAGCACGCGGCGAGGAACTTAAATTCCATCCCGATTTTATGAAGGTACGCTACTCCAATTGGGTACATGGTCTGCATAATGACTGGTTGGTTTCGCGTCAGCGCTTCTTCGGGGTACCGATTCCGCTTTGGTACCGCATTGACCAGAATGGCGAAATCGATTATGACCAAGTGATTATGCCTGCCGAGGAAGCCCTTCCGATTGATCCCACCAGCGATGTTCCCGCCGGCTTCACCGCGGAGCAACGCGGCAAAGCCGGCGGGTTCGCCGCGGAAGTAGATATTTTGGACACCTGGGCGACCTCTTCCCTAACTCCCCAGATTGCCGGCGGCTGGCTGCGAGATGAAGACCTCTTTAAGCGGGTCTACCCCATGGATGTGCGTCCTCAAGGTCAAGATATTATCCGCACCTGGCTGTTCTCTACCGTAGTGCGTGCCCACTTAGAATTCGGGGCTCTGCCCTTTAAGAACGCCGCGATTTCCGGCTGGATTCTGGATCCGGATCGCAAGAAGATGTCGAAGTCTAAGGGCAATGTAGTTACCCCCATGGGGCTGCTAGAAAAGCACGGATCGGACTCGGTGCGCTATTGGGCGGCTGCCGCTCGCCTGGGTACCGATACTGCGTTTGAGGAAGCGCAGATGAAGATTGGGCGGCGCCTAGCGATGAAACTGCTCAACGCCTCCAAGTTTGCGCTTTCGATGACCGAGGACGCGGGGCTACGTCTTGACCCCGCAAAGGTAACCACTCCCTTGGACAAAGCGGTGATTGCCCGTCTAAACGAAGTTATTACCGGGGCTACCACCGCTTTTGATAACTATGACCACACCCGCGCCCTAGAGCAAACCGAGTCTTTCTTCTGGGATTTTTGCGATAACTACCTTGAGCTGGTTAAAGATCGCGCCCATAATTTTGCCGGGAATTGGGAGCAGGACGTGCAAGATTCTGCCCGCAGTGCCCTGGCGATTGTGGTCGATAACGTCACCCGGCTGCTGGCGCCGTTCCTGCCTTATGCGGCAGAAGAAGTTTGGTCTTGGTACCGTACCGGTTCCGTCCATACAGCTCCTTGGCCGCAGGTTACCCCGGCTCTGCACGCCGCCGCAGGAGATGCACATCTTTTGAAATTGGCCGGCGACACGCTGAGCGTGCTCCGTAAGGTAAAGTCGGAAGCCAAAGTGGGACAGCGCACCCCATTCGAGCAGGTAACTATTGTTTATGCCGATGATTGGTCAGCGGAAAATCTGCCGACGGTACGCGCTGATCTCGATGCGGCTGCCTCCCTAACCGGTACGGTAAAAGTTGAGGTAAATCAACAATCCGACCTGCAGGTTACCACGCAGGATGCGGTGCTCGGCACCCCTCCCCCCAAGAAAGTACGGAAGTAACTTAGGATAAACTAAAGTTATGATTAAACGGTTTAAGGAGAAACCCGTGGAAGCAGACAAGGGATTTAGTTTTCCCCCCGGAACAATTGCGGTAGCCGGGGACACTCCCGGTAAATTAAAAGAGTTTTCCATGCCGGCAACCCATATCCGCTCTGAACACGACAATATTGTTTCCCTGTTTCGCCGTCGCGTTACCCAAAACCCTAACCAAACGGTTATTGAACAAAAAACCATGCTGGGGGAACAATGGCGCAAAGTCTCTGCTGGCGAATTCTGGGACGAAATTAGTTCCGTATCTCGCGGGCTCCTGGGGATTGGTCTAAAACCTGGCGACCGCTTAGCCTTGCACGGTCCTACCTCCTATGAGTGGACCTTGATTGATATGGCAGCGCTAGCCATTGGGATTATTACCGTTCCGATTTACGAAACCGACTCTGCCGCGCAAATCGAATGGATCTTACAGGACTCCGATATTCGTTATGCAATTGCCGCTAACCAGTCCTCTCAGGAACTAATCCAGGCAGTAGCGACGCGTGCAGACCAAAAATGCCGGATATTTTCACTGGCAGCCGGAGATTTACTCACCATTATTGAGGCGGGTCGGCAAATCGCTCCGGCAGTTATTGACTCTTATAACGCCCAAATCACCGGGGATACTATTGCCACCATTATTTATACTTCCGGAACTACTGGGCATCCCAAAGGCACTATTATCACCCAACGCAATGCCAGCAGTTTAATATTGAATGCGTTGGATTATATGGCAGAAATTGGGATGCAAAAAACCACCCGCTGCCTGCTATTCCTACCAGTAGCTCATGCGCTGGCACGGATGGTTTCCTGGGGCGCCCTCGTAGGACCAGGAGTGCTCGGATTAGTACCCGATACCAAGAATCTCCTGGCAGATCTCACCTCTTTTAAACCTTCCTACCTGTTGGCAGTCCCCCGCGTCCTGGAAAAGATTTACAATGCCGCCGATGCCTCGGCAGGAACCGGGATAAAGCTGCGTTTGTTCCGACTGGCCGCCAAATCCGCTATTGACTATTCCAAGGCTCTCGACACCCCGGAGGGGCCTTCCCGGGCGTTAAAGATTCGTCGGCAAGTTTTTTACCAACTAGTGTTATCGCGGCTTACGAGCCTTTTGGGAGGAAACGCCGGGTATATTATTTCTGGGGGCGGTCCCCTCTCTACCCGTTTAGGACACTTTTTCCGCGGTATTGGAGTCGCAGTTTGCGAAGGCTATGGTCTGACCGAAACCTTAGGACCGGCCGCCGTGAACGTACCAGCTCGCGCCAAAATAGGTTCCGTGGGGCAGCCAATTCCCGGGATTGCCGCACGTATTTCTGACCAGGGTGAAGTATTGTTCAAGGGCGAGCCTATGTCCCCTGGCTACCTCAATTTGGAGAAAGAAACCGCCGAGCTGTATACCGAAGACGGCTGGATGCACACCGAAGACAAAGGCTGGATTGATGCCGATGGTTTCTTATATATCACCGGTCGCATGAAAGAAATTATTGTTACTGCCGGAGGTAAGAATGTTTCTCCGGAAGTACTAGAAGACGGTCTGCGGGGACACCCACTAATCTCGAATGTGGTAGCGGTGGGAGATCGCCGCCCCTTCATTGCGGCACTGGTTACCTTGGATTCAGAAATGCTTCCAGGCTGGCTGCGTAACCATAATCTGCCGCCGATGGATGTTTCTGCTGCCGCTCGCCACCCGGCAGTGCTCAAATCTTTGGAACGGGCAGTGGCCCGCACTAACCAAAAGGTTTCTCGCGCCGAATCTATCCGTAAAATTAGGGTGTTAACCACTGATTTTTCCTTAGAAAACGGGACTATGACTCCTTCGTTAAAAGTTAAACGATCGGTGGTTCTAAAACGCTTCAAGCATGAAATTGATGCTATCTACGGCGGTCCTTTAGAAGAAGATTAACGTTCAGCCACCAGCTTATTCCCTGCCCTATTTCGGACACTTGTCTGTAGGGCTAGCCGCGCTGTTGTTCAGCAATATCAATATGGTGGCGGATAACTTCCTCAACGATAAAGTTCAAGAATTTTTCCGCAAATACCGGATCTAAGCCTGCTTCTTCCGCTAACGCCCGCAGCCTTGCTACCTGCTGTTTTTCTCTAGCCTTATCTTCCGGGTTAAGTCCCAGCTCTGCCTTTAGATACCCCACCTTTTGGGTGCATTTAAAGCGTTCGGCCAAGATATGAATCAAAGCGGCATCGATATTATCGATAGTGGCACGTGCTTGAGCCAGCTGCGGCGGTACGAAATCACCAGTCGGTTTTCCCTGTTGATTGCTCATGCATTAAGAATAAACGAGGACGAGAGCGAGGGCGAGCCCTGTCCAAGTTAGGCAGTTTTGGAACGGGAAACCGCTTCTAACAGGGTAGGTTTAGCCCCCTGGTTCACTACCTCTTCGGTAATAGTCACGGAACGGACATCCGGTTGGGAAGGAACCTCGAACATGGTTTCTTTAAGCACGGCCTCCATAATGGAAGAAAGCGCCCGCGCTCCGGTGCCACGCTCCCTGGCCATCCGCGCCATGGCGTGAATCGCCCCGTCGGTAAAATGCAGGTCAATTCCATCAAGCTCAAACAGGGAACAATACTGGGCAACTAGGGAGTTTTCTGGCTCCACCAATACCCGCACCAGGTCAGACTCGGTAAGTTCCTTTACGGAAGTGAGAACGGGCAAACGACCAATAAACTCCGGGATAAGACCAAAGCGATGCAAATCATCCGCGGTTACCTGCGCATAAAGGTCACCATGTTCGGCAGTAGACTTCAGAGAAGATCCGAACCCGGTGGAATGTTGCCCCAGCCGGGACTTAACTATCTCATCAATTCCCGCAAAAGCACCCGCCGCAATAAACAGAATCGAGTTGGTATCAATCTCTAAATATTCTTGATGCGGATGTTTGCGTCCCCCTTGCGGAGGTACCGATGCCACCGTACCCTCAATAATCTTCAGTAGCGCCTGCTGTACGCCCTCCCCCGATACATCCCGGGTAATGGAGGCGTTCTCCGCTTTACGAGAAATTTTATCAATCTCGTCGATATAAATAATTCCGCGTTCGGCGCGTTTAATATCGCCATCGGCAGCATTAATTAACTTCAGCAGGATATTCTCAACGTCTTCACCCACGTATCCGGCTTCAGTTAAAGCGGTAGCATCTACTATTGCAAACGGGACGTTAAGCAATTTCGCCAAAGAACGCGCCAAATGGGTTTTACCGCAACCAGTGGGCCCTAACAGCAAAATATTCGACTTCGTCAAAGACATGTCGATATTCTGTCCCCGTTCTTTCGCCTGCACCCGTTTGTAATGGTTATATACAGCGACCGAAAGCGCCCGTTTAGCCTGGTCTTGCCCAATTACGTAGTGATTGAGGAAATCATAGACTTCTTTAGGCTTCGGCAGGGGCTTAGCTTTATCCTGCGAATGCTTCGCGGTGTCCTCTTCCATGATCTCGTTACAAAGATCAACGCACTCGTTACAGATATAGACCGCCGGCCCGGCAATCAGTTTGCGCACTTGCCGTTGAGTCTTGCCGCAAAACGAGCACTTGAGCAGCTCGACCTCGTCCTCCACCCGGTTCCTCCTAAATTAAATCTGCATCTCCTAGCCTAAAGGTATTTTTGCAGCTTGCCAGCGCGGCACGCTAGCTAGGCGGTGCCTACTGTTTCAGCGGAGTTTTCCGCGACTCTAAAACCTGGTCAATTAGACCGTATTCTTTAGCGGCAGGGGCGGTAAGAATCTTATCGCGTTCGATATCTTTGCGTACCTGCTCTGCAGTCTGTCCCGAGTGCTTGGCAATGGTTTCTTCTAGCCAAGTACGCATCCGGTCAATCTCTTCCGCAATAATTTCAATATCGGTGGCTTGCCCCTGAGAGCCCTGCATCGAAGGCTGGTGAATAACAATCCGTGCGTTCGGCAAAGCCAGGCGGCTGCCCGGAGAACCCCCCGCCAAAAGTACTGCTGCCGCCGAAGCTGCCTGCCCCAAACAGACTGTTTGAATCTGTGGCTTTACGTACTGCATAGTGTCATAGATGGCGGTCATAGCGGTGAAGGAACCACCGGGAGAGTTAATGTACATGGTGATAAGGGAATCGGGGTCTTGCGACTCCAACACCAGCAGCTGCGCCATCACGTCATCGGCAGAAGAATCATCAACCTGTACCCCCAGGAAAATAATCCGCTCATCGAAAAGTTTGGTGTAGGGGTTTTGGCGTTTGAATCCATAAGAGGTGCGTTCCTCAAACTCGGGAAGCACGTAGCGATCAATCGGCATATTTGCGGAAAGGCGAGGCGCCCCCGCCGGATAAAGAGGTGAGAAAGTCATGATTACTAGAGTTCCTTTCCATCAGCGCCGAGATTGCGAGCCGATTCGATTACGTGGTCAATAAACCCGTATTCGAGAGCCTCTTGAGCGGTGAACCAGTGATCACGTTCTGAATCTTCCCGGATTTTTTCCACTGATTTCCCGGTACGCTGGGCATTTATTTCGGCTAGTTCCTGTTTCATCTGCAGGATTAAGTTAGCGTTAATCCGAATATCAGAAGCGGTACCGCCCACTCCCCCTGAGGGTTGGTGCATCAGAATCCGGGCATGAGGGGTCGCGTAACGTTTCCCCGGGGTACCGGCAGTCAGCAGCAGCTGTCCCATCGAGGCCGCCATTCCCAAAGCCACAGTAACTACTTCCGGTTCGATATATTGCATAGTGTCATAGATGGCCATGCCGGCAGTTACCGAGCCACCCGGAGAATTAATGTAAAGAAAAATCGGTTTTTCCGGATCTTGCGCCGCCAACAACATCATCTGGGCACAAATCTGGTTGGCGTTGTCCTCGGCTACTTCCGAGCCCAACCAAATAATCCGTTCTTTTAACAGCTTATTAAAAACATGGTCACCTAAAGCTAGGGAGCTTGGCTGATCTCCCTCATTTTTTACTGCCGCAGTTTGCACGGTTGTTCCTTATCTGTGGGACTTAAAAATGGTTCTCTATCAAACTACCGTCTTTGGAGACGGTTTTCTTGTCTGCCATGCCCTTTTACGCTTTCAGCGCATGAAACCTAGCAATGTACATCCCGGAAAGAGAATAGCGAGAGTTAAATGCTGGTGGGGCGGAAAGCTTTCACTTTCCGCCCCACCGCCTTTAAACTCTACTGATAGCGTTAGCTACTAGTTTTCTTCTTCACTGGTCTCGGCTTCGCTATCGGTCTCAGCAGCCTCAGCGGCAGCTTTCGCGGCCTGCTCGGCGCGAGCCTCCGCCGGATCCTTGGTGAACTCCGAAAGGTCAATCTCGGTACCGTCCTCGTCCTTGACGGTCACTTCTCGTAGCAGCGATACCAGGGCGCGATTACGGCGCAAATCTTGACCCATCGCGGCCACCTGGTTTTGATCCTGTAGCATCTGCATAGGATCAACCCCATACATCTGCGCTATCTCAAAAATAGACTGGTAGAGCTCATTGGGGTCGATTTCTACCTCGCGGTCATTGGCGATGCGATCAACCACAATCTGCTGCTTAGCCTGTTTCTTAACTGACTCGGCGAGTTCCTCGCGGTCAGCATCTTCCTGTCCTTCAGCTAGGCGATCAACCTCGGCATCGATAAACTTCTGCGGAAGCGGGAAATCAGTGTTTTCCACCAGGTAGTCCTGTAGTTTCTCGCGCGCCTCTAAAGCCTGCTGCTGGCGGCGCATCTTCTCGACATTGCCGCGCAAATCGGTGCGCAGTTCCCCAATAGTATCGAACTCCGATGCCATCTGCGCGAAATCATCATCAGCCTCGGGCAGTTCTCGCTCTTTAACCTTATGCAAGGTGAGAGTAACCTCGGCTTCTTCACCCTCATGCTCTCCACCCTTCAAAGTTGACTTGAAATCGGTAGTTTCCTCGGCCTTCATCCCACTCAAGGCTTCATCCATGCCTTCGAGCATCGACTGAGAGCCAATCTGGTAGGAAACCCCGGAAACGGAATCTACTTCCTCATCCCCAATCTTGGCGACCATGTCAATAGAGGTAAAGTCCCCATCTTGCGCCGCACGCTCTACGGTCTTTAGGGAGGCAAAGCGATCACGCAGTTGGTCTAGTTCCTTTTCTACGTCCTCATCGCTTACTTCCAGCTTTGCTACCTCGAGAGAAACACCTTCGAGGGAGGGCAGCTCGAAATCGGGAACGATATCTACTTCCGCGGTGAACTTGAGGTCGCCACCAGGTTTGCCCTCGACCGCCGGAGTCTCTACCACGTCCACTTCCGGTTGCCCCAGAGGAGTTAGCTTCGCTTCGTTTAAAGCGCGACCATAAAAATCCCCTAGGCGTTCATTGATGGCCTGCTCAAGCACATAACCGCGTCCAATCCGTTGATCAATAATCTGATTGGGAACGTGACCGGGGCGGAAGCCAGGAATGGAAACTTGTTTCCCTAGCTGCTTATATACCTTGTCAATTTCTGGTTTCAGATCCTCGTAGGGTACCTGGACGGTCAGTTTAGCCCTGGTTTCTTCCAGTTTTTCCACGTCTGTTTTCACAAATACGCTCCCGCGGCTTGTCTGCGGCGACCTGCCTTTAACCGGCAGCATTCACCTTTTCGAATAAATTGCAACGTTGATAATCTTAAGGCACTGCCCGACTTTCAGGAAATGATAACCCCTGTATGTGAGCTAGCGTACCCACAGCCTCCTGGAGTTTAGTGAGGGTAGCAAAGCGAGCAGCTAGAATCTCTGAAGCGCAACTAGCTATTTAAAGGTTTGACTTGCGTTGTCGAATCTGCTGTTGGTGGGTCTTTGATCTCAGTGGCTTGCCCTTCAGTAACCTCTCTAAGATGAGCCAGGTATTTTGCGGCGGTCTGGATACTGAGTGACGTGCTTGCCCCCTTGGAAGTTTCAGAGAGATACCCCGGTACAACTTGCAGGGTTGATTGATTCATAGCTAGAAGTACCGATACCAGAAGCTTTTTTGGGAGTAGGCGTCGCAGTCTTTTTTACCTCAGTTTTAGTAGTCGCACTAGCCTGGGGCTGTTTTACTTTGTCATCTTGATACCGGGAGTAGCCGAAGCCCCCCCACTGCAATAACTGCAATCAAGGCAAAGATACCTAAAACTGCCAGAACTTAATCCTAAAAAGTTTCCGGGTCTCTCCGATGAGAAGGACGCGTCCTATTGTCACGGGGCATGGGGAACACCTTTGTTTCGAACCGGTTAAAGCCGGTTGAGCCTTATGAAAATATTCTTGGTAAAAGCCCCAGAACTATTACGCTAATCAACCAAATAATAGCGGTGACGACAGTAATGCGGTTGAGGTTACGCATGGCAACACCGGATGATCCCGCACTAGAAGTCAGCCCCCCGCCGAACATATCGGATAAACCGCCACCTGAGCCTTTATGCATCAGAATGGTAAGAATCAGGAACAAACTGGATAGCACCAGTACTACTTGCGCGATAATCTCGATTACGGTTTGCACTAAATTCTTCTCCCAAAAATATATGAACTGCCCTAACTATAACCTATTGGCGGCGGGTCCCAATAGACCCGCCGCCAATCGTTAGCAACTTCACCGACCAAAAACGGTGAGGTTTATCGAAGAATCTGGTTAGTCGTCAAAACGAGCGATCTTCGAGAATTCTTCAGCCTTTAGGGAGGCTCCCCCAACCAGGGCGCCGTCCACATTCGGCTTCGCCATAATCTCGGCAACGTTTGCAGATTTCACGGAGCCTCCGTAGAGAATCCGAATAGCCTCAGCAACATCCGCAGAATAGAGCTCAGCTAGTTTTTCCCGAATCGCACCGCAAACTTCCTCCGCGTCCTCGGGAGTTGCGGTTTCACCGGTACCAATCGCCCAGATTGGTTCGTAAGCCACCACAGTATTAACCGCATCATCAGCGGAAATACCTTGATAAGCACCTTCAATCTGTTTTACTACATGGGCTACATGCTGGCCGGCTTTACGTACTTCTAGCCCTTCCCCGCAGCAAATAATCGGGGTCATCCCGGCTTCCAGGGCTACTGCAGCTTTTTGCCCCACCAGTTCGTCACTCTCACAGTGGTATTCGCGGCGTTCAGAGTGTCCAACGACCACCCAGGAGCATCCCAGTTTGGTAAGCATTGAGGCTGAGATTTCACCGGTGTAGGCACCGGATTCATGCACGGATACATCTTGTGCGCCGTAGGTGATCTTCAAATTGTCAGCTTCCACCACGGTCTGCACCGAACGAATGTCGGTAAACGGCGGAATTACCACTACATCATTGCGGTAGTCGAAACGATGATCTTGCAGATCCAGCGCCAGTTCTTGAACCAACCGAGTTGCCTCCAGGTGGTTCATATTCATTTTCCAGTTGCCAGCAAGCAAGGGGGTACGAGTCATTTTTTTAATCCTCCAATACGGCAATACCCGGGAGGGTCTTACCTTCTAATAGTTCCAAAGAAGCTCCGCCACCAGTTGAAATATGGCTGAACTTAGTTTCATCAAATCCCAGGGTACGAACCGCAGCAGCGGAATCTCCCCCGCCAATCACGCTAAAGCATTCCGAGTCGGCCAGGGCTTGCGCTATCGCTTTAGTACCTTCACTAAAGGCTGCAAATTCGAAGACACCCATGGGGCCGTTCCAAGCCACGGTTTTCGCCGCTTTAATTTTGTCGGCAAATAGCTGAGCAGTCTTGGGACCGATATCTAGTCCCATCTGACCGGTCGGCATATTGTCGCAATCCACCAAAGTGGCGGGCGCCTGAGCCGAAAATTCCGGAGCCACCAGGGTGTCAATCGGGAGCAAAAGATCTACCCCGCGTTCGGCGGCCTTTTCCATATATCCTTTAACGGTTTCAATCTGATCGGTTTCCAGAAGCGAGTTACCAACCTCGTAGCCTTTGGCTGCCAGGAAGGTGTAGGCCATACCGCCACCGATAGCCAAGAAGTCTGCCTTTTCCAACAGGTTGGCGATAACCCCCAACTTGTCCGATACCTTAGAGCCCCCCAGGATAACCCCGTAGGGACGCTCCGGGTTGTCGGTTGCCCGCCGCAAAGACTCAATTTCCTTCTTTACCAAGAATCCTGCCGCCGATGGCAGTAGTTTAGCTATGTCATATACCGAGGCTTGTTTACGATGTACTACCCCAAAACCATCAGAGACAAAGCAGTCAGCCAATTGCGCATATTCTTTAGCTAAAGCCGCCCGCTCCCCGTCATCCTTGGAGTTTTCCCGCCCGTCGAAACGGACGTTTTCTAGCAGTAACACCTGTCCGTCTTTAAGCGCGGCAGCCTGAGCTTTCGCGTCCTCGCCTACCGTGTCTTTCGCTAGGGTTACTTCCTGCCCCAACAGTTCTCCCAGCCGCTTAGCGACCGGTGCTAAAGAAAATTCTGGGTTAACCTGTCCTTTAGGGCGACCTAGGTGCGCCATTACCACTACTTTCGCCCCGGCATCTACCAATGCCATTAGCGTAGGCAATGCGGCACGAATACGCCCGTCATCAGTGATTTTACCGTCTTTTAACGGCACGTTAAAGTCGGAGCGTACCAGGACTTTACGTCCGGCTAAGTCTCCTAAAGACTCAATACCTCTTAGAGCCATTATTTGCTTTACCTTTCTGCCACGCTGGGCATAAAGTGAGTGGACAAAAAGATGATGCCCGCCTGCCTGGAATAGGCAGGCGGGCATATCTTATGCATCACGTCGCATTAGTTTAGAGCTTTTCTCCTACCAGTTTGGTCAGATTGACCAAGGAGTTGGAGTAGCCCCACTCGTTGTCGTACCAGGAAACCACTTTCACCTGACCGTCGATTACCTTGGTTAAGGCGGAATCGAAAATCGAAGTGTGCGGATCGGTCACAATATCGGTGGAAACCAGCGGCTCGTCATTGGAGTACGCCAGCACACCTTTAAGTTCACCCTCGGCAGCTTTCTTCATCGCCGCGTTGATTTCTTCGGCGGTGCAGGGCTTGGAGGGGGTAAAGGTTAGGTCGGTAACCGAGCCGGTAGGTACCGGTACCCGCAGAGCGTAGCCATCCAGCTTGCCCTTTAGTTCCGGTAGTACCAGGGACACTGCCTTGGCGGCACCGGTGGTGGTGGGCACAATGTTTAGCGCAGCAGCGCGAGCGCGGCGCAGATCCTTGTGCGGAGCATCATGCAGACGCTGATCGCCGGTGTAGGCGTGAATCGTGGTCATCAAACCGCGCTCAATCCCGAAATTGTCGTTTAGTACCTTTGCCATAGGCGCCAGGCAGTTGGTAGTACAAGAAGCATTAGAAATAATGTTGTGCTTTGCGGGATCGTAATCGGTGTGGTTTACACCCATAACGAAAGTAGCGTCAACATTCTTGCCGGGAGCCGAAATAATAACTTTCTTTGCTCCCCCTTCCAGATGTGCCTTTGCCTTGGTGGCATCGGTAAAGAAGCCAGTGGATTCGATTACGATATCCGCTCCTACCTCACTCCAGGGCAGGTTCGCGGGATCGCGCTCTTCGAAAGTTACAATCTTGTGGTCACCTACGGTAATCGACTTTTCATCGTAGGTTACCTCGGCATCGAGGCGCCCCAGGATTGAATCGTACTTTAGCAGGTGAGCCAGAGTTTTATTGTCGGTTAGGTCGTTAACTGCCACAACCTCGATATCGGCACCCTGAGCCCGAATAGCCCGGAAAAAGTTACGGCCGATACGGCCAAAGCCATTAATTCCTACGCGGATGGTCACTATTATCCTCCTGAACTGCTGGTTTAGCCAGCGGAGTCTGCTTACTAGGTCAAGATTCTTGGTTAGCTGGTAGACACCAGCAACCTGAACCTTGGGGACGACCATCTTGAGCCGCCCTCTTAACCTTTACTGTACACGGGCTGACGCAATTCCGCTTAGGTCTATTGTCGTTATTTACCCAAAATTTAGGCAGTAGAAGCTTCAATAGTGACTTTTACCATTGACTATTGGACATCCTCTGCCTCCACCGCATCCTGCGTGGAGGGAATTCCTCTGTCATGGGCAGCCTTGTCTGCCATGGCTAACAGCCGCCGGATCCTTCCGGCAACCGCATCTTTAGTCAACGGGGGGTCAGCCTTTTGCCCCAACTCCTCCAAGGACGCTTCCTTATGCTGCAAACGCAATTGCCCCGCCTGCAAAAGGTGCGCGGGAATATCGTCCCCCAAGATTTCGAAGGCGCGTCTAACTCGCGCTCCTGCTGCCACTGCGGCTCGGGCGCTGCGCCGCAAGTTCGCATCATCAAAATTCGCTAAGCGATTAACCGAACCCCGTACTTGATTAGTTTCCCGATTCTTTTCCCAGATTTCTTGAGCGTGCAAAGCTCCCATAGCGGTTAGTAGCTTCGAGATTTGCTCCCCGTCACGTACCACTACCCGGTCTTGTCCACGCACCTGGCGAGATTTTGCGCTCACCCCCAGGCGTCGAGCTGCCCCCACCAACGCTAGCGCCGCCTCGGGACCGGGACAGGTAATTTCTAAAGAACCGGAGCGTCCTGGCTGCGAGAGAGATCCGCGTGCCATAAATGCACCCCGCCAGGTAGCCTTGGCTACCCCCAAATCCCCGGAGACTAGCCGCGGGGATAAACCCCGGATAGGACGCCCGGCACGATCAATCAAGCCGGTAAGACGCGCGATATTACCTGCATTTTCCACTATGCGCACTACATAGCGGTCGTCCGCACGAATCCCGCCAGCTCCTACCCGCACCACATCGGGATGGGCGTCAAACAGATGTTCAAGGTTATCGACCAGCTTTTTCATCACCTTTACATTGTCGACTTCTGCTTCCACTACGATATTGCGGTTAATCAGGTGGATACCGCCCGCAAAACGCAAAATGCTGGCTGTTTGCGCCTGCGCCTCAGACTGTTTAGCTATGGTTTTATCCGCCAGCTCATTTTTTATATCTGAGGTTAACGACATCTCGGATTTCCCTTTCCGTCCAAATAATGTTCTGTTTTCTTTCTAGCCGTCATTCTAGCTAGAACTCGGAGACTCCCACTTCCGATAAATATCCCTGAAATGCGTCGCGCAACGCAGCTGCCAACCGCAGGGGGTCATGCTGCTCCGAGGCAGAACCGGCTCTTACCTGCCGCATTACCAATTTTGCGCCCACAGATTCTGCGGCGCGTTCCAATTCATCGTCATCGTCAATCGCGGTGGGATCCACAATCACCACATCGATTTTCATCTCCGGCGCAAAATGGCGGAAGGCCTCGATATGTCCCGATATCGTCAAATCTTCGGTTTCGTCAGTATGGGGTTCAAGATTCATAACCATTACTTTGCCTGCCGAGGAATTTTGTAGCGCCTCGGCAAGCTCGGGAACTAACAGGTGCGGAATCACCGAGGTGTACCAGGAGCCAGGCCCCAGCACAATCCCCTCTGCCTCCTGGATAGCCTGAATAGTTTGGGGACACACCTGCGGATGCGCGGGACTTAGTCGCACGTCAACCACTTTTCCCGGGGCTTTAGCGGCTCGCGCCTGCCCATGCACCGTACGTTTTTTACCGCCGCGCACCAAATCGGCTTCGATTTCCATTGGTTCAGCGCACATTGGAAGTACTTTTCCCTCGCAATTAAGCAGTCTAGCCACCCAATCTAGACCTTCAACTACGTCCCCCAATAAATCCCACATGGTTACGATTAGCAGGTTGCCCAGGGCGTGATTATCGAGAGGACCGTCAGAACTGAAACGATGCTGCATAGCATCACGCCAGGTCAGACCCCAGTCAGTATCGTCACAAAGCGCTGCTAGCGCCATCCGCAAATCCCCGGGAGGAAGTACCCCGAGTTCCTTGCGCAAACGCCCCGAAGAGCCCCCATCATCAGCCACGGTCACCACGGCGGTTAGCTGTCGAGTAATATGCCGCAGGGCTCGCAGGGTAGCAGACAAGCCATGCCCGCCTCCTAGCGCCACAATATTAGGCCCCGTCCAACCGCGGGTCATCCAACCATCTGCATCCAGTAACGTTCTCATTCCAACCCCAAATCTCTGTGTACGGTGCGCACTGGTAGCCCTTGAGCGCGGAAAAGTTCGCTCATTTTTTCAGTTAAGGCCACCGAACGGTGCTGACCTCCAGTACACCCGACCGCGATAGTAACGAAGGGTTTGAGTTCCGTTAAATATCCGTCAAAAATTGGGGTCAACATATTCACCATATTTTCTGCAAATTCTTTGGCACCTGGCTGTTCCAGCACATATTTTGCTACCGGGGCGTCCCGACCGGTTAAATGCCGCAATTCGCTCACCCAATAGGGGTTAGCTAAAAAGCGCACATCGCACACCCAGTCGGCATCTAGGGGAATCCCGTTCTTAAATCCGAAAGACATCACGGTTAGCTTCATAGGACGATCACCTTCCCCGGCGACCACATCGCGCATATGCCGGTTCAGGTCATGGACGTTCATATTACTAGTGTCGATTAAAGCATCGGCACGAGCCCGAATCGGAGCCAGTATCCGCCGCTCGGAGCGAATCCCATCCAGGATGCGCCCTCCTCCTTGCAGGGGGTGCGGACGCCGGTTGGACTCGTAGCGGCGCACCAATACCCTCTCGTCAGCATCTAGGAAAACTAGTTGATAGCGGATATGGCGCCGGGAAAGTTCATCCAGAGCATGTTGCAGCTTGGAGAATAATTCCCCGCTACGCACGTCTACAATCGCGGCCAGGCGGTGAATGCCTTCTCCTTCCGGGGTCATCATATCCGCGAAGGGCAAAAGCATCGCCGGAGGGAGGTTGTCGACCACGTACCAATCCAGGTCTTCTAGAGCTTTTCCGGCTCGCGAGCGACCAGCCCCTGACATTCCGGTAATAATAATCATCTCGGGGACATTGGCTTCCCGGGGCGGAGCAGTTTCGTCAAGTATCGGTACTCCCTCGGGCACAGTAGGCGGGGAAGATACGTGGTGCGGCTGAGCTTCATTCATGCTTTAAGTATGCTACGAAGCGCGCCCACTTACCGGCTATCGGCGAGGGAATCAAAAATCTGCTTCGCCATTACTTCTCCTATCCCAGGTACTTCCGCAATTTCGCCTTCCTCGGCTTCTTTTAGGCGTTTTAGAGACCCAAAATGTTTTAACAAGGCTTTTTGCCGCACCGGCCCTAAACCAGGAACGCTATCTAAGGCGGATTTTCGCACGGTTTTTCCTCGTTTTTTCCGATGTGCGGCAATCGCAAAACGATGGGATTCGTCCCTCAGGTATTGCAAAAGATAAAGCGCGGGGGAAGTGCGCGGCAAAATAACCGGAAACTCTGCACCCGGTAGCCACACTTCTTCCAGGCGTTTAGCTAATCCAATTACGCTCACATTGGCGCCTACTGCTTCCAGCGTTTTTTGTGCCGCATTGACCTGGGGCGCTCCCCCATCAACCACGATCAAATCTGGAGGATAGGAAAAACGCCGCAAGGTTATCTGCGCGGAGCTTTCCGCACTCACTAACTCTTTTTGGGCTTCTGCTTCTTCTTGCCGCAACCGAGCGAAACGTCGGGTAAGTACTTCAGTCATAGCTTTGGTATCGTCAGCGGAATCCTTAGGGGTGCTTTGGATATTAAAGCTGCGATAGGCACGTTTTAAGGGGGCTCCGTCCTCAAATACCACCATCGAACCGACTTGATGAGTGCCTTGAGTATGGGAAATGTCGTAGCCTTCGATCCGAAGGGGGGCATCGGCTAACTCTAGATATTCTTGCAGCTCGCGCAGAGCTTCGGAGCGTTGAGTTAAATCTCCTACCCGTTTGGTTTTATGTAGACGCAAGGCTTGGGTAGCGTTTTCAGTTACGGTATCCATCAGGTCACGTTTAGCTCCCCGTTTAGGAACCCGTATCTGGGTTTTCTTACCACGCATTTCACTTAGCCAAGCAGTAAGGGTTGGCGCGTGCGCCGGCATTTGCGGCATCAAAATCTCGGAGGGAATCGCCTGAGTGGGGGTATGTTCCACGTCATCTACGCTTTTTGCGGGGACTACCGCTTGATTTAACTGCCGATATTCTCCGTAAACCTGCTCCAGGAAACTCTCTAGCATTTCTGGCAGGTCACTATCTTCGGGGGTATCTACCACCCAACCGCGCTCACCCCGAATTCTGCCCGCCCGCACGTAAAACACCTGCACGATCATTTCCAAGTCATCTTTGGCTAGGGCATAAACGTCAGCGTCCACGCTCTCGTCCAGCACTACCGTATTTTTTTCTCGAACTTTTTCGAGGGCGCGTAACTGGTCACGCAGTTTCGCAGCCTGCTCAAATTCGAGACGGGAGGCGGCCTGCTCCATTTGGTAACGTAAGTGGGAAGTAAAAGGTTCTGTTTTCCCGTCTAGGAAGGAACTGACCTGCTCCGCCAAGTTTCGGTAATCTTCTCGACAGATCCGCCCTACACAGGGAGCAGCGCATTTATCGATATATCCTTCCAAGCAGGGGCGCCCCAAGGCTTGGGCGCGATTGAAAACCCCTTTGGTACAGGAAC
The DNA here is from genome assembly GCF_900106855.1 of Varibaculum massiliense. Classification (NCBI taxonomy): domain Bacteria; kingdom Bacillati; phylum Actinomycetota; class Actinomycetes; order Actinomycetales; family Actinomycetaceae; genus Varibaculum; species Varibaculum massiliense. Next base: position 35,389 of record NZ_FNWI01000004.1, on the reverse strand, counting down.
GCAAAGGAAAAACTTTGCGCAATAAATCCATAGTTTCTCGAATCGCCCACACCTGGGTGTAAGGACCGAAATAGCGCGAGTCAGGGCGGCGGCGTTCCCGCGTTATATGTATGCGGGGATAGTCTTCCCCCATAGTTAAAGCCAGGTAGGGATAGGATTTATCATCCCGATACATAACGTTAAAGCGGGGAGCAAACTCTTTGATCCAGGAATATTCCAAGGAAAGTGCTTCAAGTTCATTATCAACCGTGATCCATTTAACCGCCGCCCCGGTAGTTACCATTTTTCGGGTGCGTGGATGCAAAGATTCTAGGGGCTGAAAATAGTTAGCTAGTCGATTGCGCAGGTTAATGGCTTTACCCACATAGATAACGCGACCGTTTTTATCTAGAAAACGATACACCCCGGGACTGGGGGGAATATCTGCCGGATTTGGGCGGTAGGATGCAGGATTAGCCACGTTTTCCAGGATACCTATATTAACTCTGCTCGCTAAGTGTCCCTGCAGTTTCCGCCGCAATCAAGGAGAAGGTTCAACCCCGATAAAATCTGCGCCCTAAGTCCTACGCGAGTGCCGAAAAAATGTGAGAAAGGCAAAAAAGTTAATGCTTTAGTCAAAATGTGGATGGCGGTGGTAAAGTTTCCGCGAAAAATGAAAACCTACAGGGGTAATGCGCTTCGTTCCAAAAAGGTGAACGAGGCTCACCGAAAAGTAAGGAGCCGCTGATGAGCAGTGTTGTGGAAGCCGTTTACGATGAGGTTCTGGATCGTAACCCTAACGAACCGGAGTTTCACCAGGCAGTTAGGGAAATCCTGGAATCCATTGGTCCCGCGGTAGATAAACATCCCGAGTTTGCGGAAACTAAGCTGCTAGATCGCCTGGTAGAGCCGGAACGCCAGATTCTTTTCCGGGTCCCCTGGGTTGACGACAACGGCGAAGTCCAGGTTAATCGCGGCTACCGCATCGAATTCAACTCGGCACTAGGACCCTATAAAGGCGGTTTGCGTTTCCACCGCTCCGTAAACCGTTCCATCCTCAAATTCTTAGGGTTTGAACAGATTTTCAAGAATGCGCTCACCGGGCAGGGCATCGGCGGCGGTAAAGGGGGTTCCGATTTTGACCCCCACGGTCGCTCCGACACTGAAGTAATGCGTTTTTGCCAACAGTTTATGACCGAACTTTACCGCCACATCGGGGAATACACCGATATTCCCGCCGGTGACATAGGGGTTGGCGGACGCGAAATCGGTTACCTCTTTGGAATGTACAAGCGACTAACCAACCGTTTCGAAACCGGAGTCTTAACCGGGAAGTCCCTATCTTGGGGCGGGTCTCAGGCGCGCCCGGAGGCTACCGGTTATGGCACCGTGCTATTTGCTCAAAGAATGCTGCAAACCCGGGGTGCGGACATGGAAGGTCAACGGGTCATGATTTCCGGGGCAGGCAACGTTGCCACCTATGCAGTCGAAAAAGCCCAGCAGCTAGGGGCAAAGGTAGTAACCGTATCAGACTCTTCCGGCTGGGTACTTGACGAAGACGGAATCGACGTTCAGCTACTCAAGCAAGTTAAAGAGGTAGAGCGCGGACGGCTCACCGAGTACGCCAAACGCAAACCCGGGGTCAGCTACCATTCTGGTTCTAAGCCTTGGGCAGTGGGGGGAACGGTTGCGCTTCCTTGCGCCACCCAAAACGAACTGACCTCAAAGGACGCTAAGCGTTTACTTGATGGCGGGGTCAAGGTAGTCGCAGAGGGCGCGAATATGCCCTGTACCCCCAATGCCACCACCATGTTCCAAGATGCTGGAGTCCTATTTGCCCCCGGTAAAGCAGCTAATGCCGGCGGGGTGGCCACCTCGGCCTTGGAAATGAGCCAAAACGCCGCTCGCGCTTCTTGGAGCTTTGAAAAGGTGGAGCAAGAACTCACCAAAATCATGCACAACATTCACGATGAATGCGCGCAAACTGCCGAAGAATACGGTCATGCGGGCAACTATGTGATGGGAGCAAATATCAATGCTTTCCTCAAAGTTGCGAACGCCATGATGGAACAAGGCATCGTCTAAATAAATAAAAATAGCGACTACTGCGGGCAGCGTATCAGCAGATAACCTTCGTCCTCGGAGGTAATAACTTCTTCTGGTTTCGCTGCCCGCAAGCGCGCGGTTTCGGCTACCGAAAAAGCCAGATCGTATCCCACTGGTCGCCCGGCAACTACTTTGACTGCCCCGACCCCGCCGGTTCGGCTGCGAACGTGTTCATACAGATCTAGAAGCTCCGCATCCACAGCAGCGGCTTTCTGGGCTCGCTCCCCTGATAGCTGCTCTAGTTGGGCGCTAATCTGAGATTCTTCCTCCCCCACTTCGCCCTTGAGCCTGGTAATTTCTTGGGCATACTCGGCTTTTCGCTGGGCGATTTCTTCCTCGATACTCTCCAGGTTTTCCAATTGCCCCATTACCGTTAGCATTTGCTCTTCTAAATCTTGCGAACGTTTATTCATCTGCTGGATTTCTTCTTGCAGACTAACCAATTCTTTAGGGGAGCCCTGTCCGCTATCCAGGCGCTGCTGCTGGGTTATTTTCCGATTCTCAATAGCTGCCAGGTCATTTTCAAGGCTGGTATTTTCTCTTTTTTTATCGGCTTGCAGTACCGAGAGTTTAGTTTTCTTTGCGTCTAGAACCTGATCTTTTTCTTTCAGTTCTGCTAGCTGGGCAAGCTGCGGCATTTTCTTTAGCTGAAACTGCAATTTGGCGATCTTGCTATCTAGTTCTTGTAAATCCAATAAAGCTAGCTGGTCTTTCCAGGGGGCTTCCATTGCTTCCTCCTTTAGCAATCTTTATTTTCCGGGGTAATCCGCGCTGCCCAGGGGTCGGTGCAAATCCGCGAAATCATTACTTCTATTTCCTCCGGGAAACTTTCCTGCAGCATGTTTGCACACTTTGGCACCCACGGCCATTCGCTGGCCCAGTGAGTAGCGCAAATCAAATAGGGTTTGCCACCTTCTAAATGCTCGGAGGCAGGATGGTGACGCAAGTCCGCACATATATAAACATCTGCGCCGGCGCGGCGGGCATCTGCTAAAAACGAATCTCCGCTCCCTCCACTAACCGCGATGGCGCTTACCGGCGCGTCCAGGTCTCCCCCAACTAGAATTCCAGCGGGACAGGCGGGGAGGCTCTGCGCTACTTTGCTAGCGAACTCCCTTAAAGGCATCGGGGCAGATAAGCGCCCAATCCGTCCGCTACCGGTATGTTCGTCTAGCGGAATCAATGGGCGGGTGTCTTCAAGCCCCACCGCCTGAGCCAAACAATCAGCTACCCCACCTGTGGCGGAATCAGCATTAGTGTGGGCGTTGAAAAGCGCAATCCCGTTTTCTATTAATCCATGTACCAGGCTCCCCTTAGGGTCGGTGGCTGCCACAAAAGAGGTTCCTCGCAAATAGAGCGGATGGTGGGTCACTACCAGCTGCGCGCCCTTCGCAACGGCTTCCGCAAGCACCTTCTCTACCGGATCTACTGCCACTAAAACCTTATCCACCGGGGAAGATGGCCGTCCCGCAATCAAGCCTACGCGATCCCAATCTTCAGCTAGATTAGGAGGATAGACTTCCTCTAGCCGCTTTACGATGCTACTTAACTTAATGCTCACATATTGAGTTTAATAGACAAAGGGATTCCACCGGGCAAACCTGGCACCCCGTTGGCGAACAATGTTGGTTTCAGCTAACGCGGATAATATATTTTGTTGCAAGAAACTGCATATTCGCCGTCACTCTTCTTAACGGTTTTCCCATCTATTTTGATTTCGCAAGTCATAGTAAAGGGATTGTCATAATCATCTGTTTGCTTAGTAACTAGAATGTTCAAGTCCCCATAGTATTCTTCGAGGTTGAACCTTTTAGTCCACCTGCCCTTGCCCCCGTTAAATTTCTCCAGATGGTCACCGAGATTATCGGAAAAATTGATTTTGACTGGGGCTTCCGCAGTCACAATATATTCGACTTTCGGCGCGGAATTACCTGAGCTTCCTCCCTGATCACTATCGGTAGCAGAAACGCTACTCGAAGTACCCAAGGCGCCCTTAGGGGCAGGATTTACCCCAACCCCAACCCCGATTGCCAAAACCAACCCAACCAGTGCGATCACTGCAATCAAGATCCCGACCAGCAAACTCGATCTAAACTTTTTACTAGGCGCCGCTTCACTCTCCCACTGGTTGAAACTGCTGGGAGGATCTTGCGAGGGAAACTGGGGGTCATGCGTATCTGCCATGAAAACATTCTAAATAGCGAGCAAATGCGGCGCATTATAAAACCACAAAATAGTATTAAAATCGCTATTTCCCGCGGGTTTACCCTTAGAGGGCGTAGACACTATTATAGGTAAGGGCGCCTTGTCCCCGGTAAGTTGTGAGACAGGAAGGGCCTTATGCGGATTGGTTTTGATTCTCAGCGTTATATTTCTTCACAATCGGAACATATTGATGAGCGCCGCAAACAGATTGGCGGCAAGCTATACCTGGAGATGGGGGGCAAACTTTTCGATGATTTTCATGCCTCTCGGGTATTGCCGGGATTTACCCCTGATAACAAAATTTCCATGCTGGAACGCCTGCGGGACGAAATGGAAATCATTGTGGCAATCAACGCCAAGGATCTCAACCGCCAAAAAATTCGCGCTGATCTGGGAATCCCCTACGAACAGGATGTCCTTCGCCTAGTCGATGTATTCCGTGAACGCGGATTCCTAGTCGAAAACATTGTGTTGACCCAGATGGAAGAAGATAACCACAATGCCAAGTTATTCAAAGAACGTCTAGAGCGTTCGGGGCTTAAAGTTGCCCGGCACTATACGATTCCTGGTTATCCCTCCAATACTGAACTAATCGTTTCCGAGAACGGTTTCGGACGCAATGAGTATGTAGAAACCACTCGTGACCTGGTGGTAGTAACTGCCCCCGGACCAGGTTCTGGAAAATTGGCAACTTGTTTGTCGCAGATTTACCACGAATATCAGCGAGGTATAAAAGCTGGTTACGCCAAGTTTGAAACTTTTCCGATTTGGAATCTTCCTCTAGATCATCCGGTGAATCTTGCCTATGAGGCTGCCACTGCAGACCTAGATGATGTGAATATGATTGACCCCTTCCACCTGCAAGCATACGGTAAACAGGCTGTGAACTATAACCGGGATGTGGAAGTGTTTCCCCTGTTGCGCTCGCTGCTACAGCAACTTGCAGGCTCCTGCCCCTATCAGTCACCCACCGATATGGGCGTAAACATGGCGGGTTTTTGTATCAGCGATGATTTAGTTTGCCAGGAGGCGGCTAAACAAGAGGTAGTACGCCGCTACTATCACGCTTTGGGTAACGAGGCTGCCACTCATGCCGACCCCATCGAGTCACACCGGATTGCGATGACGATGGCAAAACTGGGAATCACTAAAGAGTACCGTTACGTAGTCCGTCCGGCTTTGAATCTGGAGGCCACAACTGGGGCTCCGGCGGCAGCTATGCAATTGAGCGATGGGCGGATTATTACCGGCAAGACTTCTCCCCTACTGGGATGCTGTTCTGCCATGCTACTTAATGCCTTGAAAATGTTGGCGGGAATCGCGGATGAAGTCCAGCTGTTGGCGCCTTCTTCCATTAAACCCATCCAAACCCTAAAAGTTGACCACCTAGGAGCGCGTAATCCCCGTTTGCATACTGATGAAGTTTTGATTGCGCTATCGGTTTCGGCTGACAGTGATGAAAATGCGCGCAAAGCCCTAGACGAACTGGCACATTTGCGGGGCTGCGAAGTCCATACCACCACTATTTTAGGTTCGGTTGATACCCAGATTTTCCGGAATTTGGGATTACAGGTAACTTCCGAGCCGGTTTATGCCCGTAAAACTTTATTCAAAAAATAGGCAGGACTGGACGCAGCTTTAGGTTAAAAGCGCAGCTATAACCACTACCGCCGGCACAAATAGGGCGGTGGTTACCATAATGCCTCCCTGGGCCACCTGTTCGCCGGCTTTGGCGCGAGTAGCCGCCACGAGACAGTTTTGCGCCGAGGGCATCGCCGCCATCACAGTGACTGCTAGCAGCGCGTGCCCATGTAACCCCAGCATCATCCCGGCGGTCCAAGCAAGCAAGGGATGCAGGATCTCTTTACAGGCAGCCACCAGACTTACGGTTTTCCAGTTGAGTTCTTTAGGGCGCATATCTTTCAGGGAAGCTCCAAAAGCCAGCAGCACCATCGCCGGAGCCGCGGATCCTACCAGGTCAGCTAGAGACGAAATCAAGCGCGGAATCGGAACTTGTAGTGCATTTACGGCTAGTGCCAGCATCACCGCAATCACCATCGGGTTGCTGAAAACCATTTTGGTTGCCAGTCCGATCGAAAGTTTTTGTTTACTGGCTGCCAGGTCAATCATCACAAAGGAAAATGGGGTTAAGAAGCAGAGCTGGAAAATGATTACCGGCGCCACTGCGGAAGTATTTCCCAATACGTAGGCGGCAACTGGAATCCCGATATGAGCAGCATTAGTTACCGAAGAACTCATAGTGGCCACGGCTCGCTCGACTCTTTGCATTCGGAAAATCAACGCCATAACCGCAAAGACTAAGGCTACTGCACACCCAGAGATAGCTGCCACCGCTAAGGGTTTTCCAATAGCTCCCGCTAACGGAGAGGTAGAGACCGTGCGAAAAATCAGGGCGGGAGTAGCCACCCAGTACACAATCAACGCTAAGGCATCAATAACCTCGCGACTCATAATCCGGCGGATTCGCAGCAACCATCCAATCGCGACCACCGCACAAATTGCTGCTAAGCCCTGGATTATTCCCGCCATACATTCAGGTTACGCGGGTAAGAAACCGGAAGCTAAAGTCCGATTGCTATCTGAGAAAATCTCCCACTTAATCTTCGGGGCTAACTTTCCAAATCTTTTGTTTGGTTTTGGCCTGTACCAGTTCTTTGCCAACTCCCATAGTGGTTAGGAACATTGCCATCCGCACCAAAACTCCGTTATCGGTTTGCTTAAAAATGGAGAGCCCGGGCAGATCGTCTACATCGGTCGAGAGGTCAAGGGCGTTAGGGCGCGAATCTCGCGGCAACGGGTGACAAATAATAATATCCCTGGCTCCCGCCTCTTCCAGCATCGCTTTATCTAGCAGGCACCCTTGCAGTTCCTTTGATTTTGCCAATTCTTCGGTCATCCGTTCCCGCTGCACCCGGGTGGCATAAACCGTATCGGCTCCCTCTAAAGCCTCAATCTGATTATTGCAATCAATTACTTTACCGCCCCGGCTAAGCGCATACTCGGCGATTTCACCCGGAAGCTCTAGCGAAGGCGGGGAAAATAGGCGGAAAGTTACGCCCTCATACAGGCTCATCAGTTTCATCAGAGAATGGACGGTGCGTCCGTATTTCAAATCCCCCATAATCGCGATGGTGCATCCGTCTAGAGATTTACCCCGTTTCCCCAGTTCTTTACGCATAGTGAACACGTCTAGGAGCGCTTGGGACGGGTGTTCGCCGGAACCATCTCCGGCGTTTAATACCGGTACTACCGAGTGACGAGCAAATTCGGCAACCGAACCGGCATCGGGGTGACGTACTACTAACACATCGGTGAAGCCAGAGACCACTCGGGAAGTGTCGGCAATGGATTCCCCCTTCGCCATGGAAGAGAAAGTAAAACCGGTGGTAGTTTCAACTTCCCCACCCAGCCGCAAGAAGGCAGACTCAAAGGACAGACGGGTACGAGTGGAGGGCTCAAAGAATAGCGAACAAAGCACTGCCCCATCTAGGACGGTACAGATTTGCTTACGCTGAGCGATTGGGCGCAAGAACTCGGCGAGATCAAAGAGTTCTCCTAAGTTTTCTCGATCGAACTGTCCCACTGATATCAGGTGTTGGCCTACCCCAAACCGTGGGAAATCATAGTCTTCCGGCATAATTTTGCCCTTTCCGAGTGATTGTTGTTAATAAAAAAAATACCCCGCCGCAGCGGGGTGGAATTGGAAACAGAAACCTCGGGTAGTTGCCAGCATCGTCTGGTTCCCATCACGCTCCTAACGTTTTCCTGAAGGGAAGAATAGCACAACGCGGCTTTGCTTCGCGTCTCTAACCCAGCTCGCGGCAGATTTTGTGTTCTCTTTCTCCCCATAGTTTGCTCAAGGTGCGGGAGTACACACTGCCGCAAATAGATTTAGCCCCACTAAGCCCCCTAGAATCAAATGACGACCTAAGCCAAGGGGGGGGGAAATGTTGAAGGCACTCAATCGCTACTATCTGCAGTCTCTAGCAGTTTTAGCGCTGATACTAACCACCGCTTTTTGGGGCTCTACCTTTTTCCTGATCAAAGACCTGCTGAACAACATGACCACCCTATCTTTTCTAGGGGTTAGATTCGTGATCGCGGGCGCGCTTTCGGCAGTGATATTTTTTCCTTGCCTGAAGAGGGCGAGCAAGAAAGCTTGGCAACATGCTTTTGCTTTAGGTGCAGTCTATTCCGCGGCACAAGTGTTACAAACTAAGGGTTTAGAGAGCGCTGATGCCTCGGTGGTGGGCTTCATTACCGGACTGTATGTAGTGATTACTCCCCTGCTAGTGTGGTTGCTTTTCAAAGAAAAAATTAAGCCCGTGAACCTGGTAGCTGCCCTAGTGGCTATGGCGGGGTTAATGGTTTTGAGTCTTGATGGTTTTTCCATTGGCTTCGGGGAATTGTTAACTTTGGCGGGAGCAGCTCTTTTCGCCCTCCATATTGTGCTTACTGCGCGCTGGGCTGCTCAAGACGAACCCATAACCTTGGCAGCCATCCAATTAATCGCGATTGGAGTTTTCTGTTTTCTAGCGGCACTGCCCTTTGGGGTGCAGCTACCGCGGGACGCTAGGCAGTGGACAGTGCTGCTTTACACGGTAGTGTTCGCAGCCATCGGAGCCTTAATCATGCAGACCTGGGCGCAGCGACATCTGCGTCCTACCAAAGCAGCTGTAGTAATGACTATGGAGCCGGTATTCGCAGCGGCCTTTGCAGTCCTTTTCGGGGGCGAGGACGTGACCTTGCGAATGATCATCGGAGGCGCCCTAGTAGTTGCCGCTATGCTTGCCACCGAGCTAATCCCCGCCTATCGTGCCCGCGATAAAATTCGCGCCGCTAAAGAATAGATTCCCCGCGAAATCCCCTCTGAGAAGCTAGATTTACTAGCTTGCATAGTCAGGTAACAATCGTGCTTTAGGCAGAGAAATTCTTTTGAATCTCGGTTTGATTCTCTAGGTATGTTTGCTCATAACTACCCAGCCCTGCCGGGTAGTGACCAGCGAAAGAATCCATACAAAGTCCGCCGTATTTACCAGGCAGATCCAGACCCACTGATGCCACCAGTCCCGGTATCGATAAATACCCCAGGGAATCGGCCCCTAAATGGACTTGCAGCTCCTCCACATCCATGTGGGCGCTGATTAACTCGGCAGAATTGGACACATCTATGCCGTAAAAACTGGGGAAAATGAACTCGGGAGAAGCAATCCGCACATGTACCTCGCGGGCGCCGGCATCTTTGAGGAGCTGCACAATCCTACGGGAAGTAGTGCCGCGGACAATGGAATCATCTACCATCACCACAGATTTGCCTTCTACAATCCCTTTGACCGCAGATAGCTTCATCAGCACGCCCTTTTCCCGCAGCGACTGTTTGGGCTGAATAAAGGTACGAGTCACATATTGGTTCTTTACTAACCCCATCTCGTAGGGCAGGTGCGCAGCCTCCGCGTAGCCAGAAGCGGCAGAGAGTGAAGAGTTAGGAACCCCGATCACAATATCGGCTCCGGGAGTGGGCTGTTCATGAGCTAGGGTCATCCCGCATTGTTTGCGCACTGCATGAACATTTTTCCCCAAGATATTGGAGTCAGGACGAGCAAAATAAATATATTCCATGGCGGCAACACAAGTATCGGCAGGCGGACAATAACGTTCAATCTTTAGCCCGTCCTCATTAATAATCGCGATTTCTCCGCCCCGCAGATCCCGATAGAACTCGGCTCCGATTAAATCCAGAGCACAAGTTTCACTTGCTATCGCCCAGCCACCGCGAGTTTTCATTTTCCCAATCACTAAGGGGCGTAGACAGTGCGGATCCACGATCCCATACATAGTGTCATCGGTCATGATTAGATAGCTGAAGCCGCCACGCAGCCGCTGCAAAGCGGCACAAAGTCGCTCATAGAAGCTGCCTCGTTCTCGCACTATCAGGTGCATCAGCACTTCAGAATCGGAGTTGGAGTTAAAAATCGCCCCTTGCCGTTCCAACTCTATTTTTAGATCCGGGGAGTTCACCAAGTTGCCATTATGGGCTAGGGCAATGTTCCCATTATGCATGTGAAACACAAAGGGTTGCAGGTTACAGCTCCAGTTATTACCGGAAGTCGAGTAACGCACATGACCGATACCGCGCGATCCTTTTAATTTAGAGAGGCGTATAGGGTCATCAAAAACCTCGCTAACCAGGCCTTTCGCTTTTTTCACCCGAATGGTTTCCCCATCGGAGACCGCAATGCCCGCGCCTTCTTGCCCGCGATGCTGCAAAGCATGCAGACCGTAGTAGATCAGGCTGGAGGCATCAGGGGAACCGTAGACTCCAAAAACTCCGCACTCTTCTCCCAGGTTATTTACGACTTGTGCCTTCAAAATTCGCTCCTAAATCGCGTCTGCGCCAATATCTTTCCGGTAGGTTTTACCCTCGAAATCTACTTTCTGGGCATTTTCATAAACCACCTGGCGGGCAATTTCTAAAGTGTCCGCGCGAGCAACCAGATTCAGCACCCGACCACCATTAGTGTAGGCTTTCCCGTTTTCATGGCGCACCCCCGCTTCCAGGTAATCCACCTCTTCTAGACCGGTAATCTCTTTGCCTTTCTCGTAGCTACCCGGGTAGCCTCCGGAAGCCAGCACCAGGCAAATAGCTTTTTGATCACGGATTTTAATATCAGCACGGTCCAGGCGCCGCTCCATACAAGCCACCAGCAATTCATAAAAATCACCCTCAACTAAGGGCAGAACCACTTGCGTTTCCGGATCCCCAAAACGCATATTGTATTCCAGCAGGTAAGTGCCATTATCAGTCAGCATCAACCCAAAGAAAATACAGCCGGCAAATTCCAGCCCTTCGGATTGGATTCCTTTCAAGGTGGGAGCCAAAATATCGCGTTCAAATTCTGCTTGTCGCTGCGCCGTGTAGAACGGGTTGGGGGCGAAAGTCCCCATCCCGCCGGTATTGGGACCGGTCTCCCCCTCCCCTATTTTCTTGTGGTCTTTAGCGGAAACTAGCGGGAAGATCCCCTTCTCATTAGCCAGACTGAGAATTGAGGCCTCTTTGCCCACCAGGAATTCTTCCAGCACTACCTTTTCTCCGGCCTGCCCAAAGCGTCCTTCCACCATGATTTGAGAGATAGCGTCTTGTGCTTCTTGGGCGGTCTGGCAGATAATCACGCCTTTTCCAGCGGCTAGCCCGGAGGCTTTCACCACTACCGGCAAGTTGAAATCAGCTAGCCCCGCCATCGCAGCCTGCGGATCGGTGAAGGTTTCGTAGCGGGCGGTTTTCACCCCGTATTTGCGCATAAAGTCTTTGGCATAAGCTTTGGAGCCTTCTAGGCGGGCTGCTGCTTTACCCGGACCGAAAAGTTTCATACCGGCCTGGCTAAACAGATCCCCAATCCCGGCTACCAGCAGGTCTTCGCTACCCACAATAGTTAGGTCCGCGGCGAACTCCTGGGCTGTCCGCAAGATTTCCTGCATACTAGAGGAGGTAGTTTGGGCAATTTCGTGGGCCGCAAGGGCGCGTTTAATCGCGTTTTCGCGTCCTCCGTTGCCTACTATCAAAATCTTGGCCATTAGTTTTTCCTCTTTTCTAGCTGGCTTGCTTATCTGCGGTTAGAGTAGGCAGATTCGGTTCTCAGCCGGACTGTCGCATTGCTCTTTGCTTACGATTTCTCCGATTTGATAGGCCTCGGGCAATGCGGCGGTTACTTTCGGTAGTTCTGCGGGGGGAATTACCAAGGTGAAGCCCACTCCCATATTGAAGGTTCCCCACATTTCGCTTTCGGGTACTGCCGCGAATTCTTCGCGTTTAAAGATGGCGGGAATCCGAACTTTTTCTTTTTCAATCCGCGCGCACAGCCCCGCGGGAATAATCCGGGGCACGTTTTCTTCTAGCCCGCCCCCGGTAATATTGGCCAGGCCGTGGATTTCGATTTTTTGATCCAGCAACGAGAGGATTTCGGGAACATAGATTTTAGTAGGGGTCAACAGTTCTTCGGGGAAAGGCTCTTTAAAGAGTGCCCTCACTAGGGAGAACCCATTGGAATGTAGCCCCGACGAGGGCAGTGCCATCACCACGTCACCGGCTTTTATTGCCGAGCCATCGATAATAGCGGACTTTTCTACCACTCCGACCGTAAAACCGGCCATATCGTATTCGCCACTTTGATAAAAACCGGGCATCTCCGCGGTTTCGCCCCCAATCAAAGCCGCACCCGCCTGCTTACACCCTTCGACCACTCCCCTAACTAACTGGGAGGAAACCTCGGCATCAAGCTGGGAGCAGGCCAGATAATCTAAGAAAAACAGCGGCCTGGCCCCATGACAAAGCACATCGTTGACACACATGGCTACCAGGTCGATGCCTACGGTGTCGTATTTTTTGAGAGCGAAAGCGATTTTCAGCTTGGTGCCTACCCCGTCAGTACCGGAAACTAGGACGGGCTCCTGGTATTTACCTAGTTCATAGAGGGCAGCGAAGGATCCCAGAGAACCCAAAACCTGATCATTTTGGGTGGAGGCTACCATTTGCTTTAACCGGCGTACATGCTCATATCCTGCCTCTTTATCAACACCGGCATCTTTATAGCTGACCATAATCTGTGTTTTCCCTTGCCCTAAATAATGATTTTCCCTGGGGGCGGAAGGGTTCCCTCCACCCCCAGGATCCGCCAGTAATAACCTATTTCTTAGTAATGCGGTGCAGAATTTCTTTATAGGCTTCTTCGATTCCACCCATATCCCGGCGGAAACGATCCTTATCCAGTTTCTTCTTGGTTTCCGCGTCCCACAGCCGGCAAGTGTCGGGAGTGATCTCGTCTGCTAGCAGCAGGTTTCCGTCCTTGTCCCGACCGAACTCAATCTTGAAGTCAACCAAGAGGATGCCTTCTTTCTTGAAAGCATCAGACAGGATCTGGTTAATCTTGGCGGTTACCTCCAATATTTCCGCGACCTCTTCTTCGGTAGCAGCCCCAATGGCAACCGCGTGATCAGAGTTAATCAGGGGATCACCTAAGTCGTCATCCTTATAGGAGAACTCTTGGATCATTTTCTTCGGCATGGTGCCTTCTTCTAACCCCAGGCGCTTAGCCATGGAACCCGCGATAATGTTGCGGGTGATTACCTCTAGGGGAACGATATCAAGTTTCCAGCACAGCTGTTCCCTATCGTTTAGCTTCTCGATGAAGTGGGTTTTCACCCCGTGCGAAGCCAGCATTTCAAATAGATAGCTGGTGAGCTCATTGTTTATGATGCCCTTGTCTTTAATGGTGCCTTTCTTTTCTCCATTGCCGGCAGTGGCGTCATCTTTGTAATAAACAATCACCTTATCGGGGTCATCAGTGGCATAGATTTTCTTGGCTTTTCCTTCGTAGAGGAATTCTTTTTTCTCCATATTTTGCCTTCTTTTTCTCTTAAATTTTCTTTTAAAAACTAACCGGATCTGCAGTAAATTTCTGTTTCATATTGGCGCGGTACTCTTTTAGCTGCGCGGCTACCTTTTCATTACTGGTGCCAATTATTTGCACCGCGGTCATGGCGGCGTTATAGGAATTGTTGATTCCTACCGTGGAAACCGGGATTCCTTTCGGCATCTGCACGATTGAGTAGAGGGCATCTTGACCACCCAAAGCTGCATCTAAAGGTACCCCGATAACCGGAATCGTCACTTTCGAAGCGATTACCCCCGGCAGGTGCGCCGCTAGACCAGCCCCGGCGATAATGGCTTTTGCCCCCGAGTCCACGGCCTCTTTTAGAATTTTCTCTAAAAGTTCTGGAACCCGATGTGCCGAAGCAATATACGCTTTATATTCCAATCCGAACTCGTCTAAACATTTAGCGGCGCCCGCCATTTTTTCTTTATCGGAGGCGGAACCAAAAATGATTGCTACATCCATCGGAAATAATTAACCCCGTTTCTGAATAGGTTTTGTTCTATTTCGGGACAGTAGTTGAGGTATAAACCGCTACCGCTCCTTTCTGAATGGCCCATCTTTCCTAGGATTTGCCCGCGATGAGCCAACAGCCCTTCGATTCCGAAGGAAGATCCATTGGGGTTTTCCCCCAGATATTGGGTAGCTATCTGCCCAGATGCCAGGTATTTTTGGTAGTCCTCCTGGCTCATCACTACCCGCCCTTCGCCGTGAGAAATCGGTATCTGGTGAACTTCCCCAACGTCAAAGGAACTCAGCCAGGGGGAAGCCACGGACGATACCGAAGTGTGCACGATTTTAGCCACGTGGTGTCCACCATTGTTTGCCGCCAGGGTGGGCGAATCGGGATTAAGGTCGCAAATCTGCCCGTAGGGTAGCAAGCCTGATTTGATAAGCGCCTGGAACCCATTACAGATTCCCAGAATTAGACCACCTTTGCGCAGCAGCGAATGCACTGCCTCTTTTACTTGCTCTTGGCGCAGCACCGAAACAATAAACTTTGCCGAGCCATCCGGTTCATCTCCTACCGAGAATCCACCCGGCAAGGCCAAAATATCGGCTTGCTCGATTTGGCGAGCATAAGAGGCGGCATCCCGATAAACCTCGGTTACCACCTGTGCGCCCTCGCGGGTAAAAGCTCGAGTCATATCGTATTCGCAGTTAGTACCAGGGAAGATTGGGATAAATACCTGGGGTGTTTGTTTTCTATAGGGTGCGTGGCGAGGTTTGGTTAAACAAGTTTCACTAACTCGCGCCGCTTTCTGGTTAATCCGCTTCCCGGCGGTGGGGAAAATCTTCGCTAAAGGCTGTTCCCATGCCTGCTGCAAAGCATCCAGGTCGACAGAATTACCGTTAATCGTGGTTTGTTCCCAACTCCCGGTGTATCCCAGCAGTGGCAAATCCAGGTGCTGGTCAGTTTCAATCAGGAAACTGCCATAGCGAGAAGCAAATAGGTCTTGTTCAGTGTTGATGTCGAAACCGATCCGGTTCCCGAAAGCCATTTTTGCTAGCGCTTCTCCGATTCCTCCATAACCGAGGGCGTATGCCGACAGCGGGTTGATTGCTTGCAGCCTATCGAGGGCGGTTTGGAAAGATTCCAGATCAACTGCCCCCAACTCGTCTGTTTGCACTGGTAACAGGTAGAGACGGTGATTACGGGCTTTGAATTCCGGAGTGCGCAGCTTAGCTGCCTCTTGCATCCCGATAGCGAAGCTTACCAAGGTCGGCGGCACATGCATGTCTTCGAAAGTGCCGGACATGGAATCTTTGCCCCCGATAGAGGCCAGGTGGAAGTGACGCAAAACCCGGTTAGCCCCTAGCAGGGATTCCACCACAGTTCCCCACTTTTCGGGGTCGTCGCCCAGGCGCTGGAAATATTCTTGGAAAGTGAAATACAAGTCGCGGTGATCTACCCCGGCTGCGGCCAGTCGTGACATGGATTGCACTACCGAAACGATAGCACTGTGATAGGGGCTGAGCTCCGCCAGCGAAGGTTCAAAACCGTAGGCTGCTACCGAGGCTACCTCGGATTGTCCGTCCTCAACTGAAACTAGTTGCGCGCTGACTTGGGAGGGGGTGCGCTGGAATTTACCGCCGTAGGGCAGGGTCAAAGTGGTGGCCCCAATGGAGGAATCAAAGATTTCGTTTAAGCCGCGCTGGGAACAAATATTTAAGTCCGCCAGGTTATTTGCTAGTTTTTCCTGCAGATTTGAGCCGGAAACTTCCCGCTCGGGAATAATTTTCCCATTAGAAACTGCCGCGAAATGGGCGTGGGAACGTACCCCGTTAGTGTCCAAGAAATCCCGAGAAATATCGACAATCGTTTCTCCCAGGTAATGCATCACCAGACGCCTCTCAGCGGTCACGGTGGCCACGTGGGTTACTTCTACATCTTCACTTGCGCACGCATCATAAAAGAACTGCAGGTCTGTCGGGTCAATGCAAACTGCCATCCGTTCTTGAGATTCCGAGATTGCTAACTCGGTACCATTTAAACCCTGGTATTTGACCGGTACCCGGTCAAGTTCAATTTCCAGTCCAGGAGCTAGTTCTCCGATGGCAACGGAGACTCCCCCGGCACCAAAGTCATTACATTTCTTGATCCGCTTGGCGACCTCACCGCGGCGGAAAAGCCGCTGGATCTTGCGTTCAATAATCGGGTTACCCTTTTGTACTTCCGCTCCGCAGGTTTGGGAGGAGTCTCGGGTATGGGTTTTAGAGGATCCGGTAGCTCCCCCGATTCCGTCACGTCCGGTGCGCCCTCCGATAAGCAGAATTAGGTCGCCGGGGACTGGTTCTTCCCGAATAATGTTTTCTGCGGGAGCCGCCCCCACCACAAACCCGAGTTCTAGGCGCTTTGCCCGGTAACCGGGGTGGTAGATTTCTTTTACATAGTTAGTGGTGAGCCCAATCTGGTTACCGTAGGATGAATATCCGGCGGCTGCCCGCTGAGTGATTTCTTTACTGGATAGTTTGCCTTCTATGGGGTCTTCTATCCGCGGATCGGCGCTGCCGGAAATACGCATCGCCTGATAAACGAAGGTACGTCCCGATAGCGGATCACGGATAGCTCCTCCGATACAGGTGGAAGCACCCCCGAAAGGTTCAATCTCGGTGGGGTGGTTGTGGGTTTCATTCTTAAATTGCAGGATATAGCGCTCGCCGCCCACAGTTACATACACCGAGCAAGCGTTGATCTCGTTGGAAACTTCCTGGTTTTTTACCTTTTCACGTTTGGCAGACAGGGTCGCCAAATCCATCAGGGTGATTGGTTTTTCGCTATTGCGCTCCTCTAGGTAGCGATCCCACTCTTCCTGCAGGCGATCTGCGTAAGGACCGGTAAAGGTAGCATCTGTCAGCTCAGTTTCAAAAGTGGTATGCCGACAATGGTCTGACCAGTAAGTATCGATTACTTTGATTTCAGTTTCAGTAGGCAAACGCCCGATGCTATCAAAATATTCTTTAATAAAAAGCAAATCCTCCTTGGTCATCGCCAAGGAGGCTTGCTGATAGTAATCTTCGGTGATTTCAATGCTGGGCGGTAACTGCCGGTTGGGGGTATAAGTTTCGTTTTCCAGCACCGACATATCTTTGAGGCGCATCTCGATAGGGTTGAACTTAACCTCGCCCGTACGTCCGTATCCGCATTTAACGGTAGCGGTATAGCCCTGGAGTTCTAGGCATTTTTCAGCGGCATCGGCGCGTTGATCAAACTGACCGGGCAAATATTCGACAACGTAATAGTCGTCGATATCAATCTCATCGAGAACAATATCCTGATTTACCTCGGCAAATACCGTGCACTTGGCTTGTTCCAGTGCAGCCGCATCGAGACCGAAAATGTCATAGACATTGAACTGGGTAGTATCGTTCTTTTTCCTTACGAAAATCCGCTTATTCAAAGTCTTCCCTTATATGAAATAGCTGCCTGGTATGAAATTTTGCGCGCGACAGCGGGAAGTCGTCTGAATTCTCACCCACTGCCCAACCGCATCCCCCTGACCACCGGTAACACCTGCTGCCCGGGGAGCCTGTTAGCTGTCTGCTTCAGCCTTCTTGAAGAAAATCAAAAGCAACTAGCTACCCTTTAACCCTAGCAGGGGCAGCGCCCGGCGTACTAATCAGCAACTTAAAACCAGCAAGCAATTTTCCTCACCTTTTCCCGTTTCTTTTATTGCCGAGCAGGAGCTTAAAGTTTCCCTTCGACTACTCTCCTAAACTCGAAAATCAGGCAATGGGGTTTTGGAAACGAATCATATAGTCGTTTTTGCAACCAGAGCAGCTAAAGTAAAAGCATGTTAGTTGCATTTTCTATTACTCCTTCCACCTCAGACGCTGAGGGTGGAGTTCGTGACGCGGTTGCTGCCGCGGTAAAAGTAATTCGGGATTCGGGACTGCCTAACCGCACTGATTCTATGTTCACGACTATCGAGGGTGAGTGGGATGAATGTATGCAGGTAGTCAAAGACGCCTGTGAAGCGGTTTCCCAATTTGCCCCGCGGGTAGCTTTGGTGCTAAAAGCCGATATCCGCCCTGGTCGCACGGGTGAAATGACCGCCAAACTAACCCGCCTAGATGCCGCGCTAGACCGGCTGCAGTCCTAAAGCAAGCTGCTTATAAATCGGGTTAAGACCTCATATCTGTTAGTAAAAAGCAAGTGGCGCCGCCCTATAATCAGGACGGCGCCACCTTAAGCTGTTACCGAGGGTTCTCCCTAAATAAAACGCAATTCGCGCCTTGTCGGAGAATCCTCAGCTGCGGCAACCTATTTACCTAGCTGCACGGTCCATTCCGGAGGAACATCCTTGCCGGATTCCTCGTCCTGTTCTGCCAGGGCGAAAGTTTCCTGCACGATTCCCTGGGCGTGGTGGGAGGGGGAATAAATGGCATAGACCTTCATCGGTTCATCCCCCACATTGATAATGTCATGCCATTTCCCGGCAGGCACCATTACTGCCCAACCGTCAGAAACCTCTTGTTCGAAGGTGAGGTTATCTTCGGCATCCCCCATTACTACTTTGCCTTTCCCGGCATCCAGACGCAGGAACTGGTCGTTATCGGGGTGGACTTCCAACCCGATAGATTCCCCTACCGGAATAGACATCAGGGTTACCTGCAGATATTTCCCGGTCCAGGCGGTGGTGCGATAGTTAGTGTTTTCCTTAGTTTCGGTTTCCAGATCGAAGCTATAGGGCTCCGGTCCATTGTCATGAACTGCCATGAGTATTTTCCTTTCTTACTTGCCTTCGAAAACCTTACTTTCCATGGTAGCCATGCTTTTACCGGGGCGCAGAACTTCCTGCGGATTATCGCTACCAGCGTTGAATTTAACTCTGCTTGTTTTGAAACTATCAACAGGAAGCTCTGCCTCCCCCTCCCCCACATTTGGACTTGAAAACTGTTCAGATTAAAACTTCTGGTGCGGAACCGATGAAACCCGATATCTAAAAGTGCCTAGCGCTCCCCTGTTGGGCCACTATGCAAAACGAAAAGCCATCCGAAACTATACCGAGTATTGCAGGCGCTGCGGAAGGGATGACTACAGCGAATCTTCCAGCTATGCCAATGGGGTTTGACAATTTTTACTATTTATCTACTGTTATCCCGGATACCAGCAAGCCTTATACCATTGCTTATGGAGGCGTTAACAGTGACAGCTACCTGCTAAAGAGGCGAACCGGCTACTGTGGCGACCTGTGTTGCCGCAGCATTAACCGCACCCCTCACCTAGCACTCTCCGAGCCCATAGCCCACCTCTGATTCAACTCAGCGCGAGAAATCTTAAAATATCGCCACAAAATGTCTTGGAGCGCGAAGCGCCACAAACGCGATTCAATAAGAGGAGCCAATTGTAAAAGTCGCTCCAGTTCTGCGTCTTCTAATAGGTTATCCTGCGTCTGTTTCTGCGTGTGGTGTGCGTATGCCTTGTGCAGCAGAGCCTTAATCTCATTGAGAAGATTACCGCTGCAGCGAGCTTCCTTTTTTGCCTTATCATATTCTCCAGCGTCTATTTGCGCGATATTAAGATAGTTATTTTCTCCGGTTATCATCACTGTGCTCTTGATTTTTTCTCGATGCTCACCCTGTTCAATTGCATCCAACCTGGCCAAGTAACGTTCTACGCCGGTGTAAGTCGTATAGTTTCCAACTTCCCGAGCCTGCTGTTGAAGGTTCAACAGTTTGCGTTCAATGTCCTTAACTTCGTGCCGCGAGTTATTCGATGGTAAAAACCGCAGACGCAAAGCTAGTTCTCGCAGGATTGATTCCTGAATCGTAACAATGTTTTTTTGGTAATCTTCCACCGGTAGCCGCTTAAACCAGCTGTTTAGCTGGCAGAATAAATAGGCAACTAGACAATTGTAAGGGCGTATTACGAGCCTTAGCGAAACCGGGAGAGGGAAACCGAGATTATGCGGAATCGCCATTTGCAACGCTGAAACCTGCTCACGGCGAGCACGCAAAACTAGCTCATTGGTGGGAGATTGGTCTGGCTTACTCAAAATACCCGTAGCGATCTGATAGTACTGGCAAAAACAAGCTAACTCGCGGGCATTATGCATTCGTATCTCGTCCAGGATGTCATTCTCGTGTGTTTCCAGCGGCAAACGCTTTAACGCTCCTTGAAAATGAAAAGCAGAGTTTTTAAGCCGAACGGACACTTCCCGATTCCTACCGATGGAATCATACACATATAACCAAAATAGGTGGGGATTCACCAGCTCCTTACAGGTGTTCTCAGCGATTAAGTGCTGAAAAAAGTGATCTTTTGCTTCATCGGTGGGCGAGTTGAAACTAGCGTTGTAATCCCGAAGCACCTGTGACATAGCCGAGCCTAAAGATTCATCCTCTAACAATCCATCCTCTAAGCAGTGCTTAACTGTCTGTCGCGGCCAACTAGTTATTAACGAACTTTTCAGCCCCTTCGCGTTAGCTAGAGTTTCATTGTTCTGCTCGGCTTCAGGTCCCACGAACCAGAAAGTCTGCCGGTTGGAACTCGCAGCACGCTTGATCTCTGGATAGAAATCGGTGTCTCGCCCACTGTAGCCCACTAGACACAAATGTTCATTTTTTGCCTGATTGCGCACGAACTGGGCCCAACTGTACTCATATTTGCAAATCGAACTCAGTGTGGTTTTAATACTGTCAGCGCTGATGCTCCCTGTACCTCCGGCAACATCGCCATGGAGTTTGCAAATATAGAGCTGTCTAGTGGTATCTTTTGTATCTATATTTGGCGGCTGATCCTTAAAGTTCAACACTTTCACTGGTGCGGGACCTGCATTTTTCGGATGTATTCTGTTCCATAGCAGCGTAAAAGCATCTTCAAACATGCTGTCAAAATTCATGCTTAAAATCGGAACACCTGCCAAATATGAATACGCCACGATAAACATATGAACCAGACTTGGTCGAGGATAATAATCGCGGTTCCAGCTGTCTTTCCTCAGTGACTTCCATCCGTTTAAGCACTCCTGATTCTTGCCACTGCATTGCAGAAGCAAGGAATATATCAACTCCGGCTGTACGTTACCTAACAAAAATTGGAACTGTTCTTCGGATCCAAAGGGGATACACCGAGAACTTTGCAGTTTTTCCTCCGCGTCCGAATACAACCCCAAACTCTCAAATGTGATCCGCAATACATCTTCGACCACGGCCAGATTCGAATCAAAACCCAGCCCTGCACCTGCCAAAAATACCACCCGATTCTTGGTCTCCCCAATACTAGCCTTAAGGAGCCGACAAAATTCCTGAACCTCATTGCTTAGCTCTTGCCCGTTAGCCACGGTATTTGACGAGCCAGAATGGTGTGATGGGAGAGAATTTTTTAAGGACACACATTTATTCTAAGCACTTAGAAAGCACAAAGCAGGTTGAACAGACCTAAAAGTTGCCCTGCTTCGGGCCTACAGGTTTAATCATTACGAAGCACATAATATTCCACAGAACAGAAAACACCACCGCCTGATTGAGTGCCTGCAACGGTAGGGTTTTCGTACGCATCGAATCCGATAGCGCCCAACCAACAATCTTGCGGGAAAACACGTCAGTTACGAACGCTGCATACACAAATCCCTTGACTGTGCGAACATAGGTAATATCTGCTACCCACAAACGATTCGAGGCTGGCGCTCTAAAGTCACGCCTTACCAAATCAGGACGGGTATCTTCCCTACTGGCTTTCCGGGTAGTTATCGGGCAAGCGCGAGCACTTACCCCACGAGATTTGGATTGCCGAGGCCACGAGAGGTAATGAAACCACCCTCACGATGAGCATTCAACGTCGCGCAAATGAACACAGGCCGAAAAACGATCCCTGTACCGGTCAATGAAAGCGATCATTTCCGACGTTGCGGGTCGAGTTCTGACGCGAAAAAAGCCGGCGCCGCTTTGAGTAACTCGTTCGTATCACGCAGCTGCTGATTCTCACGCCGCAACCTAGCATTCTCAACAATCACGTCCTCTTCTAAACGGTGAACACGACCCTCCCGACGAGAGCGCTGCACCCACTGGCGAGCAGTATGCCAGGAAACACCAAGCCTTGGCGCAACCACCTGACACGCTTTCTGCAATGACAAATTCCCCGCAAGAACCCGATCCTCAACAAGACGAACCACACGATCCTTCGCATCCTGATCAAATTTCTTAGGCATAATCCAGATTTTCCCATCTACTCAAACAGAACAAAACCCAGTACGCTTCAGTTCTGGCGGATTTTCCTGAGTATAAGGATGCGATTACTGAAGCTCTGATCCGTGGCACCCGCCGCAACATCCTCAGTGAAGACAAACCGGGAAACGACTAGACCACAGCCAAGAGGCATCTTTGGTTGTGGTATTCCCCCGCATCACCTACCACGCACTATCCCACCTAAACTTGCGTCCTACCGAGATTGACTTGATGGTGTTCGGCGAGTTGCTCGATCTAATCGAAGCCTGGAGGCAAGAACAAGGCATCAGCCGACCTTATAGGGAAACCTCTATTGACGAAATCATCCCAGCCGGATTGGGATAGTTTTCTAGGGTGATTCTCTGGGCCGTGTTTTGTAAGCTCTAGCTAGCAGCGTTTAGAGTTGAGCCAGAATACAGATTTAATAGCGCTAGCTATTTTTTGCTCTTTACCTGGTTTCATCCGGTTGTAGTTTGCGTCAATTTCTTGAATTAGTGCTTTGTCACAGGGGCAGGAGAAGTATCCTTGCTTGCCGTAGCAGTGGTCATGGTGCATACAAGCTGTGTCCAGGACATCCACTGGGGTTCCTTTTCCATAGCCAGGGCCACACCAGTTACCGTAAACAGGCACCGCAGTTCGTTCTCCTGTCGGGAAATAAGTCGACTGCACTTCATTAAAGTAGGTCCCGCTTCTATGACATCTGGAGATGCGTTACTCATATTTGCTTTGTAGCTATTGAAGAAATAATGATTGTCAGATTTATCAACATATTTAACGATTTCATTAGACAATACTTCTTGTGAGCTATTGGCAATAGGGATGGAATCATTTTCTGCTGCGCTTGAAACTAGCGGTATATGTATCAGTAAAGCGACCGCAAAAGCTGCAGAGCATGCAAATATCTTCTTCATGGTTTATGTCCTTATCCCGGACTTTTTACTGTTTTAGGGACGAGGGTAAGGCCAACGACAGCCGCGATAATAATGGCTGGTAGAATCCATGTCCAGTCTGGGGAAATGTTTTCGGGTACTGCACGGCCGGCAACAACTGGTCTTAGCATTATTCGGCCGATAAGCGAACCAGCCACCACTGCGGCTAGATAGGGGGCTAATTGAGTTAAACGTATGGCGGCTAGTTTATGAGGCGGGTAACCGTAGTCTCTCAGGGTGCTAACTAGGGCATGGCTGTTTTTGGTGGTGATGGTGGTGCCGATATAGATAAGTAGTAGGCCGAGAGCAGTTTCGATGGCAAGGATTAACCAGTTGATGATGTCTAGGGTTTGACTGTTGGTGCCGAGAGGTTCTGATAAGGCCAGATCGGATGAGAGCTGTTGGGCCACAGATTTGAATTGTTGTTGCTGGTCTGCGGGGTAGTGTGAAAAGTCCGGGATGTATAGGCGTCTTTCTATCCCGATAGTAAATCCTTTATTGCTAAAGATTGGGTCTTGAGGGTTAGCTACCCAGCCAGGTAATTCTGCATAGTCGAGGCGTTCGTCTACCTTTTTGGGCAGTGTAACGGGAATGGTTTCTTCTGGCTTATCCAGATTGGGGCCAAAAATAACCAGGGCGTATTCGGTAGAGTCTTGGGTGTCGGCGAGTTCTGGAGAGATTTTTCCGGTTAGCTCTTTACCGTTTTCGGATAGGACAAAGCCCACCAGTGTCATCCACTGGTGACACCTGTCGCTATTGGAATTTTGATGGATGCAGGCTGCGTAGGCACCTTCTGCAACGCGCAAAGAGTGTTCTGATTTTTCCGGGAACCCAAACATGATGGCATGGGTCATGATCTGCGGGAAACGAGTTTTCAGATAGGTCACGTCTGCATCGTTAATAAACGAAACGGTGAGGTAACTGTCAGCGTTGGGTTTACCGACGGTGAGAGCTCTTTGCTGCATGGTAGCGTTAGTGCCTCCGAGAGTGGCGAGGATGCAAAGCAGGCAGATGATTGGCCCGAGAATAAAACTATGTACGCTAGCACGGTAAGCGGCTAGGCGTAAAGGGGATTTATAAACGTAGAAGGGCAGCGCACATCCGAGCAGTGCAACCCCGATCCCGATTGCGGCTAGCGCAATGTAATACAAGACAGCGACATTTGAACTAGTTAAGAAGCTGCATAAAACTCCCACACCCAGCAACGCGAGACCTGCGATAAGCTCGGCTTTTAACTCGCGATTACTAGATTTAGATGCCCTAGTTTTAATTGAACGATAAGCGCTTAAATAAAGTGCAAACACATATATCGCTAGTGCGCCCACGAAATAAGCGACTAGTTCGAGTAAAGCCCGATAATCGCCGCTTAGCGATACCGCATCCCAAACTTGTTCAAAACGAAGCGCAATCTGATCTCGCCAGGTAAATAGCGCCAAATAACCGCCTAAAGCTCCAAGAAGAACCCCGCTAAACAGGGACAGGAAAAGAGGCACGAGGCTAAGCAAGCTTGTTTTCAGGCTGCTAAAACCGGCTGCCAGGAGTGCCTGCCGCAATTTTGCAGTAGAACGTCGAAATGCTAAAAATCCTAGCAGTAGCACAATCCCGACAGTTGCGAGCAATAGATGGGAGATAATCAGAGCGTTTGCAACAAATCCTGGCTCTGCTGATTCCTGTGCATAGCGAATCGCGTAATCTAGCGAGACTTTACGCAATTCTCCGCGATCGAAGAGTGGACGATAATTTGAATTAGCTATATCGGTGTTAGTTACCCAGTTGGTGACGTTAGCCGCGTCGGTTGAGGAATCCAGGCGGGTTGATAAATACACTTCTGACCGGCGCGCTGGCAAAACACTAATGCCCACTACCTGAAAGCGCCTACCATCACAGGCAATCTCACCTCCCAGCCCAATATGGCTGCGCGCGGCAAGGGACTGGGAAATCTCTACTTCATTATTAGTGGTGGCGCGTTTTCCTTTCCGTAAGCGTCCATAATCAAAGCCGGCTCCAGAACGCTTCCACTCCGCATCTGCCCTACTCTCACCATAGTCAAGCTGGCAGGTGGTGGTGATAACCGGCACCAGATTTTGACCAGCGGTCGCGGAGTTTAACAGTTGTTTGGCATTTTGGGTGGTAGCCCCGATACGGTAGGCAAACCCTCCATATGTGACTCGCGTATCCTCAGCTACCGTTTGACGATAAACAGTGGCGATATTATTCAAAAAAATCGCGGTGAAAGACAGCGCAAGCAGACAAATAAAAAAGCCTACCACTAGCTTGAGGTTCGCTTTTACGCAGCCCCAGGTTAGACGCCATCCCATAATCTCACCTCAGTAGGCTGTCGCAGGCGCGAGCTGTTTTTCACGCAAGCGATAATCGTTCACTTCCACTACCCGGTCAGCAAGCGCGGCTAAAGCAGGATCATGCGTGACTACCACTAAACAAACGTTTAACTCATGCGACAATTCACGCAGTAGAATACCGATTTCATGAGAGTTTTTCTCATCCAAAGCCCCGGTAGGCTCGTCTGCAAGCAAGACTTGTGGAGAATTAATCAAAGCCCGCGCAATTGCTACTCGCTGCGCTTCGCCTCCCGATAGATTATCCACCGGATACTCCGCTAAGTCTTTAACCCCAAGACGCTCTAAATACTCCAAAGCTAAAAGCGGATGGCTACCTAAGCTACCGGCTGCCTGCTGTGCTAGGCGCACGTTATCCACCGCACTCAAAAAGGGCACCAGTCGATAATCCTGATAAATCCGAGCCAACAAGCGTGAACGTAGCTCGCGTCGTGAATACGATTCGATGGGGCGCCCAGCTAGCATGATCGTTCCGTGATCGGGAGCAAGGGAACCATCTAGCAAACTTAACAGAGTGGTTTTACCCGAGCCAGACGGCCCCATCACCGCATGAAACATTCCCGCATCAAAAGACGCAGTCATCTCGTCGAAAATAACCCGATCAATCCTAGCTCCTGGAAACTTAAACGAAACCTCAGAGCAAGAAATCATCGTGTTCATCTGTGTTACTCTTTTTACGTTATTGTAATGGATCAAAAGTGACTAAACTCATTTTTAATTCAGAATTTACGCTTACGCCTGCAGTTGCGTCAAGGGATTTTAGCCATGTTGTAAGGAGGTTAAGCACGTGTCTGATAGCTCATTTGGCCTGCGTATTGGTCTGGAGGGTGAGCGAGAGTTTAAGCGCGCGATCGCGGATATTAACCGCTCCATGCGAGTACTGGGTTCTGAACTCAAGCTACTAGCTTGTTCTTCCAGACCTGTAGAGACTCGAGCGTAGGCTGCGACTTTCCGTTTGAACAGTGGGCTACAGGCATTAAGGGTCTGCTGTAGGTTTTATTGACATTATGGTTGTTTCGATTGCTTTACGCTGTCCTGCGTTCGCGTGGCCGAAGTCAAAGCTGTTAGTCATTGACCCCGTCCTCGTTCAGCGCAACTGCGGCACAAATGTCGGCAACATCGCACTCAAGTGCGGTACAGATTCGGGCAAGCACGTCGGTGGTGACGTTACCATCACGTCCGAGCTTGGCGATGGTCGCTGGTGATAGCCTGGTTTGGCGACGTAGGTCTTCGCGGGTCATGTCGCGGTCGATGAGGAGTTTCCATAAGGGTTTGAAGGTGATGGTCACTTTGTTCGCTCTCCTACTTCCTCGGTATTCCATGTGAATCCGTAGAGCGCTTCGGCATCTTCGCCGAGGTGAATGATCTGGTTTTCTGCAACGGTGTGTTCTGCTCCAGTACCGTATGCCTTGGTGGCGTCGAAGGAGAAGAACCGCGCCATTCCGAACGTCCGTTTAATCTTTTTGCTCTGTCAGCACAATTCGACTGCCAGACGTGGTAATTATTTCGAGTGCAGGAATTCACAGGTATAAATTCGAGGTATGAACGATTTTCCAAACGTCGAAGAGACATAATCGAGGTTTCGCTTCTATAACAAGGACACCATTAAACTAACCCTTGAGTATAATCTGACGAATTAAAATGCTAAGTGATACCGGCTAAGCTAACGGTTAGCTGACGATATTTAGTTTTCACATATTAAATTGGAGAGGACGAGATGAAAGAGATTTTGCGTTACCTAGAAGAAAGAGGGGTTAATTATCTGGTTCACTTCACTCCATTATCTAACCTGGAACAAATTAAAAGTAAGGGCATTGTTCCTCGCAGGGAGCTCGAAGCCTCAGACGACACACAATTTATGGCGTTGGATGAATTGCGACTTGACCGTCGGAAAGACATGTCTTGCTTCTCGTTCTCGTTCCCAAACTTTAAGATGATGTACCGTTACCGCGAAAAACTAATTAAGAACGGTTCAGACATCGCCCTACTTTTCATTCCGATTTCACAGCTCTCCTACCTATCCGAGGAGCAGATGTTCTTCTACCCAACTAATGCCGCTTCTAGTCTCTCCATAAGTATGAGGGTGGAAGATCTGAGAGGATTGCCAGCAGTTCAGGCCATGTTTGCTGAAGAAGCACAGACGAAATCGGGTCAAGTATTCTCGCGGTCTGCTGTGAAACTGCCGTCATGTTTGACGACTGATCCGCAGGCGGAAGTACAGATTGCGGCAACGATTCCGTGGGCGGCCGTGTCGTTCATCGCCGTGAATGGGTATGAGAGAAGGACGCAGCTACGGGAGAGCGGACTTCACCCCAAGATTTACGGGACGTGGCGTGTCAACGATGATCGCCAGCTGAATGTGTTCAACATTCCCGATGCTTGGAAAGCTTGGGTTGAAAAAACCGAGGTGTCAAATGGCGAATAGGCCAGTATTCAAGACATCGCATGATGCCCCGTTTGTATCAGAAGTGAATACAGAATTTGAATTTCACCCGGGCTTCTCTATCCAGCAGAAGCAACGCTCGATCACTAGTTTGCATGAATCGTTCTTGAAAGACTATCCAGGACTTCGGGTGCTAGAGATATCATCCAAAGGTAACTTTGAACTGGGAGTTAGACTCAGCGCTTTTAATTTGATGATCCACCAACCCGGCGTTGGGGACTACTCGGTTGAATCGGCATTTCAGGCTTCAAAAGTTTTTGAGCTGGGTGGACCTTTTCAAGATCTCCTAAGGGTATCGAGTCGAGACGCAAAGAGAGACCCCCGACTCAGGAGTAGCGGCCAACTTCTAGCATTCAAGTTTTTTACCCGGGAATTCCCTTTAGAACCAAAGACGTACTTCTATGACTGGCTCTACGCTTCCGCCCTTTGGAGGAAACAGGATCTGTTGAGAGAGGTTGTCCAATTCGACGCATTCACTGACATCGAATACAACCCTAAAAAATCAGTCAACTGTCAAGCACGATCAGTAGCCAAAGTTGTCGGACTATACCGTCGAAACCTTCTGGCGGCAGCTTTGGAAAAACCCGAAAAATTCTTGATGGTAGGCTACCCGGAATGCCAGGAAGAATTCTCTGGAGATAATGAGGACGAGGCGAGACAGGACTCACTTTTCTGAGATTTAGCGGTTTATATGGTCTTTTGCTTGCTACGGGAAAAGAATTGATAATCTGAAAATCCCGAGGGCACCGTTGCATCAACTTAGTGTTCTCATAGTTGAATCAACTGACCCCCGTATAAGAAGCGGAACAAAACCCAGTACGCTTCAACCTAAAATTTGAAGAAAAACTGTCAACCAAACCCTCAGCAGACCCGATCCCTACACATCCGCAAAGGCTGGGCAAGACATTGAACCACCCCAACACGCCCAGCAAAAGACACACAAAATGTTACTTAGCCCCGAATAAGGGATCAGCTTGTGACCGGCGAGATTGACGAGAACAACTACGCTGCCTAGAAGGCTCGCTTCAGGGGTTAGAGCAGAGTATTTAGCGTTTTCAGGGATGCTGCGGCGTCCCTTTTCTTCCCGAAACAGCCACTCTCCACCCCTACCTGCAGTTTTACGAAACAAAAGACCAAAAAAGCGGGGTGAGTACAAAGTGGCTACATTGCTAGGTCTAACACACTCGTGCGACTAAAAGTCGAAAACTACTCCCACTCGATGGCTTCGGTTCTGCCGTCCCGTCATTCCAGTTGCATCCAGTTTTCGGTGCCGTATCGAATCGAGTGCCGCCAGGTGACGCCATGTCGCGTTTCGTCGGCTTCGGGGACAAAAGCTGGGACAACTCTAAAAACTTTTTTCAAACTCAGGGCTTTGAGTTTTTGTTTTTGTCCCAAAGGGCGCGGCGGGACGCCTTTGGAGGCTCGATATCGCCGAAAACGCCCGTTTCGAAACTCAACCGCCCTTTTGCCCGCAAGCCGCCAGCTACAATCGCAAGTGAATCAACGCGGGCGGCTTTCATGCTGGTTGAAAAACCGCAGGTCGCAGCTCTTCGTCGTCCGCGGGTGAAGTGAGTAGTCTCAGGTGGCTTGCCCATGAGTTGGCGAGCGGGCTTTGGGATTCCGCCGACGTCTGGAAACGCTTCGAGCTCCCTTGAATTTCCGGACAGTACATGATATAAGGTAATTGGTTTTCCGTTAGGAAGGCTTCCAAGTGCCGGGGACGTTTTCCCCGGCTTTTTTCTTATCCAGGAGAACAATGCGAGAACTCAGCATCTTCGTCGACGAGTCGGGAAGCGACGGCCTCTCCGACCGCCACTACCTGCTCACCGTCGTCATGCACGACCAATCCGAAAACATCGCGAATTCGATCGCGGCATATGAGGGCGCCCTTCGCGCCAAGGGGCTCCCGGACATACCCTTCCATGCGTCGCCGCTCATGAACGGCAAGGACCAGTACTCGGGGCTCGACCTGAGGACGCGCAAGATGATGCTCGGCTCGTTCCGCGTCTTCTTCCGCCACATGCCCGTAAAGTACCACACCTTCGCATACGCGACCAAGCAGTTCGCCTCGCTCGACAAGCTCGCGGGGGCGATGCGAAGGGATATCGTGAACTTCCTGTTCGACAACCTCGCGGAGCTGCAATCCTACGATATGGTCAAGGTCTACTACGACAACGGCCAGCGCTCCATCGCCGAGTCACTCCATCGCGCGGTCGAGTACGCGCTGTCGAAGGACGCCGTCGTCTACCGATCGGCGCAGCCCTCCGAGTACCGGCTTTCGCAGGCGGCGGACTACATCTGCACCATGGAACTCACGGCAATCAAATACGCGGAGCACACCGCCACCGCGACGGACGAGAAGTTCTTCGGCAAGTGGTCCGATTTCAAGAAGGGCATACTGAAGGAGACGCGCAAGAAGCTCGTCTAGAGAGGCGATCAGCCCTTGGCGGAGCGTTTACCGACAATGGAGTCTGTTACGCGGGTGGGGTTGATAAGACGCCACTTAGCTGCATAATAGGTTCCAGTTAGAAACCCTCGGGTTTGCGGGGCGGGATCGTGAAAGCGATTCTGCCTATTTTTTTTGAAAGACTGCTCGTCCAATGGCTTCTGCATCAGATAAACCACTTGGAGCAGAAGCCGATTTGGAAGATCGAATGGACGAGCATCGAGATTCCGAAGCAGACCATCATCGCGCAAAACCCGATCCCGACCCATTTCATGAAAGGGTCTTTACCCAGCCTGTCGGAGTCCCGTTCCAGGCAATCAGGCGAATACGTGTCGCCGTACTCATCGGTCTTGGCGGACTCTTTCGAAAGCAGCTCGAGGGCTTCGTCGAGGTCGCCGGCAAGCCTGCCCCCGTCGATTCCGACCTTGAAAAGGTGCGTCTCGTCATGCTGTCTGAGCGCCGATTCATCCTGCAGCAGGTAGAACCGCTCACCGTTCACTCCGTTCGCCAGAGCGGTCCTCTCGCTCGAGAACAACCGGATCTCCCTCTTGAGCCTCGAGAAAGCCCCCTTGCTTTCTATTCCGAACTTCCGTGCGAGCAGTTCAAGCTGCCAGAGCAGGTCGTACAGCCCCACCGCGGGCAGAAGCCCGGCCCCGTACACCTTCTCAAGCATCGATCGCTCGAAGCGGTTGTATGCGGGGATCGCCTCCCCGTACGTCAACCTGGTGCCAACTTCAGGAAAATCGCTGCGTTCCATATGGTCTCCTATCATTCAAATCGAGCGTTGATTCTTTGGCGCGCGTCGCCGGCGCTGCACCCCATAACAACGGTTGTTGTTTTCTCGTGGGTGTATCGCCTAGCACGCAGGGCGCAGGTCTAGCCTGAAATCCCCCTTGGCGATGGCGAGGCTGTAGTTCGACACGGCCAAAATCGCGACGCCCATCAAAACCAGGCCGCAAGCGGCAATCAGCTGTTCCGGCGAAAAGCCGAGGGCCTTCTTTCCGTCATCGCACGCCATCTCCGCTACGGCTTCGATTGGCGAAATCGTCGGGATGCCTACCGCCTGTCTAACATTGTTCATGGTTGCCTCCTTCGCTCTCTTCCATTGCTTCGGCCCTTATTTTCAACCGCCATCGGAATTTCGTCTCCTTTGACAGGCTTGGATTACCTACAATTTCATGGGTAATAATGCTGTTTATGGAGGGCCTGCCATGTCTAGGACATTCACCGAGGAGGAGATCTCCGAGTTAAAGGAATCCGGATTCGCAGCGAGCGGCACATCGAGAAGCAGGATCCTGTCCGTCCTCGACCTTCTCGTCCGATTCACTGACGAGAGAACGGGCATATCCGCATCGGAAATCGCGCGCGTCATAGGCATCTGCTCCGAAAAGTCGACGTCTGAGAACGCCATCCTCAAGGACCTACACCAGATAAGCGAAAGCATGCCAATGGGGATCCGCGTAGCGATACCAGGCCACGGCGAGAACGTCGGGTTCAGGGCCGTGAACAAGCCCTTGTCGTCCGAGGAGGCGATTCTCATCTCGGACGTGCTGGGGACGAGCTCCTTCATCGGCGAGGGGCAGAAAGACGAAATCTCCTCGAAGGTGCTTGCATTCTCTTCCGACTATGACGTCGACGAAAGCGTGGAGACCGTGTTCGTCGACCGCAAGGCCGGCAAGGACACTGACGCGATTTTCGGCGTCCTCCATGCCGCATCTCGAGCGATTCGGACGAACGAAAGGATGGCCTTCAAGAAGCAGGTTCACCTGATGAATGGATCGACCGTAAAAATCGGGCCGTACGAGGAGGACCCGGTGGCGATCGTGTTCAGCTTCGGCAGATACTACCTCGAGATCATGCATGTCGACGAAAGCGGTTCCTCAAGCCCCTACTTCCACCGACTAGACGATATCGTAGACCCGGTTGTCACCGGAAAGCCGCTGTCGGACTATGAAAAGGTCGAGGCGCTGAGGACGCGGGTGGTCGCGGACACGCGCCAGCGGATCGACATGTTCGGCTCGGGCACCGCCAGGACGCTGTTCCTCAAAGTCTCCGGCAGTCATGCCAAGTACGTTTACGAAAGGTTCGGCCACGACCTCAAGTTCTGCCATATCGACGAGAGCGGCGGAGACAACGTCGTCGGCTACGCCTGCGTCAACGTGATGCTGTCACCCACTTTTTTCAGGTGGCTATTCGGGATGGACGGCGCGGTGAAGCCGGCGAAGCCGAAGGGAAAACGATGGGTCGGGAGCTTCCCGAATGCCGCCGCCTCCGACTTCGAATCCTATATGCGAGATTACGAAGCGGCCGCAGAGGGCTATAAAGCCGCACTGGAAGCTGCTATTTTGCAATTGGCCTGAAAAGCCGCCAACGAGAAAACAACCCCAATCGACTCGATTCGGAGAGCAAAGACACCCTTTTAAAGGCTTTGACCTGCGGGACGGAGCAGAGATGAACGACAGTAGCCAGATTATCTACAACGTAAAAAAGACCGCGACAAGAATAATCCAAGAGTATTTAAAGCTATGGGTCAAAGAAAGGTGCCCGGATAGTGAAAGCTGGGCAAGGCAGGTTGAGTCCATTTGCGACGAGGCGCGCCGCAGGGGCGACGAGAACCCTCGCTTTAAGCCTAGCTATGACGCGGTAACCGCGCCACTTGACCGCGTTGGTCTCGAGAAAATGGACATGGGCAGCTGGGACCTAACCGCGCTGCGAACGATCGTCCTGCACATTCACCCCTTGGGCATATGGCTCTCTAAAGAGCAATACGAGCTTTTCGTAAAAATCGTGGATGACAAAAACTACGATTCGCACGAATCGACGAACGAACCCATGGAGTACGTCAAACCGTGGTCATGCGAGGCCCTGGACCGCATAGAGCTTTTTGCGAAGAGCGCAAATGGCTCGCTGCAGGAAGACCATTACAAGGAGTATTTCGAAGAGTCCACCAAGACAATCCGAGAAACGCGGGAAAGGAACAGAGAGGAATACGATGCGCGCTATGGGCAAATAGCGGAGCTAAAACGACAAGCGGAAACCGAAGCACATGACATAGCAACATCTCGCGACCCCCTGAATGCCTACGGTGCCGCATTTCCGAAATGGATCTGCAAACTCCCTAACGACTCTCGCGCGTCCTTCCACCTTTGGCACAGCTTCAATGAGGCATTAGTGGCCGAAGGATTTACGCTCGCAGCATCGAACCTCGCTGATGCGTATTATTCAGGTGATGAAATCACTCCCGTCGACTACGAAAAGGCAGCCTACTATTTTGAAAAACGGGGCGTAGATGGCCTCATGTGGTATCAACGAATCCAGTATGCCGGATTACATTTGCGTGGCTTGATTTCGAACGCCTCAGCCGATAGGGGCAATGCCATTCTTTCCGAAATGCAATCTCCCTCGATGAAACTGTGCCTTGCAAGGGAGTATCTATTCGGCAGATGGATACCGAAGAATTATGCAAAAGCGGCCGCGCTTTACGAGGCTTCCCCCACAAAAAGAGCGACCCCTGAATCCAATTCAAGCATCATGACGCCACAGGACTATGCAAACCTCGCAAGTCTTTATTTGGCTGAATTGGCAAATGAACCCTCACCTGGGAAAGGAAGCGAGATAATCGCCGCACTGGAAGATGCCCTTCGTGGCACCGATTCAACACTCCAGGCCTATCAAAACGAAGACGGCTTTACTTTCTACCGGGTGATAACTGCTGGCGGCAAAAACCATCGAAAGACACAGGGTTGAGATAGGCGGCATCGTTCGCCTCTGATTCGGCGCCAATGTCTACGCCGCTCGCCTGCCTCCCATTGTCAAAACGCTAGCTATGGCGAACCATGCCCCAGCGGGTGGGTACCATTTACCCGGGTGCACCTGGGGCAACGGGCTGAAAAACCTGCGCAAGGTCGCTCGCAGAACACGCAACATCAAACACGACAGAAGAGGCGAACGACAGATGCCGGACCCCGGACGACAGCACCGCGGAAGAGAAGCATTCCAACCAAAACCGAACAACTCCAGCCACTAGGCAGGCGCCCGCATGGGCGCCTTTTACTTTTCAGGGACTTAGCTGCGAGCTAAGGCACGCGGCTCATGGCCGTTTCGTGAAGGCCCGACCAGCTCGACCCACTTCGACCCATCTCCGCTCGCGCCGTGCTCACTTATCGCCATCAGGCGGTTCAATCGTCGCGCAGACGAAAAGGCACACGGTGTCGTGCGGTGTCCTCGCGCGGTGCCGCACGGGAAGATTGGAGGAACCATGGCACGCACAGCCGAATGCGCCGCGCCCGAGGGAAGCCAAGATCGGGACGAATGGATGACGGTGATCGAGATGCAGGAGTACATGAGGGCGAGCCGAAACAAGGCGTACGACCTCATCTGGTCGGGAGAGATCGACTCGTACAGGCTCGGAAGGAAGCTCCTGGTTTCGAGGGCGTCCGTGGACGCCTACATCGAATCGAGGAGCGGCAGGAAATGACGGCGGGACCGCCCCGGGAGCCGCCCGCGGCCGGGCACGCGAGGGAGCCTCGAGACGAAAGGAGCTCGAGGACGACCATGACCAAGAGCACTAGCAGGAGCCAGGTGAGGCTCATCGCATCGACCAACGCGATATTCGGCGCCGACGAGGCGTGCGCGATGCTGCGCATCAGCCGCGACGCCATGTACCGGCTCGCAAAAGACCCCGACGACCCGTTCCCAATCCGCTACATCGGCGGCAAGACGCGCGACGGCATCGTGCTGCACGACGAGCTCGTCGCATGGGTCGAGCGCAACAGCGTCGTCGGCTCGCCCAGAAGGGGCTAGCG